>NZ_JBIBIB010000006.1:0-590316 GCF_042957345.1 Achromobacter sp. NPDC008082
ATGGCGGGGTGGAAGCTGGATAGGTCCAATTCCAGCCGATAGGTCTCGGACAGCGCCTCGTCCAGCGTGAATTCGATGACGTCGAAGTCCAGCCCGCGGCCGGAAGGCGTGAAGGTGAAGCGCAAATCGGATTGGCGGGGCATGGCGGCTTCCTGAGCAAAGGCGCGGCGAATCGCGCGCTACCGCTCTAATGCAACATCCGTGCCAGCTTTCGCTTCACGCTTTTAACCTCAATGGAATCAACGACATACATCGAATCCCGCAACGCGATGCCAACCGACCTTGCCCGCTTTTCGCAGAAAACAGCGCGTTTGCCGTGAATACCGGGCCAGATTTGACTCGATAATTTTTAAACCCTTGATTCATAAGCATTAATAGGCGGGTCAAATCTGGCCCGATCGGGTCAAATTTGGCCCGCGCACGCGGAGATCTGCTTCTCAAGCCATCTCCACACGCCATCCCCACTCGCCATCCCCACTCGCCATCTCCAACGGCCATCTCCACACGCCATGCGCGTTCCGCATGGCCCCGTTCAAAACCGGCATATCCGCTACGCCTCTTTCGTCCCTACCATGAGTTCCACCGATGCGGCGCATGCCGCCGGCCAACAAGACAACAACACAAGGGGCAGGACATGAGTGAAACCGTCCAGGCGGTGCTGCGGGCCGGCACGCTGACCGGCGTGCGCGATAACGACGGCGTATGCCGCTACAGCGCAATTCCCTATGCGCAAGCGCCCGTGGGCCGTTTGCGTTTTGCCCCGCCCGAACCCGCAACGTGGCGCGCAGACCGCGACGCCACCCGCCCGGGACCCGTTGCGCCGCAGATTCCGTCGCGCTTGCGCGGCGCGATGGGCGACTTCGACGTGCCGCAATCCGAAGACTGCCTGCATCTGACCGTCTGGACGCCGGGCGCCGACACCGCGCGGCGGCCCGTCGTGGTGTGGCTGCATGGCGGCGCATGGCAAAGCGGTGGCGGCGCGCTGGACTGGTATGACGGCGCGCGCCTTGCGGCAAGCGGCGACATCGTGGTCGTGGCCGTCAACTATCGGCTGGCGGCGCTGGGATGGTTGTATGTGCCGGGCGAAACGGCCAACGTCGGCCTGCTGGATCAAGAGGCCGCCATCGATTGGGTGTTGAACAACATTGAAGACCTGGGCGGCGACCCGGAACGCATCACGGTGATGGGTCAATCGGCGGGCGCGTCATCGATCTGCGCGATGCTGGCGCGGCGGCCGCGCTTCTCACGCGCCATTCTGCAAAGCGCGGCGCTGGGCCGGGGCTTTCGCACGGCCGCGCAAGCCGAAACCTTGGGCCGCGCTTTCTTGCAAGCGGCCGGCGTTGACTCGCTGGAAGCGGCGCGCAAACTTCCGGTGTCCGCGTTGCTCGCCGCGCAGCAAGCCCCCGCGGTGGCCGAGGTGTTGCAAGCCGAAGGCAGCCGCCGCAGCCAATTCTGCCCGGTGCTGGATGGCCACGTGCTGCCGCAAGACATTGCGCCCGCGTTGAAGACCGCAGCGTCCCGCGCCGATGTGCTGGTGGCTTACACCCGCGACGAGATGGCCGCCTTTCCCGGCCACGCGGCGGATGCGGCCGGCCTCGAAGAAAGCGAGCAGGTGTTCGGCGCCCCCTCGCGACGCTGGGCGTCAGAGGCCGCCGGCCAGGGCCGGCAGGCGTGGCTGGCGCGCTTTGACGTCGCACCGACAGCGCGCTTTGGCGCCTGCCATTGCATCGAACTGCCATTCGTCTTCGGCACCATCGACGCCTTCGCCGCCGCGCCCATGCTCGCGGGCTTGGCCAGCGCCCGTGCCGCGCAACTGACACGGCAGACGCAGAACGCCTGGATCGCATTCATCCGCGGCGAGACGCCAGGCTGGCCCATGGCGCCGCATCAGCAGATCCTGGGTTGAACGCGGGCGGCCAGGGGCATCAGCCTGCGGCCATCGTTTGAGTCCATTGTTTGAGTCCACCGCTTGGGGTCCATCGCTTGGAGTCCATCGCCTGAATTCACAGCCGCCGTACACACCAACAACACAAGGGGAATTCCATGATCAAGCACATCGCGCTGACGCTGGCGCTGCTGGCGCCATTGGCCGCGCACGCCGCCTATCCCGACAAGCCCGTCAAGATCATCGTGTCCAACCCGCCTGGCGGGCCAGTGGATGTGATGCTGCGCGTATTGGCCAGCAAGCTGGGCGCCGCCTGGGGGCAGCCGGTGGTGGTGGAAAACCGGCCGGGCGCCTCGGGCATCATCAGCACCAGTGCGCTGGTGAAGTCCGCGCCCGACGGCTATACGCTGGGCATGGTGGTGGCGTCCACCGTCACCATCGTGCCGTTCGCGGTCGACAGCCTGCCGTTCGATACGCAGAAAGATTTGCAGCCGGTGTCGCTGGTGGCGCGCACGCCGTTCATCTTCATTGTTCCGAAAGACAGCCCCATCAAGACCTGGGATGACTTCGTCCGCGAAAGCAAGACGCGCAACCTGAGCGTGGGCTCGTTCTCCATCGGCACGGCGTTTCATCTGGTGTGGGAACAAACGGCGCGGCGCGCCGGCATCAAAGCGTTGTACGTGCCATCGTCGTCATCCGGCAAGACGCAGAACGATTTGATCGGCGGGCAGTTGGACGTGGGGCTGGATGCGCCGTCCAGCTCCAAAGGCCTGATCGATAGTGGCCGGCTGCGCGCGCTGGCCATCACCAGCCCCGAGCGTTTCGGCGGCCTGCCTGACACGCCCACGTTGAAGGAGTCGGGCCTGAACTACGCGCCGCAACCGTGGATCGGCCTGATGGCGCCTGCGGGCGTGCCGGCAGACCGGGTCGCCCTGATCCAGAAATCAGTGTCGGAAATTCTGAAGGAACCCGCCATGCGGGCGCAGATGGAAACGCTGGGCATGATTCCCATCGGCAGCACGCCGGATGTACTGGCCGCCACGATTAAAGCGGATCGCGCCGAGATGGCGCCCTTGATCAAGGAGCTGGGCATCAAGCTGCAATAAGACTGGGCGCCTTCCCGTCAGCGGCATGGCGCCTTGCCCGCTACGGGATTGCGCCATGTCCGCTAGGCGATTGCGCGATGTCCGTTAGGCGATTGCGCCTTGCCCGCCGCCATCGCCGCCATCGCGAAAATTCCATCGGCCGGAATCAAACCGCGCTGATTTTAAGCATCCGTAACAAACACGCCGGCGGCGTGGCGCTTGGGTAAGATCCTCACCCAATAACAGGTTAACAACCACGAGGAGACCCCCATGCAAGCACGCAAGACGCTGTTCCGCCTGGCGCCGTTGGCGCTGGCCGCTCATCTGCTGATGGCCGGCCCCGCCGCCGCGCAAAGCGCGCCCGGCACGCAAGGCCCGTTGCCGCCCGCGCCCAATGCAGCGCTGTCCGAACAGATCGACCAACGCGCACGCGCCATTGAAGACAAGCTCATCGCCTGGCGCCGCGACATCCATCAACACCCTGAGCTGGGCAATCAGGAAACGCGCACGTCCAAGCTCGTCGCCGACCATCTGCGCGCGCTGGGCATGGACGTGAAGACGGGCGTGGCGGGCACGGGTGTGGTCGCCGTGCTCAAGGGCGGCAAGCCCGGCCCCGTAGTGGCGTTGCGTGCCGACATGGACGCGCTGCCCGTAAAGGAACAGGTTGACGTGCCTTTTGCGTCCAAGGCCAAGGGCACGTATCTGGGCAAGGAAGTGGACGTGATGCACGCCTGCGGCCACGACACGCACACGGCCATCCTGATGGCCACGGCCGAAGTGCTGGCCGGCATGAAAGACCAATTGCCTGGCAGCGTGAAGTTCATCTTCCAGCCCGCCGAGGAAAGCCCGGCCGATTTCGAACCCGACGGCAAGAAGATCTGGGGCGCGAAGATGATGGTGCAGGAAGGCGTGCTGGAAAATCCCAAGGTGGACGCCATCTTCGGCCTGCACGTGTCCAGCGCCTATCCGGCTGGCTGGCTGTCGTGGCGCAGCGGCCCCGCCATGGCCGCGGCCGACCAGTTCTGGATCGACGTGACCGGCAAGCAGACGCACGGCGCGCGGCCGTGGTCGGGCATCGACCCCATCGTCGTCAGCTCGCAGATCATTCTGGGCTTGCAGACCATTCCCAGCCGCCAGATCAACAGCATGCTGGAGCCGGCCGTCATCACCGTGGGCGCCATCCATGGCGGCAATCGCATGAACATCGTGCCGGACAGCGTGGCCATGACGGGCACCATCCGCACGTATGACGAAGGCATGAAGAAGGACATCCACCAGCGCATCGCCCGCACCGCCGACATGATCGCGCAAAGCGCAGGCGCCAAGGCCGATGTGCGCGTGGTCGAGCTCTACAACGCCACCGTCAACAACCCCGCGCTGACCGAAAAAATGGGCTCGACGCTGCGGCGCGTGGCGGGTGAAGGCAACTACGGCCTGCAACCGAAGTCCACCGCGTCGGAAGACTTTTCGTTCTATCAGGAAAAAGTGCCGGGCATGTTCTTCTACCTGGGCGTCACGCCCAAGGGTACGGACGTGGAGAAGGCCGCGCCGAATCACTCGCCGCGCTTCTATGTGGATGAATCGGGTTTGATCAACGGCGTGCGCGCCTTGTCGAACCTGACGGTGGACTACATGGCGCGCGCGCAGCAAGGCGGTTGAACTTGCGCGGGCAAGACGTCGGAGATACGTCGTACGAGATGTAGTGCAACGTGCAGTACGACGTGTAGTGCGGCGGGCAGTACGGCGGGTACTGCTCGCTGCCCGCTGCGCCATCGTGCGGCGGGCGGGCATAACGCATAAGCAAACGGCTACAAATTCTTTGTCAGCCGATGTGCGGTTTTCTACAGTACGCCCCTTTGCCGCCCGCGCGGCGGCTCTGTAGAACCCACGCCATGCCGATCTCCCGACGAACATTCATGCTTGCCAGCGCGCTGGCGCTGCCCTTGGCGCGGCCGCGCATCGGACGCGCATCAGCGTGGCCCGACCGCCCGATCCGGCTCGTCGTCACCTTCCCGCCGGGCGGCGCAAGCGACATCGCGGCGCGCATCGTCGCGCCCGTTCTGGCCGAACGCTTAGGCCAGCCCATCGTCATCGAGAACAAGCCGGGCGCAGGCTCCACCATCGGCGCGAACCTGGTGGCGCAAGCGCCGGCCGATGGCTACACGCTGCTGATGTCGAACTCGGCGCCCTTGTCGATTTCACCCGCGCTGCTGCCGCAAGGCGGCTATGACGCGATTCGCAGCTTTCAGCACGTGGCCTATCTGGGCGCGGTGCCCACCGCGTTTGTGGTGCACCCGTCGGTGCCCGTGTCTGACTTCGCGCAACTGACGGCGTGGATCAAGGCGCAGGATGCGCCCGTGCAGTACGGCAGCGGCGGCCTGGCGTCGGTGGGGCAGATCGTCGGTGAACTCTATGCCCAGCAAACCGGCGCGTCGCTCCAGCACATTCCGTACAAAGGGTCGGGCGCGATGCGCAATGATCTGCTGGGCGGCCAGATCCGCTTTGCGGTAGATGCGCTGCCGCAGAATCTGCCCTTCCTGAAGTCCGGCCAATTGCGGCTGTTGGCGGTAACGACCGAGCAGCGCGTGCCGCAAGCGCCCGGCATTCCCGCGGTGGGCGAACTGGGCTACCCGGGCTTGATTGCGGAGAACTTCATCGGCGTGTCCGGTCCGGCCGGCCTGCCCGACACCGTGTCGCAACGCTTGAATGACGAGATATCGCACGTGCTGGACACCCCCGGCATCCGCAGCAAACTGGAAGCACAGGGCTTTGTGCTGGGCCACAAATCGCCCGCGGAATTCACCGACTTCGTGCGCCGGCAAGCCCAGGCCTGGGCGCCGGTCGTGCGCGCCACGGGAGCCAGCCTGTGAGCGCCCGCCGCATCCTCGTGCTGTTCGGCCACGCGGGCCGGGGCGGCTTTAACGAAGCCGCGGTAGAAGGCGCGGCGCGCGCCGCTCAGGCTGGCCTGCCCCTACAAGTGGAATGGATCGCGGACAACGACATCCCCACGCGCACGCAACGGCTTGCGCAGCTGTGCGGGAGCCGCCCCGACCTGGTCGTCGTGCATGGCGGCCAGGGCGACGCGCCGGTGGCGGACGTGGCCCCGCGCTTTCCCGGCACGCAATTCGCCATCACGCAAGGCCATCACACCGCCGCCAACGTGGCGTCGTACGAAATCCTGCAAGAGCACACCGCGTTTCTTGCGGGCGTGTTGGCGGGTTTGCGCGCGGCCAACGGGCGCGCCGCGCATCTGTCGGGCGAGCGCGTCCGCCCGGGCCTGAAGGGCCGCGCCGCCTATGCGGACGGCGTCAGGCGCGTGACGGGCCAAGACCCGCTGACCGCATTTTGCGGCAATCAGCACGACCCCGAATTGGGTGCGACGTGGACCCGCGCGTTGGCGGGACGCGGCGCCCGCGTGGTGTTCGCGATGATGGACGGCGGGCGCGATGGGGTCACGCGCACGTGCCGCGATACCGGCGTGTGGCAGATCGGAAACGTGCTGGACTGGGTGGCCCGCGACCCGCAGGTCTATCTGGCTTCGGCCCTGGCCGACTCCGGCCTGTGCGTCGAACGTGCGGTAGCCGACCATGCGGCGGGCGCGTTGGCGGTGGGCCGCGTCACCCGTTACGGATTGGAAGAGGCGGCTGCGCTACGGCTGGTGCTGGGCGCCAAGGTGGGCGCGGAAGAACGCCGCACGCTGGATGCGTGGGCGGACAGGTTGGCCTCGGGGGATATCCACGTGGCGACGGACTACGCGGGCGCAGAGTTTGCGTTGTCGGCGTAGGAGTAGGCGGTGACGGTCGCGGTGACGGTGGCGATGGCGGTAACGGTAACGGTGACGGTGGCGATGGCGGTGACGGTGGCGGTGACGGTGGCGGTGGCGGTGGCGGTGGCGGTGGCGGAATGCTGCCATTATCGCCACGCCGCCTTCGCGGCTGCCCGCATTGCGGCCATTCCGCATTGACGCCCGCGCGGGCGCTGGATAAAGTGGCCGGCAACCTTGCGCCATCGGTGTCGATGGCGTTTTCTTTGATGCAGGGCTTGCGGTGCGCCGCAGCCTCACACGGGACTCTCCATGAACAACATCCGCGTCGGCATTGCCGGCTTCGGCGCCATCGGCCAGGCCGTGGCGCAATCCCTGGATGCCGGCCTGCCCGGCCTGACGCTTGCCGCCATCGGGGTGCGCGATCCCAGCGCCGCCCCCACCGTCGCGTGGAAGAACGCCGCGCCGCGTTTCACCACCATTGACGCCTTGCACGAATACTGCGACGTGGTCGTGGAATGCGCCCCCGCTGCGGTATTCCGCAACATCGCCGAACCCGTGCTGCGCGCCGGCAAGAAGCTGGTGGTGCTTAGCTCCGGCGCGCTGCTGCGCAACGATGACCTGATCGAACTCGCCCGCCAGCATCATGGCCAGATCATCGTGCCGTCGGGCGCCATCCTGGGGCTGGACGCCATTACCGCCGCTGCCGAAGGCGTTATCCATTCCGTCACGATGATCACCCGCAAGCCGGTGCAGGGCCTGCTGGGCGCGCCCTACCTCACCGACAACAACATCGACATCGCCGGCATCACCGAACCGCGCCTGATCTTCCGCGGTTCGCCGCGCGAAGCCGCTATCGGCTTTCCCGCCAATCTGAACGTGGCGGTCAGCGTGTCGTTGGCCGGCATCGGGCCTGATCGCAGCACCCTGGAAATCTGGGCCGACCCGTCGCTGGAACGCAATGTGCACCGCGTGGAAGTGGTGTCTGACGCCGCCACGTTCTCGATGGAAATCCAGAACATTCCGTCCGCCAATCCGAAGACGGGCCGCATCACTGCGCAAAGCGTCGTCGCCGCCTTGCGCAAGCTGTCCGGGCCGTTGCGCGTAGGCACCTGATCAGGCCGCCGCCCGCAGCGGCGTTCCGGCGGCGGGCGGGGCCATCGGGCCGGCCGTCCAGCCGCCCGCGCCATCCAGGTCCAGCCGATGCGTATGGAACGGGTCCAGCGTGCTGCGATGCCCCACGCTGACCAGCATGCAATCAGGTAAGGCGCTGCGCAGCAGGCTGTACAGCATGTGCTCCAGCCCTTCGTCCGTGGCGGATGTGGCTTCGTCCAGGAACACAATGGCGGGCCGGTTGAACAACACGCGCGCAAACGCCACGCGCTGCTGTTCGCCAATGGACAAGATGCGCGACCAGTCCGCCACCTCGTCCAGGCGCGCGCTTAAATGCCCCAGGTTGACCTGGCGCAGCGCATCGGCCAGCCGCGCGTCATCTTGCGGCATTGCCACCCCCGGGTACGCCACCGCGCTACGCAAGTCGCCCAAGGGCAAGTACGGCCGCTGCGACAAGAACAAGGCCTGCGCGCCTTCCGGCCGGCGCACATGGCCTTGCGCATACGGCCACAGGCCGGCAAGTGCGCGCAGCAACGTCGTCTTGCCGCTGCCCGACGGACCTTTGATCAGCAAGGTCTGACCGGGACGCAAGCGCAGGTTCAAGGTGTGCAGCAAGACGCCGCCGTCGGGCCGGCGAACGGTGACGCTATTGATGTCCAGGCCATCAGGCAAGGGTTCCGTCTGCACCGACGGCAAGGCGCGCGCCGCTTCATTGGCGTCAAGAAACCCATTCAGACGATCCAGCGTGGCGCGGTATTGCGCAAAGGTGTCGTACGACGTGCGAAAGAACGACAACGCGTCCTGCACCTGCCCGAACGCTTGCGACGTTTGCATCACGTCACCCAGCTTGATCGCGCCGCTAAAGAAACGCGGCGCTTGCAAGATGAATGGAAACACCACCGCCACCTGGCTCACCGACAGGTTGAAGCCATCGAACTTCAAGCCCCGGTAAACGCGCGCCCACAAGTTGGCGATGTAAGCGGTGAAACGCGTCCACAGGTTGCCGCGCTCGACGGCTTCGCCTTGGTAGAACGCGACGTTCTCGGCGTTCTCGCGCAAGCGCACCAGCGCATAACGGAAGTTGGCCGTAAGCCGCTCTGACAGGAAATTCAGTTTGATGAGCGGCCGCCCGATCTTGAAGGCGAACCAGGTGGCGACGATCACATACAGGAATACGACAAACACCATGGCGCGCGGAATCTCCACGCCCGCCACCGTCAACGGGCCTGACAAACCCCACAAGATGCCCGTGAACGCCACCAGCGACACCAATGCGCTCAACGCGCCAATTGCCAGCGTGCGTGAACCCGTCACGAACATCGTGATGTCTTGTTCGATGCGCTGGTCGGGGTTGTCGACCGGTTCGTTAACGAAGTGGCCACGGTAGTACGCGCCCGCGCCCAGCCAATCGCGCGTCAGGTGGTCGTTGAGCCAAACGCGCCAATGGATATCAAAGGCCTGGCCCGCGTAACTGTCGGCCAGTGTGCGCACCACGTGAACCGTGGCCAGCACGGCGAAGATGCCCAGAAAGCGCCAGAACGCGCTCTGGTCCAGCGCTTGCAGCGCGCTGTAGAAGCCGTTGTACCAAAACGAGAACAGCACCGTCATGCGCACGGCCGCCATCGCCAACAGCAGCAGCAACGCCAGCGTCAGTAACGGACGCCAACTGCGGCGCGGGGTCAGATAGGGCCAGGCCAGGCGCCAGAATTTGCGCCCCCAATCGGTGGTGCGCGCGAGCACCACGGCAATCACCGCCATGACAACCGCCGTGATGCCGAACGCACGCGCCAGCCAGATGGCGCTTTCCATCAGTTGTTGCTGCCAGTTCAGATCCATGGACACCCCCATCGTCGTTTTTGGTTAGACGAGGCCGGCGTGGCAGGTTCCGAAGAAAATGCCGTTTTAAGCCAGGCTTAAGCGTTCTGGCAGGGCAACTGAATGCGCAGTGAAAGGCTGCACGGCAATCAGCGTGCGGCCAGGTCCAGGTTGGCGAACATATCGGCCAAGGTGGGGACGGAACGGGCGGGCCAGATGGCGCTCAGGTCGAAGCTGGGCAGCGTCTGCCCGTCGCGCACGTCGCAGAAACGCACGCCGCCAAAATTCATCGTGCGTATCCAGCTGGGCAACAAGGCCACGCCGCAACCGCCCGCCACGCAAGACAGCACCGTTAGCGTGCGGTTCGCCTCTTGCGCCACGTGCACATCGTGGCCGCCCTTACGCATGGCATCCAGAATGCCCGCATAGAACGCGGGCAATTGCGCTTGCGGGTACATCACCAAGCCGGCCTTTGCGATTTGCGCCATCGACACCTTGCCGTCTTCGGCAACGTCGAACTCGTCTGGCACGGCGGCTACCAAGCGGTCGCGCAGCAGTTGCCGTTCGCGCATGCGCCCGCCCACCGCCACCGGCGTGTGCATCAGGCCGATATCGATCTCGCCCGTCTGCAAGGCTTCGGCTTGCTCGGCGTTGCTCATCTCTCGCAAGATGACGCGCACGCCCGGCGCTTGGCGGCGCATCTCGCGCAAGGCGCGCGGCAAGGTATCGAATAGCGCTGACGACACCAGCCCCACCGTCAGCTGCCCGGCGCTGCCCCGCCCGATCTCGCGCGCCCGGTGGGCGGCTGCGTCGATGCGCGCCACGCTAATGCGCACGTCTTCCAGAATCGCCAAGGCCGCGGGCGTGGGCGCGGCGCCCTGGCGCGAACGCTCGAACAGGCGCACGCCCAGGTCTTTCTCCATGCGGCCCAAGGCCTGGCTCAGCGCGGGCTGCGCGATGCCCAGCCACTCCGACGCGCGGCTGACGCTGCCATGGTCCACCACTGCCAGGAAGTACCGCAGGTGCCGGGTTTCCATATCGTTCCGATATATATAAAGCCTATTTAATGAATGGAAAACTATACCCCGAGTTCCTAGAATCCCGGCTAACAGAAGCGCGCTGGCCCACGCCCGACAAAGCGAATAGACGCCCCAGGCACCGCCCGCCACAGAGAAAAGAGAAGCGTCCGGCCACGCCCGGCGCTCAAACCAGGAGACCGCTTTGCCCTTGCATTCGACCGGCCTCGCCGTCGACACCCACGCGCACGTGTTCCGGCCCGGTTTGCCCCTGGCGGACGCGCGACGCCACACCCCCGATTACGACGCCACGCCCACGCAGTATCTGGCCCTGCTGGATGCGCACGGCCTGTCTCACGGCGTGCTGGTCCAGCCCAGTTTTTTGGGCACCGACAACCACCACATGGTGGACGCGTTGCGCGCGGCGCCCGACCGGCTGCGCGGCGTGGCCGTGGTGTCCCCCGACATT
The DNA here is from genome assembly GCF_042957345.1 of Achromobacter sp. NPDC008082. Lineage (NCBI taxonomy): Bacteria > Pseudomonadati > Pseudomonadota > Betaproteobacteria > Burkholderiales > Alcaligenaceae > Achromobacter > Achromobacter sp. NPDC008082. The sequence continues at coordinate 11,147 of NZ_JBIBIB010000006.1, forward strand.
ACCGACGCCGCGCTGCAAACGCTGGCCGACGCCGGCGTTGTGGGCATCCGCCTGAACCTGATCGGCCTGCCCGTGCCCGAACTGCACACGCCCGCCTGGCAAGCCTTGCTGGCCCGCGTGAACGCGTTGGGCTGGCATGTTGAAGTCCATCTGCAAGCCCAGCGCCTGCCGGACGTCATGCCCGCCCTGCTGGCGGCCGGATGCCGCGTGGTGGTGGACCACTTTGGCCGGCCCGACCCGGCGCTGGGTGTGTCCGACCCGGGCTTTCAGTATCTGCTGCAACAGGCGGACCGCGGACGTGTCTGGGTCAAGCTGTCCGCGCCGTATCGCAACTGGCAGGCTCCGGCCTGCGCAGCCTCGGGCTGGCAGGCCACGCAACAACTGCTGCAGGCCTTTACCCCCGAACGTTTGATGTGGGGCAGCGACTGGCCCCACACCGAGCATCGCCACGTGGCGTCCTACCCTGCCGCCCGGCAGTGGCTGGACGCGTGGATCGACGACCCCACGCAACGGCGCATCGTGCTTGCCGATACGCCGTTGCAGCTATTCCAATTCCAAGGAGACAAAAAATGAACCCTCTGCTCAAACGCCTCGGCGTGCTGGTCGCAGCCGGCCTGTTGGCGGGCGCCGCCAGCTCGGCGTCTGCCGCCTATCCTGACCGCGCCATCACGCTGGTGGTGACCTATCCGCCCGGCGGCACCGTGGACGTCGTGGCCCGCTTGATCGGCCCCAAGCTCGCGGCCGAACTCGGCCAGCCCGTCGTGATTGAAAACCGGGGTGGCGCAGGCGGCATGATCGGCGGCGCGGTGGTGGCCAAGGCGCAACCCGACGGCTACACGCTGATGCTCGACGCCTCCAACCATGCGCAGAACCCCGCGCTGCATTCCAAGATGCAGTTCGACACGCTGACCGCGTTTGCGCCCGTCTCGCTGCTGCTGCGTGTGCCGAACGTGCTGGTGGTGACGCCTTCGTATGAAGTGAAAACGGTGGCTGACCTGATCAAGCTGGGTCAGCCCGGCGCCAAGGATCATGTGTACTTTGCGTCGGCCGGCCCCGGCTCGGCACAGCATCTGGCGGGCGAATTGTTCAACCTGCTGGCGAAAACCCAGCTGCAACATGTGGCCTACAAGGGCGGCGGCCCGGCCATGATCGACGTGATGTCGGGCCAGGTGCCCGTCATGTTCGCCAGCATGGGTTCGGCGTGGCAGCACGTGAAGAACGGCAAGCTGCGCGCCGTGGCCGTGGGCGGCCTGGAACGTTCGAAGACCGCACCCGATCTGCCCACCATTGCCGAGTCCGGCGTGCCGGGCTACGAGACCTATGAATGGAACGCGGTGTTCGCCCCCGCGGGCACGCCGCCCGCCATCGTCGACCAGGTGTCGCAGGCGCTGGCCAAGGTGCTGAAAGACCCGGCCATTGCCGAGCAATTGGCGGGCATTGGCGCCGAGCCCATCGGCTCGACCCCGGCCGAGCTCGATACGTTTCGCCGCGCCGAAATTGCCAAATGGCAGCGCGTGGTGAAAGAAGCGAATCTGAAATTGGACTAAGCCGCGCGGGCGTTCACGCCCGATGAACGGAGTTTGCAATGGCGCCCTGCGGGGCGCCATTTTTTCGCCGGGTGACGCACGGCGCTATCATTGCGCCTTGGGCAAACGCATTGCAGACCGCACATCGCAGAGAGCAGCAAGATGGACAAGATTCGACTCGACAAATGGCTATGGGCCGCGCGCTTTTACAAGACGCGCAGCCTGGCCGTGCAAGAGATCGGCAAGGGCCGGGTCTTGGTGAACAACCAAGCCGCGAAGCCCGCGCGCGAAGTCGCACCCGGCGACCGCGTCACGATCCGCAAAGAAGACCCGGCGCTACAGGTGCAGGTCGTGGCCGTCAGCGGCGTGCGTGGCCCCGCCCCCGTCGCGCGCCTGCTCTATGAGGAAACCCCTGACAGCATCGCCGCCCGCGAACGCGCCGCCGAAATGCGCCGCCTGGCGCCGGAACCGGCGCTAGGCATCGAAACCGGCCGCCCGACCAAGCGCGACCGCCGCCTGATCGATCAGATGCGAGGCAAGTGATGAAGCGCAGTTCAAGCGGCGGGCTCGTCTATTCCACCGAAAGCGGCCGCATGTGTCCCGAGTGCCGCCAAGCGCTTGCGCAATGCCAGTGCAAACCAGCCGCGCGCGCTGTGCCTGCGGGCGACGGCGTGGCGCGGGTCTCGCGCGAGACCAAAGGCCGGGGAGGCAAGAGCGTCACGCTGGTGCGGGGGCTGGCGCTGGAACCGATGGCGCTTGCGCTGCTGGGCAAGGAATTGCGCACGGCCTGCGGGTCGGGCGGCACCGTGAAAGACGGGGTGATCGAAGTGCAGGGAGACCACTGCGACCGCATCATCGACGCACTAACCACCCGCGGCCACCGCGCCAAGCGCGCCGGCGGCTGAACCTGACGAGACAACCATGAATGATCTGGCGGTAAGCGGCGTGGCCAGTTGGCACGCCCACGTGTACTTCGATGCGGCCAGCCGCGATGCCGCGTATGCGTTGCGCGAACGGGTGATTGCGCAGTTCGACGGCAAGATGGACATGGGGCGCTTTCATGAGCGCCCCGTCGGCCCGCATCCGCAATGGAGCTACCAGATTGCGTTCACCCCGGCGCACTTCGCCGAGATCGCAACCTGGTTAACGCTGAACCATGGCGAGCTGGATGTGTTCATGCATCCCAACACCGGCGATTCGCTGCGCGACCACCGCGACTGCGCGGTGTGGATTGGCCGCAGCTACACGCTGAATCTTCAGGCGCTGGGGGGCTGAACGCCCGCGCCCAAGCCGCTTTACAGCGCCCGCCCCACGATCAGCGAATCCAATGCCATATCGGGTTCGCTGCTTTTGCCTTCATACGGCAGGCGGCTCAGCACGTAGCGCATGGCGTTGAGCCGCGCACGCTTCTTGCAGTTCGACTTCACCACGATCCACGGCGCGTCCGCGGTGTCGGTATGCGCAAACATTGCTTCCTTGGCGCGCGTGTAGTCGTCCCATTTATCCAGCGACGCCAAGTCCACCGGGCTCAGCTTCCATTGCTTGAGCGGGTGCACCTTGCGTTGCAGGAAGCGGCGGCGCTGCTCTTCCTGGCTGACCGAGAACCAGAACTTGATCAGGTGGATGCCGCTGGACACCAGATGGCGTTCGAAGTCAGGCACCTGACGCAGAAAATCCAGATACTCCTGCTGCGAGCAAAAGCCCATCACGCGTTCCACACCGGCGCGGTTGTACCAGGACCGGTCGAACATTACGATCTCGCCCGCCGTGGGCAAGTGCTGCACATAACGCTGGAAGTACCACTGGCCCTTTTCGGTATCAGACGGCTTTTCCAATGCAACCACGCGTGCGCCCCGCGGGTTCAGGTGTTCCATCATGCGCTTGATGGTGCCGCCCTTGCCGGCCGCGTCGCGCCCTTCGAACAGAATCACCACGCGCTGCCCGGTCGCCTTGACCCAGGCTTGCAGCTTCAGCAATTCCACCTGGAGTTGATACTTCTGTTTTTCATAATTGCGGCGCAGCATGCGGTGGCGATACGGATAGATGCCTTCGCGCCAATCGGTGGCCAGCTCTTCATCAGGGTTGCGGCGGCTGCCCGGCACTTGCGTGTTGGCGTCCAGCAGCGCGCGATGCACGGCGCGCGCATCGTCCGCCGACAGTTCCTCGATCACCGAACGCAGCGCGTCGTGCGCTTGCGTATCCGCGCCGATGGTGTAGCGGCGCGCAATGTCCGACAGCACCGACACCGCTTCCTGACGCGCCGCGTCTTCGCGCGCCGCCACTTTCTTGCGCGCCTGCAATACCGGTTCGATGGCGGGTTTGGCCGGCGTGCGGCGCGAAGCCGTGCCGCTGTCTGCGCGCACCGTGCGTTTGGCGGCGCCCTGCGTGCTGCGTGCGCGCGGCTTCGGGCTGATGGCGGTGTCTGATTCGGCGGCTTGCGGTGTCTTGTCTGTCATGTGTCCAGTCCTTGCTGCGCTTGTCGTTTTGCCCACGCCGGCCGGCCAGTCGCCGGCGACCTGCGAGGCAAAGGCAACACCCTAACGCGCGCCTTCAGGCGTGGATTTGACGAGAATCAAACGTTGTAACATCTATTGCGATTTCATTGCAGCGGCGCCGTCCGATACACTGCCCGATCCGCCTTCCGCCTTTCGCCTTCATCCTTGCCATGTGGTCACGCATCAAGCGGTTCTTGATCGGCCCGCCCCCGCCCGAAGATCCTTTCCGCAAAACCGTGCGGTTCGACGACACCGGTTTCACGCGCCAGTGCGAATTGGCGCGCGCGATGGGCTTGCAGGAGTTCTGGCCGTGGAGCGATGTCGAGGAATTCGGGTTCGCCTTCAGCAAGGCGATGTTCCCCGACCCCTGGTATGGCGACTACATGGAAAGCCTGTGGTTTCTGCGCTTGCGCTGCGAAGACGGTGATCTGATGCGCGTGGATCTGGAAGAAGACCAGCTCGCCATCGACCAGTTGCCGCCCGCCCTGCTGCGCCATCTGCCCGGGCTGGATGTGGACGTGCTGCGCGAAGGCCTGGCCGTGGCGCGCCGGGGGCTGCGGCACTTCGATGGCGAAGGCGTATGGGTGGCATGGCGGCGCACGCCGGCCCCTACACCCGATCCAGACCCTGCTTGAGGTCCGCCAGAATATCTTCCGGCGTCTCCAAGCCCACGGACAAGCGCAGCAGGCCTTCGGACAAACCATACTTCTCGCGGTCTTCGGCCGAATAGCTGGCATGCGTCATCGACGCCGGATGCTGGATCAGCGTTTCCGGGTCACCCAGGCTGACGGCGATACGCGCAAGCTTCAGGCTGTTCAGCAGATTGCGCCCCGCCGCCAGTCCGCCCTTCAACTCAAACGCCACCAAACCGCCGCCCGCCGCCTGTTGACGCAGCGCGATGTCTGCACCCGCCGTACCGGCCAGCCCCGGATAGAACACATCCGCCACTGCCCGATGCTCGCGCAACAGCTTGGCCACCTGCAAGGCGGATTCGCTATGGCGCTGCACGCGCAGTTCCAGCGTCTTGATGCCGCGCAGCACCAGGAACGCGGTGAACGGCGACAACGTCGCCCCCGTGAAGTAGCGCAGGCCTTGCAGGCGGATGGCGTCAATGTGCTCTTTGCGCCCCACCACCGCACCCGCCAGCAGGTCGCCATGGCCGCCCAGGTATTTGGTGGCCGAATGCAGCACGATGTCCGCACCATGTTCCAGCGGCCGTTGCAGCACGGGCGTGGCGAAGGTGTTGTCCACGATGGTCAGCAATCCCTTGCCGCGCGCAATGGCGGACACGGCGGCGATGTCGACCAAGCGCAAGTTCGGATTGGCCGGCGTCTCGAAATACACAGCGCGCGTCTTGGGGCCGATGGCGGCGGCTACCGTCTCGGGGCGCGTGAAGTCCGCAAACACGGCCCGCACGCCAAAGCGCGTCAGCCCCTGTGTGAACAGGGTGAAAGCGGTGCCGTAGACAATCTGGTCCACCACGATTTCGTCGCCGCTTTGCAGCAGCGAAAACAGCGTGGCCGAAATGGCCGCCATGCCTGAAGCCGTGACCACGCCCGCCTCGGCGCCTTCCAGCGATGCCAGCCGCTCCTCCAGCAGCGCCTGCGTGGGGTTGCGCGTGCGTCCATAAACATAGCCCTGCTTCTCGCCCAGACGAATCTGGTCGAAGGCTTCGATACTGTCCTGCGTGTAAGTCGACGTCAGGTACAACGGCGGCGACAAGGCGCCTTGCTCATCCAGCGGGTCATAACCCAGGTGTATGGCGCGCGTGGCGAAGCCTGGCTTGAAGGTGTCAGACATGTGAACTCCTGTCATCAGATGGCGCAAAGGCATCCCGCCCTTGCAAGAAATTGCACGCTCCCGGCGCTGTCCGCAGGCGTTGACGGGTGCAGATCCACTCGTTACATTGCAAAGCAATGTCCCCAATTTTTGGTGCGCCATGACGTCGCAGGAATCGTCCCCGGAGAGCTCGCCGCCGTCGCCCAAGGGCGGGCCACGCCGCCTGCGCATCGCCCTCGCGGTGGGCGTGGTGGTGCTGATCGCCGCTGCGGTGACCGGGCTGAACCACATGCGCGACCGCGAACAGGAACGCGTGGCGACCGGCGAAATCCGCAAGGTGGCCGACACGCTCAACCTGATGGTCAGCGGCGCCGAAAGCGAATCCGGCGAACTGCCGCCCATCGACCCCACGCCTAAGGCCACCGGCTTCTACGGTGAGATGGAGCGCGCCTTCAAGACCATTGCCAGCGAACGCCTTGCGCAGCACAAAGCCTATGTGCAAGAGCTCAAAGCCATCGGCATGCCCCGCCTGCTGGATGCGCACCGTTTGGCGCATGACGCCGGCCTGATCGAAAGCCGCATGATTCTGGAACAGGCCGAACGGCTGGTGCCGAAGTACCGGCAGCAAAGCCTGCAAGTGTTGAACAACATGCCCGCGCTGATCCGTTCGCTGGCCATCCGCGAACCGGAAAAGCAGAAGATGCTGCACACGCTCGATACGTCGCTGGCGCAACGCAACGACAGCCTGGAACAGGTCTGGCGCCTTGAAGCGCGCATCCTGCAAGAGTTCGGCCAGATGATCACGCTGCTGGATGACAACCGCCAATACTGGTATGCCGACCACGACGAACTGATGTTTGTGCGCGATGCCGACCTGACGCGCTTCCATCAGCATCAGGCCGCGATTGGCCAGATGGCGACGGAGCAGGAACAGCTGGGCAAGCGGCAATTGGCCAACGTGTTTTCGGCATTGCGCTAGGTGCGCGCGCATCATTCGCCCCGCGCTAGCGCTTGTGGTCGGCCCGGCGTGACAGCCATTCGCCGGTGAACTGCACGATCGACACCAGCGCGATCAGAATCACGATCACTTCAAACATCACGCGCGTTTCATAGCGTTCGTAGCCGTAGCGGATGGCCAGATCGCCCAGGCCGCCCGCGCCCACCGCACCCGCCATCGCCGACGCGTTGATCATCGCGATGATGCTGACCGTCATGCCGCCAATGATGCCGGGCAAGGCCTCGGGCAGCAGCACGTGGCGCACAATGTGCCAGCGCCGGCATCCCATGGCGCGCGCCGCTTCCACCAGCCCGTGGTCCACATCGTTCAGGCTGACCTGCGCGATGCGGGCAAAGAAAGGCACCAGGTTGGCCGACAGCGGCACAATGGCCGCCCACGTGCCCAATGTGGTGCCCACCAGAAAACGGGTGAACGGCAACATGGCCACCAGCAGAATGATGAACGGGATGGCGCGGAACGTGTTCACCGTAATCGACAGCGCCTTGTTGAAACGCGGCTTGGGGTACAGGTTGCCGGGCGCGGTCACCGTCAGCACCACCGCCAGCGCCAGGCCCGACACGATGGCGATGACGGCGGACACGCTCACCATCGCCAGGGTCTGCAAGAACGCTTGCAGGTATTTATCAAGCATCGGCAGCGACATAACCCAGCACCTTGATCTGATCGGCCACCAGCGCGGCGCGCGCGGCCTCTTCCTGTAATGCGCCCGCTGGCACGGAGACCAGCAGGCTGCCTTGCGCGTGGCCGCTTAAGCGGTCCAGGCCGCCATGCAGCAGCGTTGCGCCCGGCCCCATCGCGGCCAAGGCTTGCAACGACACGCCTTCTGGCCTTCCCTGCCCCGTGAAGCGCAGCCGCAAGATGGCGACGCCATCGCGGCCTTGCAGATCGGGCACCAGACGCGCCGCCAGGTCCGCCGGCAGCTCGTGCTGCAAGGGGCGCAGCAAGGCGCGCGTGGCGTCCGCCTGGGGGTTGCCGAACACGCGCCAGACGTCGCCCAGCTCAACCTTGCGGCCGCCGTCCAGCACCAGCACCCGATGGCAGACTTCGCGGATTACCGCCATGTCGTGCGTGATCAGCACCACCGTCAGCCCCAGCTTGCGGTTGATGTCCTGCAATAGCGTAAGAATGGATTGCGTGGTCTCGGGGTCGAGCGCCGACGTGGCTTCATCGCACAGCAGGATTTCGGGCTCATGCACCAGCGCGCGCGCAATGCCCACGCGCTGCTTCTGCCCGCCCGACAGCTTGGACGGGTACACGTCGGCCTTGTCGCGCAGGCCCACCATGTCCAGCAAGGCCTCAACGCGGGCCCGCGCGGCGGCGGGCTTCACGCCGGCCACACGCAGGGGCAGCGCGACGTTTTCGGCAACCGTCTTGGCGGACAGCAAATTGAAGTGCTGAAAGATCATGCCGATGCGGCGGCGCAGGCCCACCAGCGCATCTTCATCCAGCTGGCCCACGTCCACGCCATCCACCTCGACGCGGCCTGCGGACGGGCGTTCAAGCATGTTGATGGAACGCAGCAGCGTGGACTTGCCCGCGCCGCTGCGCCCGATGATGCCAAACACCTCGCCGCGCGCCACGGAGAACGACACGTCGGCCAGCGCCGTCACCACGCCTTGCGCGCTTTGGTATCGCTTCTGCAATCCGTCAAAGACGATGTGCGCGTCAGGCGCGGAATGGTCACCGGCCGCCCGCGACGTCGCGGGTTGGGAAAATTCGTGTTGCATCATGGCCTTGCCCGGCTTAGAAAACCGGGATCACCGAGCCTTCGTACTTGCTCAGAATGAACTGGCGCACTTCCTCGGAGTGGTACGCCTTGACCAGCTCGGGCACCCACGGCGCGTTCTTGTCCTTTTCGCGCACGGCAATGATGTTCACGTAGGGATTGTTTTCTTTCTTCTCCACGGCAATGCCATCACGCGTGGCGATCAGGCCGGCCTGGTACGCAAAGCTGTTCACGATGGCGGCCGTGTCCACATCCGGCAATGAACGCGCCAGCACCACGGACGCGCTTTCCACGAAGTTCAACTTCTTGGGGTTGGACGTGACGTCCGCCAGGGTCGCCGTGCCGGTAGCCGGGTCAAAGCCGTCTTTCAAGGTGATCAGGCCCTGGTCGCGCAGGATGACCAGCGCGCGGGTCTGGTTGCTGGGGTCGTTCGGAATGCCCACCTTGGCGCCGTCCGGCAGTTCTTTCAGCGACTTGTATTTCTTGGAGTAGAAGGCGATGGGCGAGATCAGCGTGTTCGCCACCGGCACGATCTTGTAGCCGCGCTGCTTGATCTGGTCGTTCAAAAAGGGAATGTGCTGGAAGGCGTTGGCTTCCAGGTCGCCGTTGTTCAGGGCCTCGTTGGGGCTGGCGGTGCCGGTAATGATCACGGGCTCCACCGCCAGGCCATTCTTCTTGGCGACTTGCGTCACCACTTCCCAGATCTGCTCGTCCACGCCGCCACGCACGCCCACTTTCAGCGGCTTGGGGTCGGCCGAGAAGGCGGGGCCATGGAACATCGCCGCCGACGCCAGCACCGCGCCCACCAGCGCTTTCAGAAAGACGCGCGTGCGCTTGACGGATGGCGATGCGCCGTGCTCGGACGCCGCAGCTAGAAAACGGGTAGTCATGATGGAATCGCCTCTAAGTCAATGCAGTTATGAGTGAGACGATTCTAGGGACGGCCCTGGCGGCCACGAACGAATACTTCGTTGAGTCCTTATTACAGGGATCTTTGGATATGGCCGGGCGGCATAAGCGATGCGCGCGGCCAGGGTGCGCGGAAGGTTGGCGCGTGGTTCAGGTCAGCACGTGCTTCAGGTCAGCGCTGGGTTCAGGTCAGCACGTGGCTCAGGTCAGCGCTTCTTAGTCAGCGATTCGCTTAGAAGGGCTTGACCACCACCAGCGTCACGATGACCGCGCAAGCGATGACGGTGAACGGCGCATACAGGTCGATCATCGGCGGGCGCTTCAGATTGCCCTTCACCATGCGGCGCAAGGCGGCGCTCTGAATACCTAGCAACGCCGACAACGCCAGCGCGAAGCCCAGCTTGACCCAGATCCAGTTCATGGCGAACCAGCCGAAGGTGATCGCCAGATGCAGGCCGATCAGCCAGGTGATGACCATGGCGGGGGTCGTGACCCACAGCGTCCAGCGGCGCAGCGCGCCTAGCATCTTGCGTTCTTTGGGCGCCTCGTCACCGTCTTGCGGTTGCGACGACAAGAGGAACAACGAGACGAACAGCGAGCCGACAATCCACGCCACGACAGCGGCGACGTGGGCCATTTTTAATAGTTGATAAGTCATGGCCGGCATTATCGCCGGACGCTCGGCGCGGGCAAGCGGGGCGCTGAACGCCGGTTTGCGTCAGCGCAAACCGGACGGAGCGGTCAGGCGCCGGTGGCGGGCGTATGGGAAGCGGCGGTAAATTGCCGGTGGCTGGCGTATGGAAAGTGGCGGTCAATTGCCGGTGGCGGAGGCCGGGGCACCCGCCGCTGCCGGCGTCGACACGGCAGGCGTCGCAGGCGTGGCCGCCGGGGTCGCCGTCGGGGTGGTGGTCGTCGGCGAAGGGGTCGCCGGGGTCGTGGCCGAGGTCGCAGCCGGGGTCGCAGCCGTCGAGCCGGATTCCGTATTGCCTGCAGTGGACGGCGGCGTGGCATGCGGCGCTTCGGCTGCCGGCGCGGCCTTGTCCGGCGCGGCTTCCGGGGCCTTTGCCGCCCCAGGCGCCGGAGACGGGCCGTTCGCCGCAGCCGGGTTCAAGGTATCGGCCGGCGCATCCGGCGACACGACCGGGTCGGCGGGAACCAGCGGTTTGGATTGCGATCCGCGGGCGCGGCTGGGCGTTGGCACATGCGGGGCGGCGGCGGCTTCGGCATCCGGCAGGAAGCGCTGCAACAGCTGGAAGAAGCCTTCGTAGAACTTGGGCCGCGACACGGTCTGGCTGGCCGTCTTCACCAGCGAATCGTCGCTAGAGCCAAACGGCATCGACACCTGACCCAGCACGCTCACGCCCACGCTGGCCGAACTGGTGGTGCGCTTGATCGAGTAGCGGTCCTGCACGGCATTGGCGAACACGGTTGCGCGCTGGTTGGCGCTGCCATCGGAGGCGCAATCGATATTGAAATTGATCTGCGTGTGCTGCCCGTCTTCGCCCTGGAAATTCTTGTGTCCGGACACGCGCGCCGGATCGAAGCGGTCGATGTTGTAGCCCTGGCTCAGCAAGGCGCGGCGGCCCGCGTCGCAGGCCGTGTTGCTGGCGGTGGGAAAGGTCCGGGAAAACACGTCGTTCTGCGCGAAGTCTTCTCTTTCGTAGGCGGCCTTGGGCGACGCGCAACCTGCCAAAATTGCCGAAATGCACACGAGCAGGGGGACAGACAAACGACGGGTAACGCAGGGCATGAGGGGTCCAGCTGTTGGCGTAAAGGGGGCATTATCGGCCACGAAGGGGGCATCTGGCGAATGGCCCGCTACGGGCGGTGATGGGTTGAAACAGGTTTAACGGGGCCAGGGTGCGCCGCCATGCTCCGACCCTATTTTCCGCCCCTGTATTCCGCTCCTCTTTCGCCCCAGTTTTGCCAGCCCCCGACGCCCGGGTCGAACACCGGTCCCGAGCGGCGCTGCCCCCCCATTCCGCCCTACGCCGCCCCGCTACCCAACGCTGTCCAAGCCCCGCCGCCCACCCACGCTCTCTACGCCACGCTTTCTGTTCCCGCCCTACGCCACCCGGACGCAGCGCACCTCATGCCCCGCCGCCACCGGCACGATGTCCGGCACGCTCGCCAGGCATCGCGCTTCCGCCAGACTGCAACGCGGCGCAAACGAACACCCCGGCGGCAAGGCGGCCAGGTCGGGCGGGGAGCCTGGAATGGTTTCAAGCCGTTGCCCTTTTTGCATGGCCCCATGCGCGCGGCCCTTCAGCAACGCCAGCGTGTACGGATGGCGCGGGGCGCGCAACAGGTCGGCCATGCTGCCCTGCTCCACAATGCGCCCGCCATACATCACGGCCACGCGGTCCGCAATTTCGGCGGCGGCGCCGATGTCATGGGTAACGAACACAATGGCCAGCCCGAGCTCGCGTTGCAGTTCGCGCAGCAACAGCAGAATCTGAATCTGCACGGTGGCGTCCAGCGCGGTCGTGGGTTCGTCGGCCAACAACACCTTCGGGTTACAGGACAGCGCCAGCGCAATCATGGCGCGTTGGCGCATGCCGCCCGACATCTCATGCGGGTACGCCTGCAACCGGCGCTCGGGGCTGGGAATGCGCACGCGTTCGAATAGCGACAGCGCCCGCGCGCGCGCCTCCGCGGCGCTCTTGCCGGTATGCCGGCGCACCATTTCCTCGATCTGGCGGCCCACGGTGTAGACCGGGTCCAGCGCCAGCAGCGGCTCCTGGAACACCATCGACACCACCGGGCCGCGCATGGCGGCCAGCTCGCGCGCGTTCATCGCCAAGACGTCGCGGCCGTCCACCACCATTTCACCGCGGATGCGTGTGCGGCGCGGCGGATGCAAGCGCATCAGCGCGCGCAGGGTCACGCTCTTGCCAGAGCCCGACTCCCCGATCAGCGCCACCGCTTCGCCCCGCCCCACTTCCAGGTTCACGCCGTTTAACGCATGCACGGTCTTGGCGCCCGCCTGAAACGCCACTTCCAGGTTGCGGATGCTGACCAAGGGGGATGTCGTCGCGGTCATGCCAGCGCTCCTGATGCGGCGTAGCCGGAATCGGGTTGATGAATCAGGCAACGCACGGCGTGGCCGTCTAGCTGCGTCATGGCGGGCGCTTGTGCGGCGCAGGCCGCGCGCGCCAACGCGCAACGCGTATGGAAACGGCAACCCGGCGGCGGATCAATCGGGTTGGGCGGGTCGCCCGACAAGGGCGCCGATTCCGTGCGCTGCCCGGGTTCCATCGACGGCATCGAACGCAGCAGCGCCTGCGTGTAGGGATGACGCGGCGCGTCGAACACCTGATCCACCGGCCCCAGCTCCACGACTTCGCCCAGGTACATCACCATGACGCGGTCAGAGATGTAGCGCACCACATTCAGATCATGGCTGATGAACATATACGTCAGCCCGAAATCGTCTTTCAGGTCCAGCAGCAGGTTCAGCACCTGCGCTTCGACGGACTTGTCCAGCGCCGACACCGCCTCATCCAGAATCACCAGCCGCGGATGCAAGGCCAGCGCGCGCGCGATGTTCACGCGCTGGCGCTGGCCGCCCGACAGTTCGTGCGGATAGCGGCCGGCAAAGCGTTGCGCGTCCAGCCCCACGCGGCCCAGCAGCCCGCGCGCCACCGCAATGGCGTCGCGCTTGGCGCTGCCATGCACCAGCGGGCCGAACGCCACCGAGTCTTCGATGGTCATGCGCGGGTTCAGTGACGAATAACTATCCTGGAACACCATCTGCGTCTGCCGCCGGAATTCGCGCAGCGCCAGCGCGCGCGACCCCACGGCCATGCCGTCAAACACCAGCTCGCCCTGATCCTGCTTGATCAGCTGCATGACCAGCCGCGCGGTAGTCGACTTGCCGCAACCGGATTCGCCCACCACGCCCAGCGTTTCCCCTTTCTTCACATCGAAGTCCACGCCGTCCACGGCGCGCACGGCGTTGCCGCCCCGGCCGCGCGATAAGGGGTCGCGCTTCAACGGAAAATGTTTGATCAAACCGCGCACGCTCAGCAAGGGCTGTGCGGGGCCGCCCACGTCTTCATGCGTGACGCGCGCCGCGTCGATGACAGCGTTCATTCCTTGACCTCCATGGCCGAGCGCAGTCCGTCGGACAGCAGGTTGAAGGACATCGACGTGATGAAGATCATCACGCCCGGCAACGCCGCCACCCACGGCTGCGTGTAGATGGCGGTGCGCAAGGTGTTCAGCATCAAGCCCCATTCCGGCTCAGGCGGACGCACGCCCAGCCCCAGGAACGACAGGCCCGACGCCAGAATCATCGACACCGAAATCAGGCTTGTGGAATACACGAAGATGGGCCCCAGCACGTTGGACAGCACATGCGCGCGCACGATGGTGAAGGGCGATGCGCCGGATGCGCGCGCCGCGTCCACATAATCGCTGCGCCGCACCTGCGTGGTGACGCTTTCGGCCACGCGCACAATCTGCGGCACGAACACGATGGTCAGCGACAGAATGGCGTTGAAGATGCCCGCGCCCAAGGTGCCTGACAGCGCAATGGCCAGCAGCACCGACGGAAACGCATAGAACACGTCCACCACCCGCATGATCAGCGTGCTGGTCCAGCCGCCCGCATAGCCCGCCAGGATGCCGATGGCGCTGCCCACGACGAACGCGGCAATCACCGGCACGATGCCCATGAACAGCGACAGGCGCGCGCCCAGCATCAGGCGGGACAGCATGTCGCGGCCAAGTTCGTCGGCGCCCAGCGGGTAGCCTTCAGTGCCGATGGGCCGCAGGCGTTTCAGCATCGACGCCTGGAACGGGTCGGCCGGTGTGATCCACGGTGCCAGGATGGCGATGATGATCAGCGCCAGGATGACGCCGCCCGCGGTCAGCGCCAGCGGGTCGCGCCGCAAGCGGCGCAACACGTTGGACCAATAGCCCGGCGACCGCGCCACGGGGGCCGTGACGGCCGCCGCGGTCAGGCTGGCAACGGATTCCGTCATATCAGCTCCTTTCGATACGAGGGTCGAACAGCCCTTGCAGGATGTCGACCGCCAGGTTCAGGATCACGAAGAACAACGCCAGCACCAGAATCGTTCCCTGCAACAAGGGCAGGTCGCGCTGGAAGATGGCGGCGTTGAGCAGGAAGCCCGTGCCGGGCCACGAGAACACCGTTTCGATCAGGATGGAGCCGCCCAGCAGATAGCCCAGTTGCAGGCCCATCACGGCCAGCGCCGTGGGCGCGCAGTTCTTGACGACATGCAGGAACACGCCCAGGTCGGTCAGCCCGCGCGCGCGCAAGCCCACCACGAATTCCTGCGACAGCGTCTCGGCCACCAGCGCGCGCACGGTGCGCGCGATGATGCCCATCGGAATCACCGACATCGTCACGGCCGGCAGGATCATGTGGCGAAAATGCGCCCAGTCCGCCGTCCACTCGCCTGACCCGCCCGGCCCCGCGCCGGTCGGCGGCAGCCACATCAGTTGCGTGGAAAAGATGATGACCAGCACCATGCCCAGCCAGTAATGCGGCACGCTGACGCCTATGACCGACACGAAGGACGCCACGCGGTCCATTACCGAATTGCGGTAGTAGCCGCCCACGAACCCCAGGAACGCGCCCACGATGAAGCCCAGCAAGGTCGCCAGACATGCCAGCCGCAAGGTGTTGCCCACGGCCTTGAAGACCTCGGCGGCCACGGGCCGGCCAGTGGCAATCGACGTGCCCAGATCGCCATGCAGCGCGC
Organism: Achromobacter sp. NPDC008082; assembly: GCF_042957345.1. NCBI lineage: Bacteria > Pseudomonadati > Pseudomonadota > Betaproteobacteria > Burkholderiales > Alcaligenaceae > Achromobacter > Achromobacter sp. NPDC008082. The sequence continues at coordinate 26,332 of NZ_JBIBIB010000006.1, forward strand.
GCCATAACCAAGCGGCGAATTGCTCCACCAGCGGGCGGTCAAAGCCGTAGAGCTGCATCAGCTGCCGTTGCAGGTCAGCAGACGCGTCAGGCGGAAGAATGGAGACCAGCGGATCGCCGGGCGCCAGATGAATCAGCAGAAAACAGAGCAGCGCGACCCCCACCATGATGGGCAGGGCGTACGCGATGCGCCGGATAAGGTAAGACAGCATAGGCGTCACCGGCTAGGGCGCTGGACGCCGCAGCGCGGCGTCCAGCGCGTTCAAGATCAATCCATCGACATCGTGGCGATATCGATGAACCAGCTCTTGGGCTGCACCACGCCCTTGACCTTCGGCGAGATGGCGCGCGGGCCGACGTCATGCGCAATCCACACGAACGGCGCTTCTTCCACCACGCGCGCGTGCAGCTTGGCCAGCGCCGCGTCGCGCTCGGCGGGTGCGAAGGTGGTGCGCGCATCCTTGATCAAGCCGTCGATCTCGGCGTTACCGAAGTAGCCCCAGTTGTTGGAGGCCGGCGGAAAGGTCTTGGTGCTGACAAAGCGCACGATGGCAAAGAACGGGTCCATGGCCGCGAAGCTGACGTTGATGGCGTCGCTGCCGTTGGCCGACGGGTCCTTGGCGCCCTTGCGCCAATTGGTGAACAGCGTGTTCCACTCGACCACGTCAAAGCTCACGTCGAAGTAGCAGTCTTTCAGGTTCTGCTGCACGAACTCGTTCATCGGCAAAGGCTGCATCTGGCCGGAGCCGGACGCGGAGGTCTGCACCTTCACCTTCACGGGCTTGGCCTTGGAGAAGCCGGCTTCCGTCATCAGCTTGCGGGCCGCGTCCGGGTCGTACTTGATGTCGAATTTGGGGTTGCCCCACCACGGATGGCCCGGCGGCACCGTTCCCTTGGGCTCGGCCATCATGCCGCCCAGCAGCTGCTTGAGTTCGCCGCGGTTCACGCACAGGTTGGCGGCCTGACGCACGCGCGCATCCAGCCACGGCGAGCCTTCCTTGAACGACAACTGCCACGGCCACACGTGCGGCTGCTCGTTGGAATAGATGATGAAGCCGCGGCCCTTGATCGTGTCGAACGCATCGGGCGCGGGCGCTTCAATCCAGTCCACCTGCCCGGACATCAGCGCCGCGGTGCGCGAGTTGGCTTCCGGCAGGGGCAGCATCACCACGCGGTCGATCTTCGGCCGGCGTTTTTCATCCCAGTACTGGTCGTTCTTGACGACTTCCAAGCGCTCGCGCGGCACGAACTTGGCCATCTTGAAGGGGCCGGTGCCGGACGCGTCCGCCGCAAACGCGGCCCAAGCCTTCTGCGAACGCTCGGCGGCATCGGTCACCGACGCAGGCACGTCCGCCAGCTTCTTGTTCCAGTGCGCGGGCGACGCCATGTACAGATTGGTCAGGTTGATCGGCAGAAAGGAATCCGGCTCGGTGGTGACTAGCTCTACCGTCAGGTCGTCGATCTTTTTCGCCGACTTCAGCGTGGGCATGCGCGAGGCCGTTACGCCCACCTGGCTGGCGTCGAACTGCGGGGCGCTCTTGTCCAGCACCTTGCCCACGTTCCACACCACGGCGTCCGCATTGAAGTCGGAGCCGTCGTGAAACTTCACGCCGGGTCGCAGCTTGAACACCCACTTCGTCTTGTCCGCCGCATCCACCTCCCACGACACGGCAAGGTCCGGTATCAACACGCTGGGGCCGTCCTTCTGCGACAGGTCCCATTGCGTCAGGCCGTCGTACATCGGAATGCCGGTGAAGCGATTTCCCTCGAACCCCTGGTCTGGCTGACCCAGCGTGCGGGGGATGTCTCCCGCGGTCATGCCAATGCGCAAGACCTTTTCGGCGTGCGCCGACGCGGGGGCAATGGCGGCGGCGCCGGCCGCCGTCAGCGCAAGCGCGGCGGCGAGGGATTTGATGCGGAAACTCCGTGTCTGCATTGTGGTTCTCCAATGTCTTGCATGGCGAGGAGCCGGATGAAGGAACCAACCCCGAACGCGCATTCCCCGCGAGGGTGTCAAGCGCGTGAACAGAGTTAGTACACAGAATTTGTATAAGCAATATCTGTGCCATTTTGAGAACTTCGCAGCGGTGTCAGGGATAGTCCCGAGCGGCCCGGCACGGTGCACGCGACGTCACACACGCGGGCGCGGGCAGCAGCACTGGCGGAGCGCTATCGGTCAGAGGGAATACCAGCATGCGGCGCAGGCGCGCCGATGGCGCAGAGAAGGTACGCCGCAAGCCAGTGGAGAGCGCCTGGCTGCGGCGTAGCGCGCCTGAACGGCACCAACGCAGCGCCGCGTGCGCCGCCTTGGTGCAGCCTGCACGTCAACGCATCATGCGACCCGCGCTTGCGCCAACATGGCGCGCAGCAGGACGTTGCATCCCGCTTCCAGGTGATCGGGGCGCGCGTCCTCGATTTCGTTGTGGCTGATGCCGTCCTTGCACGGCACGAAGATCATCGCGGTAGGCGCGACGCGGGCCACATACACCGCGTCGTGCCCGGCCCCGCTGACCACATCCATTGCCGACAAGGACAAATCGCGCGCGCCGTCCCGCACCGACTGCACCAGCGCAGGCGCAAAAGGTTGCGGCGCGAAATACACCACCTGCTCGACGTCCGCCTGCACGCCCCGGTTATCGGCCGCGGTTTGCACCGCCGCGCCCAAGGCGGCGTCCATGGCGGACAGCGTCACGTCGTCAGCCGCGCGCAAATCTACCGTCAGGCGCACTCGGCCGGGGATGACGTTGCGCGAATTGGGAAACACATCCATCCAGCCCACCGTGCCGCGCGCATCGGGCGCATGCGCCAGCGCAATCTGGTTCACGGCCAGCACCAATTCCGACGCCGCCAACAAGGCGTCGCGGCGCAGCGGCATCGGCGTGGGGCCGGCATGCGCTTCAACGCCCGTCAGCACCACGTCGTACCAGCGCTGCCCCAGCGCGCCGGTCACGACGCCGATCACGGTATCGGCCGCTTCCAGCACCGGGCCTTGCTCGATGTGCGCCTCGAAATAGGCGCCCACTTCGTTTGGCTTGGACGGCGGCACGGCGGCCTTGCCGTTGTAGCCGATGGCGCTCAGGGCATCCCGCACGCTGACGCCCTCGCGGTCTTCTTGCGACAGCGCATGCTCCAAGGTGAACGCGCCCGCGTACACGCCTGAGCCCATCATCACCGGCACAAAGCGCGAGCCCTCTTCGTTGGTCCACACGGCCAGCTCCAGCGGGGCGTCGGTCTGGATGTTTTGGTCGTTCAGCGTGCGCAACACTTCCAGACCCGCCAGCACGCCATAGTTGCCGTCGAACTTGCCGCCGGTGGGCTGGGTGTCGATGTGGCTGCCCGTCATCACGGCGGGCAAGTCGTTGTTGCGGCCCGGACGGCGCGCAAAAATATTGCCGATGGCATCCACGCGCACCTCACAGCCCGCCTCGCGCACCCAGCGCACGAACAGGTCGCGCCCCTGGCGGTCAAGCTCGGTCAGCGCCAGCCGGCACACGCCGCCTTTTTCCGTGCCGCCGATCGCGGCCAAATCCATCAAAGACTGCCACAAGCGTGCGCCATCCACGCGCAGGTCGGCCAGCGTTTCAGGTGCGGGGGCAAGGCTCATGGGGACTCCTGGTGACAAGTCGGCCGCGACACCTCGCGGCAAAGGTTCGCCCGATTCTGCGCTGTGTACCAGCCCGATGCAAACGCCGCCCTACAAGGGATTCCCCTCACCTTCCTCGCGCGTCAGACTCTGCCGATAGCTGCTGCAGCCCGCCGCCAGCAGCCCCACACACAGCACCGCGGCCCCGCCAATCAACAGCGACAGCGACTGCCCCACCGCGCCGGGATTCATGAACAAACGGTCGGTCAGCAAAGCCACCGCCGTCGTGCCCAGCCCCAGACCGATCAGGTTCGATATCAGCAGGAACAGCGCCGACACCTGCGCGCGAATCTGATTCGGCGGCAAGATCTGCATCGCCGCGGTCGATGTAGGCATCGGAAACGACGCAAAGAACATCGCGGGCAGCAACAGCGCCACCGACACCCCCACGCTGTCCACCTGCGTGAACGCCACCGCCGGCAACGCCATGCCCACGGCGCCGATCACCCCTGCGCGCAGCGGCGCATCGCGGTAGCCGCGTTTGGCCAGCGCATCCGTCAGCCAGCCTCCGCAGAACACCCCGGCGGTGTTGGCCACCAGCACCACCACACCCAGCATGTACCCCACGTCCACGGGCGACATGCCGAACTTGCGCATGTAAAAGGCGGGCGTCCAGCCCAGCAGCGCGAACAGCACCATGGCGTAAAACGAAAAGCCCAGGTAGTGGCAAAAGAAAGTGCGGCGGTGGCGGCCCAGGAAGCGGAAGGTATCGCGGATGGTTGGCTTTTTCGCCTGGCCATCGGCGCTGCGGCGCAGGCCCAGCCGCTGCGGGTCGCGCACGGTCAATAGAATCAGCAACGCCACCAGCAAGCCCGGCAAGCCCACGATGAAGAACGTCACCTGCCAGGGCCGCATGGCGCCTATCCATGGCACCACCACGCTGTCCACGCTCTTGAGCAAGTTGATGACGTAGCCGCCAATCAAAAACGCCATGCCGCCGCCGATGAACGAGCCAATCGAATAGATGCCCACGGCGCGGCCCAGCTTGTCGCGCGGAAACATGTCGCTCAGCATGGAGTAGGTGGCGGGCGACAGCGCGGCCTCGCCCACGCCCACGCCGATGCGCGCCAGGAACATGTGCGCGAAGTTGCGCGACAGGCCACAGGCGGCCGTCGCCAGGCTCCAGAACGCCACGCCGATGGCGATGATCTTCGGGCGCGAATAGCGGTCGGCCAGCAGGGCGACGGGGATGCCCATTACCGCGTAGAACAGCGAAAACGCCAAGCCGTGCAACAGGCTGAACTGCGTGTCTGACAGCTGAAGATCGTGCTTGATCGGTTCGATCATCAACGCCAGGATCTGTCTGTCGACGAAGGAAAATATGTACGCTAGCATGCATATCACGACGACGTACCACTCGTAGGCGTAGCTTCGTTTCGTCACTTGCGGCAGCGTGGCGTCAGTCATTTTTTTCCCTGGTAGTTGTCCGTCTTTTGTAGGTCTTTGCGCAGCCAGGCTCTATACGCCGGACGCAATGACTGTTCCCACCGCGCAGGAAAGCATGTTCAACGACACCTATCCGCTGAACCGCCATTGCTTGCTGAACTCGGGCAACGCCGCCGAGGTCAAGGATCAGGTCAGCCAACATCTTTGGTCGCATCGCATGTGCGTCGCCCAGGGAAAACCCTTGCAGTCGCGTCTGTACGGCGTGTTCTTCGGCAACGCGGCGCTGTTTGATCTGCACTACGGCGCCGAAGTCGAGATCGACGCCGGCGACATCGCCAGCTACTACCTGATCCGCATCACGCTGCAAGGCTCGGGGCTGGTGACGCTGGGCAAGCGCAGCGCGTTGATGCAGGCGGGCAGCCTGACGATTTCGTCGCCATCCGAGCCCAGCGTGATCAGCATTGGCCGAGACTGCCGCAACCTGATCCTGCGTGTCGAGCGCCAAGCGCTAGAGCACCAACTGCAACGCCTGCTTGACCGCCCCATCAAGCAGGCGCTGGTATTTGATCTGGAAGTGGATGCCGACGCGCCGGGCCTGGCCGCCGTGCGCGAAACGCTGGACTATCTTTGCCGGCTGTACCAGCACCCTGCCATTGATGGCGTTACGCAGACGCTGGCGGCGGGGTTTTCCGACTACCTGCTGGCCTTGCTGCTGACCCAACTGCCCCATAACTATTCCGAATCGCTGCGCGCCCAGCGCGGCCAGCCGCTGCCCCAGCATGTGCGGCGCGCGCGGGAATACATCGAGCATCATCTTGACGAGGCCATCTCGCTGGCGGATCTGGCCGCGCATTGCGGCGTGTCGGTGCGCACCTTGCAGAACGGCTTCACGCAATTCTTGAAGCAAAGCCCCAGCGACTATGTGCGCAACCAACGCCTGACGCTGGTGCATGCCGCGCTGGAAGCGGCGCGCGCGGGCGACAACGTCACCGACATCCTGCTGCGCCACGGCGTCACCAGCTTCGGGCATTTCGCCACCCATTACCGCAAGCGTTACGGCTGCCTGCCGTCGGATACCTTGCGCCAGCACAGGGCGTAGCGTAAGCGGCGCCTGCTCGGCCTGCGCGGCCCGACCTACGCGGCCCGCCCTATTCCCTTGCCGGATTGGAATGGCGGTTGCGCGTTTGGCGCAGCGTCGCGTGGCGCCCCGCCGCTAGGATCAAGGCTCTATCGAAGGAGCTTTGATCATGCGAATCAGCGTAATAGGCGGCGGCCACGGCTGCTACGCGGCGGCGGCCGAACTGGCGGAACGCGGGCACGAGGTGCGCTGGTGGCGCCGCGACGACGCCGCCTTCCAGGGCTTGCGCGACGCAGGCGCGCTGACCGTCACCGACTATCGCGGCACGCGCCACGTGCCGCTGGGCAAGGGGCCAGGCCAACTGGCACTGAGCGCCTCGCTGCCAGACGCGGTGGCTGACGCCCAAGTGCTTGTCGTGCCCCTGCCCTCGACCACGCACGACGCGCTGGCGCCGCTGCTGGCGCCGCTGTTGCAAGACGGGCAAGTGGTGTTCCTGCCGCCCGGCACGTTCGGCAGCTACGTCTTTGCGCGCGCCCAGAAAGACGCCGGCAATACCGCGCGCGTGGCCTATGCCGAAACCGGCACCTTGCCCTATCTGGCGCGCAAGCACGGGAACACGGTCGTGATCAGCGGCTACGCCACGCGGCTGCCCACGGGCGTATTCCCCAGCTGCTTGTCGGACGACGCGTTGGCGCGGTTGAAGCAGGCTTACCCCAGCATCGAACCCATTGAAGACGGCCTGTCGGGCGCGTTGATGAACGCGGGCCCCATCATCCACCCGCCGCTCATCATGATGAACGCCGGGCCACTTGAACATTTCGATAAGTGGGACATCCACAACGAAGGCACACAAGCGTCCATCCGCCGCGTCACCGACGCGCTGGACGCCGAACGCATCGCCATCCGTGTCGCGCTAGGCTACGCCGCGCCGCACTTCCCGCTGGCCGACCATTACGCCACCGAGGGCGACGAATGGATGTACGGCCGCGGCGCGCACGGCAAGCTCACCGACAGCGGCGACTGGCGGGAAACCATCGACCTGCACACGCATCGCTACATGCTGGAAGACACGCGGCTGGGCCTGTCTTTCCTGGTGTCGATGGGCCGTTGGGCCGGCGTGCCGACCCCGGTTGCGCAGGGGCTGCTTAGCGTCGCCAGCGCCATCACCGGCCGCGATCTTTATGCCGAAGGCCGCACGCTGGAACGCCTGGGGCTGGATCGCCTGTCGCGCAGCGGCATGGCCGAACTGCTGGCGCAAGGATGCTGAACATGGACGACAGAATCTGCGTGGTCGGCGCGGGGCGCATGGGCGAAGGCATTGCCTTGTCTTATGTGCATGCGGGGCGGGACGTGACGCTGATCGACATCAAGCCCCGCAGCGCGGCTGAGCAAACGGAGCACGACGCGCGCGTGCGGGCCAATCTGCAACGCGAACTGGCCACGATGACGCGGCTAGGCCTGCTGGACGCCTCACAAGCTGACATCGCAATGCGCCGCGTGCGCCTGTGCGGCCGCGATAGCGCGGCGGCTGACCTGCATGCGGCACGCATCGTCTTCGAAGCCGTGCCCGAGCGGCTGGACGTCAAGCGCGATGCCTTCCTGTGGCTGGGCCAAGCCTGCGCGCCCGACGCCGTCATCGCGTCCACCACATCCACGTTCCTGGTGACCGAACTGGCGGAACTCGTGGCGGGCCCCGAACGATTCCTGAACGCGCATTGGTTGAACCCGGCGCATCTGATCCCGCTGGTAGAAGTGAGCCGCGGCCCGAAGACCTGTGACGACGCGCTGCACCGCCTGCTGGACGTCTTGCGGCAAGCCGGCAAGGCGCCGGTGCAATGCGCCCCTGCTGCGGGCTACATCGTGCCGCGCATTCAGGCCTTGGCCATGAACGAAGCTGCCCGCATGGTCGAGGAAGGCGTGGCCAGCGCCGAAGACATCGACACCGCCGTGCGGCTGGGCTTCGGCCTGCGCTTCTCGGTGCTGGGCTTGCTGGAATTCATTGATTGGGGCGGCGGCGACATTCTTTACTACGCGTCGCGCTACCTGTCCGCCGAAATCGGCCCGCGCTTCGCCGCGCCCGATGTCATCGCCCGCAACATGGAGCAAGGGCGCAACGGCTTGCGCGATGGCCAGGGCTTTTACGACTACGCCGGTGTCGACGTGGACGCCTACAAGCTGAAACGCCTGGGTGAACTGTGCCAACGGCTGGAGGTGATGGGGCTGCTGCCGCGCTTTGATGCAGCGCGTGCCCGCCGCCCCCACGAAGCAGGGTCTTGACGCCCCGCTCGGACACTATTTGATCAGCACTTCCAGAATCTGATACGCCAGCCGTACGCGCGCTTCGTTCGGATAGTTCTTGTTGGCCAGGATCACGACCCCCACCTTCCTGGCCGGCACGAACGCCACGTAACCGCCGAAACCATTGGTCGACCCCGTCTTGTTGATCCACACATCATCGCGCGGCGCGGACGGCGGCGTCAGCGCGGTGGCCGGGTGGCTATGGCTATTCAGCGTGCCGGCGTTTGCCGCCAGCAGCGCGTCCAGCGTGGCGGGATACGCCAACTGCTCCCACGCCAGGTCCTGCACCATGTCGCCCACGCGGTAGTACCCCACATGCGTCTGGCGAATCGCGCGATGAATGGCATCGTTGCCTGCGGCGTTCATGTTGGCATCGACGAAATGAATCAAGTCGCGCGCGCTGGTCTTCACGCCATACGCCTCGGCCGCCAGCACGCCCGGGTTCACGCGCACGGGCGCATCCTGCTTGTTGTAGCCCTGCGCGTAATCGCCCATCTTCGCCGCCGGCACGTCGATGTAGGTGTGCGACAAGCCCAGCAACGGAAACAGCGTCTTCTCCATGGCCTGCGTGAACGGCTGATCCAGGCTCTTGGCCGCCACCACGCCCAACATGCCGATACTGGGATTCGCGTACGTGCGTTGCGTGCCGGCCGCGTACTGCGGCGTCCAGGCTTTCAGATAGGCGATCAGCTGCGCATCATTGCGCACCGCGTCCGGCACCTGCAACGGAAAGCCGCCGCCCGTGTGCGTACCCAAATGAATCAGACTGAGCTTGGCAAATTCCGAACCCTGCAACGCAGGCACAAAACGCGCCGGGCTGTCGCCAAGCGACAGCTTGCCCAGCGCTTCTGCATAGGTGGCCAAGGTCGCCGTGTAGGTCTTGCTGATCGAGCCAACTTCAAACAGCGTGTCGGGGCTGACCTTCGCCTTTGTCTGCCGCGAGGCCACACCGTAGGGATGGAACTCGTGACGGCCGTCGCGAGTAATGGCGATCACCAGGCCCGGCACGCCGTGCTCCTGCATCAGCGCCTGCGCTGCGGCGTCGATCTTGCGGTTCGTGTCGGACGGCGTCGCAGCCTCGACCTTGCGGCCGGTGTCGGACGGCGCCGCCATCGCAGGCGGCGCGAACGCCATCGATGACAAAACTGTCATTGCCAAGAACATCGTGCGTCGCATCGCAGGAAAGCGCATTCTTATCGTCCTATTTTGATCAGGCAGCCACGTGCGCCGCCGGCAACATAGTACTAACCCTGAATCAAATGCGACAGAAACTTGGCTATTCTGTACCCCGTCGTTTTAAAACCGCGTAGAAGAGACTGGCCCTTGCGGCCAGCGCCGACGGAGCAACCGCCCCGGAAACTCTCAGGCAACAGGACTGCGCGAGTCTAGACAATCTGGAGAGAGGCGCCGTGCGCGCCCACCGAAGGGGAACCCGCCGCCGTCAGCGCCGCGGGTGAAGCTCTCAGGTACAGAGACAGATGGGGTGCTGCGGCCTACATGGGCCGCTGCCACACCGTCTGGAGCCATCATGCCCCGCATCGCCATCATTGGCGCCGGTATCACCGGCGTCACGTCCGCCTATGCCTTGTCCAAACTGGGTTACGACGTCACCGTCTACGACCGCCAGCGCTACCCCGCCATGGAAACGTCCTACGCCAACGGCGGGCAGCTATCGGCCAGCAACGCCGAAGTCTGGAACAGCGCCGCCACCATCCTGAAAGGCCTGCGCTGGATGCTGCGCAAGAACGCCCCGCTGCTGCTGAACCCCAAGTTCAGCTGGCACAAGTATTCGTGGCTGGCGCAGTTCATGGCGCAAATTCCGAACTACCGCGACAACACCATCGCCACCACCCGCCTGGCCATCGAAGCCCGCCAACACCTGTTCGACATGGCCGACGCAGAAGGCATCGATTTCGACCTGGAACGCCGGGGCATCCTGCACATCTATCACGACGCCGCCAGCTTCGACACCGCGCGCCGCTCGAACGCGCTGCTGGAAGCAGGCGGGCTTGAACGCTACGCGGTGTCCAGCAGCGAAGCGCGTGACATCGAACCCACCCTGCAAACCGGTTGCTACGGCGGCTTCTACACGCCCTCCGACGCCACCGGCGACATTCACAAATTTACACGCGGCCTGGCCGCCGCCTGCGAACGCCGCGGCGTCACCTTCGTGCAAGACGCCGACATCGACACCATCAGCCGAGACAGCCGCGCCCGCGAGAGCCGCCCCTATACGCTCGACATCCTGCGCAACGGCGGCACACAACGCGAGCAACACGAAGCGCACGCCATCGTCGTCTGCGCCGGTGCGGCCAGCCGCAAGTTCGCCAGGCAACTGGGCGACTCGCTGAACATCTATCCGGTCAAGGGCTATTCCATCAGCGTCCACCTGGACGACGCAGAAAGCCAGGCCGCCGCGCCGCGCGTCAGCCTGCTCGACGAAGCCGCAAAAATCGTCACCAGCCGCCTGGGCGACCGCTTCCGCGTGGCCGGCACGGCGGAATTCAACGGCTTCAACATGGACATCCGAGCCGAACGCGTCCAACCCCTGATCGACTGGACCCGCAAGCACTTCCCCAACGTGAAGACCGCCCGCGTGGTGCCCTGGTGCGGCCTGCGCCCCATGACCCCCAACATGATGCCGCGCGTCGGCCCAGGCAAACGGCCCGGCGTGTTCTACAACACCGGCCACGGACACCTGGGCTGGACGCTGTCAGCAGCAACGGCGCAGATGCTGGCGGCGAGTGTGGGGCGTGCGTTGCCGGTGGGGTGAGGGATGGGGATTGCGGTAAGCCGAGGCTAGCGGGCGGGGCGGGAGGGGGGCATGATCGGTGTTCACTTCTCTGCGCCACGGCGGTCATGACCGAATTAAGACTACAAGCGGTCCACCCGTCTGACAGGAGAATCCGGTCATGAAGTACTCAACCCAGGTCAAACCCATTTCCTATCTCAAAAGCCACGCTGCCGAGATCGTTGCCACTCTCACGAAGACACGGGAACCCATGCTGATTACTCAAAACGGTGAAGCCAAGCTTGTCGTCATGGACGTCCAAAGCTATGAAGAGCAGGAGCAGACAATCGCCCTGCTTCAACTGCTTGCCCACGGACGCCGGGATATCGAAGACGGACAAGTCGTCTCGGCTTCGGAAGTGTTCGCAAGAATCGATGCCTTGGACAAGGCAGACGAAGCGTGAAATACAAGATTGTCTTTCTTCGTTCCGCGGAAGACGATCTGCTGGAAATCCGACGCTACATCCGACGGCACTTTTCACAACGCACGTGGTTAAACGCCTACGCCAAAATTCGAAGGGCGCTTGAGAATCTCGAAGCATTCCCTTTGTCCGGACACGCACCACCCGAACTGCCCGCCACGCATTTCCTTGAAATTCTGGCTGCCAACAACCGCGTGATTTCCGAGGTTATTGGCACAACTGTGTACGTCCACATCCTCTGCGATGCCCGGCAAGACTTCACGACGCAACTGTCGCGCCGGCCGATCCGCTCTCTTCGCAAATGATCATCCCCCGCGGAAGGCATTGCACCTTCCGCAGGGGGCCACACGCTAGCCGCGCGTGATCAATACCGCCACGTCACGCCGACGGTTCCGGCGTTCTCGCGATTGCCGCCGCCGTACTGGCCGCTGTACGTAATGCCGATCGTGGCGGAACGCGATACGGCTACGTCCACGCCCAGTTCGGCAAACGCGGCGTTGCGTGCCAAGGGCGCACCCGCCACCGTGAACGGCTGGCTGCCATCAAACGCCAGGGTCGAGCGCGCGGTGACGTCGCCAAATGCATGGCGCCAACCGGCCGCGGCGCGCAACACGCCTTCCGTCTTGCCAGCGGTGAAGGCTGTCTTGCCGCGCAGGCCCAACGTGGTGGTGGTCAGCGAATTGCGGCTGCTTTGACCGCTTAACGCCGCCAAGCCGCCCGACTCCTGGAAGCCGCGCGTACGCGTGTCCGACCACGCAACGCCCGCAAAGGGTTCCAGTTGCGCGCGTTCGGCCACCGGCAGTGCATAGCCCAGTTCGGTGAAGATCTGGCCCGTGCTGGCGCCGTAGTCCGCCGTCAGCTTCTCAGCTTGGCCCGCCACGGCGACATTGCGCGTGGTGGAAACGTTGTGCCACGTATAACCCGCGCCCACCAGCCAATTGATCTTGCCCGGACCCGCCGAGAACGCCTTGCCGCCATAGACCGTGGCGCTGTAGCTATCGACATCCGCTTTCGAAGAATTGGCGTCCACGCGGATGCGGCTGTCGGTATAGCCCAGCGCCCCACCCAGGCGCCAACCGCCGCCCACGGCGTGATCGGCGCCGACGAACACGCCGCCGGTGCGCTGATCCACGCGCGATGCGTTGTCGTTGCCATTGAGCGTTTGCCAGTTGCCGACCAACTCTGCCCACGCCGGCTGCGCCTTCGATCCCGGCAACGCAGACGCAGGCGTAACACCCCCTGCCTGCGCCGTGGCCGCACCCGCTTCCAAACCTGCGTCCAAATTCGTGCGCAGGCTCTTGAAGGGCAGGTTCCGCGACAAGCCGTTAAGGTTATTCAGGCTGGACGCCACGCTGGCGTGGGTTTCGCCAGACAGGCTGTTGAACACGCCAGCAGGCGCACCTTCCGGCAGCGTCAGCACGTACTGGTAAAGCGGGTTCGCGCCCGACAGGCTATCCAACGCGTTTGCGGTGGCGCGCTGGTTCGGTGTCGCCGCCGCATCGGCAAAGCGCATCGGACGCGTTTCCGGCGTCGTCGGCTTGCTTGGCGTTTCCGGCGCCTCGGGCGTCAGGGGCGTCGACGGGTCGACCGGCACCTGCTTGCGGTCCAGCCGCAACGTGACGTCCTGGGTGTCGTAGCCCAGATTGGCCTCCAGATACGCGAACGACGAAGAGGCCGATTCGAACGTGCCGTTCACGCGGTTGGCGCTCAGGATGGTGTAGGTTCGCTCGCCGGCCAGGTTGCCATCAGGGCCGACATGCAGCACCGACCCCGCCAGATTGGCGGCGCCGCTGACCACGATGCGGTCGCTGTTATTCGACGTCGGGTCGGCTTCAACGCGGTACACGGAGCCCGCTTCCAGCGTCAGGTCGCCTGCGACGTGCAAGGTGCCGATGGAGTTGCCCGGCGCAATCGTGGCGCCCGAACGGATGACCGTCGAGCCCACGGTACCGGTGCCTTGCAAGGTTGCGTCACGCGCCACGGTGATCGTGCCGCCCAACTTGCCTTGGCCATTGATGCCGACAGACAGCACGCCTTGGTTGACCGTGGTGGCGCCGGTGAACGCGGAACTGTCGCCCGTCAAGGCCAGCATGGCTGCGCCGGTCTTGGACAACGCTCCCGCCCCCGTCAACACGCCAGAGTAGGAAGACGTCTGAGCGGCATCCAACTGCAAGGCACCCGGCGCGCTCACGTCCACATTGCCCGACAGCGCGCCAGCCGATGCGGCCAGCGTGCCGCCCGCGACGCGCCAATCTTGCGCGCTGCGTCCGGTCAAGGTCAGCGTGCCCGCGCCCGTCTTGGTTGATGCACCCGCGCCCGTGATGTCGCCGGCAAACGTTCCGTTCTGCGCCTGGTCGAACACCAGACTCGCCTGGTTGAGCACATTGCCGCGAATCGAATCGGTATTGCCTACGAGCGTGCCCGCCTCGACGCGCGTGTTGCCATACGCATTGACGCCGGTCAGCACCAGCGTGCCTGCGCCCAGCTTGACGAGGTCGCCCGTGCCGGACAGCGCTTGGTTGACGGTAAAGCGATTGGCTGCCGAAGCAATATCAAACGCCCCGCCCTGCGCACCCCATTGCACGCCGCGCGACGTCTGCGAGAAGCTCTGCCCCGTCACGCGCAGCGTGCCGCCATTGAAGATGAGCCCGCCCGCGCCATCGCCCAAATTGGCATCCTGCGCCACGCTGAGCACGCCGCCGGACAAGCGTGTGCCACCGGTGTAGCTATTGACGCCCTCCAACACGAGCGTGCCGTCACCTGTCTTGTCGACCGCGCCCGCGCCTTGAATCGGCGCGCCGATCGTGGCCGAGGTGCCGGCCAGCACGCGCAGCTCGCTGCCGTCGATGGACGTCTGCAAGGCGCCACCGTTGGCGTGCTGATTGAGCTGCCAGCCGTCGGACACAAACTGCAAGCCCTTGAACGATTGCGGGCCGTCAATGCTGACCGTGCCAGCAGGTCCGTTGAACACGGCATGCTGTTGCCCCCACGCGCCAGACCAGTTGGCTTGGCTATCGGACTGCCATTGCATGCTGCCAGCGCCCCAGGTGCCAGAGCCGCCGTTCCAGGTCAACAAGGTGTCGGGCGCGGCATTGGCGGCGGCAACACGCAGATCGACAAAGCCGGTGCGCGAGGTGTCAACAGACACCTGATCCCAGGCGTGACCCGCTGGCACCGCTTCCAGCACCAAGCCCGAGCCGCTCAACGCGCCGCCGTAAGTGAACAGGCGGTAGTAACCCAGGGTGGGCTGATTATTCGGCCGGACCTGCAACTTGGCGCTCAGCTCGAGATTGCCGGTGACGGACGTCGTGCCGGTGGTGCCGGCAGAGGCGCCATCCAGGCCGGGATCGCCCAGGTAGTAGCGCACCGTCGACCCTTCTTTCAGCGAAAGATCGCCGTTGACGCGCAGCTTGGTATAGCCGGAACTGACCAACATGCCGCCCGCCAAAACCTCCGTCGTGCCGACATTGCCATTGCCTTGAATGCGGCCGCCACGGTTCACAGTGACCGTGCCGCCAAGTGAGCCGCCCCACATCATCAACTCGCCGCCATTGATGACAGTCGTGCCGGTAAACGCGGAACCGTCTGCGTAGAACCACGCTTTTCCAGCGCCAAGCTGCTTCAACGTGCCGCTGCCGGTCAGCGTGCCAGTGAACGAAATATCATCGGAATGGTTCAGGCCAAGTTCCGCGTCTTTTGCCACATTGATCAGCTCAATGCCGAGCGTCCCACGAGTTCCGCCGTCACCAAAATGCAGGCCGCCCTGTCGAATGTCGACGCTTCCATTCAGCGTTCCCACCCCGCCCAGCACGGTCATTTTTCCGGTGCCGGTTTTGATCAGCGTGCTCTCGTAGACGGAAATCACACTATCTACCGCGAACGCATCACTACGATTGAAAATCAAGGTCGAACCCGACCCAGTAATGATGCGCCCACCGCCAGCTCGGCCCGACGTTCCGCCATTGCCGATTTCCAGCGTGCCCCCGCCCACGACGGTGTCGCCCAAGTAGGTGTTGTCTGCTGTAAGCACTACGGTTCCGGTGTTGGTCGTATTGAGCAGTCCCGAGCCGCTTATCAAATTATCAACAACCACGTGTCCGGTGTACTGGAGGGTAAGTTCACCGTTGTTGATCACGGCACCCGTGCCAAGCGGACGGCTGCCGGCTTGAAATCCGATTCCGTCAAAGGCGACCACATTCGAGCCGGCATCGATGGTTGTCGTTCCGCTGTAACTGTTTGCGCCGCTGAACGAGAGCCGCGATTGCCCTGTCACATGAATGTCTCCACTGCCCGAGACATCCCCCAACACGCCACCGCTGAACTGATCAAATACCAATGACCCGTTGTTCACGACACGGGAAGCGCCGGGGTTGCCGACCGGCCCTTGATTGGTGAACTTCAACGTGCCCTCGGAGATGGTGATGGGCCCCAAGTAGCCCTGCGAGCCAGACAGCGTCAGCGTACCCGCCGAGATTTTTTGCAGTTCGCCGCGCCCTGTGATCTCACCCGCAAAGCTGCCTTGCTCAATCACTAGAGGCTGTGCAAGGCCCACGTTGGTCATCACGACCCCGTCGCCCTGCAGGTTCTTGATGTGTCCGCCGCCCGCGGCAAAGTTGAGCGCGGCGTTTGCCAAGACCCGTGTCTCCGACGCCTGCCGCGTCAGGTCGCTCAGCGCTTGGCTGCCAGAGACGCTTTCAAGCCAACCGCCTGCGACGATCACGCTGGCGTTAGCGCCGACCGTCACGGGACTCGTTCCCGTCAGCCGCACAATGCCCTGTTGATTCGCCAAACCAAATTGGGCGGTGCCTTGCACATTCAGGTTCGTGCCGACTTCAAGCATGCTGGTCGATTGCGCGGCCACCGTGCTGGTGGTGCCAGCTTCGAAGATCAGGTGTTGCATGGGCGCAAGCGTCACCCTCGCGAAGGGCTCCACCAGCAGCATTCCCCCTCGCAAAACAATGTCGTCATTATCCAGAGCCTGGCTGGGGATAATGCGAACATCTCCGGCGTTGAGTACCGTCGCTTGCGCCATCATCGGGCTGAGCAACGCCGCACTGCCCGCCACCCAGAAAGGCGCAAGAATTTTCGCGATTGCGGCTGCCAGCGGACGCGGAGTCAGCGCCGGCGCTCTCGATCGTTTGGAAACACCCTCAGTCAATCTATTATTCGAAACGTTCTTATTAATTGTTTGCATACCGGGATTTTTTTATAACCAGATCGTTGTTCATTCAGGCAGTGCCTGATACCGTGTCAATCCAATTTCGCAAGCGCTGGGATAATAGCCTACAAAACGACACGTTTATTATCATTACGATACATGGCGGCCGAAATCACAGACGTGGGGTGGCAGATGCCCGGTGCATCGCCTGCGATGGCTGGAGCGCTATCGCTTAGCGCTGAAAGCTAAAAATCGGAAAAAGCCCTACCCCTGCAGCGCCTCAAAAAACAATTCCGCGTCTGATTCATCCCCAAGCACCATGGCGGCTTCACGTATTGCTGCCTTGCGATACTCGGGTTTCAGTTCCCAATCATCGTCGCGCAGGTCTTCATCGGCGTGGTGAAACACCACACCGATCGCCGCTGCCGCCGCCACGAACGTCAGCAGGTCGGGCGCGAACTCATCCGCGTTCCAAGAACCCGCGCCGTGGCGCGCAAACAATATCTGCCCGGTCTGGGTATCCAGAATGAACGGGTCGGCGTTCATATCGGCGATGACCAGCCATTCATCCCGCCAATCAGCAACGCGCTGCCCGTTTGACGCATCCCATCGATAACCCGCTTGCAGGTTCCATAAACGATGCAGCGGCGGAAAACTGATGGCGGTCTCTGACAATGTGATGCCTACCGGGCCGACGTTCTCGTGATAGGTCTTGCCCCACGGGCCGATCTGCTCGTAGAACTCCGCCAAGGGTTCGGGCAAAGGAATATCGCCCGACCACGCGCTGCGGGGTTGCGGGCGCAGTTCGCCGAACAGGGAAAATTGTTCTCGGACTTTGGGAATGGAAATCATGGCGGCGATGGGCAAATGCGGAATGCGAATGCCGGGGATTATCGCCGCTCGGTGACGTTGCCAGAAACTGAAGGGGCCGCCATCAGTAAGTTGTAGGGGTTGATTGCGCCGCCGTCATAGATGCCATAGTGCAAATGTGGCGGCGTGCCTTTGGCGTTGCCGGTATTGCCCACGTACCCCAGCACATCGCCTGCGGCGACCAATTGTCCGCGCTGAATGTCCGCATAGCCGTCCAGGTGTGCGTAGTAATGCCGCTGGCGGCCCGGCCCCAACACCCACACCACCTGCCCGCCCAGATTGTTGGTGCCGACCTGCATGACGACGCCTTCCGTCGTGGACAGCACGGGCGTCCCGCGGGCTGCGAAGATGTCGATGCCTTCATGCCGCCGCCCGCCCGCGCGCGCTGCGCCCCACGTGTCGGCCAGGCGCGCAGGCGTGACGCCCTGCACCGGAACCGGCAAAGCGGCAGGCGCTTCCTGCCATGCCAGCCGCGCCATATGCCAAGGCGCACGTGCCGCATCCGGCAACCGCGGCCACGCCCAAACTGCCAGCGCGGCAACGAAAGCCAGGACGACGACACGCCGCAGAAAACGCCATAGGGGATGTGCATTCATGAAAGGTTCGACGCGAGGCGGTCCGCGGGGTTCCCCACCGGACTTCTACGCCGTCATCACACGAACACCAAACAAACCGGCGTCGACACCTGGGCGACCACATCCGGGTTGCCCAAGCGTCCGGTCGCAGCGTCTACGCGCAAGCGCAGGATCGAATCGCCTTTTTGGTTTAGCGCATACACGCTGCCGCCGTCTGGCGACAGGCTTAGCGCGCGCGGGAAGCGTAGCCCTTCGGTCCAGGTTTGCAGCGGCGTCAGCGCGCCATCTGCGCCGATGCCAAAGACGGCGATGCTGTCGGCCTGCGGGTGGTCGTTCTGAACGCGGCGCGTGGACGCGTACAGGTAGCGGCCCGACGGGTGGATCAGCAACGCCGCCGCATTGGCCGTGCCGGTAAAGCCTGCGGGGGTGGCCGGCACGGTGTGGCGCGGTTCCAGGATGCGGCCTGCACGGGCGTCGTATCCCAAGCAGGCGATGGTGGCGTTCAGCTCGTTGACGACATACAGCAGCCAGCCGCCAGGATGCAGCGCGAGGTGCCGGGGGCCGCTGCCGGCCGGCAATGGCGTGCGGCTGGCAAGCGTCAGGCGGCCGTCTTTCAGGGTGAACAGATTGAGGCGGTCGCTGCCTAGGTCAGTGGCCAGCACGCGTTGGCCGGTGGGGTCGAACAGCACCATGTGCGGATGCGCGGATTCCTGTTCGGGACGCGGGCCGGAGCCGGCCTCTTTGACAATGCCCGAGACCGTGCCCAATGACCCGTCGCGTTGGATCGGGAACACGTTGTAGGTGCCGCCCAAGTATTGCGCGGTGACCAGATGGCGGCCGTCGGGCGATACCGCCAAGTGTGCGGGCGCGGTGCTGGCCAATGATAGCGGCTGCCGGTTCAGCAAGTGCAAGGTGCCGTCGTTGGCGTTGATGGCATAGGCTTCCGCAGTGCCTCGGGGCAGGCCTTCCCAGTGATCGATTTCATTGATGGCGTAAAGAAAGCGCCGTGACGGGTGCACCGCAAGAAACGATGGGTTGACGCTTGGCGCCACTTGAACCAGACGCCATTCGTCACCGCGCAGTGCGAAAACGTGTATGCCGATTGACGGCGGACCGCCTGCGGTGCCGCCCGGCGCGTCGTGCGTGTACGTGCCTACGTAGGCGAAGCGGACGGCGTCGGGCGCGACCGCTGGCGCGCCCACCGCAGACAGCCACGGGCCTATCGCCCCCGCGGCCGATATGCCGCCGGCGAACTGGATGAAGGATCTGCGCGGCGCACTCGAAAGAGAGTTCATGACACATTCCGGCAAGGCAAGCCGCGCGCCATCATGGGCGCACCGACATTGCGTGGTGGAAGATATTGTTGGGATCGTAGCGGCGCTTGACCTGTTGCAGGAAGGGGTACAACCCGCCGTCGCCGTAATACAGCTGCGGCCAGAACGGATAGGCCAGCATGTCGCGGTCGGGGTAGTTGATGTAGCAACCCTGATAGCGGCTGCCGGGATACGGCGTGCCTGCGTAGGCCGCGCCCTGCCCCGGGCCGGTATAGACATCGCGATAGAAATCCGCCATCCAGCGCAAGTGCATGGCGTCGTGTTCGAGGTTGTTCCAATAGGTTTGGTACTGAAGCTTCATGACGGAGTCGCGCTGATGAACGGCCGTATCTCTTAAGCGTTCAGGCCGGTTGATGGCGCCGCCATACGAATCCACCTGCAACAGCGACTGCCGCAGATCGGCGCCGGGCATGTCACGCGTCAGGTGCGCGTAAATGCGCGCGGACTCGTGCGCCGTGAAGTTGCCCTTCATATAGGCCGATTTGTATTTGCCGCGCTGGTTCGGCCCCGAGCCGTTCAGCGTTTGCGTGGCCGCGAGCCAGTCATAGCGGATGACGGTGTGGGGTTCGCTACAGAGCAAGTCGCCACCCAGGCGCGGACGCGGCAGGCCGGGCGTGGCGGCGCGCGCGGCAACGGGCGCACATGGGCGAAAGCGGTCAAGAAAGTCTTGCAGCACGCTCAAGTTACGGCACGTGCCATCCGGATTGCAGAACTGCACAACCATCACGATCTGCCCGGCTGACTGGTGCGTGAGTTTAAGCAATGCAAACATGCCCCAGGTGTCGGCATCCCTGCCCCGCGTGTCCCAGTAGTTGCCGTAGATATCCAGCAGCTGGGCAAAGCGGGCGGGCGTCATGCCCGCCCAGTCGAACGCAACGGTGGCGATAGCCACTTCGCGCGGCGCTTGCGGCAGCGTGGCGAAACCGTAGCTGGTGATGACGCCAAAGTTTCCGCCGCCCCCGCCCCGGCAGGCGCGAAACAAGTCTGCATCGTGCGTGGCGTTGACGGTACGCGGCACGACTTGGCCGCTGGCGTCCACGGTCAGGATGTCGACGGCGCTTAACCAATCGGACGCCAACCCTTGCAGGCGTGACAACAAGCCGTAGCCGCCGCCGCTGATGTGGCCGCCCGCCCCCACCGAATAGCAGGAACCGCCGGGCAACGACACGCCGTAGCGCTTGTACAAGTCTTGATCGCCATTCCAGTTTTGTGAGCCGGCCGCAATGCGGAGCAAGCCGTCGGCCGATGGCGGCACGCGGTCTAGCAGGCTCAAGTCCAGGATGGCGCCGCCCGGGTTGTTCGAGACGAAGTCTTCGTAGCAATGGCCGCCGCTGCGCACCGTCGGGCGCATGCCCGCGGCGACGATGCGGGACAACACAGCGGCCGCGTCGTCGGGGGTTTCACAGAGTTCGATGCGGGCGGCGGCCTCGGCGGGCTGCGCCGGCCACCGCAGGTTGAAGCCCTTTTTAAGGGTGATGTAGCGGGGATCGCCTTGCGTCACGCTGATGCTCATCTTGACTCGCCTCCCGGGCCGCATGCTTGGCCACGACGCGTCAAGGATAGGCCGGGAGCCCGCCGAAGATCTGTAAGAGGAGTCCGATTTTTCAATCGTTATATGCATGGACGGCCGATGCGCCGGCCTCCGCTGCCTCGCCCGGCCCCTTGCCGCCGCTACTGATACCGCTCGCGATATCCCACCGGCGACATGCCGCAGTACTTGTTGAAGATATCTCGAAACGCTTTGGTGTCGTTGTAGCCGACTTCATACATGACTTCGGCCACGCTGATGCGCGAACTCTCCAGGCGCTTCTTCGCCGCTTCCACGCGCACACGCTGCACGTATTCGACGATGCTGTTGCCGGTGGCTTGGCGAAAGCGGCGTTCCAATGTGCGGCGGCCCAACGCGTGACGATCCGCCAGATCTTCGACCGTGATTTTTTCTGTATAGCGCCCTTCGATATACGTCTGCACGGCGCGCACGACCTCGTCAGCGTGCGCCTTCTGGCCCATGAACACGGCGAACGGCAATTGGCTTTGCCGGCTCCAGTCCAGCTGGAAATACTTGGCGCACCAGATGGCGGTGTCGCGGTCGGTGTATTTTTCGATCAGGTGCAAGACCAGATGCGCAGCGGAGAACGCACCGCCGCTGGTGTAGACGCCGTTCTCGGCCATGACGACGCGGTCGCTCGTCCACTGCACATTGGGGAACAGGCTGGCGTACAGATTCTGCGCCACCCAATGCACCACCGCCTGTTGGCCGTCCAGCACGCCGCCCGCCGCCAGCAGCGCGGCGCCCATGCACAGGCTGGCCACTTCGCCGCCGTTGCGGTGATGGCGGGCCAGCCATTCGATCAGTTCGCGGTTGGACAACACGGCGTCGGACACCGCGCCCAGCAAGGGCGGCGCAATGCAGATATCCACGTCTGGCGCATCGGCCAACACCATATCGGCCTGCACCCGGATGCGCCCGTCATCCAGGCTGACTTCGCGCGTAAGCGCCAGCGTGCGCACCGTGAACTGGGGCGGGCGGCCATGCGCGGCAAGGTATTCGTTGGCCACCAGGAAACCGTGGCGCGCAGTTTCCAGCGAGGCGATATTCGCACCCGTCGGCAGAAGAAAGGCGACGTTTTTCATGCCGATAAGCATACGCCTGAGAGGTGTCGCAATCCACCCGCAAGAATGTCGCAAATCCCTATCTGAAACGGCCGCCAATCCCGATAAAGTGGCATCTACCGGCTGTCAGGCCGGGCGGGCGCCGGCCATGACCAGCGGGCGCGGCCGGCGCCCGTAGAACAACAAGGATCAAAGGAGTGGAAGATGGAAAAGTACATAGATGGTTACCTGCTTGCCGTGCCAAAAGCGAACCTGCCGACGTATACCGAGATGGCCAACAAGGCCAAGGCGGTGTGGCTGGAACATGGCGCGCTGGATTACCGCGAATGCGTGGCCGACGACATCGATAAGGAAGGGTTTGCGTCGTTTTCGAAGGCGGCGGGCGCGCAGGACGGCGAAACGGTGGTGTTCGCCTGGATTCTTTACGAGAACAAGGCTGAACGCGACCGCATCAACGAGAAGGTGATGGCCGACCCCCGCTTGAACGACATGGCCTGCGAGGGCGTGTTCGATTTCAAGCGGATGCACTGGGGCGGGTTCAGCACTTTGGTCGCCAAGTAAAAAATAAAACGGGCAGCGTGTCGATTTCGGCACTGCCCGTTCGTCGTAGTAGCAGGAGGACCCGCCCCCGCATTGCATTGTGGCCGGCCCGGTCCGTCCCCCACCAGTCATTCAACAATTCTGGAGACACACCATGGCTACCCCTGCAACGCAACCCATTCCCCAAGGCATGCACACCGTCACCGCGCACATCGTGTGCGAAGGCGCGGCGGACGCCATCGCGTTCTACAAGAAGGCGTTCAACGCCGAAGAGCTGGCGCGCCTGCCCGGCCCCAATGGCAAGATCATGCACGCGGCCATTCGCATCGGCGATTCCGTGGTGATGCTGATGGATGACTTTCCCGAATGGGGCAGCCTGGGGCCGAAGGCGCTGAAGGGTTCGCCCGTGACGCTGCACCTGTACGTCAAAGACGTGGACGCCGCCATGAAGCAGGCGACGGATGCGGGCGCCACCGTGGCGATGCCCGTGGCCGACATGTTCTGGGGCGACCGCTATGGCCAGGTGATTGACCCCTGCGGCCACCGCTGGTCGATCGCCACGCACAAGTTCGATTATTCGCCCGAAGAAATCCAGCAGAACATGGCGAAGATGGGCGAGATGAGCGGTTGCGGCGACGCGGCTAAAAAATAAGCGCCGCCCCACGGCCGGCACGACGCCGTCCCGGCCGTAGATAGCCGCTTACTGAGGCGTGTACGGCCCCAGGAAGTCGAGCTTGCCGATCTTTACGCCCGCGTTGCGCAAGATCGCATACGCGGTTGTCACGTGGAAATAGAAGTTGGGCAGTGCGAAGGTCAGCAGATACGTATCGCCCTGGAACTCGGGTTTGAAGTCGCCGAAGTTCACGACGATTTTGCGGGATTCCGCGCCTTCCACCTGCTCGGGCGTCACCGTTTTCAGGTAGGCGATGGTGTCGGCGATGCGCTGCTGCAACTGCGCAAACGTGGTTTCCTCGTCCGGAAACTTGGGCGCCTGGCCTTGCGACAAACGCTGAACGGCAAATTTTGCGGCGTCGCTGGCGCGCTGGATCTGGCCGGACAAGGGATACATATCAGGCGCAAGCCGCGCGTTGACGAGTTCGGACGGATCGAGCCCGGCGGCGGCGGCGTGCGCCTCTGCTTTTTCCAGCAACGAAGCCAGCACGGACATGCCGCGGATGAAGACAGGCACAGACGCCTGATAGACAGAAAGAGTCATGGCAATGGATTCCAAAATTGGCCCGCGCTTGGGGCCGGCCTGAACGGCGCCCACGCGGGCGCTATAGGGATCAGGGATGCGCAGATCTTACTGCCGCGCCATGCCGAATCCCGGGCGTGGCGGCCGACATCAGCATTCTCAAAAGACGAACAATCGACGAAAAAAACGACGACATTCCGAAGCATCGCCGCGGCTATGGCGCGGCCTGCCCGGCCCCCGCGCGGCGCAGGCTTTGAAAGAACCGCCAGACCAGCGCCGACGCATCCGGCCCGCCGCGCGCGTGGTACTTCACCGTGGCATCGCCGCCACTCCAGGCGTGTTCCAGCCGCGTGATCTCGCATAGCCGCAGCACGGTCTTGCGGCCGCGCATCATGTCCAGCCGACGATACGCCTTTTCGGTGCCCAGGCCCAGCACGCGTTCCATCGGCGTATCTTCCGGGCGCAAGCCATTCAGGGCGCGGAATTGTTCGAACAATTGCTTGGCATTGCGGGGGGCTACCGCCGGGTCCAACTGACCTTGCAGGATCAGCGCGGGCATGCCCAGTTGGAACACGGCGGGGTCCGCCACGCCTTCCAGGATGGGCAGCAAAGGCTTGACCGACCCGCGCCGCATCGTGCTGATGCCGTTGGCGGCGGTGTGCGCGTCGCCCACGACCGGGCCGGAATGCATGGCCACGGCGGCAACCAGCGACGGATGCCGCAAGGCGACAAGGGCCGCCATGCCGGCCCCTGCCGACATCCCGGCGACGTAGACACGTTCGGGGTCCAGCCCATGGCGCGCGACCTCGGACCGGATCAACGCCGCGATCAGATCAGCCTCGCCGCCGCCATGCGGGTCATCGGGCTGAAACCAGCGCCAACAACGCTGCACTTGGCGCGTCATGGACTGTTGCGGATACAGCACCATGAAGCCGCCAGCGTCCGCCCATTGGTTCATGCGCGTGCCACGCGCAAACGACAGCGACGTCTGCCGGCAGCCGTGCAGCATCACGACAACCGGCAGACCGGTCTTGGCCGCGGCAGCGGGCGTGTAGCGCGCAAAAGCCAACTGCCGCCCTGCCCCATCAGAGAACTGCCGCGACGCTTCCCAGCGCCCGCCGCCCAGCGATGAAACTGCGGGCATACGTGACGGGGTGCTGGCGGATGCTGTGCTGGTGGATGCTGTGCTGGCAGATGACGGATTGCCCGCCGCTGGCTTGGCCGTCGTCTTGCGCGCCGCAGGGCGCTTGCGGGCGGGCTTGGGCGACGCCATGCGTAACGCGGCGCGCTGGAGCTTGCTTAATTTCTTGGCGGCTTTGAAAAACAGACTGGTAAAACTGCGTGCCATTGCTAGGCCTCGGCCAGTAAACCTTCTCTTAGAACCTCGGGGCCGGGCCGGGACCGCCTGTCAGCAAGTGCAGACAGGACATCAATGCGACGGCGATGGTAAGGATGGACAATACCCTGAGCACTTTACTGGAGTCGGGACGCGTCAACACCGCTGTCATGCGTGTGATGATGTAAGCCCCTACCATTAAGCCAATTGCCGGAATCATGGTGCCTCCCCTTGGAGATCTGTTTGCGGACGGGCTCGTGCGCTGCCGCGTGTGCGAGCCCAGAAAAAAGAACGTCTGCACCGCCTCTTGGGGCGGATCATTTTGTGCGTGAAATGTATCACACAGTAACTTTCGCGCCGCACCTCAAACGGTGATCAACGCCGCCTCGCTTGCCCTACATCAAGCGGGCCGCGCATCCTGGGCAACGATAGGCGCCGTGCACTTGAGCACGTGCCGCAAAGCGCCTAAGGTGGACACTTCGCATCAACAAGACGCATTCATGTTCCCCAACGACAGACCCCAGACTCTGGGCGAAGAAATCGCCAACACCATCAGCCATGGCGTGGGCGCGGCCGCCGCCGTCGCCTCTGCCCCCATCCTCATGATTGCCGCCGTGCGTCAGGGCGACGCCGCGTTCATCGCGGGCGCGGCGGTCTTTGCGGTGTCGATGTGCCTGCTGTATCTGGCCTCCACCATCTATCACGCGCTGCCGCGGTGCCGCGCCAAACAGATTTTCAATGTGCTGGACCACTCGGCCATCTACCTGCTGATCGCCGGCACCTATACGCCGTTTGCCTTGGGTGCGCTGCGCGGGCCTTGGGGATGGACGCTGTTCGGTCTGGTGTGGGGGCTGGCGCTGGTGGGCGTGGGGCTGAAGGCCAGCAAGCGCCTGAACCGGCCCGCCATTTCCACCGGCTTGTATCTGGCGATGGGGTGGATCGTCGTCATTGCGGTGAACCCGCTGATCGAACGCGTGCCCACGGGGGGACTGTGGTGGCTGGTTGCGGGCGGCCTGGCATATACGGGCGGCGTGGTGTTTTTCGTGTTCGACAACCGCTGGCGCTACAGCCATTTCATCTGGCATCTGTTCGTGCTGGCCGGTACGGTCTGCCACTTCTTCGCGGTGCTCTGGTACGCCGCATAACGCACGCGTCGTGGCGTCCTCCGCATAACGCACGCGTCATAGCGTCCGCCGCAACGCGCGCCGCTACCCCAAGCCCTGGCGCAGGAACTCGGTTGGCGAGCGGCCCAGCACCCGGCGGAACATCGTTGAGAACGCCGCGGGGCTCTGGTAGCCGAAGTCCAGCGCAATAGCGGTTACTGCTGCGCCCGCCGCCAGCCGCGCCAGCGCCTGCACCACGCAGGCGCGCTGGCGCCATTCCGAAAACGACATCCCCGTTTGCTGATGGAAATAGCGGCTGAACGTGCGCGCGCTCATGTGCAGGCGGCCGGCCCAGGCGTGCGGAGGCTGACGGGCATCGGGCGCGGCGATGAAGGCGCGGCACAAGGGCGCCAGCCGCTTGTCGCGCGGCACCGGGATGTGCAAGGGCAAGACGCAAGCCCGGTCCACCTCGTGCACCAGCAGCGCGGCCAGCGCGCCGTCGCGGCCCGCCAGCTCGTAGGCGGCGGGCATATCCACCGCGTCCAGCAATAACTGCCGCAGTAGCGGCGACACCTCGATCACTTCACACGCGGTGCGCTGCGCGCGCGCCGCCCCCGGTTCCAGGTACGCGCTGCGCGTGCTGACGTCCAGCATGCGCACCTGATGCGTGACGCCTGCCGGTATCCACACGGCGCGTTGCGGCGGCACCACCCAGTTGCCGTCACGCGTGGTCACCTGCATGACGCCGGTTGCGCCATACAACAGTTGCGCGCGCCGATGCGAGTGCGCAGGCAGCAGCGTGCCGGGTGGATAGTCGTTGCCGATGGCGACGACCGCGCGGTCCAGGGAATCGTAGTGGTCGATATGCGTATTGCGCATGGCAGACGATGACGCGTTGGCCGAAACGCAAACATTATTGTCCAATCCTCGAAAGCAGGCCACGCCGCGCCGCCGTATCGTCGTTTCTTTCCCGCGATCGGACGAACGGCATGCTGTATGTGATTTTGGCGATATTTGGCTGCGCAAGCGGCGTTACCACGGTGCTGTTTGGCTTTGGCGGCGGCTTTGTGGTGGTGCCTGTGCTGTATGGCGTGTTGACGGCCACGCATGGCGCGAACGACGCCATCGGCCAATCGGCCATGCATATCGCGGTGGCCACTTCCACCTGCGTGATGATCGTCAATTCCCTTGCCGCCACGCGCAAGCATCAGCGCGCAGGCAATATCCTGCGCGCCTACGTGTGGCCGCTGGCGGGCTTTATCGCCGTGGGCGCCTTGCTGGGCGCATGGGCCGCCACGCGCGCCAGCGGCGATCTGGTGCGCGTGGCGTTCATTGTCTATCTGGGCGTGACGATTCTGGACTGCGTGCTGCGCCAGGGCTTCATGGCGCAACACGATGCGCAAGCCCCCCGGCCGCTGGGCCAAGGCGTGGTGGTGGGCGGCGGCGTGGTCATCGGCGCCATCGCCACGTTTCTGGGCGTGGGCGGCAGCGTGATGACCGTGCCGCTGTTGCGCCGCCGCGGCTTGCCCATGGCCAAGGCCGCCGCGATGGCCAACCCGTTGACGCTGCCCGTTGCGCTGGCGGGCACCGTCGCCTACATGGCGGCCGCGCGCAACCTGCCCGCGGCGCTCGCGCCCTGGATCGTGGGGTATGTGGATTTGCTGGCGTTCGCCGCTCTGGCGCTGGGGTCGCTGATCGGCATCCGCCTGGGCGCGCCGCTGATTCCGCGCATTCCCGACCGCTTGCATGCGCGCGTCTACATCCTGCTGCTGGCGCTGGTGATGCTGAGCATGCTGCTGATTTAAGCGGGTGACGGCAAGCGAGGGCGGCTGCAAGCGGCTGACAACAAGCGGCATACTTCAAGCGGGTCACTTCAAGCGGGTCACTTCAAGCAAGTGACAGCAAGCGAAGCGAGCCGCTCATCCGACCACGCCGCACCGCGAATTTCCGCGCGTCGCGCGCGGTTATCTGGCTCGGCCCCCACACCTAAGGAAACATCGCGGCCAGCAGCGACTACGAAACCGCGCAAAACGTTTCCGCGCCGCCTCCAGGGGCCGCCCTCCTGGCGCGGCAGCCCATATCGTGGTCTGCCGACACAGGAAAACACATCGCGAAACTTGTCCCGCGCCCGGTCACGTCGTCATCATGGTCGGACACTTAACCGGAACAAGGAGGTTTCATGCAGCGTTCCACTTACGCATTCCTATCCGCCGCGATGTTGACGACGGCGTTGTCCGGTGCTCCCGCCCTGGCGCAAAACGCCAGCCAGCCGCCGGCGGCTCAACCGCAAATGGCCCCCGCCATCGCCCAGCCCACCGACCAGCAGTTGCAGCGCTTTGCCTCGGCGTCGCAGAAGGTGTCGGGCGTGGTTGACGAGTACCGTCCCAAGGTCGAGGCCGCGAAAACGGACGACGCCAAGCAAAAGGTAGTCCAGGAAGCGGACGCCAAGATGGTGCAGCTGGTGCGTGCCGACGGGCTGACCGTCGAAGAATTCAATGGCATCGGCCAGGCCGTGCAGCAAAACCCGCAACTAAAGCAGCGGGTCATGAACTTGAGCCAGGGCGCGCCCAAGCAGTAAGGCTGGACCGGGGATTGTCCGGCCTGCGCCACGCGCCCCTCGGGGTACGTGGCGCTTTTTATTGCCCGCGCCGTCTGGCCGCGTCTGGCCGCGTCTGGCCCCGTCTGGCCCCGTCTGGCCCCGTCTGGCCCCGTCTGGCCTGTACGCAGCGTCATCGCAACGCTTGCCGCTCGCGCGGCCTGCCCCGCCCATGGCGCGATCGCAGTATGCTGGCTGCGGTTCTCACCCCGAAGACACCTTCAAGGAGCGCGGTATCTTGACCCCGGACCTTACCCTGTACGACCTGGCGGGCGCTGATGCGTCGCTACGCTTCAGCCCGCATTGCTGGAAGACGCATATGGCCTTGGCTCACAAGGGCCTGTCCGCCAAGACGGTGCCGTGGCGCTTTACGGAAAAGGAAGCAATTGATTTTTCCGGGCAGAAGCTTGTGCCGGTGCTGGTGCACGACACCCACGTCGTCAGCGATTCCTGGCAGATTGCCTGCTATCTGGAAGACACGTTTCCAGAACGCCCGTCGCTGTTTGGCGGCGCGGGCGGGCGCGCGGTGAGCCTGTTTGCGAACAGCTGGGCCGACACCACGCTGGTGCCGGTGCTGGCGCGCCTGCTGCTGCCCGCCATCCATGGCCTGATTCACGAGAAAGATCAGGACTACTTCCGCGCCTCGCGCGAGAAACGCTTCGGCAAGCTGGAAGACCTGCCCGCGGGTTACGCCGACCAGGTCGCCGCATTGCGCGCCGCCCTGCTGCCGCTGCGCCATCTGCTGGGCAAGCAGCCCTACCTGTCGGGCAGCCAGCATGCCTATGCCGACTACGCGGTGTTTGGCATGTTCATGTGGGCGCGCTGCACGAGTTCCCTGGAACTGCTGGCGGAAGACGACCCCGTGTACGCGTGGCGCGAACGGCTGCTGGATGCCTTTGACGGCCTGGCGCGCCGCGCGCCGACCGCAGCGGCGTAAGCAGCGCGGCCAGGGCGAGCCGCGCACCGGGCAATGGCAATCGGGGTAATCAGCGCACCGGGCAATCAGCGCGATCAGGTCTTCAGGCGATAACCCGTCTTGAAGATCCAGCGCACGCCGATCAAGCATGCCAGCAGGAACACAAGGGTCATGCCCACGCTGACCCCGACGCTCACGTCCGACACGCCGTAGAACGCCCACCGGAAACCGCTGACCAGATAGACCACCGGGTTGAACAACGTGGCGGTCTGCCAGAACGGCGGCAGCATCTTGATGGAATAGAAGGTGCCGCCCAGAAAAGTCAGCGGCGTGATGATCATCAGCGGAATGATTTGCAGCTTCTCAAAGCCATCGGCCCACACGCCGATGATGAAGCCGAACAGGCTGAACGTGACGGCCGTCAGCACCAAGAAGCCCAGCATCCAGATCGGATGCGCGATCTCGAACGACACGAACAGCCGCGCCGTCGCCAGCATGATCAGCCCCAAAATGATGGACTTGCTGGCGGCCGCGCCCACATAGCCCATGACGATCTCCACGTAGGAAATCGGCGCGGAGTGGATTTCGTAGATGGTGCCCGAAAACCGCGGCATGTAGATGCCGAACGACGCATTGGCGATGCTTTGCGTCAACAGCGACAGCATGATCATGCCCGGCACGATGAACGCGCCGTAGCTCACGCCGTCGATCTCGACCATGTGCGAGCCGATGGCCGAACCGAACACCACGAAGTACAGCGACGTGGAAATGACGGGCGACAACACGCTTTGCATCAGCGTGCGCCAAGCGCGGGCCATTTCAAACAGATAGATAGCGCGAATGGCGTAGAAGTTCATGATTGACCGTGTACCAGGCTGACAAAAATATCCTCGAGCGAGCTTTCCGATGAATTCAGGTCGGTGAATTCAATCTGGAGCCGGCTAAGGTCGTGCAGCAGCTGGGAAATCTGGCCGCCGCCCTGGTTGTCGTAGGTGTAGACCAGCTTGTAGCCGTCGGCCGACAAGTCCAGCTGATAGGCGTCAAGCGCGGTGGGAATGCCCGGCAGCGGCGCAGTCAGCGTCAGACTCAGCTGGCGCTTGCCCAGCTTGGCCATCAGCGCGTTCTTTTCTTCGACCAGAATGATCTCGCCCTTGCGGATCACGCCGATGCGGTCGGCCATTTCCTGCGCTTCTTCGATGTAGTGCGTCGTCAGGATGATCGTGACGCCGCTCTCGCGCAGGCGCCGCACCATTTCCCACATGCCGCGCCGCAGTTCGACGTCCACGCCTGCCGTGGGTTCGTCCAGGAACAGAATGGCCGGCTCGTGCGACAGCGCTTTGGCGATCATCACGCGGCGTTTCATGCCGCCCGACAGCGCCATGATGCGGCTGTCTTTCTTGTCCCACAGCGACAAGTCGCGCAGCACCTTTTCGATATACGCGGGGTTGGCCGGCTTGCCGAACAGGCCACGGCTGAACGTCACCGTGTTCCAGACGCTTTCAAAGGCGTCGGTGGAAATTTCTTGCGGCACCAGGCCGATCTTGGAGCGCGCGGCGCGAAAGTCCGACACGATGTCGTGGCCATCGGCCAGCACCCGGCCGTCGCTGGGGTTGACGATGCCGCAGATGATGCTGATCAGCGTGGTCTTGCCCGCGCCGTTCGGCCCGAGCAAGGCGAAGATCTCACCACGTTGAATTTCCAGGTTGACGCTTTTCAGCGCCTGGAATCCCGAGGCATACCGTTTGGATAAACCCTGAACTGAAATGACAGGCTGCACACGCGCCCCCAACTTGATCGATAGTCAGGGATTTTACCCGCCACGACGGGGGCCGCTTGGTCGACGTGGCGGAACGCTGTGTTCGCGATTCGGGAATTACCGGCCCCAGCGCAGCACCAGCGGGTCCAGCCGGCGGGCGGTTTCCAAGAGGCCCTGGCGGACCTCGTCGCGCATGGCGGGGAACGGATGCCGGGGCGCGTCGCACGCGATCACCCCGCCCGCCTTCATCAGCGCCTTGGCCGTCAGGATGCCGCCCTGGCGGTTCTCGTAGTTGATCAGCGGCAGCCAGCGTTCGTACAGGCGGTAGGCCTCGTCGCGCTGGCCCGCCCGGTGCGCCGCGATGATGGGGCGGATGCCGTCAGCAAAACCGCCCCCCGTCATCGAGCCCGTGGCGCCTGCGTCCAGGTCCGGCAGCAAGGTAATGGCCTCTTCGCCGTCCCACGGCCCTTCCACGGCCGCGCCGCCCAGCGCAATCAGGTCGCGCAGCTTGGACGCTGCCCCAGCCGTTTCAATCTTGAAATACGACACCTGTTCAATCTCACGCGCCATGTTCGCCAGCAGCGCCGCCGACAGCGGCGTGCCGGCCACCGGCGCGTCCTGGATCATGATGGGAATATCCACCGCGTCCGACACCTGCTGAAAGAAGGCTTCGACCTGCGATTCGGATACGCGGATGGTGGCGCCGTGATACGGCGGCATGATCATCAGCATGGCCGCGCCCAGGTCCTGCGCGCGGCGGCTGCGCGCGGCGCACACGCGGGTGCTGAAGTGCGTGGTGGTCACAATCACCGGCACGCGGCCCGCCACGTGTTCCAGGATGGTGCGCGTCAAGACGTCTCGTTCGTCGTCCGACAGCACGAACTGTTCGGAGAAGTTGGCCAGGATGCACAGCCCGTCCACGCCCGAGTCGATCATGAAGTCCACCGCGCGTTTCTGGCTGGGCAGGTCCAGCTCGCCCGACTCGGTGAACGGCGTGGGCACCACCGGGAATATGCCGCGGTAGCGCGGCGCCTGCGCAGCCGCCGACGCCGGCATCGGCGCCGACGTTGTGGAGGTCGCGGGCGTTGTTGTCGTCGTCATGGCGGGCCTATTCGATGATGTTGAAATCGTTCAGGTATTCGGTCTTCAAGGTCAGGCCCAGGCCCGGCTTGTTGTCGTCCAGGTCGATAAAGCCTTCCTTGGCGACGGGCTCGCCGTCGAAGATGTAGTAGAACAGCTCGTTGCCCACTTCCACGTCGAACATCGGGAAGTACTCGCTCATGGGTGACGCCAGCGTGCTCATCGTCAGATGGTAGTTGTGCATCTGCCCCGCGTGCGGAATGACCGGCACGCTATAGGCCTCGCATAGCGCATTGATCTTGTGCGCCGCCGTGATGCCGCCCACGCGGTTGGTGTCGTACTGCACGACAGACACGGCCTTGCGGTCCAGCAGCTGTTTGAACCCGTACAAAGAAAACTCGTGCTCGCCGCCCGAAATCGGAATCGACGTCAGCTGGTTCAATTCGGCATAGCCGTCGATATCGTCAGCAATGACGGGTTCTTCCAGCCAGCGTGGTTCGAATTTTTCCAGCTTGGGCAGGATGCGCTTGGCGTATTCCAGGTTCCAGCCCATATAGCATTCCAGCATCAGGTCGGTGTCATAGCCGATGACTTCACGCACCGCCTCCACCGACTTCAAGTTCTCGGACACGCCCTTTTGCAGATGCGCCGGCCCGTAGCCAAAGCGCATCTTGAACGCGGTGAAGCCTTGGTCCAGATAGGCCTGCGCCTCGTCCTGCATGGCCTTCAAGTCGGTGCGGTAGAGCTTGGAGTAATAGACCGGAATCTTTTCCTTCGTGCGCCCGCCCAGCAGCTTGAAGACGGGCTTGTTCACGGACTTGCCCAGAATGTCCCAGATGGCCAGGTCCACGCCCGAAATCGCCGCCATCGTCACGCCCTTGCGGCCCCAGGCGTGGGTGGCGCGGTACATGCGCTGCCACAGGTATTCGTAGTCCCAGGGGTCCTGGCCCACCACCAGCGGCGCCAGGTATTGGTCGATGATGGCCTTGGCCACGCGCGGGGCCAGCGCCACATTGCCCAGGCCCACGATGCCGTCGTCGGTTTCCACTTCCACCACGGTCCAGCCGTGAAAGCGGAAGGTGCTCATGGTTTCCTGCTTGGAATACAGCAGGTCCATGGCGTTAGAGCAGAAATTGCCTTGCGGCGGCACGGTCTTGCCGGTCCATTCGAAGACGCGGGCGCGGACGGATTTGATCTTCATGGGGAATCCAACCTTATTGGGAAAGGGAACGATGCGACCGGCCCATGCGGCAGGCGATCAGAAAGGCCTGCCAGGTGGCGTCCACATTCGCGCGGCCCTGGCCCGCGATGTCGTACGCCGTGCCGTGCGCGGGCGTGGTGATGGGAATGGGCAGGCCGCCCTGCACGGTCACGCCGCGCGAAAAGCCCAGCAGCTTGATGGCGATCTGCCCCTGGTCGTGATACATGGTGACAATCGCCTGGAACTCGCCGGCCTGCGCTTTCAGGAAGATGGTGTCGGCCGGGAACGGGCCTTGCACGGGCAAGCCTTCTTCATTCAGCTGGCGCACGGCGGGCGCGATGATGTCGACCTCTTCGCGGCCGCACGTGCCGCCGTCGCCGCCATGCGGGTTGAACGCCGCCACCGCCACGCGGGGCGCGTCGATGCCGTTGGCCTGCAATGACCGGTAGATGAGCCTTGTCGCCGCCTTGATGCCGTCGATGCTGAGCGCGGCCGCCGCGTCCTTCAGCGGAATGTGCGACGACACGCGAGACGTCCACAGATCGCCCAAGGTATTGAATTCACAGAAATAGCCGGTGACGCCCAGGTACTGCGCAAAGTGGTGCAGCTCGTCGTCGTGCTGCAAGCCGCCCTGCTTCATGGCGTACTTGTTCAGCGGCGCAAAACAGATCGCGTCGACATGGCCATCGCGCGCGGCGTCCATGCAGGCGTTCAGCACGCGCAGCACCGATGCGCCGCCGGGCGCCTGCGCCTGGCCCACGGTCACCTGATCGGGCCGCACCGTGTCCATCGCCAGCCAGGCGGGCAGATGGGTATCCGCGCGGTGGCGCACGGCCTCCAGGCTGTCCACGGCTTGGGTCGCGACGGTCACGCCCGCCACGCGCTGGCCGGCTTTCCACAGCCAGGCATCGCCCACCAGCACGATGTTGGCGTGCTCGCAGGCGTCGGGGCGCGCCAGCAGGCGGGCGATCAATTCAGCGCCGATGCCGGCGGGGTCGCCCAGGGTCAGGGCAATTACGGGGAGTTGCTGCGGCGTCATGCTGGTGTCATTCCACGGAAATGTTGTTCTTCTTGATGATGCCGGCGTAGCGCTGGTTCTCGGTCTTGTGGAACTGCGCAAACTGTTCCTGGCTCAGCGGGGTGATGTCTGCGCCAATCGCCAGCAAGCGCGTCTGCGTTTCGGGCAGCGCCAGGATCTGGTTGACGTCGTCATGGATGCGTTTCTGGATGCCGGCAGGCGTGGCGCTGGGCATGTAGATGCCGTACCAGGCGCTCATTTCCACGCCTGGCACGCCGGCTTCGGCCATCGTCGGCACGTCGGGCAGCTGCGCATTGCGGCGGGCGCTCAGCACCGCCAGCGCGCGCACCTTGCCGCTCTTGATGTGGGGGATGACCGACGACGCGGTTTCAAAGGCGATCTGCACCTGCCCGCCCATCAGGTCGACCATGGCGGGGCCGCTGCCGCGATACGGGATGTGCGTCATCTGCACGCCGGTGGCGTCCTTGAACAGTTCGGCCGCGATGTGCTGCGTGCTGCCCGAGCCGCTGCTGGCGAAGTTGTATTCGCCCGGCTTGCTCTTTAACAGCGCGATCAATTCCTGCACGGTCTTGGCCGGCACCTGGTTGTTCACGACCAGGATGTTGGGCACCGCGCCCACGAATACCACCGGAGTCAGGTCGCGGTCGTTGTCGTAGCCCAGCTTCAGCAGATGCGGCGCGATGGCGTGCGCCGTGGACACGCCCATCACCATCGTGTGGTTGTCGGCGGACTTCGCGGCCAGATCCGCCGCCAGCGTGTTCGACGCGCCGGGCTTGTTCTCGACGACCACGGTCTGTTTCAGCATCGGCCCCAGCCGGTCGGCCACGGCGCGCGCCATGGCATCCGTGCCGCCGCCCGGGGCCGAGCCCACCAACAGACGCAAAGGTTTCGTGGGCCAGCCGGCAGCTGGGGTTTGGGCGGCGGCTGGGGCCGGCGCCATTGCCGACAGGCACAGGGCGCCCGCCGCCATCGCGGCCAATACGCGGATCTTCATGGTTGTCTCCTTGGGGTTTTCTTTGCCGCTGACGGGCATTTCTTATGGGTTCATCTTAGGGATTCGGTTCGTTTCCGTAAAATGAAACTTTTGCACCAATCGTTCACCACAGGCGATCAATCATGGAACGCACCCTGAACGTCCCCGCGCTGCTGTCGCGCTTGCGCATGCGGCAAATCGTGCTGCTGCTGGCGATTGACGAACGCGGCACGCTGCGCGCGGCCGCCACCCAGCTGAACATGACCCAATCGGCCGCCAGCAAAATGCTGCACGAGCTTGAGCTGGCGCTGGGCCAGCCGCTGTTTGAACGCGTGGGCCGTGGGCTGGCGCTGACACCGGCCGGCGATTGCGTCATGGGCTATTTCCGCGGCATGCGCGGCACGGTGTCATCGCTGGCGCGTGAACTGGACGAGCTGCGGCTGGGCAGCGCAGGCAAGCTGTTCATTGGCAGCATCATGGCGGCGTCGCCCGGCCATCTGACCGACGCGCTTTTGCGGTTAAAGCAAACCTATCCGCTGCTGGCCGTGGAAATTTCTACGGGCACCAGCGATCTGCTGATTGCGCAACTGAATGAGGGCAAGCTGGATGTAGTAATTGGGCGCATGCTGACCGCGTCCGACCGCAACTACGTGTTCCGCCCGATCGGCGACGAAGCGCTGTCCGTGATCGCGGCGGTGGATCACCCGCTGGCGGGCCAGAAGCGCGTGAGCTTCGAGGCGATGCAGGACTACGCCTGGATACTGCAACCGCAGGGCAGCCCCATGCGGGACGTGATCGAACAGGAATTCCGGTCACACCGCATTGCCCTGCCCCCGGGGCTGATTGAATCCGCGTCCATCCTCACAACGACCAACCTGGCGATGAAGTCACAGATGCTGGGCGTGATTCCGGAATCCGTCGCCAGCCGCTACGCGCGCCACGGCTTATTGACCATCCTGCCGTATCAGATCCAGCAGTCGCTGACCGCATTTGGCAGCATCGTTTCGCGCGACCGCCCGCTGACCGCAGCCGGACAGCATTTTGTCGACTTGCTGCATGAAGATAAGCGATGATAAATGCGCGTTCGGCGCAATTTTGCCTGCCTGGCGCAGTACAATCGCCGATTGCGCTTTTTGCGTTTTTCTCTTGAGGTCTATCCGTGAGTGCTCTGCCCGCGTGTCCGAAATGCCAATCCGAATTCACCTACGAAGATGGCAGCACGTATGTCTGCCCGGAATGCGCGCATGAATGGTCGGCCCAAGACGCCGCGCCCGCCGACGACGATGCCCGCGTCTACCGCGACTCGGCCGGCAACGTGCTGCAAGACGGCGACACCGTCACCGTCATCAAGGACTTGAAACTCAAGGGCTCGGGCGGCGTGGTGAAAATGGGCACGAAGGTCAAGAGCATCCGCCTGGTGGATAGCGACCACGACATCGACTGCAAGATCGACGGCTTCGGGCAAATGAGCCTGAAGTCGGAGTTCGTCAAAAAGGTCTGACGCAGCGCCGCTCGCCTTGCCGGTGTTGCCCCGCTCGCCCTGCGCCAGTTGTAAGCCTTACGCCACTTGCCCGGCATGAACGCCGGGCAAGCGCGGGCCACCCGCAATCACATGTCTTCGTCTTCTTGCTGCTTGGGCATCAAGTACGCCGTCAGTGTGCTGGACAGCCCCGCCATGACCCACAGCACAAAGAACGACACGGTGTAAAAGCCCACGCGCCCCGTGGGCACATGCCCGAAGATCGCCACATCCAAGGGGTCGATCAGCGCGAATATCAACGCGCTGCCCATCGCGGCCGCCAGGAACGACGGCCACAAAATCCACATCAATGAACGCAGGCCCATCTGTGCTCTCCCTGCTTTAAGGCTTGGCTTGCGCGGCGCGCGCGCCCTCGCTCGCCTTGGGTGCGGCCTGTTCGATCACCAGGCCGCGCTTGACCACGCCCTCCTGAATCGGCTCGTGGGTGAAGTTGCTATACGCGAAGTAGATCGTGATGAAGCAGCCGATCATGGCGGCGGCAGGACCCGCCATCAGAATCCAGGGCCACGGCTCCTGATACCAGGGCTTGGGCTTGGGCTGGAGCGTCGTTGCGGTTTGGGCGAGGGTCATGGCAGTGTCCTTCAGGCTTAATCAGGTACGTAAAAACTGGCGGCTTCATCGGTCTCGATGGAGCGGTTTTCGCCGTCGTGGCCGCGCGCGCGCAGCGTGATGGAATGCGCGCCGGGTTCCGCGCCTGCCGGCGCGCGAATCACCATCGGCACCAGCTTGTTGGACGCGGCCTCCACTTCCACGGTGTCCGAGCCTTGGCGGCCCGCCATCACCGCCAGCCCCGGCATGCCGTCGGCCGACAGGCGCAGCCGCATTGGGGTGTCCGACGTATTGATGATCTGCAAGCGGTAAACGTTTTCGATCTGTCCGCCCGCCACTTCACGGCCCAGCGCGCCACGGTCGCGAATGACGTCCACCCGCAGCGGGTTGCGCATCGCCAGCGACGCCACGAACGCCACGGCCAGAATCAGGATCAGCGTGCCGTAGATCAGCACGCGCGGGCGCAGCAGATGCGAGCGCGCGCTTTGGGTGCTAAGACCATCGAGCATTGCGCGTTCCGACGTGTAGCGGATCAGGCCGGGCTCGTACTGCATCTTGTCCATGACCTGTTCGCAAGCATCGATACAGGCGCCGCAACCGATGCACATGTATTGCAGGCCTTCGCGGATATCGATGCCGGTGGGGCAGACTTGCACGCACAGGCTGCAATCCACGCAATCGCCCATGCCGGCGGCCTTGTGGTCCACCTTGCGCGAACGGCCGCCGCGCGGATCGCCCCGGCGCTTGTCGTAGGTGACGACGAAGGTGTCCGGGTCCACCATCACGCTTTGAAAGCGCGCGTAGGGGCACATGTATTTGCACACGGATTCGCGCATGAAGCCCGCGTTGCCCCACGTGGCAAAGCCATAGAACAGCATCCAGAACCATTGCCACGGCCCCAGTTGCAGCGTGAAGAGTTCATGCCCCAGTTCACGGATGGGTGCGAAATAGCCGATGAAGGTGGAACCCGTCCACCATGCCAGCGCAATCCACAGCACATGCTTGGTGACTTTCAGGCGCGCCTTGCGCAGCGTCCACGGCGCTTCGTCCAGGCGGATGCGCGCAATGCGGTCGCCTTCAACCTTGCGTTCGATCCACATGAAGATTTCTGTGTAGACCGTTTGCGGACAGGCATAGCCGCAGAACAAGCGCCCTGCCACCGCGGTGAACAGGAACAGCGCCAGCGCGGATATCACCAGCAGCACCGCCAGGTACACCACGTCTTGCGGCCACAACACCAGGCCAAACAAATAGAACTTGCGCGCGCCCAGGTCGAACAGCACGGCCTGCCGGCCGTTCCATTGCAGCCACGGCAAGCCGTAGAAAATCAGCTGGGTGATAAACACGAACGCGATGCGCCAGCGGGCGAAATTGCCACTGACGGATCGCGGATAGATCTTGCTGCGCACCCCGGCGAGCGTCTGCTCCAGCGTTTCGGCCCCGGGGCGCGGCGGACGCGTATGCGGGCGCCAGGGCGGCGGGTCGCCGCCAGGCGGCGTGCCGACGCTTGCGGTTGACCCATCTTCCATATGCTGCTCCGTCCTGTAAGTCCGATGATGTGAGAGGCGCGCAAGGCGTCCTCCCACTTAAGTCCTGCTGACTGCCTTGCAGCCCTGCCCGCCGCGTTACTTGGCCACGGCCGCCGTGCTGGCCGCCGCCGTATCCACCACCGCCGCTTGCGCGCCGCCTTCCGGCTTGTTCGACAAGCCCCAGACCCAGGCCGTCAGCACCTTGATCTGCTCGGGGTTCAACACGTGTTCCTGCGCCGGCATGCGGTTGTCGCGGCCATCCAGAATGGTCTTGACGATCGATGCTTCGGAACTGCCGTACAGCCAGACGTCGTCGGTCAGGTTGGGCGCGCCCACGGCCTGGTTGCCCTTGCCATCCACACCGTGACAGGCCACGCAGAAGTTGCCGAATTCGCGCTTGCCGCGGAATACGCGCACCGGGTCCGCCGTCAAGCCGGACAACGACCGCACGTACTGCGCGATGTCGCCGGCCATCTTGGCGTCGATGGCGGCCTTCCAGGGCGGCATCACGCCATGGCGGCCCTTCTTGATGGTCTCCATGATGATTTCCGGCGTGCCGCCGTGCAGCCAGTCGCCATCCGTCAGGTTCGGAAAGCTGGGGCCGCCTTTGGCGTCGGAACCGTGGCATTGCGCGCAGTTGTTCAGGAACAGGCGTTGGCCGATTTCACGGGCGCCCGGGTCCTGCGCAATCTGCGGCACCGTCATGGTTTCAAAGCGCGCGTAGATCGGGCGCACGGCCTCGGCCATCTTGGCCTGATGCTGCGCCACTTCTTCGGTGCTGCTGTAGCCAAGCTGGCCCTTGTACGAACCCAAGCCGGGCATGAAGAACAGATAGCCCAGCGCGAACAGGCAGGCTAGCAGGTACATCCACGTCCACCAGGTGGGGACGGGGTTATTGAGCTCGGTCAGGTCGCCGTCCCAGACGTGGCCGGTGTCTTCGACTTGGCCGCTGGCGGGCTTGGCGCCCAGCCAACGGCGCTGCGTGTACAGCAGCCACAGGCACCAGACCACGCCGCCCACGGCGACGACCGAGATGAAATACCCCCAGAAGCCATTAACGAAATCGCTCATGACCGATTCGCTCCATCTTGTTGTGCCTGGCCGAACTCATCGGGCAGGGCGAACGGCAACATGGCCGATTCGCGGTTGGCGCTCTGGCGGCCACGTGAGCAGGCCCACCAGACAATGCCGAAAAAGGTCGCCATCGAAATGGCGGTAACGATTGCGCTCAGGTAACCCAGCATGATCAGCCTCCCGTGGCCGCTTGCGCGGCAGGTTGCACGGCGGATTCCGCCTGCTTGGCTTCCGCAGCCTGCTTGGCCTTGCGCACCCCCACTCCCAAGCTTTGCAGGTACTCGACCAGCGCGTCCTCTTCCGTCTTGCCTTCAATGGCCTTGGGCGCGTCGGCGATCTGCTGATCCGTGTACGGCACGCCCAGCATCCGCAGCGCACGCATGCGCTCGGCCACGTTCTCGCCGGTGATCACCGTCTTTTGCAGCCACGGGTAGGCAGGCATGTTCGACTCGGGTACCAGCTTGCGCGGGTCGCGCAAATGGATGCGGTGCCAGTCGTCGGAGTAACGCTCGCCCACGCGCGCCAGATCGGGACCCGTGCGCTTCGACCCCCACAGGAACGGATGGTCGAAGACCGATTCCGCCGCCGTCGAGTACGGCCCGTAGCGCTGCACTTCGGCGGCCAGCACGCGCACCTGCTGCGAGTGACAGCCGACGCAGCCTTCGCGGATGTACACGTCGCGGCCCATCAGCCGCAGCGGGCTGTAGGGTTCAACGCCCGCCACCGGCTGGGTCGTGCTGTGCTGGAAGAACAGCGGAACGATCTGGACCAGCCCCGCGAAGGACACCACCAGGATGCTCGCGATGATCATCCAGCCAATGTTCTTCTCAAGCGTCTGGTGAGAAAAGAAGCCAGTTTTCTTGTTGGCCATGATGTCCTCTCGTCAAACAGTGGCCGGCACGGCGGGCGCGACGGCGACCGGCGGGCGAGCGGCATGGGGATCGTCCAGCGGAATGGCGGGGTTGACCGGCTGCGCACCGCGCACCGTCTTCCACACGTTCCAGGCCATGACGAACACCCCCGACAGGAACAACGTGCCACCCAGCAAACGGATCAGGTAGTACGGAACGCGCGTCTTCAGTTCTTCGACGAAGCTGTAGACCAGGGTGCCGTCGGCGGCGGTGTCGCGCCACATCAGGCCCTGCTGCACGCCGGCGATCCACATGGCGGCGATGTACAGCACCACGCCGATGGTGGCGATCCAGAAGTGCAGTTCGATGGCGCGCACGCTGTACATCTTTTCGCGGCCATACAGGCGCGGGATCAGGTAGTAGAGCGAGCCAAACGAGATCATCGCCACCCAGCCCAGCGCGCCGGAGTGCACGTGGCCGATGGTCCAGTCCGTGTAGTGCGACAACGCGTTGACGGTGCGGATCGACATCATCGACCCTTCGAACGTGGACATGCCGTAGAACGACAGAGCCGTGACCATGAACTTCAGGATCGGGTCGGTGCGCAGCTTGTACCAGGCGCCTTGCAGCGTCATGATGCCGTTGATCATCCCGCCCCACGACGGCGCCAGCAGAATCAGCGAAAACGTCATGCCCAGCGATTGCGTCCAGTCAGGCAGCGACGTGTACAGCAGATGGTGCGGGCCCGCCCACATGTACGTGAAGGCCAGCGCCCAGAAGTGAACGATGGACAGGCGGTACGAATAGATCGGGCGGCCTGCCTGCTTGGGCACGAAGTAATACATCATGCCCAGGAAGCTCGTCGTCAGGAAAAAGCCCACCGCGTTGTGGCCATACCACCACTGCACCATGGCGTCCTGCACGCCGGCGTAAGCCGAGTACGACTTCCACATCGACACCGGCATTTCGATGTTGTTGAAGATATGGAGAATGGCGATGGTGAGGATGTACGAGC
Organism: Achromobacter sp. NPDC008082; assembly: GCF_042957345.1. Lineage (NCBI taxonomy): Bacteria > Pseudomonadati > Pseudomonadota > Betaproteobacteria > Burkholderiales > Alcaligenaceae > Achromobacter > Achromobacter sp. NPDC008082. Next base: position 68,791 of record NZ_JBIBIB010000006.1, read on the forward strand.
CGAAGAACCAGTTGGCCACGTAGATGTGTTTGGACCGGCGCTTAATGATCGTGCCGAAGAACACGATGGCGTAGGCCACCCAGACCAGCGTGATCAGGATGTCGATGGGCCATTCGAGTTCGGCGTATTCCTTGCTGCTGGTGAACCCCATCGGCAAGGTGATCGCGGCGGCCACGATGACGACCTGCCAGCCCCAGAACGTGAAGGCCGCAAGCTTGTCGCAGAACAGCCGCGCCTGACAGGTGCGTTGCACGACGTAGTACGACGTCGTGAACAGCGCGCTGCCGCCGAACGCGAAGATGACCGCGTTGGTGTGCAGCGGGCGCAGGCGGCCGTAGCTGAGCCATGCGGTGTCGAAATTCAACTGAGGCCAAATCAGCTGCGCGGCGATAAAAACGCCCACAGCCATGCCGACAATGCCCCACACCACCGTCATGAGCGCGAACTGCCTCACGATCTTGTAGTTGAAGGTATCGGCCTTGCTTGCGATTGCGGCGCAATCGTTCATCACCCTTCCCCTAAAGTAACAAATAGCTCCAGGCTTGAATGATGGGACTAGTCACCGGAGTCGGCGTTGATATGGATCAAGCGCCAGAGGGCTGGTGCGGGAACGCTGCGCCTGCGCAACGCAGCATCAGCTGCGGCTGGCAGGGCCGCTGTCGTCGTCGCGCAAGATGGCGGTGCCGGCGTTGTCGGTGTCGTCGTACTGGCCGTTGAAAACGGCCCACCAGAGCGACACGCCTATCGCCAGCACGAACAGCAAAGACAAGGGCAATAGCAGGTAGAGGATGGTCATGGCGCGGCTTCCAGCGCAGCCGGCGACGCGATGGCGCCCGACCAGTCGCGGCGGCACAAGCGCCACGAGTTATAGGCCACGGCCAATGACGACACCAGCATCGTGATGGCGGCCAGCCACGGCTGCACCCAGCCCATCAGCGCAAGCGGCGTCATGAGCAGGTGCCAGATCAGCGAGCCATACAGGTTCTGCCGCGCCTTGTGGCGCGCCTGTTGCAAGAGTTCGTCCAGCGCGGCGTCCGGCATCGAGGGATGCGCGGCCAGCGCCGAGTGCGCGGAGGCCATCGCGGTAGGCACCGCCATCGACATCGCGCACGGGCAGCTCATGACCAGCAACGCCACCATCACCGGAATGCTGTGCGCGGCATCGATATACGCCCAGCCCGCGGCGGCGGCCAAGGCCAGCGCCACCTGGATCATGACGAAGCGTGACGCCAGCCGGTCGGCGCGCGCGCCAAGGTCCAGCCGCTGCGCCTCGACGCGCTGATGGCGCTGCCCGCCCGCCGCACCGCCAAACGATTGGCGGGCGCACAGTTCCAGGTAGCGGGCCGTCAGCAAAAAGGCCACGAACATCGTGACCGAATCAAAATAGACTTCACCGCGCCCCGTCCACGTGGCATGAACGCTGGGGATGAACGCGGCGACAATGCCAAGCGCCACCGGCACGTCCATGCCGGCGCGCCCGTGACGCAGGTTGTCGCCGGCATGGCGCCAGATGGGCCACGCTGAATACAGCACCACGGGAATGGTCAGCGCGAAGCTGGCCCAGTTCATCAGCACGATGGCCCAGTCCAGCGTTTCCAGCGCATCGGCGGGCATGCTGTCGTGACGCAGGTAGCCGGGCCACGCGAACATCATCACCTGCATCATCGCCAGCCAGGCCAGCGACAGGCGCACCAGGGCATGGCGGCGCTGCTGGCGGTCGGTATCTGACAGGCAGGCCGGGACGGCGAAGATCGATTTTGCTCGCATGCGCCGATGGTAACGAGCGCCCCCGCCTGCCGCCTTGATCTGGATCAAGCCGCTTTTTATGGCTTGCCCGCGAACCGGATCAGGGGCGTTGCTGGCGCAGCACGCTCACCACCGCGCGGATCAGCGTGGCCAGTTCGTCTTCGGTGATCGTCAGCGCGGGCGTCAGGTACACAACGTTGCCAAAGGGGCGCACCCAGACGCCTGCTTCGACCAGCCGCCGCTTCAAGGCTTCGCGGTCAGTGATGCCATCCAGCTCCACCACACCGATCGCGCCCAGCACGCGCACATCGCGCACCCAGGGCAGGTCGCGGCACGGTTCCAGGCCCGTCGCCAACGCCCGCGACAGCGCCTGCGCCTGCGCCAGCCGGGGTTCGGACTCGAACAGATCCAGCGAGGCATTGGCCGCCGCGCAGGCCAGCGCATTGCCCATGAAGGTGGGGCCGTGCATCAGCGCGTGCGCCGGGTTGTCGGACCAGAACGCGTCGAACACCCGGTTGCTGGCGACGGTGGCGGCCAGCGGCAGCGTGCCGCCCGTCAGCGCCTTGGACAACGTGATGATGTCGGGCTTGATGCCGGCCTGCTCAAACGCGAACATCGAGCCCGTGCGCCCGAAGCCGGTGAAGATTTCGTCGAAGATCAGCAGCAGGCCGTGGCGGTCGGCCAGGCGGCGCAAGCGGCGCAGCACTTCGGGGTCATGCAGCAGCATGCCGCCCGCGCCCTGCACCAGCGGTTCGACGAGGATGCCCGCCAATTGCGGCCCGCGCGTTTCCAGGAACTGGTCCAGCGCCGCCAGGGCGGCGTCATCGCGCGGCAGGTCCACGATGTCGTGCTCGGCCAGCATGCCCCGGTACAGGCTGTGCATGCCGTCGTCGGGATCGCACACGGCCATGGTGCCGAACGTGTCACCGTGATAGCCGCCCCGAAACGCCAGGAAGCGGCTGCGGCCGCGCTCGCCTTGGTTCAGCCAGAACTGCACCGCCATCTTCATGGCGACTTCCACCGCCACGGACCCGGAGTCGGTATAGAAGACGCGGTCCAGCCCCGGCCCCAACAGCCCGGCCAGCCGGCGCGCCAGCGTCAGCGCGGGCTCGTGGGTCAGGCCGCCGAACATCACATGCGGCATGGCGTCCAGTTGCGCGCGCACGGCCTGAGCGATGTGCGGGTGGTTGTAACCGTGACAGGCCGTCCACCAGGACGCCACGCCATCGATCAAGCTGCGCCCATCGGCCAGTTCCAGCCGGCTGCCGTGGCTGCGCACGACGGGCAGCGGCGGCGTCACCGTTTTCATTTGGGCATAGGGGAGCCAGATGTGGGGCTGGCCCTGGGCCACCCAGTCGGGCGTGTGCATGTTTGAGCTCCGAAAAAGCAGGCGCCGCCGCAGGCATTCCCGGCGCCTGGGACGCCGGAAAGCGCCGCGCGCGCCTCCACTACAATGGCCCGCATTCTACGGCTTGGCGCGGGCATTGCCCTTGCCCGGCCGCTGCCGGAACGATTGATGTCTAAGCTGGATTCCCTGTTTTTCTCTGCGTTGGCCGACGCCGACACCCGCCGCGTACGCCGCCGCCTGCGCACCGCCACGGCCGCGCCGCCCGGGCGCATCGTGCTCAATGGCGCCCCCGTGCTGAACTTTTCCAGCAACGATTATCTGGGCCTGTCCAAGCACCCGCTGCTGATCGAACGTGCGCGCGAATGGGCGGCCCGCCATGGCGCGGGCGCGCAAGCGTCGCGGCTCGTGTGCGGCAATCTGGACTTGCACGAACAGGTGGAAGCCAAGCTGGCCCGCCTGAAAGGCACCGAGGCCGCGCTGCTGCTGGCGTCAGGCTGGCAGGCCAATGCCGCGGTGCTGCCCGCCCTGCTGCGCGCCGCCGCGAGCCAGGGCGACATCGAGCTCTACGCCGACAAGCTGAACCACGCCAGCCTGCATCAAGGCTGCCAGGCGGCTGGGGTCAAGCAGATCCGGTTCCGGCACAACGACCTGGACCATCTGGAAAGCCTGCTGGCCGCCAAGGCGGCCACCGGCGCGGGTACGAGCAAACCAGTGACCCGCTTCATCGTCACCGAAAGCGTGTTCAGCATGGACGGCGACCGCACCGACGTCGTCCGGCTGTCGGACCTGGCCGACCGCTACCAAGCCTTTGTCTACCTGGACGAAGCGCACGCGACCGGCGTATTAGGACCCGGCGGCATGGGGCTGGCAGGGCTGGCTCCCGGGCGTATCGATCTGGCGATGGGCACGTTCAGCAAGGCGCTGGGCGGGTTCGGCGCGTATGTGGCCGGGTCGCGCGCGCTGTGCGACTACCTGATCAACACGTGCTCCGGCTTTATCTACACCACGGCATTGCCGCCCGCCGTGCTGGGCGCCATGGACGCCGCATTGGACCTGGTGCCGGCCCTGGATGCCGAACGCGCCCGGCTGGGCGCGAACGGCGACCGGCTGCGCGCCGCGCTGCAAGACATGGGTTTGGACACCGGCAATTCCTCCACGCAGATCGTGCCGGCCATCGTGGGCGACGAAGCGCGCGCGCTGGACATGGCGGCCAGCCTGGAACGCCGTGGCCTGCTGGCCGTGGCCATCCGCCCGCCCACGGTGCCCGCCGGCACCAGCCGCTTGCGCCTGACGCTCAGCGCCGCGCACCGCGACGCCGACGTCGCGCAGCTGATCGACGGCATCAAGGCGGTGCTGGCATGAGTACCCTGCGCACCACCCTGCTTTTCGTTCACGGCTGGGCATTCGACGCGTCCATCTGGACGCCGCTGCGCGCCGCCCTTGGCGACTGGCCGCAAGCGGTTTATGACGCGGGTTACTTTGGCGCCGGAGAAGCGGCCGCAGAGAGCCGATCGGTCACCGGCGCCGTCAGGGATTCCGTCATCAGTCCCGTCGCCAGCCCTGCCGGCGATCTCGTCATTGCCGCCGACACCGGCCCCGTCATCGCCATCGGCCATTCACTGGGCGTGATGCGCCTGTTGCGAGACCTGCCGTCGAATTGCGTAGGCGTGGTGTCGATCAACGGCTTCCCCCGCTTTAGCGCCGCGCCGGACTTTGACGCCGGGGTGCCGCGCCGCATGCTCGACCGCATGATGAAACGCTTGTCGGCCGAACCGGCCGCCGTCGTACAAGACTTTCGCGCACGTTGCGGCGAGGCATCCGCATGGGGTGAACCGCGCCTGGCACCGCTGGCCCGCGACCTGGAACGATTGCGCGACGACGACCAACGCAGCGCGTTGGCGGCGCTGGCCGTGCCGCTGCTGATCCTGGCCGGCAAAGAGGACCCCATCGTTCCCCCCGCCATGACGCAAGCCGCGTTCGGCGGCCGCGTGGGTGACGAACGGCACGAGCTGGAACAAGGCGGCCATTTGCTGCCAGTGTCGGCCGCGCTCTGGTGCGCGCGCCATATCGCCGGCTTCATCGCCCGCGTGGCGCCAGCGGCTTGATGCCTTGCGCAAGGAAAGCCCTTCTATGCCAGCCGTAACACCCGCCTTGCCGCCCGCCGTTACTCAAGCCCCGCCACGCAACGCCCGGGTCGGCGCCCGCTTCGGCGCCGCCGCCCATCGCTATGACGGCCATGCGCCCATCCAGCGCATCACCGCCGAACGGCTGGCCAGCGATATCGCCCGCTTGAACTTGCCCGCGCGTCCTCGCATCCTGGAAATCGGTTGCGGCACCGGGTTGCTGACCCAGGCTCTGGCGCGCCGGCTAGGTGCGGCAGACTGGACCATCACCGACATCTCACCCGCCATGCTCGCCACCGCCCAGCGCGGCCCGGCGCTACCTGGCTCGGCGCGCTACCTGGTGCTGGATGGCGAATACCCCCAGGCGCTGGATGGCGAGTACGACCTGATCTGCTCCAGCCTGGCCGTGCAATGGTTCACGGACCTGAACGCCGGCCTGGGCCGGCTTGCTGCGCGACTGGCGCCCGGCGGCTATCTGGCCGTGGCCACGCTGGCGGCAGGCACCTTCGCCGAATGGCAGGACGCACATCGGGCGGCGGGTTTCGTCGCCGCCACGCCCCCCTACCCGCCGTGCCCGCTCATCCGTCCCGCCATGAGCAATCTGGCCGGTGGCGTGCGCAGCGAACGGCTGATACAAAATCATCCTGATGGCCTTGCATTTCTGAAGGGCCTGAAAGGCATGGGCGCCACCACGCCCGCCCCCGGACGCCCGCCGCTTTCTGCGGCGGCGCTGCGACGGGTGTTGGCGGCGTTTGACGAACAAGGAGCCACGGTGACGTATCACCTGGCCTACGGTATGTGGAAACAATCGACGCAACGCCCCGCCGGGGTTTTCGTGACCGGCACTGACACCGGCATCGGCAAGACGCTGGTGTCCGCCATCCTGGCGCGCGCCTGGAATGCCGACTACTGGAAGCCGGTGCAAACCGGCGTCTCCGAAGAACCGGGCGACACCGGCACCGTCGCCCAGCTGGCGCAACTGCCGCCCGAACGCCTGCACCTGCCGGCATACGTGCTGCAAGCGCCGCTGTCGCCCTGGGCCGCGGCCACACTGGAAGACACCGTCGTCGACGCCACCACCATCGTGCCGCCCGCCACCACCGCCCCCCTGATTGTGGAAGGCGCGGGCGGCCTGTACGTGCCGATCGACGACACGCACATGATGATCGACCTGATCGCCCGCCTGGACATGCCCGTGGTGCTGGCCGCGCGCAGCGGGCTGGGCACCATCAACCACACGCTGCTCAGCGTAGAAGCCCTGAAGCGTCGCGGCATCCCGATTCTAGGCGTGGTGATGAGCGGCCCGCTCTCGGCCGGTAACAAGGAAGCCATCGAACGCTTTGGCGGCGTCCGCGTCCTGGCCGAAATCCCGCCCCTGGCGCACGTTGACGCAGCAGCCGTCGCAAAGCTGGCGCAAAGCATCCCGCCGCTGGAGGAATGCCTGGCCGCGCTAGGCGCAGCGCCGGCGGTGGCGGATTAAGGGGACTGCATCACCCCAACGCCCCCCCTGCCCGTAACGCCTCGGCCCGTTCCGGCGATATCCCTGCTTCCGCCAGCACCGCCTCGCTATGCTCGCCGAACGCGGGTGCGGCGCTTGGGGCGCCGGGCGCGGTGCGGCCGAACTTGATGGCTTGGGCGAAGCCGCGGTAGCTGCCGACGACGGGGTGGGTGAAGGTCGAGATCATGTTTTCGGCTTGCACTTGCGGGAAGTCGAACATGTCTTCCACGCCGCGCGCGGCGGCGCAAGGCACCGCTTCGCCGAACCAGGCTTCCCATTCCAGCGCGCTGCGGGCGCGCAACGCCTCGTGCAGGCGCGGCACGATTTCGTCGCGGTGTTCGGCGCGCTTGCGCACCGAGTCGTAGCGCGCATTTGCGGCCAGATCTGACAAGCCGGTTTTCTCGCACAGGGCCTGCCAAAAATGCGGCGTGTTCGCAGAAATGTACAGATAGCCCTCGCCCGTGGGGTGGATACCCGTGATGCCGCCCGAGCGCATGTCGCGCCCGATGTGGCGCGGTTCGCCTTCGGCCCAGATCAGTCTTGCCGATTGCAGGGCCAGCGCGCTGCGCAGCAACGACACGCCCACGAACTGGCCACGCCCGCTGCGTTCACGTTCGTAGAGCGCCGACGCCACGCCCGCCGCCACCATCGACGACGCGTAGTAATCCACCACCGATCCGTACAGGATCTCGGGCGGCCCATCGGCCTTGCCCTGCAACGTGCACATGCCCGTCATCGTTTGCAGCACCTGGTCGTAGCCCGCCTTGTCCTTCAAGGGGCCGGACTCGCCATAGCCCGACACGGCGCAATAGATCAGGCGCGGGTTCAGCTCGGCCAGCTGTTCATAGGCGATGCCAAGACGCGCCGGCACGCTGGGCCGAAAGTTGTGGACCAGCACATCCGCCTGCCGGGCGAGCTCATGCAGCACGGCCAGCGCGTCGGGATTTTTCAGGTCCAGCACCAGGCCGCGCTTGCCCCGGTTCACGCCCAGAAAGGCGCGGCTTTCAGCGTCGAGCGTGGACGGATATTTGCGCAGGTTGTCGCCCGAGGGCGGCTCGACTTTGATGACGTCCGCGCCCTGGTCCGCCAGCAAAGTGCAGCCATACGGGCCGGCGATGTAGGCGCTAAGGTCCAGCACGCGCACGCCCGCCAAGGGGCCGCCTGTGCCTTGCGCCGCGGTGGTTGCTGCGCCCGGCATCATTGCGCCTCCGCGTTGACCAGACCCAGCCCCGAGGCCGCGCGCAAAATCGCTTCGGCGCGGCGCAGGAAGGGGCCGTCGATCATGCGGCCGTCCACGACGAACGCCGCAACGCCCTTGGCAGAGGCCTCGCGCGCCGCCAGCACCACGCGGCCCGCGTGGGCGATTTCTTCGTCTGTGGGGCGAAACGCCGCATTGGCCAACTTCACCTGTTTGGGGTGAATGCAGCTCTTGCCCAGGAAGCCAAAGCTGCGCGCCAACGCCGCTTCGGCGCGATAACCCGCTTCATCTTCGATATTGGCAAACGCCGAGTCATAGGCGAATACGCCCGCCTCGGCCGCGGCCATGCGCAAGGCGAACATGGCTTGCTGCACGGCGGCAGGTTCGCGCCGGCCAATGCCTGCCGGCTCGAACAAGTCGCCCAAGCCCAATTGCAATCCGGCCACGCTGGGGTGCGCCGCCGCCAAACTTGCCGCCCGCCGCAACGCGCGCGGCGATTCGATGTTCAGCAGCAAGCCCACCGCGTCATTCACGCCATTGGCGATACGCGCCTGTTCAATTGCGCTGGCTGCCGCCACCACATCTTCTTCGCGCTCCGCCTTCGGCAGGTTCACCAGATGCAGCCCCGGCCGCACAACCGCCTGCACGTCCGCATGAAAGTGGCCGGAGTCCAGCGCATTGACGCGCACGATCAGCGTCTTGCCCGACGCCGCCGCTTCCGGCCCCGCGAGCATACGGGCCAGATGGCCGCGCGCCTCGTCCTTGCGCGAGTCGGCCACGGCGTCTTCCAGGTCGAACGACAGGGCATCGGCGTCGCCATTGAAAGCCTTGGCGAACAACTCGGGACGCGATCCCGGAACGAACAGTTTGCTTCTCATGCGTGAACTCTTTGGGAAATGGGAATCGGGGCCGATAACGCGCTTACTGGATGGAGATATTGCGGTCGCTCGCCACCTGTTTCCACTTGGCCGCATCCGCCTGGACCAGGGCCGCAAACTGCGGCACGGTCAGTTCGGCCGGCACCGCGCTTTCCTCGGCGAACATGGCGCGCATCTTCTGGTCATTCACGATGCCGCGGATTTCAGCGTTCAGCTTGTCCACCAGGGGCGCTGGCGTGCCTGCCGGGGCCAGCACACCCCACCAGAGTTCCACCGAGTAACCGGGCTGGCCTTCGCCTATCGTGGGCAGCGCCGGATAGAACTGCGAACGCTCAGGCGACGTCACGGCCAGCACGCGCAGCTTGCCGCCCTTGAGCAGTGACGCCGTGGATGCAAAGCTGCCAATCACAAAGTCCACGCGGCCACCCGCCAGGTCATTCAGCGCGTGCGACATGCCCTTGTAGGGCACATGCGTGAAGGATGTTTTCTCGCCGCCGGCCAGAATTTCGCTGGCCATCTGGTTGACCGAGCCCAAGCCGGCGCTGCCGTAAGTCAGCTTGCCGGGTTCCTTGCGGCCAGCGGCCAGCAGATCGGCCATGGACTGATACGGCGAGTCCTTGCCCACCACCAGCGCCATCGGGCTGCGCGCCAGCATCGCCACGGGCGCAAAGCTGCGCACCACGTCGTACTTCAGATTGGTCTGCACGGCGGCATTCGTCGTCAGCGTGGACGACGACAGCATCAGCACCGACCCATCCTTGGGCGCGCGCGCCACGTACTCCGCGCCAATCGCGCCGCCCGCACCGGGGCGGTTTTCGACGATGACGGTGGTGGACAGCTTGGCGCCCAGCTTCTCGGCCAGCACGCGGGCGAAGACGTCATTGCTGCCGCCAGGCGGAAACGGCACCACCATCGTGATCGTGGCCGGTACGGCGGGCGCGGCTTGCGCCACAGACACGCCCGGCGCGCCCAGCGCCACGGTCAACGCCAACGCGGGCAATAAGGCGGCGCGTGCGCCGGCCAGGATCTTGTTCATGCGGTGTCTCCTCGGTTGCGGTCTGGCCGGCATGGCATGCCTGGCGTTCAGCCGCTTGTCGTTGTGGTTGAAGCGGATACTAGGACGGCGCTCTGGTGATATAAAGCGAGGATTCTTAAAACACTACGTGAGGATTTCTGATGAAGATCGAGTCTTTCCGTACGCTTAACGCCGTGCTGCGCGGCGGCAGCTTTGCGGCGGGCGCGGCGGATATGAATCTGTCGCCCAGCGCGGTCAGCCTGCAAATGAAGCAGATGGAGGAATACTTCGGCCAGCCGCTGTTTGACCGTTCGGCGCTACAGGTGCGCCCCAACGCGTTTGCGGCCGAGGTGGACGCGGTGTTGCAAGAGGCGCTGGCGCGTCTGGACGAATTGCGCCGGCGCAGCACGCCGGCCGTTGAGGGCCGCGTCCGCCTGGGCACCATCGAACCGTTGCAGGTCACGCTGCTGCCTCCGCTGCTGCGCAAGCTGCGCGAACGCTATCCGCTGCTGGACGTGCGGCTGGTGCGCGGCCGCGCCACCGAGCTGACAGAAAAATTGAAGCAAGGCGAGATCGACGCGGCCATCATCACGCAGCCGGAAACGGGCGGCTCGCGCCGGCTGGCGTGGACGCCGCTGTTTCGTGAAACGCTGGTGCTGATTGCACCGCCCGATTCGCGTGAGACGCGCGTGGCGGAATTGTTCCAGCAGTACGAGTGGATTCGTTTCGACAAGACCACCATCGGCGGGCGCCTGGCCGCGCGCTATGTGGCGCAACACGCGCCGCACGCGCGTTGCCGCATCGAAATGCAATCGCTGGCCGCGTTGACGGCGCTGGTGTCCGCCGGGCTGGGCGTGTGCGTGTTGCCGGAACCCGGGGCCAACTTGCTGAACGTGCACCCGGTGCGCGTGCTGCCGCTGGGCAAGCATGCGCCCTATCGCCAGATTTCATTCGTCTGCCGCCAGACCGACCAGGACAACCGCCTGGTGCAAGCGCTGCTGGAAGGCGCAAGGCCGTAATACCAAAACCCTACGCCCCGCCTTCCACCTTGGCCATGTCGATGAACGCCCGCAACGCTGACGACACGCGCCGTTGCCGCGGGTAATACAGCATGAAGCCGGGAATAGTCGGGCACCAATCTTCCAGCAGCCGCACAAGTTTGCCGGCGGCCAGCAATTGCGTCACATAGGTTTCCGGCACGCTGCCAATGCCGATGCCGTCCACTGCGGCGCGCACCTCGGCGTGCACATCGCTCAGCGAAATGCGGCCAGGCACATCCAGCTCGATCGCCACGCCGTCCTTTTCGAATTCCCACTTATAGAACCGCCCGCTGGCAAAGCGATAGCGCACGCATTCGTGCTGCATCAAATCATTGGGATGCCGGGGCGGTTCGCGCCCTTCCAGATACGCGGGCGACGCCACGACCGCCGTGCGCAGGCGCGGGCCGATCTGCACAGCCACCATGTCTTCGGGAACGGCCTCCAGCAGACGCACTCCCGCATCAAAGCCCGAGGCCACGATATCGACAAAGTTATCGTCTTCACCGATTTCCAGCCGGATATCCGGGTACGCCGTTAAAAAGCGCGCCGCAAACGGCATCAGCAACATGTAGGACGCCGCGCGCGAGGTGTTGATGCGCAGCGTGCCAGACGCCGACCCGCGAAACTGGTTCATTTCTTCGAGCGCATCGCCCAGGTCATGCAGCACGGGCAGCATGCGCTCGGCCAGCCGCTGGCCCGCGTCGGTCAACGCCACGCTGCGCGTGGTGCGGTTGAACAGGTTCACGCCCAGCCGCTCTTCAAGGCTGCGAATAGCGTAGCTGACGGCGGAGGTCGACAAGCCCAGTTCCTCGCCCGCGCGGCGAAAACTACAGTGGCGGGCGACGGCGGCGAACGCGGCCAGGTGGGACAGGTTATCGGGCAGCATGATTGTGCTATTTGATCGAACAAAGCATGCGGAAATTCTAGCTTGATCCGGCATTTCCACCGGAATATTGTGAACACCTGCTTAACAAATTCAGTCGAGATACCCCATGATTCAAGCCCGTGGCTACGCCGCCCATAGCGCCGACGCCCCCCTCGTACCGTTCAGCTTCACCCGCCGCGAGCCGGGCGACGACGACGTGCTGATCGAAATTCTGTACAGCGGCATCTGCCATTCCGACTTGCATCAGGCGCGCGGCGACTGGGGCAATTCCGTGTACCCCATGGTGCCGGGCCACGAAATCGTGGGCCGCGTCACGCAAGTGGGCAAGAACGTCAGCAAGTTCAAGACGGGCGACTACGCCGGCGTGGGCTGCATGGTGGATTCCTGCCTGCATTGCAAAGCCTGCCGCTTGAACCTGGAGCAATACTGCGAGGAAGGCGCAACGCTGACCTACAACGACAAGGAACGCGGCAGCGACCAGCTCACCTTCGGCGGTTACTCCGACCGCATCGTCGTGAAAGAACACTTTGCGGTGAAGGTGTCCGACAAGCTCGACCTGAAGGCCGTGGCCCCGCTGCTGTGCGCGGGCATCACGACCTATTCCCCGCTGCGCCACTGGAAGGTTGGCCCGGGCCAGAAGGTGGGCGTCATCGGCCTGGGCGGCCTGGGCCACATGGGCGTGAAGTTCGCCCACGCGATGGGCGCGCATGTCGTCATGATCACCACGTCCGCCGACAAGGGGCGCGACGCCAAGCGGCTGGGCGCTGACGACGTGCTGGTGTCGCGCGACGCCGAAGCGATGGCGGCGCACGCCGGCACGTTCGACTTCCTGCTGAACACCGTGCCCGTCAGCCACGACGTGAACCCGTACCTGGCGCTGCTGGGCTTGAACGGCACCATGGCGCTGGTCGGCGCGCTGACGCCGCTGGACCCCATCCCGGGCGCCAACCTGATCATGGGCCGCAAGTCGATTGCGGGCTCGGCCATCGGCGGCATGGAAGAAACGCAAGAGATGATGGACTTCTGCGCCGAACACGGCATCGTCAGCGATGTGGAAATGGTGCCGATCCAGTCCGTCAACGAGGCCTATGAACGCCTGATCAAGAACGATGTGAAGTACCGCTTCGTCATCGACATGGCGTCATTGGCCGAGCAACCGTTGGCCGCTTAAGCTTGCGTTCTGCGCAGAGCTTGCCCTCTGCGCAGAGCTCGCAGCTACACAGAACTTGCAGCTGCGCAGGGTGAAAAAAAGGGTGCCCGAAGGCACCCTGAATCCACCCTACAACAGCACCTACAACTGCAAAGCAATCAATTCAATCAAGCGCGCAAGGCTGCTTACGCCGCCTTCTGCGCCTTGCCGTGTTCAAACTGCGCCTCTTCCGTCGAGCCGGTCAGCGCAGTCGTCGACGACTGGCCGCCTTCGATCGTCTGCGTGACGGCGTCGAAGTAGCCGGTGCCCACTTCGCGCTGGTGCTTGACCGCGGTGAAGCCCAGGTCGGCGGCGGCGAATTCCTTCTGCTGCAATTCCACGAAGGCGCTCATCTGGCGGCGGGCGTAGCCGTGAGCCAGTTCGAACATGCCGTAGTTCAGCGCGTGGAAGCCTGCCAGCGTGATGAACTGGAACTTGTAGCCCATGGCGCCCAGCTCGCGCTGGAACTTGGCGATGGTGCCGTCGTCCAGGTTCTTCTTCCAGTTGAACGACGGCGAGCAGTTGTACGCCAGCAGCTTGCCCGGGAATTGGCGATGGATGGCGTCCGCAAACTTGCGGGCGTATTCCAGGTTGGGCGTGGACGTTTCGCACCAGATCAGGTCGGCGTACGGCGCATAGGCCAGACCGCGCGAGATGGCCTGGTCGATACCGGCCTTGGTGCGGAAGAAGCCTTCCACGGTGCGTTCGCCGGTGATGAACGGGCGGTCGTTTTCGTCGACGTCGCTCGTCACGAGGTCGGCCGCGTCGGCGTCGGTACGGGCCAGCAGCACGGTGGGCGTGCCCATCGTGTCGGCCGCCAGACGGGCGGACACCAGCTTGGCCACGGCCTCGCGGGTGGGCACCAGCACCTTGCCGCCCATGTGGCCGCACTTCTTCACGGAAGCCAGCTGATCTTCAAAGTGCACGCCCGAGGCGCCGGCGTCGATCATGGCCTTCATCAATTCGAAGGCGTTCAGCACGCCGCCGAAACCGGCCTCGGCATCGGCCACGATGGGAGCGAAGTAATCGATGTAGCCCTCGTCGCCCGGGTTCTTGCCTTCCATCCACTGGATCTGGTCGCAGCGGGCCAGCGAATTGTTGATGCGGCGAACCACTTGCGGCACCGAGTTGGCGGGGTACAGCGACTGGTCGGGATACATTTCGCCGGCCAGGTTGGCGTCACCGGCCACTTGCCAGCCAGACAGGTAAATCGCCTTCAGGCCTGCCTTGACCTGCTGCATGGCCTGGTTGCCCGTCAATGCGCCCAGCGAATTCACGAAAGGCTCGCTATGCAGTTGCTCCCACAGACGGGTTGCGCCACGCTGGGCCAGCGTGTGCTGCACGCTGATGGAGCCGCGCAGGCGGATGACATCTTCGGCGCTGTAGTCGCGCTTGACGCCCTGCCACCGGCTGTTCTCGGCCCAGTCTTTCTGCAGATTGCGGATTTCGGTTTCGCGATTGCTCATGGTGATGCTCCTGGTCAGTGATGAGAAGACTTCAAAAGATTCGCGTCTTGCATTGCGTGAATCGTTGGACAAAGTCTATGCCTCTGCTGCGGAGCAATGCAGGCTGATGTCTTATAGAAGATGAAAAATGTTTTGCTTATAAATCATTGACTTATAAGTACGGTTTCGCATTACGAAACGATATTGTTATCTGTGAAATGCGCCCTCGTTGCACAGCAGCAGGAACTTTCACATGACGAGGCTTACATTTCATAATGCGAAAAAATGGCCGTTTTCGAAGCGCCTACAATGCCTCCATTCCGATGATTTCCATGGTTTCGCTATGACCCTGTCTCACGGCCCGTTGGGCCAGAGCGTGGCCTACGCCTCGCAATACGACCCGTCCCTGCTCTTTCCCATTGCGCGTTCGCACAACCGCGCGGCGCTGAATCTCACCGCCGGCAGCCTGCCCTTTACGGGCGTGGACTTGTGGAACGCCTATGAGCTGTCGTGGCTGGACGCCAAGGGCAAGCCGCGCGTCGCCATGGCGACGTTCTCGGTGCCGGCCGACAGCCCCAACATCATCGAGTCGAAGTCGTTCAAGCTCTACCTGAATTCGTTCAACCAGACGCGCCTGGTGAATTCGGCCGCCTTGCGCGGGCGCCTGGAACGTGACCTGAGCGCCGCCGCGGGTGCGCCCGTGGGCCTGGATTTTTTCCTGCCGCAGCGCTTTTCTGAATTGCAGATGGGTGAGATGGACGGCATCTACATCGACAAGCTGGATATCGAAATCGATACCTATGAGCCCGCGCCCGAGGTGCTGCGCACGCGGCCCGGCGATGTGGTCGAGGAAACGCTGGCGTCGCGCTTGTTGAAGTCAAACTGCCCGGTCACCGGGCAACCCGATTGGGCCAGCGTGCAGATCCGTTATCGCGGCGCGCCCATCGACCGCGAATCGCTGCTGCGCTATGTGGTGTCGTTCCGCCAGCACGCTGAATTCCACGAGCACTGCGTGGAACGCATCTTCAGCGACATCATGCAAGCCTGCGCACCAGAACAACTGACCGTCTACGCACGCTATACGCGCCGCGGCGGGCTGGACATCAACCCCTGGCGCAGCAACTTCGAAAACGCGCCCCCGGCCGACGTCCGCACCGTCCGCCAGTAAGCGCGCGTTGCCCGCCGCCCGGCGGGCGGCATCAACGCGCCGCGTCACGCTGACAAGCAGTTACAGAAAGCCTGCTTCGAATCGATATCGTTTATTGTTGCCCCGGCATCCAGGCGGGCCTTCGGGCCCGCCGCCACATCCGAACCGCAGTCATTCAACTCCCCACAGGAGGCCGTAATGCAAGTCCGTGATTGGTTTGTCGAGCGTCAACCCGAATTTGCCCAGTGGCGGCAAGACATCCATGCCCACCCCGAATTAGGCTTTCAGGAACATCGCACGGCAGAAGCCGTGGCGTCCAAGCTGGCGCAATGGGGGCTGGAGGTGCATCGCGGCGTAGGGCGCACCGGCGTGGTGGGCGTGCTGCGTGGCGAACGCGCAGGCAAGCGCAGCATCGGCCTGCGCGCCGACATGGACGCGCTGCCCATGCAGGAGAAAACCACGCTGCCCTACCGTTCCACGCACGACGGCAACTTCCATGGCTGCGGACACGACGGGCACACGGCCACGCTGCTGGCCGTGGCGCTGCACCTGTCGCAAAACCGCGATTTCGCGGGCACCGTCAACTTCATCTTCCAGCCCGCCGAAGAAACGCTGGCCGGCGGCGCCGCGATGCTCGAAGACGGCCTCTTCACCCGTTTTCCCTGCGACGAAATCTACGGCCTGCACAACAACCCCATGGTGGGCAAAGGGCGCGTCGCCGTGCGTGAAGGCGCGCTGCTGGCAGCCTGTGACGGCTTCACCATCCGCGTGCATGGCGTGGGATGCCACGGCGGCATGCCGCAGCAAGGCAACGACCCCGTCGTCATCGCCAGCCAATTGGTGGGCATGCTGCAAACCGTGGTCAGCCGTTCGCTGGACCCCTTGGTGGCGGGCGTGCTCAGCGTGGGCATGATGAACGGCGGCACCGCGCGCAACGTCATCCCCGACCTGATGGAATTGCAAGGCACGGTGCGCACGCTGAGCATCTCGGCGCGCGAAACCGCCTTGCGCCGCGTGCGTGAAATCTGCGACGGCCTGGCGGCCAGCCACGCCACCCGCATCGATTGCGAATTCGACCTGGGTTGCCCGCCCACCATCAATGCGCCCGGCCCCACCGCCACGGTGGCCGCCGCCGCCGCGCGCGTAGTCGGCCAAAACCTGGTTGACGCGCAGATCACGCCGCTGATGGCGTCTGAAGACTTTTCGTATCTGCTCCAGGCGTGCCCCGGCGCGTATTTCTTCGTCGGCCAAGACGGCCACTTCTGCCACCACCCCGAGTACGACTTCGACGACGACATTCTGCCCATCGGCGCAAGCGTCTTTGTTGAAATCGTGCGCGACCGGCTGAGCTGACCCGCTCCCGCCTTTTTCGCGTCTCGGGTTTGGGCTGACCGCCCTTCCCCCCTTCTTTTGAATTCCCGGAGCGTGGCGCTTAAACGCCGCGCGCCGCGCCCCCTTGCGCGTTCGCCGCGCTTGCAGGAGTCCCTGATGACATCTGATTCCGCTTCCTCTTATACCGTTTCGGCCAGCATGCGCCGCCGCGTGGTTATCGCGTCGGTGCTGGGCAATGCCTTCGAATGGTTCGACTTCGCCATCTACGGCATGTTCGCCACGGTGATCGCGAAGCTGTACTTTCCCACCGGCGACAACGAAACGTCGCTGCTGTTGGGGCTGGCCACGTTTGGCGTGGCGTTTGCCGTGCGCCCGATCGGCGGGTTGGTGCTGGGTTTGTATGCCGACCGCTACGGACGCCGCCGCGCGCTGTCTTTGATGATCTTGATGATGGCGGGCGGCACCGCCATGATCGGTGTGCTGCCCACTTACGCATCCATAGGCGTGGCCGCCAGCGTGCTGATGCTGGTGGCGCGGCTGATTCAGGGCTTTTCGGTCGGCGGCGAATACGCCAGCGCCAGCGCCATGCTGGTGGAATTCGCCCCGGCAGGACGCCGCGGCCTGTATGGCAGTTTTCAGATGTGCTCGCAGTCGCTGGCGTTTTCGATTGGGGCGGGCGTGGTGCATCTGCTGTCGTCCAACCTGTCAGCGGCCGACCTGGAAAGCTGGGGTTGGCGCATCCCGTTCCTGTTTGGCGTGCTGATTGGCCCCATCGGCTATTACCTGCGCACGCAGGTGGATGAAACGCCCGAGTTCCGGCGCTTTCAAGACCAGCGCGTCAAACCCCAACAAACCACGTTCCGCACCTTGTTTTCACGCTATCCGCGCGAGCTTGTCGGATCGTTCTGCATCGTTGTCACCGGCACGGCGTCCAACTACGTCATGCTGCTGTACCTGCCCATCTTCGCCGTGCGGGAATTGGGCCTGACGATGGGCGACGCGCAACTCAGCAGTGCGCTGGCCGGGGCCTTGCTGCTGGTGCTGTGCCCCTTGTCGGGCGCGTTGTCTGACCGGCTGTCGCGCCGTGCGCTGATGCTGCCGGCCACGCTGGCCTTTGGCATCGTCACCTGGATCATGATGGCGCGCGTGCTGCACAACCCGTCCTTCGCCACGCTTGTGCAAGCGCAACTGCTGGCGGCGGCGTGCATGGGATTCATGTGGGGGCCGACGCCCGCGCTGATGACCGAAATCCTGCCCGTCAACCTGCGGTCCACGGGCGTATCGCTGTCGTACAACCTGGCGGTGATGTTGTTCGGGGGCCTGGCGCCGTTCCTCAACACGGCGCTGATCCAGTACACCGGCGACCGCATGGTGCCGGCGTATTACGTCGGCTTGTGCGTGGTCATCGGACTGGCGGGCTTGTTGTCGCTGGGACGGTTCAGGGACGCGCCACCGCGCCCCCAGCCGTCATCGGCTCGGCGCGGCGCGCCTGCACCGCAATCCATTGCGCCAGGAAGGCAGCAGCCGTGAACGCCACGCCCGCGCCCACCCACGGCCCCTGCCGCATGCCGGCGTCCAGCAGCAAACCAAACGCCAGCGGGCCCAGCGCCGAACCTACGTCCATGCCTGAATACACCAGGCCGTAGACAGACCCCGTCGACCCCTTGGGCGTTACGCGGCGGATCAGCATGTCGCGCGACGGCGCGGCCACGCCCGAGCAGAAGCCGGCCAGCGCCACCACCGGTGCCGCAAACGCGGCCGGCACCAGACCCAGCGCCAGGACGACAAGCGTCAGGCCCGCCAGAATCAACGCCACCATCACCGTGCGTTCGGTGCGCGGGTTGGCCGACACCAGGAAGCCGCCCGCCGCCATCCCCACGGCCGACGCCACCATATAGCCAGACAAGGCCGAGCTGGCGGCCACCTTGGACAAGTCGTACAGCTGGCCCAACAGCGGAATCGTGTAGTTCTGCACCGACGACAGCGCAATCGACGTGCACGCAAAGAACAGGAACGCGCCCCACAATGCGGGCTTGGACAGCAAGGTGGCCAGCGTGGTCAACACGCTTTCCTGGGGTTTGGCGGCAGCCGGCTTGGCGGATTTGGCGTCCGGCTGAACCTCCAGCGGCGACGGGCCGCCGATGAGATTTCGGCCGATTACCGTCAGCAGCAGCACCGCCGCCACCAGCCCCGCGGCGCTATAGGCCGCCACGCGCCAATCGGCCAGCAAGGTGATCGTCGTCATGAAGACCGGCGTCAGCGCCCAGCCCAGGTTGCCCGTCAGCCCGTGCGCCGAAAACGCATGGCCCAGACGCGGCGCGGTAATCCGATGGTTGATGATGGAGTAGTCCGCCGGGTGGAACACCGAATTGCCCACGCCGCCCACCACGGCGGCGGCCACCAACATCGTGTAGCCCGTGGCCGACCCGATCAGCAGGCCCGACACCACAAAGCACGCCAGCCCGAACCACAGCACCGGCCGCGCGCCGATGCGGTCCACCACAAAACCCGACGACGCCTGGCCGATGCCCGACACCACATAGAACGTGGACACCAGCAAGCCCAGCCGGGCGAAGTCCAGCCCGAACTCGTTGCCCAGCGACACGTACAGGGAAGGCAAGACCAGTTGGAAGAAATGCGACGAGGCGTGCGCAACGCCAATCAGCAGGATGATTTTCCAGTCGCGCCGGCGGACGTCGGCATCCGAGGGCAAAGCAGTGGCAGCGGTGTTCATTGCAGAAGGCCGCGGGCAGCGGCGGAAGGCGCCCGCCAAAGGCGGTGCAAGGTTGTCTCCGGCAACGTCCGGAAGATCCGGGCGTTGAGTGCTTGGCGATGTGGTCCGGCGGGCCGGCCGATCGCTCTTGAAATATGACGGCGGCCGTCTTGCGCGAGCCGGGCCGCCGGCGTGTTGCGAAACCAAGGGTTGGGGCAAAACAAACATGGCCGGTACTTTCGTACCAGCCATGGTCATGCATTTACAGCGCTTTCTCGCGGATGGCGGGCCAGGCGCGTTGCAGGTAATACAACATCGACCACACCGTCAGCACCGCCGCCACGATGATCAGCACATCGCCTAACAGCTTGGTGCTGACGCCGTAGATCGGCTGGTTGTACAGCAGGCACGGAATCGCCACCATCTGGGCGGCGGTTTTGAACTTGCCCAGCCGGTGCACGGCCACGCTGGCGCTGGCGCCGATCTTGGCCATCCATTCGCGCAACGCCGAAATGGTGATTTCGCGGCCGATGATGATCAGCGAAATGAAGGCGTCGACGCGGCTCAAGTCCAGCAGGACGATCAGTGCGGCGCACACCATCAGCTTGTCGGCAACCGGATCCAGGAATGCGCCAAAGGCCGAGGTCTGGTTCCAGCGGCGGGCCAGCCAGCCGTCGAACCAGTCGGTCAGCGCGGCGATGATGAATGCCCAAGCGGCAAAGCTGTCACGCGTGGGGACCGACATCCAGCTCTCGGGCAGGTAGAACAGCCCGACCACCAGCGGAATCATGGCGATGCGCAGCCATGTCAGGATAATGGGTACGTTAATTGGCATAGTGTCCGTATGCTACATCAGCCGGGTGACGCTGGCTGTATCGGCGCCTTGGCATGACCGCCCGCTGGCCGCATGGGCGAACCGGGCTACCCACGCAACGCCTCGTAAATGCGTTCGGCCAAGTCCTGGGAAATGCCATCCACCGACGCCAGATCTTCGATGCTGGCCGACGCCACGCCCGAAAATCCGCCGAAACGGGCCAACAAGCGTTGACGCCGGCGCGCGCCCACGCCTTCGATTTCCTCCAACCGCGACACATTGCGCGTCTTGGCGCGCCGCGCGCGCATGCCGGTGATGGCGAAACGGTGGGCTTCGTCGCGCACCTGGGCGATCAGCATCAGCGCGGCCGACTCGCCGCCCAACGCCACCGGGGGCCGTTCGTCGGCGAACACCAGCGTTTCCAGGCCGACCTTGCGCCCTTCTCCCTTGGCCACGCCCACCAGCGTCTGGATGTCCAGCCCTAATTCCACGAACACCTTGCGGGCCACTTCCACCTGCCCCTTGCCGCCATCGATCAGCACCAGGCCCGGCATTGGCGCGTCGCCATCCGCCACCTTGGCGAAGCGGCGCGTCAGCACCTGGCGCATGGCGGCGTAGTCGTCCCCCGGCGTGATGCCGGCAATGTTGTAACGGCGGTACAGGGATGGCTGCATGTCGTGGTGTTCGAACACCACACAGGATGCCTGCGTCGCTTCACCCGCCGTGTGGCTGATGTCGAAACATTCGATGCGCAACGCGTCCAGCGCGGCTTCATCGGTATCCAGGTCCAGCGCTTCGGCCAGCGCCAACGTGCGGCCGGCGCGCGCGCCCGATTCGGTCAACGCGCGGGCCAGCGCCATTTCGGCATTCTTGCCCGCCTGTTCCAGCCACGAACGGCGCGCGCCCTGCGGACGCGTCAGCAAGCGCGACGGCCGCCCGCCCGCCTGTTCGACCAGCAGATCGATCAGGTCCGGGTCGGGCAAGGCGTGCGAACAGACCAGCACGGGCGGCATGGCGTTGTCGGTGTAATGCTGCGCCACAAAGGCTTCCAGCACTTGCGGGGCGGCCTCGCCCTCGGCGTGCGTCGGAAAGAAGGGCTTGTCGCCCAAGTGGCGGCCGCCGCGCACCATCGCCAGATTGACGCAGACTTTGCCGCCCGCCACCGCCACGGCGATGATGTCGGTGTCTTCGCCGCTGGTGTTCTCCATGGTCTGCTGATGCAGCACGCGCGCAAGCGATCCCATCTGGTCGCGCAGCGCCGCGGCTTCTTCAAAGCGAAGTTCGCCCGCCGCCTGCTGCATGCGGGCTTCGATTTCGCCCATCACGTCCTTGGCCTCGCCATTCAGGAAGCGCACGGCGCGTTGCACGTCGCGTTCGTATTCGGCGGCCTCGATCGCGCCCACGCACGGCGCCGAGCACCGCCCGATCTGATGCAACAGACAGGGCCGCGAGCGGTTGGCAAACACCGTGTCTTCACAGGTGCGCAGCCGGAAGACCTTTTGCAGGATCTGGATGGTTTCGCGCACCGCCCAGGCGTTGGGAAACGGGCCGAAATACTGGCCGCGCTTGTTGGTTGCGCCCCGGTAGTAGGCGATGCGCGGCCATTCGTGGCCCGTGATCAGCAGGTAGGGATAAGACTTGTCGTCGCGAAACAGGATGTTGTAGCGCGGCTTCAGGCTCTTGATGAGGTTGTTTTCCAGGATCAGCGCTTCGGCTTCCGAGCGCGTGACGGTGACCTCCAGCCGCGCCACCTTCGACACCATCTGGGCGATGCGGGGGCTGGCCAGGTTCTTCTGGAAATACGACGAGACGCGCTTCTTCAGGTCGCGCGCCTTGCCGACATACATGACTTCACCGGCCGCATCCAGGTGCCGGTAGACACCTGGAAGATGCGGCAGATCAGCCAGGAACGATTTGAGATTGAAGTCGTCGGGCATTCTGATAACGGCTTTCGGCCTGCAAGGTGTCCCAGTCGAGCGCATCGAAACGCGGCATGAGGCGGCGGATGCGTTCAACCGATTCCGGGGCATGGTCGAACTTCAGGCGCGACAGCAGATCGTCGGCCAGATCGGGGCGGTTGCACACCAGCACCATATCGCAACCGGCGCGCAGCGCGGCGTTGGCGCGGTCCAGGATGTCGCCCGCCACCGATGCGCCTTCCATCGTCAGGTCATCCGAAAAGACCACGCCGTCATAGCCCAGGCGCTTGCGCAGAATGTCCTGCACCCAACGCTTGGAGAACCCGGCGGGATGCTTATCAACCTTGGGGTAGATCACGTGCGCAGGCATCACGGACGGCAGCACGGCGTCGCCCAGCCAAGCGTATGGTGCGGCGTCGTCTTTCAGGATGTCGTCCAGGCCGCGCGGGTCCACGGGAATTTCGTGGTGCGAATCCGCCTCAACAAAACCATGGCCCGGGAAGTGCTTGCCGCAAGCCGACATGCCGGCCAGCGCCAAGCCTTGAACCAGCGCGCGCGACAGCATCGTCACCACGCGCGGGTCGGAATGGAAGGCGCGATTGCCGATGACTTTGCTGACGCCGTAATCCAGATCGAGCACGGGCGTGAAGCTCATGTCCACCCCGCAGGCGCGCAGCTCGGCGGCCAGCACATAGCCGGCTTCCGTGGCCAGGCGCATGGCCTGAAGGGGGTCGCGGTCCCACAGCGCGCCCAGGTCGCGCATCGCGGGCAAGACGGTGAAACCGTCTTCGCGGAAGCGCTGCACGCGGCCGCCTTCGTGATCCACCAGGATCAGCAGCGGTTCCTTGCGGGCCTTGTGAATCTGGCGCGTCAGCTTGGTCAGCTGCTTGCGGCTTTCGAAATTGCGGGCGAAAAGAATCACGCCGCCCACCAGCGGATGGCGCAGGCGCGTCTTCTCTTCTTTTGTCAGCGTGAAGCCCGCCACGTCGACCATCACGGGGCCGGGGGGCAGGACTACCTTGGATTTTTTCTTGGCCATGAGGCTGTCCTTCTGTCTAGGTATGGCAAGCGGGCGTCGCGCGGGGCGGCGGCTCAGGGCTTGCGTTCGACCACCACATACGCGGCGGCCATGTCGGATTCGTCGGTGATGGATACATGCGCCGCGCCGAAACGCTGCGTATACCAGTCAAGCAGCTCGGGCGCGATGACGAGCACCGGGCGGCCGCCCGGCGCGTTCAGCGTTTGCACACGCCGCCACGTCATGGGCATGCGCATGCCCAGGCCGATCGCTTTGGAAAAGGCTTCCTTGGCCGCAAAGCGCGTCGCCAGAAAGCGCAGGCCGCGCACCGGGTCACGGGCGCGGCGCGCATGGAATTTCTGCAACTCTTCCACGCCCAGAATCTTTTCGGCGAAGCGGTCACCGTGGCGTTCCAATGCGCGCTCGATGCGGTCGATGCGCAGCAAGTCCATGCCGATGCCGGCGATGGCGCCAGCGGGCGCGGGGGTCTTGGGCGTGTCAGACATGAGCATCAACCAAAAACAACGCCGCCGAAAAAGCGGCGCGGGGTTCCATCATGCAGCCTGCGGTCACAGGCCGCGCAGCGCTTGCAGCCGGGCCTGCACCATCAGCGCTTTCATGTCGCGCACCGCCTTTTCCCAGCCATCAAACACCGCCTGCGCCACGATGGCGTGGCCGATGTTCAGCTCGGAAATACCGTCAATGGCGGCAATGGGCGATACGTTGCCCACATGCAGGCCGTGTCCGGCGTTCACGCGCAGGCCATGGCGCAAGCCTTCGGTCACGGCCAGGCGGATGCGCTGCAACTCGGCCTGAACGGCGTCGCCCTCGGCTTCGGCGTAGGCGCCGGTATGCAGTTCGATGACCGTCGCGCCCGCCTTGGCCGCCGCGGCGATCTGCACCGGGTCCGCGTCGATGAACAAGGACACGCGGATACCGGCTTCGGTCAGCAGGGCCACGGCGTCCGTCACCGGCCCCATGGCGCCCGCCACTTCCAGGCCGCCCTCGGTCGTGAGCTCGGTACGCTTTTCAGGCACCAGGCAGACGTCGTTGGGTTTGACGGCGCAGGCAATTTCCAGCATTTCCGCCGTGATGGCGCATTCCAGATTCATGCGCGTGCGCAGCTGCGGACGAATGGCGTAAACGTCCGCGTCTTGAATGTGGCGGCGGTCTTCACGCAGATGCAGCGTGATCAGGTCGGCGCCGGCATCCTCCGCGCGCAGCGCGGCGGCCACCGGGTCCGGGTACACCGTATGGCGTTGTTGCCGCAACGTGGCAACGTGATCGATATTTACACCAAGTTCTATCATTGAGCGGTCGTCGTCACTTTGGTCGGTTCTTTCGTGGTTTCTTCCCAGCCGCCGCCCAACGCCTTGTAGAGCTCCACGCGGTTGATCAGCGCGGCCAAACCGGTTTGCACCAGCGAAAGCTGGGCATTGAAGAAGTCTACCTGAGCGGTCTGCACTTGCAGGTAGCTGTCGATGCCATTGGTATAGCGCAGATTCGACAATTCCAGCGTGCGCGAAGACGATTCCTGCAACGCGCGTTGCGCATCCAGCTGCGCGCCATACGTGGCTTCGCCCGCCAGCGCGTCCGACACTTCGCGGAACGCCGTCTGGATGGTTTGCTCGTATTGGGCCACGGCGATGTTGTCGCGCGCCTTCGCCAGATTCAGCCCTTCGCGGATACTGCCCCCGGCAAACAGCGGCGTCGTGATCGACGGCGAGAAGCTCCAATACCCTTGGCCGCCCTTGAACAGATCACCCAGCGACGGACTGGCCACGCCCAGCAGGCCGGTCAGCGAAATCGTCGGGAAAAACGCCGCGCGCGCCGCGCCGATGTTGGCGTTGGCGGCCTTCAACTGGTTTTCTGCGGCCAGAATGTCGGGGCGGCGCTCGAGCAGGTCGGACGGCAGGCCGGAAGGCACCGTCGCAAGCAGCTGGTCGCGGCCGAACGTGGCGGGCGCGGGCAGGTTTTCCGGCAACGGCGTTCCCACCAGCAGCACCAGCGCGTTCATGGCCTGCGCCCTGGCGCGGGCCAATTGCGCCAGGTCAGACGACGCCGTATCCAGCAGCGACTTCGACTGGTTCAAATCCAGTTCCGAGGCCACGCCGCCATCGAAACGGCGCTTGACGAGGTTGTAGGACTCCTGGCGCGAAGCCAGCGTGCGCTGCGTCAGGTCCAGCTGGACTTCGGCCGCGCGCAGGTTGAAGTACGACTGCGCCACGGAACCCACCAGCGTGATCTGCACGCTCTTTTGCGCCTGCTCGGTCGACAGATACTGCTGATACGCCGCTTCGGACAAATTGCGCAAACGGCCGAACAGATCGATTTCGAAGGTCGTCAGGCCGATACCGGCCTGATAGGAACTGGAAATCGAACTGGAATCGGGGCCGCCTGCCCGCATGTTGGCGGGCAAGTGCTGGCGCTGGCCCTGAATGCCGGCGCCGATGCTCGGCCACTGCGCGCCGCGCTGCACGCCGTACTGCGCACGCGCCTCTTCGACACGCTGAACGGCCACGCGCAGGTCGCGGTTGTTCTCAAGCGACAAGGCGATCAGGCTTTGCAGGCGCGGATCGCGGAAGAACTCGCGCCAGCCCAGGTCGGCCGCGGGCGTGCCGTCTTGCGGCATCACCGACGTTGACGGCTGCGTGCCCAGCGTTGAAGGGTTGTTGTACGCGCCGTACTGCACCTTGGGCTGGTCAGGCCACGTGCCGGTGACCGGCGCATCGGGGCGCTTGTAGACAGGCGCCAGCGAGCAGCCGGCCAACGCCACCGCCACGAAGGCGGACAAAGCGGTCTGTTTGATCATCAGGGCTTTCATGCCTTGCCCTCCGGGCCACCGTTGGGTTGTGCGGGAGTTTGCGCAGCGTGGGGCGAATCAGCGGTGGGTTCGCCAGCCGCCTTCTTGGCCGCCTGCTCTTCCTCCCAGGCCTTCAGTTCAGCGCCCAACAGACGCGGGCGGGTCTTGAACAGGCCCAGCACCACGACGAAGAACGTCGGCACGAAGATGACGGCGAACGGGGTGGCGGCCAACATGCCGCCCAGCACGCCCAGACCCACTGCGCGCTGGCTGGCGGCGCCTGCGCCGGTGGCCATCGCCAACGGCACCACGCCCAGAATGAACGCCAGCGACGTCATCAGAATCGGCCGGAAGCGCAGCCTTGCGGCTTCCACCGCGGATTCATATAGCCCCATGCCCCGCGCGTACTGATCCTTGGCGAACTCCACGATCAGAATGGCGTTCTTGGCCGCCAGGCCGATCACGGTCACCATGCCCACCTGGAAGTACACGTCGTTCGACATGCCCAGCGCGCTGACCAGCGCCACCGCGCCCAACATACCCAGCGGCACCACCAGCATGACCGAGATCGGGATGGCCCAGCTTTCATACAGCGCGGCCAGCACCAGGAACACGATCAGCAGCGACAGGCCCATCAGGATCGGCGCCTGGTTGCCCGCTTGGCGTTCCTGATACGACAGCCCCGTCCATTCGTAGCCGAAGCCTTGCGGCAACTGCGCGACGAGGCTCTGCATTTCCTCCATGGCCTGGCCGGTGGTGTAGCCCGCCGCGGCGCTGCCGCCGATACGCATGGACTCGTAGCTGTTGTAGCGCACGACCTGAACCGGGCCTTGCACCCATTCCGCCGACACGAACGTCGACAGCGGCACCATCCCGCCTTGCGTGTTGCGTGCGTTCAGCTTCAGAACGTCAGACAACTGCATGCGGTACGGCGCATCGGCCTGGACCCAGATGTTCTGCATCCGGCCCATGTTCGGGAACTTGCTCAGGTAGGCCGAGCCCACCGCCGTCGAGATCAGCGAGGCCGCCTCGTTGAAGTCCACACCCAACGCGGCCGCCTTGTCGCGGTCGATGTTCAGCGTCAGTTGCGCGCCAGCGGCCAAGCCCGTGATACGGACTTGCGACAGCACCGGGCTCTTCATTGCCGCGCCCATCAACTGCGCGGTTGCCGCGGCCAACGCTTCCGTGCCGCCCGAACCGCGGTCTTGCAAGCGCAAGTCAAAGCCGGTGGCGTTACCCAGAGACGAGATGGCGGGCGGCACCAGGGTGAACACCATGGCGTCATGCACCCCCATCAACTGCTTCTGGAAAGCGTTGAAGGCAATGGCGCCGGCGGAGTCCTGGCGTTCTTTGCGGTCTTTGAAGTCTTTCAGCGTGGTGAACGCAATAGCGGCGTTCAGGCCGTTGCCGTTGAAGCTGAAGCCCTGCACGGCGATGATGTTTTCCACCGCGGGAATATTGCGGAAATATTCCTCGACCTGCTCGATGACCTCGACCGTACGGTTGGCGCTGGCGCCCGTGGGCAGCTCGATGTTGCTGATCACGTAGCCCTGGTCTTCTTCGGGCAGGAACGACGACGGCAGGCGCAGGTACAGCCAGCCCAGCAGCAGCACCAGCACCAGGAAGGCCAGCATCATGCGGCCGCCCTTGTGCAGAATGCGCGACACCCAATTCTGATAACCGTGGGTGGTGGCGTCGAACTTGCGGTTGAACCAGCCGAAGAAGCCCTTTTTGTCTTCGTGGTGGCCCTTGGCCACCGGCTTGAGAATGGTGGCGCACAGCGCCGGCGTGAAGGTCAGCGCCAGCAGAGCCGAGAAGAAGATGGACACGGCCATGGCCACCGAGAACTGACGGTAGATCACGCCCACCGACCCGCTCATGAAGGCCAGCGGCAGGAACACCGTCACCAGCACCAGCGTGATGCCGACGATGGCCCCGCTGATCTGCGGCATGGCTTTCTTGGTGGCCTCTTTGGGCGGCAAGCCTTCGGTGGCCATGATCCGTTCAACGTTTTCGACCACCACGATGGCGTCGTCCACCAGAATCCCGATGGCCAGCACCATCGCGAACATGGTCAGCACGTTGATGGAGAACCCCAGCGCCAGCATCACCGCGAACGAACCCAGCATGGCCACCGGCACAACGAGCGCCGGGATCAGCGTGTAGCGCACGTTCTGCAGGAACAGGTACATCACCAGGAACACCAGCACCATGGCTTCGGCCAGGGTGTGCAGCACCTGCTCGATGGACACCTTCACATAGGGTGCGGTGTCGTAGGGGATGGCGTACTGGATGTTGCCCGGGAAGTACTTGGACAGCTCTTCCATCTGTTGGCGCACGCCCTGGGCGGTGGCCAACGCGTTGGCGTCCGGCGACAGCACGACGGCGAACGCGGCCGTGGGCTTGCCGTTCAAACGCGCCCCGAACTGGTAGTTGTCGGCGCCTACTTCGATACGGGCGACGTCGCGCAGCAGCACCTTGGAACCATCGGTGTTGGCGCGCAGGACGATCTTGCCGAAGCCGTCCACGGTACTCAACTGGCCGTTGGCGGTGACGGTGGCCGTTATGCGTTGGGAATCCGGGTTGGGCGGCGCGCCGATGCTGCCGCCGGAGATCAGGACGTTCTGGCCGGAAATCGCCTGGTTGACTTCGGCCATGCTCAGGTTGAAGCCCACGAGCTTGGCCGGGTCGACCCAGACGCGCATCGCGCGCGGCGCGGCGAACAACTGGAACTGGCCCACGCCGGCCACGCGCGACACCGGGTTCTGCACGTTACGCGTGATGTAGTCGGCCAGTGCGGTCTGATCCAGCGAGCCGTCTTCGGACGACAACGTCACGATCATCAGGAAGCCGGTACTGGTCTGCTCGTATTTCAGGCCCTGTTGCTGCACGGCGCCCGGCAACTGCGCAATCACGTTGGACACGCGGTTCTGTACGTCCACCTGCGCCAGGTCAGGGTCGGTGCCCGGTGCGAACGTGGCGGTGATGGTCGAGGTGCCGTAAGAGTCGCTGACCGACTCGTAGTAGATCAGGCCCTTGGCGCCGTTGAGCTTGTCTTCGATGATGCTGGTGACCGATTCCGCCACTTCCTTGGCCGATGCGCCAGGGTAGGTTGCGGTGATCGTGATCGCGGGCGGGGCGACGTCGGGGTACTGCGCCACCGGCATGTTCGGGATGGCCAACACCCCCGCCAGCAGAATGAACAGGGCAACTACCCAGGCAAAAATTGGTCGATCAATGAAAAATTGCGGCATGTGGGCTGACTCTGAAAGCGATGCTCACCAAAGGGGAACGCGGCGCTGGTTGCGCCGCGTGCCGCTCAAGATTTCTGGCCTGCTGCCTTGTCCTGCTGGGCAGGTTCGGCAGGTTTGGGCGATTGCTCGGGCGCGGCCGGCTTGCCGCCGGGTTGCGCCGCGGGCTGTCCGCCTTTCGCGGGGGCCCCGTTCTTGTTCCATTGGCTGACCTGCACCGGCGCGCCGGGGCGGATTTTCTGGAATCCTTCCACCACGACAACGTCGCCGGCCTTCAGGCCGCTGGTGATCAACCAGTTGTTCTTGATGGCGCCGCCGGTCGTGACAGCCAACTGCTCGATCTTGTTGTCCTTCACCAGCATCAGGCTTTGCGAGCCGTCGGCCGTGCGTTGCAGCGCCTGCTGCGGCACGACCAGCGCCTTGTCATCCACGCCCTGCTCCAGCCGCACGCGCACATACATGCCGGGCAACAGGATGCCGTCGGGGTTGGGCACTTCGGCGCGCAGGTTCACCTGGCCCGTGGACGGGTCCACGGTGATGCCGGTGAACAGCAGCTTGCCGGCATGCTCGTATTCGGAACCATCTTCCAGCACGACGGTGGCGCGAGCGGTGTCTTTGCCCACTTGCTGCAACTGGCCGCTGGCGAATGCGCGGCGCAGCGTCGCCAGTTCGGACGTGGACTGCGTGAAGTCAACATAGACCGGGTCCAGCTGCTGCACGGTCGCCATTTGCGTGGCGGACGTGGCTTCCACCAGCGCGCCTTCGGTGACCAGCGGCTTGCCGATGCGGCCCGTGATGGGCGACGTGACATCGGTGTAGCCCAGGTTGATGGCCGCGTTGTCCTGGTTGGCCTTGGCGGCCGCCACCGACGCATCCGCCTGGCGGAACGAGGCCACGGCGTTGTCGTATTCCTGCTTGCTGACGGCGTTGGCCTTGACCAGCGGCGCGTAGCGGTCAGCCAGCAGCTTGGCGCTGAACAGATTGGCCTGCGCCTGCTTTAACTGCGCGGTCGCTTGATCGTACGCCGCCTTGTAGGGCGCCGGATCAATCTTGAACAGCAGTTGGTTTTCTTTGACGTCACCGCCTTGCTCGAAGGCGATTTTCTGAACGATGCCGGTGACACGCGAACGGATCTGCGCATCACGCACGGCGTCCACGCGGCCGGGCAATTCAGAAACGATAGGCGCACGCTCGGGCTGGACGGTAATAACGCTGACCTGGGGCATGCCGGGATTCATCTGTGGCTTTTCGCCGCAGCCCGCCAACATCAGCGCGAGTACGCCACCGGAAACAGCCAGACCTGAAACACGTTTAGGCGAAAACCGCATTGAAACCCCCGCGCGTAGCGTAGTGACCCGTGAATAGCCCAATAATGTAACTCAGTTATTGGGGAAATCACGTATTTTCAAGCTGCTCAACGATGCGCGGGAGAGACAAATCCGTAACAGCCTCAGCAGTTGGGAAGCGCTCTGAGATTGCCCAGGAACACGTAGCCCACGCCGTGCACAGTATGCAGCGGCAAACGGGTGCCTGTCTGTAGAACTTTGCTGCGCAGCCGGCAGATCGCCACATTGAGCGTGCGCATGTTGGTGCTTTGGCGCACGGCCATCAAGGCTTCGCGGCGCAATTCGCGATGCGGGCTCTGCAACAGGCAGACAAAGCAGGCGCGTTCGATTTCGGTCAGGTCGATACGCGCGCCGCTGGGCGCAAGCAGCGTCCACCCTTGATACATCAGGCTCCACCAGCCGTCGACCCGGTCGGACGCGAGCGTTGCCGGGGTACTGACGGTGATGGACGGCGGCACGCGGCCGCCGCGTGGCGGGGAGAGTTCAGGACGGGCAAGCGCAGGATGGGCAAGCGCGTGAGGAGCAAGTACGACAGGAGCAAGTACAACAGGAGCAAGTACGTCTGGGGCAATCATGGCAGGTCTCCATCGGGCGGGTTCCGCCTGGCGTGGCGGCAGCCCGAACCCGGAACAAGGTTGCTGTTTGTCCCCGAAGACTACCGGCGCGAACGGCTTCTGGCTGCCGAATGGGCCAATTATCAGACCAGTCTTACGCGCCTTGCTTTTCTGCCGATGCCCTGTCTTTTCTGTGCGCCCTGTCTGTTGATGGCCACCCTGCCTATTTATGCGTGCCGTTGCGATGAATATCGTGCGTCACAAAGCAGCTGTTCTCAGTGGGCCGCGCCAGAATGCCGGGCTTGGCCAGCGTTTGACGGATATCGGCCAAACCAGATTCCCAGTGCTCGCGCATGGCCTCGGTGCCGAACTCGTAGTCCTTGGAGTAACGCTCCAGGTGCTTGGATTCGTAGATAAGGTTGATGATGTTGGTGGCGGGCGTGTGCGACAGCTTGCGGATGTCGGCGAACTCGGGCGCGTTGCGCTCGGACTCGGGCAGGCGTTCAAGCAGGCGCTGCAAGCCATGGCGCAGCTTCAGCACCCGCCGCAGCTGATCCGTGACAAGGCGGGTTCGGCTGGAATACTGAATGTCTTTTTGGCGCTCGGCCACTTCTTCAAGCGAGGTCGGCAGCCCGCCGCGCGCCGGCCATAAATCAACCTGAAACGCCAAGGTGTCGCGCATGTTGTCGGTGGTCAGCACCTGCGCCAGCGGCGTGTTCGACACGATGCCGCCGTCCCAATAATGTTCGCCATCGATCTCCACCGACGGAAACCCCGGCGGCAACGCGCCTGAAGCCATGATGTGCTCGGGGCCCAGCTTATCGGTCTGGCTGTCGAAATACGCAAAGTTGCCACTGCGCACATTCACCACGCCGAAGCTTGCGCGCACCTTGCCGCTATTGAGCACATCGAAGTCGACGAACTGGCGCAACGTGGCCGCAAGCGGCGTGGTGTCGTAAAAGCTGGTGGACGCAGCCCCCCGGCCGCTGGCCCAGTATGGCGGCGGAAAGCGCGGCTTGAAAAACCCCGGCTGCCCGGAAAACAGCGCCTGAAACGCAGACAGCTGGCCGTTCATGGCAGGCGAGCCAAAGCCAAAGGGGATGCCTTCGAACATGCCCGCCAACGTGTCGCCCCACGGCACCGAGGCAAAACCGGCCGGGCGGCAAATGCTTTCCCAGAAGCCCCTCAGCCGGTCAACGCGCTCGTCTTCGGGCGAACCCGCGATGATGGCCGCGTTGATCGACCCGATGGAAATGCCGGATATCCAGTTGGGCCGAATGCCCGCTTCGTGCAAGCCTTGGTACACCCCCGCCTGATAGGACCCCAGCGCGCCCCCGCCTTGCAGGACGAGGGCAACGGTTTCGTACGGAGGCGTGTCGCCGGTATCGGTGGACGGGGCCTTGCGGCGAGTGGTCATTCGGCTACCTCTGGCTAGGGTTTGCTTTTGTCCGGCAATTGCGGCGCGGCGACGCCGGCCCGGAAAGGATACTTGGCGAAGATTTGCGCCACCGCCTTGTCCACGTTCTGCGAGGTGTTGGCGGTATCGGGATTCTGCACTTCACCCACCGCCACGCCTTCCCACACCAGCTGCTTGCGGCGGGGGTCGACCAAGTCGATGTTCAGCGTGCCTTCGGTGTATTGATAGACGTCGTCGCCCCAGCCGTAGCCGGGCCAGCCGCCGTAGAACCCCGTGCGGTAGCCATAGTAAGGCCCCATCGGCGGCGCGGCTGGCGTGACCTGGGTTTTTTGCTGGAGCTTGGCGCCGAAGTTGACGAGCAGATCGGGGTTGGCGGCGCTGTACGTATAGCCGCGCATTTCCATCTGGCCGCGCGTGGCGTCCTTGAGCCGTTCGGTCAAGAGGCTGCTATAGCCCGACTTGTCCGTGCCTAGCGGGTTCATGAAAGCGAACGTGCGGTATTGCGCAAAATCCGCCTGGTGATCGTAATCGCCTTTCACGGTGGGGCCGGATGCGCAGGCTGCAAGCAATGCCGTCATGGAACCGGCCGTCAACCATTTCAACGCTGGAAACGCTTTCATGTCGATTTCTCCGAGAGCTCAAGGCTTGAACATAGTGCCGCGAAGGCTGCAAAGTTTCAACAGAATCTCATTCGCATCCCCTCGCCTGCTGTCCATTACACTCGCAGCTGATTCATCCCCCTGACACAGACCCAAAACAGCATGTTGGAACTCGACGGCTCAATCTGGTTTCGTTCCGGCGCCCAGACCTGGGGCGGAAAGAACCGCATCGACCTGCTCTCCCAGATCGACGCCACCGGCTCAATCACGGCCGCTGCGCGCGCCGTGGGCATGAGCTACAAGGGCGCGTGGGACGCCATCGACGCCATGAACAACCTGGCGGGTGAACCGCTGGTGGTACGGGCCGCGGGCGGCAAAGGCGGCGGCGGCACGCAGCTGACCGACCGCGCCCGCCGGCTGATCGGCACCTTTCGGGCGTTGGAAGCCGAACACCGGAAGTTCATGGACAACCTGACGCGCGCGGGGCTGGACGCCAGCGGCGACATCGACCTGATGAGGCGTTTCATGCTGAAGACCAGCGCGCGCAATAAATTCCTGGGCACCGTCATCGAGATCCGCACAGGCGCCGTCAACGACGAAATCCTGTTGCGCATCGCGGGCGGCCATACCGTCACCGCGACCATCACCCGTGAAAGCACCACGGAATTGGGCCTGGAGCCGGGCAAGGAAGCGATTGCGCTGGTGAAGGCGTCCAACGTCATCGTCGGCGCACCCGGGCCAGGGTTACGCCTGTCAGCCCGCAACCAGTTGTTGGGCACGATCAGCGCGGTGCGTCCGGGCGCTGTCAACAGCGAAATCCTGATTGCCATGGACGGCGGCGCGACGATGGTGGCGATCGTCACCAACGACAGCGCGACGGAACTGGGCCTGGCCGAAGGCGAGCCCGCCGTGGCGATTTTCAAGGCGTCCAGCGTGATTCTGGGCGTGCTGGACTGACGCGCGGCGCGTCTGCGGTCTGATCGACGATTTTCCCAAGGGTCTCAGATTGATCTTCTGCCCCCCCCTTCGGACCCAGGCCTAAGATCACACCCGGGAACAGCCTCCCCAGCGATCAAACCCCCGGGTCATCCGCGCGGCGGCGCACCTTGCCGTCGCGCACTTCGAACACTTCATCGGCCAAGGCGTCGACATCCGCCGGGTCATGCGTGATCAGCAGCATCGGCACGTCAAGCTGCCGCTGTAGCGCATTCAGTTCCTGGCGCATCTTGCCGCGCAGTTGTGAATCCAGCGCAGAAAACGGTTCGTCCAGCAGCAGGATGTCGGGCTGCAACGTCAACGCGCGCGCGAGCGCCACGCGCTGCTTCTGCCCGCCGGAAATCTCATTCGGATAACTGCCGATGATGGCGCCCAGCTCAAACGCATCGACCCAGCGCTTGGCCTCGGGCGCAACGCCGCGTTTGGGCGGGTTGAGCCAGCCGCGCCGCATGCCGAACGCGATGTTCTGCGCCACGGTCAGATGGGGAAACAGCGCGTAGTCCTGAAACAGATAGGCCACGCGCCGCGATTGCGTTGGCAGGCTGACGCCCGCTTCGCTATCGAACAGCACGCGCCCGTTGATATCGATACGGCCGGCATCCGGCCGCAGCAAGCCCGCCACGGCGCGCAAGGTCAGGCTCTTGCCCGCGCCCGACGGCCCGAACAAGGCAATGCGCTTGGACGAAGACGTGAACGCCACGTCCAGATCGAACTGCCGGTCGCCCGACACCATGCGCTTGGCGACCTGGATGTGGATGCTCATCGCCCGCCCCCGTTGCGTTGGCCCGCCCCGATGGGCACCAGCTTGCCCGCCACCAGCAACACGATGACGCAGGTAACGGACGTGACCAGCACCAGCAGGTTTGCGGTGCGGTCGTCGCCTGCCTGCACAGCTTCGTAGATGGCCACCGACAACGTCTGCGTGCGGCCGGGCAGGTTGCCCGCAATCATCAACGTGGCGCCGAACTCGCCCAAGGCGCGCGCGAACGCCAACAGCACGCCTGCCGCAATACCGCGCGCCGCCAACGGCAAAGTCACGCGGAAGAACACGCCAGCTTCGGGCACACCCAACACCCGCGCCGCATTCTCAAGCTGCGGGTCCACGTTTTCAAACGCCGCGCGCGCCGACTTGAACACCAGCGGAAACGCCACGACGGATGCCGCGATCACCGCGCCCTGCCAGGTGAACACCAGTTCAATGCCCCAGCCCGCCAGCGTTTCACCGATGACGCCGCGCCGGCCCAGCAAAACCAGCAGGTAATAACCCAGCACGGTAGGCGGCAACACCAGCGGCAGCGTCAGGATGGCGTCCAGCAGATCGCGGCCCGGCCAGCGCCAGCGCGACAAGCCGAACGCCGCGGCGGTGCCGGCCACGGTCGCCAACAATGTTGCCCAGCCCGCCACTTTCAACGAAAGCAGCAGCGGCACCCAAACCGGATCTGTCATCAGTTCAACGCATCAGCAATATCAGGGCTTCTGAAAGCCGTAGCGCGACAGAATAGCCTGCCCTTCGGGCGACAGCACATAGGCGACGAAGCTTTCGGCTTCTTTCGCTGCGGCTTCACGCGTGGTCACGGCGATGGGATACGTCACAGGCGTTTGCGACGGCACGCGCACCGCCACCTTGACCTTGTCAGGCATGACGGCGGCATCGGTGGCGAACACAAAGCCCGCATCCACTTCGCCGCGCGACACGTAGTCCAGGCTTTGGCGCACGTTCTGCGCCAGCACGCTCTTGGCTTGCACCGCCGTCCACAACCCGGTGGCTTCCAGCGCGCCTTGGGTGTAGCGGCCCACCGGCACCGAGGCCGGGTTGCCATAGGCGATGCGCTTGATGTCGTCGCGCGTCAGGTCTTTCAGCGCGGTGATATTGGCCTTGCTGTCCGTCGGCACGATCAGCACGATCTGGTTGGCAGCGAAGTCCACGCGCGATGCCGGCTTGACGGCCTTTTCTTCCACGGCCTTGTCCATCGCCTTCTGGTCGGCCGATGCGAACACATCCGCGGGCGCGCCCTTCACGATCTGCTGCAGCAGCACATCGGACGCGCCGAAGTTCAGCACGACCTTGGTGCCGGGATGCGCTTTCTCGTAGCCTTGCGCCACTTCCTTGAAGGCGTTGGTCAGGCTGGCGGCGGCAGACACCACCAGGTCGCCAGCGTGGGCGCTCGCGCCCCACAACGTGGACAGCGCCAGGGACAGCGCCAAAAGCGGGCGTTTGCAGGACATGATTTTCTCCTCGGGTATCGCCATATCGGTAACGAAATATATAGAGGTATATAACGCTCGTCAATTTGGGTCCCGGGCGTCGCTTGCGCCAGATCAAACGGGCAAAAAAGGGGAAAGATCAGCCGCGCGCGACCGTTGTGACGTGCACCGATTCCGGCGCCAGCGCGTCTTGCAGCCAGGCCAGCGCCAGCTCGGGCCGCGCCGTGCCGCACATGAAGATGTCCAGCGCCGCGAACTGGTGCTCGGGCCAGGAATGGATGCTGATATGCGATTCGCTCAGCATGACCACGCCCGTCACGCCCGCGCCTTCGCCAAAATGGTGGAAATGCGCGCTCAGCACATGCGCGCCGGCGGCCTGCGCCGCAGCGATCAATTGCGCTTCCAACGCGGCAGCATCCGTCAACCGCAAGGCGGGCACGCCGCGAAAATCCGCCAGCACGTGGCGGCCCGGCGTGGCATGCAACGTCGTCACTTGTGCGATCCGCCCGATGACCAGCCCGAACTGCCCGACGAGCTGCTGCCCCAGCTGCTGCTACTGCTGCTGCCCCCGCCTCCGCTTACGATGCGGGCGCCGGGCGAACTGGCCCCCGTAGCGGCCAGCACCACCACCACGGCATACACGGCATACAGGAACTTGCCCATCGGCCTACTCGTCCTTTCCAGAAAACTTGTCCGCCAGCTTGGCGGGGAACCACAGGAACGCCAGCCCGATCAGCACGGCAATGAAGCGGCCATTCAAGATGTTGCTCATGTTCAGGAACACCATGCCGATGGTCGCGGTCCAGGCCCATTTGGCATAGCCGCCCCGCTTGCCGGCCATGGGCAGCGATTTCTGCTTGGCCAGTTGCGCATCGCCAAACCACTCCGCCAACTGCGCCGGGGCGATGGGCGCGGACGCCGACCAGCCCAGTTCGTTCGCTGCGAGTTCACGCGTTAGCTTCAGCGTGCCGGCCTTGTAGTCGGTAATCTTCGTGGTGTCGCCCGCCTTGACGCGCCAGTTGAACGCGCCCAAGGGCATCTCGACCCGCGAGGTGTAGTCGTACAGCTTCTGGTACAGCTTTGACCGCCAGCGCACGCTGGTCGCGTTGTTCAGGCTGGGCCAGGTGTCGCAGACCTGCACGCGTTCCCAGCCTTCGTCGGTTTCCACCAGCCAGATAAAGCCCTTGGCCGGGTTGAACAACAGATACTCGATCCAGTCGGACGGTTCGTCGGGATCGGGGTCCGCGCATTTCATCAGGCCGATCAGCGTGAAGCTCGCGCCGTCGATCTTGGCCACCGCGCCCAGCGACAGCGTCGTGGTGATCGCCTTGACCTTGCGCCCTTTCTCAATGACTTCGGCCGTGGGGCCCGAGCAATCCACCGCCGATGCGCACGACGGGCAGACGACGTGGGTGGCCATGGCCGCCACGAAGCTGATCGGCGCGCCGCAGTTGGGGCACTCCAGCGCCTTGATCTGGCCACGGAAGCGGCCCGCGGTTTCCTCGACCTGCTCGTTGGTGCGCAACGACCCCGCCTGCATGGCGGACAGGTCGAAGGCTTTGCCAATATAAAGTTCAGGTTCGGGCGCGTCGGAAAAATCCAGCGTCAGGAACGCGTCCAGGCTGCGGTAGTCCGCCACCTTTGCTTCCCAGCCATCGCCCGGCACGAAGGGCAGCTCGCCCTGCGCGCCGCCCGCCTGCGCAGTGCGGACATCGGCGGCAACAAAGCGCTGCCCGTCCAGCTTGAGCTCGTCGCCTGGCGAAATGTCGGTAAACGCCGGCATGCCTTGCAGGGACTTGACCTTGCGGCGGCGCGTCACGGCGTACTGGCCCGAAGCGTCCGACAACCAGCCGTCGGAACCATCTTCGAACCACACGTACCACTCGTTCCAGAAGCCCTCGTCAAAGCGCAGCTGGATGCGGCCGATGACGTCAAAGCGCTTGCTGTCGAACTTGCCCGTCGCGCCCAGGCACAAGGGCGAATAGTCTTCCAGCACATCGGCCATTTCGCCAATGCGCTTGACCGATTCGGCATCCTTCAACAAGGTGCTGCGGCAAGCGCCGCAGACCGCCATGACGGATGCGGTGGACGTGAACTTGACCGGGGCGCCGCACTGCGGACACAGAACCTGCTGCATAAGTCCTTAGCTGGTAAGTTTCTTCAGCACGTCGGCCTTGGCCGAATCGTAGTCCGCGGCGGTGATCAGCCCTTTGTCCAGCAAGTCCTTCAGCTGTTGCAGGCGCGCGACCGGATCGGCGCCCGCCGCGGCAGGCGCCGCTTGCTGCGCGGGCTGCGGCGGTTGTTGTTGCGGGGCTTGCTGCGGCTGGCCCTGCCCCACGCCCAACCCCGCCGCCATCGTCTGGCCCAGCGCGGCGCCGGCCGCCAGGCCCGCGCCAATGCCGGCGATGCCGCCTTCGTTCTGCGCCGCCAGCGGAATCGACGTGGCGGTCTGGTACTGGGTGAATTTGCCCAGGTCGCCCGCCATGCCCATCGAAATCCGCGTGTCCAGCGCCTTTTGCAGCTCTTCGGGCAGGGACACGTTTTCAACGGTGAAGTTGTCGAGCTTCACGCCATAGCGGTCAAACACCGGGGCCAGTTGCTCGCTGATGCTTTGCGACATCAGCCCCTGGTTGCCCGCGATGTCCAGGAACGGCACCTTCGAGCCGCCCAGCGCCGTCGTCATCGCGGCGACCACCATGTTGCGCAGCTGCGCTTCCAGGTCGTCCACGGTGTATTCATCACGGGTGCCGCTGATTTCCCGGTAGAACTTGGCCGGGTCGGAAATCTGATACGAATACACGCCGAATGCGCGGAGGCGCACCATGCCGAATTCGCTGTCGCGCAGCGTCACCGGCTGCGCCGTGCCCCAGCGCCGGCCCAGTTGCAGGCGTGTGCTGAAAAAGATCACGTCCGACTTGAAGGGCGACTCGAACAGCTTGTCCCAGTTCTTCAGGTACGTCAGGATCGGCAGCGTCTGCGTCGTCAGCTTGTACATGCCGGGGCCGAACACATCGGCCACCTTGCCTTCGTTGACGAACACCGCCATCTGCGATTCCCGCACGGTCAGGCTGGCGCCGTACTGGATTTCGAAATCCTGCATCGGATGGCGCCAGGCGAGCACGCCGTCGCGATCCTCGTTCCATTGCAGGATGTCAATAAACTGCTTGCGAATAAATGAACCGAGACTCATGGCAAGTTCTCCCGTGTCAGATCGAAATGCGCGCCGGCCGTCAGGTCAGGCAGGCGGCGTTGACGACGCCGGCGGCCAGCGAGATCGAACCGATCAGGCCGCCCATGGCGATATTGTTTTGTTCGATGGCCTCGTTCATGCCGCGTACGGCCTGGGCGATCACGACATACACGACGATCTGCACCACCATGGCGGCGGCGCCCCACACCAGGAACATCACGAAGCTGGCGTGCACGGCAATGCTGGAGCACAGCGTGAAGCTGAAACCGACCAACGCGCCGCCGTAAGACAGCACCGCGGCGATGTTGCCTTCGCGGATCAGGTCGAATTCCTTGTAGCGGGTCACGGCGGTATAGACCGCGGTGAAAACGCCCAGCATGACTAGCGCCGAGACGATATAGATCAGATAGGTCACCGCCGGATGCATCGCTTCTCCCATTGCCACCCTCCTAATTGCGCGCAGTATATACGCGGCGTTCGATATACTGCGAACGCATTTTTCGCCCCGGACACCTCATGCGCGACCGCGTTCTCATCCTATCGGTATTGATCGTTGCTTCCTGCGGTTTGGGCTATGAGCTCATCAGCAGCGCGCTGGCCAGCTATTTACTGGGGGATTCCATCCTTCAGTTCTCGTCCGTCATCGGCTGCTATTTGTTCGCGATGGGCATCGGTTCGTGGTTGTCAAAATATGTAAAAGACGAAGACGTTTTGAATCGGTTCATCGACGTCGAACTGCTTGTCGCGCTGTTGGGCGGCGTGTCCGCCGCCGTCTTGTTCCTGGTGTTCGCCTGGCTGTCCGCCCCCTTTCGCGCGGCCTTGTATGTGGGCGTGTTCGTTATCGGCCTGATGGTCGGCATGGAAATTCCGCTGGTGATGCGCGTGTTCAACCAGCGCAAGGCCGAATTCCGCGAGATCGTCAGCCGCGTGCTGACCTTTGACTACCTGGGCGCGCTGGCCGTCTCCCTGATCTTCCCGCTGCTGCTCGCCCCCAAGCTGGGCCTGCTGCGCACGAGCTTTCTGTTCGGCATCCTGAACGCCAGCGTCGCGCTGTGGACGACGTGGCTGTTTCGCGCCGAGGTCCGCCGGCCCGGCGAGAAAGCCATCCGCGCCTGCGTGGTGATCGGCTTTCTGGCGCTGGGCTTCATCTATTCCACCGCAATGACGGCCTGGGCGGAAAAGGGTTTGTACGGCGACGACGTGGTGCACGCCGAAACCACGCCGTATCAGCGGCTGGTGGTCACGCGCTGGCATGACGACCTGCGCCTGTACATCAACAACAACCTGCAATTCTCGTCGCGCGACGAACATCGTTATCACGAGTCGCTGGTGCATCCGGGTTTGCAGACGCTGCCCTGGGCGCGCAACGTGCTGGTGCTGGGCGGCGGCGACGGGCTGGCGGTGCGCGAAATCCTCAAATACAAGAACATCGAACACGTGACGCTGGTGGATCTGGACCCGGCGATGACGGGCTTGTTCTCGCGCTCGGAACCGCTGGTGGCGTTGAACCAGGGCGCGCTCAAAGACCCGCGCGTCACCGTCATCAACGACGACGCCGGCCGCTGGCTGGAAACGCACGCCGAGGTCTATGACTTCATCGTTGTGGATTTTCCGGACCCGTCCAACTTCGGCCTGGGCCGCTTGTACTCGGTGCCGGTCTACCACCTGATGGCGCGCCACCTGGCCGAAAACGGCTACATGGTGATCCAGTCGACGTCGCCCTACTTCGCGCCGCGTTCGTTCTGGAGCGTGGACGCCACGTTGAAGGAAGCGGGCCTGAACACCTGGCCGTACCACACCTATGTGCCGTCGTTTGGCGACTGGGGTTTCATTCTGGCCAGCAAGCGGCGCGACTACACGCCGCCTGACAAGATCACCGTGCCAACGCGCTATCTCGACCCGGCCACCACGCGCGAACTGTTCCACTTCCCCGCCGATATGCCGGCGCTGGCGATGCCGCCCAACCGCTTGAATGAGCAGTCGCTCGTGCGCTATTTCGACGAGGACTGGCGCAAGGTTATCCGCTGATGCGCCGCCGCAGCTTCCTGCTGGGCGCGGCCACGGCAGCGGCCGCCGGCACCGCGGGCTGGTACCGGTCGCGCATCGTCGAGACCCCGGCCAGCGTTCACTACCCGGGCATGCAAGCCGGACACGCCTTGCGCGATGGCGCGGCGTTGCCCGCGCCGTCGGCCCACTATGCACACCAAGTCGCCATCCTGGGCGCAGGGGTGGCCGGCCTGTCATGCGCGTGGAAGCTCGCGCGCGAAGGCTTTACCGATTTCGTGGTGGTGCAAGGCCCGGAATTCGCAGGCAATGCGGCGGCGGGCAAGCGCGATGAGCTGGACTATCCGCTGGGCGCGCACTACCTGCCGCTGCCTTCAATGGCGTCTACCCATGTGCGTGAAATGCTCGCCGACTTCGGCATCATCGAACGCGGCGCGGGTGACGTGCGCCCGACGTACGACGAAGCCATGCTCGTCCATTCGCCGCAGGAACGGCTGCTGCGCAACGGGCGTTGGGAAGAAGGCCTGCTGCCCATGACCGGGCTGCCGGACGAAGACGTGGCGCAGCATCACCGCTTTCTGGCGCTGATCGACCGGCTGCACACGCAGGTGGGCAACGATGGCCGCAAGGTGTTCAGCATTCCGCTTGTGCTGTCATCGCACGACCCGGCGTGGCGCGCGCTGGACGCCATCCCCTTCAAGCAATGGCTGTCGCGCGAGGGCTATACCTCGCCCGCGCTGCACTGGTATCTGAACTACTGCTGCCGCGATGATTACGGCGCGCAGTACGACGTGGTTTCGGCCTGGGCCGGCCTGCACTACTTCGCCAGCCGCGACGGCCACGCCGCCAACGCCGGCGAAGGCGCGGTGCTGACGTGGCCGGGCGGGCTGGCGGTGCTGGCCGAGCGCATGCGCGACGCCATCACCCAGAAGCTGGGACACAGCCGCTGGCTGATTCCGGGTACTGCGGTGCGCGTGGACGACACGCCCGCCGGCCCGCGCGTGACGTGCATCACGGGT
Organism: Achromobacter sp. NPDC008082; assembly: GCF_042957345.1. Lineage (NCBI taxonomy): Bacteria > Pseudomonadati > Pseudomonadota > Betaproteobacteria > Burkholderiales > Alcaligenaceae > Achromobacter > Achromobacter sp. NPDC008082. Next base: position 111,484 of record NZ_JBIBIB010000006.1, read on the forward strand.
ACGCAGGGCGCGGCCAGCCCCGCCGCCAGCCCCGCCGCCAGCCCCGCCGCCAACCCCACCGCCTACACGCTGCAAACCCGGCGCACCGTCTGCGCCATGCCCTTGTTCGTGGCGCAGCGCATCCTGCCCGACATCCGCGCCTACGGTTACGACCCGGCCATACACACGTCGTCGCACGCGCCGTGGCTGGTGTCCAATTTCGTGTTGGAAGGCTATCCGCTGGAAGCGCCCGGCGAACCGCTGTCGTGGGACAACGTCGTCTACCAAGGCCGGGCGTTGGGCTATGTCGTGTCTACCCATCAGCTGCTGCGCGTTGCGCGCTCACCGCGCACGGTGTTCACCGCGTATCACGCGCTAAGCGGGCAAGCGCCGCAAGCCGCACGGCAATGGCTCAGCACGGCAAGCCCCGAGGCCTTGCGCGACGAGGCGGCGGCTGATCTTGTTGCCGCTTACGGCAGCGAGTTCTGGCGCAACGCGCGGCAATTGGACATCACCGTGCGCGGCCACGCCATGGCCTCGCCGCTGTGCGGTTATTTATCCAACGCGGGCTTGGCCGCGCTGCGCGAAGTCGATGGCCCGGTGCTGTTCGCGCATGCGGACCTATCGGGCTATTCCGTATTCGAAGAAGCGTCGTGGTGGGGTGTCGTGGCGGCGGGCCGCATCCTGGGGCAAAAGCCGGCCACTTGACGGGGCATGCCAAAGCTGGCGGCGCGTCCCCAGGAAGCCCCCCCCATGCATGCCGACACTACGGGCCGGCACTACGGGCCGACACTACGGACCGGCACTACGGGCCGGCACTACGGGCCAGCACTACGGCCCGGCACGCTGAGCCCGCAGCAATACGCGACGCCAACACGCCGCTGCAATACAATCCCCGGCCTTGACGCTTCGAATAAAAAACCATGGGAAAGCACGTCATTGTTCTGGGCGCGGGCATCGTCGGTGTCTGCTGCGCGTTGGAGCTGTTGCGCCGTGGCGCCACGGTCACCTTGGTCGACAAGCGGGAACCGGGCATGGAGACGTCAATGGGCAACGCGGGCGTGCTGGCGCGCAGCTCGCTGATGCCGTTTAACCACCCGGGCTTGTGGCCGCAACTGCCCCGGCTGCTGAAAAACAATACCGTCCAATTCCGCTATCGCCCCGCTTTCCTGGCAAAGCATCTGGGCTGGGCGGCGCGCTTTCTGCTCAACGCCCGGCCCGCCGTCTTCCGCGAAACCGTCAACGCGCTGGACGGGCTGATCCGGCTGTCGGCCCCTGAACACCTGAAGCTGCTGGACGAGGCCGGCGCGCGCCATCGCCTGCGCGATACGGGCTGGGTGTTCCTGTACCGCAACGAGGCCGCGTGGCAGGGCAGCGAGCTGGCGCGCAAGACCTTTGCGCAATACCAGGTGCCCACCCAGACGCTCAGCCCCGCCGAGCTTGCCCAGATGGAACCGGCGCTTGCGCCCATCTTCCATCGCGCCTTGTGGATTCAAGGGTCGTACTCGGTGGATGATCCGCATGCGGTGGTGGCCGCGTACGCCGGCCTGTTCCTTCAAGCGGGCGGCACGCTCAAGGGCATGACGGCCACCGCCCTGCGCCGCGACGGCCAGCGCTGGACGGTGCAAGGCGCGCAAGACTCGGAATCGCTATCCGCGGATCAGGTGGTGGTGGCGCTGGGCCCGTGGTCCAAGACGCTGCTGAACACCACCGGCATCGACTTGCCCATGGCGTTTGAACGCGGCTATCACATGCATTACCGCGGCGCGGACGGCGCGCGCGTCAGCCGGCCGGTGTATGACACGGGTGGCGGCTATGTGTTGTCGCCCATGGCGCGCGGGCTGCGTTTGACCACCGGCGTCGAACTGGATGCCTGCGACGCGGCCCCTCGGCCCGTGCAGTTGGAGCTGGCGGAACAGCGTGCGCGCGAAGCCTTTCCGTTAGGCGAACGGCTGGATGCCGCCCCTTGGCTGGGCCGCCGCCCCACCCTGCCCGACAGCCGCCCGATGATTGGCGAAGCGCCCCGCCATCCCGGCCTGTGGCTGGCGCTGGGGCATCAGCACATCGGCTTCAGCACCGCGCCTGGCAGCGCGAAACTGCTGGCGGAATTGATGATCGATGGCCGCGCTACGGCCTTGCACCACGCGTTCCGCCCCGGCCGCTTTTTGTAAATTGCCCGGCTGCTTTGTGTAAATTGCGCGGGCTGCCGGCTCAAAAGCCGGTCAGCCCGGGGGCAATATTCAACCCAGCAGCAACGCGTCGTCCGACAGCTTTTCACCGCGCACGCGTTCGAACATTTGCAGCAGGTCAGGCACGTCCATGCCGCGGCGCTCGTCGCCCGACACATCCAGCACCACCTGGCCCTGATGCAGCATGACCGTGCGGTCGCCCACGTCCAGCGCCTGACGCATGCTGTGCGTGACCATCATCGTCGTCAGCTGGTTTTCGGCGACGATGCGCGCCGTCAGCTGCAACACGAAATCTGCCGTGCGCGGGTCCAAGGCGGCGGTGTGCTCGTCCAGCAGCAGGATGCGCGAAGGCTGCAACGCCGCCATCAGCAAGCTCACCGCCTGACGCTGGCCGCCTGAGAGCAGGCCGATGCGGTCGGTCAGCCGGTTTTCCAGGCCCAGGCCCAAGGTGGCCAGACGTTCGCGAAAGCCATCTTTCATTGACGCCTTCACCGCGCGGCCAAAGCCGCGCCGCACGCCGCGCATCTGCGCCAGCGCCATGTTTTCTTCAATGGTCAGGTCTTCGCAGGTGCCGGCCATGGGGTCCTGGAACACGCGGGCCACGCGGCCCGCGCGCGCCCACACGGGCTGGCGCGTGACGTCCACGCCATTGATGTCGATGCGGCCGGAATCAATCGGCAGGTCGCCCGATACGGCGTTCAGGAACGTGGACTTGCCCGCGCCGTTGGAACCGATCACGGTCACGAACTGGCCCGACGGAATTTCCAGCGACAGGCCGCGCAACGCGCGGGTTTCGATGGGCGTTCCCGCGTTGAAGGTAATTTTCAGATCTTTTGCGGACAACATATCAGCGCCCCTTCTTGCCGACCAGGCGGCGCTTGAGCATCGGAATGACCAGGGCGACCGTGACCAGCACCGCGGTAACGAGGTTCAGGTCTTGCGCCTTCAGGCCGATGAAATCGCTATTCAACGCCAGCGCGATGAAGAAGCGGTAAACGATGGCGCCGATGATGACGGCGAGTGTCGCCAGCACCAGTTTGCGCGACGGCAGAATGCTTTCGCCGACGATCACCGCGGCCAGGCCGATCACGATGGTGCCGATGCCCATCGAAATATCAGAGCCGCCTTGCGTCTGCGCAAAGAGCGCGCCCGCCAGGGCAACCAGCGCGTTCGACAGCGCCATGCCGCCCAGAATCATGCGGCCCGTGTTCACGCCTTGCGCACGGGCCATGCGGCCATTGGAACCGGTGGCGCGCACGGCCAGCCCGGTCTGCGTGGCGAAGAACCAGTCCAGCGCCAGCTTGGCCAGAATCACAATCACAATCAGGATCAGCGGACGCGCGACGTAATCGGAAATCCAGCCCGGCTGCAAAATGGTGAACACCGTGGGTTCGGTGATCAGCGGAACGTTGGGCTTGCCCATGATGCGCAGGTTGACCGAGTACAGCGCAATCATCATCAGGATGCTGGCCAGCAGATCCATGATCTTCAGCTTCACGTTCAGCCAGCCCGTGACCAGCCCTGCGGCCGCGCCGGCGAAGGTGGCGATGATGGTGGCCGAAAACGGATCGGTGCCAGACGCGATCAGCGTGGCACAGACGGCGCCGCCCAGCGGGAAGCTGCCGTCAACGGTCAGGTCGGGGAAGCGCAGCAGGCGAAAGGAGATAAACACGCCCAAGGCCACCAGGCTGAAGATCAGCCCGATCTCCAACGCGCCTAACAACGAGAACAATGACATGGGTTAAATCCAATCAGGGTAAGGATGGTGCATATTAAAGACTTGAAACGTCGGGTTTCTTGCGTTTGGGGGTCAGTTTTACCCCAGCTTTCGCAACAAACGTTTCCCGGCGCGCCATTTTCGCTTTTTTTCTGCCAAAGCGCCGCCACGCCTGCGGACAGGGCCGCAAGCGCAGGTGGTCAAACGCGTCGGTGAAAAAAAACCCCGCGCACACCTAGCCGGCATGGCGGGGTTGGTGCGGCGCCGTTTTACTTCACAACCACGGCGGCCGACTTGATGATGGCGTCAGACAAGGTCACGCCTTGCTTGGCGGCGGCGCCCGGGTTCACGTAGAGCTCAAGCTTGGAGACCACTTCCGACGGGATGGCGCCGGGCTTTTCGCCCTTCAGGATGCGCACCACCACTTTGCCCGTCTGCACGCCCAGGTCGCGGTAGTTGATGCCCAGCGCAGCGATGCCGCCGCGCTTGACGCTGTCGGTGTCCGAGGCGATCAGCGGAATCTTGGCGTCGTTGCCCACCTTCACCAGCGATTCATACGCCGACACAACGTTGTTGTCGGTGTTGGTGTAGATGACGTCGACCTTGCCGATCAGGCTGCGCGCGGCAGAGGCCACGTCAACCGAACGCGGGGCGGCGGCTTCCACCAGGCTCATGCCCGACTTCGGCAGAATTTCCTGGAGCTTCTTCACGACCACCACCGAGTTGGCTTCGCCCGGGTTGTAGACGATGCCCACGCGCTTGGCGTTGGGAACGATTTTCTTGATGAGGTCAACCTGCTTGTCCAGCGCCAGCAGGTCGGACACGCCGGTCACGTTGGTGCCCGAGGCGTCCATGCTGGCCACCAGTTGGGCGGCAACGGGATCGGTCACGGCGGAATACACCACCGGCACATCCTTCGTGGCGGCCACCACCGCCTGGGCCGACGGCGTTGCGATGGCGACGATGGCGTCAGGGCGGTCGCCGACGAACTTGCGGGCGATCTGTGCGGCGGTGCCGTTGTTGCCCTGCGCGCTTTGGTATTGCCACTTCAGGTTCTTGCCGGGTTCATAGCCGGCTTGCTTCAGCGCGTCTTGCACGCCGTCGCGCACGGCATCCAGCGCCGGGTGCTCGACGATGGCGGTCACCGCCACCGATTTCTGCTGCGCGGACACCGGCGCGGCGATAGCCATTGCCAGCGCCATGGCGCCAGCCGTCAGAAAATGTTTTTTTCCGATCAGCATTACTTTGCTCCTTGAACCCTTGGTATATGTTCGTCGGGTATTTGTTCGTGGTTACGGCGGCGCCGGCGGCTTCCCGACGGCTTACGCTCGCCGTAAAGCCGTATAGTCTAACTTGCCGCCACGCAAAAGAATTTGGGGGGAATCCCTGAAATGGTGCATGCCGGAAGTGGCGCGCCCCACGCCGGGGCACGCGGCGCCAATATACTAAATCCGCGCGGCCGCCCTTGCCCCAAGGCCGGCCGCCGTATCCAAAGGCCACATCATGATCAAACGCGCATTGGGCCGTTCCGGCCTGCAAATTCCCCCCCTCACGTTCGGCGGCAACGTCTTTGGCTGGACCGTTGACGAGGCCGGCACGTACTCATTGCTGGACGCGCTGGTGGACGCCGGGCTGAACTTCATCGACACCGCCGACGTGTACTCGCGATGGGTGCCCGGCAACCAGGGCGGTGAATCCGAAACGCTGATCGGCAAATGGTTAAAGCGCTCTGGCAAGCGCGACCGCGTCATGATCGCCACGAAGGTCGGCATGGAAATGGGCCCGGACGCCAAAGGCCTGGCGCCTGCCTACATCCGCCGCTCGCTGGACGCATCGCTGGCCCGGCTGCAAACGGATTACGTGGACCTGTACCAGTCGCACAAGGATGATCCCGACACCCCGCTGACCGACACGCTGGCCGAATACGCCAAGCACATCGAGTCGGGCAAGGTGCGCGCCATTGGCGCGTCAAACTACACGGCGGTGCGCCTGTCGGAAGCGCTGATCACCGCCGAACGCCATGACCTGCCGCGCTACGAAAGCATCCAGCCGGAATACAACCTGTACAGCCGCGAGCCCTTTGAATCCGGCCTGCAAAGCCTGGTGAAGACGCAGCAGATGGGCACCATCAACTACTACGCGCTGGCCAGCGGCTTTCTCAGCGGCAAGTACCGCAGCGCCGCCGACGTCAGCAAGAGCGCGCGCGGCCAGAAGATTGTGGACACGTATCTGAACGAGCGCGGCTTTCGCATTCTGAAGGCGCTGGACGAGGTCTCGGAAGACGCCGGCTGCACGCCTGCACAGGCGGCGCTTGCCTGGCAGATTGCGCAGCCCGGCATCACGTCGCCCATCGTCAGCGCAACGTCTATCGCCCAGCTTGACGAACTGGTCAAGGCCGCCAGCCTGACGCTGACGCGTGACCAGTTGGCCAAGCTCAGCCAGGCGAGCGACTGGCGATAACGCCTGGGCTAAAAGCGCTGCGTCAGCGTGAGCAGCGCGGTGCGGCCTTCGCCATAGAAGACCGAGTTGTAAAAGCCCATCGAGCGGTAGTACTTCTTGTCGGCCAGGTTGCGCACATTCAGCTGCAACTGCGTCTTGTCCGTGAAGTTGATCTGCGCCATCAGATCAAACAGCGCGTAGGGCTTTTGCACGATCGAACCGGACGTCAGCCCGTAGTACGTCTGTGCGCTGGTCTGGCTTTGCCAGCGCACGCCGCCGCCCACCGTCACCTTGTTCAACGCGCCAGGCAGGCGGTATGCGGTGCTCAGCTTCAGCAGCTGTTCGGGCTGGGTCGTCTGCACCTTCTTGCCGTTGTTGTCCTTGGACTGGCGATACGTATAGCCCAGGAAAACATTCCAGCCCGGCATCACTTCGCCCGCCACTTCGGCTTCGAAGCCGCGCGTGCGCGTGCCGTCCAGGATGTAGTACCAGCCGTCGTCGTGCGCATAGTCGTAGCCGCCGTACTCGGCCACGTCCTTCTGGTCGGTCTGGAACACGGCAACGGATGCGTTGACGCGGCCATCCAGATACGCCGCCTTCAGGCCCATCTCGTAGTTGTGGCCATAGGCCGGGCCGGCCATGTCCCACGTCTGCGTTTTCACCATCTGCGGCTGGAAGATGTTGGTGTAGCTGGCGTAGGCGGTGTAGGTGTCGTTCAGGTCATACGTCACGCCCACATACGGGGTGACCTCGGAGTACGTGTGCGAATAGCCCGTCACGCCCCCGCTGGTTTCGGTGGATTCCCAACGCGTCCAGCGCGCGCCGGTCAGCAGATGCAGCCGCTCAGTCAGGCCCAGGCGCAGCGTGCCGTAGATGCCCGTCTGCTTGTTGCGGTTGGTTTGCGACAGCGCCAGGATGTCCCAGTTGGGCGCGGGCCAATCGCCCGTCCAGTGGTGCACGTCAGGGATGGGATAGGTGTCCTGGTCTGTCGTGTCCCAGCTCTGGTTCCAGGCCTTGATGTCGGAATGCGAGAAGCCCACGTTGAACTGATGCTGCCGGCCAAACGCGTCGAAGCCGCCGTCCATCGAGCCGCCTACCACGTTCTGGTCGCTGCCGCCCACGAATTTGCGCAGCAATGGCGGCGTGGAAAAGCCATCGATGGTGACGGGCACGTCTGACGTGAACAGCAGCGGCGCGTCGAACTTGTTTTCCAGGCGCGTGAACGACAGGCGCGCGTTCCAGCCATTGGCAAAGCCGTGGTCCAGCTGCGCGAAATACTCGTGCGAGTCCGTGTCCCAGCGCGACCACTTCGCGCCCATGGCCTGGCCCTTGGGCCAATCGATGGGTTTGCCGTCGGCATCGAGCGCGGGCAGCCCGCCCCAACTGATGCCGCTGGGCCGCGTGCGTTGCACCGACGCGCCCAGGCTGACCGTGGTGGCGTCGGCAATGTCCGCTTCGACAATGCCGTAGAGCACGTCGCGCTTTTTCTTGTAGAGGTCCATCGTGTCGCCCCGCCGTTCTTTCGCGCCGACGATGCGCCCGCGCACCGAGCCTGATTCATTGAACGGCGTGGACAAATCCACTTCGCCACGATAGGTGTCTTCGGTGCCGGCCGACAGCTTGATGTCGCCCTGAAATTCGCGGGTGGGACGCTTGCGGATGAAGTTGACCGAGCCGCCGGGGTTGCCCGTGCCGCTCATCAGGCCGGTCGCGCCGCGGATGATTTCCACGTGGTCGTAGATGACCGGGTCCAGGTTGCCATCGCCGAATTGGTAGATGCCGTTCAGCGGCTTGACGACACCGTCGAACTGGAACGTGTCCATGGAAAAGCCGCGCGAGTAATAGGTCAGGCGCTCGGACTCCGCCTGCTGCACATTCATGCCGGTGGCGTTTTCCATGACGTCGCGCACGGACGTGATGGAACGGTCGTCCATTTGCTGGCGCGTCAGCACGCTGGTGGATTGCGGGGTTTCACGTTGCGACAGCACCAGGCCGTTGGCCGACCGCATCCAGTCTGCCGTGTATTCGCCGGTGCCTTCGGTGGTGGCGCCTGCGCCCAGCACCACCACGGGCGCCAACTGCGTGGCCTGCGCGCCACCCACGCGCTGCAATTGGTAGTCGCCATCGGCGCGGCGCAACACTTCCAGGCCCGTGCCTGCCAACAAGGCCGCAAAGCCCTGGTCGACGTCATAGCCGCCTTGCAGGCCGGCCGTCTCCATGCCTGAAGTCAGCGCCGGGTCGAACGACAGCAGCACCTGCGTCTGCTGGGCAAAGCTGGACAACGCAGCGCCGAGTGCGCCGGCCGGTATGGTCACGGAATGGCGGATGGTATTGGCGGCGCGCGCTTGCGCCTGCGCCGTCGTGGGCGACAGCGCAGCGCCCGCCATGGCGGCCAGCACCAGCGCGGCAAACGCCTTCATGCGCAGGCCCGCCGGCGCGGCGCAATGAGAGGGGAAAAACGGCAGAGACATTTCGTTGGGTTCCAGGCGAAGAGAATCGAGGCTTCACCCGTATGCCAATCGAGAATGCAAAAGTGACAGGGCCGCGCAGAAAATTATTGGAATCACCCTCGCGGGCGGATCGTTACCCAGTAGCGCGTGAACCGATCGACGCGCACAGGCAGCGCACGTTCGACGGCGGCCAGGATGCGGTCGGTGTCGCCCAGCGGGTACGAGCCCGAGATGCGCAAGCCCGCCACGGCCGGGTCGCACACGAGCCTGCCCGGCCGATGCCGGCTGAGCGCGTCAACGAAGGCATCTAGCCGCATCGCGTCGGCGTACAGCGCGCCTTGCACCCAGTCGTCCGCGTGCGGCGCGGGGCGCGCGGCTTGTACCGCGCGGGCATCGAAGTGCGTGCCGGCGCCGGCGTCCACCACGCGCGCCGCGCCCGCGCCGCCTGAGACCGGTGCGATTCTGACTGCGCCCTCGGTCACCGCCACCCAGGCCTCGTCGCCCAACAAGCGCACGACAAAGCGCGTGCCGAGCGCGGTGATGCGGCCCAGGGGCGTGGCCACCACCAAGGGCCGCGCAGGCGCGTGCAGGTCGGGGTGGGACGCGATGTGCACTTCGCCCCGGCGCAACACAATCTGGCGTTGCACGGCGTCAAAGCGCACGTCGGCCGCGCTGTCCGTGTTCAGGCTCAGCACGGTGCCATCGGCCAGCGTGGCGACGCGCCCTTCGCCCACTGACGTGGTGAAGTCGGCGCTCCAGGCGCGCCACGGCAAACCCGCCGCCGCCAGCCCGCCCGCTCCCAGCACCAGCGACAAGGCCTTCAGCGCCTGACGCCGGCCGCGGGAGGGCGTGCGGTCCAGCGCCGCCAGACCGGCTTGGGGGTCCACCTGACCGAATTGGCGTCCCAACATTTCCACGCGTTCCCATGCCAGGCGATGCAAGGGGTCGGCGTCGATCCAGCGGCGACAGGCCGCGCCGTCGGCCGGCGTGGCCTCTTCGGCGCCCAGGCGCACAAACCAGTTGCTGGCTTCGCGGATGACGGCGGGCGGTAATTCCACCCGCCCCGTGGCGCGCGCGCTCACCACGCCGCCAGGCAATGCTGCATGGCGCGCGCCAGATACTGGCGCACCGAGCTCACCGACACCGCCATGCGTTCGGCGATCTCGCCGTGGCGCAGCCCTTCCAGCTGCGACAGCAGAAACGCCTTGCGCACCTTGGCGGGCAAGCCGTCAAGCAGCCGGTCGATTTCCAGCAGCGCTTCCAATGCCAGGGCGCGCCGTTCGGGTGACGGCGCGTGCGCGTCCTCAACCAGCGCCAGGCTGTCCAGATACGCACGTTCGATATCGCGGCGGCGAAACAGATTCACCATCAAGCCGTGCGCAATGGTCGTCAGATACGCGCGCGGCTCGCGCAGGGCGCGCGTGTCGTCCTCGCGGACCAGCACTTTCAGATAGGTGTCGTGGGTCAGGTCGGCCGCATCGAATGGGCAGCCCGTCTTCCTGCGCAGCCAGTCGCGCAGCCAGGATTGATGCTGGATGTAGAGCCCTTCGATGGGGGCAGGCGTACCGCTTGGATTCATGGCGTTCGACGGACCGGAATGCAGATTTACTAATGATAACGATTATCAATAGTAATCTGAATCCGGCCCGGCAAACACATCAATCCAGCTTCACTCCGGAATCCTTGACGACTTTCGCCCAGCGATCCACCTCGCTATCGACGAACTTACCGAAGTCTGCGCCCGTCAATGTCGGCACCGCGGAACCGTTGCCGGCCCAGGTTTCCTTGATCTTCGGCGCGTTCAAGGCCTTGGTGATTTCCACCGCCATCTTGTCGACCGCTTCCTTCGGCGTGCCGGCCGGCGCCCAGATGGCGTACCAGGTCGACACGACGTAGTTCGGCACGCCCGCTTCGGCGGCGGTGGGCACGTCGGGCAACGAAGCCGAGCGTTCGGTCGCGGCCACGGCCAAGGGCTTGATGACGCCCGCGCGTATATGGCCTGACGACGACCCCAGCCCGTCGAACGCCAGATCCACCTGGCCGCCGATCAGCGCCGACAACATAGGCCCTGCCCCCTGATATGGCACATCAACTAACTTGATGCCGGTCTGCATGGCAAACAACTCGCCCGCCAGGTGGTGCGTGCTGCCTTTGCCGGCCGTGCCGTAGTTGATTTCGCCCGGGTGCTTCTTGGCGTAGTCGATGAATTCCTGCAAGGTCTTGACCGGCAGCTTGCTGGCGTTGATAACCACCACCTGCGGCGGCTGCGCCACCAGCGCAACGGGCACGAAGTCCTTCTGGATGTTGTAGTTCAGGCTTTTGTACAGCGACGGGGCCAACGCGTGATGCGCGCCGCCCATGAAGAAGGTGTAGCCGTCGGGCCGGGCCTTGGCGGCCACGCCCGCGCCCACCGTGCCGCCTGCGCCGCCCTTGTTGTCGATCACCACCGTCTGGCCAAGCTGCATGGTCAGTTGCTGGGCCAGCGGACGGGCAAAGGTATCCGTGCCGCCGCCTGCGGGGAACGGAACGATCAGCGTGATGGGGCGCTCAGGCCATTGCGCGGCGGCCACACCGCCAACACTCAGGGCTGCCACGGCGAATACGGCTGCGGCGGTCGTGCGAACTCTCATAGTGTCTCCTCTTGCTGCATCATGGGGACGGCGCGGTTATGTGCGTCTCGTCTCTTGGATTTTTTATGGAATGAAGCTGCCAGGACTGCGTTCACATTGAATGGGGATGATCTCCTTGGGATAAAAAAATGCCGGCCCCTGGGGACCGGCATCCTCGCCTGGCGTCAAAGCGCCTTGTACGTTTCGCGCAGCACGTTCTTCTGCACCTTGCCCATGGTGTTGCGCGGCAGTTCGCCAACGATGTGCACGCGCTTGGGCACCTTGAAGTTCGCAATGCGTGACTTGAGCTCAAGCTGCATCGCCGCCGCATCCAGCGACACGCCGTTCTTGGGCACCACCACCGCCACCACCGCTTCGCCGAAGTCGGCGTGCGGCACGCCGATCACCGCCGATTCCGCCACGCCGGGCATGTCGTCGATCAGCGTTTCGATCTCTTTGGGGTAGACGTTGAAGCCGCCCGAGATGATCAAGTCCTTGCTGCGGCCCACGATGGACAGATAATCGGCCGGCACGTCGCGGCCGGCCGATACGCCGCCCCAGCGGCCGACGTCGCCCGTCTTGAACCAGCCGTCTTCGGTGAATTCTTCGCGGGTCTTTTCCGGCATGCGCCAATAGCCCGAGAACACATTGGGGCCGCGCACCTGCACGTTGCCGATTTCACCCGGCGCCAAGGCGATGCCCGCATCATCCACCACGCGCACCTGCACGCCCGGCAGCGCGCGGCCGACAGTGCCGGCCAAACGCTCGCCCAGCTTGGCGTCGTAGGGGTTGGACGTCAGCATGACGGTTTCGCTCATGCCGTAGCGTTCCAGAATGGCGTGGCCGCTGCGCTGTTCGAAGTCAGTAAACGTTTCGGCCAGCAACGGCGCCGATCCCGAAATGAACAGGCGCATCTTCGCGCACACGTCGCGGGTAAAGCGCGGGTCGGCCAAGAGGCGCACGTAATACGTCGGCACGCCCATCATCACCGTGCTTTGCGGCAGGTAATGCAGCGCTTGATCCGCGTCCAGCTTGGGCAGCCAGATCATCTTGGCGCCGGCAAGCAGCGCGCCGTGCGAGGCCACGAACAAGCCGTGCACATGGAAGATGGGCAGCATGTGCAGCAGCACATCGTCTTCGCGCCAGCCCCAGTATTCATGCAGCACCTGCGCGTTGGCGGCCAGGTTGCCGTGCGACAGCATGGCGCCCTTGCTGCGGCCGGTGGTGCCGGACGTGTACAGAATGGCGGCCAGGTCATCGGCCTGGCGCACTACGGTCTTGAAGGTTTGCGGCAGGCTGCCCGCGGCTTCCAGCAAGGTGCCGGTGCGGTCTTCATCCAGCGTGTAGACGTGCGCGCAGCCCGCTTTGTCGGCGGCGCGTTGCACCCAGTCGCGGTTCTTGCTGGCGCACACCACCACGGCCGGCTCGGCATTGCCCAGGAAGTATTCGATTTCGGCTTCGCGATACGCCGTGTTCAGCGGCAGGTACACCAGCCCAGCGCGCAACGTGGCCAGATACAGCAGCAGCGCTTCGGGCGATTTTTCCACCTGCACCGCCACGCGCGAGCCGTCGGGCAAGTCCAGCGAGGTCAGCAGGTTGGCCAGGCACGCGGTGGCGCGGTCGATGTCATCCCAGGTGTATTGCAGGTCGGGCGTTTCCAGCGCGACTTTGCTGCGGTCCTTGGGAAAGCCGCCTTGCAGGACGGCATAGAGGTTGGCGTTGCTCACCTTGGTCAGTCTCCGGAAAAGGAAGGGTCTACGCCGGCCAGGAAAGCGCGCACGCCTTCCTTGTGGTCCCGGCTGTCGGCATAGGAGAAATAATCTTGATATTCGGCTTCGGTCAAGGCGCCGCCTTGGGCGAGCCTTGCGGACAAGCGTTTATTGATACGGGCGGCGATTGGCGCGCCCTGGGCGATGCGCTCGGCGCTGCGGCGGGCGGCATCGGCCACCTGCTCATCCGGCACGATGCGCGTCAACAGGCCCAGCGCTTGCGCTTCTTCCGCGCCGAACACGCGGCCTTCAAGCAGGATGGCGAGCGTGGCGGCGCGCCCGGCCAGCGCCAACAGGCCGCGCATTTCGTCAGGCGCCATGGGAAAGCCCAGCCGGTTGATCGGCACGCCAAAGCGGGCGGATGCGCCGGCAATGCGCAGGTCGCACTGGCTGGCGATTTCCAGCCCGCCGCCCACGCACACGCCTTCAATCTGAGCAATGACAGGGTGCGGGCATTGCGCCACGGCTTGCAGCGCGGGCGCCAGGATGTCGCGGTGATAGCGCTGCACGCCGGCCATGTCGGCGCGCTGCTGCGGGAATTCGCGGATGTCCGCGCCCGCGGCAAAATTGCCGCCTTCGCCGCGCACGATCACGCAGCGCAGGCTGTCATCCGCGGCCAGCTGCGTGAACACGTCGCGCAGTTGCCCCCACATGCCTACCGTGATGGCGTTCAGCCGCCCCGGGTGCGATAGCGTCACCCAAGCAAAGCCCCCGTCACGTTCCAGCCGCACACGGCCGGCGTCGTCTTCCTTCATGTCCCCTGCCCTTCTTATGGATGGATGGCGCCGTGTATCCGGCGTTCAGGCCACGCGTCCCACGCTCCGGCTCACCTGGGGCTTGCCTTCGCCTAGACGCGCCAGGTTGGTGTCGAGCTCGTCCAGGTCATACAGGTAATTGACCATCAGCGCGCACGACTGCTTCAGGCCCTTGGGCGAAGTGTCCGCCGCCCAGTTCAGGCGTTCGATGCGCGCGCCGTTGCCCAAGTGAAAGCGCGCCACGGCGTCCACCGGCAAGCCGTTCTTCATGGATTGCAGATACGCTGCCGCCAGCTTGAAGCCCGCGCGCTTGACGACATCAGACGCCTTGCCCTGCGCGGCCGTGGCCAGGCGGGCGACCCAGCGCTGGCCGTCCGGCACGCCTTCGCGCTTGCGGTCTTTGGCGCGCGACTTGTCTTCGCGCACGATGGCTTCCACGGCGTCGGCATCCAGCTTGCTCAGCCAATCCGAGAACCCGGGAATCGGCGACAAGGTCGCAAACGCCTTCAGCTTGGGCAACTCTTCCAGCAGTTGCTCCACCACGCGTTTGAGCAGGAAATTGCCAAAGCTGATGCCCTTCAAGCCCGGCTGCGTATTCGAAATGGAATAGAAGATGGCCCAGCGCGCCTTGTCCAGATCCTGCGGCGGCAGCGTGCTGTCCAGCAGCACCTGCACGTTATCGGCCATCTGGCTGGCGAAGGCGACTTCCACGAAAATCAGCGGCACGCCCGGCATTTGCGGATGGAAGTACGCATAGCAGCGGCGGTCGGGCGACACGCGGCGGCGCAGGTCATCCCAGGATTTGATCTCGTGCACGGCTTCGTACAGGATCAGCTTTTCCAACAGCGACGCGGGCGAATCCCACGTCAGCGGACGCAGCTCCAGCAGGCCCACGTCGAACCACGCCGACAGCAGCGCTTCCAGTTCCTTGTCCAGCCCCTGAATGCCGGACACCTGCTTGCGCCAGCGCACCATGTCGGCGCGCAGTTCCACCAGGAAGCGCAGGCCCTGCGGCAAGCCGTTGAATCGCTTGAAAAGACGCGTGCCTTCGCCGCCGTCGCCGGCATACGTTGCGCGCACCTGCGCCAAGGCGGCCAGCATCAGCCGGCGGTCTTTGCCGTCGGCGGCGCTGTATTGCTCGCACCAGCGGCGCGCCAGCTTGTTGGCGGCGACGTCGGTCAGGCGCGCTTCGAACAGGCGCCGGACTTCGGATTCGCTGGGCAGGCGGCCGCGTTCCCACAACCGGCCCAGCCGCGTCATCAGGCTGGCGCTTTCGGCCGCCGTTGCGGCGTCAATCAGTTCGGCCTCGGGCTCAGGCGTGCGTGCGCCCCGCGCGGGCGCGAGATTGGCGGGGTCGGACATGGGCGGGCTCCTGGATAACGATGGGATCGGATAACGCCGGATCGGCGGCGTCTTCATTGGCCAACACGCGCAGCGCTTCCAGCTGCCGCATCAGATGAGTGTGGGCAAGCGCCTGCGCGGCGTCGCTGTCATGCGCCTTCAGCGCTTCGAAAATGGCCAGGTGTTCGGTGCAGGATTGTTGGATGCGCCCGGGGCGCGCCAGGCTGCGGTGGCGCGACAGGCTGAGCACCTTGCGCAGATTGCCAACCATATCAGACAACCATTGGTTGCCGGCCAGCGCCTGCACGGCTTCATGGATCAGGTAGTTGGTTTGGTAGTAGGCGTCGATGCGGCCGGCCTGGGCGTGGCCCGCCAGCTCGGCGTGCAGCGGCTCCAGCGCCGCGAGTTCCGCGTCGGTGGCCTTGCGGGCGGCCTCGAAGGCGCAGCGCCCTTCCAGCATGGCCATCAGCGGGAAGATGTCTTCCAGGTCTTGCGTGGACAGCTCATTGACGAAGCAGCCGCGGCGCGGTTCCAGCCGCACCAGCCCTTCGGTGGCCAGCACCTTCAGGGCCTCGCGCAGCGGCGTGCGCGAAATACCCATTTCGCCCGCCAGCCGAAGCTCGTCGATCCATTCGCCATTGCTTAACGCTCGCGCATGGATCATGGCGCGCAGGCGATCCGCGACTTCCAGGTACAGGGCTTGACGGACGATGGGTTGGCTCATGGATGAACGGCTTGAACTACGCCGTAATTCATAATTATGAATAAGGCCATGATAGAGCCCGCCACGGAAAAAGGTAAACCCCCTTCCGCCCCCGTACCTACCCTAATAGGGAAACACGCCCGGCAGAACGCCGGGCGATCGCCTTAGAAATGCAGCACGCCGTCCACGGCGTGACTGGTCAGCGCCCGCGCCCAGCGTCGCGCCGGCAAGCCGTACTTCGATTCCACCACCTCGGCCCGCGCCAGCAGATCCGCCGGGGTCACGGCCAGACGCGGCCCGGAGAATGCCAGCACGATCTGGTTGCCCGCGTCGACCTCGGGCAGCAGCACCACGCGGTCGTCAAAGGCCTTGGACAGGTTGTCGATGTTCTTGCCAAAGCTCTCGTGGCGGCCGAACAGGTTCACGGCCAGCACGCCGACGTCGCCCAACACGCGGCGGCAATCGCGGTAGAACTTCACGCTGTCGCGCACCGGCCCTTGGGCGGCCGCGTCGTACAAGTCCACCATCAACACCGGGCAACGCCCCGCGTTCATGGGGTCGGCCACCCAGGCGCCTGCGTCCGCGTGCTCGACCTCGAGTCGGTTGGCCCCCGGCAGCCGGAAGAACATGTGGCAGGCCGCCGTCACGCGCGGGTTCCACTCCACCGCCAGCAAAGGGCTGCGCGTGTGCTTGACGCAGAACCGCACGAGCGACCCCGCGCCCAGGCCCAGCATGCCGATGGCGCCTTCCTTGGGCGGCTCCAGAAACAGCAGCCAGGCCATCATCTGGCCGGTGTATTCCAGCACCAGTTCCGACGGGTTCTTGATGCGCATGGCGCCCTGGACCCATTCGGTGTTGAAGTGCAAATAGCGCACGCCGTCCACTTCGGACAGCGTCGGCTGATCAAGTTCAGAGGGGAAGTTCGATTTATGCATGGCGGGATTGTAGGGCGGACGCCGCGCGGCGTCAGGCGCGGCGGCCCCGCTTACGCCGCTACTGCCGCGCCGCCTTCCCAGATTCGTTCCAACAGTTCCGTGCACGACGCCTCGGCATGCAGCGCCGCCGCCAGCCGCAGCACGCGCTTCAGATACAGATGCGCATCGCATTCCCACGTGATGCCCATGGCGCCGTGGGTCTGGATGGCGTTTTGCACGGTGCGGCGGCCGCCTTCCACCGCCAGCAGCGGCACATAGAGCGCATCGAGATCCGCGTTTTCGGAACCGGCGTCGTGCGACGCCACCGCAGCCATGCCGGCCAGCCGGGCATCATCCAGCGCCATCCAGTCGTCCGCCAGCCGATGCTTGATGGCCTGGTTGGCGCCGATGGCGCGGTCGAATTGCCGGCGTTCCCGGGCGTAGTCCGCCGCCATATCCAGGGCCGCCGTAGCCGCGCCCAACAGTTCGGCCGAACGCAGCAGCGTCAGCCGGGTTCGCAAGCGGCGCGCGGTTTCCGCGCCAATGGGCAGTTCGATGCGATCCAGCACGTCGGGCCGCGCGGCCACCGCCACCGGCATCGTCGGGTCCAACCCTGCCAAGCCGCCAACGGGCGCGTAGCGTTCCAGCAGCAAGGCGTTCGGCCCCGTGCAGCGTACGGACAACGCCGACACCCCCTCGCCCGCGCCTTCGATGAAGATCGACCCATCGGGGCGTACCGACGCGTCCGCAAAATAGCGGTCGCCCTGCATCACTTCACGCGCCCATTGCGCCGCCAGCCCGTTGATGCCCGCATCCAAGAGCGTAGGCAGCACGACCATGTTGGCCGCCAGCGGCAGGCTAAGCAGATGACGGCCAGCCGCCTCAGCCACCACCCACGCGTCGGACAAACCCAGACCCAGACCCATCCCCAAGCCATCCTGTCCGGCGGAGGCCAACAGCGCCGGCCAGCCTTGCTCGGCCAGCTCGCGCCATTGCGCCAGACGTTCAGCGTGCGTGCGCTCCGCCGCTTGCCGCGCCCATGACAGCGGATGGCGTTCCGACAAATAGCGGTGCGCCGCGTCTTGCAGCATGCGCTGGTCTTCAGTCAGCAGAAAAGTCATGGTGATGTGCGTAGGGGTTTCAGATCGGGTTTCAAAGCTTGGGCAAGCCCAGCATCTGCTCGGCAATGATGTTGCGCTGGATCTCGGAGGTGCCCGCCAGAATGGTCTCGGCGCGCGACCACAGGTAGGCGTGCGTCAGCGTGGCGGCCTGCTCGTCGGCGCCGTCGGTCAGGCAGGCGGATTCGCCCAGCAGCTGCATCGACAATTCCAGCAAGCGCTGATGCGCTTCGCTCCAGTGAATCTTGGTGGACGAACCCTCAGGCCCGGGCGGATCGCCCCGCATGGCGCCCGCCAACGCGCGCTGCGACTTCAACGCCAGCACATGGCTGTCCGCCGCCAGCCTTGCCCACTTGTGGCGCACCGAAGCGGACGAGGCCGGCACATGACCATAGGCGTCGGGGCGCAGCGCCAACTGGCGCACCGTGCCGAGCTCTTGCGCAAAGCGCACCAGACGCGGGATGAAGTAGGTGCCGCGTTCAAAACTGGCCGCCGCCATCGCCACCTTCCAGCCCTGGTTCTGTTCCCCCAGCAGCAAGTCCTGCGGCACGAAGACATTTTCGAAGAACACTTCGCAGAACTCGGCCTCGCCCGTGATCTGGCGGATGGGCTCAACCCGCACGCCGGGGCTGCGCATGTCTACCAACAAGAAGCTCAAGCCTTTGTGCTTGGGCGCTTGCGGATCGGTGCGCGCCAACACGAAGCACCACTGCGCGCGGTCGGCGAACGAGGTCCATATCTTGTGGCCGTTCAGCCGGTAGCCGCCGTCAACGGGCTCGGCGCGGGTGCGCACGGATGCCAGATCGGACCCCGCGCCCGGTTCCGAATAGCCCTGGCACCAGACTTCGCGGTTGGACAGAATGCCGGGCAGGAAGCGGGCCTTTTGCGCGTCGGTGCCAAAGTGCAGCAAGGTCGGCGCCAGGATGCCGTGGCCAATCAGGTTCACGCCCAGCGGCGCGCCAGCGCGCGCGTGCTCTTCATGGAACACGGCTTGGCGAGACAGCGGCAAAGCCTGTCCGCCGTGCGCCTTGGGCCAGCCCAAGCCCGACCACCCGTTGGCGCACAAGGTGTCTTCCCAGGCGCGGCGAAAGTCCAGGTCGCGCGGGGCCGCGCCGCCCGGCCAGTCCCGGGCGAACCGGGCATAGGCCGAGGCCAGCCACGCGCGCAACGACAGCCGAAATGCGGCGTCGTCAGGCGTTGCGCTATCGCACGCGGGGTTGCCTATGGGGATGCATGCGGGGATGCATGCGGGGTTGCACGCGGGGTTGCCTGCGGGGTCGCCTGCGGGGTTGCGTGCGGATTGCACTTCACTCATTCCTGCTACTCCAGGCGAATATTCGACTCGCGCGCCACCTTGGCCCACGTAGTCACGTCCTGCCGGATGAAGGCGGCAAACGTCTTGGGGTCGCTGCCGATGATGTCCAGCCCCAGCCCCACAAACTGCGCCTTCACATCGGGCTGCTCCAGAATCTGCGCCAGGTTCTGGTAGAGCTTGTCGATCACCGGTTGCGGCGTGCGGGCCGGCGCCACCAGGCCCAGCCACGGCATCGCGGAATAGCCCGGCAGGCCCGAGCCCGCCACCGTGGGCAGATCCGGCACAGAGGCCGACGGCCGCGTTGTGGTGACCGCCAGCGCGCGCAACTTGCCGTCCTTGACGAAGGGGCCGGACGAGGCCCAGGCATCGAACATCACCTGGATGCGCCCGGCCACCAGGTCATTGAGCGCGGGCGCGCTGCCCTTGTACGGAATGTGCGCCATCTGCACGCCCGCCATGCTGTTGAAGAGTTCGGCCTCTAAATGCGTGGAGCTGCCCGTGCCCACCGAGCCATAGCTGACCTTGCCCGGGTTCGCCTTCAGGTAGGCGATGAGTTCGCCCACGTTCTTGGCCGGAATCGACGGATGCACTTCCAGCACGTGCACCACCGACGCCACCTGGCTGACCGGCGCGAAGTCCTTGATAGGGTCGTAATTGACCTTGGCGTAGATGCTGGGCGCAATCCCCAGCGACGAGGCCGCCATCAGCAGCGTGTAGCCATCGGGCTCGGCGCGCGACACATAATCAGACGCGATCATCGTGCCGCCGCCCGGCTTGTTTTCGACGATGACCGTCTGGCCCAGCTTCGCCGTCAGCCGCTCGGCCAGCAGCCGGCTCATGATGTCGGCCGCGCCGCCCGGTGAAAACGGCACCACGATGCGCACGGGCCGGCTGGGATACGGGTCCTGGGCGTACGACGGGTTCGCGACGCCAATGCAGGCCAGCGCGACGCCGGCCAATAGTCTCTTCATCATGCTTGTCTCCTCCTGGGGATGCGCTGCGCGGGTTGCGCGATGGCGCTACGGGGTTGTGGGCAGGATCAGGGCGTCCAGTACCGCAACGCCTTGTCCCGCCTCTTTGATCAGCAACGGGTTCACTTCAATTTCCGCCACGTGGGCGGGCGCGGCAAGCAGCGCATTGCCAATTGCCACAATGCTGCGGCACGCCGCCGCCAGATCGGCGCGGGGCTTGCCCCGATAACCGTCCAGCAGCGCAAACGCCTTGAGTTCATGCAGCATCTGCAAGGCGATGTGCTCGTCCACCGGCAGCAAGCGATGGCTGGTGTCTTGATAGATCTCGGTCAGCACGCCGCCCAGGCCCACGGTCAGCACGGGCCCAAAGACGGGGTCGCGCGTGGCGCCCACGATCAGCTCTGCCACGCCGCGTTCCATCTTCTGCACCATCACGCCGTCGATGCGAGCGCCCGGCTGCGCTTGCGCAGCGGCTTGGCGCACCCGATCGAACGCGGCGCGCACGGCGTCGTCGCCGGACAGCCCCAAGGCCACGCCGCCCGCTTCCGTCTTGTGCGCGATGTCGGCGCTTAGAATTTTCAAGGCCACGGGGTAGCCGGCTGCTTGCGCCTGGGCCACGGCTTCATCGGCATCGCGGGCGCAATGCACACGCGCCTGCGGCAAGCCAAACGCCGCAACGTAGGCGCGCGCGTCGGCTTCGTTGCAGGGCAACGGCGGCGCTGGCATGGCCTTAAGCGGCGGCATCGGCGCAATGCGCGGCTTCCCACGCGCCTCGCACCACAACAGATACGGCGCCAGCGCGGACACGGCCAGGCCCAGGTCATCGAACACGGCCACTTCGGCCTCGCGCAAGGCGGCGCGGCTTTGCGCAAGCCCCGTGTCGACGGCGATGAACAGGCGTTGATGCTGGCGCGAGGCCTCGGCCAGCGCATCCGCCATGCGGTCGAGCATGTAGCCGGGCGCATAGACGACGACTGCGTCAATCGCGTCGGTGGTGGCCAGCGCCTGCAACACCGTGCGCACAAAGTCGGGGTCGTTGACGACATTGCCGGTCACGTCCACCGGGTTGCCCACCATGCCGTAATCGGGAATACCGCCGCGCAACACGGCTTGCAAGGCCTCGGGCAGATCAGGCAAGTCCAGCCCTGCGCCGATGAATTTATCGGCCAGGATGGCGCCCAATGCGCCCGACATCGTCAGCACCGCCACGCGTTTGCCCGCGCTGCGATGGCGCAGCGTGGCCAGGCTGGCCAGGTGCGCCATCTGGGCGAAGTCCGATGCCTCGATCACATTCAATTGCCGGAACGCCGCCGCGTACACGCGCCGGTCGCCCGCCAGCGCAGACGTATGCGAACGCACGGCTTGCGCGCCCTTGTCCGTATTGCCGGCCTTCAATGCAATCAGCAGTTTCCCTTGGCGTTCAAGCTCGCGGCAGGCGCGCACAAAGCGTTCGCCATCGCGCAGTTGCTCGATGTAGCCCAACACGATTTCCGTCTGCGGGTCGGCCGCCAGATATTCCAGATACTGCGAAAAATCCAGGCACGCTTCGTTGCCCGTATTGATGAAGTGCGAGAACGGCAAATCCAGCTTGCGCGCGATGGCGTACACCGCTGCGCACACATTGCCGCTTTGCGTCAGCAGGCTGACCACGCCCGGCCTGCTCTGGGCAGGCGCGGTCTTGAAGACAGACGCAAACGCCGTGTGCGCCTGCGTGTTCAGGTTGGCAAAGCCCATGCAGTTGGGGCCGGCCACCGCCATGCCGCTATCCGCCACGAAGGCTTCCAGTTCGTCTTGCAAACGCTGGCCCTCGCCGCCCGCTTCCGCGAAGCCGGCGGCGTACACGATGGCCGCGCGCACGCCCTTGGCGTGGCAGCGGCGCAGCATGGGCGTGACTTCTGCCGCCGCAATCGCCAGCACTGCCAGGTCCACGGGTTCCGGGACGGCTTCGATGTTGGGCCAGCAGCGCTTGCCGAACACTTCCTGGTACTTGGGGTTCACGGGATAGATCCCGCCCGCGTAGCCAAAGCGCGTCAACAATTCCAGCGGCATGCCGCCGATGCGCCCCGCGTTGGCGCTGGCGCCGATCATGGCGATAGACCCCGGATTCAGCAGACAATCCAGCGCGGCCCTCATGCCGTTTCGCCCTTCTTGTTGCGCTGAATGGCTTGCGCCAGACCGCGCTCTCGCACCGCTTGAAACTCTTCGCTCAGGTGCGACAGCTGGTGCGTGTCGAAGTGCGCCGACAACGCCGTGCGGAAACCCTGCGCATCGGCCGTGCGGTTCAGCGACCGCTTGATCAGCCGCAGCCCAAACGGCGGGGCCTGCGCAATGCGGCGAGCCAGCGCCAAGGTGGCTTCATCCAGTTCGGCTTCCGGCACCACGCGGTTCACCATGCCGATGCGCAAGGCTTCCTGCGCGTCGACCTTCTCGCCGGTGTAGAGCATTTCCTTGGCCTTGCGCAGCCCCATCACCCAGGGATGGATCAGCACTTCGGTGGCGGCGGCCGCCAGCGTGTGGCCCACCGGATCAGAGAAATACGCGGTGTCTGAGCAGACCACCAGGTCGCACATATTGGCGATCATGAAGCCGCCCGCCACGCAGGCGCCTTGCACCTGGGCGATGGTGGGTTTCGGGAAATCCCAAATGCGCAGGCAGTAGCCGTAGTAACGGCGCGACTCATAGTCCCAGCGTTCTTCCACGGTGAAGTCGGCACGCTTGGCCTGCGCTTCCTTCAGGTCATGGCCCGCCGAGAAGTGCGCACCGCGCCCGGCCAGCACCACGACCCGCACGGCATCGTCTTGCTCGGCGCGCGTCAGGGCGTCATCCAGTTCGTCCAGCATCTGCTGGCTTTGGGCGTTGCGCGCAGATTCGCGCGCCAGGCTGATGCGGCATACCGAGTCGAGCCGTTCGACGGCCAGGGTGGCGTATTCCATAGTCTCCTCAACGCTTGCTATGCCCGCGCTCGACGGATGGCGCGGATCGATTGAATTGAATTAACGCACCTCAAATCCTAGAATACAAAATATTCAATCAACTTTTCCCACAATATGAACAAATCCACGGCAACCGGCGGCACCCAAAGCATGCGGCGCGCGCTCGGCCTGCTGCGCGTGCTGGCGCAGCACCAGGAAGACGGGCTGGATCTGCAAGGGGTGATGAATGCGACGGGGCTTGAGCGCTCTACCGCGCATCGGCTGCTGAGCTGCCTGCTGGAAGAACAATTCGCCGAACGCGACGGCAGCACGCGCCGCTACCGGCTAGGCGTGGATTCCATGCAGCTGGGTTTTGCGGCGTTGCGGCGCACGCCCTTGCTGGACGCGCTGCGCCCCTTCGCGCAAAAACTCGCGCGGCTGTCGGGCGACACGGTCTTTCTCGTAATTCGCCAGGGCGACTACGCGCTGTGCCTGCTACGCGAAGCCGGGTCGTTTCCGGTGAAGGTATTCACGATTGACCAGGGCGAACGCCGCTTGCTGGGCGTGGGCGCGGGCGGCCTGGCGCTGATGGCGAGCCTGCCCGATGAAGACATCGCTGCGCTCTATGCGCGGCATGCGGCCAGCTATGCGCAGATTGGCGTGTCCAGCAGCGCGTTGATGAAGGCCGTGAAACAGACGCGCGCCACCGGCCATGCCGAAATTGTGGACACGATCACGCCAGGCGTGTCCGGCGTGGGCGTGGCGTTTCCGGTGTCGGAACTGACCTGGGTAGCGTTCAGCTTCGGCGCCATCAGCAGCCGGCTGGACGCGCCAAGACGCGCGGAGATGGGCGCGTTGCTGCATGCCGAATGCCTGGCCTGGGCGAAGGACTATCTGGGGGATGCGTAGAAATGCAGGCAACGCGTAGAGGTCCGGCGCGGCTCGTACAAGTCCGAGGCGACGCGTAGACATCCGGGGCTAAGGGTAGAAATTCCGGGCGCAGCCAAAAAAGCGGCCTGCGCCATTACTGGCGCAGGCCGCTTGGGATCAAACGCTTAAATACGTTCGAAGATCGCGGCGATGCCTTGGCCGCCGCCGATGCACATCGTCACCAGCGCGTAGCGCCCGCCCACGCGTTGCAGCTCGTGCAGCGCCTTGACGGTGATGATCGCGCCGGTGGCGCCGATGGGGTGGCCCAGGCCAATGCCGCTGCCGTTCGGGTTGACCTTGGCGGGGTCCAGCTTCAGCTCGCGCGACACGGCGCACGCTTGCGCAGCGAAGGCTTCGTTGGCTTCGATGACGTCCAGCTGGTCCACCGTCAGGCCGGCGCGCTTGAGCGCGGCTTGCGTGGCCGGTACCGGACCGATGCCCATGATGTCGGGGTCGACGCCCGCGTGCGCGTAAGCCACCAGACGCGCCAGCGGCTTGATGCCGCGCTTGGCGGCAACCGACGCGTTCATCAGCACCACGGCGCCCGCGCCGTCGTTCAGGCCCGACGCATTGCCCGCCGTGACGGTGCCGTTCTCTTTCTGGAAAACCGGCTTCAGTGCGGCCATGGTGGCGGCCGACACGTCGCGGCGCACGTGCTCGTCGGTGTCGAACACCACTTCGCCCTTGCGCGTCTTTTGCACGACGGGAACGATCTGGTCGCGGAAGTAGCCCGCGTCGATGGCGGCGGCAGCGCGGCGATGCGATTCGGCGGCCAGCGCGTCCTGGTCCTGACGGCTGATGCCAAACTTGGCGGCCACGTTTTCGGCGGTAACGCCCATGTGCATGCGGCCGAACGGGTCAGACAATGCGCCCGTCATCATGTCCAGCATGACGCTGTCACCCATGCGGGCGCCCCAGCGCTGCGACGGCACGATGTACGGCGCGCGGCTCATGCTTTCGGCGCCCGCGCCGATAGCGATATCGGCATCACCCAACAAGATGGTTTGCGCCGCCGACACGATGGCCTGCAAGCCCGAACCGCACAGGCGGTTGACGTTGAAGGCCGGGGTTTCCTTGGCGATGCCCGCATTCATGGCGGCCACGCGCGACAGGTACATATCGCGCGGTTCGGTGTTGATGACGTGGCCGACCGCAACGTGGCCGACCTCGTCGCCCTGGACGCCCGCGCGTTCCAGCGCGGCGCGGATGACGGTGGCGCCCAGGTCGCACGGCGGCACGTCTTTCAGCGCGCCCCCGAAATCGCCAATAGCGGTGCGGACGGCCGAAGCGACGATGACTTCATTCATGGTGTTTCCTCCTTGTAATGCGCACCATCATACTGCCGCCTACCCCCTCTCTGCCTAGCCGCCCGACGGGCGTCCCGCTTTGCGCGCGGCGCGTTGTGCGATGAAATTTTCCACCGCCTCCGCGTGCGCGGGCGTCTTGTGCGCCAACGCCTGATAGGCGGCCGACAGCTCCAGCAAGTGGTCCAGGCGGGCATGCTGGCTTTCGCGCAACAGGCGCTTGGTCAGGCGCACGGCGTCCGGCGAATTCGCCGCCATGCGGCTGGCCAGCGCGTGCGCGGCAGGCAGCAATTCGGCCGCCGGCACCACGCGCGACACCAGCCCCCAGTCCAACGCGGTTTGCGCGCTGATGGCGTCGCCGGTGAACGACATCTCGGCTGCGCGCGCCATGCCGATCAAACGCGGCAGGAACCAGGCGCCGCCGTCGCCAGGAATCAAACCCAGCTTCACGAAGCTCTCCGCGAACGATGCGCCTTCGGCGGCGATGCGCACGTCGCACATGCAGGCCAGGTCGCAGCCCGCACCGACGGCGGCACCGTTCACGGCGGCGATCGTCGGCACTTCCAGCGCGTGCAACGCCAGCGGCAAACGCTGGATGCCGTGCCGGTACTCCTGACGCAACGCGGCGCTGCCGACGTCAGGGCCAATCTGCCGCTGCATGTCGTGGATGTTGCCGCCCGATGAAAACACATCTCCCGCCGCCGTCACGATCAGCACCCGCACGGCGGGGTCGCGTTCGATGCGTGCGAACACATCCAGCATCTGGTCCACGATGGCGCTGCCCGTCAGCGCGTTGCGCGTAGCCGGGTCGTCCAGCGTCAACGTTGCCACGCCCTGCGCGTCTCGTTCGTAATGCACAAGTTCCGTCATGCCCGCTCCTGATAGTGAAAGGGTGAATCACCGCAGCGTAGGCGCGGGCGTCGCTTGCCGTCCAATATTAGTTTTCGCGCGGGTGATACGAGATTCGTATCGAAACGCCCAAAAATAATATTGGACGCACGCCGCCCCACGCCGCGATAGTCCGCTTTCGAGCCGCCTTTGACATAGCGGGACCGCACCGGAGCGACGCATGATCGACACGCTGGAACTCACCGCCATCCCCGCCGCCGATGAAGCCTTGCGCGCCGAGGTGCGCGACTTTCTGGCCGAGACGCTGGACGGCCTGGAACCCGATGAACGCGCGCGTTCGTGGATGGGGTTCGATGCAGGCTTCAGCCGCCAACTGGCCGAACGCGGCTGGCTCGGCCTGACCCTGCCGCGCGAATACGGTGGCGCGGCGCGCGGGCATTTCGCGCGCTTCGTGCTGTCGGAAGAATTGCTGGGCGCGGGCGCACCGGTGTCGGCGCACTGGATCGCCGACCGCCAAAGCGCGCCCCTGATCCTGAAGTACGGCACGCCCGCGCAGCAGGCGTTCTACCTGCCCCGCATCTGCCGCGCCGACGCCTTCTTCTGCATCGGCATGAGCGAACCCGGTTCAGGCTCGGACCTGGCCAGCATCCGCAGCCGCGCCGAGTCCACTGCGAACGGCTGGCGCTTGAATGGCAGCAAGATCTGGACAACCAACGCGCACCGTTCGCACTACATGATTGCGTTGGTCCGCACATCCGGCACGGCGGAAGACCGGCATCAGGGCTTGTCGCAAATCATCATTGACCTGTCGCTGCCCGGCGTGTCGATCCGCCCCATCGAAGACCTGGCGGGCGACGCGCATTTCTCGGAAGTGTTCTTCGACAACGTGGAGTTGGCGGACGACGCGCTGATCGGCCAGGAAGGCGCGGGCTGGGCGCAGGTGAATGCCGAACTCGCGTTTGAACGCAGCGGGCCAGAACGTTTGTATTCCAGCATCGCGCTGCTGGAATGCTGGCTGACGCATTGCCGCCGCCGTTCGGGTCCGGCGCACCGCGCGGATGCTCCGCACCACACGAACGATCATGCCGTGCTGGGCAGCATCCTGTCGCAAATGGCGGTGCTGCGCGCGATGTCCCTGGCGGTGGCGGGCAAGCTCGCGGCGGGGGCCAGCCCGGCCGTCGAAGCCGCACTGGTGAAGGACTTGGGAACCGAGCTGGAACAACAGATTCCGCGTCTGATCGGCGACGCGCTGGGCCGCCATCCCGATGCGCCGATTCCCGTGCCGGTATTGCGCACCTTGGCGTACCTGGAGCAGGTGGCGCCCACATTCTCGTTGCGCGGCGGCACGCGCGAAATCCTGCGCGGCATCATCGCGCGCGGGCTGGGACTTCGATAAGGACGATCACGATGGACACCTTGCTTGGCGACGCCGCCGAACGCCTGTTCGCCCACACCTGCACGCCCGCGCTGTTACGCGCCGCGGAACAAGGCCATAGCATTGCCGCCGCCTGGCAGGCCTGCGAAGACGCAGGCTTTGCGGATGCGCTGGTGCCCGAAGCGCAAGGCGGCGCGGGCCTGGATTTGGCCGATGCGCTGCCCGTGGTATGGGCGGCCGGGCGGCATCTGTGCCCCTACCCCATCGCGCACACCGTGCTGGCGCGCGCCTGGCTCGCACGTGCGAGACACCCCGTGCCTAAGGGGTCCATCGCCATCGCCGCGCAGGGTTTGGCGATGCAGCAGGATCGCATTACTGGCGTGAACGTGCCGTGGGTGCGCGTGGCCGATCACGTTCTGGCGCAGGTTGACGGGCACGTCTTGCTGCTGCCTGTTGCGGCCGGATGCATCGCGCCCAACGGGGTGCACGGCAGTCTGGATGGAGAGGCGTCTTGGAGCTTACGTACCGCCGTCCGCGTGGATGGCGAAGCGTCTGTGGCGCCCCGTACCGCCGTGCGCGTGGATGGCGAAGCGTCTGTGGCGCCCCGTACCGCCGTGCGCAGGACTGGCGAAGCATCCGAGGCCTTGCTTGTTGCCCACCGTGAGCATGGCGGCACGGCGTTGGAGGAACTCGCCGCCATCGCGTATGCCGGACTGATGGCCGGCGCCATGGACCGCGTGTTGGCGATGACGCTGGACTATGCCAACCAACGCACGCAGTTCGGCAAAGCCATCGGCCGCTTTCAGGCGGTGCAGCAACAGATCAGCGTGATGGCGGAACACGTGTGGGCTGCGCGCATGGCGGCGCAATTGGCGTTCCAGGGGCGCGGCGGCCAACCGCAAGCGTTAATGGCCGCAGTGGGCAAAGCGCGCACCAGCCAGGCCGCGCCGCTTGTCGCCGACATTGCGCACGCGGTGCATGGCGCCATCGGCATCACGGCGGAATTCAACTTGCAGTGCTACACCAGACGGTTGCGCGACTGGCGTCTGGCGGGCGGGTCGGAATCGTATTGGCACGCGCGGATCGGCGCAGCGGCGTTGAATAGCCATCGGGATGCGCTGACGTACTTGCGTACGGAACTGCAAGGCGCAGCGGCCTGATACCGGCCGGCCTGATACCGCTTGGTCTGATACCGTCCTGCCTGATTCCGAAGGGATAGCACCGATGCCGAATCCGATACGCGGGCCGTATCATCGTGGGCAACCCTCGCCCCGGACCGCCCCCATGGATTTTCGCCATCTTCAGCAGTTCCTGGTTCTTGCCGACACGCTGAACTTTCACCGCGCGGCCGAAAAGCTGCACGTGTCGCAGCCGCCGTTGTCGGTGTCGATCCGCAAGCTTGAAGAGATGGTGGGCGTGCCCTTGTTTGTGCGCGGACGCCAGGGCGTGCAGCTGACCGAAGCCGGCCTGGCGGCGCGCGACGAAGCGCGCCGCGCGCTGTTCCATGCCGAGCAGTTTCGCCTGGCGGCGCGCGCGGGCGCGGCGGGCGAAGGCGGCACGGTGCGCGTCGGCTTCGTGGGTTCCGCCACGCATGGCATCCTGCCCCGCATTCTGCCCGCGTTTCGCCAGCGTTATCCGGGCGTGACGGTGGTGCTGCGCGAAGCCACGTCAATCCGCATCATGCAGGACCTGGCCGAAGACGCGTTGGAAGTCGGCATCGTGCGCGTGCCGGTGGCCATGGGCTCGAACGTTCGCCTAACCCCTCTGACCACCGAGAACTTTGCGCTGGCCGTGCCCAAGGGCCATCCGCTGGCGCGCCGCGGCCGCATCCGGCTGGCTGATCTGGCGGACGAGGCCTTCATCATGTACACCGCCACCGAAGCCGCGGGGCTACGCATGGCGGCGATCAACGCTTGCCAGTTGCGCGGCTTCACGCCCCGCATCACGCAGGAAGCCGTGCAGGTGCAAACGCTGCTGAGCCTGGTTGAAAGCGGCTTGGGCGTGGCGCTGGTGCCGGCCGGCAGCCGGCGCCATCCCGGCCCCAATGTGGTCTACAAGACGCTGGCGGACTTTCCGGCGGACGCATCCATCGGCATTTCCCTGGCGTGGAACCCGGATATCGAGCGCAGCGCCGCCCGCAACCTGCGCGAACTGGCAAGCCAGTCGTTCCGTGACAAGGGTGTCAAATAAGCGGCGCCGCGCTTGCGGCAAGATGGCCCGCAGGCTTAGGATGGAGCATGGTTGCGCCGCGGCGCCCCGTCAGACCAAGGGCGCGACGCGCGGCCGGCGTTTGAACCTTGTCAGCGATCCGGGAGCACATCGTGAAAACAGTTGCTGAGATTCTTAGGGAAAAGTCGAACAATTCCGTCGTGACGGTTTCACCGGATTCTTCGGTGTTCGACGCCATCAAGACCATGGCCGAACGCAGCATCGGCGCCGTCGTGGTGGTGGAAGGCGACACCGTGCTGGGCATGCTCTCCGAGCGCGACTACGCCCGCAAAGTCGTTCTGCAAGACCGCTCGTCGCGCAGCACCAAAGTGCGCGACATCATGACCGACTCCGTCTATTACGTAAGCCCCACCGACACCCGGGAACACTGTATGGCCATGATGACGGAACGGCATTTTCGTCATCTTCCGGTCATCGACAACGAAAAGCTGATTGGTCTGTTGTCCATTGGCGACTTGGTCAAGGACATCATGAGCGAGCAGAAATTCATCATCCACGAACTCGAACGCTACATCAGCGGCGGCCACGGCTAGCCCGCCGCCAGTATCCGCGCAGCCGGCACAATCAGCCCCATGCCGGCTGCCAGCAACAGCACGAACACCATGCGCTTGACGGTCTTCATCGACCCGGCCGTGCTGTAGCGGCGCGCCACCCACGTCACGCCTATCACCACCGGCAACGCCTGCAAGCTCAGCCAGAATGACGACGCCATGAACGCGCCCTGCCCGGTCACCAGCGTCAGGCGCACCACGGCATTCAGCGAAAACAGCACCAACAGGCTGTTGCGGATGGACGCCAGCGGCAAGGGCTGGCGGTATAGGTGATACACCATGGGCGGCCCGGCGCTTGAAAACAAGCCGCCCAGCACGCCGGAAATTCCGCCGAAAAATACGAATGATGCTTTGGACGACAAGCGTTCCAGCGGCTTGGCGCGCGCCACCAGCAAGATGGCGCAGGCCAGAATCGTGACGCCCAACAGCAGTTGCAGCAAGACGGCCATTGACCCGCTGATCCACGTCAGCGCGGCAACCCCGACGCCCACGCCCACCAAACTGGCGATCATGGCCGGCCGCATCAGCGACCAGTTCACTTGCGGCTTGGCCCGCGCCAGCGTTACCGCGGCGTTCACCAGCGACAACACGCTGACCACGTTGGCCACTTCCGACACCGACGCCAGCTGGAACACACCCGACAAACCGAGAAGCACGAGTCCGAACGCAAAGCCGGTCATGGTCTGGGCATAGGTGGCGAGCGCCACGCAGGCCAGGAACAGCAAGTGATGGGAGAGGCTCATGCGCTTGAAGGGTTTGGGGTCGCGGCGATGATATCACCGGGGTGCTGGCCACCCGCCCGAGGCGGGCGGGTCAGCATGCCGAATCACATATCTTGTCACAACTGGAAGCGTCCCTGAACCCGGCCACTGCGTGCTGCCGCTATTCTTGCCGCCCTGTCCGTCCTTGCCGGAAAGCTCGCGCTCAGAATGACGCCCCCATGACGCCTAAACACACCACCATCAACACGGTAACCCTGACCTGCTCGACTTGCGGCAGCGCGGCGTTCACCAAATTGGCTCCCAATGAATACCGCTGCAACCACTGCCATGCGCTGACGCTGGTCGAGGATGACGTTGCCCAGCGGCTGGAAAAGATTCTGCGCGGCATGCAGCAGCCCACGCAGCACACAGCGATCAAACCCGGGGCGCTGGCTGCGATCGCTTTCGTAGTGGTGGCCGCGGTGGTCGTGCCGCTGGTGATATCGCTGGCGTCTTCAAACCGGACGTCTACACCCTATCGTGCGCCTGCCGTCACGCCGCCCATCGACGCCTCGCTGGTGAAGCTGACCGATGTGCGCGAGATCCCGGTGCGCAGCAGCAAAGAGCTGGTCATGATCATGCGCAACGAAACGGGCAAGAAGATCGACCCGCCGCGCGTCACGGCCACCTTCTTTCAGGGTGAGCTGACGCTGACGTCGTCCTGGGCTTCGCCCTCGGCGCGTTCGCTTCAGCCGGGCGAGTACGCGCCCCTGCGGATCTCGGCGCCGGACAAAGCCTATACGCGCTACACGCTACAGGTCGCCACCCCTACGCCCGCCCGCGGCAAGCCCAACGATGTGGTGGCCAGCCGGGTGCAGCTGGTTAAGAACGATGGCGCGTACCGGCTGGTGGGATTGCTGAAGAATCAAGGACATGGCGACGCCAACGGCACCCAGATCACCGTCATCCTGTATGGCGAAGATGGCGCCATGATCGGCACGGGCAACGGCTACGCCACCGCCGGCACGCTGGCCCCGGGCGCCATGTCGGCGTTCGATGCCCGCTGCGAAATGTTCGGCGACGGCAAGGTCGCGTCCTACGACTACATGGTGCAAAGTGAAAGCTGATCGTCGCGGCGCCCAGCCGCTGTCCTGGCCGGCCAAGGCCGTATTGGTGCTGATCATTCTGGCGGCCGCCGGGTTTGCATTGATGAAGTACACCGCCGCCGGCCCCTGGGCCATGAGCCAACTCGGCATGCAAGACGGGCCGGGCCATGACGCGCAGAGCATGGAAGCGGCAAAGGTGGAGACTGCAAAGGCGGAAGCGCCCAAAGAAGCCGCCCCCGCCACCCGCATGGTGCGGGTCAGCCCGGCGGATGTGCGGGTGATCGACCATGTGCGCCTGACCACCGAAGAACTGCTGGACCCCGGCTTTGCGCTATTCGACACCAAAGCGCTGACCTTGTCCGCGCCGCGCCGGCTGCTGGATGAAATCGACCGCCCGGTCATGTACGCGGAAGTCGTCAACACCAGCCCGGACTATGTGGCCCTGTCGCCCAAGGCGCAGATCACCGTGTTCGACGGCTCGACCCCGCTGAAGGTCCGGCAGGACTGGACCTTGCCCGCCTATCTGTATCCGGGCGAGCGCGTGCCGGTAGCGCTGGTGGGCGGCAACTACGAACGCTACACCGAGTTCAAGACCGACTGGATGCCCGCCAAGCGCGCCGCCCTGCCCGGCCCCCGGCCCAAGCTGGACATTTCCGTCGACAACACCGAGGCCGGCGTCGGCACCGGCACGCTGAACTTCAGCTACCGCTACCGTTACAAGTACGTCACTGTGACAGGCCGTGTGCGCAATGAAGATCAGGCGGAAGTGAACAACGTGCGGGTCTGGGTCAGCCTGTATGACGCCCAGGACAAGCTCAGCGGCGCCACCTTCAAGGAACTGCGCCTGCCCAAGCTGCAACCCGGCGAAAGCGCCCCGTATGAAGTCGTCGTCAAGCAGTACGGCGGGAATTTTGCGCGGGTTGGCGTGGTGTACGACGTCACGGCGCGCTAGCTCGCCCCTGCCCCCGCCCGTGGCGCGGCCCCTGTGCCGCGCCTGCGCCACCCTGCTCCGCGTCGCCGTATCGCAACAGCTATCGGCTCAGGTCTTATATAAGATATAAGACATTTGCTAGCGTCTTCTGTTGCCTCTACAATTCCGGTCGAAAACCATTCTTCCAACCCGACTTTGAGCAGGCCTCACATGCTGGATAACTACCGCCAACACGTTGCCGAACGCGCGGCTCTGGGGATTCCCCCGCTGCCCCTTACGGCTAAACAAACCGCTGAACTGATCGAACTGCTGAAGAACCCGCCCGCTGGCGAGGAGCAGAATCTGGTCGAACTGCTGACCCACCGTGTGCCGGCCGGCGTGGACGATGCCGCCAAGGTGAAGGCGTCCTACCTGGCCGCCGTGGCGCTGGGCAAGGAAGCTTGTGCGCTGATCAGCCGTGCCAAGGCGACGGAACTGCTGGGCACGATGCTCGGCGGCTACAACATTGGCCCGCTGGTCGACCTGCTGGACGATGCTGAAATCGGCACCATCGCCGCCGATGCGCTGAAAAAGACCCTGTTGATGTTCGACGCCTTCCACGACGTGAAGGAAAAGGCGGACAAGGGCAACGCCAACGCCAAGTCCGTGCTGCAAAGCTGGGCCGACGCCGAATGGTTCACCAGCCGCCCGGAACTGCCGGAAAGCCTGACCATCACCGTCTTCAAGGTGCCTGGCGAAACCAACACCGACGACCTGTCGCCGGCGCCTGACGCCACGACCCGCCCCGACATCCCGATGCACGCCCTGGCGATGCTGAAGAACAAGCGCGACGGCGCCGCGTTCGAACCGGAAGAAGACGGCAAGCGCGGCCCGGTCAAGTTCATTGAATCCCTGAAAGAAAAGGGCCACCTGGTCGCCTACGTGGGTGACGTGGTTGGCACGGGTTCGTCGCGCAAGTCGGCCACCAACTCGGTGCTGTGGTTCACGGGCGAAGACATCCCGTTTGTGCCGAACAAGCGCTTTGGCGGCGTGTGCCTGGGCAACAAGATCGCCCCGATCTTCTACAACACGATGGAAGACGCCGGCGCGCTGCCGATCGAACTCGACGTTTCCAAGATGGAAATGGGCGACGTCGTCGAACTGCGCCCCTACGAAGGCAAGGCGCTGAAGAACGGCGAAGTCATCGCTGAATTCGAAGTGAAGTCCGACGTGCTGTTCGACGAAGTGCGCGCCGGTGGCCGCATTCCGCTGATCATCGGCCGTGGCCTGACCGCCAAGGCGCGCGAAGCGCTGGGCCTGGCGCCGTCGACGCTGTTCCGCCTGCCGAAAGATCCGGTCGACACCGGCAAGGGCTACACGCTGGCGCAGAAGATGGTTGGCCGCGCCTGCGGTCTGCCGGATGGCAAGGGCATCCGCCCGGGCACCTACTGCGAACCGAAGATGACCTCGGTCGGCAGCCAGGACACCACCGGCCCGATGACCCGCGACGAGCTGAAGGATCTGGCTTGCCTGGGCTTCTCGGCTGACCTCGTGATGCAGTCGTTCTGCCACACCGCCGCCTACCCGAAGCCCGTGGACGTCAAGACGCACCACACGCTGCCGGAATTCATCAGCACCCGTGGCGGCGTGTCGCTGCGTCCGGGTGATGGCGTGATCCACTCGTGGCTGAACCGCATGCTGTTGCCCGACACCGTCGGCACCGGCGGCGACTCGCACACCCGCTTCCCCATCGGCATTTCGTTCCCGGCCGGTTCGGGCCTGGTCGCCTTTGCCGCCGCCACCGGCGTGATGCCGCTGGACATGCCGGAATCGGTGCTGGTCCGCTTCAAGGGCAAGCTGCAACCCGGCGTCACCCTGCGTGACCTGGTCAACGCCATCCCGCTGTACGCCATCAAGCAAGGCTTGCTGACGGTGGCCAAGCAAGGCAAGAAGAACATCTTCTCGGGCCGCATCCTGGAAATCGAAGGCCTGCCGGACCTGAAGGTCGAGCAAGCTTTCGAACTGTCGGACGCTTCCGCTGAACGTTCGGCCGCCGGCTGCTCGGTGTTCCTGAACAAGGAACCGATCATCGAATACATCAACAGCAACATCGTGATGTTGAAGTGGATGATCGCCAACGGCTACGAAGACGAACGCACGCTGGGCCGCCGCATCAAGGCCATGGAAGCCTGGCTGGCTGACCCCAAGCTGCTGGAGCCGGACGCCGACGCCGAATACGCCGCCGTCATCGAAATCGACCTGGCCGACGTGCACGAGCCCATCGTGGCCTGCCCGAACGACCCGGACGACGTGAAGACGCTGTCGGAAGTGGCTGGCGCCAAGATCGACGAAGTGTTCATCGGCAGCTGCATGACCAACATCGGCCACTTCCGCGCAGCTTCCAAGCTGCTGGAAGGCAAGCGCGACATCCCGGTCAAGCTGTGGGTGGCCCCGCCCACCAAGATGGACGCCACGCAACTGACCGAAGAAGGCCACTACGGCGTCTTCGGCACCGCGGGCGCCCGCACGGAAATGCCGGGCTGCTCGCTGTGCATGGGTAACCAGGCACAAGTGCGCGAAGGCGCAACCGTCATGTCGACCAGCACCCGC
Source organism: Achromobacter sp. NPDC008082 (assembly GCF_042957345.1). Lineage (NCBI taxonomy): Bacteria > Pseudomonadati > Pseudomonadota > Betaproteobacteria > Burkholderiales > Alcaligenaceae > Achromobacter > Achromobacter sp. NPDC008082. The sequence continues at coordinate 147,230 of NZ_JBIBIB010000006.1, forward strand.
AACTTCCCGAACCGCCTGGGCAAGAACACGAACGTGTACCTGGGTTCGGCCGAGCTGGCCGCCATCTGCTCGAAGCTGGGCCGCATCCCGACCAAGGACGAGTACATGGCCGATATGGGCGTCATCAACAAGAGCGGCGACCAGATCTATCAGTACCTGAACTTCGACAAGATCGCAGACTACAAGGACGTGGCGGACGTGATCGAGGTGTAAGCCTTGCACGCTAGCCAGGCGTCTTAGCCCTGCTTGCAGTACGAACAACGGCCCCGGAGCAATCCGGGGCCGTTTGCTTTGGGGGTGTTTGCTTTGGGGGTGTTTGCTTTGGGGGCCGGGTTTCCAAGGGCAGGTTTCAGCCGTTGCCCCCTGAACGCTCGAGCAAGCCTCCGAACAGGAAACTTTTCCGGCGATACGTTTTCATACAATCGCGGTACCTTGTGACACTTGCCCGGCGCAGCATCCCGTTTGCGCCCTGACCCAAAGGAGGAAGCCCGCCAATGACCCGGCTTTTGCTGCCGCCGCTGCTACTGCTGGCGCTTGCCGGTTGCGCCACGGCGCCGCCATCGAACCCCGAGAATATTTGCGCGATCTTCCGAGAAAAGCCGGACTGGCACGACGCCGCCCTGAAGGTGCAGCAAAAATGGGGCGCCCCCGTTCCCGTGCCCATGGCGATGATGTACCAGGAGTCTTCCTTCAAACAGGACGCCGTGCCGCCCCGCTATTACTTCCTGGGCATCATCCCCTGGGGCCGCGTCAGCTCCGCGTATGGCTACGCCCAAGCCAAGGACGAAACCTGGGCCGACTACAAAAAAGAAGCCGGCGGCTGGGGTTCCAGCCGCGACAACTTCGCCGACGCGCTGGACTTCATGGGCTGGTACATGAGCAAGTCGCAACGCATCAACGGCGTGTCCAAGTGGGACGCCTACGGCCAGTATTTGAACTACCACGAAGGCTGGACCGGCTACCGCAACCGCAGCTACGACCGCAAGGCATGGCTGAAAACGGTGTCGCAAAAAGTGCAGGCCCGCGCCGAGAAATTCACGTCCCAGTACAAGAGTTGCGAAGGAGATTTAACGCGCGGGGGGTGGTTTTGGTGAGGGGTTGATCAACGCTATTCAAGAAGCCGCCTGACCTCCCGCTGCTTTCCCGCAAACAAAAATCCCGGCGCCAGGCCGGGATTTTTGTTGCGTTCCGGCCAAAGCCGGATGCGATCAGAAGTCCATGCTGGCTGACAGCAGGAACGTGCGCGGGCCGCCCAGCACCAGGTAGCCGTTGCCGGGGTATCCGCCCACCGACGACCAGTAGTTGCGGTTGGCGATGTTTTCCACGCGGGCGCGCACCGTGACCAAGTGGCCGCCCACGTCCGTCATGTAGCGCACGCCGGCGTCAAAGCGGGTCCAGCCGGGCACCTTGAGGGTGTTGGCGTCGTTCGCGTAAGACGAACCGGTGTAGACGACGCGGCCGTCCACGGCCAGGCCTTGCACGCCGGGGATGTCCCATTCCACGCCCATGTTGGCCTGGAAGCGCGGCACGCCGATTACGCGGTTGCCGTCCAGCGACGCGTTGCCGGTGGAACGCTGCTCGGCATCCAGCCAGGTCAAGCCGCCCAGAACGCGCACGCTCTTGATGGGCTCGCCGTAGACGGTCAGTTCCGCGCCTTGGTGGCGGTCTTTGCCGGACGTGGTCAGCTCGTTGCTGGCGTTGTACATCGCGCGCGGCTTGTCGGTGGAGAACAAGGCCAGGCCGGCGCCCAGCCCGTCACCCTCGTACTTCACGCCGATTTCCTTTTGCTTGGAGACGTACGGTTGCAGGCTTTGGCCGACGTTAGGCACGGGCTTGCCGTTCGCGTTGGCCGGCGCGGTCGGCCCGGCGACCAGGGCTTCGATGTAGTTGGCATACAGCGACACGCTGGGCGCCACCTTGAAGACGATGCCGGCGGCCGGCGAGTTGCGGCTGGCGTCATAGGCGCCGCTTTCTTTGCCCGTGTTGTAGGCGTAGTCACGCTGCGACAAGCGTTGATGGCGGATGCCCAGGGTCAGCAGCACCTTGTCGTCCAGGAACGACAGCGTGTCGCCCAGGGCGTAGCTGCTCATGCGCGTACGTCCTTGCAAGGCGGGGTTATCAATATCGTTGCCGCGCAATGCACCCGCGCTGAAGGCGGGCTTGTCGTAGGAGACCGGGTCATAGATGTTGGTCGCAAACGTGTTTGCGAAATCCATGATGTAGGCGTTCTTCTTTTTCAGATCAAAGAACGATGCCGACGCAACGATTTCGTGGCCGACCGGGCCGGTGCGCACTTTGGCGCGCAGGCCGAATTCGCCCGTGTTGACGCTATCTTCGCGGGTGTTGTCGAAGCGATAGAAATTGCCTGCACCCGTGCTGCCGTTCGTCAACGTGACGTTGCCCAGCGAGTTCGCTTCATCGCTGCGGCGGAAACCATACGCCGCCCAGCCGGTCAGCTTGTCGCTGAAGTCATGTTCCGCGCGCAAGGTGCCGAACACGTCCCGTTCGTTGGAGTACGACCACGGTTGCGCGTAGTTGGAGCTGGCGTCCGGGGCGTCGGGAACCGTGGTGACGCCGGCGCCCAGCGTCACGTTCGGACGCGCGCGCTTGAGCTTGTTTTCCTGCCAGCCGATATCGCCCGACAAGCGCGTGTCCGCCGAGCGCCAGTCTATGCCCAGCGACACCAGGCTGGTGCGGGAATGTTCATCATCAATGGCCGTATCGCCGCTGCGTTGCGCGGCGTTCAGGCGGATGCCCGTGCTGTCGTCCGGGCCAAAGCGGCGGGCGATGTCGGTGGAAAGCTGAAATTGGCCACCGCTGGAAATACCGGTCGTGACACGGGTCAGCGGATCGTTCGGCGCGCGCTTGGGCACCAGGTTGATCACGCCGCCAATACCGCCGCCGCCGGGGGTCGCGCCGGTCAGGAATGCCGACGCGCCGCGCAGCACTTCCACGCGTTCGAACAGTTCAGTGGCGATGTACTGGCGCGGCAGCAGGCTGTACAAGCCGTTGTAGGCGACATCGTCCGAGCTCAGGATGAAGCCGCGAATGAAGTACGACTCCTGGAAGTTGCCGAAGCCGCGCGCCACGCGTACGCCGGAGTCGTTTTGCAGCACGTCGCCGACGCTGCGCGCCTGCTTGTCCTGGATCAGCTCATTCGTGTAGCTGGTGATGCTGAACGGCGTGCTCAAGTTGTCTTGCGTGCCCAGAATACCGACGCGGCCGCCGGTGGCGACTTGGCCGCCCGCAAATGGGGCCGCCAGGCCACCTGCCGACGCATCCGCGCTGGCTTCGACCTTGATGGCTTCCATGGATACGGTGGCGTCGCCAGGTTGGGCAGCCGGGGCCGTCTGGCCATAGGCCGCGCCCAGGCACGGCAGCGTGGCCGCTACGCAAGCTAGAGTTCTGATTTTCATATCGGGATCGATCGGCAAAAAAAGGCGCGTCACCGCGCGAAGAAACACCAAATCCCGATGGGGTCACGCGCGGAAAACGGCTTATCTGCTTGCACTACCGCAAGGCTGTAAAACGGCCCTGCCGAGCCCGTTCACCATGGGGTATTGAGGTCTGAAGACGAAAATGTTATCAAACCGAGAATCATTCTCATACCATTTCCAACGTAGAAAAACCCACCCGTTGCCCTGCCGCAACAAGCAGGGTTCGTTAAGGTCAAGGTCAGGATCAGGCGGCTAAATCGGGCTGCGGCAGGCGCAAATCCCCGGCGTTGCAGGCAGCGGGAGGCGGCATCGCCCCCTGCCGCCCCGGCGTCGCAGCGGCGGCAGGCACGCCCAACGGAACCTCAACCGCGCAGCCAGCAATCAGCACGAAATGCGCCGGCACCCGGCCTGCAATCAAGACCAGCACGCCGTGATCGTCCTGGTCAGAGGCCGAAGCCACCAGGGCTGAGCCGGCCGGGACCACGGCGAAATCCGGGTCTCCGCCCGGACGCTTGGGCAATGGCGGCGCGCCGGTCAAGCAATGTCTGGCACGGACGCCAAGATCCCCCTGCACCGCGAACATCCAGGCATTCCACCCGGGGGCCAGCGGCACCAGCTGCGTCGCCCCAGGACGCAGCCAGGCGTCCAGCAGCATCAGGGGTTCGGGCGTCGCCAGGGGCGACTGCCAGCCCTCGTGGCTGCCGGCCGCCACGCGGATACGGCCCGCGCTGGTCTGGATCACCGGCATTTCCCACCCGCGCAGCAACGCAATGGCGGGCGGCGCAGCGCGCTGCCGGTCGGGCAGCTTGAACCCGATCCGCAGCCCGTGCAGCCGGTCTTGCCCCGTCGGCTGATGCACGCGCAATATCCCTTGGCCCGCCTGCGTCCAATGCAGATCGCCCGCCCGGATTTCGTGGTCGTCCTTAGTGCTGTCCAGGCTTTGCATGACGCCCTTGGAGTCTTCCAGCAACAGCGTCGCGGCGCACAGGCCGGCGGCCGGCTCAGGCGCCGTGGCAGGCCCCGTCATGACGAAATGGTCCACGCTCACCACGGGTGACGCACTGCGGGAAAAATCGGTGTGGCGAAACGAACGGATGGTGCAGGCCTCGCCTGCGGACTGGACCGGGCTGGCGACGACGTTGCTGAGATGAATAGTCAAAAAAGTGCTGCCTGGGGAGGTGGTAACGCTGGCTGACGCCAAGCTTATGAGTTCCACCTGGCGGACAGTAGAGGCCAATTTCAGGAATATTTGTCCTGCCTTGCAGGACAATTCGCGCTCTTTTCCTTCGCACCACGCTAAAACCCCCATGCAAGCGCACCTTCACCACGTCGACGACCTGCTGCTCTTTAGCGAGGTCGTTGAAAAAGGCGGCTTCTCCGCCGCCGCGCGTGTGTTGAATATGCAACGTTCAAAGCTCAGCCGGCGCGTGGCCGAGCTGGAAGCGCGCCTGGGCGTCCGGCTGCTTCAGCGCAATACGCGCCGGGTATCGCTGACGCCGATGGGGGAACAGATCTATGTGCATGCGCAGACGATGGCCCGCGAAGCCCGGACGGCGTTCGATCTGGCGGCGTCCATGGGCGACACCCCCAGCGGCCTGCTGCGCATCACCGCGCCGTCTCCGCTGGCTGTGACCTTGTTGGGGGACATGGTGGCCCGCTTCTGCATGGCGCACCCCGGGGTGCGGGTGCTGTTGGACACGCGGGACGAAATTATCGACCTGGTCGGCGAAGGCTATGACCTGGCGTTTCGCGCCATGGGCTCGGCGCTGACGGATTCCCGGCTGATCGGCCGCGAACTGGCGCTGGTGCCGCTGACGCTGCTTGGCGCGCCGGCGCTGGCCCAGGCGCGGCCGCGCCACCCCCGCGACCTGGCCGCCCTGCCCTTGCTGGCGCACGCCACGCAAGACAACCGCCACACGTGGCGCTTTACCGGGCCGGCCGGTGAAATCGAGACATTGGAATTCCAGCCGCGCTGCCTGAGCAGCAACATGGCCACGTTGCGCTCGATGGCGCGCAGCGGGCTGGGCGTGGCGCTGCTGCCGCACTACCTCAGCGCAAACATGATCGCCAAGGGCGAACTGGTTCCCATCCTGCCCGGCTGGCAGGCCGCGCCCTCACGCATCTACGCCATCATGCCCGCCCGCCGCGGCGAACCCCTGGCGCTGCGCCGCTTTCTGGAACTGGCGGCGGCGGAGCTGCCCGCGCTGCTGGCTTGATGCGCTCGCCTGATCGCCGTCGCATAAGCGCGCGCGCCTAATCCAGCTTGATGTGATTCGCCTGAATGACGGCGCCCCACCGCTCGCGGTCTTCCGCCACATAGCGGTCGGTTTCCGCCTGATCACGCGGCTCCTGGATCACCAGCCCCAAGGTCTGGAAACGTTCGCGGAAATCCGGTTGGGCCATGACGCGCGCCACCGCCTCCTGCAAGGCCCGCCCCTCGGCGGCCGGCGTCGCTTGCGGCACGGCGATGCCAAACCAGGTAGCGGCGCGGAACCCCGGAAACCCGCTTTCCGCCACCGTCGGCACATCGGGCAGCACGGGCAGGCGTTCAGCCGTCGTTACCGCCAAGGCCTTGATTTTGTTCTCTTTCACCAACGGCAGCGACGTGCTGATCACGTCCACCATCAGTTGCGTGTCGTTGGCCATCAACGAGCTCAGTGCCGGCGCGCTGCCGTTGTACGGGATGTGCGCAATGTCGACGCCGGTGCGCGACTTGAGCAATTCCGTCGCCAGTTGCAAGGGGTTGCCGATGCCAACCGACGCGTAATTCAGCTTGCCCGGACGCGTCTTGGCGTAGCTGACGAATTGCGCCAGCGTGGTGGCCGGCACCGCATTGTTCGCGACAACCACCAGCGGCAGTTCAGCCACCACCGACAGCACGCGGAAATCACGCGCGGCGTCGTAGGCGATCTTCTGATACAGCAGGGGGTTCAGCACCATGCTGGCATTGCTGGCCAGAAACAGGGTGTAGCCATCGGGCTGGGCGCGGGCCACCTGGGTCGCCGCGATCATCGTGTTGGCGCCCGGCTTGTTCTCAACCACGACGGGCTGGCCGAGTTCGCGCGACAGGCGCTCGGCCAGCACGCGCGACAACTGATCCGCGGCGCCGCCCGGCGTGTAAGGCACCACCAGTTTCACCGGGCGGTCAGGAAACGCCGCCCACGCCTGGGGCGCAATGGCCGCGCAAGCCAGCACGGCGGCCGCGGCGCGGCTCAGCCAACGATTCATCTTCAACATGCTTGTCTCCCGAGTCTTGAACGACTCTTGTAGTGGGTACTGCTGGGGTAAGGGCGTGACGTTCGCCGCTACAGTTCGCCGCTACACCTTGCGCGCCTGCCCCTCCCAGAACTCGGCGCGCAGGCGGCGTTTGGCGATCTTGCCGTTGTCGTCGCGCGGCAAGGCCGGGCGCAGTTGCAGGTCGCGCGGGATCTTGTAGCGGGCGACGCGGCCAGCCAGCCATTGCAGGGCGTCCTCGACATTCACCGTGGCGTCCGGCGCGGGTTGAATCAAGCCCAGCAAGCGTTCCCCGAACTCGGCATCCGGCACGCCAAACACGGCGCAATCGGCCACGCCCGGGTACTGCGTCAGGTGGTGCTCGATTTCGGCGGGATAGATGTTCACGCCGCCCGAAATGACCAGGTCCGATTCGCGGTCGCAAACGAACAGATAACCGTCTTCGTCCACATAGCCCAAGTCACCCAGGCCGATCAGGCCGTCGCGCTCAACGGCCTGGCGTGCCTCGGGGTGGTTGCGGTAAGTGAAATCGGCGTACGCCGGCTGGCGCACGTAGATGCGGCCAACCTCGCCGGGCGCGCATAGCGACCCATCTTCGCGATAGACGCGCACCTGCGCCGGCCCGATGGGCCGCCCCGCGCTGCCGGGCTTGGCCAGCGCCTCGTGGGAGTCAATCACGGTCACCATGCCCGCCTCGCTGGACGCATAGGTTTCATGCACCACGGGGCCTAGCCAATCGATCATGGCCTGCTTGAGTTCGGGCGCGCACGGCGCTCCTGTCGACGCCACGAAACGCAACGACGACAAGTCGAACGACGCTCGCGTGCGCGCATCCAGCTTCAACAGCCGCACATACATGATGGGCACCAGATAGATGGTGTCGATGCGATGCCGTTCGATCAGGCGCAATACCTCGATGGGATCAAAACGCGCGGTCAGCACCAGCGTGTCGCAGACGCGCAGCGCCACCTGGGCGAACACGCTGGGCGCGCTGTGATAGACCGGCGCGGGCAGCAACGCGCGGCATCCGGGGCGCAATCCGTAGGCTTGTTCCACCACGGCTTCGACGGCCGCCAGGTGCTCGGGCAGACGCGCCACCGGAAACGGCTGGCGCACCACGCCCTTGGGCCGGCCGGTTGTGCCAGAGGTATAAGCCATGTGCCCGCGGGGCGCGACGAGCGGCCCGTCGTAGCGCGGTTGCGCGTTGCGCCAGGTCTCGTAGTTGTTGGCTTCAAAGTCGTTGGGGTCAGAGGCGTTCGGGTCAGACGCGTTGGGGTCAGACGAGTTGGAGTCAGACCCGTTGGCGGCTAACGCCGGGTTGCCGCCAACCGCATTTCCGCCGCCCATCACCCGCAGCGCGGGCAGCCCCTTGGGCAGCGCGGTCCAAACTTGCCGCCACAAATCGTCTTCGGCAATCACCAGCTTGGCGCCACTGTCGGTCACCAGAAACGCCACTTCCTCGGCGGTGTAATGCCAGTTGATCGGGCAGTAATAGCAGCCCAGCCGCTTGCAGGCCTGGATGATTTCCAGATACGGCATGCCGTTGCGCAGCAGCACCGCAATCACATCGCCTTCGCGCACGCCCATCGCCGCCAGGCCGGCCGCCACTTGCTCGCCGCGCGCCACCAGTGCGTCACGGGTCAATTCAATGCCGCCCGCAATGATGCGCCCGCTCATGCCGGCTTCCCGGCGCGCTGCGCCTTGTCTTGCGCGGTGCGCGCCTCGATGGCGGCGCGGGCGGCCGCCCAATCGGCGTCGCTCCATTCGAAGTACTGCTTGAAGTACGCGCCGTTTGCCAGGTAGTCGCCGCCGTCCAGCGCAATCGTCTGCCCGTTGATCCAATCGTTGCCCGGCCCCAGCAGGAAGGCGGCCAATTCGCCGATGTCGTGCCCGGTGCCCAGACGGCGCATCGGGTTTTGTTGGGTCAGCGCGTCCTGGCCATCGCCGTTGGGCCGCAGCCTTGCGGTTGCGCCTTCGGTGGGAATCACGCCAGGCGCAATGGCGTTCAGGCGGATACCGTGGCGGCCCCATTCCACCGCCAGCGACTTCGTCATGGCGTCGATACCCGCCTTGGACATGGCCGACGGCACCACAAACGGCGAACCCGTCCACACCCACGTCACCACGATAGACACCACCGCGCCGTGCGTGCCGGTCTCGATCCAGCGCTTGCCCACCGCCAGGGTCATATAGAAGGTGCCGCGAAACACCGTGTCGGCAATCGCATTGAAGCCGCGCGCCGACAGTTTTTCGGTCGGGCTGATGAAGTTGCCCGCGGCATTGTTGATCAGGCCGTCCAGGCCGCCATGCTCGCGCCAGATGCCGTCCACCATGGCGTCCACGGCGTCGGCGTCGCGGATGTCGACGGCATGCGCATGGGCTTGGCCGCCGTAACGGGCGCGCAGCGTGGCCGCGGCGGCTTCAACGACCGACAGCCGGCGTCCGCACAGGTGCACGGTGGCGCCCAGCGAGGCCAGTTGTTCGGCCATGGCGTAGCCCAGCCCGGTTCCTCCGCCGGTAACCAGGACGCGCTGGCCGCGGAACAGATCCGCGCGGAACATGCTTTGAGCCATGAGTTGTCTCCCTGATGTCGTTATGAATTGGCTTTGGACCGAGAGTATCAACGTCAAATTGCCGCGACAATCCTTCGGCTTGCGTAAACTATGTTTCCTCTCAGGCAACAATCGATGACGCCCATGTCCGCCTTGCCCGCGCTAGACCTGAACCTGATCCAGCTGTTCGTCACCATCGTCGAAGCCGGCACGCTCAGCGAAGCGGCCTTGCGCCAGGGGGTAACGCGGTCGCACGTCAGCCGGAATCTGCAAAAGCTGGAGCGCACGTTCGGCGCCCAGCTGATCCGGCGCACCACCCGCCGCCTGGAACTGACGCAGCAAGGCACGGTGCTGTATGAGCACGGCGCGCGCATGTCGCGCGAGGTGGAATCGGCGCGCCATGCGTTGCAGAAGCTGGGCGCAGAACCCACGGGCCATGTCCGGCTGTCCTTGCCCACCGGGCTGGGCGAGCTGGACGCGCTGCGCCCGCTATTGGTGCGATTCGCGCTGGAGCACCCCAGCCTGAGCCTGCGGGTGCTGTTCTCCAACCGGGTCAGCGACCTGATTTCGTCAGAAATCGACGTGGCGCTGCGGGTGATTTCGACGCCGCCGCAGGACTACGTGGCGCGCGAGCTGGGCGAGGTGAAATGGCATCTGTGCGCCGCGCCTGGCTACTTGCAGCGCGCTGGCAAACCCGTTCACCCGCGCGACCTGGGCCGGCTGGATTTTCTTTGCCCGCCCGGCCCCAAGCCCCAGACCACGCTGCGCCTGACCCGCAAGGGCCAGGTCTACGAAGCCAAGCTCGCGCCCCGCCTGCAATCCGAATACTTCCCCTTTCTGGCCCAGGCCGCGCGCGACGGCGCCGGCATCGCGCTGCTGCCCGCCTATATCGTGCAGCCCGATCTGGAAGCCGGGCGGCTCATTGAAGTGCTGCCGGCCTACAAGGCGCAAGGACCGGGCGACAAGCTGTTCATCCTGACCTCCCCCACGCCCTACCCGTCGACCGCCCAACGCGCGCTGGTCGACTTTTTGAAATCCGAACTGGAACCGCTGCTGCGCGGCTTCCTGGCCTGATCTGAAATTTTCCTGACCCCATCCACGCCGCATTCCGGCCTGATCTGAAATTTTCCTGACCGCCGCCACGCCACCGTAGAACTTCCCTGTTAAAAACGCGGGGTCTTGCAGGCTTGGCTCATGTCCGCCAAAGTAGGGGTTTTGCAGTGCGGGGAGTGCCATCCCGGTGTCTTGCCGGAACTAGGACGGAACTTTGACGTGCGCCCCAAGTCTTATATAAGATATAAGACATGCAGCCGCGCAAGGGCTTGTCTCCCCTACAATGACAACCGCGCAAAATCGCCAGAAAATGCCGCCTGCGCCTGGGCACATACAGTCGGGCAAAACAACGGAGTCCATCATGCCGCACAACACTCTAGACACCCTCAAGAACTTCAAGATCGGCAATAAATCCTGTCAGTACTATTCGCTGCCGGCGCTGGGCAAGTCCCTCGGCATTGATGTGCAGCGGCTCCCGGTTTCTATCCGCATCGTGCTGGAATCCGTGCTGCGCAACTGTGATGGCAAGAAGGTCACTGAAGAGCACGTGAAGCAGCTGGCCAACTGGCAAGCCAATGCCCGCCGCGAAGACGAAATCCCCTTCGTCGTGGCGCGCGTGGTGTTGCAGGATTTCACGGGCGTGCCGCTCCTGGCTGACATCGCCGCCATGCGCTCGGTCGCCGACAAGATGGGCAAGAGCCCCAAGAGCATTGAGCCGCTGGTGCCGGTTGACCTGGTCGTTGACCACTCGGTCATGATCGACTACTTCGGCACCAAGAACGCGCTGGACTTGAACATGAAGCTGGAATTCAAGCGCAACCAAGAGCGCTACCAGTTCATGAAGTGGGGCATGCAGGCGTTCGACACGTTCGGCGTCGTGCCTCCGGGCTTTGGCATTGTCCACCAGGTCAACCTGGAATACCTGGCGCGCGGTGTGCACCAGGACAAAAAGAACAACGTCTATTACCCCGATTCGCTGGTGGGCACCGATAGCCACACCACGATGATCAACGGCATTGGCGTGGTGGGCTGGGGCGTGGGCGGCATCGAAGCCGAAGCCGGCATGCTGGGCCAGCCCGTGTACTTCCTGACCCCCGACGTGGTGGGCGTGGAACTCAAGGGCCAGTTGCGCGGCGGCGTCACCGCCACCGACCTGGTGCTGACCATTACCGAAATGCTGCGCCGTGAAAAAGTGGTGGGCAAGTTCGTTGAATTCTGCGGCGAAGGCACCGCCAGCCTGACCGTGGCCGAACGCGCCACCATCGGCAACATGGCGCCGGAGTACGGCGCCACCATGGGCTTCTTCCCCGTTGATGAACGCACCATCGACTACTTCCGCGGCACCGGCCGCACGGAAGCCGAAATTGCCGCCTTTGAAGCCTATTTCAAGGCGCAGAAGATGTTCGGCATTCCGGCCGCCCAAGACATCAACTTCACCAAGCTGCTGACGCTGGACCTGTCCACCGTGGCCCCGTCGCTGGCCGGCCCCAAGCGCCCGCAAGACCGCATCGAAATCGGCAACGTCAAGAACACGTTCATCGATCTGTTCTCCAAGCCGATCGCCGAAAACGGCTTCAACCAGCCCGCCGAAAAGCTGGCCGAAACCTTCACCACCAGCACCGGCACCAAGATCAAGAACGGCGACATCCTGATTGCCGCCATCACGTCTTGCACCAACACGTCGAACCCGAACGTGCTGCTGGCCGCGGGCCTGTTGGCCAAGAAGGCGGTGGAAGCCGGCCTGAAGGTGCCCAAGCACATCAAGACGTCGCTGGCCCCCGGATCGCGCGTCGTCACCGACTACCTGACCAAGACGGGCCTTCTGCCCTACCTGGAAAAGCTGGGCTTTGATGTGGCCGCCTACGGCTGCACCACCTGCATCGGCAACGCGGGCGACCTCACGCCGGACCTGAACGAAGCCATCACCAGCAACGATCTTGTCTGCTCGGCCGTGCTGTCCGGCAACCGCAACTTCGAAGCGCGCATCCACCCGAACATCAAGGCCAACTTCCTGGCCTCGCCCCCGCTGGTCGTAGCCTACGCGCTGGCCGGCACCGTCACGCGCGATCTGATGACCGAGCCGGTTGGAAAGGGCAAGAACGGCGACGTCTGGCTGGGCGACATCTGGCCCACGTCCGAAGAAGTCGAAGCGCTGATGAAGCACGCGCTGGACCCGAAGGTGTTCGAGGCCAACTACGGCCAGGTCAAGAGCAACCCGGGCAAGCTCTGGGAAAACATCAAGGGCGTGAGCGGCGACACCTACAACTGGCCCGACTCCACCTACATCGCCGAGCCGCCCTTCTTTGAAGGCTTCGACATGACGCCGGCCGCGATGCCCACCGTCAAGGGCGCACGCGCGCTGGGCGTGTTCGGTGATTCCGTCACCACCGACCACATCTCGCCCGCCGGCTCCATCAAGGAAAGCTCGCCCGCCGGCAAGTGGCTGAAGGAAAACGGCGTCATGAAGGCTGATTTCAACAGCTACGGCTCGCGCCGCGGCAACCACGAAATCATGATGCGCGGCACGTTCGCCAACGTGCGCATCAAGAACCTGATGATCCCGTCCTTGCCGGACGGCAGCCGCTTCGAAGGCGGCGAGACCCTGTTCCAGCCCACCGGCGAACAGATGTCGATCTATGACGCCGCCATGAAGTACGTGGCCGACGGCACGCCCACCGTGGTGTTCGGCGGCGAAGAGTACGGCACCGGCTCGTCGCGCGACTGGGCGGCCAAGGGCACGCAGTTGCTGGGCGTGAAGGCCGTGATCACCCGCAGCTTTGAACGCATCCACCGCAGCAACCTCGTCGGTATGGGCGTGTTGCCGCTGCAATTCAAGGGTACGGACAGCGTGCAGTCGCTGGGCATCACCGGCGAAGAAACGTACGACATCTCGGGCCTGGAAAACGGCATCAAGCCGATGCAGGACGTGACGCTGACGATCACCCGCAAGGATGGTTCGAAGCAGGACGTGACAGTGCTGCTGCGCATCGACACCCCGATTGAAGTTGACTACTACCAGCACGGCGGCATCCTGCCCTTTGTGCTGCGCCAGTTGCTCGCGGCCTAAGTTCTGCGCCCGTCACGGCGTCGCGCCACGCTGAGCGCGATGCAAAAAGCCCCGGAGCCTTACGGCTCCGGGGCTTTTTTACTGGCCGAAACTGGCCGGCCTCAGCCGCCGGACGACTACGCGCCAGCCGCGTGAGGGAATCGGCCTAGTCGTCGAACTGATACGCGTCCATCGCCAGCGCGCCGTACGAGATCTCGTCGTTCAGGCGCTTGGCCGATGCGCCCGCCGCGCCGCCCGCCCCCAGCGCCACATACAAAGGCATCAGGTGATCGTCGTGCGGATGGGCCTGCAACGCGCCCGGCGCTTGCGCCTGCCAGTCCAGCAGCGCCGGCACATTATGCTCGGCCAGATTGCGCGCATACCACTCCTGAAACGCCGGCACGTATGGCGCCGCCGGTGCATTTTGCGGCATGCGTACATGGCGCAGATTGTGCGTCAGCGAACCGGAGCCGATGATCAGGATGTCTTCATCACGCAGCGGCGCCAACGCCTTGCCCAGCGCCAACTGGCCCGCCGCATCCCGGCCCATGTCCAGCGACAACTGCACCACCGGCACGTCCACGTCGGGATACAGGTAGCGCAACGGCACCCAGGCGCCATGGTCCAGCGGGCGGCGCGGGTCGCGGTCGGCGGCGATGCCCGATTCGGCCAGCAGCGCCTGCACGCGCGCGGCCAGCTCGGGCGAGCCCGGCGCGGCGTATTGCAGCGTGTAGAGTTCCGGCGGGAAGCCGCCGAAGTCGTGCCAGGCCACCTGTTGATCACGGGTGGACAGCGCCAGGCCTTCGCCCATCCAGTGCGGCGACACCACCAGAATGCCGCGCGGCTTGCGGCCTTGCGCCGCACTCCAATCCGCCAGCACGGGGCCGGTCAGGCCCGGTTCAACGGCCAGCATGGGCGAGCCGTGGGAAACAAAAAGCGTAGGCCAACGCATGGCGAAGCCTCCAGAGAATAAGTTGATAAAAGCATTTTCGATCGTTTCCGATCAGCAATAAACCCCCACAGCGGGGATGATCTGTTGCCATTCCAGCATCAATGTGCCGAAGCGGCTGCCTCGGTCGCCGTATGGCTCTATTACCTGCTAATGCCCCGCCGTCATGCCGGGGCGCGCGGCGGGCGTTAAACTACGTCGTTACACACTTACTGGACGTCCCTCGAAGTTATGGCCCGATCCCGCAGCCAATCCGCTCCCCGCATGACCCGTGACGCTACCCGCCTGGTTGCGCTTGCCCAAGCGCTGAACCGCTCGGGCAGCCGCGTCGAAGACGTGTTCTGGGAGAACCAGCTTGGCGAGGCGATTCCCAAGCTGCTGAAGGCCGGGCAGGATGCCCCGCTGGAAGCGGCCCTGGACCACCTCGCGCAAAGCGACATAGGCGCTTACGAGGTCTTGATCGAGCAGGCCGAAACCCTGTCTGAATCGATGAAGATCGAAAAAGACGGCGTCCAGTACGACGTATTGCTGATCGTCGCGCCCATCGTCGCCTGGACCCGGTACGCCATTCCCACCGGCCCCGTTTCCGCCACCGCCCAACAGGCGCTACTGGCTCAATTGCACGGCCACGTGTTGTCCAGCCAGGCCCGCACGGCGTTGATGCCCATGCTGGTCAGCGTGGACCAGATGCCGCGCACCTTCGGCGAAACCTGGCAGTGGTTGCAACGCCTGGGCTCGCAGGCGCTGGGCGCCGAAGCGACCAAGCCGACGCTGAACACCGAAATCGAAACCGCCAACATGCTGGCCGACACGCGCTACATCATCGGCGCGGTGGCAGTGCCCGAAAACGCGCCGATCTTCCGCTGGCAGGAAAGCATGGGCGATGCCGACGCCACCCGCGACGCCTGCCAGGCGCAATGGGCGGCGCAAGCCCAGCCCACGCTGGCCGCGTTGCTGCCGGGCTGCGGTTTCGAAGCGCTGTTGCCCGACGCCTATTACGTCAGCAACCGCGAAGCCGACCGCCGCGTGCGTCCCCTGTCGCTACGCGCCGCCATCAGCTGGCTGGAAGGCGCGGTCAGCCTCGAAGCCTCGCAATTGCGGGCGGTCGTGGCCGGCTGCGGTGAAAGCCGCATCGACGAATACCGCATCAGCTTCACAGCGCGCAGCAGCAACGACGTCTACTACGGCTGCGTGTGGCCGCTGTACGGCCGCGAAGAAGAGCTGCCGTCCGACGAAGGCCAACCCGATGTGGTCGACGAAATCGCCGCACTGCTGAAGGAATATGGGGTCACCGACGTGCGCCGCATTCCCGGCGTGCTGCCGGCCGAATACTGCGAAGATTGCGGCGCGCCCTACTTCCCCAACCCCTTGGGCGAGCTGGTGCACGCCGAACTGCCCGAGGACGCCGAGGCCGCGCCCGCCAAGTTCCACTAAGCGGCCATGCAAGCGGACATCTTCTGCCGGGTCGTCGACAACTACGGCGACATCGGCGTGTGCTGGCGGCTGGCCCGCCGGCTTGCGCAAGGCCGTGGCTGGGATGTCCGCCTGTGGGTTGATGACCTGGCCAGCTTTGCGCGCATCCAGCCGGGCATCATCGTATCAGCCCCCCGCCAGCAGTTGGGCGGGGTCGACATTGTGCATTGGTCCGACACGCCTGACCCGGCGCTCGCCGCCCGCGACGTCGTCATCGAAGCCTTTGCCTGCGACCCGCCGCCCGCGTTTTTGGATAGCATGCGCCAGGCGCATCCCGCCTGGATCAATCTGGAATACCTGAGCGCGGAGGCCTGGGTGGAAAGCTGCCACGGCCTGCCCTCGCAGCGGCCCGACGGGCTGGTCAAGCACTTCTTCTTTCCTGGTTTCACGCCAGCCACTGGTGGCCTGCTGCGCGAACCCGGCCTCTCTGCCGAGCGCGACGCGCTGCAAGCGTCGATGGACCAGCAAAACGCCTTTCTGCGCGCACTTGGCGTGGACGAGGCCGTGCTGTTGCGCCGGCAAGACGGCGCCCGCACGGTGTCTCTGTTTTGCTACCCCTCCGCGCCTGTCGATGCGCTGGTGCACGCCTTGGCGGCCGACTCGCGCGCAAGCGTCCTGCTTGTGCCAGAAGGCATCGCCCCCGGCCTGGAAGCGGCGTGTTCGACGCCCGGCGCGCCGCTGCTGGCGCGCCTGCCGTTCGTGGCGCAACCGGATTTCGACCGCTTGCTGTGGAGTTCGGACCTGAATTTCGTGCGCGGCGAAGATTCCTTCATCCGCGCCGCCTGGGCCGCCCGGCCGCTGGTGTGGCAGATCTACCCGCAAGACGAAAACATCCATCTGGAAAAGCTGGACGCCTGGCTGGCCCGCTATCCGGCCCCGGATTCTGCCCACGCGCTCATCCGCGCCTGGAACCAGCCGGAAACCGGCCAAACGCAAGCGGCTGCCGCCGCAGCGCTTGCGCCCGCCGCCTGGCAAGCCTGGGCCAACGCCGCGCGCGACTGGGACGCCAGCCAGGCCGCGCGCCCGGATCTCGCTGAAAATCTGGCCGACTTTTGCGCAGACTTGGCCAAGAAACGTTAGAATAGAGAGTTTTCTGAGTCGCCCTGAATGTGTCGGGCCTCAACTATGACGCCTCCCGGGGTGTGCATGAAACGTCGCGAGCTTGGGTAGCCATCAGCAACACGCTACCGAGCGCCAGCGGTTTTTTGCAAGCACGGCGAGTGCACCTATCACCCCCGGAGTTTTATCGATGAAAACCGCTCAGGAATTGCGAGTCGGCAACGTGGTCATGGTCGGCAAGGACCCCCTCGTGGTCCAGAAAGCCGAATACAACAAGTCTGGCCGTAACGCTGCTGTTGTGAAGCTGAAGTTCAAGAACCTGCTGACCGCCTCGGCCAGCGAATCGGTCTACAAGGCCGACGAAAAGTTCGAAGTCGTTCAACTGGATCGCAAGGAGTGCACCTACTCCTACTTCGGCGACCCGATGTACGTCTTCATGGACGAAGAGTACAACCAGTACGAAATCGAAGCCGAAAGCATGGGCGACGCCCTGAACTACCTGGAAGAAGCGATGCCCGTGGAAGTGGTCTTCTACGACGGCCGCGCCATCTCGGTTGAACTGCCCACCACGCTGGTCCGCGAAATCACCTACACCGAACCCGCCGTCCGTGGCGATACGTCGGGCAAGGTCACCAAGCCGGCCAAGATCAACACCGGCTACGAACTGAACGTGCCGCTGTTCTGCGCCATCGGCGACAAGATCGAAATCGACACCCGCACGAACGAATACCGCAGCCGCGTCAACAACTGATCCGGCAGCAGGTACGAAAAAGCCAGGCCCTGTATTCAGGGGCCTGGCTTTTTTTATGCGGGTTCACATCACCGCTTGACTGCGCCGCGGCGCCTGCCAACGGTGACTAGGCGGTGACTAGGCGGTGACTAGCCGGTGACTAGCCGCGGCGCCGGGTGGCGCTTGCCCGCTTTTACTGCAAGCGTTCGTCGTCCAGAAAATCCGGCACGGCCATGACGTCGATACCGTCTTCGGCCAGCGCTTGGCGTTCTTCAACCGTGGCCGTGCCGCGAATGGGCCGCTCATCGGCGTCGCCATCGTGAATGCGGCGCGCCTCTTCGGCAAAGCGCGGGCCCACATTTTCGGTGTTGCGCAACAGCGCACGCACCTGCTTCATCACCAACGCCTGCACCGCCGCCATCTTCTCGGCGTCGGACGCGCCAGCCGGCACGGCGGGCGCTTGGGCCGCCGGGGCGTGCAGGTGCGACACATTCAAGCGCGGAGCCGACAGGCGCTTGGTGATGGTGGCCGAGCCGCAAACGGGGCACGTGACCAAGCCACGCGCCGTTTGCGCGTCATAGTCTTCGTGCGAACCGAACCAGCCCTCAAAAATGTGGCTGTGTTCGCACTGGAGATCGAAAACTTTAAGAGCCATGGTGGCTATATGGGGTCCGGGCGCAAGATATCAAGCATCCCGCTAGCAAGCGCCATTCCCGCAACGATGGAATAAAGGGTGCGGGCTTGCAAGAAAAAACGGGCCCGAAGGCCCGTCTTCGTCTTGGCGTAAGCCTGCGCTTATTTGCCGCGCTTGGACGCCGGGCTGGCGTCGATTTGCGCCTGCTGCGCCTGCAGGGAATCGATCTGGCGTTGCAGATCACGCAGTTGCTGACGCACATCCTTTTGCTGATCGGCCAACGCGGTGGCTTCCTGGCGCGACTGTTCCTGGCGCGCCGCCACTTGCTCTTCCTGCTGCATGCGCAGCGTGCGGTCGGCTTGCAGCGTGCTCAGTTGCGCGCTGCGGGTGGCCAAGAGCTTCTCGGCATTGGCGTATTCGGCTTGCAGCTTGATGCGCTTGATGTCCACTTCGGCCAGCTCGGCCGATTGCGTGGCGAAGGCGCGATAAGTCGCCTCGGCCTGCTTTTCCGACACCGTTTTCAGCACGCGCCAGAAATCCTTCTGCTGGAACAGCGCGACGTAATACGTCAGATCGTCCGGCTTGAACAACAGGCTGGCGCCGTACGTGCCGTTGTAGGCAGTGCGCAGCTCAGAGACCTGACGATTCTGGATCAGGCCTTGCAATTCAGCCACGGTCGATGACGGCCGCGCGGCGGCGGGTGCAGGCGCGGCGGGCGGGGTCACCGGCGTTGCGGCCGGCTGCTTGTCTTCGACCTGCTTAACCGTGGGCCGCGGCGCTTCGGATTGCGCGCTGGCGCAAGCCGCCAGGCCGGACAGCGCCGTGCCCAACAGCGCCATGCGAGTGGCGGCACGGATAAATTGGACGTTCATGCCTTCCCCAAAAAAATCGTTGCGGAACTATAGCAATTTATTTCGCTCGCGGCTGTTCCACTTACATTGCCGGCAAGCAATTTGTCGCCCGATACGGGCCTTTCCCTATTGCGTGATCAAGATGCCTCGACGATTCCTTCCGCCGTTTCGCCTTGGCCGCCGCCCAGATGCAGTTTGCGCATCTTTTCCCACAGCACTTTGCGGCTGATGCCCAAGGTATTGGCGGTGTCTTGCCGGCGCCATCCATTGACATCCAACGCGGCCAGGATACGGGCGCGTTCGGCGCGCTCCGCATCGGTGAAGACGGGCGGTTCGCACAGCGTGCTGGCGCCGCCCAACGCCCCCGCTGCGCGCAGCGGTTCGGCAATCTGATCAAAAATGCGTTCGATACGGGGCTGGTCCCAGGTTTTGAACTGCTTCTGCATGATGGCCACGCGTTCGGCCACGTTGGACAATTCACGCACGTTGCCCGCATAGCGGGTACGCGCCACGCGCTCCAGCAGCCACGCCGGCGGCTCCCCTTCCCCGCCCAGGCGCTCAAGCAGCGAACGGAAAATAGCCACCTTTTCTTCGCCGCCACGCTGTTCCAGGTTGGGAATACGCAGCTCGATCACCGCCAGGCGGTAATACAGATCGGCGCGGAATTCGTCTTGCCCCACCAGCACGCGCAAGTCTTTATTGGTGGCCGCGACCAGCCGGAAGTCCACCGGCACTTCCACGGTGGAACCCAAGCGTGTCACGGTGCTTTGCTCCAGCACGCGCAGCAGCTTGACCTGTTGGTACAGCGGCAGATCACCGATTTCATCCAGGAACAGGGTGCCGCCGTTGGCCTGTTCGAAATACCCTTTGTGCGCGCCCACCGCGCCCGTAAAAGCGCCTTTCGCATGGCCGAAGAAATGCGCTTCGAACAAACCTTCCGGAATCGCCCCGCAATTGACGGCCACAAACGGCCCGTCAGACCACGCCGCGCGGTCGTGCAGCAGACGCGCGATGCGCTCCTTGCCCACGCCGGTTTCGCCGTGGATCAGCGCATTGCTGCGGCAGTCGGCAAACATCTCGGCTTCAGCCAACAACGCCCGCATGGGCTCAGACACCGCGATCAGCGGCTGCTCGCGCTTGGGCGCGGTGCGATTGAACTGGTCCAGCGTGCCAAGCAGTTCGAACAGCAGCTTGCGCAGGTCTGCCGTGGTGAAGGACAGCGGCAAGGTGTACGAGTATTCGGGCGGGTAATAGCGCGAGTCGCGCCCGCGCGTTTCGGCCGACACCCAGATGACCGGCATCGCCTGCACCGATAGCCAGTCATAGCCGCTGAAGCGGTTGTCGCCCATCACCGAAACCGACACCAGCGCGATGGCCGGCCGCGTCGGATCGCGCGGCGGCGGAAACGCGGTGCCGGCGTCCGCCCGCACCAGCGTCACGTCCATGCCCGCCAGGCAGCGCTCCGCACGGCTGGCAATATCGGAAGTGCCTTCCCAGACGTACACATCGAACTCGTCGCGCGCGAATTTTTGAGTCATCAGTACACCAAGCGAGGCTGCCCGCAATCCACGGACAGCAGCGAAACGTCGGTCTGGCCCACGCTCAGACCCAGCAGGTCCAGCAGTTGCTGCAACAGGGTGGACAGCGGCGCCAGCACGGGTTGCAACAGGTTCACCACAATCGACAGCACGCCGCTTACCTGCGAGCTGCCGCTAAGCGCCAACGAGGCGACGGAATTGATACGGCACTGGCGGATGGCGCTGGGCGTCAAGCCCAACGCGCACACGACGTCGTTCACGGGCGCCAGCAACAACGAGCTCAGGACATTGCCGACCAGTTGCAACGTGCCGCCCAGCACGCCCGTCAGGCCGCCCGTGGTCAGACGCGCGCTTAACTGGTTCAGCGCGGTCGTGGACCACTGCAAATTATTGACCACCTGCGTGATGGAGTTGCCGGCGCTGCTGCCGCCGCCGCCCACCAAGTCTGTCGCCAACGCCGTGCGCTCGGCTGCCGACAGCGGCGTGCCGGTGTTGAAAAGATCGCCCAGAATGCCGCCGATCAAGGCGTCTGACAGGTTTGACGCCAGCGCGCCCAGGTTGATGGACGTGGCCGTCACGGTCTGCGTGGACGGCGTGCCGGGCGGTTCGGTCAGCGTCACGGACACGGGCGCCGTTGAATTGAATACCGGCAACGTCACCTTGGCCGTCAACGGCAAGATGCCCAGCACGTTCAGCACCTGATAGCGCTGGATCGCCGAAAACGAACTGACCTGGCAGCTATTGGTCAGCGACACGAAGTTGGCGGCGGTTTGATCGGTGCTGGACGTCATGCCCGGGAACCGACCCAGGCAGATGTTCGCCACGGACGACGTCACCGCGATCGTGGCTTGCGACTGCGTCAACGGCGCCTGGCACAGGTTCGTCAGCGTACCCGTGGATTGCGCCACGTCTACGATGATGGGCAGGTCCACCTTCGTGCCCAGCGTGTTCGCCAACAACGGCCCCACCAGCGGAATGTTGCTGGTGTTCACGCGGATGTACACGCGTATGCCCGCGCTGGTGGCCTGCGTGCCAATGCCGCCCACCGCCAATGTGGGCGGTTCCACCACGCGCACGCGCGCGTCCACGCCTAACAGCGGCACGCTCAGGCCCAGGTTGATCAGGTTCTGGCCATTGGCCACAACCAGCGCGGTTTCCAGCAGATTGAGCGCGTTGAGATTCGCCGACAATGCGCCCGTGGCGTCGCCCCCCACCACCGACAAGTTCAGCACGCCGCCATTGCCGAACAGTTTGACTGGCAGGTTCAACGGCATCACGGCCAGCACCGTGTTGATGGCGTTGCTGATCAGCCCGACATTCGCCCCGGCCGTGCCGCTTTGGTTGACGACCGTCAGCGTGGCTTGCAGCAACTGGCCCAATGTCAGGTTGTTGACCGCGGCCAGCTCGGCGGGCGTACCCACGCCGGTCGCCACCGACAGCGGCAAGCCCAGCGCCTTGAGCAAACCCGACGGCGTGATGTTGACGCTGGCAAGCCCCGCGGCATCCAGCACGTCCAGCTGGGCGGGCGTGGCGCCCACACTCGACAGCAATTGCGACAGCAGGCCGCCGCGTTGCAAGCGCAGCAAGCGCGAGCCCACCATGAACGCCGCAACGGGCTGGGTATTGGTGGCCACCGCGTTCACCGACACCGTCGTCCCCAGGCCCAAGACGCCAAACAGGCTTCTCAAGTCCTTGCGGATGGTCAGGCGCACCGCGTTGAGCGTCTGCGTGCCGGTGGGATCGAACACATGCATGCCCGTGGCGTCGGCGCGGGTGGAGTCCCAGAGCTTGCATTCCACCGTGACGTCGGCCGCCGCGAAGGTATCGAAAATGTTGGGCACATTCGCCAAAGCCGACGTGCGCCCGGCCGTGACGGCGCGCGCGCAGTCGGCGGCCGAGCCCATGCCCAGCACCTGCACCGCAGACAGCGCGGCCAGGTCGGCCGCCTTCTGCATCTCGCGCTTCATGTAATAGCCATAGCCCAGCTGCGCCACGCCCAGCAACAGAATGCCCACCAGCACCGCGAACACCACGGCGATGGTCATGCTGCCGCGCTGAAGCTGCGGCGAAACACGAAGAGGAAGGGCTGGCATGACGTTAGCAACCTTGGAGGAGATTCGCGCGAGGGCGCCACGGGTCCACGCTTAATTGGTGTTCTTTGTCTGCACGCGCTTTTGAAAATATTCCGGGATGGGATGCGAGAAGCTTTCCAGATAGCGGTTCCACGCCGCGGTGGACACCGGCCCCAGGACGGGTAACGCGCCGCCCGCCCGCCGGCCGTCCGCCTGCGCCGCGAGCAACGCGCGCGTGACATCGCCGAAGTTTTCTTCAACCGCCGCAGGCGCCGCCGCCTGCGCGGCTGCCGCTTGGGGGGATGCCGCCGAAGCAGCGGGAGCAGCGGGAGCACCCTGGGCCGCCGGCTGCGGCATCGGCGTCTGCACCTGCTGCACCACCGGCCGCTGCGGCAGTTGCGCTTGGGGCAGCGTGGACGCCGGGGCCGCGGCCCCGGCTGCCGGCGCGCCGCCCGTCATGTTGCCAGTGAGCGGCGCGTTCGATTGCGCCAGGCATGCCAGCGGCGCCAACGCGGCCAGCGCTGCGGTCAACGTCAAAGATCCCGCGCGACGGGAATAGGACATGCGGAAACGAGACATGGTTGGCTTCCTGAAATCGCAGTTAACGCACGATGGGGCCATTGCTCAGCCCTTCCATCATCGGACTCATCATCGGCATGACAATGCCGCCGCCGCTGGACACCCGCGTCGCGGCCGAGTCCGCCGATACGGCGGACACCGCCGGCACGGCCCCGTTCGATGCCGACGGCGGCAGCATGCGCTGGCTGCGGATGTCACTGGCCAAGCGCAGCACCTGGCCGCGCGCCTCATCGCCCAGCCTGGCCTGATCCATCAAACGCTGGGCGCGCACGGGCTCGCCCTCCACCAGCAACAGCACCGCCAGATTGGCCAGCACCTTGCCGTTATCAGGCGCCAGTTCGGCCGCCTGCCCCAGCGGCACACGCGCCCCCGACGGGTCACCGGCGCGCAAGCGCGCATAGCCCAGGTCGCCCAGAATGCGCGGGTCCATCGGCGACAGCTTCGCCGCGCGCGCAAAGTCGTCAGCCGCCTGATCGAACTGCCCGCGCGACCCTGCAATCAGCCCCAAGCCATGCCAGCCGTCGGCGGCCTGATCGGTGCCGAGCAGCGCGCGATACGCCTGCTCGCTCATCGCCACCTGCCCCGTCTGCCGCAACGCTTCGGCCCGCAACACCGCCACGCGCGGGTCATTGCCAAATTTCTGCTGATAGGCGTCGATATACGCCAGAGACGCAAAGTAACGCTCCTGGCGCTGCGCTTCCGAGATCAGCGACAGCATCATCTCGGGCTCTTTCGGACGCCGCTTGTTGTCGGCCTCTTCCTCTTTCTGACGCGCCAGCGCCTGATCCTGCTGTTGCTGCTGGATCAGTTGCCAGGCGGTCTCCGCGCTGTTGCTCTTGCATCCGGCAAGCCCGGCAACGGCCGCCATGGCCGCCGCCATCAAGGTCCAACGCAGGGCGCCCTCTTGTCTTCTCATACCGCCAGCCATCACAAGCCCCCCAAGCGCGACATCCCGCGCAATACCGCAATGAACCCTGCGCCGCCCGTCACGATCAACAGCGCGGGCAACAGCGTCAAAATCATGACCCCCGTCATCTTCACAGTGGTCTTGCCCACTTTTTCCTTCAGTTGCAGCCGGCGTTTATCGCGCAGCCGCTCGCCAAACCGGTTCAGGGGTTCCTGCACCGCGCCGCCATGCTGGTCCACCTGCGCGATCAGGCGGCAGATGGCGGACAGGTCGTCGTTATCGAAGCCCGTGGCCAGGCGCGCCAGCGATTGTTCGCGCGTGCGGCCGCGCACATAGAGTTCAGACGCCAGCCGCAATTCAGACGACAACACCGGCAGCACCTGCGCGAATTCCTTCACCAGCACCTGCATGCTTTGATCAATCGACAACCCCACGCCTTGCAGCAGACGCAGCAAATCAATCAGCAACGGCAGCTCGTCGGCCGCCATGCGCCGCCGCCGCGCCATGCGCCGTCTGACAATCCATTTGGGCAGCATGTAGCCAATCGCAAAACCGAAGAAGGCGGCGATGAACACGCCCATCGATGAGTTGATCAGGTGCTTCTTCACGTCCAGCACCACCGCCAGCACCGGGAACAGGATGGCCAGGCCAAAGCGCGCCGCGACAAAGCGCGAGCGCGCGGTGCCGATGTCGGCGTAGCCCGCCATGTCGACCATCTTGCGGTCTTCTGCGGCCAGCAGCGCGTCCGCCAGGCGGCCTTCGCTAAGACGTTTGCCGAACGCGTCGGCCGCGCGCGTGGCCGAGGCGAACTTGCCTTTGCTGGCGTCCGCCGGCACGGCCGCCGCCGATGCGCCCGCATTCTTGCGCGTGGCCAGCGCCTGCTCAACCACCTGCTGGCTGCGCCCTTGCCCGCGCAGGCGCCGCGTCATGCTGATGCCCAGCACCAGCATCGCACCAGCCACCAGCATCAGCGCCAACGCCAGCACCGTCGAGGCATTCAAGGATTGCAGGATATCCATCGTCGCCTCCCTCTTAAATGGACTTGGCCATGCGGTACAGCCAATAGCAGCCGCCCAGTTGCAGGCCCACCGCGGTCAGCAGCATCTTGAAGCCCACCGGGTCTTCCCACAGGCCCATGAACAACTTGTTGTTGGCCACGATGATGAAACCGGCAATGCCCACGGGCAGCAAGGCCAGAATCCACGCCGACAAGCGCACTTCGGCCGAACTGGCAGTGAGCTCGTCGCGGGCTTGGGACACGTCGCGCATGAAGGCCGCCATGCGTTCCAGCACCTGGTCGCTGCGCCCGCCGAAGCGCATCGCCAGCGACACCACCGCGGCAATCATGTAGAGCTCTTTCAAGCCGTACATGCGCGACACCTGCACCAGCGCGGCATCCAATTCCTTGGCCGAGCGGCTCAGGCTGGCCGCGGTTTCCACCACTTCCAGCAAGGGTTGGTCCGTGGTGGCGGCGGCCGTCTGGAACGCCGACCCCATGCTGTTGCCGATGGTGATCAGGCGCACGATGTTGTCCAGAAACGCGGGCAGCTGCGAAATCATGCGCCGCTGGCGGCGGTCGGCGCGCAGCCACAACATGAAGTACGTCAGCACGGCGAGCATGATGCTGGTCACCACGCCAGACAGCGGCCCCAGGAACAGCCAGGCCAGGATGCCGCCCGCGATGACGGGTAACGTGATCCGCAAATAAAAGCCCGGGCTTTGGCGTACGCCCGCCAGCAGCAGCATGCGGTCCCAGCTTGAAATGCCGCTGCGCAGCGCGCTGCCTCGCACCTCTTCCGAGAACGTAGCTTCCGCCGGCGTGTCACGGCCGCGCTTGAGCTGGTTGTCGAGAAAATCAGAGCTGGCCTTGCGGCGCGCGCCGCTATTGGCGTGACGCCACAACAGCACCGCCCCGACGGCTAGCAGCAGCGCCATGCCTCCCAGGATCAGAGCGTCTTGCATCAGCGCCTCCGGCTCCAGAATCCGCCGCCGCCACCGCCATCGTTGTCCCCTTGCGGGTTGTCGTTGGTGCGCGCGTCGTTGCGCATCTTGGCCAGCTTGGGCGTGTGCGGGTGTATGCCCAGCCAGTTCCAGCGGTCCTTCTCTTCGCCTTCCAGCGTGGTGAAGGTTTCGTGGCGGTACAGTTCCTGCGTCGAAATGACGTTATCGCCCATGCCCGTGACTTCGGTCACCGACAGCACGCGCCGCTTGCCGTTGGACAGGCGGCCAATCTGCACAATGAAGTCCAGCGCACTGGCGATTTGCCGGCGCAAGCTGTCTTCGCTGCCCTGAAAGCCCGCAAAGCCCGCCAGCATTTCGATCCGGTACAGGCATTCGCGCGGCGAGTTCGCGTGAATGGTGGCCATGGAGCCTTCGTGGCCGGTGTTCATGGCTTGCAGCATGTCCATGACTTCCGCGCCGCGCACTTCGCCCACCACCACGCGGTCAGGCCGCATCCGCAGGCTGTTGCGGATCAGCTCGCGGATGCTGACTGCGCCACTGCCGTCAAAGCCGCCCTGGCGCGATTCCAGCCGCACCACGTGCGGATGGTTAAGCGACAGTTCGGCGGTGTCTTCCACCGTCACCACGCGTTCCGTTTCGGGAATGAAAAAGGCCAGCGCGTTCAGCAGCGACGTTTTGCCCGAGCTGGTGCCGCCCGACACCAGCACGTTGCAGCGGTTCTTCACGGCTTCATGCAACAGCCGGTAGATCTCTTCGTCGAACGTGCCCAGCGTCAGCAGGTCGGCGGGTTTAAGCGGGTCTTGGCGAAATTTTCGGATCGACACCATCGGGCCATCAACGGCCAGCGGTTCGATCACCACGTTCAAGCGGCCGCCATCGGGCAAGCGCGCGTCCACCATGGGGCTGGACTCATCCAGCCGGCGGCCGATGGGCGCCAGAATGCGGCGCACGATGCGCAACACATGCTGGTTATCGGTAAAGCGCAGCGTCTCGCGCGCCAGCACGCCGCGCCGCGACACGAACACGTTGTCGTAACCGTTGATCAGGATGTCTTCTACCGCGGGGTCGGCCAGCAGGTCTTCCAGCGGCCCCAGGCCCGCCAGTTCTTTCGTCAGCGCTTCGGCGATCTGCCGCATTTCGCCTTCGTTGATCGGCACGCGGCGCAATCGGACAAAGCTGGCGACTTCGATATCAACAAATTCCTGTATCGCCGAACGCGCCCAGCGTCCGAACTCCGCCCCCAGTTCCTCGATACGGGACAGCAGGTGCTCGTACGCCGCCGTTTTTACTTCCTGGAAGCGGTTTGACGACGAGAACCCTTTGTCGCCATCGCCGCCGAACTCTATGGTCGCTGTCATGATCATGTCGGATTCCGCCGCCGTCCCTGAATCTTGCCGTTAACCAACGATCATGCGGCGGTGCACGCCGGGCAGCCAGGTGGCCAGCCAGCTTGCCCGCCCGCCGGGGGTGTTCTCTTCCGCGCTGAGCCTTTCCGCCAGGGTCTGCACGGCGCGCACGTACACATCGCGCTCGGCCTCTTCGTGCAGCAAATGGCCCTGGTTCGTGCACACCATCAGCGCCAGCGTGCGGTCGGGCAAGGTGCCCACCAGGTCCAGCTGGAACCGGTCAGCAATCTGTTGCGCCGTCATGCCATAGCGTTCGTCGTAACGGTTGACGATCAAGCCCAGGCTGCGGCGGTCGACGTGCAGTTGCTCAAGCTCTTGCAGCAAGCCAGCCAGCGACACCAGCGCACCCACACTCTGGTCGGTCACGATCCAGTTCTGTTGAGACGACCGCGCAAGACCCGCCACGAATTCCGGATTCGTGAAGCCGCCTGCATCGGCCACAACCACGCCGAAATGCTGGCGCATGCGTTCAAACACCAAGAGCGAATCGGATTGCGAGACGTCACGCATCTGGTTCAAATCGCGCGGCAGGGCCAGCACGCTGAGTCCGTTGGGCGTGTGCGCCATGGCCGATCCCAATAAGGTGGAATCCAGGCGGCGCAAGTTGCGCGCGGCTTCGGCAAAATCGAAGTCGCTGCCGATATTCAAATACAGCTGGCAATCCCCCACGGGCCAGCCCAGGTCCATTAGCGCCACGCGGCTGGACAGCGGCAGCATCGCGCCCGCCTGCTCTGCCGGTTTGGCGGGCTTGGCGCCCGCTGCGGCGGCGCGCGCCGCATGCATGTGTTTGAGCCGGTCTTGCACCATGCCGGCCAGATGCACGGCCAGCGTGCTGGTGCCGACGCCCGGCCGCGCGCCCAGCAACAGGACGCTGCGGCGCGAGCCGTCCATACGCCCGCCGCCCGCCGGCGCATCCAGCAAGCGCAACACTACTTCCTTGACTTCCTCGGGCGCCACGGTGGGGTCGACAAAATCGCTGACGCCCGCGCGCAAGGCTGCGATCGCGCCTTCTGGCTGGCTCAAGAGGCCCACCGCCACACGCGGCACAGTAGGCGCAATGCGCGCCAGCAAGCGCGCCAATTCCGCGGACTTGAACAACTTCCCAGGTTCGCCTTCGCTCAAGGTGAAGTCCAGAAACACCACCTGGGGGGCAATTTCGGTCAAGCGCCGCGCCAACTCTTCCACCCCAGGCGTCTCCTGGGTCAACATGCCCATGTCACCCAGGGCATGTCCAAGCTGCGCGGCAACCCCATCGCCTTTTGAGCAAAACAGGAACCGCTTCCCGTTTTGCAGGCCCACCCACTCGCTGGCATGTGTCTTCATATTGCTCACCGTGAAAAACCCGGCATTTGTTCGCCGCCGACGGGGCCCATCAGGTAATAGCCCCAGGCATTGAATGTGGAATCGGCCCGTTCCTGGCGGCCCCCGGGTAGTGGCAGCGTCACCCCGCGCGCAATCGGGCGCACGAGACGCGGCGTCACCACAATGACCAGCTCGGTATCCTCCTGGGAGTAATCGACGCTGCGGAAAAACGCGCCGATGATGGGCAGATCGCCCAGCATCGGAACCTTGTTGACCATCGCCTTGGTCTGCCGCGACACCAGGCCGCTGATGACGAAGCTTTCGCCGTCGCCCAGTTCCACCGTCGTGTCGGCGCGGCGCGTACGCAGCGCCGGGATAATGGTGCTGGCTTCCGAGCTGGTGGCGATGGCGATGCCGTTGCTGTAGTCCAGCTCGCTGGCTTCCGGCGCGACCTTGAGCGAAATCCGTTCACGCGACAGCACGGTCGGCGTCACCGTCAGGCCGATACCGAAGGGCTTGAACGTCACCGTAGTGGTTCCCAAGCCGCCGGCTTCCGGAATCGGCAGCTCGCCGCCGGCCAGGAAGCTCGCGCTTTGGCCCGTCAACGCCACCAGCGTGGGTTCCGCCAGCACGCGCGCCATGCCGTTGCTTTGCAACAGGCGCAGCCGAGCGGAGAAGTTGTTCGAGTCGTAGAACAGCGAGAAGCCCGAGGCGATGGCGCCGCCCGGCGTGAACCCCAGCGGCGCACCCAGCCCCGACGGCGAGGTAGCGCTGGTGCCGGCCCACGGGCCATTGCTGGCGGCGAAGTTGATGCCCGCCTGCTTCATCACCGAGCGCGACACTTCCACAACCTTGACTTCCACCTGCACGACGCCGCCCGTGCCGGCGGTGGATACGTCAACGACATTCTTGTCGCCGACGGCCGCGGCAGCCGCCTTGGCGGACGCGACCTGGCCCAGCGGCGTTTCGGCATGCCCGGACACAATCGCCTGGTCGCCCGCGATATCGACGTTGGCGCCGCTTTCCAGGCCACGGCTGGCCAAGGCGGCCTGCACGCTGCCCGCCACGCGCACATTCCAAATCTGCGGCGCGGCGTTGTTGCCGGTCCAGATTTGCAGCTGGGTGGTGCCCGCCTTTTTGCCGTAAAGCAGTATGGACCCCGCCCGCTTGCCCGATGCGGGCAAGATCTTCACGTCCGCCACTTCCGGGTCGCCGATGGCGATACGGCTGGGCGCGCCGCCATCCAACATAAGCGACTGCTGGCCGCGCACGGCCACCGCGATGTCACGGACTGGCGCACTCGCACCCGCCGCAGGCGTGGCGGTTTGCGCCAGACTGGCGACACCGTAAGTCATCGCCGCTGCGGCCGACAGGACGCAGATCAAGGTGGTGCGCTGATGTTTCTTCATTGTGCTGGATCTACTTGTTTTGAAAGGTCCAGCCGCGGGCGGCACCTGGCCACGCGCAGCTACGGTCAATAACGCACGCGCTCGGATTTATCTCCCCGCACGATTTCAACGGTTCTTCCGCCGCCCCCGCCGCCGGAACCCGCCACGCGGTTGGGCGTCGTACGGACGGTTTGCGTCGTGCCATCCAGCTGCACCAGGCTGTCGCCTGCGAACGCGCGGTTGGGTCCGGTCAGCAAGGCCTCACGTTGCGCGGGCGTCAAGTCGGCTCGCACGGGCAAGACCGCATCGCGTTTGGCGAAGAGCGTCGTATCGGGCACCGCGTCATCCCCCACGGGTCGCAGCGCCAATTGCAGCCGCCCTGCGCGGCTGGCCAATATCAAGTCGTTGATCTGGTCCACCGGCACCGCCAGCACGGCGGTCTTTGCTGGCTGGCCCGGGCCTTGTTGCAGCATGGATTTTTCTTCCGGCCCGTCGACAGACTGCCGGCCATACGCCAGCACGCGAATTTGCGATTGAAGCAGGCGCGCCTGGCCGCCCGGCACTTCTTGGCTTTTCTCGACCATGAAGAACACGTCGACCAGATCGCCGGGCGCAATACGGTTGCCGCCGCCTATGACTTCGTCGACCGCCACCGCCACCGCGCGTTCGCCCGGCTTGAGCTGCTTGGCCAGCCCCTGCGCCAACAGGCTGGGAACGATGGGATCGCCCACGGCGATATCCACCCGCGTGACGGCGCCTTCCAGCGGCGTCAGGGAATCAAAGCTGTTGGACAAGGACACCTGCCACTGCGCCACCATCAGCATCTTGCTGGCGTCGATGCGGGTGCCGGCCGGTATCGCCTCCCTGGCCACCACTACCGGGTGGAACGTCACGGGCGGCGCCGCCGGTTCCGGCGCGGCGGCGACGGGCGGGGGAGGCGCGGGCGGCGCGCTGGAATGCGACGCAAGACGCCATGCCAGGAAGGCCAGCACAATGCCCGCCACCAACAACACGCCCGCGATGATCTTGCTAAGACTGCTCATGGTGTCCCTTGCGATATCTGCACGATGGCTTTCGATGACAACCGGGTGGGCACCCAGTTCTTGTTCGTGCCGGGCAGCATGACGATGAACGTCTGCAGCGTCGCCAGCAACGGCCAGGACTGGGTGTTGTAAGTCATGGATACCGTGGCGCAGTTGGCCGTCTGCCCGCCCGAGCCGGCCCATGCGCAGGGCGCGCGCGTCGTCGCGCACGCTACCGCGGAACCCGTCGAGAACACGCTCATGGCGGCGACGCAGGCATCGCCCTGCACGTTGCTGCTGCCACTGATCTGCGCATACACCGCGGCGCGCGCGCCTTCGGTCGCGGCTGATGCCAGTTGCTGCTGCATCCAGAACAGCACGCCATAGCCGACCACGGCGCAGACGAACATCAGCAGCATGGTCAGGGTCAATGAAAATTCCAGGGCGGCGATGCCCCGCTGCCGCATCAGGCGGGCTGACAGCGCAAGCGACCGGCGGGGCGATGTGGGCAGCGGCATGTCACCCCCCTACGCCCAGGGTGTTGCCCAGGTGCACGGTGGCGCGGGCGCTCAGCACACTTGAGGCGGGCATCAACGCCGCTTGCAACAGAGGAACGTTCGGGATCAGCGGATTCGCGCCATAAGCGTAGGACACCGTCACTTCAATCTGGTCGGGAGCCAGCGGCTGGCCGCTGCACGTGCCGCCCGCGCTGCTGCTCAACGCGCCGCCGCTGCCGCATACCGCCACTTTGATCGGCGCCGACGACATCGATGAGATCCATTGCGCGATGTCTAGCGCGGTATCACGGCCCGCGTTTGCGCGCGCGGTAAGAGAGGTGGTGCCGGCCTGCCATTGAAGCACCTTGCGTGCTCCGTCCTGGGCGGCGAGCGTCACTGAATTCTGTGCAAGGAATGCCAGCCCAAACGTCAGGATGCCGTAGAGCACCAGGAAGAACACCACGAATACCAAACCGAATTCAAGGGCGTAAACGCCACGCTGAGGGCGGCGAGCCCCAAGTACATCCCGTAGGGAATCTTGCGTGTCCGGTCGGACAGCGCCCAGTACTGCGAACACACGACATAGATCAGGGCGTGCATTCCCGCCAGCAGGCTGGCTCCCACCAGCACCAGCATCAGCGGAGCCAGGCCCAGCAGCAGCCCAAGGATGGCGATCGCCTTGATATCGCCCGCGCCCATCAGGCGCCGGCCCCAAAACGGCAAGAAGAGAAAAGCGCTCAGAAAGCCTGCCAGTGTCATGGGCCACCCCGTCCAGCGTGGGGGATACAGCCATCCCGGCAGCAGGGCGGCGGCGGCCAGCCAAAGCAGCTGCGCCGCAAACCCAGCCACGATCAACGTGTTGGGGACTCGGCGATAGCGCAGATCGTTGTAGATCAGCGCCAGATTCCAGCATGCGAACAGCAGCCACCACAGCACTTCCCCTGGATACAAGGCAGGACCTTCTGATCAAGCAGATTCAACGGCAAGCATGTCCGTCCAGACGAACACGCCACATAGTCAAGCGGTGCCACGGCAGATCAGGCACGTACCGCAACGGCGCGAGCCATCGCGGTACGCGACCTGGGGGTTACGTTCTTGCCGCGTTGAGCTTGGCGCCGAGATCCGTGAACATGGAGCTGAGCGCGTCGCTAAATGTGCCCACGGCAGCAATGAGGGCAACTGCAACCAACCCAGCGATCAGCCCGTATTCCAGGGCGGTGATGCCATCTTCGTCGTTCCAGAACTGCGCAAGTTTCGCTTTCATGTCGAGCTCCTAGTCTCGATTGATAATTGAGCTGCGCCGCTACGCGGTACCAGCCCCCTAAGCCCGGAACTGCTTGCTGACAGGTGTATTCCCCACCCGCCGCAAACCGGGTCCTGCTAACCCGGCCCCAGTGTCGAGCCCGGCAATTTGCCTGGCTCGGCCACCGGCGCCGATTCAATGAAAGAGTCGATCCGTTGCGCCATACGCGCGCGGAACCGGCGAGACGCCCGCTGTAATTGCCAACGCATGATCAGCAGCGTGACGGCGGACAGTACGAAAGCGATGTAAGGCAGCATGAGCCCGCCAATTTGCAGGCTGGAATAGTCACGCGGGGTGCTGCAGATAACGGTGCCGGCGGCCGCGCCGGTGTAATGCATGCCGCACACGGCTACGGCCATCAAAATGGCGGCTCCGGCGCGCTGAAACTCATTCTGCGTATTGAAAGCCAGCCACAGCGCGGCTGGCGCCGCAATCACTGCGATAAGCACTGATAAAACAACGATCGGAAAATTCCAAAGCAGCACAGCCGGCATGCGCATGGCGCCCATGCCCAGATAATGCATGGCGGCAACGCCCAGGCCTGCGGCCGTGCCACCGATTACGCAGCGTGAAAATGTGAAGCGGTCGCGTCCGACAAACCAGAATGCCCAGCCAGAGAAACCCGCGGCCACGATAAAGCTGAGTACCGTCAGGCCGACTTGGTAGCCCACTTCAAACGGCAGGTTCTGCGCCTGCATGCCAATGAAATGCATGCTCCAGATACCGACGCCGCCCATCGCCACGGCGCCAATGATGATGTAACCAAAGCGGATTTCGCCGTCCTGGGTTTCGGTGCGGATGCCGGCTGCGGCCAGCAACGCCACGTACGAGCCGAGTACGGCCGTCAGGAACGACAACGCCACCAGGCCGGCGTTGAAAGAAAGGGGAACGATGTCACCCGGGTTCATGAATGGCCCCGGCGAAATAATCTGTAATTGCAGTGCGCGGCTGCGGCGCCGTCGCAAGAGGTATTACGATCTAGCTCGTCCATTTGGTGGACCCCCGAGTAGTCCGAATAGCCGATAGTATTGATGCGTTTATATAGTCTTATCTATTAACATTTAATACACATCAGGGTTTATACCAATCTTCTGGATACTGCGACCACAGACATGTAACGAATACAGCAAAAATAGTAGGAATCTTATTAAAAACCGCTAGTTAACCCTCACTTCTCTTATATGTTTGCGTACCCAGGCATTTCTCAATGTTGTTATCCTGCCGTTTCCACGCGGTCACAATGAAATAAATTGTCATTATCCCCACTCGCTGGCACCATACCGCCAGCGGCGCAGGTAAATTTTTACTTCCAACGTTATGTCCCTTTATAAATTCAATATTTAGAGAATATCGAATACCAGACGGGATAGCGCCTGCGGAAATGAGAGAAACACAAGGCATGAGACGTACCGTACCGGCAAGTTCGCTTACCCTCGCCCTGATTTGCCTCCTTGCTTGTAGCGCTGCCGCACGCGCGGACGGACCGCTACGAGGCAATCCCGTTGACGCCCTGCCCCAGCTGGAACGGCCGCCGGGTGCGGTGCAACCGCCGCCCGTGGTGCAAACCGCCACCCCCGAACAATTGGCGTTGCAGGCGCGTCTGGCGCAGCGCATCGTGCCACTGAATTTCGACGTCAGCGGCGTGCACGCCATACCGTTTGAAGAAGTGTCGGGAATACTCAGCCCGCTGTCAGGGAAGGAAATCAGCCTGGGCGAACTGGTGCAACAGGTGGATAAAATTACCCAGCTGTATCGCGACAAAGGCTATCCCCTGTCATTTGCGCTGGTGCAAAACCAGACCTTCGCCAACGGGCTGGTTGTGGTGACGGTGGTTGAGGGGTATATCGGAAACGTTCGCATCGAAGGCGATATCGGCAATGCGCAAGACCGGCTGGAAACGCTGGCCGGTCCGCTGAAAGCAGACCGCCCGTTAAAACAAGCCACGCTTGAACGCCAATTGAATTTGATGCGCACCGTACCGGGCGTCAAATTCACGCCGGCGCTGGATTTGCCGCGCCGGGCAGACGGCGAAACTGAATTGGTGCTGACCGCCACCCGCCATCCCGTCAGCCTGACGGGCGGCGTTGCGGACTTGGGCACAGGCATGCAGCCCATCGTCAATATGGCGGCCAACAGCCTCACGCCATTGGGTGAGCAGGTCAAACTGACGGCAGCCGTCCCTTTTAATAGCGGCGACGTGAAATACGTGATGGGTGAGGTGTCAGTGCCCATTGGCGCCGACGGCCTGGCGATCAAAGTTGATGGCTATCACTACGACGCCAAGCCCCAGGACGACGCCGTCGAATACCTGGGGTTTGAGCGCCGTGTAAAGAACGACCGTATCGGTATTGGCGTTAGTTACCCCTTCTTGCTGAACAACACGCGCTCGCTGACGGGCACGCTGGGCATGTACGCCGCCAACTCCAAGGACCGCTACGATTCGCGCTCCACAGACCTCTGGCTGCAGCAGGACGCCCGCGTTCGCGCCGCCACTGCGGAGCTGCGGTACTACCAGGTATCGGAAGCCGCCGCCACGGACGTGACCGTCAGCGTCTCAAAGGGGTTCGACGCGGCGGGCGCCAAGAAAGATATCTCGACCAACTATGGATATTCGGCAACCCCGATCCTGGACCTGGACTTCACCCGCTATAACCTGAGCGCCAAGCAGATCTTTGCGTTACCCGGGCAATTTGGCCTGACGTTGTCGGGCGCTGGCCAGTATTCCAGCAATATCTTGCCGTCGTCGGAACAAGTGTCTTATGGCAGCTGGCGCTATGCCATGGGGTATCCACAAGGCGACCAAAGTGGCGACAAAGGCATCGGCGTATCCGCTGAAATCAACCGCCGTTTCGCCACGGGTTGGGAATACCTCTCGGGGGTTCAGCCCTACGTGTTAGTGGACTATGCACGCACCTGGTACAACAACAAGGGGCTGCAAGCCCTGAACAATCGTCACCTGTCTTCGGTGGCGCTGGGCCTGCGTTTCACGGACGACAAATACTATCTGTTCGATTTCAACGTCGCGAAACCCGTAGGTTCAGCCACCGTGAACGACGGCCGCGACGTCCGGTTCAATGCCAACTATTCACTTTTCTACGACGCGTTCTGATCCGACGCCGCGAATGCCCGATTAAAAACGCCTGCCGAAGCAGGCGTTTTTTTATTGATGCGTCAATCAATCATACGGATTAACCCCATCGCGTTACGGCGTTTGCGCACACCACGTTACGTAACGCGCCCCGTAACGTAACGGCTAATAACCCGTCATTCGTAACATTCGCAGGCTTCCCGTGGTCGCAAAAATGGGAATTTCCCAGGCCTAGTACAAACCCTTCAATCCCCATCTATCCTATTGATATAAAAGGATTTTTCCTAAAGCCGAAAACTGAATTTGCACTTAACACGCCCCGTTTGAAAAAAATTGGCACGGTTTATGCATGGAGAGACGTATCGGGCAGTTTCAGCGCCTGACTTATCCCACTAGGAGCTCGCCATGTATCGCAACGTCGAAGCAAACCGTATTCAACGCGTTCTGACCTCTACCCTGTTGGCCGCAGCTCTGATGAGCGCACTGGCTGCCTGCGGCGGTAACGGTGGCAGTAAGAAGTCAGCCAGCCTGCCTGGCACCGATATTCCGACCAACCCGGGCGGCACCAACCCCACCAACCCGGGTGGCACCAATCCCACGAACCCGGGCGGTACTGACCCGACCAATCCCACCAACCCCACGAATCCCACGAACCCCGTCACCGCCGGCTTGTTGCAAACCACGCTGGGTAATACCGGTAACGCCGTGGACAACACCCTGCCGCTGAACTTGGGGACGACGCTGGGCGGCGTGGGTAAAGCGCTGGACCCCACCGTCGCCCCCATCGCCAACACCGTCGTCGGTCTGACCCAGCAAGTGGGCGCCACGACCGGCCTGGGCCAACCTGTGGACGGCGTCACGAAACAAGTGGGCGGCCTGGTCAGCGACCTGGGCGGCTCCGTGAAGAACTCGGGCCTGCCTGGCGGCTTGGACGCGGGCGTCGGCGGCCTGGTTGATGGCTTGGGCAAGACGGTCTCTAGCGTAGGCGGCCTGCTGAACGCCGACCCGAACAATCCGATGCCGCTGACGACCGTGCTGGGCAACGCGACGAACGCCGTGGGCGCGCTGACCGCTGGCCTGTCGGGCCAGGGCGGTTTGCTGAACCCGGTGACTCAGGTGGCGGGCGGCGTGACGGGCGGCCTGTTGTCTGGCCCGTCGACCCCGTTGCTGGAGCCTGCGCTGAGCAATACCGGCAAGGCCGTCGACAACGTCTTGCCGCTGGGGCTGCAACCGGCGTTGGCGGGTGTGGGCGCCGCGCTTGACCCCACCGCCAGCCCGCTGGCGGGAACGGTGGTCGGCCTGACGCAACAAGTGGGTGATACGACCAAATTGGGCGCGCCGGTCGCCGGCCTGCTCACGAGCTTGGGCGGCACCGTCGCCAATGCAGGCAGCTCGCTGCCGGGCAACACGGCCGGCTTGAACGGTGTCTTGCAAGGCCTGGGCGGCGCGGTAGCCAGCGCCGGCGGCTTGCTCACCGCCACGCCGGGCAACACGAATCCGCTGGGCGCGACGCTGACGCACGCCACAGGCGCTGTCGCATCGCTGACGGGCGGATTGGGCTTGAACAACGTGACGGGTGGCGTTACCGGAGGCGGCACGGGCGGCTTGCTCAGCCCCATCACCGGCATTCTCGGTGGCGTGGGCGGGGTGGGCGGCACGCCGGCCAACGGTGGCGTAGCCGGCTTGCTGGCGCCGGTGACGGGTCTGCTGAGCGGCGTGACCGGCGCCGTGGGTGGCGCAACGGGCGGCGCAACCGGGGGCACCGCAGGCGGCACGGCCAACGGCGGCTTGCTGGGCGGCCTGCTGGGTGGGGTGACAGGCGGTGCGGCGGGTGGTGCGGCGGGCGGCGCAACCGGTGGCGCCTCGGGCGGTGCGGCCAATGGCGGCCTGCTGGGCGGTGTCGTCGGCGGCTTGGTCGGCGGCGTCTCCGCCGGGGTGAGCACCGGGACGGGCGCCAGCGCTGGCGTAAGTGCTGGCGGCGCGGCGGGCGCGGGTGCGGGCGGGGCCGCTGCGGGCAACGCCAACAACGGCGGCTTGCTGGGTGGCCTGCTGGGCGGCGTCACCGGCACCACCACGAATGGAACCACCAACGGCGGATTGTTGGGGGGTTTGCTGGGCGGCCTTTCGGCCAAGAAGTAATCGACTGACCAACGCTTGGGAGTGACACCATGCTTCAAGAAAACCTTCTACACCATGAGCATGTGACCGTGATGCCTGAATCTCGCACGAGTGACCTGCGGCCGGGAATGCTTGACGACATCGCCCTGATGTTGGGCCGTCAGTTCTCGGTGTACAACGCCGCATGCCAGTCCGCGCTGGCGGAAAAGCTGGGTATCCCCCTGGCCGACCTGAAAGCGCTGGAACTGGTGATGGAATTCGATGCCCTGCCCACCGGGCAGCTTGCCCAGCTGATGGGCATCAGTTCAGGCGGCGCCACCGCCTTGATCAACCGGTTGGAGGCGGCGGGTTATGTGCAACGCGGCCGCCACCCGCTGGATCGCCGGATGATCGTGATCCGGCCGGTTGAGGAACGGTGCCAGCACCTGTTGCAAGAACGCCAGTGGATTGCCGACGCGGTGATGTTGATGGCGCGCCGCTATGACACAGGCGAAATGGAAACGGTTCATGCCTTCCTGGCGCAATGCGTGCGCACCTTGCGGCATGACACGCTGGTCTGGCTGGAGACGCGCAGCGCGCATCACGACGATCTCTGAGCCCGCCCCGCGCAAGTTTTACCCCAAAGCGTTTTACGCGCCCTGATCCCCCAGGATCAGGGCGCGTTTTTCATGAGCCAAACTGCAAGCGCGGCACCGCATCGAGCAAGCGGCGCGTGACCGCATGGCGCGGCGCGTGCAGCACCGTGTCGGCCGGGCCCACGTCGACGATCTGCCCGCCATCCATGACCGCGATGCGGTCGGCCAGATATTCCACCACGCCAAAGTTGTGAGTGATGAACAGGTAGGCAATGCCCAGCTCGTCTTGAAGTTCGCGCAGCAGATCCAGAATCTGCGCTTGCACCGACACATCCAGCGCGGACGTGGGTTCATCGCAAATCAGCACGCGAGGCTCAACCGCCAGCGCCCGCGCAATGGCGATGCGCTGGCGCTGTCCACCCGAAAATTCATGCGGATAGCGTGTCAGCGTATTGGCGGGCAGGCCCACGCGTTCGATCAGCTGCGCGGCATGCGCGGCGCGCTCTTTCTGGCTCATGCCGCGGCGCAGAGACTCCAGGCCTTCGTCAAGAATATCGCCCACGCGCATGCGGGGATCGAGCGAGGCATACGGGTCCTGAAAGACGATCTGAATGTCTTGGCGCAGGTCGCGCAAGGTGCGGCGGTCAGCCGTCAGCACATCCTTGCCTTGCAGCATGGCCCGGCCCGAAATCCGCGCGCCGTCGATCAAGCGCAGCAAGGCCTTGCCCGTGGTCGTCTTGCCGCAACCGGATTCCCCCAGCAGCGCCAGGGTTTCCCCGGCACGCAGCGAAAACGTGACCCCGTCCACGGCCTTGACCCACGACACGATCCGCCGCAACGGACCTTTGCGTATGGGGTAATGCACTTTCAGATCTTGCACGTCCAGCACCACCTCGCCCGCCTCGCGCGGTTTGGCGCGACGGTGCTCGTCACGCGCCATGGCTTGACGGCCTTGTTCGGTGAGCGGCACGCCGCGCTTTTCGAAAGTGGGAATGGCTTCGAACAATTGGCGCGCGTAGGGGTGCTTGGGCGCGCGGAAAAATTCCTCGGCGCTGGCGCTTTCAACGATTTCGCCGCCGCGCATCAGCGCCACATGGTGCGCCACATTCTTCACCACCGCCAGGTCGTGCGTGATGAGCAGCACGGCCATGCCCATTTCGCGCTGGATGTCGGCCAGCAGATCCAGCACCTGCGCCTGCACGGTGACGTCCAGCGCGGTGGTGGGTTCGTCCGCGATCAGCAGCAAGGGTTCGGCCGCCAGCGCAATGGCGATCATGACGCGCTGCTTTTGTCCGCCCGAGAACTGGAACGGGTAATCATCCACGCGCCGCTCAGGCTCTGGAATGCCCACGCGCCGCAGCCAGTCGATGGCGCGTGTGCGTGCGGCGGCGCCGCGCAAAGGCGTGTGCGCCGTCAGCGTTTCGATGATCTGGTCGCCCACCCGCATAACCGGGTTCAGGCTGGTGGACGGCTCTTGGAAGATGATGCCGATGCGGCCGCCGCGCACGCCACGCATGGCGCTTTCGGGCAGCCGGTTCAGGTCTTCGCCGTCCAGATCGATCTGCCCGCCGACAATGCGGCCGGCATCGGGCAGCAAGCGCAGCAGCGCCAGCGCGGTAATGCTTTTGCCGCAGCCGGATTCTCCAACCAGCGCAAACGTTTCGCCCTGCGAAATGGCGAGTTCCAGGCGTTTGACGGCATGCGTCATGCCGCTTTCGCCGGCAATGTCCACTTCCAGGCCGCGGACTTCAAGCAACGGAGCCGGGGCGTTCATGGTGCGTCTCCAGACTTCGAGGCGCGCGGTTCGGCGCCCAGCGCCGGCGCCGAACGACGCCCGATCAGGCCGCCCCACCCGCCCAGCCGCGCCATCCGGCTGGGCTTGTAGCGGCGGGTGCGCGGGTCAAAGGCGTCGCGCACGGCGTCCGCGAACAGGTTGGCCGCCAGCACCAGCGCCAGCATGAAAATGAAAGCCGTGAGCAGGCTCCACCAGATCATCGGGTCGCGCGACATCTCAAGGCGGGCGCCGTTAATCATCGAACCGAACGAATTCATGCTGGGGTCCACACCAATACCCAGGTACGACAGCACGGCCTCATAGAGCACCAGCCCCGAAAATTCCAGCACCACGGTAATCAGCACCAGATGGGCCACGTTGGGCAGCAGGTGGCGCGTCATGATGCGCCAGTGCGACACGCCAAAGGCGCGCGCCGCCTGCACGTATTCCAGTTCACGCAGCTTCAGCGTTTCAGCGCGCAACAGGCGGCACAGCCCCGCCCACCCCGTGAACCCCAGGATCATGCACAGCAGAAACAGGCGCAAATCCGCGCGCGCCACCGAGGTGTCGAAAAGATCCGCGTGGTTATCGATGTACACCTGCATCATCAGCGCGCAGGCGGCCACAAGCAGCACACCGGGAATCGACGTGATGGTCGTGTACAGATACTGAATGGCGTCGTCGACCTTGCCCTTGAAATAGCCCGCCGCGATGCCGAAGATGATGGCGGGCGGCAGCATGGCGATGGTGGTCAGGCTGCCGATGACCAGCGCCGTGCGGATGCTTTTGAGCGCCTGCCACAACACGTCGTTGCCGATGCGGTCAGTACCCAGCGCGTGGTAGCCGCTGGACAAGCCCGCCAGCGCGCCTGCGAACAGGCACAGGCCGGTGAAAGTGATCACCATGGCGCGCCAGGGGATATCGGACTGGCCAAGCAGCAAGGCGTCTGCGGCGGCCGATGCCGACTTCTCGCGCCGCACCAGGCCCGCGAACAGGATGCCCGCCCCCGCCACCGCCACGGCCAAGCCCCCCGCCAGCCCCACGCCCAGCCGCGTGAGCACATCGCTTGTGCGTTCCTGTTTGGGATCGGTCAGGTGCGTGGCGGCGCCGCGCAAGCGCGGAAAGTCGCGCACCGGCTGGTCATTGACCAGCATGGTTTCCTTCAGGAACAGATAGGCCGCAAGCGGCTGTGAATAGTTCTTTTCAGGTT
Organism: Achromobacter sp. NPDC008082; assembly: GCF_042957345.1. Lineage (NCBI taxonomy): Bacteria > Pseudomonadati > Pseudomonadota > Betaproteobacteria > Burkholderiales > Alcaligenaceae > Achromobacter > Achromobacter sp. NPDC008082. The sequence goes on from NZ_JBIBIB010000006.1 coordinate 188,989, forward strand.
GGGTCAGTACGGTGCCGGTCAGGAGTCCGTCCAGCGCCGACTTCACGGCGGGGGCATAGACGGGCGGCGCGTCAGCGGCGGCGCCCGGCGCGGGCGGCAACAGCGGCCGGTAGTGCACCGAGTCCAGCAGGCCCACTACCGAGAAGGCAACGAGGATGACAGCGGAACACATCGCGGGCGTATCGCGCGCCACGCGCGCCCAGGTGGCGCGCAGGTTGGGGCTGCGGCGCACATGCCACAGGTAGGCCAGCGCGCTCAGCACCATCAGCCACAGCGCGACATCGGTCCACAGGAAAACGATCTTGGGCATGGCGGCTACTCGAATCGGACGCGGGGGTCAGCCAGCGTGTAGGAAATATCGGCCAGGATCAGGCCCACGATATAGAGCGCCGCGCCCAGGAACACCATGGCGCGCACCACCGAAAAGTCCTGCGCGTTGATGGCGTCGATCGTGTAGCTGCCCAGCCCGGGTATGCCGAAGAAGGATTCCGCGATCAGGCTGCCCATGAACAGCAGCGGCAAGGCGGCAACCGTGCTGGTCAGGATGGGCAGCATCGCGTTGCGCAGCACGTGGCGGAACAGCACCACGCGTTCGGCCAGGCCCTTGGCGCGCGCGGTGCGCACGTAGTCCTTGCCAATTTCCTCCAGGAACAGCGTGCGGTAAAAGCGCGCTTCAGGCCCCAAGCGCGACACAATCGCCACCAGCACGGGCAGCGCCAGGAACTTGACGACGTCCAACCCGCCTGAAAACCCCGAGAACGGCACCAGCCGCATCAGCTTGGCGAAGACCCACTGGCCCGCAATGATGTAGAACAGGCCAGAGATCGAAAGCAGCAGCACGCAGACGACCACGCCCCAGAAGTCCAGCCGCGTCGCCCGGAAAAACACCAGCGTCAACGAAAACACGATGCTGACGAACAGGCCCAGGATGAAGGTGGGCACCGCCAGCGCCAGGCTGGGGCCCATGCGCGTCTTGATCTCGCGGCTGATGTCGCGGCCGCTATCGGACGCGCCGAATTTCATGGCCAAAAGCGGCACCGAGCGCTGATAGAAGACGGTATCGGTCAGTTGCGACGCGCCCTCGGCGTTGGCATTGAAGAACAGCGGTTTGTCGTAGCCCCGTTCGGCCTTCCATTTTTCAACCGCGTCCTGGCTGGCGCGCTGGCCGCCAATGGCCAGCCGCGCCATGTCGTCCGGCGTGTTGACGGCGAAGAACAGGATGAAGGTGAAGAGGTTCACGCCGATCAGAATCAGCACGCCATACAGCAGCCGGCGGATCACATAGCCGATCATGATTGATGCTCCTTACGGACGGCGGGGCCAAACGCCGTCTGGCGTTCACGCCGCTTGAGCGCGATGTACGACGGCCAGATCGCCAGCGCCAACAGCAGTATCAGTACGCCGATCGGCCACCAGATCGGCGAGTTCCATTCGTCAATCTTCCGCTCGCGCAGCGCGGGGTCCAGCTTCATGTACTGAAGCGTGTTGCGCACCATCTGCGTGGGTTTGGCATTGCCCACCCACTGCTGATAGGCCCCCGCCGACATCGGGTAGTAGCCGAACATCCACGGCGCATCGCGTTGCACCACGGCCACCATCTTGGCGATCAGCTGTTCTTTTTCGGGGCCATCGTCCAGGAACTTCATCTGCTCGAACAGCTTGTCGAATTCCGGGCTGGCGTAGTTGGCGGCATTTTCACCGCCCGTCTTGGCCTTGGCGTTGGGGCCATAAAGCAGGAACAGGAAATTCTCGGCGTCGGGGTAATCGGCCACCCAGCCCCACAGGAAAATCTGCGCCGCGCCGCGCCGCATCTTGTCCTGGAAGCGGTTGTAGTCGGTGGAGCGTAAATCCAGCTGCACGCCCAGCTTGTTCAGTTGCCGGCGCATCCAGTCGAACTGCGGGTTGGAGCCGCCGCCCTGCATGGCGTCGTAGTACAGCACCAGCGGCGCGCCGGTCTTGGCGTTGCGGCCGTCGGGGTAGCCCGCTTCGGCCAGCAGGCGCTTGGCCACGTCCAGCGATTTGCGCACCGGCTTACCATCGACCAGGTCATAGACAACGGGGTTCACGCCTTCGGGCGGTTCGCGGTAGCCCAGCACGCCGGGCGGCACCGGCCCTTGCGCCACGGACGCCTGGCTGTTTTCGAACACCGCAACGTATTCTTCCCAGTCGAACACGATGCTGATGGCCTGGCGCAGCTTGCGGTTCCTTTCTTCCTGCTCGGGCGTGTCGCCCTTGCCCACCACCGGGTCCTGCCAGTTGAAACCCATGTACCAGATCGAGGTTTCGACGGTGGTTGGCAGCCGGATGCCGCGGTCGCGGTACAGGCGCGCCTTGTCTTCGCTGTCGCCCGCCGCCACCAGCATGGCCACGCCGTACTCGCCGCGTTCAATCTGCGGCACGTCGTAATAGCCCTGCATGAATTTGCCGCTAAGCGGGATGGCTTCCTTTTCCAGGCTGAACACCGCGCGGTCAATGAAGGGCGTGGGCTTGCCGCAGTCTTCCAAGAGGCCAGCCGCCTTGTCGCCGGGTTCACCTTCGCAGGGATAGGGTTCACCGTGGAAGTTGGGGTTGCGGACCAGCACGTGGCGGCGGTTCGTCAACGACTCCGCCATCATGTACGGCCCCGTGCCCACCGGCCACGTATTCAAGGACAAATCGTGTTCGGCCATGCCCGGCTGGTTGTAGAAGCGGTCGGCTTCCCACGGCACGGGCGCGGTGAAGGTCATGGCCAGCCAGTATTTGAACTGCGGGTACTTGCCCTTGACGCGCACGCGCAGCGTGTGGGGGTCCAGCGCCTGCACACCGGTGAAGCCATCGGGTTCGCGCAAGTCGAGCCAGGGCGGCGTGCTGCCGCCGGGCATGTCGCGCCGCAAGGCCTGGTCGCGCTTGCGCAGGCGGTCGCCGTATTCCTGCATGCCTTGAACGTGATCCGCCATGACGGAAAAAATGGGCGAAGCCACGCGCGGGCTGGCCAGGCGGCGGAAGGCGTAGACGTAATCGTCTGCGGTCAGTTCACGCGTGCCGGTGCGCGGGAAATCGGGAATGTAGAACTTGTCGTCCAGCTCGCCGCTTGCCAGCGGGTAGTAGTCGTAGCTGCCGTCTGTCTTGCGGGCAAAGGCCGGATGCGGCTGAAAGCGCACGCCGGGCCGGATCTTGATGTCGTAAACGCTTTCGGCGATCTGGTCGCCCGGCGCATCGGCGGGCAGTTCCTTGCCTTGCGCATCCAGATAGACCGGGGGATCAATGGACTGCGCCGCGCGCGGCACCAATTCGTACGGCCGCTTCAGATAGTGATAGCCGTACAGCGGTTCATAGATGTTGTAGGTATAAGGCGTTTCGTCGCCGGAATAAGAGTTGGCCGGGTCCAGATACTTGGGCGAGCGCGACGCGAACGCTGAGAAAAACGTGTTCTGGCTTTCCGCGCCGGACGGATACGGGCTATTGATGGGGCTTTCTTGCGAGCAGCCCGTCGTCGCCAGCAACAGCAGCATGGCTGTCGCCCAGAGCCGCTTCAATGCACGCATGGAAACCTTCCCTTCAAATCGTTGCGACAGAGGATAGCAAACGCGGGACAGAGCCAGTACCCAGGCATCCCCCTACCGGCCGGGCTCATCCGCACTGGCGTTGGCGCCAGCAGTCGTAGCGCCATTTCCAGGGCTGCATGGCGTTTTGATCGACCCATAATCCGCGCTTGGCGTCCTTGGCCTGACGTTGCAGGTCGGGCATGGCCTTGTCGCGCAGATAGTCGCCTTTTCTGGCCGTGTAGGCCCAGGCGTAGCCGGATTCAACTTGCAGGCGGTTGGCCGAACGGCCGTCGTCCAGGATCAGCGCGCACACGTCGCGGCCGTACTGGTCTTGTTCGTAGCATTGGGCGGTCAGCGTCTTGCCCGCCACCAAGCCGGCCAGATTTTTGCGCGACGCCTCGGCATAGGGCTGGCCGGGCTGGTCAGCGCCATGGCCTTCTTCTGGGGCGTCGATGCTGTCCATGCGGATGCGGCGCTGGCCGTCGGGCGCGCGCAGCGTGACGGTGTCGCCGTCAGAGACGTTGACGATGGGGCCGGTCAGCGTATAGCTGCCTTGCGGGATGCCGCCCGCCAACGCGGGGCCGGGGCCGGGGCGGGATGTGGATGGAGAGGAGGACGGGGATAGGGATGGCGGCGAAGACCCGGCCGATGGGGGGCGTTGCGGATCGCGCCCGTCAGATTGCAGCCAATTGACGAGGGCGCCCGCCGCCGCAAGGATCACGGCGACGATCAAGGCGGTCAGCTTGCTGCCGCCGCGAAAAGGGGGTTTGCCACGCACCGGCCACACTCCACGTTAGAAACGCAGGAAGTTTGCCACAGCCGGCCCCGTTTCCACCGGCGCGATGAGAGGAAAATGTCCCGCTTGGCCGGGTGCGCCTACGCCGCGCCCGCGCCTACAGCCAGCCCGACTTGCGGAACCGCCAGTACAGCACCGAACAGATCGTTGCGATGACGCCCAGCGTAATCGGATACCCCCAGGGCGATTTCAGCTCGGGCATGAATTCGAAGTTCATGCCGTAGATGCCGGCAATCGCCGTCGGCACCGCCAGAATGGCGGCCCAGGAGGCGAGCTTGCGGGTGGTGTCGTTCTGCGCCGCCTGCCCGATCATCAGGCTGGCTTCAAAGGCGAAGGCCAGCGATTCCCGCAAGGCATTGAACAGTTCGTCCACGCGCAGCACCCGGTCGGCCACTTCGCCGAAGTACGGGCGTGCATGCTCATCCACCGCCGACATCTCGACGCGCGCCAGCCGGCGGCAGATCTCGGCCATCGGCGACACCACGGTGTGAATGCGCAGCAGGTCGCGGCGCTGCCGGTAGAGCCTGCGGATATCGGTATCTTTGGCGCCGCGGATCAAAAGCTTTTGCTCTGCGCCTTCGACCACGCTTTCGATCTTGCCGGCCGCGGCCACATAGCGGTCGACCAGCCAGTCCAGCACTTCGGACGCCACGTAATCGCTGCCGCGCTTGAGCAGGTCGGGCGACGCTTCCAGCCGTTCACGCAAGGGGCTGTGCGCCGCCGTCGCCCCCCGGCGCACGGTGACGAGAAAGCCGTCGCCGATCAGTAGCTGGGTTTCGCCGAAGATGGGCCGTTCGGCTTCGACCTCGACCGTGATGGTCACGATAAGGACCATGTTGCCGTAGTCGATGATCTTCGGCCGCCGGTGCGGCTCCAGCATTTCTTCCTGGTTCTTGCCGCAGGCGCCCAATTCGCCGGTAATCCGGGCCAGCAATTCCGGCGTGGGATTGCGCAGGCCTATCCACAACATGCCGGGCGGTTGGCCTTGCGGCTGGCTGTTGTACCGGGTGATGTGCTGCCCCACCTCGTCGATGGGAACTTCGCGGTCGCGGCGCCCATTTACATAGGCAATCGACGCGACCACCTCGCCCTTGTGGGCGTCGGCAAAACTATCTTCGGCGGACATGGACTTCCTTTGGCAACGCGATCCCTACCGGACAACTTATACGCATCGGCCGATGATAGCCCAGGCTACGAGAACAGGCTGCGCACCCGCTTGGTGACGTCGATGCTGGGCGCCTGGGGTTCCTTGGGCGGGCCGCCGCCCGGCAAATCCGGCAGTGCGGGCGGCTTGGGCAGATGGTCAAACAGCGGCAGCATCGCATTCGTGATGTAGCGCGTGCGCGAGCCATAGACATGGCGGTCGCCCATGCCCGTTTGTTGATGCACGTAAAAGCGTTGCGGCACGATGAGCTGCAAGCGTTCTTTCGCGCGCGTCATGGCCACGTAAAGCAGGCGGCGTTCTTCCTCGATTTCCTCGGCGGTGCCGGTGCTCATGTCGGACGGGATGCAGCCGTCGACCACGTTCAGCACGTACACGGCCTTCCATTCCTGGCCCTTGGCGGAATGGATGGTGGACAGGATCATGTAGTCCTCGTCGCGGGACGGCGCGCCGGACTCATCGCTGGTGGCGTCAGGCGGGTCCAGCGTCAGCTCGGTCAGGAAGCGTTCGCGCGACGGATAGCCCGCCGCCAGCCGCACCAGCTGGTCCAGGTCGGTCTTGCGCACACGGGCGTCGTCATACAGGCGTTCCAGCTGGCCGGCATACCAGCGCAGCGCAAGATCGACATCCGCGGGCCAGCGCAGGCCGGGGTCGCACAATGCTGCGTAGGTGTCGGCAAACGCGCCCCACTCTTCTTGGGCGGCAGCGCCCGGCTTGAATTCGCGCAGGGCTTGCAGCGGTTCGGCGGACGCGGACATGGCGTCCATCAGTTTGCCGGCGGTGGCGGGGCCAATGCCCGGCATCAGCTGCGCCACGCGAAAGCCCGCCATGCGGCCGCGCGGGTTTTCAGCCCAGCGCAACAACGACAGCAAATCCTTCACGTGCGCGGCTTCCAGAAAACGCAGGCCGCCGAATTTCACGAAGGGGATGTTGCGGCGGGTCAGCTCAAGTTCCAGCGCGGCGCTATGGCTGGCCGTGCGAAACAACGCCGCCTGCGATTTCAGCGTGGCGCCGCCCTCGCGCTGCGCCAACACCTGATCGGCCACCCAACGCGCCTGGCCGGCTTCATCGCTGACGGTCACCAGTTCTGGCAATTGCGATGACGCGCGATCGGTCCAGAGGTCTTTGGCGTAGCGCTCGGTCGCCAGCCCGATCACCGCATTCGATGCGTTCAGGATGGGCTGGGTGGAACGGTAGTTGCGGTCCAGCGTGATGACGCGCGCGGGCTTGGGGAATTGCGTCGGGAAGTCCAGGATGTTGCGCACCGTGGCCGCGCGGAACGAATAGATGGATTGGGCGTCGTCGCCCACCACCGTCAGCCCGCGCCCGTCGGGCTTCATCGCCAGCAGAATGGCCGACTGCAAGCGGTTGGTGTCCTGGTATTCGTCCACCAGCACGTGGTCAAACCGCGCCCCCACGTCGGCCGCGATGCCTGGGTCGGACATCATCTCGGCCCAGTAGAGCAGCAGGTCGTCGTAGTCCAGCACCTGCTGATCCTGCTTGGCGGCCACATAGCCGCGAAACAGATTCTTCAGTTCGTCTTCCCATTGGGCGCACCACGGGAATGACGTTTTCAGCACGTCGGCCACCGGCGTCTGGCTGTTGACCACGCGCGAATAAATGGCCAGGCACGTGCCTTTCAAGGGAAAGCGGGATTTCGTGGACGACAGGCCTTGCTCATGCCGGACCATGCCCATCAGGTCTTCGGCATCGCCGCGGTCATGGATGGTGAAGGCTTCAGACAGGCCGATGCGCAGCGCGCAGTCGCGCAACAAGCGCGCACCGATGGCGTGGAACGTGCCGGCCCACGGCAGCGACGGCGCCTGTTGCGAGCCGCGCAGGTTCATCACCCGCTGCAACACCGAACCTACGCGGCGATCCATTTCCTGCGCGGCGCGGCGTGAAAAGGTCAGCAGCAACATGCGTTGCGGGTCTGCGCCATTCAGGATCAGGTGCGCGACACGATGCGCCAGCGTGTTGGTCTTGCCCGAACCCGCCCCCGCAATCACCAGCAAGGGGCCGTCATCGCCAGAAGCGCCCGCCACGCCGAATTCGGCAGCCTCGCGCTGCGCGGAATTCAAGTCGGCCAGGGGGTCGGGACGGCTGGGAGTAGAAGCGGAATTCTGTTCGGACATGACGCGTTGTGACGGCGCTGGAGACGGCTGGGCGGCAAAACCTGACCGGCAGGCTGGGCTGAATTGGCGGCCAATGACTGGCTATTTATCCAGCTATCATAGCGTAGCCGGCCCCGCCGCCGGCACGATACGAACCCGATACCCCCCCATGCGCCTTCTGACCGGCACCGCCTCCTGGACCGATCCCACCCTGCTTGCCTGCGGCCGCTTCTATCCGCCCGAGGCCCGCAGCGCCGAATCGCGGCTGCGCTTTTATGCGTCGCGCTACCGGCTGGCCGAGGTCGATTCCAGCTACTACGCCCTGCCCTCGGCCGACAACGCTTATTTGTGGGACCAGCGCACGCCGGACGATTTTGTCTTCAACATCAAGGCCTTCCGGCTGTTCACCGGCCACCAGACGCCGCTTGCCGCCCTGCCGCGCGACATCCAGCGCGAACTGGACGATTGGCCCGAGCCCATCATCTATCACGGCCAGATGCCGGAAGACTTGCGCGATGAGCTGTGGCGCCGCTATCAGCTGGCGCTGGAACCGCTGCGGATGCCAGGCAAGCTGGGCGCGGTGCATTTCCAGTTTCCGCCCTGGGTCCGGCGCGATGCGCGGGGCCGCGCGCATGTGGCCGACTGCGCGCGGCGCATGCAAGAGCATCTGATTTCGGTGGAGTTCCGGCATCGCAGCTGGTTTGACAGCGCAGCCGCCATCGCGGACACATTGGCGTTTGAGCGCGATCTGGGCGTGGTGCACACGGTGGTCGACGCGCCGCAGGGCTTTGAGAACACGGTGCCCGCCATATGGGAATGCACGCACCCCGACCTGACCTTGCTGCGCCTGCACGGCCGCAACACGGATGCGTGGAATGTGTCGGGCACGGCGTCGTCGGGGCGCTTTCAATACGAGTACACCGAACGTGAATTGGCGGAGCTGGCGGAACGCTTTTCGCGGCTCGCCACGCAAAGCACGCAGGCGCACGCCGTGTTCAACACCAACTTTGAAGACCAGGGCATGCGCAACGCCGCCGCCTTCGCGTCGGCGCTGCTGCCGTTTTGATGCTGATGGCCACCGCTCAAGCCGCGGCCGGCCTGCGCGCCACTTCCGCCAGGCTTTCCAGCAGCACCTCGAACTTGCGCGCGATATCGTGCTCGGGCACACAGGCGTACCCCAACAGCAGCCCCGGCCGCCGCCCTTCGTCATTCACGTAATAGCGCGACAGCGCCCGCGTCAGCACGCCCTTGCTGCGCGCCACGTCCACCACGCGCAGGTCGTCCATATCGGGCGGCAGCGTCAGCACCAGATGCAAGCCCGCCATGCTGGCGTCGCGATGCAGCCATTCCGGCCCCAGGCGGCGTTCAATCAAATTGACGAGCATCGCGCGCCGCCGGCCATACAGCATGCGCATGCGGCGGATGTGCGCGGCGTAATGGCCTTCTGAAATAAAGGTCGCCAGCGCCGCGTGCGTCATCAAATGCCCTTCCCGGTAGAGCTCGGCGTGCGCGGCCTGGAACGCGGCCGTCAGCGGCTTGGGCAGCACCAGATAGCCCACGCGCAGCCCCGGGTACAGCGTCTTGCTGAACGTGCCCATATAGATGACGGGCGCGTCTGGCTCCAGGCCCAGCAGCGATGCAATGGGCCGGCCCGAGAAGCGGAACTCGCTGTCGTAATCGTCTTCGATGATCCAGCTGCCGCACTGCCGCGCAACCGCCAGCAACTGGCGGCGCCGCGTCAACGACATGACAGGGCCAAGCGGATATTGATGCGACGGCGTGACGAAGATGAAGCGCGGCGGCGTGCCCACCGTGTCGGGCAGGCGCATGCCTTCTTCGTCCACGGGCAAATGCACGGTGTGCAGGCCATTGGCTTGCAGGATGGTGCGGGCGCCCCAGTAGCCCGGGTCTTCGACCCACGCCGTTTCGCCGGCTTCGCCCAGGATGCGGGTGGTCAGGTCGATGGCTTGGTGCGAGCCTTCGGTGATGATGATCTGTTCCGGGTCGCAATCAATGGAACGCGTCAGCGCCAGATGCTGGGCCAGGGCCTCGCGCAGCGCAGGCAGGCCGCCGCCGTAGGCGTAGGTGAGCAAGTCGGGCGACGGGTTGCGCCACAGCGCGCTGAAAATGCGGCCAAACTTCTTGTGCGGGAATTCGGTCAGGTCAGGCACGCCCGGCATGAACGCCCCCCATTGATAAGGCGAGGCCGACACGCCATCGACAATGGCCGCACCGCGCGGCGACAACGCCGGGCCGGGCTGCGCTTGCGGCGGCTGGCGCAGGCGGCGGCCGCTGGCCAGATACGAATCCGGCACCGACGCGTTGACGAAGGTGCCGTTGCCCTGGCGGCTGCGCGTATAGCCTTCGGCCAGCAGCTGGCTGTAGACGTGAACAACGGTGTTGCGGGCGATGCCGAGTTCGGCGGCCAGGTCGCGTGAGGCGGGCAGCCGCGAGTCCGCCGCGATGGCGCCATCGAGGATCGCTTCACGGATTCCGCGGTACAGGCGCTTGTTCATCGGCTCAGTAGAGCCATCCGCCAAGCGCAGCAGCAGCAAGTCACCAACAATGGACCGCAATTGGTTCTACCTGTTTTATCAAAGTGGTTCCCACAAATGGGGCCATCGTAGCATTAAATAAGGTTTTTCCCGCCCATCACGTTCCCCGAGGCAGAGATGAAGAATCAGGACCTGAATACCCGCCGTTCCCTGGCCACGCCGCGCGGCGTTGGCGTCATGTGCGACTTCTACGCCGTGCGCGCCGAAAACGCCACGCTGTGGGACGCCAACGGCAAGGAATACATTGATTTCGCAGGCGGCATCGCCGTGCTGAACACCGGCCATCTGCACCCCAAGGTCAAGGCCGCCGTGTCCGCCCAGCTGGACAACTTCACGCACACTGCCTACCAGATCGTGCCGTATGAAGGCTACATCTCGCTGGCTGAGCGCATCAACCGCCTGGCCCCCATCGATGGCCTGAAAAAGACCGCCTTCTTCACGACCGGCGTCGAAGCCGTTGAAAACGCCATCAAGATCGCGCGTTCGTCGACGGGCCGCTCGGGCGTCATCGCCTTCTCGGGTTCGTTCCACGGCCGCACCATGCTGGGCATGGCGCTGACCGGCAAGGTCGCTCCGTACAAGCTGTCGTTCGGCCCGATGCCCGGCGACATCTATCACGTGCCGTTCCCCAACGCCACGCAGTCCATCAGCGTTGCCGACTCGCTCAAGGCGCTGGACTTGCTGTTCAAGTGCGACATCGATCCCAAGCGCGTGGCCGCCATCATCATCGAACCGGTGCAAGGCGAAGGCGGCTTCAACATCACCCCGCCTGAACTGATGACCGCGCTGCGCAAGCTCTGCGACGAGCACGGCATCCTGCTGATCGCCGACGAAGTGCAAACGGGCTTTGGCCGCACCGGCAAGCTGTACGCAATGGAACACCACTCGGTGCAAGCCGACCTGATCACCATGGCCAAGAGCCTGGGCGGCGGCTTCCCGATTTCGGGCGTTGTCGGCCGCGCCGATGTCATGGACGGCCCGGCCGCTGGCGGCCTGGGCGGCACCTACGCCGGCAACCCGCTGGCGGTTGCCGCCGCGCACGCCGTGCTGGACGTCATCGCTGAAGAAAAGCTGTGCGACCGCGCCAACGTGCTGGGCGAGAAGCTGCGCGCCCATCTGGAAGGCCTGCGCGCCAAGGTGCCGGCCATCGCCGATGTGCGTGGCCTGGGTTCGATGGTGGCGCTGGAACTGAACGACGCCCAAGGCAAGCCGGACGCCGAAGCCGTCAAGCGTGTGCAAGCGCGCGCGCTGGAGCAAGGCCTGATCCTGCTGAGCTGCGGCGTGTACGGCAACGTACTGCGCTTCCTGTACCCCCTGACAATTCCCGACGCGCAATTCGACCGCGCGCTGGTTATCCTGTCGGAAGCGCTGGCCGTTTGACGTTCAGGGCCTGAACCCCGATAGCCGGTGGGCAGGCATGGCAATTGCGGGCGTGCAGCGGTTTACCGCCACGCCCGCAGCCGTTTCCTGACCCCGCTGCATTTCATTCAAGGAGACTCCGATAATGACCGCTTTGACTCACCCCCTGTCGCGCCCTGAACTGCTGCGCGACGCCTGCTACATCGACGGAAAGTGGGTTGGCGCCGGCAATGGCGCGTCGATTCCGGTGGACAACCCCTCCACCGGCAAGACCATCGTGTCCGTGCCCAAGCTGGGCCGCAAGGAAACCGAACAAGCCATCGCCAGCGCCCAAGCCGCGCTGCCGGCCTGGAGCGCCAAGACCGGCAAGGAACGCGCCGCGATCCTGCTGAAGTGGGCGCAACTGATGATGCAGAACCAGCAAGACCTGGCCGCCATCATGACGTCCGAGCAGGGCAAGCCCGTGACCGAAGCCGCCGGCGAAATCGCCTACGCCGCGTCGTTCCTGGAATGGTTTGCCGAAGAAGCCAAGCGCATCGACGGCGACGTGCTGCAAAGCCCCAAGGCCGGCCAGCGCCTGCTGGCGTTGAAGCAGCCCATCGGCGTAACCGCCGCCATCACGCCGTGGAACTTCCCGGCCGCCATGATCACCCGCAAGGTCGGCCCCGCGCTGGCTGCCGGTTGCACCATGGTCGTCAAGCCTGCTCAGCAAACCCCGCTGACCGCGCTGGCGCTGGCCGTGCTGGCCGAAGAAGCCGGCGTGCCGGCAGGCGTGTTCCACGTCATCACCGGCAGCTCGCGCGACATCGGCGCCGCCCTGTGCGAAAGCGACGTGGTGCGCAAGCTGAGCTTCACGGGTTCCACCGAAGTCGGCCGCACGCTGATGGAGCAATGCGCCCCGACTATCAAGAAGCTGTCGCTGGAACTGGGCGGCAACGCGCCCTTCATCGTGTTCGACGACGCCGACCTGGACCGCGCGGTCGACGGCATCCTGGCGTCCAAGTACCGCAACGCAGGCCAGACGTGCGTGTGCGCGAACCGCATCTACGTGCAGGCCGGCGTGTATGAAGAAATCGCCAAGCGCCTGGTCGCCAAGGTCAACGCCATGAAGGTGGGCGACGGCTTTGCCGATGGCGTGACGCAAGGTCCGCTGATCGACGCCAACGCCGTGGAAAAGGTGCAGGAGCACATCGCCGACGCCACCTCGCACGGCGCCAAGGTCATTGCTGGCGGCAAGCCGCATGCGCTGGGCGGCACGTTCTTCGAGCCGACCGTCGTGCGCGACGTGACGCAGTCGATGCGCTTTGCCACCGAAGAAACCTTCGGCCCGGTCGCGCCGCTGTTCCGCTTCGAAACGGAAGAAGAAGTCATCGGCATGGCCAACGACACCATCTTCGGTCTGGCCGCGTATTTCTTCACGCGCGACTACGCCCGCATCTGGCGCGTGTCCGAAGCGCTGGAATACGGCATCGTCGGCATCAACACCGGTTTGATTTCGAACGAAGTCGGCCCGTTTGGCGGCGTGAAGCAATCCGGCCTGGGCCGCGAAGGCTCGAAGTACGGCATCGAGGAATACCTCGAAATCAAGTACCTCTGCGTCGATCTGGGCGCCTGACGCCCAATGGGTGCGCGGCGCCCTGCCGCGCACCGGGGATAAGCCGGCAGGTCACCAGACCTGCCCCGCTTATCCCCAGCAACTGTGGACAACCCGGCAGATAACTCCTGCATAGCCGGAAAATGTCCTTTCAATCCAGTGACTTATAAATCACGATCAATTGCCGCTCAGGCGTGATAGATTTGCGCGTTCCCTGGATGACACCGAATGAGCAGAACTTTTACCCTTGAGGACACCCGCAAGCTTGCCGCCGTGCTGGCCGAAACCGCCCTGACGGAAGTCATGCCGCGCTTTCGGAACCTGCCGGAAGGCTCGGTGCGGGGCAAGAGTTCGCCGCGCGATCTGGTCACCGACGCTGACGAAGCCGCCGAACGCATGATCGGCGCGCGGCTGGCCAAGCTGCATCCGGGCGCCGTGCTCATTGGTGAAGAGGCGTCCGCGCGCAACCCGGCCTTGCTGAACATGCTGGTCGACGCCGACCTGGCCTTTCTGATTGATCCTATCGACGGCACCCGCAACTACGTGGCGGGCCTGCCGCTGTTCGGCATGATGATCGCGGCCTGCCATCGCGGCGACGTCATCGCGGGCGTAATCTACGACCCGGTCAACCGCGACAGCGCGCTGGCCGTGCGCGGCGAAGGCGCCTGGATGGAATACGAGAACGGCCGGCGCGTGCCGCTCACCGTGGCGCCGCCTGCGCCTTTGGAAGACATGGACGGCCTGATCGCCACGGGCGCCCTGCCCGAGCCGCTGCGCACCACCGTCAACAGCCATCTGTCGCGTCTGGGCAGCACCGCGTCGCTGCGTTGCGCCGCGCATGAATACCGGATGCTGGCCGCCGGGCATTGCCACATCGCGCTGTACAACCAGTTGACGGCGTGGGACCACGCGGCGGGCTGGCTGCTGCACCGCGAAGCTGGCGGATACGCCGCGCGCTTTGACGGATCGCCCTACAAGCCCACGCATCGCACCGGCGGGCTGCTGTACGCACCGGACGCCGGCAGCTGGCACGCCGCCCGCAAGGCCTTGCTGGGCGAGGCCATCGAGCTGGCAGACGCGGGTAATCCCTAGGAATTATCCACAGTTCCTGTGGACAACCCTTTGGAAAGGTCTGTAACAGCGGGAAAAATCCCTTACAGGGCAAGCACTTGCTTAGACCGGTCAAAAACCGGCCGGTTACAAGGCGTCCAGCGCCACCGCGCAAGGCTGTTCCACCTTCAGGGTCAACAGGCTGTCAGCGCGGGTACGGCCCAGGTTGATGGCGGCGATCGGCAAGCCATTTCGCGCCGCCGCCGTCACGAAGCGGTAACCCGAATACACCATCAGCGATGAGCCCACGACCAGCACCGCGTCGGCGCTCATCAAGCCCGCGTTGGCGCGGTCGACCCGTTCACGCGGCACGGTTTCGCCGAAGAACACCACATCCGGTTTGACGATGCCGCCACAGCGCGGACACGGCGGCACGGTGAATTGCGAGAAATCTTCGCCGTCCAGATCCGCGTCGCCGTCGGGCGCATCGGTGGCGTCCAGCGATGTCCAATAGGGGTTGCCCTGCTGCAAGGCCTCTTGCCAGGGCTGGCGGCCGCCGCGCCAATCGCAGTTCATGCAGCGCACTTCATCCAGCCGGCCGTGCAGGTCCACGACCTCGCGGCTGCCCGCGGCCTCATGCAGGCCATCCACGTTTTGCGTGACCAGCACGCTGATGCGGCCTTGCGATTCCAGCCGCGCCAGCGCCCGGTGCGAGTCGTTGGGTTTGACGTGGCCAAAGCGGCGCCAGCCGACCATGCTGCGCGCCCAGTAGCGGGCGCGCGCCAGGTCGTCACCCATGAACGTCTGCAACGTCATGGGCGGCTTGCGCTTCCATTCGCCTTCGGTGTCGCGGTAGTCGGGGATGCCGGAATCGGTGCTGACGCCCGCCCCCGTCAGCACGAACAGCCGCGGGTGGCGGTCGATGAAGCCGCGCAAGGCGGCCAGGTCCGAGACTCGTGTGTCCATCCTGACTCCTGTGTGCCGGTCTGACGCCGCCCGCAGGGGCAGCGCCCGCGTGGACGGCGCTTAGCCGCCCAGCCCGCAGTCGGGCATGTCGCTGACCAGGCTGGCCTGCGTGACGTTGCTGCCCGGCGGCACGCTGCGCGTGAGCCAGACGTTGCCGCCGATGGTCGAGCCCTTGCCGATCGTGACGCGGCCCAGAATGGTGGCGCCCGCGTAGATCACCACGTCGTCTTCAATCAGCGGGTGGCGCGGCAGGCCCTTCTTGAGCTCGCCATTTTCACCGGGCGGGAAGCGCTTGGCGCCCAGCGTCACCATCTGATAGAGCCGCACGCGGTCGCCGATGATGGCAGTTTCGCCGATGACGACACCCGTGCCGTGATCAATAAAGAAGCTGCGGCCGATGGTGGCGCCCGGGTGGATGTCGATGCCGGTGTCGGCATGCGCGATTTCGGCCACGATACGGGCCAGCATCGGCACGTTCAGCCGATACAGCACGTTGGCCAGACGATGATGAATCATCGCCGCCACGCCCGGATAGCAAAGCAGCACTTCGTCAACGCTGTGCGCGGCCGGGTCGCCTTGATAGGCGGCGGTCACGTCCAGGTCGAGTGCAGCGCGCACGCGCGGAAGCTCGGCGCCGAACTGGCGCACGATTTCGATGGCGCGTTGCTGGGTCTGCGCCGGGTCCGCGTGTTCGTGGCGGCCCACGTATTGCAGCTCAAGACAGACCTGATGCAACAACGCGTCCAAGGCCGCGCCGATGGTGTGGCCCACATAGAAGTCTTCGACTTCTTCGCGCAGGTCGATGGGGCCCAGGCGCATCGGGAACAAGGCGCCACAGAGGTCTTTGATGATCTGGCGCAGGCTTTCCTGCGACGGGAACTCGCGCAGGCCCGAGTCTTCGCGCAAACGGCCACGCGGGCCGCGCCACGCCACGCGGGCGTCGCGCAGGCCGGACACGATGCTGTCCAGGTTCCAGTGGGCGGGCGGGATGTAGGTGGGGCCGCTCATTGCGACTGCCCCTGACGGGCGCGGTGTTGTCCGCGACCTCCGGCATACAGATGGATTTCAAACATGGGAGAGCCTCACTGACGGTGCACGGCGCGGGCGGATGCGCCGCCTGCGCCATGCTGCTACGCAATAATGCCGTCAACTGTAACCGCAGGCGCCCGGTTTCCGGAATCCCTCCGACATGGCATTGGGGTTATGCGGCGGCCCGCCCCGCCGAATCGCGGGTGGCCAGCCCCGCGACGTCGCCCGCCGCTTGGCCGGTATTGGCTTCGGCGTCATACCCTTGCGGATTGCCCTGCTGCCAGCGCCAGCCGTCCGCGCACATCGCCGCCACGTCATGCGTGCTGCGCCAGCCCAGCAGCGACGCCGCCAGCGCCGGGTCGGCCCAGGTCCGCGCCACGTCGCCCGCGCGCCGTCCCTGCCGGTTCAGCGGAATCCGGCAGCCGCTGGCTTCTTCGAACGCGCGCACCAGCTGCAAGACGCTCGTGCCCTGCCCCGTGCCCAGATTCACCGCGGCAAAGCCTGTGTGCGTCATGCAGTGCGACAAGCCCAGCACATGCCCCCGAGCCAGATCCATCACGTGCAGATAATCGCGTTCGCCTGTGCCATCGGCAGTGTCGTAGTCGTCGCCGAACACGCGCAGATATGGCTGGCGGCCCACCGCCACCTGCGTAATGAAGGGGAACAGATTATTGGGCAGATCACGCGGGCTTTCGCCGATGCGGCCGCTCGCGTGCGCGCCGATGGGATTGAAGTAGCGCAAGGTCAGCGCACTGAAGGCCGGGTCCGCCACGCAGACGTCGCGCAGCATCTCTTCCACCATCAGCTTGGTGCGCCCATAGGGATTGGTGGGCGCCAACGGATGCGATTCATCGAAAGGCAGATATTGCGGTTCGCCATAGACCGTGGCCGACGAGCTGAACACCAGCCGCGTGACCCCGGTGTCACGCATTGCGCGCAACAGCACCATGGACCCGGTGACGTTGTTGTCGTAATACTTGAGCGGGTCCGCCACCGATTCGCCCACCGCCTTGCAGCCGGCCAGATGCAACACCGCGTCTACCGGCGTGCCGCTGGCCGCCGCACCGGCCAGCACCGATTCAATCAACCCGGGCGTGCGGATATCGCCTTCGATCAGCGGTATCGGCACGCCGCACAGTTGTTCGACCCGGCGCACGGCCTCGCGGCTGCCGTTGCTGAAGTTATCCAGCACCAGCGGCCGCTGGCCCGCCGCCACCATCGCCACCAGCGTGTGCGTGCCGATGTAGCCCGCCCCGCCCGTCACCAGCACATGCAGGTCCGGCATGCCCGTCTCCGTCAAAGGTGCGCGGCCATGCCTGGCACCCATGCATGGCGCGGGCGCGGCGCCTGCGCGTGGCCGCGATAGCGGTCGATCCAGTACGAGGTAGACGCGTCATGCCCCCAGTCCACCACGCCGGCCGACACCGGCACCGCCAGTTCACGCTCAATGCCCGTGGCCAGCCGCTTGCCCAGTTCCACCCCCCATTGGTCAAACGGGTTGATGCCCCAGACCACGCTTTGCACAAACACTTTGTGTTCGTATAGCGCCAGCAGCGCGCCCAGACCGCGCGGGTCCAGTTGACGCAGCACGATCAGCGTGGACGGCCGTCCGCCCGGATGCACCATGTGCTGCGCAAGGCTCAGCGCGCGTTCCTGGTCGTCGATATGCGCCACGTCTTGCAGCGCTTGCTCCAGGCACTTGCCGCGCAACAGCGCTTGACGCTGCGCCAGGCAATTGGCCAGCAGCAGGCGGTGCGCGTCCGGGCTGTCGGTATGCCCTTGCAGGCTGGCGATGAAGTCCACCGGCGCGCCGTCTTCGCTTTGATGCAGCCATTGGAAGAAGGTGTGCTGGCCATCGGTACCCGGCATGCCCCAGATGATGGGCGCAGTCGGCACGCCGACCGCCGTGCCATCGCCCGCCACGCGCTTGCCCAGCGACTCCATTTCCAGTTGCTGAAGATAGGTCACCAGATGCAGCAGACGCGCGCTGTACGCGGCGATGTTCAACGAGTTGTGGCCCAGCACGCTGCAATTGACCAGCCCGGCCAACGCCAGCTGAATCGGCGCATTCGCCGCAAACGGCGCTTGGCTGAAATGCTGGTCCATCGCTTCGGCGCCCGCGCGCATGCCGATCAGCACATCGGCGCCCACGGTCAACGCAATCGACAGGCCCGCCACCGACCACACCGAATAGCGTCCGCCCACCCAGTCGCACATCTTGAACACCTGGCTGGCCGGCACGCCCAGCGCACGCGCCGCCGGCGCGTTGGCGGTAACCGCCGCCAGATGTTCCGATACGTCGGCCACACCGCCTTGCTTGAGCCAGGCAATAGCGGCGCGCGCGTTGTGCAGCGTTTCAGAGGTGGTGAAAGATTTGGACGACACCACCACCAGGCAACGCCGCGGGTCCAGCCCGGCGATGGCGTCGTGAAACGCATGGCCGTCGATGTTGGACACGAAGCGAATCTGGCGGCGCTGCGACGGGCCGCCGAACGCCTGAATGGCCAGACGCGGGCCCCAGTCGCTGCCGCCGATCCCAATATGCAGCACGGTTGAAAAATCTGCCGTCTGATCCACGCGGCGCACGAAGTCCGTCATGCGCGAATATTCGCAAACGGAATCGGCGTCCTGGCCGTCCGGTTGCTCGCGCGTGCGGCCAGCGCGCAGCGCCGTGTGCCACGCCGGCTTGCCTTCCGTCCAGTTGACCGGATCGCCGGCGAACAGCGCGTGGCGGGCATCCGCCAACCCGCGCGCTTGCAACAAATTCAACGCCGCTGCCTCCAGCGCCGGAGACTGGCGCTGCATGGTCAGGTCCACGCACAACCCGGCCGCTTCGATCACTTTCAGCGTGCTGGCATCCAATTCGGCAGTTTGCGCGGCCTGCGCAAACGCCTGCCACTCGGGGCTCTGCGCCAGGCCGGAATTCGCCCTTAACGCCTCAATCGCATAGTTGGCCTTACCCATCGCGTGATGCTCCTTAGAACGGTAAACGAACATGAGGTGCAATGCGCCGGAACGCGTTGCGGAAGTCCTCCTCAATACGGGCCAACGCGGCCACGGTGTCTCCTTCAAAACGCAAAACCACCGTCGGCGTCGTGTTCGATGGACGCGCCAGGCCGAAGCCGTCGGCATAGTCCACCCGCACGCCGTCCAGATCGTTGATGGACACGGCGCCCGGGAATTCCCCTTGTGCGCGCAATGTCTCCACCAGTTCGAACTGTTCGCCTTCAGCGGTGTCCAGCTTGATTTCGGGGGTCGCGCAAGACTGCGGCAGGCTTTCAAGCAAGCCTGACGGGTCCGGCGCAGACGACAGAATTTCCAACAGCCGTGCAGCGGCGTAGATGCCATCGTCAAAGCCGTACCAGCGCTCTTTGAAAAACATGTGGCCGCTCATCTCTCCAGCAAGTAGCGCTCCCGTCTCGCGCATCTTGGCTTTAATCAGGGAATGCCCTGACTTCCACATGGTGGCCCGCCCCCCTGCTTCGACGACGGCGCGCGCTACGTGGCGGCTGCACTTGACGTCGTAAATGATCTCGGCGCCCGGGTTGCGCGCCAGCACATCGCGCGCAAACAGAATCAGTTGCCGGTCGGGCCAGATGATCTGTCCCGATTTGGTGACAACGCCCAGGCGGTCGCCATCGCCGTCAAACGCCAGGCCGACTTCGCAATCGGAATAGCGCAGGCAATAGATCAGGTCTTGCAGGTTTTGCGGGTCGGCAGGGTCCGGATGATGGCCGGGGAATGAGCCATCCACCTCGCAGAACAGTTCCGTCACCTCGCAGCCCAAGGCGCGAAACAAGGCGGGCGCCACCGCACCCGCCACGCCGCTGCCGCAATCGATGGCGATCTTCATCGGACGCGCCATGCGGATGTCGCCCACCAGCCGCGCCGCGTAGCAGGGCTGGATCTGCATCTGCGTGCGCCCGCCCGGCACGTCGGCCGATTCAATCGGCAAGCGCATGGCATCGCGCAACGCGGTGATGCCTTCGCCGTACAGCGACGCGCCGTCCAGCACAATCTTGAAGCCATTGTGCGCGGGCGGGTTGTGGCTGCCCGTCACCGCAATGCCCGCGCCCGTGTCCATCAAACGCGTGGCGAAATACACCATTGGCGTGGTCGCCATGCCCAGGTCAATCACGTGCATGCCCGCCGAACGCAAGCCCGCTTGCAGCGCCGCCGCCAGCTCCACGCTGCTTAACCGGCCATCGCGCCCCACCACAATCGAACGCGCGCCCAAATCCCGCGCCTTGGTGCCCACCGCCATGCCCAGGCTGTGCGCGAAGCGTGCATCGAGTTCGTCCGGCACCGTGCCGCGTATGTCATAAGCCTTGAAAACCGCATCCAGAATTTGCGGGGTATCCCAGCCAAAAGTTCCGTGCATGCCAGTTTCTCCGGGTGGCGTTATTTGGGGCCGTTCTGTTTGAAATCGCCGTAATACGCCGCACGGGAGTATCGATAGCTCCCATACTTGGACCGGAAGCCAAAGCGTTCCGGCATGAGTTTCAAGCCGTTGAACAACACGCCATCCACGGGCGCGCCTGCCTGGATGAGCCGCTTGGCGGTTTCGCGGATTTCGCCCACGGTGTTCATGCCGGAGCGCACCACCACCATGACCGCCGCCGCATGCGTGCCCACCACCGCCGCATCGGGGGACGACAGCACGGGCGCGGTGTCCAGAATCACCATGTCGTATTGCGAAGACAGCTCGCGCAACGTGGCGCCAAACACCGGCGAGGCCAGCAGTTCAGACGGGTCGAACGTCACCGCACCCGTGGCGATGAAGTCCACGCCTTCAGACACGCTGTGCTTTCTGACGCGCGCCAGCGGGATCGTGCCCGACAGCACTTCGAACAAGCCGTCTTCCTTCGGCACGCCGAAGTAGCGGTTCAGCTGGCCCTTGCGGAAGTCGGCGTCGATCAGCAGCACGCGCTTGCCCACGCCGCCCTGGATGAACGCGAAGTTGGCCGACAGGAACGACTTGCCCACGCCCGCCACCGGGCCGGTGAACATGACCATGTTGTTGGCCGACTGGCGCAGCGACGCTTGCAGCACATTGCGGAACGACCGCAGGCTTTCGATGGGCGGCGCATTGCCCTGGCTTTGCGCCAACAGCGCAGGCACCGTCGCGTTCTTGCGGCGGCTGCGGCGCCACAGCTTGTCCTGCATATCGCTGTAGG
The DNA here is from genome assembly GCF_042957345.1 of Achromobacter sp. NPDC008082. Classification (NCBI taxonomy): domain Bacteria; kingdom Pseudomonadati; phylum Pseudomonadota; class Betaproteobacteria; order Burkholderiales; family Alcaligenaceae; genus Achromobacter; species Achromobacter sp. NPDC008082. Next base: position 210,315 of record NZ_JBIBIB010000006.1, read on the forward strand.
GAATGGCGGCCAGCACCGGCAGGCCCGTATAGCGTTCGACGTCTTCGGGTTCGGACAGGCCGCCGAACAACGCGTTGCGGACAAAGGCGCACAGCATGCCGAAGATCAGGCCGATGGCGGTGGCCACACCCAGAATGATCGCGGCCTTGGGGCGCACGGGGCGGTCGGGCTGCACGGCGGCATCCAGGATGCGCACGTTGCCCACCTTGCCGGCACGGATCAAACGCAGTTGCTGCGCGTTGTTCAACAGGCCCGTGTAGAGCTCGGTGTTCACGCGCACATCACGCACCAGGCGCACCACGTCTTGCTCCAGATCGGGCAACTGCTTGATGTTGTTGCCGATGCGGCTGACGTCGCCCGACAGCGATGCAATCTGGCGGTCGATGGCGACGATGCTCGGGTGCGTGGGCGCAAAGCGCGTGATCAGTTCCTGGCGCTTGGAACGCAGCTCCATCACCTTTGTTTGCGCGTCCACCGATTGCGCCAGGATCAGCTTGGCTTCTTCGCTCAGGTCGATCGTGCCGCGCTTGTTGCGCAAGGCGTTGTACTTGGTTTCGGCCGCGTCCAGCTCACCCTTCAGGATAGGCAGCTGCTGCTCCAGGAAGCCCAGCGATTTCTCCGCTTGCGCCGACTTCCGGTTCACGTTTTGCTGCACGTATTCCTGGCCGATCTGGTTCAGCACCGCGGTGGTCAACGCCGGGTCGTTGCCTTCCAGCGTGACGCCGATCACGCCCGATGCGCGGCCGCGTTCAAAGATGCCCAGGTGCGATTGCACGTCTTCAATCGCCGCCAGGCGCGAGCTGCGCGACACGGTGAACTCCGTGCCAGGCCGGCCTGCCAACGCGTCGATGTGCACGTCCATGGCGCCGCCGCCGGGCAACAGGAAATGTTCAGGCTTGCCCACGGTGCCATTGAACGTGGCGCCCGTGAATTTGTCGGTCAGCGTGTAGCGGCCTTCGCCCAGCGTCGTCACGCGAAACGGCTTGCCCAGCCATTCATTGGGCACATCCAGCTGCGAGATCGCAATGGATTCTCCGCCCCACGCGTAACCGCCACGCGGCAGGCTGGACGGATACGGCAGCGCTTCATAACGCTGCGCAAGCCATTCACCCACCACCGGGAAGTAGCGGGGCTTGGCATGGATGTAGAGCAGGAATTTATCGACGGCGGGTCCCACCACCATGCGCGAACGCAGCACTTCCATTTCGCCGGAGGTTTCGGCCTTGGTGTCGAACATGGCGGACACATCGCCCAACAGGCTGCGCGCCTGGCCGTTCGGCATTTCCTCTTCAACCTGCACGATGATGTCGGCGGAATACACCGACGGGGTCACCATCACGTAGGCCAAGGCGCCCAGAAAGGCGAGCAAGGTGATCGCGATGATCATCCATCGGTTGGAGACGATCGCATCCACATGGGACGACAACGGGGTTTCCTGCTGGCGAGCCGGGACGTTCGGCTCGAATGATTCGATGGGCAACGACATGCAGCTCTCCAGACGTGGGCGCCGCCGCGGATGCGGCGCCCCCAAAGGCGTGGTTTTGGAGCCTTGCGGCCCCGAAAGGCGGACTTAATTGATCGACTTCACGGTCTGTACCGTTTGTGCGCTCGGGAACAGGTTGCTGATGAAGCGGTTCCACCGCACCAGCGCCGCCGTATCCACGAACACAACGTCTTTGGGCTCCAACTCAAACTTCGCTCCTACCGCCAAGCCCTGCGGCGACTTGGAGTTCAGGTGAAACACCTGGGGCTTAGCGTCTTCGGTACTGCGCACAACAAAGATTTGCGACGCGTCGGCCGAGAGCTGGTTAGGTCCTCCCGCCATGCCCAGCGCCTCGGTCAACGACATCCGTCCGTCGCGCATCACTACGGTGGTGGGCAGGAACACTTCGCCCATCACGAACACCTTGCTGTCGTCTCGCGGCGTGACACGCACGATGTCGCCCGACTTCAGCATCACTTGATTCAGGTCTTGGCCACGCTCGATCAGTGCGGGCAAATTCACGCGGGTACGGCGGCCATCGCGAATGACATAGACGGCGCTGCGATCAGCGGTGGGCAATAAACCTCCCGCGCGGTTGACCGCTTCGAGCAGAGTCATCGGAATGTCGTTGATGGCAACCGTGCCCGGCAACTTCACTTCGCCTTCGACGTAGACACGCTTGCTTCGATAGCCCAGCACGCGTACCGTGATCTGCGGATCTTGGATGTACTTGCCGGAACTATTGACTATGAGATTGCGCGCCTGAAGTTCCGTCAACCCCGCCACTTTCAGCAATCCTGCATACGGAAATTGGATGTATCCAGTGGATGAGACCGTATAGCCCGGAATGCCCGAGGCGGTATCTCCCATGATTAGTTCGGTCACCCCAGTTCCGATGGCGTAGGTTTGCGTCGGAAGCACGAGCTCGGGGTGATCCCACACGACGATGGAGAGGATGTCTCCGGGTCCAATGCGGTAGGGTTCAACGGAACCGACAAGACGGTCAACGCCGTCGTTGTTGATCAATGCCTGGCGGGCGCGTAAGTCGTCCACCACGAGAGCCGGCGTGATTTCCTTGATCGGCGCCACGGAGTTCGGGTCCAGCGGATCAACGAGATGGCCGGCGCTGAAGGTCATACCGGGTGACAGGGCGCAAGCGCCTAGCGAGGACACGAGCGCGATAGCGGCGATGGCCCGGCTCAACGTTCCGAAAAATGTCGTCATGGCAAATCCACTGTGAATGACTTCGTTGCTTGGAAAGGAGCCCGATGCGTAACGGGTTGCGACATTCCACTCTCTTTTTCAAGCCCCGCACATTCGACGGATGCCCTAAGCCTTCTCCTACATCGTTTGGAGGTTTCGGGTACGCCTTGCACTCAATAAGATTTCGTCGGTAGCCACATGTTTTGCGGCACTGCACCGTTGTTGTCGCCGCAAGAAAGACTCCCCCCGAACAGGAGTGCGCGATGGACCCGTCCCAATCGGACACGTCGGCAAGATTCAGTGGAGCAAGCTATCTATACCGCCTGCTCGACGCCGCGATCGTCATCACCTGCGGCCTGACTGCCACCGGCTTGAAATTCTCGGACGATGCATTGGCGGACCCGCCGCAAATTCATCTGTTCCTGGTGTATTTGTGCGGGCTGGGCGTGATTGCCCTGTTCCCCGCCTTCCGCCTGTATGTGTCCTGGCGGGGCCGGCTGCTGACGGATCTCGTCGTGCGCAGCCTGGCGGCGTGGGCGACCGTGTTCGCACTGGGCATTCTTGTCAGTTTTCTCATGCATCAGACCGCCGCGATATCGCGCATATGGGCGGCTACCTGGTTTGGCATGGCGGCGCTGACGCTGGCCGGCGTGCGCATTGCGGTCTACGCCGTGCTGGGCGCGGCGCGTGATCGCGGACTAAATAAGAAGCACGTGCTGCTGGTGGGCTTTGGCGCGCTGGGCCATGACCTGTGGCGCCGCGTCGAACAGTACCGGGGCGCGGGCTATGAAGTGGCGGGCATCTATGCCGAACCGCATGAAAGCCTGCCGCCGCAAGTGCGCCGCCTGCATGATCTGGACAACCTGCACAGCTTCGTCCACGAACACAATGTGCGTGAAATCTGGATCGTGCTTCCGATGGAGGCGGGCCAGGAGCTGCGCGAAGTGCTCTATCACTTGCGTAACGACTTGGTGGATATCCGCTGGATTCCCGATGTGATGTCGATTCAGCTGCTGGGCCATCGCATCGGTGAATTCCTGGGGCTGCCCGCCATTCAACTGAATAGTCTGCCGGCGGCTGGCGTGCGCGGCTGGGCCAAGGAAGTGTTTGACCGCAGCTTCGCTTTTTGCGCGCTGATCGGCTTATCGCCCGTGATGCTGTCCATTGCGCTGATGGTGAAGCTGACCTCACGCGGGCCGGTGTTCTTTACCCAGCCGCGGCTGGGTGTGGATGGCAAGGTCTTTCACGTCTACAAATTCCGCACGATGACGGTGCATCAGGAACACGGCACCGTCACCCAGGCCACGCGTAACGACTCGCGCATCACCCGTATCGGCGGCTTTCTGCGCCGTACCAGTCTGGATGAGCTGCCGCAGTTTCTGAACGTGCTGATGGGCGATATGTCCGTCGTGGGGCCGCGCCCGCACGCGCTGGAACATAACGAAATGTACAAGGACCTGGTGCAGCGCTACATGATGCGCCACCGCGTCAAACCGGGCATCACGGGCTGGGCGCAGGTGAATGGCTTTCGTGGCCAGACGGACACGCTGCGCAAGATGAGCGACCGCGTCGAGCATGACATCTATTACATCCAGCACTGGACGTTCCGGATGGACCTGCTGATCATCGCCCGCACGGCCGTGTCGGGATGGACGGGCCGCAATGTCTACTAAACCCTTGGGATGGCCCGCCCACAGCGCTGGGCCGCACAACCCGTCCGCAGGCGTGCTGCCGCAGGCGGACTTCCGCCGGGCGGTGGAGATGCTGCCGCTGGTCTCCATCGACCTGCTGCTGCGCGACGCCGACGGCCGCTACCTGACCGGCTTACGCACCAACCCGCCCGCGCGCGGCGCCTGGTTTGTGCCGGGCGGACGCATCCGCAAAAACGAATCCTTGCGCGACGCGCTCGCCCGCATCGCCCGCGAAGAGCTCGGCCTGCCCATCGAGGCAGACGCGTGGACGCCGCGCGGCGTGTACGAACATTTCTATGGCACCAATTTCGCGGGTGAAGCCGGACGCTCCACCCATTACGTCGTCCTCGCCTACGAGGCCGAGCTGTCGCTGGATACCGCAAGCCTTCCCCAACGCCAGCACCAGGGCTACCGCTGGCTGCCCGCACAAGAGATCGCCGCCGACCCCGGCGTGCATCCGTACACCCAGGCCTACTTCAAGGAGTGAGCGCCATGACGAATCCCCCTCCCCCCTACCGGGCTGTCATTCTTTGCGGCGGCTCCGGCTCACGCCTGTGGCCGCTGTCACGCGAACTGTTGCCCAAGCAGTTCATCCGTTTGACCGATGCCCGCAGCCTGTTGCAAAACACGCTGTTGCGGCTGGGGTCGGCGGGCGCTGAGGCCAAGCCGATGCTGGTGTGCAATGACGCTCACCAATACATTGCGGCCGAACAGGCGCTGGAGCTGGGCATCAAGGACGCCGAGGTGATTCTTGAACCCTTTGCCCGCAACACCGCGCCCGCCATTGCGGCCGCCACGTTGCGCGCCATGCGTGATGGCGAAGACCCCATCATGCTGATCATGCCGTCGGACCATGTGCTGGAAGACGGGGAGGTGCTCAGCGCCGCGTTCGCCCAGGCCTATGAGGCCGCGCGCCAGGGCGCCCTGGTCACCTTCGGCATCACGCCGACTGCGCCGCTCAGCGGCTATGGCTACATCCAGTCGGAAGAGCCCGGCGTCATGGCGCCCGCGCGCCGCGTGCGCCGCTTTGTGGAAAAGCCGTCGCCGGAAGTGGCGCAGCGCTTCATCGACGATGGCGGCTACTACTGGAACAGCGGCATGTTCGCGTTCCAGGCGTCTGTGTTCCTGTCTGAAATGGCCCGCTTGGCCCCGAAGATGCTTGAGCAGGTGCAGGCGGCGGTGGCCACCGGCCACGGAGACAACGGGCTGTTCCACCTGGACGGGCCGTCGTTCGAAGCCTGCCCCAGCGATTCGATGGACTACGCCATCATGGAACGCACGGACAGCGCCGTCGTCATCCCGCTGGCCGCGTCCTGGAGCGACGTGGGCGCGTGGGACGCCGTCTGGGGCATCGCCCAGAAGACGGTGGAAGGCAACTCCACCACCGGCGACGTCATGGTGGAGGATTCGCGCAATTGTTTGATCCACTCCACCAGCCGGCTCGTCGCATCGGTGGGCCTGGACGACATTGTGGTGATCGAAACGGCCGACGCCGTGCTGGTGGCGCACAAATCGCGTTCGCAGGATGTGAAGCGTCTGGTCGAGATCTTCAAGACGCAGCATCGGTCGGAATTGAACCATCACCGCGAGGTGCAGCGGCCGTGGGGGTCCTATGACTCGGTGGGCCATGGCCCGCGCTACCAGGTCAAGCGCATCACGGTAAAGCCGGGCGCACGCCTGTCGTCGCAGATGCATCACCACCGGGCGGAGCACTGGATCGTGGTGTCCGGCACGGCGCGCATCTACAACGGCGACAAGCAGTACCTGCTGACGGAGAACCAGTCGACTTACATCCCGCTGGGCGAAACCCACAGCCTGGAAAACCCGGGAAAGATCCCGCTGGAAATCATCGAAGTCCAATCGGGCGCATACCTGGGCGAGGACGACATCGTCAGATTCCAGGACATGTATGGCCGCGTCTGAACGGGAGAAACCCGAAGAACCTTTCTGGCGGCCCGGCATGGCTCGCGTTTGCCTGCCTTTGGCGGGTGTGTTCTTCGCGGTGCTGATCACCGTGGGGAACTTGCCCGGCCTGGCTGCCGAGATGTCAGACGCCTTTGGCGACAAGCGTCTGCATCTTCTGGCTTACGCCTTCCTGACCGGTTTGATTTACCTGTCGGTCAACCGGCGCCCGGCCCTGGTGGCCATGCTGATCGTGACGGCGTTGGGTGCATTGGACGAATCAATCCAATCCTTTTTTCCCTATCGACAGGCTGAACTCTTAGACCTTTTGGCCGATATCTTGGCGGCTGGTGCAACAGTAATCTCATTGCACATTGGTACCGCAGCCTTCGGCTCCTTTCGTGCAGTTACTAAGTCTTAAGGATACAACCATGCCAAAACGGGCACTGATTACCGGCGTTACCGGACAAGACGGCGCCTATCTGGCGGAGTTCCTGCTGGCCAAGGGCTATGAAGTCCATGGCATCAAGCGGCGCGCTTCGCTGTTCAATACCGCGCGTATCGACCATCTTTACCAAGATCCGCACGACCAGCCCCGCAATTTCGTGCTGCACCACGGCGACATGACTGATTCATGCAGCCTGATCCGCATTGTGCAGTCGGTGCAACCCGACGAGATCTACAACCTGGCCGCCCAAAGCCATGTGGGGGTCTCGTTCGAAGAGCCGGAATATACGGCCAACGCCGACGGGCTGGGCACGCTGCGTTTGCTGGAAGCCATCCGCATCCTCAAGCTGGAGGAGAAGGCCCGCTTCTATCAGGCGTCGACGTCGGAACTGTATGGTCTGGTGCAGGAAACGCCGCAGAAGGAAACCACCCCCTTCTATCCGCGCAGCCCCTACGCCGCCGCCAAGCTCTACGCCTACTGGATCAGCGTGAACTACCGCGAAGCGTATGGCATGTATGCCTGCAACGGCATCTTGTTCAACCACGAATCGCCCAAGCGCGGCGAAACCTTCGTGACGCGCAAGATCACCCGCGGCCTGGCGCGCATTGTGCTCGGCCTGCAGGAATGCCTGTACCTGGGCAACCTGTCTGCGCTGCGCGACTGGGGCCATGCCCGCGACTACGTCGAAATGCAGTGGCTGATGCTGCAACAGGACACGCCCGAGGACTACGTCATCGCCACCGGCATGCAGTACAGCGTGCGCGAATTCATCAATACGGCGGCGCGCGAGCTGGGCATTCTGTTGGCGTGGGAAGGCGAAGGCCTGGAAGAAACGGCCACCGTGCTGTTCTCGCCGGTGCACGACGTCAAGCCCGGCCAGGTCATCGTGCGCGTCGACCCGCGCTACTTCCGTCCGACCGAAGTGGAAACCCTGCTGGGCGACCCCACCAAGGCGCGCGAAAAGCTGGGCTGGTCGCCGCGCACCACCTTTGAGCAGCTGGTCAAGGAAATGGTGGAGAGCGACCTGAAGGATGCGCGCCGCGACGCGCTGGTCGAGCAGAACGGCTACGAAATCTACGCCTACAAGGAGTAGCGCGCCATGACGAACCTGGACCAACGCGTGTTTGTCGCCGGCCACCGTGGCATGGTGGGCGCCGCCATTACGCGCGAGCTGCGCCGCCGCGGGTACGAGCAGGTGCTGACCCGCAGCCGCGCCGAGCTGGACCTGGAAAACCAGAACCAGGTGCACCGCTTCTTTTCGACCACGCCGGTCGATGTGGTGTACCTGGCCGCCGCCAAGGTGGGCGGCATTCTGGCCAACCAGAACCATCCGGTGGATTTTCTGTACAAGAACCTGATGATCCAGTGCAACGTGATCCGCGCCGCCTATGCGGCCGGCGTGCGCAAGCTGCTGTTTCTGGGTTCGTCATGCATCTACCCCCGCGAAGCCCCGCAGCCGATTCACGAAGACGCCCTGCTGACAGGCCCGCTGGAATCCACCAACGAGCCCTACGCCATCGCCAAGATCGCGGGCCTGAAGTTGTGCGAGGCCTACCAGCGCGAGTATGGCGCGCGCTTCATCTGCGCCATGCCCACCAACCTGTATGGGCCGCACGACAACTACGACCTGCACAGCAGCCATGTGCTGCCGGCGCTGATCCGCAAATTCCATGAAGGCCGCGAAGCCGGTCAGGAGAGCGTGACGATCTGGGGCACGGGATCGCCGCTGCGGGAATTTCTGTACGTGGACGATCTGGCCCAAGCCTGCGTGATGCTGATGGAACATCCGGATGCGACCGGCATGTACAACATCGGCGCCGGCAAAGACATCTCGATTGCGGACCTGGCGGCGCTGGTGGCGCGCGTAGTGGGCTATCAAGGCCGCATCGTCTACGACACCAGCAAGCCCGACGGCACGCCGCGCAAGCTGATGGATTCGTCGCGCGTGCAGGCGCTGGGGTGGAAACCCGGCATCTCGCTGGTAGACGGCATCACGCTGGCCTACGGACATTTTCTGCGTGAACGCGCAGACCAATCCCAACAGGCGCTGCCCGTGGCCTAAGGGCCGCGCCAGCTTCAACCACAGGCTTCCCGATGCTTGGATTCGTCAGAAAACACATCGCCGGCAATGCTTCCTTCTGGGGGCTGGTGGAGTACGGCATCGGCCCGGTCGCGGCGCTGGTGGCCTTGCCCATTCTGTTCCGCCAGTTGGGCACGGTGGGCTTTGGCCAGTATTCGATGATCATCGCGCTGGCCGGGTTCGGCAACGCCGCCAACCTGGGCGCGGCGGTCACCGCGACCAAGCTGGTGTCCGAACGCCTGCACGAACCCGGCGGCGCTTACCGCGCGGCCGGGGTCAGCATGTCGTTGATCGGTTGCGCGCTGGGCGTGGTGACGCTGGCCGCGGTGCTGTTGTGGGCGGTGGTGGGCCTGGCTTGGCCCGCCGCGACTTTTGGCGGCGTGGCCGTGACCTTGCTGGCCATGCCCGCACTGGCCATCTACCTGACCCAGCAATATGACCAGCTTTTCTCCGGCTGCCTGAAAGGCCGGGAAGATTTTCGTGCGACGGCCTTGTGCGAGCTATTCAGCCGCACCGGCACGATGGCGCTGGCCTGCGCCACGGCGGCGCTGACGGCGTCGCCCACATGGACCGGGGTCGCGCAAGCGTTCGGGCTGCTGGTGGCCGGCACCGTGAAGATGCGCGTGTTCTCCCGCGCCTATGGCCGCGTGCTGGTGCGCCCGGTGCGCGACCGCGCCGCCATGTCTGCCGCGTTCAAGTTTTCGCGCTGGTCGTGGCTGAACAGTTTGAGCGCGCTGGCCTTCGGCTCCGTCGACCGCGTGCTGGTGGGCAGCATGATGGGGCCGGCCGCGCTGGCCATCTACACCGTAGGCGTGCAAGTGGGCCAGATCATTCACACCGCGTCCGTCGCCATCTTCCAGAAAGCGATGCCGCGCGTCAGCCGCCTGTCGGTGTCGCCGCCCTATGTGGGCGCGGCCGAACGCGAGATCCGCCGCATGATGATGTGGAACCTCGCGCTGTCGGCCAGCGCCACGCTGGCGGTGCTGGCGGTGAGCCATCCGCTGTTGAATCTGCTGTTGGGCGACAACGTGGCCACTGGCCACCTGGGCACCTTTCAGTTGCTGATTGTGGCGTCGGGCTTGTTGTCGCTCAACGCCGCCGCGCACTTCTCGCTGCTGGGCCTGGGCAATTCCCGCGCCGTCGCCATTCTGAATGGTCTTGGCGGGCTGGCGATGCTGTGCGTCATGGCAGGACTCGTACACGCGGCCGGTGAACACGCCGCGGCTTGGGGCCGCATGGCCTACGCGGCGATCACGCTGGCCGGCGTGGCCCTCGCCATCCGTCAATCCCGCCCCGACTTCCCGGGCGCATTGCCTGCGGCCACCCGATAACACCTACATGTTGAGGTCTTACATGCGCAAGCGTCATAACGAGTATTCACGTCAGCTCATCGACTTCGTTCGCGAGCTTCGTCCGCCCGCGCCGATCGCCGGCGGCCTGTTGCCCAAAGTGACCATCGTGACCCCCTCGTTCAACCAGGCGAAATTCCTGGAACGCACCATTTTGTCGGTGCTGAACCAGGGCTATCCGCGTCTGGAATACATCATCATCGACGGCGGTTCCACCGATGGCAGCGTGGACATCATCCGCAAGTACGAACGCTACCTGACCTACTGGGAAAGCACCCCTGACCGCGGCCAGTCGCACGCCATCAACAAGGGATTCGAACGCGCCACGGGCGATTACGTGGGCTGGCAGAATTCCGACGATCTGTACTTCCCGGGCGCGCTGCGCAAGCTGGGCGCGGCCGCAGCCAAGGGCCGTGCGCCGATCGTCAGCGGCAACCTGTTCGTGGCGGATGCCGACAACAAGATCTTTCGCAAGATCCACTACACGCCCGTCAACCGTGGCACGTTGACGGTGGTGAAGGCGTCGATCCCCAACCAGTCGGCCATCTTCCGCCGCGACCTGCTGCGCAAGTACGGGCTGCTTCAGGAAAGCATGCGCTACTGCATGGACCTGGAGCTGTGGAGCCGGCTGCTGCGCGAAGGCAAGAACCTGATCGTGCCTGATGCGCTGGGCGTCTACACCGCGCACGACGAAACCAAGACGGCGCTGATGCAGGACGTGCTGCTGGAAGAGCGCGAGCAGATCGTCACCCGCATCCGGCGCACCGAGCCGGGGCTGGGCCGGCTGTTCGAACTGTCTTGCCGCGCGTCCAAGGTGGCGGCGCACGCCCGCCAGGGGGACTTGTCGTACCTGTTCGAAAAGCTGACCACGAAAATTTTCGGACGCGACGACTGGGCCGCACACTAGGATGACGCCGACATGAGCCCGCACCGCCGCTTGTCCACCCTGCATCTGCTGGGCCTGTTCGCGTTCACCGCGCTGGCCTTGAACGACGACCGCTTCATCCTGGGCGTGGGCAGCTTCAAGCTATCGCCCTTTGATGTGCTGTTCGTCGCCATGCTGGCCGTCAAGGCGCTGCGGCTGGCGGAACCCAGCGCCTACGCCTTGCCGCGCGGGCTGCTGGGCGCGCTGCTGGGCCTGCAGGCCATGTCGGTGATTTATCTGCTGCTGGTCTCCATGCATCACCCCGGCATTGAAACGGGCGACGTGGCGCGCGACCTGCGCATCGTCTTCTATTTTCTGTGCACGCCGTTCCTTTGCTACAAGGACATCGACAGCCCCGCCGCCTATGCCGTGCTGCAAAAGTACATTGTGGCGGCCTGCCTGGCGGTCGCCACGCTGATGCTGCTGGAACAGGCGCAGGGCTTCAGCGTGTCGAACCCGCTGCGCAATGTGCGGCTGGGGGTGTGGGCGATTCCGTTTGGCGTGGTGTCACTGCTGTACTTCCGGCGCACGTTGAACGTGTCCGGCCCCAAGGCTTACGCGTTGACGGTGTATATGCTGCTGGCGCTGGTCTTCTCGCTGAACCGCAGCCAGTACCTGCAATTGGCCGTGTCCGTGCTGATTGCGGTGCTGCTGGGTTCCAGCGCCGAAATCCGGCGGCGCGCCATCATCATCTTTGCGCCGGCGGCGCTGGCGGGCGTACTGGTGTTTGCCAGCATCGGCTACCTGGATGTGCTGACCAACCGCATTTTCAGCGTGGAAAAGCTGGACGAAGATTCCAGCTACGGCGCGCGCATTCAGGAAATGCAGGGGCAGATGGACTTCTTCGCCGAAAGCCCCGTGTTCGGCAAGGGCGCGGGCTTTCGCAGCTGGGTCATGGGCGAAAACGGCTTTGAACTCAGCACCTTCGCGCACAATTCCTGGGCGTTCTATCTGATGAAGTTCGGCGTGGTCGGCACCATCATGATCATGTTGCCGCCCTTGCTGATTCTGCTGCTGACGCTGCTCAGGCGCTACGCGCATCCAGGGCTGGAGATGCACCGGCGCTATTTGCTGGCCACCGCCCCGATCTACATCTTTATCGATTCGCTATCCGGCGGGCTCGCCTATGCGCCCAAGACCGCGTTCACCGGATTCCTGCTTTGCTACTGCCTGTCGCTGATGCGCAATGCGCAGATCATGCCCGTGCCTCAGGCAGAGGCCACCGCTACGCCGCTTACCCCCAGCCACCGTCCGAGCGCTGCGCGCCGGGCGCCACCGCGAGTAATCCCCCATGCCTGATGTCCTGTTTGTCGCGCCGGACCTGCACGGCGGCGTCGGAAGATGCGTCGCCTTCATCGTGGATGCCTTACCGGAACAGGGTGTCGATTCGGCCCTGTTCCTGCTGCGTTCGCGCAACCGTGAGTACCCCGTCGCCAACCCGAAGGTGACGCGCGCCTTGCCGATCATTGAATCGCCCACCAAGCTGCGGCTGATGCTGCCCGTGGCATTTTTCCGGCTGATGGCGCAGATCCGCCGCGAAAAGCCCGCCATCGTGTGTTCGCATGGCTTGTTGTGCAACATGCTGGTGGTGGTGGCCAGAAAGCTCTTGGGCGGCAGCTTCAAGACCGTGGCGTTCGAACACAGCAGCCCGGCCATCCACTACGGCGCATCGCGGATGCGGCGCCTGAAGTGCTGGCTTGTCAGCCAGACCTATCGGCGGCACGACGCGGTGGTGGGCGTGTCGCGTGGCGTGAAGGAAGACCTGGTCAGCATGTTCCCGCCGTTACGCGGCAAGGTGCAAACCATTTACAACGGCGTGCCGCTGGACAAGGTGCGCCGGCAAGGCGCGCAGCGCCCCGATGGCGATGGCAATGCGCCCTACCAGGTGGTGGCGGTGGGCCGGTTGGAAGCGGTGAAGGACTACGCCACGTTGATCGACGCGGCGGCGATCCTGGACGACCCGGGCATCGCCTTCACCATTCTGGGCGAAGGTTCCGAACACGACGCCTTGCAAAAGCGCATCGACGAGCGCCCCTCGCGCACGCCGGTCACGCTGGCTGGCCATATCGACAACCCCTTCCCCGTGATTGCCGGCGCCGGTGCGTTTGCGCTGACGTCCATCCGCGAGAGCTTTGGCAATGTGCTGGTGGAAGCGCTGTGCCTGGGCGTGCCGGTGATCTCCACCGACTGTCCGCATGGCCCCGCCGAAATTCTGGACGCCGGCCGCTACGGCCTGCTGGTGCCCGTGGGCGACCCCCATGCGCTGGCCGAGGCGGTGCGCCGTCTGGCCTACGACGGCGAAATGCGCGAACAACTGGCCGCCCAAGGCCCCGAACGCGCCGACGCCTTTTCCCTAGAGCGGCACTGCCGCAACGTCATCGCGCTATTCCAGCCGCTGATGCAACGCGGCACGCCCTGAACAGGACAGCATCATGCAGAAAATTCCGGTTTCCGTGGTCGTCATGACGAAGAATGAAGAACGCAATATCGCCAAGTGCTTGAAGGCGCTGGTGGAGTTCGACGAAGTCTTCGTGGTGGACTCCAACAGCACCGACGCCACCTGCGCGATGGCGACGGCGCTGGGCGCCCGCGTTTCGAACTTCCAATGGAATGGCAAGTATCCGAAGAAAAAGCAGTGGTGCCTGGAGCAGTTGCCATTCTCGCACCCGGTGGTGCTGTATGTGGACGCCGACGAAGAAATGACGCCCGCGCTTGCCGCCGAAATCCGTGACGTGCTGCCGCGCTTTGCCGCGGGCGCGGGCGGCGCATTCGTGCCGTTTGATTACGTGTTCTGCGGCAAGAAGCTGGAGCACGGCCACCGCGTCTACAAGCTGGCGCTGCTGGCGCGCGACCAGTCCCGCTTCCTGGATTACGACGATCTGGACGTGGCGCACATGTGGGAAGTGGAAGGCCACTATCAGCCGCAAGTTCAAGGCGAAACGTTCGCGCTGCGCCAACGCATGGTGCACAACGACCACGATTCGCTGTTCCATTATTTCGACAAGCACAACCGCTATTCGGACTGGGAGGCGAACCTGCGCACCAAGGGGCTGATGAACGATCCGCGCGAAGCCAACGTGGGCGCGCGCGCCTTGCTCAAGCGCATATTCCAGGCCCTGCCCTTCAAGGCGCCGATCTCGTTCCTGCATTCCTATGTGTTCAAGCTGGGCTTTCTGGATGGCAAGGCCGGCTACGACTACGCCGTTGCGCGCGCCATGTACTACTGGCAGATCCGCATCAAGACCGAAGAATTGCAGAAGGCGCGGCTGGCGCAAGTGGATACGCAGGCCGACACCGTAGCGGGGGCCGCCAAATGAGCACCCTTCAGCAGCTGGATCGCTTTGCGCTGGCCCCGGGCCAGCGTGGCCGCTCCGCGTTGACGGTGCAGCTGTGGTGGACGGTGCAGAGCACGTTGTTTCGCTGGTCGCCCCAAGTGGCGTATGGATTTCGCCGCTGGCTGTTGCGTTGTTTTGGCGCGCAGGTGGGCCGCAAGGTGCTGATCCGGCCGACCGCCACGGTGACGTATCCGTGGAAGGTGGAAATCGGCGACTACGCCTGGATCGGCGACGACGCGGTGATCTACAGCCTGGGACCCATCCACATCGGCGCACACGCGGTGGTGTCGCAACGCAGCTATCTGTGCGCGGCCGACCACGACGCAGGCCAGCCGGATTTTCCGTTGCGCGAACGCGCGGTGCGGATCGAGGATGGCGCCTGGGTGGCAACGGACGTCTTCGTGGGGCCGGGCGTGACGATCGGCCGTGAAGCCGTGGTGGGCGCGCGCAGTTCGGTGTTTCGCAACATGCCGCCCGCGATGGTGTGCCACGGCAACCCCTGCCGCCCCGTGCGCCCCCGCATGGCGACAGCGCCATGAAGATACTGATCTACGGCATCAACTACGCGCCCGAACTCACCGGCATCGGCAAGTACAGCGCCGAGCTGGCCGAATGGCTGGCCGCGCACGGGCATGAGGTCAGCGTGGTCACCGCGCCGCCCTATTACCCGCAATGGCAGGTGCATGACGGTTATCGCGCGGGCCGCTACCACAAGGAAGACCGGCGCGGCGTCACCGTGCGCCGGGCGCCGCTGTGGGTGCCGGCCAAACCAGGCGGGCTGAAACGCCTGATACACCTGGCCAGCTTTGCCGTATCCAGCCTGCCGTCATTGCTGCGTGCCGCGGCGGGCCGGCCGGACCTGATTCTGGTGGTGGAGCCCGCGCTGTTCTGTGCGCCCGCCGCGTGGATCACCGCGCGCTTGTGCGGGGCGCGCGCGTGGCTGCACATTCAAGACTACGAGGTCGACGCCGCGTTTGAGCTGGGTTTGCTCAAGGGCGCCGGCTTGCGGTCGCTGGTCAAGCGTGCCGAACGCTGGCTGATGCGCCGCTTTGACCGCGTGTCGACGATATCGAACCGCATGCTTGACCTGGCGTTGGCCAAGGGCGTGGACGCTGACCGCGCGGTGCTGCTGCCCAACTGGATCGACGTCAACGCCATCACGCCGCGTGCAGACAGCGGCGACTTCCGCGCCGAACTCGGCATACCTGCCGATGCGGTGGTGGCGCTGTACTCGGGCAATATGGGCGGAAAACAAGGCTTGCAAACGCTGGCTGAGGTGGCGCGGCGGCTGAGCCACGACACGCGGCTTTGGTTCGTGTTCTGCGGCCAAGGCCCCGAACGCGCCCCGCTTGAAGCCGCCTGCGCAGGCTTGCCGCAAGTCATCTTCCTGGACTTGCAACCGGCCAATCGCCTGGGCTCGCTGTTGAACACCGCCAACATTCATCTGCTGCCGCAACGCGCCGGCGCGGCCGACCTGGTCATGCCGTCCAAACTGACCGGCATGCTGGCCAGCGGCCGCCCGGTCGTGTGCGGCGCAGCGCCCGGCACCGAGCTTGCCGGCGTGGTCGCGCATTGCGGCCTGCTGACGCCCCCCGAAGACGCCGACGCCATGGCCGAAGCCGTGCGCAAGCTGAGCTGCAACGCGCAGATCCGCGAAACGCTGGGCGCCGCCGCGCGCCAGTACGCGTTGAATCATTTGCATGTGGACGCCGTGCTGGCCGCGGCCGAGCGTGAATTTGAAGCCGTGGTGCAAGGCCGCGCGAAACCGCTGGACCCGCGTGCGCGCGAAGGCGATATCTAAACGTCTGTGCCGTGTCTGATGCCGGCCGCGGCGGTTGCGGCCGTTGCGGTCGTTGCGGCCGTTGCGGTTGTCGCGGTTGTCGCGGTTGTCGTAGCCGTCGCAGCCGCTGCAGCCGTCGTGCACTGGGCTGCAAAAACTCAGACCGTCATCGCGAGCAACCCGCTCCTGCACAGTCCGAACGACATCCGAATGATGAGTGAGGCGCCTGTGCGCCCTGCGTCCTTGCGTACGTCGCGGCGCGCCTCACCACTTCGTCCTTGCAAACGTCGCGGCGCGCTTGGCCACTTCGTCCTTGCGAACGTCGTGGCGCGCTTGACCCCTCTTGCGGTTCATTCCTTTGCCGGCGGCACATTGTTGCCGCTGCGCACCAACCCCATCTGCACGGCGATATACGCCGCCTCTGCCTGGTTCCGCGCGTTCAGCTTCCAGTACAGCGTGCGCGCATGACTCTTTACCGTCGCCACCGAAATGCCGACCTGCTGGCCGATCTCGCGCATGGTTTTGCCCTGCACCAGCAGTTGCAGGATTTCTTCTTGCCGTTGCGTCAGCTCCCGTAGTTCCTGCGTAGGCGCATGCGCTGCGCCCTGGGGCCGTCCGGCGGGCTGGGGATAGCATTCACCGCCCGCCATCACGAGGCTCACGGCTGCGGCCAGCGCGTCCGGGTTGGAGGCTTTGGGCAGATAGCCCGCAACCCCCGCCCGCGCACACGCGCCCATCACGGCGGGGTCCAGAATCGAGTAAAGCACCAGCACCAGCCGGGGCATGAAAAAAGCCATCGCCTGCGAGATAAGCCCTATATCCTGCTCGGCCACGCCACTACAACCCACGACCAGCAATTCCACTGGGCGGTTGATCGAGCTGGACATGTTGAGCAGGTGAGCTGGCGAGATAGCCAGGATGTCGTCGGCGTTCCGTACACGTTCCAGAACATGCTGGATTGCGACGCGAAGCAGAGCGTAGTCTTCGATCAGTACGGTTGTCATCCCGGGAAGAACCTTGTGACACATGGCCCATACACGGTTCCCACGGTGTTGGCGCATCACGCTGCGATGGCAGGTTCTTGTGCGGCGACGACCCCTAGGGAATCTCGTCCGCGCTATTGGATTGTGATGGCGAGGTGTGGTGATTCGCGCTCTCAACCCATGCTTGCGGACACAACCCATGCTATCAGTGGCTACGTTCGCTGAATCTCGTTCAGGAGGATGAATGGTGGTTGAAAGGCGCGCCAGCAAAGGCGCTGCGTACTGCGATGTATGTACTAGGCGGGATGGTGGGGCGAACCCGGCAGCAACAGAACAGGACCTGTTCCTGGGCTGCCGGGCAGGCGGCGCGGCCTGTTCACTTACCCAAGCTTGCGCCCATAAAGCTGCCCGGCGTCCGAATCCCTGTTATTGGGTTCATGCCATTCCAAGGTTGCTCCGCGTTGCAGCGCGGCGTACACGGCTTCGCCCTTGTTCTTGACATGCAGGCGCTGGTAAAGCGTGCAAGCGTGCGTCTTGGCGGTCGCAACCGAGATGTTGAGCATGCGGCTGACCGTCTTGATCGGATAGCCCCGAGCCAACAGCACCAGCACTTCATATTGACGGGGCGTGATTTGCAGCAATTGCGCGCCCGCGCTGACCGGCATCGTGCCCTTGCTGGACACGTCATCGGCATCACGGGTGGGCAAGGCGCAGACCGCGGCGGCGGGCGCTTGCAACGCCTGCTCGCTGGGAAAGCATTGTCCGCCCGCCATCACCAGGCGTATCGCGGCTTCAAGAATCTCGACCGAGGCGGTCTTCATCAGGCAGCCATACACGCTTGCGCCAGGCAGGCCCTGCACCGGCATCGGCAGGGGCATCACATCCGTCAACAGCAGAATCCGCTTCGGCGTGAGCACGCGCTGAATTTCGTGCAGCGCGCTCCATGCTTCATCGGTATCTACCGGCAACCCATAGATCAGGAGATCGGCGCCAGCGTGCGCGCCATCGGCCTTGGACAAATCCGCCAGGCCCATCCCCTCGATCTCCCACACATCATCCAACTTGCTAAGTATCTGCCACAACCCCAACCGCAGTAGCGGATGGGCTTCAATCAGGACCATCTTGGCCATGGTGTCCTCCCGGTTTTTCGACGGGCCTAGAAGGGATCTTCGCTGTGCTGAAGACTATTTTTTTTCCAGCCCCGCGGGGGTGGTCCGCAATATCCCGGAATATCTAATGAAGCTGGACCGGGGCATTTGGGCTGGGCAACTTTGGTAGCCAACATAACGGATGGCATGAACCCATCTTATGGTTCGAAACCTTCAAAATCAAGACGTTTCAGGGCGATATAATCCGATAAAAACAGAAATCATTCGTTAGCCTTAATCACTATCCTAAATAGGGATGAGATGACGTCCTCAACCTTTTAACCGCTAGGGTTTTTACTAGCTCTCGCCGTGCGCCCAGGGGATTCCCTCTATGAGAACCCGCCCCCAACGCCAATATCAACGGGGTTTTGACCCCGATACCAGCCGAAAAAAAGCCGCGGCCCGGCACATGCCGGGCGCGGCAAGAAAGAAGCTTTTTCGACGAAAAGACTGTCGATATGTTTCCGCCGACACAACCTGCCCGTGCCGGGGATGGGCAATCGAAATATAGGTAACATTTTTATTTTTGTGCCGGACCTGCCATTTACTCCATATAGGCGAAGTCAAATACCGTATGACCCCCCTGATGGTGCCAATGGTGCATTGAAGCATGACGCTTCCTCAGGAAGCTTGCATAGTGGATTTCGCCGTCGGTTTCAACGTAGGTGGACGGGGTGAGTTCTTCGATGCGGTTGAGCGACACGCCCTTTCCGTAGTGGCAAAAGCCCTGGTACTGCGCGCAGCGGATGACGTCTCCGCTAGGCGAGACAACGATTCCCGCGTTGCGGGCCCGCATGGGGTTGCGAACGATGGGGTTGCAGGCGTGGGGCGTCCACTCAGTCGAACGCGGCGAATCCGAGAAAAACGCGAACAATTCATCGCAATGGCTTTGCCCGTCTGTTCTGTCTATATTTGTTAATAACCACCAGTATTCCCCGTGTTTAAAAATAATAGTATCCACGGCGGATATATTGGTCATTAACGTAACATCCAGCTCCCACTTAAGTGGAAATTCTGTGCATTTCCACAGCTCTATACTGCGATTTCCACACGTCTCCGGCACCATGTAAGTGACGCCTTCGTGTTCAAAAATATACGGAAAAGATAAATGATAGGGCAGGTTCAGCGCAGTGCCCAACAGCCGGAAAGCCCCGTCAGAGTAGGTCGCAACGGAAATCGTGCCCTTGCGCGAAGTGAAATCGTAATCTTCAAAAAATATATAGGGTTTTTTATCATGCGTATAAACAAACGGATCGGCGAAGAACCTGCCCTTTGGAGGTTGCAGCACCATAGCTTCGGATACCACCGCTTGTTGGCGGGATGACGGAAACATACCGATCCGCCATCGCACATTGCGTTTCATGATGCGCCGCACAATCAAATCCGATATTAACCACGCTTGACGCGCAATATATGAAGCGCTGTCCCACTCCGCCGGGTCGCCGCGCCGAGGCCCGCTCATGATCTGCATCTCGGGCGCGGCAACGGCCTGCCTGGCCCGCGCCAGCGCCTGCAAGGCGTCATAGACCATGAAATTTCCCAAGCTGAATGCGCGCGCCTGATTTTTCAACCAGAACACTTCGGTGTTGAAACTGCGCTGGTCCAGCAGTTCGTCCTGATCGGCTTCCGGCCCCACGCGCCAGAGTTTCACCGTGGTGTGATCCTCGCGCTGGTAGACCTCCCAAAATCCCGCGTAGCGGCTGGTCGACACGGCAATGTCGGAATAACTCAGCTGCCAGACCCCCAACCGCGCCCACCCCGTCATTTGCGCGCGTGTGGCCAGCGACGCGCCCAGGGTGATCACCAGGTCCAGCCCCAGCGCCCCCACGGCTTCTTGCGCCCCCGCCTCGGGCTCGCCCGGTTCAAGCGGCAGCACCGGCGTGCTGGCCGGCAGGCTCTTACGCATATCGCGGCAGTCGGCCAGCATCTGCCGTTGTTTGGCGGGCAGCATGCGGGCCTCGAAGCGCGACAAGGTTCCGAACAGCGCCCTCATGCCCAGCCTTGGCCCTTTGCTGACGCCCGCTGCCGTCATCACCAGCAACGCGGACATGACGAAGTCCTGACTATGGATCAGCCAGTCAACCATCTCATGCATCCAGCCGGGTTGCTCATACCCGTCAACCAGCAGTCCCACTCGGTAGGTCTTCATTTTGTCCTGCTCCTGTGTCAGGGCGTACGGTTCGCCGGGGCTACGCATAGGTCTACGCGCTGATACTGATGCGTTTTCGCCCTGCCTTCCAGACCACATTCATCCTAGGGCGGCCGTCCGAGGACAAACGGTTCACTTACCCCCCTGTGACGGAGATCCGGCTCGTCCGACGGCGCGAGGCGCCTCATCCATCTGAGCTATCTGACCCGGTGCGTCAGTACCTGAAAGGCGCACAATGCAGCACACCCGAAACCCCTTAGGGGTAAACCCTATTGGGGATAGCCGAGGCTCGCGTCTCCATCAACCCTCACGCATAATGGTTTTTAAACGAACGTTTGAATTCAACCTTATGCAAGAAATCAGAACTCCCAACACCCGCGAAACCATCCTCGACACGGCCGAAGCCCTGTTTGCGCAGCAAGGCCATGACGGCACGTCGATGCGTCAAATCACCGGCGCGGCCGGCGTCAATCTGGCCTCGGTGAACTACCACTTCGGCTCGAAAGAGTCACTCGTGCAGGCGGTGCTCAAACGCCGCCTGGAAGTCCTGAATCACGAGCGCCTGCGCCTGTTGGACGAACTGGAGGCGCAATCCGGCGGCAAGCCCTTGAAGCCCTCGCAAATCGTTGACGCGTTCTTCGGCACGCTCTTGCGCCTGGCCGCCGACCCGGCTCAAGCAGGCAGCACGTTCCTGCCCCTGCTGGAACGCACCATGACCGACCCGTCCGACTTCATCCGCGCACTGTTCGCGGAGGAATACGCGGATGTGCTCGAGCGTTATCGCAACGCCCTCTTTGCCGCGCTGCCCGATGTGCCCAAGACGGAAATCATGTGGCGCTTCCAATTCATGTTGGGCGCGACGTCCTACGCCATCATCGGCACCGACCTGCTGCGCTCCGTGACGGGAATGACCGTCGATGAATCCGAACAGCCCGACAACCCCGACCTGCTGCTGCCGCGCCTGATGAGCTTCCTGCTGGGCGGCCTGCGCGCGCCGTTGCCGCCGGTGGCGGGCGCCTAGCCGCGCCGCCCGGATGGCGGCCAGGACAGAACAAGACAGAACCCCTACGGAGACAAAGAAATGAACGCAGTCCTCCTCGCGCTGGTCGTCATCGCGCTCCTTGCCGTCATCGTGCTGGCCGTGCGGCCCGTGCGCCGCGCACTGCTGTCAGCGCCGATCTTCAATCTGTACCGCAAGGTGCTGCCGCAGATGTCCGACACCGAGCGCGATGCGCTGGAAGCCGGCACCGTGTGGTGGGAAGGCGAATTGTTCCGCGGCCGGCCCGACTGGAGCCGCCTGCTGGCCTACCCGCGCCCGACGCTGACCGCTGAAGAACAACACTTTCTGGATAACCAGGCCGAAGAGGCCTGCCGCATGGTCAACGACTGGAGCGTCACGCAGGAACGCTACGACCTGCCGGCCGACGTCTGGAACTATCTGAAGACCCAGGGCTTTCTGGGCATGATCATCCCCAAGGAATATGGCGGCCTGGCGTTCTCGGCCTATGCCCATTCCGAAATCGTGACCAAGCTGTCCACGCGCTCGTCCGCGCTGGCGGTCTCGGTGATGGTGCCCAACTCGCTCGGCCCCGCCGAGCTGCTGCTGCACTACGGCACCGAAGAGCAAAAGAACCACTACCTGCCGCGTCTGGCGCGCGGTGAAGACGTGCCCGCCTTCGCGTTGACCAGCCCCTGGGCCGGGTCGGACGCCGCCGCCATTCCCGACAGCGGCATCGTTTGCAAAGGCGAATGGCAAGGCCGCGAAGTGCTGGGCATGCGCGTCACCTGGGACAAGCGCTACATCACGCTGGCGCCCGTTTGCACCTTGCTGGGGCTGGCGTTCCGCCTGTACGACCCCGACGGCCTGCTGGGCGGCAAGAAAGACCTGGGCATCACGTGCGCGCTGGTGCCGCACGACCACCCTGGCGTGGACACCGGCCGCCGCCACTTCCCGCTGAACGCCATGTTCATGAACGGGCCCACGCGCGGCAATGACGTCTTCATGCCGCTGGACTTCATCATCGGCGGCCCCGCGATGGCCGGCCAAGGCTGGCGCATGCTGATGGAATGCCTGGCGGCCGGCCGCTCGATTTCACTGCCCTCTTCCAATACCGGCATGTCCAAGCTGACGGCGCGCGCCGTGGGCGGCTACGCCCGCGTGCGCAGCCAGTTCCGCATGCCGGTCGGCAAATTCGAAGGCGTGGAAGAAGCGCTGGCCCGCATCGGCGGCAACACCTACATGATGGACGCCGCGCGCAGCATGACGGCGGGCGCGGTGGATCTGGGCGAAAAGCCCTCAGTGGTATCGGCCATCGTCAAATACCACGTCACCGAACGCGCACGCCAGGTCGTCAATGACGGCATGGACGTGATTGGCGGCAAGGGCATCTGCCTGGGTCCCAACAACTTCCTGGGCCGCGCGTATCAGCAGATTCCCATTGGCATCACGGTTGAAGGCGCCAACATCCTCACGCGCAGCCTGATCATCTTCGGCCAGGGCGCCATCCGCTGCCATCCGTACGTGCTGGCGGAAATGCGCGCCGTGCAATCGCCGACCAAGCAGCAGGGCCTGACCGATTTCGACAGCGCCTTCTGGAGCCACGTGGGCTTTGTCGTGCGCAACAAGCTGCGCGCGTTGGGCACCGCGCTGACCGGCGCGCGGTTCGTTACCGTGAACGCCGATGTCGCCCCCGGCATGAAGCGCTACTACCAGCTGCTTAGCCGCTATTCCGCCGCGTTCGCGCTGCTGGCCGATACGTCGATGCTGGTGCTGGGCGGCAGCCTGAAGCGCCGCGAACGGCTGTCGGCGCGCTTGGGCGACGTGCTGTCGCAAATGTACCTGGTGAGCGCCACGCTCAAGCGCTATGAAGATGAAGGCCGCCAGGCCGCCGACGCGCCGCTTGCGCACTGGTCCATTCAAGACGCGCTGTACAAGTTGCAGGAAGCCATTGACGGCGTGCTGGAAAACTATCCCAACCGATTCGTGGCCTGGGGCCTTGCCCGCATCATCTTCCCGTGGGGCCGCACCCAGAAGCTGCCCTCTGACCAACTGGGCCAGGATGTGGCCCGGCTGCTGATCAACCCCTGCGACACGCGTGACCGCCTGACCGCCGGCTGCCATTTGCCCGCCACCGAAGACGAGCCGGTGGGCGCCATCGAACAGGCGCTGGCCGCAACGCTTGACGCCGAGCCCATCGAAGCCAAGATCCGCGAACTGGAAAAGCGCGGCGCGCTGGAAGGCAACCCGCAAGCCAATGTGCGTGACATTGCCGACGCCGCGTTCGCCATGGGCGGCATCACGGCGGAAGAATATACCGTTGTGAAACGCCGCAACCGCTTGCGCGATGCCGTTGTGAAAGTGGATGATTTCCCCTTTGATCTTGGCGCATCGGACGCAATCAAGCCTGCGGCCGAACGCAAGGTCGCTTAAGGGAGGATACGGATGGCATTCAAACCGGTTTACGTCGTTGATGGCGCCCGCACTCCTTTCCTGAAAGCTCGCACCGGGCCGGGGCCCTTTTCCGCTGGCGACCTGGCGGTGCAGGCGGGCCGCGGCCTGCTGCTGCGCCAGCCCTATGCGCCTACGGAATTGGACGAAGTCATCATCGGCTGCGCCGCCCCCTCGCCCGACGAAGTCAACATTGGCCGCGTGATCGCGCTGCGCCTGGGTTGCGGCAACAAGGTGCCGGGCTGGACGGTGATGCGCAACTGCGCATCCGGCATGCAGGCGCTGGATTCCGGCATCGCCAACATCCAGTCCGGCCGCTCGCAATTGGTGCTGGCCGGCGGCACAGACGCGCTATCGCGTGCGCCGCTGTTGTTCTCAGACGACATGGTGCGCTGGCTCGCCGGCTGGTACGCGGCGCGCGGCATCGGCGCAAAACTGGCCGCGTTGCGCGGCTTCAAGTTGAAGCATCTGGCGCCCGTCATCGGTCTGCTCAAGGGTCTGACGGACCCCGTCGTGGGCCTGTCGATGGGGCAGACCGCCGAGAACGTCGCTACCCGCTTCGGCATCGACCGCGCCGCCATGGACGCCTACGCGGCCAGCAGCCACCGTCGTGCGCTGGCCGCCCGCGCCGCCGGCGCCATGACCGAAATCACGCCGCTGATCGACACGCAAGGCAAGCTCTACCCTGATGACGACGGCGTGCGCGAAGACTCCACGCCCGAAAAGCTGGCCAAGCTCAAGCCCGTGTTCGACAAGCCCTGGGGCAACATCACCGCAGGCAACAGCTCGCAAGTGACGGACGGCGCGGCGATGCTGGTGCTGGCGTCTGAAGAAGCCGTCGCCAAATGGAACCTGCGCCCCATCGGCCGCATTGTCGACAGCCAGTGGGCCGGGCTGGACCCGGCGCAGATGGGGCTGGGGCCAGTGCATGCCGCCACGCCCATCCTGCAACGCCACGGCCTGGGCTTGAACGACCTGGACTTGTGGGAAATCAACGAGGCGTTCGCCGCCCAAGTGCTAGGCTGCCTGGCAGCATGGCAAGACGACGCCTATTGCCAAGAACACTTCGGTACGCCAGCATGGGGGCCACTGGACCCCGACAAACTCAACGTGGACGGCGGCGCCATTGCAATCGGCCATCCCGTGGGCGCCTCCGGCGCCCGCATCGTGCTGCATTTGCTTGACGCCCTGAAGCGCCGCGGCGCCAAGCGCGGCATGGCCGCCATCTGCATTGGCGGCGGACAAGGCGGTGCGATGCTGGTTGAAACCCTGGACGAGGACCGCCCATGACGACACTGGACACGCTTTCCCACTGGCGCCTGGACCGCGACCCTGACGGCCTGGCCTGGCTGACGTTTGACCGCGCGGGCAGCGCCGTCAACGCGCTGTCGGCCGACACCATGGCCGAGCTTGCCCTGGTGCTGGATGCGCTGGACGCCGCGCCGCCGCCGGGCTTGATCATTCAATCCGGCAAGTCCACCGGCTTCATCGTGGGCGCCGACGTCAACGAATTCGCCAGCCTGGACACGCCCGAGCAAGCCCGCGCGCTGGTGGCTCGGGGCTGGAATCTGTTCAAGCGACTGGCCGCCGTGCGCTACCCCACGCTGGCGCTGATCCAGGGCCACTGCCTGGGCGGCGGACTGGAACTGGCGCTGGCCTGCCGCTACCGGCTGGTGGCGGATCAACCCGGCACCTCGCTTGCGCTGCCCGAAGTGATGCTGGGCATTTTCCCAGGCTGGGGCGGCATGCTGCGGCTGCCGCAGGTGATTGGCGCGCCCGCCGCGCTGGACATGATGCTGACCGGCCGGGGCGCGGATGCGCGACGCGCCGCCGCATTGGGCTTGGCCGATGCACGCGTGCCGCCCCGCTTGCTGCTGGCCGCCGCCCGCCAGACCGTGCTGTCGAAAAAACCGCCACGCCGCGCGCGCGGCTTTGGTGCGCTGGCCAATCTGTGGCCGTTGAAATTGCTGGTCGCCAACCGCGCCCGCAAGCAGATCGCCGCGAAAGACCCCTTGGGCCACTACCCCGCCGCGCCCGCCATCGTGACGCTGTGGGAAAAGCATGGCGGCAATGCGCTGCAAGCGCCGGAACTTATCGACGGCATCATCTCGTCTGACACCGCCCGCAATCTGCTGCGCGTGTTCCGCCTGCAAGAACGCCTGAAGGCGAACGGCAAACAACCGGGCGTTACCCCAGCACGCCACGTGCATGTGGTGGGCGCGGGGGTGATGGGCGGCGACATCGCCGCGTGGTGCGCGTTCAAGGGCATGACCGTCACGTTGCAAGACCAGGACATGGCTCGCATTGCGCCCGCCATCAAGCGCGCGGCCACGCTGTACGCGCGCCGTCTGAAAGACCCGCGTCTGGCGCGCGCCGCGTTTGACCGGCTGATTCCCGACCCGGCAGGCGCTGGCGTGCCGCTGGCCGACATCATCATCGAAGCCATCAGCGAACAGCCCGAGGCCAAGCGCGCGCTATACGCGTCGCTGGAACCGCGCATGAAGGCCGGCGCGCTGCTGGCCACCAACACGTCCAGCCTGTCGCTTGAAACCCTGCGCACGGGACTCGCCCGCCCCGAGCGGCTGGTTGGCATTCATTTCTTCAACCCGGTGGCGAAGATGCCGTTGGTGGAAGTGGTGCATGCCGAGGGCGATGCCGGCGACGCCACGGCACGCGCCTGCGCGTTCGTGGGCCAGATCGACAAGCTTGCGCTGCCCGTCAAGAGCGCGCCGGGCTTTCTGGTCAACGCGGTGCTGGCCCCCTACATGCTGCAAGCCATGCGCAGTGTGGATGAAGGCATCGCGCCCGAAACCATCGACGCCGCCATGGTGGCCTTCGGCATGCCCATGGGGCCGCTGGAACTGGCCGACACGGTGGGCCTGGACATCGCGCGCGCGGCAGGCGAAGAACTGGCCGGCGGCGCCGAACCCCCGCGCTGCCTGGCCGAACGGCTGGCGCGCGGCGATCTCGGCAAAAAAAGCGGCAAGGGCTTCTACACATGGCGCGACGGCAAGCCGGTCAAACAAGGCGGGGCCAGCCCCGCCGCCGCGCCTGCGGGTTTGGCGGAGCGCCTGATTCAACCGCTGGTGGACGCCACCCGTCAGCGCGTGCAAGCCGGCGTCGTCGCCGATGCCGATCTGGCCGACGCCGGTGTGATTTTCGGAACCGGGTTCGCGCCATTCACGGGCGGCCCCTTGCATTACCAAAGCAGCAGTGCGTAGCACCACGGAAAACCCCGCAGTCATAACCGCAATAACCGCAATAACCGCAACAAAAAACGGCTCACGCCGAGTAGACCGGCCAGCATACAGACCGGCAGTGGAATAGAGACATACATCCAACTCGAGGAGGCAGTACCATGCGCAGACGTTCATTGTCCCTGAGCACCTTGTCGGCCCTTGTGGTCGGCCTGGGCGCATCCGCAACGTCCTACGCCGCCGGCTTTCAGCTTTTAGAGCAGAACGCCAGCGGCCTGGGCAACGCTTATGCAGGCTCGGCGGCAAATCCGGAAAACGCCAGCATCATCTACTTCAACCCGGCAGGCATGACCTACCTGCCCGGCGTGAACTTTTCGGGCGGGGTCAACCTGATCAAACCGTCCTTCAAATTCAAGGACAACGGCGACAGCCGCAACCCCAGCGTGCCCGGCCTGCCTGGCTCGGGCCTGAACGGCTCGGTTCCCACGGGCGGCAATGGCGGCGACGCCGGCAACCTGGGCGTGGTGCCGAACCTGTACGCCTCCTGGCAGTTGAACGAACAGTGGTACCTGGGCCTGGGCGTGGGCGCCCCGTTCGGCCTGATGACCGAATACGACGATGGCTGGGTCGGCCAATACCACTCCAACAAATTCGAGATCAAGACGATCAACGTCAACCCGTCGATTGCCTACAAGGTCAACGAAAAGTTCTCGATGGGCTTCGGCGTGAACTGGCAGCACATCGACGCCAACTACAAGAAGAAAACGGTGGTGCCGATTGCCGGCCTGCCGGTCGCCACCAACGGCGACGCCGACTTGAACTTGAAGGGTGACGCCTGGGGCTGGAACGTTGGCTTCATGCTGCAACCCACGGAAGACACCCGCATCGGCCTGTCGTACCGCTCGAAGATCAAGCACACCGCCAAGGGCGACACCGACATCACCAGCATCGGCCCCACCAAGCAGTCGGTGTCGTTTGACGCCAAGGCCTCGGTGGACCTGCCCGACACGCTGATTCTCAGCGCCGCGCATCAGCTGAACGAACGCTGGGAGCTGCTGGGCGACGTGTCGTGGACGGGCTGGAGCAGCATTCCCGACCTGAAGATCCGCAACTCCGGCGCGGGCGCGCGTGATGACGACCTGCCGCTGAACTTCCGCGACACGTGGCGCGTGGCGGTGGGCGCGAACTACAAGTTCGCCCCCGACTGGAAGTGGAAGTTCGGTCTGGCCTACGACCAGTCGCCCGTCCACAAGGAAGCCGACCGCCCGACCTCGCTGCCCGACAACGACCGCTACTGGTTCTCGACGGGCGTGCAGTGGCAAGCCACCAAGAGCACCACGCTGGACCTGGGCTACACCTATCTGTACCTGCGCAAGACGGACATCGACACCACGTCCGGCAATCAGCTGACCAAGGGCCGCGTGGCGGGCTCCTATGACAGCAGCGGCCACATCCTTGGCCTCCAACTGTCGTCCCGCTTCTAGCCTATGCGCGGGCGGCCGGCCACGCGCCGCCGCCCGCTTTTTCAGGAGAATCCCTTGAGCAAGTTCGTCGTCAAACACGTTGCCGTGCTGGGTGCCGGCGTCATGGGCGCGCAGATCGCCGCCCACCTGGCCAATGCCGGCGTGCCCGTCACGCTGTTCGATCTGGCCGCGGCCGAAGGCGACCGCAACGGCATCGTCAACAAGGCGCTGGCCGGCCTGAAAAAGCTGGAACCCGCGCCGCTGGCGGGCGCCGCCCGCATCGCGCTGATCACCCCCGCCAACTACGACGACCATCTGGACGCGCTGCGTGGCTGCGATCTGGTCATCGAAGCCATTGCCGAACGCATGGACTGGAAGACGGCGCTGTATGAGCGCATCGCCCCGCATGTGTCGCCCGACGCCATCATTGCGTCGAACACGTCCGGCCTGTCGATCGACGCGCTGGCCAACGCGCTGCCCGCGAGCCTGCGCGACCGCTTCTGCGGCATCCACTTCTTCAATCCGCCCCGCTACATGCGGTTGGTGGAAATCATCGCCACATCGCACACGCAGCCGGCCGTGCTGGACCAGTTGGAAACCTGGCTGACGTCCACGCTGGGCAAAGGCGTGATCCGCGCACTGGACACGCCCAACTTCGTGGCCAACCGCATCGGCGTGTTCTCCATTCTGGCCGCCATGCATCACACCGCGCGCCTGGGGCTGGGCTTTGACGAGGTCGACGCACTGACCGGCCCGAAGATCGGCCGCCCCAAGAGCGCGACCTACCGCACGGCGGACGTGGTCGGTCTGGACACGCTGGCCCACGTGGTCGGCACCATGGAAAAGAACCTGCCGAAAGACCCGTGGCACCGCTACTTCGCGCTGCCGGCGTGGTTGTCTGCACTGATCCAAAAAGGTGCGCTGGGCCAGAAGACAGGCGCGGGCGTGTACCGCAAGCAAGGCCGCGACATCCTGGTGCTGGACCTGAAGGCGCAAGACTACGTGCCCAGCGCCGGTAAGCTGGCCGACGAGGTCGCCGTGCTGCTGAAAGAACGCAACCCCGCCCGCCGCTTCGCCGCGCTGCGCGCAAGCGAACACCCGCAGGCCCAGTTCCTGTGGAGCCTGTTTCGCGACATCTTCCACTACAGCGCCGTACAGCTTGAGCACGTGGCCGACAACGCCCGCGACCTGGACCTGGCCATGCGCTGGGGCTTTGGCTGGTCGCAAGGCCCGTTCGAAACCTGGCAAGCTGCGGGCTGGCAAGACATTGCCGCTGCGGTGGCCGAAGACATCGCCGCAGGCCGCGCCATGAGCGATGCGCCGCTGCCCGCCTGGGTGCAAGAGCCCGATCGCCAGGGCGTGCACACGCCCGAAGGCTCGTACTCGGCACGCACCGGCACGCTGCATCCGCGCTCGTCGCTGCCCGTGTACCAGCGCCAGCTGTTTCCCGAACGTGTCTTTGGTGAAGGCGCTGACGACCGTGGCGTCACCGTCTGGGAAAACGAAGGCGTGCGCCTGTGGAACCTGCCTGACGTGGATGCCGGCATCGCCATCCTGTCGGTCACGTCCAAGAATCACACGCTGGGCGGCGAAGTGCTGGAAGGCGTGCTGCAAGCCGTGGCCCGGGCCGAACGCGAATTCGACGGCCTGGTCATCTGGCACGAACCGCCGTTTGCGGTGGGCGCCAACTTGCAGCAAGTGGTCGAGGCCTGCGCCGCGGGCCAGTTCGACATGCTGGAAGCCATGGTCGAGAAATTCCAGCGCGCGTCCCAATCATTCAAGTACGCGCAGATTCCCACCGTGGCGGCCGTGCAGGGCATGGCGCTGGGCGGGGGCTGCGAATTCCTGATGCACGCCTCGCACCGTGTGCTGGCGCTGGAAAGCTATATCGGCTTGGTGGAAGCGGGCGTCGGCCTGATTCCCGCGGGTGGCGGCAGCAAGGAATTTGCGGGCCGCGCCGCCGCGTTGGCGGCCAAGACCGCAACGCCCGGCGAAGTCTTCCCCTATCTGCAACCCGTGTTCCAGACCATCGCCATGGCGCAGGTAGCCAAGAGCGGCCTGGAAGCCATCGACGCCGGTTTTGCCCGCGAGCACGACATCGTGCTGTTCCACCCCGACGAGCTGCTCTTTGTGGCCATCGGGCAAGCTCGCGCCGCAGCCCAGGCCGGCTACACGCCGCCCCCGCGCCTGTCCAACATTCCGGTCGCAGGCCGCAACGGCATCGCCAACTTTGAAATGGTGCTGGTCAATATGCGCGAAGGCGGCATGATCAGCGCGCACGATTACCGCGTGGCCCGCAGCGCCGCCGTGGCGTTGTGCGGTGGCGAAGTCGAAACCGGCACGAAGGTGGACGAAGAATGGCTGCTGGCCGTGGAACGAAAGGAATTCGTTGCGCTCTTGCGCACGCCTGAAACCCAGGCCCGCATCCGCCACACGCTGGAAACCGGCAAGCCCTTGCGCAACTGAGGAAACGATCATGACGAAGCAGATTCAAGACGCCTACATCGTCGCCGCCACGCGCTTGCCGGTGGGCAAGCGCAACGGCGCCTACATCACCACGCGCCCCGACGACATGCTGGCCGCCGCGCTGAACGGCGCGCTGGCGCAAGTGCCAGGGCTGGACACCGCGCGCATCGAAGACGTGATCGCCGGCTGCGCCATGCCGGAAGCCGAGCAAGGCATGAACGTGGCGCGCATCGGCCTGCTGCTGGCGGGCCTGCCGCAAAGCGTGGCGGGCGTGACCGTCAACCGCTTCTGCGCGTCGGGCCTGCAAGCGGTGGCAGACGCCGCCGCCCGCATCCGCACGGGCGAAGCCGACATCATGATCGGCGCAGGCACCGAGTCCATGAGCGCCATGCCGCAGATCATGGGCAACAAGGTGTCGATGAACCCCGCCATCTTCGCGCACGAAGAAAATATCGGCATGGCCTTCGGCATGGGCCTGACCGGTGAAAAGGTGGCCGAGCGCTGGAAGGTGTCGCGCGAAGATCAGGACGCCTTTGCGCTTGCTTCGCACCAGAAGGCCTGCGCCGCCATTGCCGCCGGCCATTTCCGCGCCGAGACCACGCCGTTTGAAGTCGTGCAACATCTGCCTGACGGCGCAAGCGGCGCGGTGCGCGTCGTGCGCCGGCTGGTGGAAGTGGACGAAGGCCCGCGCCCGGACAGCAGCGCCGAAGCCCTGGCCCGCCTGCGCCCCGTGTTCTCGGCACGCGGCAGCGTCACGGCCGGCAACAGCTCGCAGATGTCTGACGGCGCGGCCGCCATCGTGCTGGTGTCTGACCGCATCCTGCGCGAATTCAACCTAAGCCCGCTGGCGCGCTTTGTCAGCTTTGCGGTGGCCGGCGTGCCGCCCGAAGTGATGGGTATCGGCCCGGTGGCCGCCATCCCCAAGGTGCTGGACCGCGCCGGCATCACGCAAGACGCGCTGGACTGGATCGAACTGAACGAAGCCTTCGCCGCGCAGTCGCTTGCCGTGATCCGGGAACTGAAGCTGGACCCCGCCAAGGTCAACCCGCTGGGCGGCGCCATCGCGTTGGGCCACCCGCTGGGCGCCACGGGCGCCATCCGTACCGCCACCATCACGCACGGCTTGCGCCGCACGGGGGGCAAGTATGGTCTGGTCACCATGTGCATCGGCACCGGCATGGGCGCGGCCGGCTTGTTCGAGGCCTTGTAATCGCGGCCGCATGATGCTCACCCACCTGGACCCCGCGTGAAGCCTTATTGGTTCAAGAACCTGTCGCCAGAATGGCGTGCGCGCCTGATGCGGGTGGGCTTCAACCTGCATCCCGCGTTTCGCGCCACGGGCGGCCGGGTGTTGCACGTATCGCCGGACTTTCAGCACATCCGCATCAAGCTGCCGCTCTTGCGGCGCACACGCAATATTGTTGGGTCGATGTACGGCGGGTCGTTGTTTGCGGTGACGGACGGCGCCCATCCCACGATGCTGATGTCCGCGTTGGGCGCGGATCACATCGTGTGGGACAAGGCGGCGTCCATTCGCTACCGCAAGCCCGCCTACACGACGTTGTATGTCGACTTCCGGTTGCCGCCCGGAGAAATCGCGGCCATCCGCGAGATCCTTGCGCGCGACCATGAAACCACCCGCACGTACACGGTGGAATTGAAGGACAAGGACGGCGTGGTGTATGCCGTCGTGGAACGCACGATCTATATCGCAGACAAGAAGTTCTACAAGCGAAAAAACACTGGAGGAGACCCATGCAACGCATCTCTGGAGGGCGATCCGCCGCCCTGAGCCTCATCCTTGCCGCCAGCCTGGCGGCCGCGCCCGCGTTCGCCGCCGACATCGAGGTTGCCGGTAAACGCGTCCCCGAACAATTGTCCGAAGGCAGCCATGCGCTGGTGCTGAACGGCGCTGGCGTGCGCACCAAATTCGTCGTGAAGGTCTATGTGGCCGCACTCTACGTCACCGCCAAAAGCAGTGACGCGGCCGCGGTGATCAACAGCACGGAGCCGCGCCGCATCCGCCTGCAATTGCTGCGCGATGTCGACAGCAAAAGCCTGGACGAAGCGCTGCAGGAAGGTTTGCGCGACAATACGCCCAAGCAGGAACTGGCCACGCTGAAGGCGTCGGCGGATCGCTTGTCGCAAATGATGGCCGAGATCGGCAACGCCAAGGAAGGCGATGTGGTCGATCTGGACTTCGACGCCCGCGGCGTCACCTTCACCGGCAACGGCAAGCAGCGGGGCCGCATCGACAACCCTGCATTCTCGCGCGCCTTGCTGCGCGTTTGGCTGGGCGATAAGCCGGCACAGACCTCCCTGAAGAAAGCCCTGTTGGGCAACTAGGCGGAACCTCACCACGATGGAACGAATCTGGCACAAGAGCTATCCCTCTGGCGTCCCCGCTGAGATCGAGATGGACGGCGTCACCACGCTGGTCTCGGTTGTGCGGGACAGCTGCCGCCGCTACGCCGGGAAGACGGCGTACATCAGCATGGGCAAGTCCCTCAGCTATGCCGAGCTGGACGCCCTGACCCGCGACTTCGCCGCCTGGCTGCACGCCAATGGGCTGGGCAAGGGCGACCGCGTCGCGCTCATGATGCCCAACCTGCTGCAATACCCCATCTGCCTGTTCGGCGCCCTGCGCGCCGGCTGCATCGTGGTCAATTGCAATCCGCTCTACACCGCGCACGAGCTTGAACATCAACTGGCTGATTCCGGCGCGCG
Organism: Achromobacter sp. NPDC008082; assembly: GCF_042957345.1. NCBI lineage: Bacteria > Pseudomonadati > Pseudomonadota > Betaproteobacteria > Burkholderiales > Alcaligenaceae > Achromobacter > Achromobacter sp. NPDC008082. The sequence continues at coordinate 244,092 of NZ_JBIBIB010000006.1, forward strand.
CGCCATTGTGGTGGCCGACAACTTCGCCGCCACGCTGCAAAAGGCCTTGCCGAACACGGCCGTCGAACACGTGCTGGTGACGTCCATCGGTGAAATGCTCGGCCCCGTCAAAGGCCGGCTGGTGGACTTCGTGATTCGCCGCGTCAAGCGCATGGTGCCCGCGTGGTCGCTGCCGCGCGCCATCGGCCTTCGCGATGCGCTGAGCCAGGGCCGCAATGCGCCTTTCACCGAAGTGCCGCTGGACCAGCGCGACCTGGCGTGCCTGCAATACACGGGCGGCACCACGGGCGTGGCCAAGGCGGCAATGCTGTCGCACGGCAATCTGGTGGCCAACCTGAGCCAGGCGCATGCGTGGATCAAGCCGCTGGTAAAAGAAGGCGAAGAATGCGTCGTGACGGCGCTGCCGCTCTATCACATCTTCGCGCTGACGGCGAACTGCCTGACCTTTATGAAGATCGGCGCCAGCAACCTGCTGATCATCAATCCGCGCGACATTCCCGGCCTGATCAAGGAAATGAGCAAGGTGCCGTTCTCGGCCTTCACGGGCGTGAACACGCTGTTCAACGCCCTGCTCAACCATCCCGATTTCGCCAAGCTGGATTTCTCGCGGCTGCGCTTGACCATGGGCGGCGGTATGGCGGTGCAACGCGCGGTGGCCGACCGCTGGCGCGCCGTCACCGGCAAGTCGCTGGCGCAGGCCTACGGGCTGACCGAGACCTCGCCTGCCGTCACCGTCAACCCGCTGGACGTCAAGGTGTTCACCGGCTCGATCGGCCTGCCGGTGCCATCTACCGAAATCTCCATCCGCAACGATGAAGGCGTTGAACAAGGCATCGGCGAAAGCGGAGAAATCTGCGTGCGCGGGCCACAGGTCACGCAAGGCTACTGGAACCGCCCCGACGAAACCGCGCTGGTCATGTACGCCGACGGTTTTCTGCGCACGGGCGACATCGGCTACGTGGACCAGGACGGCTACGTGTTCCTGATCGACCGCAAGAAAGACATGATTCTGGTGTCGGGCTTTAACGTGTATCCCAACGAGGTCGAAGACGCCGCCGCGCTGCACCCGGGCGTGCGCGAAGTGGCCGCCGTCGGCGTGCCAGACGAACGCTCGGGCGAAGCAGTCAAGCTGTACGTGATCCGCAAAGACCCGGGGTTGGACGCCGAAACGCTGATCGCCCATTGCCGCACGCAACTGACGGGCTACAAGGTGCCGCGATACGTGGAGTTCCGCGATGATCTGCCGCGCACGAACGTGGGCAAGATATTGCGTCGGGAGTTGAAGCCCGAGGCGCCGAAGGTGGACGCGGCGCAGCCCGAAACGCAGGCGTCCGGCCAAGGCTAGATGAGTGGGGCGGCGCCGACATTTCGGTAAGCCGCCCCCGCCCCTACCACTGCCCGAAAAACACCCCTGCCCGCTTGTGCGCGTTGGTGGCGTTTTCAACGGCTTCGTCGCTAATGGTGGTGCGGCGTTTGCCGCGCAGCATCCAGTCCAGCAGGCGTGCGCGCAGGTCCGCGCGCACGCCGGCATGCGCAGTGCTGCTACCCAGATCCTGGAATTCGTCGGGGTCGGCGTGCAAATCAAACAGCTGCTCGGGTTCGTCCAGCCAATGCACGTAGCGCCAGCGGCCGGTGCGCACGGACCACGCGCGTGCGTTCTGCGGCGTTTTGCCGCGCAGGATGCGCGCCTGGCGAAAGCTGTAGTCCAGTTCCGAAAACACGCAGTCGCGCCATGGCGTGGCGGCATCCCGGCCGTGCAGCAGCGTTTGCAGTTCGCGGCCTTCCAGCCGATGCGCAGGCCCCGGCGTGCCCAATGCGCGCAGCACGGTTGGCACGACGTCCACGCTTTCGACCATGTCGTCCAGCGCCTGGCCGCGCGTGGCGTTGGCGGCGGTGGACGGGTCCATCACGATGAACGGCACGCGCTGCACGGTGTCGTAGAACAGTTCCTTTTCGCCCAGCCAGTGGTCGCCCAGGAAGTCGCCGTGATCGGCGGTGAAGACGATCAGCGTGTTCTGCATCAGGCCCGCGCCTTCCATGTAGTCGAACAGGCGGCCAAGGTGGTCGTCCAGTTGCCGGATCAGACCTTGATACGCGGGCCGCACGACGCGCACGCATTCGTCCGTGGAAAAGCTGATGCTTTCTTCTTGTTGCCGATAGGCGGCCACAACGGGATGCGCGCCGCGCAGTTCTTCCTGGTTGCGCCGCACCGGCAGGCATTGATCGGCGGTGTAGCGCTGGTGGTAGGGCGCTGGCGCCATGTATGGCCAGTGCGGCTTCACGTAGCTTAAGTGCAGCACCCAGGGCTGGCCGCCGCGGCGCTTCATGAAATCCAGCGCCTGGTCCGTCATGTAGGCGGTTTCGGAGTGCGGCTCGGCCACGCGTGATGGCAGATGCACATTGCGCATGTTCCAGCCGCTGACGACCTGGCCGCTGGCGTCCACGCCTGCGATGACGTAGTCGGTCCAGGGGTCTGCGCTGTCATAGCCGTGGCGGCGCAGGAAGGCCGGATAGCCGCTTTCCTGGCCGGGGGTGTGGTGGCCGTCGTAGCGGTCCAGTTCGGTGAAGCCGCCCCGGCTGAGCAACACGCCGAGTTCCGACGCGCCATCGATCGCCAGGCGTTCCATGCCCGCGCGGTCGGGGATGATGTGGGTCTTGCCGGCCAGGGCTAATTCGCGCCCCTGCCCCGCCAGGTATTCGCCCAGCGTGATCTCGTTGACGGACAGCGGCACGCGATTCCACGTTGCGCCATGACGCGACGGATAGCGGCCGGTGTAGTAGCTCATGCGTGACGGCCCGCACACGCCGGAATTCACGAAGGCGCGATCAAAGCGCACGCCGCGCGCGGCCAGCGCGTCCAGGCTGGGGGTCTGCAAGTACGGATGGCCATAACAGCTGAGGTGGTCGGCACGCAGCTGGTCAGCCATGATGAACAACACATTTTGCACCGTGTTCATTGGGGCGCCCCTTATTGGGTGGCCGTGAAGCCGGAGGCCCGCACCACGGGCTCCCATTGCTTGCGGTAGGCGGCCAGCGCCCCAGCCGTGGCGGCTGCGTCCAGCGACGCGGGCTCCAGGAACACGCCGCGCACGGCGTCCTGCATGGCGGGTTCGCGCAGGATGGCGGCAATGTCCGCGCCCAAGCGGTCGACCTTCGCTTGCGGCATTGCGGCGGGTGCGAAGAAGGCGTTCCAGCCATCGGCGGCCAGATCCACGCCGCTTTCCTTGAAGGTGGGCACATCTGCCAAATCAGCATCGCGCGTGTCGCCGGAGGTTGCCAGGATGCGGATCTTGCCCGCGCGGTGTTGCGGCAGCAGCGTGTCCAGCGTGTCGATGCCTTGCGGCAGGATGCCGCCGATAAGTTCCGAGATCAGCGGGGCCGATCCCCGGTAGCCGATCACCTCCGGCTCCTGCTTGATTTCACGGCCCAGCATCAGCGCGAAAAAGTGCGGCAAGCTGCCGGTGGCCGGCACGCCAACGGTGAATTGTTTGGGATTGGCGCGCAGCCACTCACGCAATGCCGGCACATCCTGAATGGGCGAACTGGCCGGCACGGCCAAGGCGAACTTGTAGCGGCTGGCCAGCGACACGGGTTTGAAGTCCTGTTGCGCGTCGTAGCCCGGCTGCGCATACACCAGCGGCGCCACCACCATGACCGCCGGGTTGGCCAGCATCAGCACGTTCTGATTGGCGGGTGCGGCGTGCAGGCCCTGCGCCGCAATGCGGCCGCCCGCGCCCGTCTTGTTCTCGACCACGACGGGCACGCCGACGCGGTCTTTCAAGCGGTCGGCCACCAGCCGCGCAATGCGGTCGGAACTGCCGCCCGGCGGGTAGCCGACCACAATCGTCAGCGCGCCGTCCAGCGCCGGTTGCTGCGCACTGGCCAGCGGCGCCAGCCCTGTCAACGTCGCCGCCAGGGCGCTCGCCATCCATTTCCGCATCGTCTTCTCCTGGAGGCAGTGGCCAGCTGCCGGTTATGGTTATTGATGCCTGGCCGATACCTAAATAAGCAAATTGACTGTAGCAACGCAGCCATTGCTTGATCTAATCCAGCACTATCCATAACGATATGAAGCGCGCGCTGCGCGCGTTGCGCCATCAGACCCGGAAAGAGACGCCATGCCTGAATTGCCCGCGCCCGAGACCGCGCCCGAACCCCGCCATCTGGCCGACATGCTGATGTACCGGCTGTACCAGGCCTGGTCGCAGTCCAATCCCGTTTTCGTGCGGCTGTGCGAAGGGCGCTTTGGCATCACGCGGCGTGAATGGCGCATCCTGGCCTGTGCCGTGGAAGGCGGCATCATGAATTCGGCCGAGCTGGCCCACGCCGCCAAGCTGGACCTGGCCCGCACCTCGCGCACCTTGAGCGCGCTGTGCGAAAAAGGCTGGCTGCGCCGCTTGCACGACAGCGCCGACCGCCGCGTGGTGCGCGTCGAAGCCACCGCCGAAGGCCTGGCCCGTTATCACGCGCTGCTGCCGGAAGTGGCGGGCTTGAATGACCTGCTGGTGCAAGACTTGAGCGATAGCGAAATCGCGGTCTTGCGTGACCTGCTGGGCCGCATCGAACACCGCGGCCGGCGCATGGCGGAAGACAACATCGTGTCGGAAAAAGCCAGCCGCCGCGAAGGCGGCACGCGACGGGCGCAGTACGCCTGAAACAACGGTTGTCGCGCCCGTCCAACAACCGCAGCGTTTGCGCGCCGCAGGCACAAGCCGCGCCAAACCCCTGAAAAATAGGGTTATTTCTGTATCTCACCCTGCCTGCCGGCGTGGCTTGCAGGGCTTTTTTACATCTGCGATGGGCAAAAAACCGCGTGATCGCGGAATCATTAATTAATAATAATTATCGTTGCTATTCCTATATGTAATCGTCGGCGCAACCGCCGCCAGGGGACTCTCTTGAAACGCCATCTCGTCCATGCCGCCCACCGCGTGCGGCCTCAACCGCTATTGCCCATTGCCGCCGCGCTGGCTGCTTGCTTGAGCGCCGCCGCGCACGCCCAGACGGCCGAACCCACGACCGTCCTGCCCGCGGTGCAGGTGACAGGCACGGGCGAAACCGCGACGGGGCCGGTGGATGGCTACGTCGCCACGCGCAGCGCCACCGGCACCAAGACCGACACGCCGCTGTCGGAAACGCCGCAGGCCATCACCGTGATTCCCCGTGGCCAGATCGTGGACCAGGGGTCGCAGAACGTACAAGACGCCATGAACTACGCGGCCGGCGTGCGCCCCAACGCGTATGGCGTGGACAACCGCGGCGACTATGTGCGCATTCGTGGCGTGGAGCCCGCCCAGTACCTGGACGGCCTGCGCCAGTACTTCAACTACAACAATCCGCGCACCGAGATCTACGGCATGGAACGCGTGGAAGTGCTGCGCGGCCCGTCCTCCATGCTGTACGGACAGGGCAGCACCGGCGGCATCGTGAACCTGGTCAGCAAGCGCCCGCAGGCCGAAGCGCAACGCGAGATCGGCGTAGTGCTGGGCAACGATAACCGCCGCGAAATCCAGGCCGACCTGACGGGCCCGGTGACGGAAGACGGCCAATGGCTGTACCGCGTAGTGGCGGTGGGCCGCGACAGCGACACGCAGGTGCAGCACGCCCCCGACGACCGCCTGATGCTGGCCCCGTCCCTGACCTGGCGCCCCAGCGCCGCCACATCGCTGACCTTGCAAGCCTTGTGGCAAAAGGACAAGGCCGGCACGACGCAATCGTTCCTGCCCTGGAGCGGGTCAGTACAAGAGAACCCCAATGGCCGCATTCCCACGCGCCGCTTCGTCAGCGAGCCGGGTTGGGACGCCTACGACACCGAGCAATTCAGCGTGGGCTGGCTGTTCGAACATCAGTTCAACGACACCTGGAAATTCCGCCAGAACTTCCGCAACACGGTCAGCCGCGTCGACTACCAATCGCTGTACCCGAACGTGTATGGCGAGCGGCGCGGCAATTCCTACATCGACCCGGACCAAACCACCACCGACCGCTTCTTCTACGTCAACAAGCCGCGCATGCGCACGCTGCTGGCCGACCAGAACATCGAAGGCAAACTGAACTGGGGCCGCACCGAGCACACCGTTATCGTCGGCATGGACTATTCGCATTACCGCGAAACCAGCCGGACGGCCAGCGGCCTGGGCGCGCCGCTGAACCTGTACCACCCCGTGTACGGCAACATCCCGGAATACGAGCTGTCTGACACACCTAAGCAAAAGCAGCAGCAACTGGGCTTTTACGCGCAGGACCAGATCAAGTTCGACAAGAACTGGATCTTTCTGGCGGGTATCCGCCGCGACCGCGCCGACAACCGCATCGATGGCCAGGACAAGGAAACCGATTACGCCACCACCAAGCGTTTCGGCCTGATGTATGCGGCCGACAATGGCTGGTCGCCATACCTGAGCTACAGCGAATCGTTCACGCCGATTGCCGGCACGAACTTCTACAACGAGCGCTACAAGCCGATGCGCGGCAAGCAGGTCGAAGCCGGCATCAAGTACATGCCGAAGGACGCCGACATCGAATTCACCGCCGCCGCCTACGACTTGCGGGAAAAGAACCGCCAGACGAACGACCCGGAAAACCCCAACAACCAGCTCCAGGCCGGCAAGACGCGCACGCGCGGGGTCGAGCTGGAACTGCGCGGCCGCGTGACCAAAGACGTGGATGTGATCGCCAACTACATCTACACCGACCCGGACCCGCAGCTGGAAGGCCTGCCCAAACACATGGCGTCGTTGTGGGGCAAGTACCGCTTCGCGCTGGCCGGCCAGCCCGGCTTTGCCGTGGGTGCGGGCGTGCGCTACCTGACCGCATTCCGCGATGGCGGCGCGCCCGAAACGCCCGCCGTCACGTTGTTCGACGCCATGGTCAGCTACGACAACGGGCCGTGGCGCTACGCCTTGAACGTCAACAACATTGCCGACCGCACGTATGAAGTCGTTTGCCTGGACCGGGGCGACTGCTTCTACGGCGCGCGCCGCACGGTGATGCTGAGCGCGGCCTATCGCTTCTAGGCGGGATCGCCCTTCCAGGACGGGTTAACCTGTACGTACAGCTAGTACGTACAGGTGTACACTACGGGTTTTCAACCCCCACTGACAGACGCGTCAACGAACGTCTGCAACCCACCAGAACCGTCCTGGAGACTCACGCAAGTGTCGACCGCCGCCTCTTCCCGTTCGCCTTTTTTTGGCACCATGCAGAAAATCCCTGGTGGATTGATGCTCGTGCCGCTGATCCTGGGTTCCCTGATCGGCACCTTCGCCCCTGATGCGCTGGCCATCGGCGGCTTCACTACCGCCCTCTTCAAGAACAGCGCCCTGCCGCTGATCGCCCTGCTGATCTTCGCGACCGGCACGCAAGTCAACGCCCGCACCGGCGGCCCCATCCTGGCAACCGCCGGCACCATCCTGTTGATGAAGACGCTGGTGCCCGCCACGCTGATCATCATCCTGGGCAGCTACGTCGGCCTGGACGGCGTGCTGGGCGTGTCGATCCTGGCCATGCTGGCCGCGTTCGATAACAGCAACGGCGGCCTGTGGCTGGCCTATACCGGCCAGTACGGCGACGCCCGCGACCGTGGCGCCTATGTCGCCAGCGCGGTCAACGACGGCCCCTTCTTCAGCCTGCTGTTCCTGGGCGCGTCGGGCCTGGCCGATATTCCGATGATTGCCCTGGTGGCGGCGCTGGTGCCGTTCCTGCTGGGCGTCGTGGTCGGCAACCTGGACCCGAAGTGGCGCGACGTGCTCAAGCCCGTGCCGAACATCGTCATCCCGTTCTTCGCCTTTGCGCTGGGCACCGGCATCAACCTGGGCGCGGTCGTCAGCGGCGGCATGAGCGGCCTGATCCTGGGCCTGATCATCAGCCCCATCACCGGCGGCCTGGTCTACCTGGGCTATCGTATGATCCTGCGCCGTGGCGGCAAGAGCGGCCTGGGTTTTGCAGCGGGCACCACGGCCGGTAACGCCATCGCCACGCCCGCCGTGGTGGCGGCAGCCGACCCCAACTTCCAGCAATACGTTGCGACCGCCACCGCGCAGGTTGCCGCGTGCGTGCTGATCAGCTCGATCCTGGCCCCGATCCTGGCTTCGTATTTCCTGAAACGCGCGGGTGAACTCAAGTCCGAAGATGCGGACGTAAGCAGCGGCACGCCCACCTTGGGCGAGGCGCGCGGAGAGGCGCTTTGAATCCCACCATCGCCATCGTCGCTGATGATCTGACCGGTTCCGGCGACACCGCGGTGCAGTTTGTGCGCGCCGGATGGAGCACGCACCTGTCCATCGGCGGCGCCGACGAAGCCTTATCCGGCCCGGCGACGGCCGGTGTCGAAGTGCTGGCCGTCACCACCAACAGCCGCGCCCTGCCCGCCGCCGACGCCGCCCGCGTCATCCAGCAAAACGTGCAGCAACTGCGCGCGGCCGGCGTATCGCGCTTGTACAAGAAGGTGGACTCCACCTTGCGCGGCGCATTCAAGGCCGAGATCGATGCCGCGCGCGAAGCCTGGGGCCCGGACACGGTGGCGGTGATCTGCCCCGCGTTCCCGGCCACCGGCCGCACCGTCGAGCACGGCATTCTCTACGTGAACGGCAAGCCGGTCACCGAGACCTCGGCCGCCACCGACCCCGTCACGCCCGTGACCGAAAGCCATATCCCCACGCTGCTGGGCTGCGCCCACGTGGCCGCGCAAGCGGGCGATACGCCGGAAACGCTGGCCCAACACATCCGCCAGGCCGGCCACACCGTGGTGGTGGACGCCGCCTCGGACGCCGACCTGGAGCGCCTGGCGCGCGCCATCGGCCTGCTGGGCGAACGCGCGCTGCCCGTGGGCGCGGGCGGCCTGGCCGTGCCGCTGGCCCGCGTGTGGGCCGGAGCGGATCAGACGGCGCCCGTCGTGGTCGTCGTCACGTCGCAGCACAGCGCGGCGCGCGCACAAGCCGCCGCGCTGCAAGCGTCAGGCGCCGACACCTGGACGCCGTCGCTGGCGCAATTGGCCGACGATGCCGCGTGGCAGGCCTGGAGCCAGCCGCTGCTGCAATCGCACGCGCAATCCCCCGCCGAGGCGGGCACCGTGCTGCTGCTGGCGCCCGAAGGCCAGCTGGACGGCCTGGATTCTGAAAAAGTCGCTGACAGGCTGGGCAGCCTGGCGGCGCAATTGATCACCACCTCGCGGGCCGCGGGCGTGGTCGCCACCGGTGGCGACGGCGCACGCAGCGTGCTCGTGGCGCTGGCCGCGCGCGGCATTGCGCTGGTGGATGAAGTGATGGGCGGCGTGCCGTTGGGCACGCTGACCGGTGGCACGGCCGCAGGCCTGCCCGTGGTGACCAAGGCCGGCGGCTTTGGCACCGAAGACGTACTGGTTCGCGCAGTGCGCGCGATCCGCGACAGGAGATTCAAGCGATGACACAACCCCAACCCAACAAGCTGCCTTTGCTGGCCGTCACCCTGGGCGACGTGGCGGGCATCGGGCCGGAAATCACGGCCAAGATGCTGATGGGCCACGACGAACTGCGCCAGAAGGCCCGCCTGCTGGTGGTCGGCGACGTGGACGTCATGATCAACGCCGTGCGCGGCTTAGGCGGCGACCCCGCCATCGTGAAGAAGCTGGACCGCCCGGCTGACTGCACCAACACGCCCGGCACGATTGAAGTGCTGCAAGCCGGCCCGTCGCTGGCCCACGTCAAGCTGGGTGAAATCAGCGCCGATGCGGGCGACGGCTCGGTCCGTTTCGTGACCACGGCCTGCGCGCTTGCGCGCGCCGGCGAAGTGGATGGCATCGTCACCGCGCCGCTGAACAAGGCCGCCATGCACGCCGCCGGCCACAAGTGGCCCGGCCATACCGAGCTGCTGGCCCACGAGTTCGGCGTCAAGACCTTCTCGCTGGTGCTGTCGGCCGGCGACCTCTACATCTTCCACGCCACCACCCACGTGTCGCTGCGCCAGGCCATCGAAGACCTGACGCCCGTGCGCATGCGCGCGGTGCTGCGTCTGGCCGGTTCGTTCGCCAAGGCGCTGGGCCGGGGCGACCAGCCGGTTGCCGTGTCGGGCCTGAACCCGCACGCTGGCGAAAACGGCATCTTCGGCAGCGAAGACGCCGACATCCTGGCGCCTGCGGTGGCCGAAGCCAACGCGGCCGGCATTCTGGCCGCCGGCCCCATCCCGGCCGACGCGCTGTTCCCGCAAGCCGTGCGCGGCAAATGGCAGTTCGTGATCGCCTGTTACCACGACCAAGGCCACGCGCCCTTCAAGGCCGTGTACGGTGACGACGGCGTCAACATCACGGTCGGCCTGCCGGTTGTGCGCGTGTCCGTGGACCACGGCACCGCGTTTGACATCGCCGGCAAGGGCATCGCCCGTGAAGACAGCCTGATCCTGGCCGCCGAGCGCGCCGCGCATCTGGCCCCGGGCTGGACGCATGTGTGGGAAACTGCGCGGGCACAAACCGGAGGTTGATTTCCATGGCGCCCGCCACGCACGACGCATTGCCCGTTCTTGATCGCTCTGGCGATATCCCGCTGCACGCGCAGGTGGCCACCCTGCTGCGCGGCGTCATCCGAACGAACAAGCTTGCGGCGGGCGCCGTGCTGCCTAGCGAAGCCGCGCTGTGCGAACGCTTTGGCGTGGCGCGCAGCGTGGTGCGACAGGCCCTGGCGGCGCTGGCCGCCGAAGGCCTGATCCAGCGCGAAACCGGCCGCCCCGCCACTGTAGCGGCGCCGCAAGAGCACCGCCGTCTGGTGCAGCGGTCTACCGGCCTGTACGAACAATTCGCCCAATCGGGCGTAGCGCTGCAAACCCGCGTGCTGGCCTTTGCACGCGCCGAGCCGCCCGCAGACGTGGCGGCATTCTTCGGCACGAATCAATTATTGATGTTGGAACGCCTGCGCCATGTGGCCGATGCGCCGCTGGCCTACGTGCGCACCTGGCTGCCCGCTGATGCGGTGCCGGGCTTGCGCGCCGATGACCTGGCCGATGCGTCGCTACATGGCGTGCTGACGCGCCGCTTTGGCTTGCGCCCTGGCGCGGGCCGCAATCAAATCCGCGCCGTGGCCGCCGACGCCACCCTGGCGGACTTGCTGGACACCCAAACGGGCACGCCCTTGCTGATGCTGCAAGGCCAGGGCATGGACCAGCACGGCCGGCCGCTGGAATGGTTCACGACCTGGCACCGCGCCGAACAGCTGGTGTTCGATGTGGACGTCAGCATGGGGCACGAAAGCGTGCATCCGCGCTTGCAGGATGCGCCTGCGGCCACCGACGCTTCTACCGTGGCAACGCCGGATGCCGGCGCAGACCCTTTGGCGCGCGCCGAAGCGTTGGTGGCGGAACTGTCGGCCGAACTGGCCCGGCTGCGCCGCGCATCCTGATTGGCGTTGCTTAAGCGCTGGCCGCCGCCTTCACCCGCTGCGCCAGCGCCTTGCGGTCCACCTTGCCCACGGCATTCTCCGGCAGGCGATCTACCCACAGCACATCGCGCGGCACATAGATGCGGCCTAATCCGGCCAGCACGCTGGCCTGAATCTGCGCGCCTTCATCCGCGCCTTCATCTACGCCTTCATCGGCGCCTTCATCGGCGCCTTCCGGTGCATCGCCCTTGCGCTGCACGAAGATCACCGGCACTTCGCCCAGGTCTTCATCGGGCGCGCCCACCACGCAGCAGGCGGCAACAAAGGGCAGTCCCGTGACAACCCCTTCGATCAGCGCGGGCGACAGGTTCTCGCCGCCGCGGATGATCACGTCCTTGATGCGGCCGGTGATGCTCAGGTAGCCGTCGTCATCAAAGCGCCCTAAGTCGCCCGTATGCAGCAGCTGCGGCGCGCCGTCCTCACCATTGTCCACACCCAGGTAACCCAGCATCAGGCTGTCGCCCGCGATGCAGATTTCGCCTTCGCCGCCGCGCGCGGCTTCGGTGCCGTCCGGCAAGCGCAGCGTCACGCGTTGCCCGGCCAACACCGTACCCACCGTCCCGACACGGCGCGCCGCAGGCGGGTTCATGGTTGACGTGCAGGTCGCTTCCGACAAGCCGTAGGACACCACCAGCGGGCAGCCCAGAAAGGCTTCGATGCGCCGATGCAGCGCCTCGGTGATGGGCGCCGATCCGCAGCGGGCAAAGCGCAGCCCCGCCAAGCTTTGCGCGTCGAACTCCAATTCCAGCATGCGTGCATACATGGTCGGCACGCCAGTGATGATGGTGGGCGCAAACGCACGCAGCAGCCCCGGCATGTCGTCGGCGCGAAAGCGCCCCGCCAACGCCACGCTTGCGCCCGCCAGCAGCGGCGCGAAGATTTGATTGTTCAGCGCATTGGTGTGATGCAGCGGCATCACGTGCAGCAAGCGGTCGGACGGCGTCAAGGCCGTATGCGCCAACACGCCGCGCGCATTGTTCGCCAGGCCCCGATGGCTGAGCAACACACCCTTTGGGTTACCCGTGCTGCCGGAGGTAAACAGCAACAGGCCCGGGGCGTCAGGGGCCGGGTCTGCGCCCAAACCTGCGCCCGCATCGCTCCACTGCGCGACATGTTTTGCATCAAGCCGCCGTGATTGCCCCAAGCCGCTCGCCTGCGCCGTGGCCGTGTTGGCGTCGTCGTGAACCATCCACGTCAGTCCCACCGCCGTCACCCGGCGCGCGGTTTCTTCAACCGATAGCCGGGGTTCCAACGGGCAAGGGCACGCCCCCGCCACCATCACGCCCAGAATCATCAACACCTGATCGAGCGACCGCTCCATCGCAATCGCCACGTAGCTGCCGGGCGTGACGCCCGCGGCCTGCAAGCCTGCGGCGATGTGCCCGACCCGGCGATGCAGGCCGGTATACGTCAGCGTCTCGTCCGCCGTCACGATGGCGGGTCGCGCGGCCCATTCAGGCTGACGCCATGCGCGCGAAAACGCCGCCACCAGCGTGGCATCGGCAATCGTCATGGTGGTCTCCTAGCGCAGCGCGACAGCGGCGTCGCGTTCGAACTGTCCGTCCGCGTCCAGCTCACGCAACGCGCGGGCTTCGGCAGCCGTGGGCGGTTCCGAGGGCGCGGCGCCCGTGGCGTCAAACTCAAAGCCCGTGCGCTCGCGCACTTCCGACAGGCTGGACTCCGGATGCCACGATTGCAGCGCCAAGCGCCCGTCGCGCTTCACGAACACGGCGATCGGCGTCACCACCCCATGGAAGCCGCCCCACGACGTCATGAAGTCCAGCTTCGGCACGAAGGTGCGGCGCGAATGTTCCGTGCGCCAGGTGCAGGCGCGTTTGGCGGTAGGCAGCATCACCGCGCCGCCACCGCCGCCTGGCAAGCGCACCTTGGGTGCATGCCAGTCGCCAATGCAGGAGTTGTTCGCGCAGCCCGCGCCGTCGATCTGCGCCGCGCCCAGGAAGGTCAGGTCCATGCGGCCGCGCGTGCACAGGTCGTAGAAGTCTTCGTTGGAAAAGATCGACGCGGTGTGCTCGGCCAGCACCGGGTCCGAGCTTGAAATCGGAATGTGCGACGGGCGCGGGTTCACGCCGCCCGCCACGTTGATGTAGACGAAGTCCCAGTCGTAAGCGCGTTTGGCCAGCAGGCACGCCAGCATCGGCATGGTGGAATTCACGCCGCTGAAGGTGATTTCATCCGGGCGGATGAAGCGCGCCAGGTTGGTGACGATGTACGAAAAAGCCGACCATTGCTCAGCCATGATTGCGCCCTTGCGCTTCCGGTGCGGCCGCCAGATGCGCCGCCAGATCGCTGTTCTTGTCCATGTAGGATTCCACCGCCGGGTAGTCGATGGCGTAATCGGGCCAGCACGAACCCGGCCACGCGCTGCCCGGCGCCACCGCGTAGGCCTGCACCATGAAGTACGGCACCAGCGTGGACTCCGGTTGCGCTTCGAACACGGCGCTGTCCACCACTTTCTCGGCCACCACCAGCACGCTGCCCGCCGCGCGCGACATGATGCGGTCCCAATGGGCCGTGCCGTGTACGCGCACATTGCCCAGCGCATCCACCTCTGACGCCTGGATCACGGCGAAGTCCGGGCGGATGGCCGGCACCACATACGTCTTCTGCCCGCTGCCGTAGGGGTCGTCCAGGCAGGCCCAGCCGTTCAATTCCGGCAGGCCGCTGCCGTGCAGGCCGCCACAAGGCTGAAACGGCACGCCGAAGGCCGCCGCCCGCAGGCCCGCCGTCAGGCTGGCGCAGGCGTGTTCTTCCAATTCAATTTCATGGCGTTCAACGGCGCGCCGATACCACGGCGCCAAACCGAAGTTGCCTTCCATGGCGACGATGCCTGCGCGCACACGGCGCAACACGCCCGCGCGGCAAAGAATGTCGACGTCGTAACCCGGCGACTGCTTGATCAATTCCAGATCGCGCTTGCCCTGGCGGATCAGTTCACGCACGAATGCGAACGGCCCGCGATGCAGAAAGCTGCCGCCCAGCGCAATCGAGGCGCCGTTGGGCACCAGCGCCGCCAGTTCCGCCACCGAGCACTGCTTGTTCTTTTGATTGAAACCCGAAGCCATTGTCTTCCTCCCTGCTGTTTTTTCTTGGCGTTAGCGCGCTTGCAGATAGGCGGCCACGCGGTCTTTCAAACCGGGCGCGGCAGCGGAACGCACCAGCCGCGCCAGATCGGCGTCTGGCGATTCCTGCGACAGCGCCGCATACAACTGCGCACGGCTGGCGTCCGTCAACGCGGCTGCGGTGTCGGCCGCCTGCTGCTCGATCTCCGCCCATTCCTGCGCCACGGCCAGCCACGTGGCAAAGCCGTCGCGCAAGGCCTCCTCTGCGCTGAAGGTCGCCGCTTGCTCCAGCACCGCGCGCGCCCGCTCTGCGCCCACCAGCGCGGCAAAGCGGCGCGTGCCCAGCACCAATCCAAACTTCAGGCCCGGCATGCGGAACGTGGCGTCCGGTGCGCTGATGCGCCATTTGCAGGCGCCAAACAGATCCACGCCTGCGCCAAAATTACGGCCATGCGCCAGCGCCACCGTCAGGCAGGGTGAGCCCGCCAGCCGTTGCAGCAAGGTTTCGATGCGCACAAAGCGCAGCAGCAGATCGCCTTCGCTTTGCGTTTGCCAATCGCCAAAGTCAAACCCCGCGCTGAAGTTCTTGCCCTCGCCCTTCAGCACGATCAGCTTGGCGCCTTGCGCTTCGGCGTCATCCAGCGCCGAGATCAGCGCTTCCACCAAGTCGGCGGACAGCGCATTCATTTTTTCAGCGCGCGTCAGTGTCAGCACATGGCGCGCGCCTTGTTTGTCGATACGCAGAACGCCGCTCATACCTTGCCCTCCTGCTTGGCGGCGCGCAATGCGCCCAGCACTTCGTCGTTGTGCTCGCCCAGCGCCGGCGGACGCAGCCGCAGCGCGGTGGTTTGGCCGTCAAAGCGCACGGGCAGGCCAAAGGTGCGGGTCTGCACGCCGTTGGGCAATTCCACCGGCTGCACCCAGCCCATGTGCTCGACTTGCGGGTCGGCAAGCACTTCGGAATAGGTGTTGATGGGCGCGCAGGGCACGCCTGCCGCGCGAAAACGCGACAGCCAGGTCTGGGCGTCTTCGCTGGCGAAGATGGCTTCCAGAATGTCCCGCAACGCCGTCTGGTTGCGCGCGCGCGCGCTGGTGTCGGTAAAGCGCGGATCGGCCAGCAGGTCTTCACGGCCCACCGTGGCGCACACGGCTTTCCACAAGGCCTGATTGCCTGCGGCCATGCCGAAGTAACCGCCTTGGCAGCGAAACGCCTGATACGGCGCATTGCGCGGATGCGCGGAACCCAGCTTGACCGGGTCTTTGCCGCTGCCGAAGAACTCTGACGTCTGCAACGCGGCAATGCCAAGCGTGGCGCCCAGCATCGGCACGTCGATATGCGTGCCCTGCCCGCTGGCCTGCGCGGCGCGCAAGGCCGAGGCGATGGCGAACGCGCCATACAGGCCCGCTGAAAAATCCGCTACCGGCACGCCGCATTTGACGGGCTCACCGCCCGCCTCGCCCGTCACGCTCATGATGCCGCTCATGGCCTGGATGGTCAGGTCGAAACCGCCTTCCTGCGAGCGCGGGCCGGATTGGCCGTACGCCGAGATCGAGCAGTAGACAAGCTTGGGATTGGCCTCGCGCAATTGCGCATAGCCCAGGCCCAGGCGGTCCATCACGCCGGGGCGGTTGTTTTCGATCAGCACGTCCACGGTTTGCGCCAGCTCGCGCGCCAGCGCCAGATCGGCCGGGTCTTTCAGGTTCAGCGTCACCGACTTCTTGTTGCGGTTCAACGACGCGAAGTTCTCGCTATAGCCATCGGAAATGGGCGGCCAGCTGCGCAGCGTGTCGCCGCCTTCCGGGTTTTCAACCTTGATCACGTCGGCGCCCATATCCGCCAACAACATGCCGCAAAACGGTCCCGCCGCGACATTGCAAATTTCCAGCACGGTGATGCCGGTAAGTGCCGAACTGGGTGTCATGTCTGACCTCTCGTTATGAAAATTCAATATTTGGGATGCGAAAAATATTATAAGAGCGCGGCTTTCTAGATGGCATCATGCCCGGCGACGTGTGCCACGCCGTGACACTTACCGCATGAATCCTAGTGCAATCCCTAGGTGCCGCGCTTAATTGTTGACCAGCATATCACCGTGTGGAATTCTAGGTAAACCATTTATTGGAATTCGAGTCCTATATTTTAGGACTTATAAAAACGGACCTCAGCCTAGCAAATGCCCGCCAACGCGGCGCCGGCTCGCGCATGACGGCCCGATCACACCAAGGAGACTTTCATGAAGCAGACGTGGCGCATTGCCCTCGCGGGCGCCGTCCTGGCGCTGGCCGCCGGACCCGTATCGGCGCAAGCCTGGCCCGCCAAACCCGTACGCATGGTGGTGCCGTTCCCGCCGGGCGGGGCCACAGATGCCGCCGCCCGCATCTACGCGCAACACCTGGGCGACTTCCTGGGCCAAGGCGTCGTTGTTGAAAACAAGGCGGGCGCGGGCGGTGAGATCGGCGCCGAATACGTGGCCAAGTCCGCACCCGACGGCTACACGTTGCTGATGGGCGCGGTGGGCAGCCACGCCATCCACGCCGCCATGCCGGACAAGCCCGGCTATGACTTCGCCACCGCGTTCGTAGGCGTGTCCATGGCGACCAGCATGCCGATGGCGGTGGCCGTCAACAGCAAGGTGCCGGCCAACAACGTGCAGGAATTGATTGCGCTGGCCAAGAGCAAACCCGGCACGATCACGTTCGGGTCAGCCGGCCCCGGCACCTCGCAACACATGGCGGGCGAGCTGTTCCAGGTGGTGACGGGCACCAAGCTCATGCACGTGCCGTATCGCGGCAGCGGCCCTGCCATCACCGACTTGCTGGGCGGCCAGATCGACATGGTGATCGAGACCCTGCCCGCGCTGCTGCCGCAAGTGGCTAGCGGCAAGATCCGGCTATTGGGCGTCACCACCGCCACCCGCGCCACCGCGCTGCCTGACCTGCCCACGCTGATGGAGCAAGGCGTGAAAGACTATTCCGTCGCCACCGCCTATGCGCTGCTGGCGCCGGCCGGCACGCCGCCCGCTATCGTCGACAAGTTGTCCGCCGGCATGCAGAAGGCCGCCGCGATGGCGTCGGTGCAGCAGGCCGCGCTGAAGCTGGGCGCGGATGCCGTGGCTACCTCGCCCGCGGACACCAGCCGGGTGCTGAAGCAGGAAGTGGCGCGCTGGGGCGATGTGGTGCGGATGTCGGCGGCGAAATGACGAACGGCATGATGCAACACGCAGACCTGGCGATTGTGGGCGGCGGCTCTGTCGCCGTCAGCTTTCTGTACCAGTTTCTGCTGTCAATGGAAGCGGCGGATGCGCGCCATCCGCTGACGATCGCGCTGTTCGAGCCGCAAGCGGAGCCTGGCCCGGGCGGCGCGTATCAGGACGACCTGCCCAGCAATCTGCTCAACATCCCGGCCGGCAATATGTCGGCGCGGGCAGACCAGCGGATGGACTTCGTCGAATGGCTGCGCGGGCAGGACGCCGAGTGGCTGCGTGGCTATGGCGTTCAAGCCATTGCGCCGTCGGACTTTCTGCCGCGCCCCCTGTTCGGCGCGTACTTGCGCGATGTGTACGCGCGCTGCCAGACGCTGGCGCGGACGCTGGGCGTAGCGCTTCTGCATGTGCCGCAGCGCGTGCAACGCGTGTTGCCCTTACCTGATGGGCCCTTACCTGATGGCGGCATGCGTATCGAGCCGCATCAAGGCGCGCCTTGGCAGGCCCGCTATGCGGTGCTGTGCAATGGCAACCTGCCCTCGCAAGCGTTTCCTCACTTGCAGGATGCGCCGGGGTATTTCAACAGCCCCTATCCCGTCGCGGAATTGGCGCGCGGCATTGCGCCGGACGCTTCCGTGTGCATCGTCGGCACCAGTCTTAGCGCAGTGGACGCCATTGCCGCGTTGACGCGCGCGGGCCATCGCGGCCCGCTCCTGTGCGTGTCGCGCAATGGGCGGCTGCCGTCGGTGCGCAGTCCGCACAATCAGCCGCCGGCCGCACTGCGCCACTTAAGCCGCGACGGCGCCCGGCAATTGGCGGCAAGCCATGGCGGTGCGCTGTCGGTGGACGTGATTCTGCGCGCATTGCAAGACGAGGTGCGCGCCATGAACGGCGCGCTGGACGCGGACGACGTGCTGGGCTTGGCCACCGACGCGCACACCGCGCTGGACGACGAGATACGCCGTTCATCAGACGCCGCGCGCCCCTGGCAAGCCGTGGCGGCCGCCACCAACGCGGCGGTGGATCAGATCTGGCATCTGATGCCGGACGCCGAACGCCATCTGTTCCATTCGCGTTTCCGGTCATTGTGGATGGCGCGGCGCGCCACCTTCCCGATGCGCAACGCGCTCACGCTGCAAGCTTTGTTCAAGCGCGGCCAGCTGCAAGTGCGCGCAGGCTATCTGGATACGCGTTACGACCCGGCCGATGGCCAGTTCCACACGCGGCTGCGCGGTGCGCAAGAAGACATCACCACGCGCAGCTCGTATCTGATCAACGCCACCAGCTTCTCGGTGGATGCCGCGCGCACCACTGACCCGTTGATCTCCGCCTTGCTGCGCGACGGCCATGCATGCGCCGACCCCTTCGGCGGGATGGCGCTGGACTACGACACAGGTTGCGTGAAAACGGCGCATGGCGCTGTGCTGCGTCAGCTATCGGTGCTGGGCAGCCTGGCGGGCGGCACGTACTTCTGGACCACATCCATGGATGTGAATGCGCGGCTGGCGCAAGACCAGGCGCGGCGCATCGCGGCCGCCCTGATGCAGCCTATGCCGCTTATTGATCCAGATAGCCGCGCCGATATCCCATCCCCTGAGAGATGGACTGCGCACAGGCCGACACATCCGGCGCCAGCTGCTTCATCCTAGCGGCGCTCAGGCGGTCAAGCGGGCCAGAGATGCCCACGGCCGCCACGGGCTGGTCCAGGCTGTTGAACAGCGTCACGGCCAGCCCGCCCACGCCCTCGCGCCATTCACCGCGATTCACGGCGTAACCGGCGCGGGCAATCTTGCGCAGTTCATCTTTCAGCAAGGGCATGGAAACGATCGTGGACGGCGTGTGGCGCACCAGCTGCTCGGCATAACGCTCCACATAGCCCTCGGGCTGATAGGCCAGCAGCGCCTTGCCAGTGGCCACCGCGTACGCCGGCGCGCGCCCGCCCACCATCGAGTAAGCGCGTATGGGCTGCGGGCTGTCGATTTTGTCGACATAGACCACATCAAAACCATCCAGCACCGACAAGTGCACGGTCTCGCCTGTTTGATCGGCCAGCGTGCGCATGTAGGGCGCGGCCAGCTTGCGCACGTCCAGCTGCGCCAACTGGCGGGCGGCCAATTCAAACAGACGCACCGCGCCGCGATAGCCGCCGCCGTCGTCGTCTTTGATGACGTAGCCGGCGTGGATCAGCGTCTGCAACGTGCGATGCGTGTTGCTGCGCGTCAGCCCAACCCGGGCGGCCAGCGCATCGATGGTGCGCGGCGGATTGTCCACATCGGTCACCGCCTCCAAAACCATCAACCCCTTGAGCAGCGTCTTGTCCATCTTGATTTTCCTAATATTTAGGACGGGAACATAGCACGAGACGCGCCCGGGCGGACAGCGCTTTCGGGAATGAGCGGCGCCTAAGTCTTCAGGCCGGGAATGTTGGCGCGCACGGCGGCCGAACGATCCCACAGGTTCGGCAGGCTGGGCGACGAATAGCCCGACACAAACGGTTTGGGCTGGCCGGTTTCGGGGTCATACACATGGCGCGACACCGCGCCGATGTTGCCGCCATACAGATGCACGCTGATCGACACGCGGTCGGCAAAGGCATTGGAAACGCGGTGGATGTCGCCTTCTGCCGGCGACAAGCGTTCGACATCACCGGGCTGCAAGGTGGTGGCTTCGCCCGCCGCCGTCAACCGGCCATCCGCATGGCGCACATAGCGCTGATTGATCTCGGCGCCACGCAGCATGCCCACGTAACCCCAGACCTCGTGGTCATGCACCGGCGTGAATTGGCCCGGCCCCCACACGAAGCTCACCAGCGAAAAGCGCTCCAGCGGATCGCAATGCAGCAGGTATTGCTGGTAGTACTGCGTATGCGGCGCGGTACAGGCGTCGGGCAGCCAGTCGTCATGGCGCACCAGATCGGCAAACGCGGCTAGCAGCGCGGGCGTCTGCGCCAAGGCGTCCGGCGTCGCCAAGCGGGTCGCCGTTGCGATGAAACGGCGCAGCCGGTCCAGGCCGGTAACGGAATCGGGCATTGCGGGTCTCCAGATCGATGGGAATATCCCAGATGAGAAAAGCAGTATCCATCATTCGGGACGCGTGTGCACGCGCGGGCCTGCCGCTATCGTAGGGATCACGCCGATGCCGGCGCTCGCCACGTCACGCCAGGCTTGACAGGCTGGCGCCCGAGCGCGCAGCGTATCGGACTGTCTTGAAGGTTGGAAATGAAAAACCCGCATCACGATATTCCGCCCGCGTTGGTGGACGCATTACGCGGCGCGCAGCGCGTCGTGATTTTCACCGGCGCCGGCGTCTCGGCCGAAAGCGGCATCGCCACGTTTCGCGATGCGCTGACGGGTTTGTGGTCGCGCTTTGACGCGCAAGCCTTGGCCACGCCCGAGGCGTTTCGCGCGCAGCCCGATGTGGTCTGGGGCTGGTATGAATGGCGGCGTGCGCAAGTGCTGCGCGCCGCGCCGAACGCCGCGCATCATGCCATCGCGGCATTGGCGCAGCACGTGCCAGAACTGATCGTCGTCACACAGAACGTGGATGACCTGCACGAACGCGCAGGCAGCAGGCATGTGGTGCATCTGCATGGCAGCCTGCATGCGCCACGCTGCTCCGCGTGCGCCGCGCCCTATCTCTTGGGCGACGAGATCCCGCAGGAACCCGACGAAGGCCGGCGCATCACGCCGCCCGCTTGCACGGCCTGCGGCGCGCCCGTGCGGCCCGGCGTCGTATGGTTTGGTGAAAGCCTGCCGGGCGACGCCTGGAGCACCGCGTTGCGCGCGGCGGAACAATGCGATCTGCTGTTTGCCATCGGCACATCAGCGCTGGTCTACCCCGCCGCGGAATTGCCGCAGCGCGCCTTGGCCACCGGCGCCACAGTCGTGCAGGTGAACCCCGGCGTGACGCCGCTGGACTCGCACGCACATTGCAATCTGCACGGCCTGGCAGCCGACGTGATGCCGCGTGTGCTGGCCGCCGCAAGTGAACATTTGTGAGCATCTTCCCATCTGATCTGCGGTAGAAAGGAGCCTGCTGCACCACTCGAGGGGAAACCCCAAATCTCACCGCTTGGCCACCGCGATACAGTGGCGAGTGGTTTTGGCTGTGGAGAGCATCATTCCGTTTTCCTGGAGACTTCCCGATATCTTCGTGCGTTCATCGGACGGTGCCTTGCATCGTGTGGTGCGCCACGCCACGACCACCGAAACCATTGCCAAACTTGAGAGCATTCCCAGCAATTACCACCTGGATTGCGAGTGCAAGCTGGACAACGGTGAAACGCTTTCCTGGATCGGAAATAACCAGTATCGTCAGACTAATGGCGGCGCAATTTATACCGCCGAATCCAACGTCACGACGCCGCGTGGCGATGCCCGTAAAGGCAGCGCCAAACGGAACGTGCCGGATGCATACCGGGCGGCCCCGCACCAGAAACTGAATGCCGGGCACAGTCCACTACCACTAGCTGTCATTAATCTAAAAACCGGCAACGATTGGAGTTTGATACGCGCCTGGCGCGAGCATCTCAATATCACCACAGCGGATATGGCGGCTCGTCTGGGAGTGGATCACTCCATCTACATCGAATTGGAACGGCCACGTCCAAGGCCTCGGCAAATCGTCCTGGACCGCGTGTCGGAGGCGTTAGGCGTGTCACCAGACCAACTCGATGATTCATTGTTAGGAGGGCGGCTTCAATAGCGCCATAGCGGGGGCATCCGCTCGCCCGCTTCGCAGATTGAAGCGTCCACGTGACTTTGGCGCCGCAAAAAAGACGGCCCGCAGGAGGTACTGAGTATGCTCGGCACCGCAAGACGCTTGACCGATGTGCTTGTCACATCGCCTGATGGCACCCTGTATCGCATCGAACGCTTCGTGGCGGATCTTGATGCGTATTCCGCGCTGGGCACGTCCCGGTTCGACCCCAAGATGCATTGCATCTGCCGCACGAGCTCGGGTGAGAAAGTCACCTGGCTGGGCGGCCAGGCGTATCAGATGCTGAAGAACGGCATCGCGCTGACGGCGGTGGACCGGCGACGGCGCTGAACGCCTCCATCCCTATCGCGTAAACCGATCCACCAGAAAGTCCACGAAGGTCGTGAGCTTCGGCAGCGCCTGCCTGTCCTTCGGATACAGCAGCGAGATCGGCCGCGCCACGGGCCAGTACGGCTGCAAGATCGGCACAAGCCTGCCTGCGCGCACATCGTCGCCCAGCAGCAGCTCGGGTTGCAGCACGACGCCAAAGCCCGCCAGCGCGGCTTGCCGCAAGGCCTGGCCATTGTTCGACACGAAGCGGCCGGTGGGGTAACCCGCCCGGCCGCCATCGTTGCTGGCCAGTTGCCAGCCCGTGCGGCGGCTCCAGTAAGAAAAATCCAAGCACTGGTGCTGCATCAGGTCGTCGGGGGTGGCGGGCGTGCCGTAGCGTTCCAGATACGCGGGCGCGGCGCAGATGATCATCTGGTAGCGTCCGATCGTGCGCGCGACCAGCCCCGAATCTGCCGGCTCGCCAATACGCACGGCAAGGTCGTAGCGTGCGGCGACGATGTCCTCGACCATATCGCTTAACACCAGTTCAACGCTGACGTCGGGATAGACGGACAGGTAATCGGTAATGGCGGGGGTGAGCGAGAACGATCCGAAGGAGACCGTTGACGTGATGCGCAGATGCCCGCGCGGCGTCAGCCGCAAGGCCTCGGCGCCCTGCTCGGCCTCACGGATATCCGACAAGATGGTTTTACAGCGCGCGAAATACGCCTGCCCTGCTTCGGTCAGGCTTTGCCGGCGCGTCGTGCGGTTCATCAGCCGCAGGCCCAGCCGCGCTTCGAGGCCCTTGATGTGCTTGGCCGCCATCGCGGCAGACATCTGATGGCGCGCGGCGGCGGCTGTCAGGCTGCCCAATTCCACCACCGCCACGAAGACTTCCATGCTGAGCAAGCGGTCCATGAATTACGCACCCTGAGTGTGAAGTGTTTCCACCATTGCCGGATTTTTCCATGGAAATCGAACGGCGAGAATGCTTGCATGCCCTGGCGCCTGGCCGGGGCGCCCTTTTACCCACCCGCAAGCTTGGGAGCACTCCATGAAAATCATCCTTATCGGCGCCACCGGCACCATCGGCCGCGCGGTCGCAGACGCTTTGGGCCAACGCCACGACATCATCAGCGTCGGCAACACGCATGGCCAGTATCAAGTGGACGTGACGCGCAGCGACAGCATCCGCGCCTTGTTCGAACAGGTCGGCAAGGTGGACGCCATCGTCTCCACTACCGGCGCGCTGCACTTCGGCCCGCTGTCGGAGATGACGGCCGAACAATTCAAGATCGGTCTGCACAACAAGCTGCTGGGCCAAGTGGACCTGGCGCTGATCGGCCAGCACTACGTGAACGCGGGCGGCTCCATCACGCTGACCAGCGGCATCGTCAGCGACGAACCCATCCGTCACGGCGCCAACGCATCGGCCGTGAACTCCGCCATCGACGGCTTCGTGCGCGGAGCAGCGGTTGAACTGCAAGGCATCCGCATCAACTCGGTCAGCCCGACCGTGTTGCAAGAATCGATGGGCAGCTACGGCCCCTTCTTCCCGGGCTTCGAAGCCGCCCCCGCCAGCCGCGTCGCACTTGCGTACTGCCGCAGCGTGGAAGGCGTGCAGACGGGACGGGTGATTCGGGTTTGGTGATTGGGGTATGGTGATTGGGGTATGGTGATTCGGGTCTGGTGATTCCGCTTTGCGGGTCGCAAGCCCGTTCAGACAAAAGAAAAGCGGCTTGATGGATAACCATCAAGCCGCTTTTTTGTCTTGCTTTGCCTTTCGGCTGAACCGCGATATCGACATGACATCGATACATACCGCGAGTTCTGAATAAGGTGGCGCGCCCGGCAGGATTCGAACCTACGACCCCCTGGTTCGTAGCCAGGTACTCTATCCAGCTGAGCTACGGGCGCTCCGAAAGAGGCGTGTTTATAACATGAAAAAAACACATCACGCAAATCGCCTGGGAAATTCTTGAAATTCCTGGCGCGGTTTTTCGCAACCAGCCATCGCTTGCGCCACATCAAAGGCCAGCGCGCAGGCTGCGCAGTACGCTAAAAAGCACGTAAGCGCCGGAGCAACAGGCCATGGCCAAGAAATTTCCAATGCATCCCAAACACCCCGAACGCGTCTGCTGGGGGTGCGACCAATACTGCGCAATGGACGCCATGAAGTGCGGCAACGGCTCCGACCGAACCATGCACCCCATTGAACTGCTGGGTGACGATTGGGCAAGCGTAGGCGACTGGGGGTTTGACGATGCCGGCAGCGCGCGGGAACAAGCGGCAGCGGCGAATCCGTCGATGGCTTAGCGATCGGCGCTTAACTTACTGCGCCGGCATCCACATTTTGCATGCCACCGAAACTAATCACCGAAACAAGCCACCAAAACAAAAAGGCCTTCGATTCGAGATCAAAGGCCTTTCCATTTTTACTGCTTGTGCGTACTGCATGTATGCCATGCGTGTACTGCTTTTTCTTTGCTGACGCGTTGCAATCACAAGTGATTAAACGCAGTCTTTGGCGCGCCCGGCAGGATTCGAACCTACGACCCCCTGGTTCGTAGCCAGGTACTCTATCCAGCTGAGCTACGGGCGCTCCGACAAAGAGGCAAAATTATATCAGAAAATTTTGCCGCTGTAAGGTCGATGCGGTTGTTTTTTACTTCCGTGTTTTTTTGCGGCTACCGCTGCAATCCACACCCAACAACATCAAACATTCCAGCAATGCAATCTTGGCGCGCCCGGCAGGATTCGAACCTACGACCCCCTGGTTCGTAGCCAGGTACTCTATCCAGCTGAGCTACGGGCGCATCAAAAAGCAAGCCTTGAATAATAGCGTTGTTTCAGAAAACGTGCAAGTCGGGGGATGAAAATATCGCATTGCAGACGCCCCCCTTCGCGCCTGGGTTCAGCTTCACGCTATCCGCATTCAGCTTCACGCTATCCGCATTCAGCTTCACAACATTCGCGCTCAGCTTTCCGACAGCGGATGGTCACACCGATTGAACCTTGTCTCTTTAGCCTAGCGGCCGTTAACGATGCCGGCTGTCATCCGGCGATCTCGCAGCGCAATGACAGTGCGCTGCGCCACCCGCTAGCTGAAGAGCCTCTCTCATGTCTGACAAAGAAAAAAATTCCGGCGCGCCCACCGACGCCACGGATCACGCATCCCCCGTGCGCGCCACGCGCCGCGGCTTTCTGACCGGCATCGCCGCACTCGGCGCCAGCGCCGCCGCGATGGGCGCGCTGTCTGGCTGCTCAAGCGATGATGACAATGACAGCACCCCCAGCACGCCCGCGCCCGCGCCTGATCCCACCCCCACGCCCGCGCCCGATCTGACGAAGCAATTGCGCGACAACGTGAAGACGGTTGTCGTGATCTTTGCCGAGAACCGCAGCTTTAATAATCTGTTCGCGAATTTCCCCGGCGTTGAAAAGCCCTTGTCTGCCGTCACCGCCGCCGACTACACGCAGAACGATCGCGACGGCACGCCGCTGTCCGTGCTGCCGCCCGTGTGGAACGGCATGGTGCCCACGTCGCAGCAGGCCAACCACATCACGTATCAAGTGGATCAGGCCGCGCCCTACATGAACAACCTGGCCAACGCGCCGTTTGCGCTGCTGGGCCCGCAAGGCGAGCCGCTGCCGCAAGGCGTGGTCACGCGTGACTTGTGGCATGTGTTCTATCAGAACCAGATGCAGATCAACGGCGGCAAGAACGACCGCTTCGTCGCGTGGGCAGATTCCGGTGCGCTGGTCATGGGGTACTACAGCGACTCGGCGTACAACCTGCGCCTGTGGAAGCTCGCACAAGAATTCGTGCTGTGCGACAACTTCTTCCAGGGCGCATTCGGCGGCTCGTTCCTGAACCACCAATACCTGGTGGCGGGCCGCCCCCCGTTCTATCCGGATGCCGCGGACTCGGTCGCCAAGACGCAGATCGCGCAGCTGCAAAGCGCCGACCCCACCGACACGCGCCTGCAACCCAAGGCCACGTCGCCCGCCAGCGCGCTTACCGGTATCCCGCAGTTCGGCGCCAGCGCATTGACGCCGGACGGCTACGGGGTGAACACGATGGCCCCGCCCTACTGGCCATCATTCAGCCGCGACACCACCGACCCCACGCTTGCCGACGCGACCAGCCCGCAAACGATGGTGCCGCAATCGCACAGCAACATCGGCGACCTGATGACCGCCAAGGGCCTGGACTGGGCCTGGTACGCCGGCGGCTGGCAGGCCGCGGTCGACTCCACCGCCAGCACCGGCTTTCCGTCGTCGCCCAACTTCCAGGCGCATCACCAGCCCTTCAACTACTTCAAGAGCACCGCGCCCGGCACCGCCGCACGCACCGCGCACCTGCGCGATGGCGGCCTGGGCGATCTGTCGTCCACCAACAAGTTCCTGGCCGACGCCGAAGCCGGCAAGCTGCCGGCGCTGACGTTCTACAAGCCGCAAGGCAACCTGAACATGCACGCAGGATATGCCGATGTGGATTCGGGCGACCGCCACATTGCGCACATCGTCGACAGCCTGAGAAAGAGCGCGCAGTGGGACAACATGGTGGTGGTGATCACCGTGGATGAAAACGGCGGCTGGTGGGACCACGTGGCGCCGCCGCAAGGCGACCGCTGGGGTCCCGGCACGCGCATTCCCGCGCTGGTCGTCTCGCCGTTTGCGAAAAAAGGCACCGTGGATCACACCGTGTACGACACGGGTTCCATCCTGCGCCTGGCGACCCGCGTGTTCGACCTGCCGATGCTGGAAGGCCTGAAGGCCCGTGATGACGCGATGACGGCCCGCGGCCAACAGCCCATGGGAGACCTGACGAATACGCTGCAATTCAGCGCATAAGCAATAGCGACGAAGGCGTGCGCCGCTATGACGCACGCCTTCGATTTTCAGTACAGAACCACCGTCGGCCGCCTGCCTGCGCTGCCGTTCCACGTAATCGGCAAACCGGCCGCCTCGGCCGTGCGAACGATCAGTTCGCCCACGCGCAACATATCTGAATCAGCGCCTTCGGGCGCGCCCCAGAACGCCAGATCCAAACGCCCTTCCCGCTTCGCCCGGTTGCGGTCTTGGCGCGTGTAGAAGCAAAACCCATGCAGGCCTGCCGACGCGCCGCCACGCTCATGAAAAATTTCCGAGCAGTCCGAAAAACCGTCCGACTGCGTCGTGCCCGCATCCTGCAACGCCACCAGGCCCGCTTCCGTCAACGCCTCGAAAAAGCGATCCAGCCGCGCTTGCGCCGCACGCCACTGCGCCGCGCTGAGCTTCACCGGTTCAGGTTCCCATTCGGGTTCTTGCAGCGCCACGCCCGTCAACGCCGACAACAGTTCCTGCACTTCCGGCATCATCGCGTTCACGGTGATGTGATTGCCGTGGCTATCGCTGATGTTCGCGTCGGCCCCGGCGTCGATCAGCAATTGCACCGCATCCGTGCTGGGCGCGAACTCGGCCGCCAGATACAACGCGGTGCGTCCTTCGCGCTGGAATTCCAACGGGCTGCCCGCATCGATCAGCAGCTTCAGCACCGCGAGGTTCGCCGCGATGTCCGTGTCGTTGGCGCCCATGGCCGCCGACTGCAACGCCGTGAAGCCGTAAGCATTGACCGCCGCCGGGTCCGCGCCCGCCGCCAGACACGCGCGCACCCGCTCCACATCACCGCCGCGCGCCGCTTGGAAAATATCGTCACCGTTCAAAAGAGGCTCCCAGAATTAAGCGCCATCGGCGCCGTGCACCAGCATCGCGTAGATCTCCGCAACCCGCTCCACGGATATTCCTTCGCGCTGCTCGACGGCAAGCGGATGGCTGGTCGGTTCCAATTCAATCAGCGGCCGGATACCGCCGTCACGCAAATGCACATGCGTCTTCAGGCTAAGGGTGTCGGGATACGGCGACAGCTGCGTATTCAGCCAGCCAAATAGCGGCGGCGTTTGCGCGCGCTCTGGCGCATCGTACGTGCGCACCCAGGTCTCGTAGCTGGCCAGGCTTACCGACACCCATACGCCCCACACGAACGGCTCGGCATGCCCATGAATGGGAAGCTCGATGCAGCCCCGCACAAAAAAATACTGCTCGTCGATCACGCAGTCATCGCTGCCCAGATCCCCGCGCTGCGGCCGTTCTTCCAGTGCGATGCAGTAATAGCTTTCGGGCGCATCGGCGCCAAAACTCGGCAAGCCGTGGTGAACCTGATTGCAGGTTGCGCAATGAAAAGAGAAATCCATGTCCGGCTTCGAAGTATGTGAGGTGCGGGAAAGCATTATTCTAGTGGCCGCCTTCCACCGCATTCATCCACGCATCGGCCATCATCGTGAAACACCTGTTAGTCACCCTGGACAAGCTGCACGACTTCGATGAAATCATCGATGTGCGTTCGCCGCTTGAATACGCCGATGACCACATCCCCGGCGCCATCAACGCGCCCGTGCTCAGCAACGAAGAACGCGTCGTCGTTGGCACGCTGTACCGCCAGACCTCGCCCTTCGAGGCCTCACGCACCGGCGCCGCGCTTGTCGCCCGCAACATCGCCCAGCACCTGGAAACGACTTTCGCCGATCGGCCGCAAGGCTGGCGCCCGCTGATCTACTGCTGGCGCGGCGGTAAACGATCCGGCTCCATGACGCTGATGTTCAACATGATCGGCTGGCGCGCACGCCAATTGGACGGCGGCTACAAAAGCTACCGCCGCGCCACGCTGGACGCATTGGAAGCCTTGCCCGCCGCGTTGCGATGCGTCGTGCTAGTTGGCCCCACCGGCAGCGGTAAAACGCGCTTGCTGCATGCGCTATCGCAAGCGGGCGCCCAAACGCTGGACCTGGAACAGCTGGCCGCGCATCGGGGCTCATTGCTGGGCGCCCTGCCCGGCATTGCGCAGCCCACGCAAAAGCACTTTGACACGCTGCTCGCCGCACGTCTGCGCACATTCGACACCACGCAACCCGTCTTCATCGAAGCCGAAAGCCGCAAGATCGGCGCCATCGAAATCCCGCCCGCCCTGCTGCACGCGATGCACCAAGGCGCGTGCGTCGATGTCGTCTCCACCCGCGAAGACCGCGCCGCGTTCCTTCAGCAAGACTATGCGCAACTGTTCGAAAACCCCGACTGGCTGAAAGCCCAGCTGCAACGCATGCTCGGCCTGCACAGCCGTGATGTGATCAAAGGCTGGCAACAGATGGTGGACGAGGGCCGCCGCATCGACTTAGCCCGGGAACTGATCGACCACCACTACGACCCCGCCTACACCCGCAGCAGCAACGCACAGTACACGCAGCTGCCGCAAGCCACGACCATGACGTTCAGGCCGAATGATGAGGATGTAGTGGAACAGGCGCGAAAACTGCTATCGGCGCTGCAATGAAAAAAACCCGCAATCGATTTCGCGATTGCGGGTTTTTTAAATTCAGCGCTGGGTGTTTAAGCCAGCGCCGAAGATCTGGCGGAGACGGTGGGATTCGAACCCACGATGCAGTTTTTAGCCACATACTCCCTTAGCAGGGGAGCCCCTTCAGCCTCTCGGGCACGTCTCCGAAAAGAGAACGAGATTCTAGCACGAATTTTTTAGGTGTGTCCCGCAAGTGGGGACATCATGCAAAAAAATCCGTGCCGGAGCCGTTGTCTTTATTCCTTGACGGCCGGCGCCTGGTCCAGGCCGAAGGCCTTGTGCAGTGCGCGCACGCCCAATTCCATGTACTTGTCGTCGATGATGACCGACGTCTTGATTTCGCTGGTGCTGATCATCTGGATGTTGATGCCTTCTTGCGAAAGCGTCTGGAACATCAGGCTGGCGACACCGACGTGCGAACGCATGCCGATACCCACGATCGAGACCTTGGCGACCTTCTCGTCGGTGGACAGTTCGCGCGCGCCCACGGCGGGGATGACTTCGCGCTTGAGCAAGTCCACGGCGCGCGCAAATTCATTGCGGTTCACGGTGAACGAGAAGTCGGTCGTGCCAGCCACGGACTGGTTTTGCACGATCATGTCGACGTCGATATTGGCGGCGGCGACAGGACCCAGGATGGAGAAAGCGATGCCCGGTTTGTCGGGCACGGCCAGCAGGGTGATTTTGGCTTCGTCGCGGCTGAAGGCGATGCCGGAGACAACGGCGGCTTCCATTTTTTCGTCTTCCTCAAAAGTAATCAGCGTGCCCGAGACCATTTCTTCTTCGAGCGGGATGAGCGGGTCGGTCAGCGAGGACAGGACCCGGACCGGTACACGATATTTGCCGGCGAATTCAACCGAGCGGATCTGGAGGACCTTGGAACCCAGCGATGCCATTTCCAGCATTTCCTCGAAGGAAACGACGGCCATGCGGCGCGCTTCAGGCACCACGCGCGGATCGGTCGTGTAGACGCCATCCACGTCGGTGTAGATCAGGCATTCGTCGGCCTTGATGGCGGCCGCCACGGCCACGGCCGAGGTATCCGAACCACCACGGCCCAGCGTCGTGATGTGGCCTTCCGGGTCGATGCCCTGGAAGCCGGTAACGATGACCACGCGGCCCGCGTCGAGATCGCCGCGGATGCGGGCGTCGTCGATGGAGCTGATGCGGGCTTTCGTGAACGACGAATCGGTGCGCACGGGCACTTGCCAACCGGCATAGCTGCGCGCCGGCACGCCTTCGGCCTGCAACGCAATAGCCAGCAAACCGCTGCTGGCCTGCTCGCCGGTGGCGGCGATCATATCGAGTTCGCGGCCGTCGGGCTGGGGCGAAATTTCGCGCGCCAGGCCCAGCAGGCGATTCGTTTCGCCCGCCATTGCCGACGGCACTACAACAACCTGGTGGCCGGCGGCATGCCACTTCGCGACGCGACGCGCCACGTTTCTGATGCGCTCAACCGAGCCCATCGAAGTACCGCCATATTTGTGAACGATCAGGGACATCTCGTACTCTGGCTGGGAACCCGCCGCGGAAGTGGTGACGGGCAAAACCATATATTCTAGCGCGGCGGTAAAAATTTGCTCAATTTGAGGAAATTTATGTTCATTGCGCGGCTATTTTTCTACGGATTCTTTCCGAAACCGCAGTTTTTATCCTCGCGTTTCCACCCAGACACGGCCGCGGTGGCAACGGATGACATGGCCCGCCTGCTCGACGCGCAACTGGCGGTCGTGCCCCAGGCTATGCAATTCGCGCAGTTGGCGCAGCAGGTCGCGCAGGCGCGCATCCGTGGGCATGCGCGCGCCGTTCTGGCTCAGCCAGTGGCGCAACACTTGCGCCTGACGCGGCGCAGACAACTCGCGCCACGCCTTTAACGAAAAACTGGCGCCGTCAGGGCTCGGGTCCAGGCGCGCGAAATCTTCACGCGCCACTTCATCGAGGATCTGCGCCGCTTCGGCCATGTGGCCGGCGTGGCGCGCGACGATGGCGCGCCAGCCGGGCCAGCGGCTGTCCAACACCGGCGCCAGCAATTCGCGCAGCGCGGCGCGGGTGTAGTGAGGGTCGGCGTTGGTGGGGTCTTCTACCGGGCGCCAGCCGCAGGCCGCTTCGACGGCATTGGCGGCTTGCAAAATAACGGCGCGGTCCTGGCCCAGCCACGGACGCAGATACGTCAGGCCGTCGCGCTGAGACACGGGCGCCATCGCCGCCATGCCGGCCAGCCCGGTGCCGCGCAAGAGACGCAGCAACACGGTTTCGGCCTGGTCGTTTCGGTGATGCGCCAGCAACACGTGGGTCACGCCATGCGCCTGCGCCAACTGCGCCAGTGCGGCGTAGCGGGCGTCGCGCGCGGCGGCCTCCACCCCCTTGCCGCCCGCCTCTTGCACCTGCACACGCGCCACGGCGACCGGCAGATTCAGCAAGCGGCCCAGCGCGTTGACGTGATCGCTCCAGGCATCGGCGGCGGCCTGCAAGCCATGGTGGACATGGAACAAGGCCACGCCTACGCCAAGATCATGCGCCGCCGCCGCTGCGTGCACCGCCAGCATGGCCGAGTCGGCGCCGCCACTGAGCGCCACGCCGATGCGCGCGGGACGCTCGGGCAGCGCCAGCAAGGCTTGGCGCAGCGGGGCGGTCAGAGTGGGAACGAGAGGAAGCACTGCGGGTGGCGAAGCCGGCAGCGCGTCTGGTGACGCGCCGGCTTCGGCTCGCCCAGTCTGCCGCCCGGCTTGGGGCGCCGAATGCGACACGCCCGACTCGGCCGCAAGGGGCGTGTCGGGCGTGGGCCGGGCAGTCATGCGAGAGGGCGCGGGGGACGCGGCCGTGGCGCTGGGCATGTCCGCCCGCGCCGCTGCCTGCATCAGGCGCGCACTTCCTGGTAGGCGCCGTAGGACAGCAGGCGTTGCACGCGCTGTTCAACGAGCTGTTCGGGCGTCATGCCTTGCAGTTGGCGCAGGGCGTCGCCCAGCGCGCGGCGCAGCAGGCGGGCCATGACGCGCGGATCGCGATGGGCGCCGCCCACCGGTTCGTTGACGACGCGGTCAACCAGACCCAAGTCTTTCAGGCGCGGGGCGATGATGGCCAGCGCTTCGGCGGCGTCTGGCGCCTTGTCGGCGCTGCGCCACAGAATGGATGCGCAACCTTCGGGCGAGATCACCGCGTAGGTGGCGTATTGCAGCATCAGCACGGCGTTGCCCACGGCAATCGCCAAGGCGCCGCCCGAGCCGCCTTCGCCGATGATCGTGCAGATCACGGGGACTTTGAGCTCGGCCATGGCGTACAGGTTGTGGCCGATGGCTTCGGACTGGCCGCGCTCTTCAGCGCCGATGCCGGGGTAGGCGCCCGGGGTGTCCACGAAGGTGAACACGGGGATGCCGAACTTTTCAGCCAGGCGCATCAGGCGCAGGGCCTTGCGATAGCCTTCGGGACGCGGCATGCCGAAATTTCGGGCGGCGCGTTCCTTGGTGTCGCGGCCTTTCTGATGGCCAATGACCATGCAGGGCGTGCCGTTAAAGCGCGCAAGGCCGCCGATGATGGACTGGTCGTCGGCGTACATGCGGTCGCCGTGCAGCTCATGGAAGTCGGTGAACATTTCGCGCACGTAGTCCAGCGTGTAGGGGCGCTGGGGGTGGCGGGCGACAAGCGCCGTTTGCCACGGCGTGAGCTTGGCGTAGATTTCCTTGGCCAAGGTCTGGCTCTTTTGCTGCAGACGTCCGATTTCGTCGGAGATGTCTACCGCAGAATCGGCCTGCACGTAGCGCAGCTGCTCGATCTTGTTCTCAAGCTCGGCCAGCGGCTGTTCAAATTCCAGAAATGTATTGCGCATGTAGTGTGGTTCCGTAGATGGGCTGCCTGGTGTGCATCAGTATTGAACCGGCGTCGGTTCCAGACTGCGCCACAAGTACCAGGTCGCCACGGTACGCCAGGGTTGCCACGCCAGCGAGACTTCGCGAGCCTCGAAGCGCGAGACAGGCTCGCCACTGAAATAATGTAGCGAGATTGCTTTGAGCAACCCGGGATCATCCAGCGGCAGAACGTCAGGCCGCTGTAGATTGAAAATCAAAAACATCTCCGCCGTCCAGCGCCCAATGCCCCGGATGGCGACTAATTCAGAAATAACGGCCTCGTCGTCCATGGCCGCCCATTTCTCGGGATGCACCCGGCGTTCGCCGAAGTGCACCGCCAGATCCAGCACGTATTCGGCTTTGCGCTGAGACAGGCCGGCTTTGCGCAGCCCGTCCACCCCCACACGCAGCACGGCTACGGGCGTCGGGCGCTTGCCCACCGCTTCGATGAATTTGGTCCAGACCGCGTCGGCCGCCTTGGCGGAGACCTGCTGGCCGATGATCGCGCGCGCCAGCGTAATGAATGGCGTGCCGCGCGAGGTCAGCCAGACCTCGGGGTGCTGGGGTATGACTTTTTTCAGGATGCGGTCGCGCCGCATCAGATGGGCGACGGCCGCTTCCCAATACTCAGGCTTGGGAACGTCGATTTCAGCGGTGGACATGTCGGGGGTATCCACTGGGCTCACGCCCGCCGCCATTGCGTCAAGCCGCCCGGCTTGTCGTCGAGTTCGATACCCGCCTCGCGCAGTTCGGCGCGGATGCGGTCGGCTTCGGCGAAGTTGCGGGCCGCCTTGGCGGCCGCGCGCGCGTCGATCAGCGACTGGATGGCGTCGGCGTCAAGCGTGGCGCGCGGGCCTTGCTCGATGGCCGCGGCCGAATAGCGGGTGGGCGACTGGAAGTACGTGGCCGGATCTTGTTGCAGCAGGCCCAGCAGCGACGCCAGGGCCTTCAGCTGGCCGGCGCTGCGTGCGCGCTTTTCGCGATTGGCTTCGGACGCCAGTTCGAACAGGGCCGCGATGGCGCCCGAGCTGTTGAAGTCGTCGTCCATGGCGGCCTTGAAGGCCTGGGCCTGGGGCTCGTTCCAGTCGATGCCTTGATCGTCGGCAGGCACGTTCTGCAAAGCCTGGTACAGACGGTCCAGCGCGTTTTGCGCGTCGATCAGGTTGTCGGGCGTGTAGTTCTGCGAGCTGCGATAGTGGTTGCGCACAATGAAGAAGCGCACCATTTCGGCTTCGCGCGGGTTAACGCGGTAGTTGGCGTCGTCAGCGGCCGGGTCACCCAGCGCCACGGTCTGGCGGATGGTGCGGAAGTTGCCCAGCGACTTGGACATCTTGTCCGAATCCACCATGAGCGGGCCGCAGTGCATCCAGATGTTGGCCAGCGTGCCGCCGAAGGCGCCTTCGGTCTGAGCGATTTCGTTTTCGTGGTGCGGGAACTTCAGGTCAGGACCGCCGCCGTGGATGTCCAGGGGCAGGCCCAGCAGCGATTTGCTCATCGCCGAGCATTCAATGTGCCAGCCCGGGCGGCCCATGCCGTAGGGCGATTCCCACTTGGTGTCGTCGGGTTCGTCGGCCTTGGCCGATTTCCACAAGACGAAGTCCAGCGGGTCGCGCTTGGCCGAGCCCACGGCGACGCGTTCACCGGCGCGCAGGTCGTCCAGCGTCTTGCCGGAAAGCTTGCCGTAGCCGGGAAAGCCGCGCACGGCGTAGTTCACGTCGCCGTCGTCAGCCTGGTAGGCCAGGCCGTTTTGCTCAAGCTTGCCGATGATGTCCAGCATGTCGCCCACGTATTGGGTGGCGCGCGGTTCGCGGTCGGGCGATTCCACGCCCAGCGCGCGTTCGTCGGCGTGCATGGCGGCGATGTAGA
Source organism: Achromobacter sp. NPDC008082 (assembly GCF_042957345.1). Lineage (NCBI taxonomy): Bacteria > Pseudomonadati > Pseudomonadota > Betaproteobacteria > Burkholderiales > Alcaligenaceae > Achromobacter > Achromobacter sp. NPDC008082. The sequence goes on from NZ_JBIBIB010000006.1 coordinate 279,906, forward strand.
ACTCGGTGACGTCACCGATGCGGCGGTTGGTTTCAACGGCGCGGCGGATGATCTTGTCATCGATGTCGGTGATGTTGCGCACGTAGTCCACGGCCAGGCCGCTTGCGCGCAGCCAGCGCTGCACGACGTCAAACGACACCAGCATGCGGGCGTGGCCCAGATGGCAGAAGTCATACACGGTCATGCCACACACGTACATGCGCACCTGACCAGCCTGGGCCGGTTTGAACGGTTCTTTGGTACGCGATAACGTGTTGTAGATTTGCAGCATGGCGCTTATGGATTCGTCTAAATATTCCGTGGCGGATTCGGAAAGTTGCTCGCGAAGGACAATACCTTCGAAGCGTGCCGCCTGCCCCCGATCAAGCCCGTGGCATGATCAGCCGGATTCAGCCTTGCTTTCAGGCTCCGCAATCGGCCCGGCGCCGACCCCGGCCTGGTCGCTATACGCGTTGTCACACGAGGTCTCGGACCCAATGCCGAACCAAAAACGCAACCGGGGCTAAAATGGCGGTCGTCAAGTATAGCAAGCGGCCCGGTCGCGCGCGTAAGTGCGGCTCGGCCACGACTTTTAACGGATAACCTACGTGACTATCAAGCCGCGTTTTTGTGTCGCCCTGCTCGCCCTGGCTTTGGCCGGCGCGCCGGTTGCTACCGCCCTTGCCCAGTCCATGGCCGGCGGCTCGGGGGCCAACCCCAACGCCACCCGGACCACGCTGGACCCCATCCCGCCCGAAGGCGGCTGGGACGGCCTGGCCAATCTGCTGGAAGCCGTCAAGCCGGGCGTGGATACGCGGCTTACGCCGTCGGCCTCGCAGATTACCGGCCGCATTGAAATGCTGTTGAATCGCGGCGATAACGAAGAAGCGCTGGCGATGATTGAAAAGCGCGAAGCGCAAATCAAAGATCAGCGCGGCACCGATGTGCAGCTGATGTTCCAGCACGCGCGCGCGCTGGCCGCCCTGAACCGCACGGGCGAAGCCATCGATATCTACACTGACATGACGACGCGTTTCCCCGAGCTGCCGGAACCTTGGAACAACCTGGCCGCTCTATATGCCAGCCGCGGAGAACTTGAAAAAGCGCAAGATGCCCTGCAAATGGCATTGCGCGCCGACCCGGGTTACGCCGCCGCCCGCGCCAATCTGGGCGATCTGCAACTTCTGCAGGCAATGCAAACCTACAAAAAGGCCGCCCGCGATGGCGTGCCGGGCATGCAGGACAAAGCCCGCGAAGTCGAAACCATGCTGAAGGATAAACAAGGCAAATGATGTCCCGATACTCTCCTTTCCACCTGCTGCGCCTGACGGCGTGCTCGTTCGCGCTGGCCGCATTTGCCCCAGCCCTCGTCAGCGCCGCCCCTGCGGCCACCTCTTCCACCTCCACTTCTGAAGGCACAAAAGCCATGAGCACCAATCCCCGCGTCAAGCTCGTCACGAACCAAGGCGACATGGTCATCACCCTGGACGCCGCCAAGGCGCCCAAGACCGTCGAAAACTTCCTGACCTACGTCAAGGAAGGTTTCTACAACGGCACGGTGTTCCATCGCGTGATCGACGGCTTCATGATCCAAGGCGGCGGCTTCGAACCCGGCATGAAGCAAAAGCAAACCCATGCCCCGATCGAAAACGAAGCCAACAATGGCCTGAAGAACGACAAGTACACGTTGGCGATGGCTCGCACCAGCGACCCGCACTCGGCCACCGCCCAGTTCTTCATCAACGTGTCGAACAATGACTTCCTGAACTTCACGTCGCCCACGCCGAACGGCTGGGGCTACGCCGTGTTTGGCACCATCACCGAAGGCACCGACGTCGTTGAGAAGATCAAGGGCGTGAAGACCGGCAACAAGGGCTTCCACCAGAACGTGCCGAACGAAGACGTGATCATCGAGAAGGCCGAAGTTCTTGAATAAGATTGCCCTGTCCGGTCCGATCTGGCTGGCGTCCGACCTGCATCTGGGGCCGGCCACGCCGGCTACCTCGGAGGCCTTTCTGGCCTTTTTGCTGGCCGCACAAGAAGACGCTGCCGCCCTGCTGCTGCCGGGCGACATCTTCGATGCCTGGATTGGCGACGACGTGATCCGCGCCGCACCGCCGTGGCTTGCCACGGTGTTGACGGCGCTGCGCGATACCGCCGCACGCATTCCGGTGTGGCTGGGCCGCGGCAACCGCGACTTCCTCATCGGCCAAGAGCTGGCCGATGCGGTGGGCGCCAAGCTGCTGCCGGAACCCGCCCTGCTGGAAACCGATTTCGGCCAGGTGCTGCTGACGCACGGCGACGAGTTCTGTACGGACGACGCCGCGTATCAACAGTTCCGCAAGATGGTCCGCAATCCGCAGTGGCAGGCCGAGTTCCTGGCCAAGACCATTCCTGAACGGCTGGCGATGGCGCAGCAGGCCCGCGGCGAAAGCCAGGCGGCCAACCAGACGAAGTCCATGGAAATCATGGACGTCAATGGCGCGGCGGTTGACGCCATCTTCCGCGAGACCGGCGTGCGCGTGCTGGTGCATGGCCACACGCACCGCCCTGCCCGCCACGTGCTGGATATCGACGGCAAGAAGCACGAACGCTGGGTGCTGCCCGACTGGGACTTCGACCACGTGTCGCCCCCGCGCGGCGGCTGGCTGGTCATCGACCAGGACGGCCTGGAGTTCTACGACCTGGAAACGGAATCGTAAGACGCCAGCCCCGGCCGCAAGACGGCGTCGGGACGGCCTGGCCGGCACGCCAAAGAAAAGAGCCTCGCACACTGCGAGGCTCTTTTCTTTGGCGTGCAGCGCCAAGGGCTTAGCGCGTGAAGATCCAGGCTGCGACCACCGCGCCGAACACGATGCGATACCAGGCGAACACGCGGTACGTGTGGTTGGCCACAAAGCGCAGCACCGCGCGCACCACGACCATGGCGCTCAGGAAGGCGGCGATAAAGCCCACGGCAATGCCGGACAGGTCGTGCTGAGTCAGCGCGCCGAAGTTCTTGTACATGTCGAACACGGCCGCGCCCAGCATCGTGGGCATGGCCAGGAAGAACGAGAACTCGGTGGCGGTCTTGCGCTGGATGCCGGCGATCATGCCGCCGATGATGGTGGCGCCCGAACGTGACGTGCCGGGAATCATCGCAAAACACTGCGCCACGCCTACGCCCAGCGCCTGCTTCCAGCTGATTTGCTCCAGCGTGTACGCGGAAGCCCGTTCGTCCGATGCCGTGTCGTCCGCCGCGCCTGGCTTGTCGCCCGGCGTGTGGTGCGTCTTGCGTTCGACATACAGCATGATCAGGCCGCCCAGCACCAGCGTCACCACCACCACGCCGGGGTGATAGAACACCGACTTAATGGTCTTGATGAAGATGGCGCCGATGACGGCCGCGGGCAGGAACGCGATGATCAGGTTGCGGGCGAAGGCCACTTCGCTTGGCACGCCGGTCAGCGCGCCGCGAATCAGCTGCATCAGCCGCGCGCGGAACACCCACATGACGGCCAGGATGGAACCCAGCTGGATGACGACTTCGAACACCTTGCCGTCGCCGGATTGGAAGTTGATCCAGTCGCCCACCAGGATCAGGTGGCCGGTGCTGGAGACGGGAATGAATTCCGTCAGGCCTTCAAGAATGCCGAGGATGAAAGCCTTGATCAGATAGAGCGCGTTTTCAGTCACGATGCGTGGGCGGTCCTGGTTAGTCGTTGGCTAAAGAGGCTTCGTCGGACAACATTTCCTGGGGCCGTTTTTCGACGCGCACCAGCGCGATTCGGCGGCCATCCATTTCCAGGACTTCGAAGCGGAAATGCTGATGATGGATTTCGTATTCGCAGACGTCGCCGGGCTTGGGCAGGTGGCCAAAGCGCGACAGCAGGTAGCCGGCCAGCGTCGAGAAGTCTTGCGCGTCGTCGACCAGCCCTTCGGTTTCCAGCACCTGTTCAACGTGGTGCAGGTCGGCTGCGCCGTCGATCTTCCAGGTGTTGTCGCCGTCTGCCACGATGTCGGGCAGTTCGTCTTCGTCGGGGAATTCGCCGGCAATGGCTTCGAAAACATCGATGGGCGTGACCAGGCCTTCGATGGCGCCGAATTCGTCGGCCACCAGCACGAGCTGGCCGCGCGAACGCTTGAGCGTGTCCATCAGGCGCAGGATGCCGATGGACTCGTGCACGATGATCGGGTCGCGCAGGCGGTTGCGGCGCACGCGGCCTTCGGTGATCAGGTCGGCCACCAGGTCCTTGGCGCGGGCAATGCCCAGCACTTCATCCAGCGAGCCGCGGCAGACCGGGAAAAAGCTGTGCGGGGCTTCGGTCAGTTGGCGGCGGATGAGTTCGGGATCGTCGTCGATGTTGATCCACGACACATCCGTGCGCGGCGTCATGATCGACCGGATGGAGCGTTCGGCCAGCGTCAGCACGCCGCTGACCATGTTGCGTTCTTCAACGCCGAAGGCCGGCATGGACGGGCCATCCGCGTTGGGCAGATCGGGTTCGTCGCTGGCAGGCGGACGCTTGCCCAGCATGCGCAGCACCGCCGAGGCGGTGCGCTCACGCATCGGACGGCCGCCGTCAAGCTTGAGCAGGTTGCGGCGCGCGACCTGGTTCAACGCTTCGATAGCCACCGAGAAACCAATGGCGGCGTACAGATAGCCCTTGGGCACCTTGAAGCCGAACGCTTCCGCCAGCAGCGAGAAGCCGATCATCAGCAAAAAGCCCAGGCACAGCACCACGACGGTGGGGTGCGCGTTGACGAAGCGCGTCAGGGGCTTGGACGCCAGCAGCATGATGCCGATGGCGATGACGACGGCAATCATCATGATGGCCAGGTGGTCGACCATGCCCACCGCGGTGATGACCGAGTCCAGCGAGAACACCGCGTCCAGCACCACGATCTGCGTCACGATGACCCAGAAGCTGGCGTACACGCGCGGGCCTGACGAGCCGGCATGCTGCCCGCCCTCCAGGCGCTCGTGCAGCTCCATGGTGCCCTTGAACAGCAGGAATAGACCGCCCACCATCAGGATCAGGTCGCGCCCGGAAGGCGACACGGGTCCGACGGTAAACAAGGGGGTGGTCAAGGTGACGAGCCACGACATGACGGACAAGAGGCCCAGGCGCATGATCAGCGCGAGGCTCAGCCCCATGATGCGCGCGCGGTCGCGTTGCGCAGGGGGAAGTTTGTCCGCCAGGATGGCGATGAAAATCAGGTTATCAATGCCCAGGACGATCTCAAGGACGACCAGGGTAAGCAAGCCGACCCACGCTGCGGGGTCTAGCAGCCACTCCATCAGGAGCTCCAGAAGTTACACGACCGGTAATCGTACATGGAAAATTCGTGACATGCCGGTGACACGCCCCCGTCCGTATGCCTGATGGCCATTGGTTTTGCGCCAGATGCAGGGGTTGCATCGGGGTTGCATTGCGCTTAGCCCAACCGTGCGCGCAAAGAAAAACCGGCCCGAAGGCCGGTCTTGCAGAACGCCGGATCGGCGCTGGGAATCAGGCAGCCGACGGCGGGTTCAGCGACGTCAGCATCTGCGTGAAGATCTTCGGGCTGGCGGCCAGCACGTTGCCGCTGTCCATCCAGCCTTGTTCGCCGTCGAAGTCGGCGATCAGGCCGCCGGCTTCCAGAACCATCAGGCTGCCGGCCGCCAGGTCCCAGGGCTTCAAGCCCACGCCGCAGAAGCCGTCCAGGCGGCCGCTGGCCACGTAGGCCAGGTCCAGCACGGTGGAACCCATGCGGCGCACACCGGTGACGTTTTCAGCCATATGGCGGAAACGCTGCGAACCCTGTTCCAGGTCGCCGGCGTTGGGCCAGTGCGCGCCCAGCAGCGCTTCGTGATAGCGGGTGCGGCCCGAGACGCGCACGCGGCGGTCGTTCAGGAAGGTGCCGCTGCCACGGCTGGCCGTGAACAGTTCGTTGCGCGACGGGTCATAGATGACCGCTTGCGTGACCTGGCCGCGCTGCGTCAGCGCGATGGACACGGCGTAGTTGGGCAGGCCGTGGATGAAGTTCGTGGTGCCGTCCAGGGGATCGATGATCCACTGGAATTCAGCCTGGTCGGGACCTTGCAGCCCGAATTCCTCGCCCAGCACGGCATGGTCCGGGTAAGCGGCATGCAGTGTCTCGACGATGGACTCCTCGGCGGCGCGATCGACTTCCGTGACATAATCGCGCGGCCCCTTGCGAGCCACGCTGAGTCGTTCCAAATCCATGCTGGCACGGTTGATAATGGTGCCGGCACGCCGGGCCGCCTTGATGGCGATGTTGAGCATCGGGTGCATAAAATTCCGTACGTATGCGGTGGGTTCGCGTGATGGTTGGCCACTTGCCGCCCCCGGGTCCGTCGTTGCCCCAACCGGGGAAATCGACCCAAAAAACCAGGAAGGCGCGTAGCCAAACGTGCCATTTTAAATGACTCAAGCATTTTCACGTGTTCGCTTCGTTATGGTGAACCCCAGCCACCCCGGAAACGTCGGTTCGGCGGCCCGCGCCATCAAGACGATGGGCTTCTCGGAACTGGTTCTGGTGGAGCCAAAGTTTCCAGATGTAACTAGCCAGCCGGAGGCCGTCGCCTTGGCCAGCGGCGCGCTGGATGTGCTGGAAAATGCCCGCATCTACCCGACTCTGGAAGACGCACTGGCGCCCGTCACCCTGGCCTTTGCACTGACCGCCCGCGTGCGCGACCTTGGCCCCCCGCCCTGCGACATCCGCCAGGCGGCTGACCTGGCCTGCGCCCACCTGACCGAAACGTCCGAGGGCGTGGCCGCGGTGGTGCTGGGCACCGAACGCGCCGGGCTGACCAATGCCCAGATCGCCCTGTGCCATCGCATCTGCCACATCCCCGCCAACCCCGAGTACAGCTCGCTGAACGTCGCCCAGGCCCTGCAATTGGCGGCCTGGGAGCTGCGTTACGCGTTGCTGGTCGATGAGGGTGCGGCGCTGCTGCCGGTGTCCACCGCGCAGGAACCGTCGCGTGGCGCTGAACCCGCGTCCAGCGAAGCGGTGCAGGCGTTTCTGGCGCATTGGGAAGAAGCGCTGATCGGCGTGCAGTTCCTGGACCCCGCCCACCCCAAGAAGCTGATGCCGCGCATGCGCCACCTGTTCTCGCGCCCGGCACTCACGCGCGACGAAGTCGACATGATGCGCGGCGTGTGTACCGCCATGCTGGCAACTGCCCGTCGCAGCGGCGGCGCGAAAAAATAAGGACGGGCCTTCGCACCCCGTGCTGGCGAAAAAAAAGGACAGGCCTCGGCCTGTCCTTTTTTTTGGGGATCGCCCCCGGCGGCAAGCCGGCCCGGAGGGCGCGCCCGTCTTGTGCGGCGATCAGTCCACCTTGGCGCCCGAGGCCTTCACCACCGGGGCCCAGCCGTCCACTTCCGACTTGATGAACGCGCCGAATTCGGCCGGCGTCGTCTTCACGCCAACTGCGCCCAGCTTTTCATAGCTGGTCTGAACCGATGCCTTGTCCAGCGCTTGCTGCATGGCGGCGTTCAGCTTATTGATTACTTCCGGCGGCGTGCCGGCCGGGGCCAACAGGCCGAACCACGACGACACGTCGAAGTCGGTAAAGCCCGATTCCTTCATCGTGGGCAGGTCCGGCGCGCTCTTGGAGCGTTCGCTGGTGGTCACGGCCAAGGCGCGCAGCTTGCCCGATTGGGCGTGCGGCCATGCCGACGGCATGTTGTCGAACATGAATTGCACCTGGCCGCCGATCAGGTCGGTCATGGCCGGCGCGCTGCCCTTGTACGGCACGTGCAGGACGTCAATGCCCGCCTTCATCTTGAACAGCTCGCCCGCCATGTGAATGGAGGTGCCGCTGCCCGACGATGCGAACGCCAGCTTGCCCGGGTTCTTCTTGGCGTAGTCGACCAGTTCCTGGACCGACTTCACCGGCACTTGCGGGTTCACGACCAGGATGTTCGGCACCTTGGCGCCCAGCGCCACCGGCGCAAAGTCTTTGGTCAGATCGAACGTGACGTTCTTGTACAGCGATTGGTTGATGGCGCTGGTGACCGCCACGAACAGCAGCGTGTAGCCGTCCGGCGCGGCGCGTTGCACCTGGTCGGTGGCGATGTTGCTGCCGGCGCCCGGCTTGTTTTCAACCACGAACGATTGGCCCAGGCTCTCGGTGAGTTCCTTGGCCATGATGCGGGCGATCACGTCGGTGGTGCCACCGGCGGAAAAACCGACCACGATGCGGACAGGTTTGTCAGGGTAGGCAGCATGGGCGGAACCCATGGCGAATGCGCTTGCGGCGGTGGCCAGAAGGGTGGCGGCAAAACGCCGCAGTCCAGGCTTGTGACCTGTAGTCATAGTGTCTCCGTGCAGGTACTGTCCATTGAATGGACGATTTGAATTATTGGATGACGCATTTTGAGCTATACACGGCGGGGGCATCAAGGTAGAGTCCACGCTACGGACAATGGTTTTCCCTTGACCGTTTCGGAATAACCCAAAGTTTTCAGAGATTTGCATGCAAGACAGTGATGCCGCGGCCGCAGGCCCACGCACGTTGCGGCGGGGCCTGGCCGTTCTGGCCGCCCTGCGCGATCAAGGGCCCGATGGCCTCAGCGTGACGGATATTGCCCGCCTGACGGGCATACAGCGCCCCACCATCTACCGATTGCTGGCCGCCCTGCTCGACGCGGGTTTGGTGCTGCCGGTGACGGGCACCAAGAAATACCGCGCGCAACTGGCGGTGGACCCGGACACGCGTTCGCGCGATCCGCGGGTGCGCCAACTGCTGCCCGTGCTGCGCCGCCTGGCCGACCGCACCGGTGACGCCGTCTTCCTGGTGGTGCGCGACGAGGACGACTCGATCAGCCTGCATCGCGAAATCGGCAGCTACCCCGTGCAGATTCTGGCCACTTACGCCGGCAAGCGTCAGCCGCTGGGCGTGGGGTCCGGCGGGATGGCGCTGCTGGCGGCGCTGCCGGATGACATCGCGCGCAGCATCGTCGAACGCAACTCGGGACGGCTGGACGAGTACGGCGGCATGACGCCGCAGGAAATGTACCGGCTGATCGAAAACACCCGCGCGCGCGGCTATTCGGTGGTGGGCAACCACGCCGTGCGCGGCGCGCTGGGCGTGGGTTGCGCGCTGCTGGACACGCAAGGCCAGCCGCTGCTGGCGGTCAGCGTCACCGCCATCATCGACCGCATGCCGGCCCAGCGCCAACGCGAAATCGCGGGCTGGATCAAGTCAGAACTGGCACGGCTGGCGGTGCAGGCCTGATCGAAATGGCCGCGCCGCCTGCCAGTCAGGCGACGGGCATAAGACGGCGAACATAAGACGACGAACATAAGACGGCGAACATCGGACAGCCAACATAACGCAGCGAACATAACGCAGCGAACAAAAACAACGGGCGCCCGATTAAAGGCGCCCGTTGTCTTATTGGCGATACCCGCTAGGATCAGGTTGCCGCCCCACCCGAGGCCGCGTCGGCCTTGCCTGCCACCTTGGGGTTTTGAATTTCGCGCACCGGAATCGGCGGCTGGAAACCGGCCGCTTCCAGCGATGTGCGAATCTGCTGGTACAGGCCCCAACGCAGGTCCCAGTACTTGCCCGCCTCGGCCCACACGCGCACGTTCACGATGACGCCGTTTTCCTTGTACTCAAACACCTTCACCTGCGGCTCGGGGTCTTTCAGCGCATCGGGACGCGACGCCACGATTTCCTTCAGCTTCGCCAGCACCAGTTCCAGATCATCGCCATAGCGCACCGGCACCGGGATATCCAGACGGCGCGTCGGGTTGCGGCTGTAGTTGGTGATGGTGGCGTTCCAAACGGTGCTGTTGGGCAGCGTCAGGTGGATGCCATCGCCCTGCACCAACCGGGTCAGGAACAAGCCCACTTCGGCCACCGTGCCATCCGCGCCCGAGCTCAGCGCGATGTACTCGCCCGCGCGTATGGGGCGCAGCATTAGCAGCATGATGCCCGCGGCGATGTTTTGCAGCGTGCCTTGCAAGGCCAAACCCACGGCCAGGCCGGCGGCGCCCAGCACGGCGATGAGGCTGGCCGTTTGCACGCCGAAGCGCGCCAGCACCGCAATGATCGTGAAGATGCGCACCGCCCAGACGACCGTGGTGTAGAACATCGGCACGATGGTCGGATCGATCTTGCTGGACCGCGTAGACGCCCGTCGAACCCAACTGCCCAGCAGTGACGATATCCACCAACCCGCGATCAGGATAAGCAGGGCCACCAACAAATTGATGCCCATATCCACGAACCTGGGAGCCCAGGCGTTAAATTCCCTCAAGGCGTCTTCCATGGAATCTCCTGCGAAAAATGACAACCGAAAACTCTATCAGATGAAGAAGTCGCAAAGGGCCGCAATGCGGCCCTGGTATGTCAAGCTTTGTAAGAATACGCCCGATGCGCGGACTGCGGGGGTCAGCTGGGAACGATGCGGAAGTGGTTGTCCCAGGACACCTCGCGCGACGGCGGCAGCACCGGCGCTTCATGGCCGGCGGCATCGGTGCGCAGCATCGCGCCCAGGCCGCTGCTGACCAGAAAGCCCGCCTCAGGCGCAGGCGCCACGCCGCAGCCGTCGGCAAGCGCCGTCGTGCCCAGGCAACGGCCGCTGGCCGTATCCCAATAGATCACCTGCCCGCCTACGGGGCTGGACGTCGCGACGATGCCGCCCGACGCATCCACGGTGACCGAGCCCACGTAGTTGCGCATGTTGCGCAACGTCTCGGCGGGCCCTTCAAACAATTCCAGTTGCGCGCCGCGCCGATGCCGCCCAACCAGCGCGGGGCGGTCGGCCACCGGCCCCATGTACTGACAGCCGAACCACACGCTGCCATCGCCCGCCAGCGCCAGATGCCGGATCGACAGACGATGCAAATCAGGGGCAAGCTCCACCTTTTCCAGCAACTGCCCGCTGGCCGCATCGATGTAGGCCAATGATGGCCGCATCGTGTCCAGGTTCAGCTCCAGCTTGCCGTAATCGGGATGCGTCAGGATGCCGCCGTTGGCCACGCAGAGCGTCTTGCCGTCGGGCATCAGCATCACTTCGTGCGGGCCGATGCCGCCCGTGTCGAACTCGCCTACCCGCCGCCACGCGCCGCCCGGCGAAGCATCGTAAATGCCCAGAACGCCGCGCCCCGCTTCAAAATCGTTTTCGGTGGCGGCCAGCAGCCGCCCCTTTTCCATGAACGCGCCGTGGCCGAAGAAATGCCGCTCGTCCGGCATGGGCAATGCCTGCGGCTCGCCCCCATCGCGCAACGAAAAAGCCAAGGCAAAAAAACCGGGCTGACGGCCGAACACCACGGCGCGCTGGCTCGATGCGTCGATCGCAAAGCTGTGCCCGCGCGCGGGCATGGGCACCACCAGCTTGTCGCGGCCCGCGTCGTCCAGCAGCACCGCTTCATCGCGCCCGCCCCGTTTACGCGCGCTCAGGTACAGCGGGCCGCCATCGGCGGGCAGCACGGCAAGCGCCGCGCCGGGCGACAAGCCCAGCGCCGCAGCCAAGGCCAGAAAGCGGCGGCGGTCAATCACCATCGAGCGCATTGAATCCGATGGTGACGCCCAGCGCCGGGGCCAGGTCCTGGTCGACGATCGCTTTGGCGTTCTTGATGGTCAAGGACGCCAGCTCCAACTGGCGGCGGCCGTCTGCTTCGTTCAGCGCGGCCTCAAGCGGCGCCGGCACCTCCAGCAAGGTCTGCGCAGCGCTTTGCAGCTCACCTTGCACCGACACATCCATCCAGTCGCCCCCCGCCGGCAGCGGATACGCGCCGGCCTGGTAGAACGCCTTCAGGCTGCTCAGGTTCGCCGCCAGCAAACGCGTGGACAACTCACTGCGCCAGAACGCCGCGCGCTTGGGGCGCGCCGCATCTGGTGTTGCGCCCAGCACGGGCAGAATCTTCACGTCGCGCGCGAATTGCAGGCCGGTGGACAAGGCCTTCATGGCTTCCGCCGCCACTTCCTGCGGATCGCGGTACAGGTCGTTAGCCGCTTGCGGCTTGGCGAACTGCCGGCCGAATTCGCCTTGGGGGCTCCAGGCCTGCGCCACGTCGCGCGAGATTCCCGTCACGTTCGCCGTCACCGCGCGGGCATAGCCGCAGGCGTAGGCGAACGTGGGGCCGCCCGTGTTCTTCAGCAACGCCGGTTCGCCGTACAGCACGTATTCCAGCGCGGGCAGGCCCTGCACGGCCACGCTGCGGCCGGCAAGCGCCCCCGGCGCCAGCAGCGCGTCGTCCTTTGCGGCGATCAGTTGCTGCACCTGCCGGGGCATCACGCCGCGCGTGTCGGGCCAGAACGCCAGCCGCTCAAAACGGTTGGCTTGCACCAGCGGGCCAAAGCGCAGAATCTCGACGCCGGACCACGCCAACGCCAGATTCGTGAACGCGTCACCGACACGCGTGGCGCCCGCGGCATCCGGCTTGGCGCACCAACTGCCCAACGCGCCATCCAGCGCCGCCGCGGCATCCACCATCTTGCTGACGGCGGGCCGCGCGTAATCACGCGCCAGGCGTTCGCCCAGGTCGGCGGGCAATTGGGCCTGCGCCGCCAGCGGGGCCGCGCTCAGCAGCACGGCCGCCAACGCGGGTTTGAACACAGGCGGGAAGGATCGGGCCATCACAGCGACTCCAGGAAACGGATGAGGTCTGCGCGTTCTTCCGGCGTCATCGCCACCACGCGGTCACGCGCAGGCTTGCCCGCGCCGCCGTGCCACAGCACGGCTTCCAGCAAGGTGCGGGCGCGCCCGTCGTGCAGCCAGGTAGCGTTGGGGTTCACGGTCTTGGTCAGGCCGATGCCCCACAGCGGCGGGGTGCGCCATTCGCGGCCGTTGGCCTGGCCGTCAGACACGCCATCGGCCAGGTCGTCGCCCATGTCATGCACCAGCATGTCGGTGTATGGCCAAATCAGCTGGAAGCGGTGCTCGGGCTGCTTGGCGTTGCGGCTCGTCACGTACTTGGGCACATGGCAGGCCACGCAATTGGCCTCGTAGAATAGCTTCTTGCCCGCCAGCACCCGCGCGTCGTCGGCATCGCGCCGCGCCGGCACGGCCAGATTGGTGGAATAGATGGTGACGAAGTCCATCAGCTTGGCCGGCACCTCTTCCGGGCCAAAGCGCGGCTGCGCGCCGTGCGGCATGTCCAGACATTGCTTTTGCGCCGGGGTGCAGTCGCCCGAATGCTTCGGGAACATCGGCGTCGACAGCCCCATGTCGTTGGAGAACGCGGCGGCGCTTTGCTGCTCAACCGTGGGCTGACCGGCCTTCAGGTTGAAGCGGCCCAGCGCGCGCGCGCCGGTGCGCGCATCGGTCACCCAGTTGGGTTTGCCTTTGATGCCATCGCGCGTGTCGGCGCCCACGTTGGCCAGGATGTCGGCTTCGTGAATGGATTCCAAGAGGCCCAGGCCAATCATCGGCGGCGCCAGACGCGGCGAAATCTGCGTGTCGGCGCGCATCGGGCCATAGCCCAGGTTCTCGATACGGTAGGTGGGCTTCATCAGCGTGGCGGTTTCGCCACCGTTTAGCGCCACGGGTATGGGTTCGTACTCGATCTCCATGCGGCCTTCGGCCGGCAGGCCCGCCACCGCGAAGTTCTGCAACTGCACGCCGTAAATGGGTTCGGGCAGCTCGGCGATTTCACCCGGGGCCAGTTTGGGATGCCCACGGTCAGGGCCATGCGGCACGGCCAGGCGCAGCAAGAGCGCCACGGCGTCGGTGCGTTCCAAAGGATCGAAACCCGGCACCGTGCCGCGTCCGTCCTTGGTATGACAGGCCTGGCACGACCGGGCGTTAAACAGCGGCCCCAGGCCGTCGGACGCTTGCGTGGAGGCAGGCGCCGACACCCAGTCCTTGCGGAACAGGCCGTTGCCAACCTGGAATTCCTGGCGCCCCTCGAAGCTCATGTTCGCCGACGGCTGCGAAAAGATATCGGCGTTGATGAGCTTGTTGGTGGTGGCCGCGCCCGCCTGCATGGACTCAAAGGTTTCGACCTTCGAGAAATCGCGCGTGGGCGCGGTGATGGCGGTAACGCGTTTTTGATCTTCGGGCGTCAGGTCGTCACGCCCGGCTGGCACGTCGAGTGCGAAGGCGGCGCCGGCGTGAGCCGACGCCGCCAGTACGGCGGCTAATGCGAGTTTCACTTGAATACGGCGTCGGGTTTATCCAGGCTGTCGGAACCTTCGATGGCGACCTTGCCCAGGTCCAGCAGCGTGATCACGCGCTCCAGGCTGCGAGTCTGATCCACCAGGCGGTCGATGGCGGCCTGCACCACCGCGTTGCCTTCCTTGTTGCCGTCGGCAATCATCTGGTCATAGGTTTCGACCGTTTCGGCACGCGTCTTCATCGCCTGCATGGCCGCCACGGTGGCGTCCAGCTTGGCGCGCACTTCAGCGTCCAGCTTCGGGTCCTTGGCCTTGACCAGTTCCGACAGGCTGGCGCCCTTGACTTCCTTGCCGTCGATGCGCGTGTAGGCGCCCAGGTAGACGTTGCGGATGCCGATCTGGTCGTAGTAGTGCGAGTTGTGCGTGTTGTCCGAGAAGCAGTCGTGCTCTTCTTCGGGATCGTGCAGCATCAGGCCGAGCTTCATGCGTTCACCGGCCAGCTCGCCGTACGACAGGCTGCCCAGACCGGTCAGCATGGCGATCAAGCCCGCCTTGGGGTCTTCTTCGACGGCCTTGCGCGCCGCGCCTTCCTTCTTCCAGTTGCCCACCATTTCTTCCAGATCGGTGACCAGCAAGTCCGTCACGGCCTTCAGGAATTCGATGCGGCGCTCGCAGTGGCCGCCCGTGCATTGCTTGGTGTCGAAATCCGTGTGCGGGCGGTTGCCGGAATGGCGCTCTTGCGGCGTGCCCTTGCGGTCGGCGGGCGCCGGGCCGGTGCCGTTCAAGTCCTGGCCCCAGAGCAGGAATTCGATGGCGTGGTAGCCGGTAGCCACGTTGGCTTCGTTGCCGTCGGCTTCGTGCAGCACTTCAGACAGCAGCTGCGGCGTGATCTTGCTGACATCCACCGTCTTGCCGCCCACCGAGATCTTCGAGTTGGCGATGACGTTGACGGCGTAATACGCGTTCTCGTCGTTGTCGGTGCCGTACGAGGCGTCCACGTAGTCGATCAGGCCTTCGTCCAGCGGCCAGGCGTTAACCCGGCCTTCCCAGTCGTCAACGATGGGGTTGCCGAAGCGGTAGGCTTCCGTCTGCTGGTACGGCACGCGAGCGGCCAGCCAGGCTTCGCGGGCGGCCTTCAGCGTGTCGGGGCTGGGCTTGGCGATCAGCGCGTTGATGGCGGTGCGCAGCGTCTTGGCGGCGGTCAGCGAGTCTTCATAGCCCGCCAGCGCCAGATCCGAATAGGTGGCGACGACGGCCTTGGGCTCAACCGCGGCGTGTGCCGTTCCCCCGAATACCGCGGCTGCCAGCACCGCTCCCAAAAGCAACTTGCGCATCAACGTTCTCCCGTAACTTCGAACGGCGACCACCCCCGCGGCGGGCCGTTACGACTTTAATTTGCGGATGAGAGTGTAAACAATTTTCGTTTGATGTTCAGCGATAAGTCAGCTACCTGACGTCTTTTTGAACGTAAAACCTGAGCGATCCCGCGCCACTTCCGTGGCTGGCCCGCTACTATCCCGCTATTGCCGTCCCCGTTTTGAAGACCATGGAACTCCGTCAACTCCGCTACTTCGTGCGCGTCGCTGAACTTGGCAGCATTGGCCGCGCCGCGCGCGATCTGGGCGTGGTGGCCTCTGCGCTCAGCCAGCAGATCAGCCGCCTGGAAAGCGAGCTGGCGACGCGATTGCTGATGCGCACGCACACGGGCGTGGTGCCCACGGCGGCCGGCACCGCCTTTTTGCGGCAAGCCCGGCTGACGTTGCGGCACGCGGAAAACGCCGTGGCCGCTGCGCGCGAGGCGCGCCTGTCCGGCATGGTCAGCGTGGGCTTTGCGCCCACCACCGCATCGGTGCTGGCCAAGCCGTTCTATGCCGCCATGGCTGAACGCTATCCCAACGTGCGGCTGCATCTGGTCGAAGGGCTGTCGGGCAATCTGGGCGAACAGCTGAATAACCGGCGGCTGGATCTGGCGGTGCTGTTCCAGAATGACAGCAGCCAGGGGCGCAGCGCCATTCCCGTGCTGGACGAAAAACTGTTTCTGCTCGCGCAGCGCGGCATGTACGCCTTGCCTGACGGCGAACCCGTCACCATTGCCGAACTGGCAGGCTTGCCGCTGGCGGTTACCAGCAAAGCGCACGGCCTGCGCGCATGGGTGGAAGCCGCCTTCGAACGCGCCGGCATCGAGCCCTGGGTGGCCGTCGAAGTGGATGGCCTGACCACCTTGATGGACCTGGTGCAGGCCAATGCCATCGCCACCATCCAGCCCGGCGCCGCCGTGGCGCGGGCCGAGGCCGGGCTGCTGAACATGCACCCCATCAACGACCCCTTTCTGTACCGCCGCAACGCCGTCTACTGCATCAACGACGAAGAACTATCGCCCGCGGCGCTGGCGGCGCGCGTCGTGCTGGTGGACGTAATGCGCGCGCAAGTGCGCCACGGCGGCTGGCCGGGCGCCACCCTTCTCGATTCGTGATGCCCCCATGCCGGGCGCATGGCTAGGCCCGGGAAAGTCCCACGGATACATTGCATTCGTGAACGCTGCGGCAATGGTGCCGGGGCGACGGACCTTCTCGAACGCTGATGACGACTGACTCCCGACGCCCGGGCACGCTACCCATCCCCTCCATGCGGGCGCACTGTTCCGACCAGGAATGGCAGGCGCGTGTCGACCTTGCCGCCTGTTATCGGCTGGTTGAGCTCTACGGCATGGCCGACATGATGGCCAACCACATCTCGGCGCGCGTGCCAGGCGAGGACAACGCGTTCCTCATCAACCCCTACGGCATGATGTACGAAGAGATCACGGCGTCCAGCCTGATCAAGGTGGACCTGGACGGCACCATCCTGGCCAAGCCCGATTTCGGCGACATGGACTACGGCATCAACAAGGCCGGCTATGTGATTCACAGCGCGGTGCACGCGGCGCGCCATGATGTCGACTGCGTGATCCACACGCACAGCTGGGCGTCGATGGCCGTGGCGTCCTTGGATTGCGGCCTGTTGCCGGTCACGCAAACGGCCATGCGCTTTTTGAAGATCGGTTATCACGATTACCAAGGCGTGGTGCTGGACCTGCAAGAGCAGGAATCGCTGTTGAAGGATCTTGGCCAGGGCGAAGCGCTGATCCTGCGCAACCACGGCGCGCTAACCGTCGGCCGCACCGTGGGCGAAGCCTTCAACTGGATGCACCGGCTGGAGCTTGCCTGCCGCGCCCAACTGGCCGCCATGGCGACCGGCTCGCCGTTGCGGCAGGTCAGCCCGGCCGTGCTGGAAGACACCTGGAACAACTACCAGCCCGGCACCCGGCGCCCGTACGGCGTCATGGAGTGGCCGGCCCTGCTGCGCAAACTGGACCGCATGGACCCCGCCTTTCGGGATTGAAACCCCGGGATTGAAACCCCGGGATTGAACTCCAAAGCGCTGGCCGACGTGGCGGCACGGCGCTCGCAAGCCCAAACGACAACCACGAACGGAGACAACCATGAACACTGCCCGAGCCCTGCTCGCCGCCGCAGCGGCGGCCTGCGCCTGTACCGTACCGCCCGCGATGGCGGCGGACTATCCCGACAAGCCCGTGAAAGTCATCGTGGCGTTCACCGCCGGCGGCACCACGGACACGCTCACGCGCAGCATGTCCAATGCGCTGTCCAAGAAGCTCGATCAGCCCTTCGTCGTGGAAAACAAGCCAGGCGCGGGCGGCAACATCGGCACCGAATACGTGGTGCGCGCCGCGCCCGACGGACACACCTTGATCGTGAACTCCGTCGGCCCCATCGCCGTGAACGCGTCGCTGGCCAAGCTGTCGTTCGACCCGCTGACCGATCTGGTGCCCATGGTGCAGATCGCCACCGTGCCGAACGTGCTGGTCGTGCCGCCGTCGTCCCCCGCGAAGGACATCAAGAGCTTTCTGGCGTACGTGAAAACGGCGAAGCACCTGAACTACAGCTCGACCGGCGTGGGCACGTCGTCGCATCTGTCCAGCTACATGCTGATGGACGAGCTGGGCGTGCAAGCCACGCACGTGCCGTACAAAGGCGCCGACGCCGTCAACGACCTGCTGGCCGGGCGCATCGATTTCATGTTTGCGACCATCCCATCCGTGATCGGGCAGATTCGCGCCGGCAAGCTGCGCCCGCTGGCGGTCAGCACGCTGCAACGGTCGGCAACGCTGCCCGAGCTGCCCACCATCGCCGAGTCCGGCTATCCGGGCTTTGACGCGGGTTCGTGGTTTGGCTTCTTCGGCCCCAAAGGCACGCCGCCCGCCGTGGTGGACGTAATCAACCGCGAAGTGAATGCCGCGCTGCCCTCGTTGAAATCGCAGATGCTGCACGAAGGCGCGGAACCGGTGGGCGGGACGCCCGCGCAGTTCTCAACGTTCATACGCAGCGAACACGACAAATGGGCCGCGCTGGTGCGCAAGTTCCAACCCAATCCCAACTGATCGCCGCGCCTGCCGCGCGTAGTGAACCCGCAATGACGCCCCCCGACGAGATCCGCATCCTCTGTTCCCCTGCCGCCGCTGACACGCTGCGGCAGGCGCTGCCCCAAGATGGCCGGCGCTACCTCCTGCGCCATCCTGAACCCGGCCAAGCCTGCGATGCGCAGGTGGCTTTTGTGTCGCGCGACATCACGGGCGCGTCCACCAAGTTCAGCATCACGCCCGACACGGCGCGCTACTACGAGGCCATGCGCCACGCGCCGGCGCTGCGCTGGGTGCATGTGCACTCGGCGGGCGCTGACCGCGAGATCTATCAAAGCCTGCATGCGCGCGGCGTCATCATCACCACGTCCCAAGGCGCCACGGACGCCGTGGTGGCGCAAACCGCCATCGGCGGCGTGCTGGCGCTGGCGCGCCGGTTTGCGCTGCTGGCGGCTGACCAGCGTGACCATGCGTGGCGTCCGCTGCTGGGCGCCCGCACGCCGCGCGACCTGTCTGGCCAGCATGCGGTGCTGGTCGGCTGGGGCGGCATCGGGCAGCGCATCGGCGCGCTGCTGATGGCGCTGGGGTTGACGCTGACCGTCGTCCGGCATTCGGCTACCGCGGTGCCGCAAGCGCGCCGCACGGCGGCCTATGGCGAACTGCCCAGCCTGCTTCATGATGCCGACTGGCTGGTGCTGGCGTGTCCGTTGACACCGGCCACGCGCGAACTCGTCAGCCGCGACGCCCTGGCCGCCTTGCCCGCGCACGCCATGGTGGTCAACGTGGCGCGCGGCCATGTCATCGACGAACCCGCACTGATCGACGCGCTGGCCCATGGCCGTCTGGGCGGCGCGTTTCTGGACGTGTTCCAGCAGGAACCGCTGCCGCCGGAATCTCCGTTATGGGCGCTGGACAATGTCATCGTCACGCCGCACAGCGCCGGGTTTTCGGACGGCAACGCAGCGCGGGTGCGCGAATTATTCCTGAACAATCTGCGCCGCTGGGCGCAAGGCGAGGCGCTGATCAATCCGCTGATCGGCTGACGCCCGCCCCATGCAAAAAGCCCGGACCAAGGCGCGACCCATGCAAAAAAGCCCGGACCAAGGCCCGCCCCATGGAAAAAGCCCGGACCAAGGCCCGGGCCGTTACCTGCCTGCGTCGCGACGATCAGCGTTGCAGCGGCGCCTTGGCCGTTTCCTTCGCCGCCAGCAGCGCCACCGCCGTCACGGCCAGCGCAGCCGCCACGTACAGCGAAATGGCCAGCGTGGAATTCCACGACTTGTACAAGCTGGCGATGATCAGCGGCGCAAACCCGCCACCCACAATGCCGGCCAGCGTGTACGCCAACGACGACCCGGCGTAGCGCACCCGGCCCGGGAACTGTTCGGTGATGAAGGCGGCTTGCGGGCCGTACATCAGCGCGTGGATCAACAGGCCCACCACCACCGCCGCGCAGATGGCGATGGGGTGCGCCGTATCCATCAGCACAAAGAACACGAACGCCCAGATCATGCCCAGCACCGCGCCCAACAGATACACCGGACGGCGGCCGATCTTGTCCGACAGCGCGCCGCATAGCGGTACCGCAATCGCGTTGAGCGCCGCGCCCAGCATCGTCGCCGTCAGCGCCATGGGCCGCGACAGGTGCAGCACCGTCGTCACGTAGGTCAGCGTGAAGACAACCACCAGCGCATACAAAACGTCGGACCCAATGCGCGAACCGCCCGCGATCAGCAACTGGCGCCAGTACTGGCCCAGCACTTCCTTGATGGGCGTGCTGGCGGTTTCACGCTTTTCTTCCATCTCCCGAAACACCGGCGTTTCTTCAACGCCACGGCGCAGCCACAAGCCGAACATCACCAGCGCCACGCTGGAGACGAACGGCACGCGCCAGCCCCACGACTGAAAATCTTCCGCGCTGAGAAACGCGGTGACGATGGCGATGAAGCCCGTGCCGATCAGCGTGCCGCACGACGGCCCGACCTGCGTGAACGAGGCATTGCGGCCACGTTGGTGGGGCTTGCCATGTTCCATCGACAAGAGCACCGCGCCTGCCCATTCGCCGCCCAAGGCCACGCCCTGCACGAAGCGCAACGCGACCAGCGCCACCGGCGCCCAGACGCCCCACGAGGCATAGGTGGGCAGCAGCCCCATCAGCCCGGTCGAAATGCCCATGATGACGAGTGTCGCGACCAGCACGAACTTGCGGCCCAGGCGGTCGCCCAGATGGCCGAACACAAAGCCGCCCAGCGGCCGGGACACATAGCCCACGGCGTATGTCGAGAACGCCAGGATGGTGCCCGTCAGCGGATCGAACGACGGAAAGAAGATCGAGTTAAAAACCAGCGCCGCCATCAGGTTGTAGATGGTGAAGTCGTACCACTCCAGCGTGGTGCCGACCGAGCTGGCCATCGCCAGCCGGCGCATCTTGTTAGGCGCACCGGCGGTGTCGGCCGCGGCAGACGCCGCGGGCAAGGTGTGTTCAGCCATAGGGTTCTCCTTGTTATGTGGTTCAGTGTCAGCGCAGATCGGACGCGTGCAGCTTCCAGCCCAGCGCAAGCAGCCAGGCTTGGGACGCGTCGGTCTTGAAGGCGGCGGCGGCCTCGTCACGCAAGGCCAATGCGCCCGCTTCGGTGCTGGCTTCCACGATGAAGATCGGGGCCAGCTCGCGCTGCTCGGTGGATTCACGCGGCAGCGGCGTGCTGAGCACCGGGTCAGGCACCAGCAGGTACGACTGCACGAAGCCATCGGCGCCGGACAGCATCAGCCCCAGTTCGCGCGCCTGCACGATCAGGGCTTCGGCGGTATCCGTCATCGGCAAGGGCAGCACCACCAGCTGGCTGCCGCTGCCCGCGCCGATGACGGCTTGAACGGCGCACACGCGGCGCATCGGGTCACGCATGCGGTCCAGGTTGGCCACCGACCACGGCGTCTGGCGTTCGAACGCGGCGCGGTAATCGGCGGTGGTGAAGGCGGCCAGCGATTCGGTGCGATACAGGCCCAGGTACTTGCGCCCGCCGTGGCGCGACACATAGCGCGCGCCAGACAGGAAGCCGGGAATGCGCACACGTTCTTCTACGTGTTCGCGGTCGTACCAGCGGTTGAAATCGGGTTCGTCGGCGGCGGCCACGTCAGAGGCGACGAACAGCAGGCCATTGGGAAGCGAGGCGGCGGAATAGCTCATAAGCGGAAAGACCAGGGTTCCAACAATTGCAGAAGGCCCAATCTTCGTCCGCCAGGCGGGGCGGGGACAAACGAGTAATTCTTCCTCACGGCAACAGAATTACTGAGCGCCCCCCTAGGGATAACACTATTGCGCAGACCCGAAACGCGGCTCTACGACCGATGCCGTGAACTGGTCCGACGCCCGGCTCGCCAGCTCCGCCACCAGCCGGATGGCGTCCGACCCGGCGCTTTCCAGATAGCTCACCACCAGCAATTGCGGCGGCACGGGCAAGTCACAGCGGATGACCTGCACTTCGCCGCGCGCCACATATTCGTACATGGGCGGCAGCGGCACCAGCGCCCGGCCAAAACCGCTTTTCACCAGCCGCGCCAACGCCGACATCGAACTCACGCAGTGCACCTTGCCTTGCGGCATGCCCGCTTCGCGATACAGCGCCTTCAAGGCCTCATGCGGTTGCGAACCCGGGCTCATTGTCAGCACCGGCTCGCTTAGCAGTTGCTGCACGGTCAGCGATGGCTCGTCGCCCGCTGGCCCCACCCAGCCCATTTCCATCGGCAGGCAGGCGGTGCTGATGATGCCGGTGTCGCTAAGCAAATCAGTTTGCAGGGCGATGTCCAGCGTGCCTTCGCGCAAACCGCGATGCAGCGCGCGCGTGGTTTCGGATGTCAGCTGCACCTCGATGCCGGGATACGTGGACTTCAGGTTTGTCAGAAAGCCGATCAGCCACGTGTGCACCACCGTTTCGATGGCCCCGATGCGGACCAGGCCGAACACTTCGTCGCCACGCTTGCCCAGCGACAGGATCTGCTGGCGAATTTCCAGCAGCCGTTCGCCGTAGTCCAGTAGCCGCGTGCCGACGGCCGTCAGGCGCAGTTCCTTGGCGTCGCGCTCGAACAGCCGGGCGCCGATATCTTCTTCCAGCGAGGCGATGCGATTGGCCACGGCGGCCTGGGTGATGTGGAGACGGTCGCTGGCGGCCCGGAAACTGCCCAGGCGCGCCGACCAGAGAAAGGCTTCGACGAAACGCGTATTCATGATCCATGGCGCCGCATGACGGCGCCCCACTCTGCTTCAAGCTTCCGCGGCGGCAAGCCACGGCTGGCGACCATGCTACCGCCTTCCGGGCCGCTGCGCCGTGGCTGCTGCGGCCTGGACGTCGCCAGCGGCTGCTTCTGGCGGACTGCCGCCGCGTTATGTCCCCTTCTCTGGTGCGGCATGCACCAATGTGGCGCGCGCAAGGCACCACCCCGATGCCCGGCGCGCCCGCGCCCCAGGGCGGAGCAGGCTTACGCAAACCTGGCACGCGTTTTGCTTAATGACTGGTATGCAAGCTTGTCTACAAGACAGGCAACCGATTACGGCAACCCACATTCACCCCGCGCCCATCAGGAGCCCTCATGATCAACCGCAATGCGCCCTACGCTTTCAACGCCACTCGCCGCCGCCTGATCCAGGGGGCCGCGTTGGGCGCCGCGACGCTGGCCGCGCCCGCGCTGGTGCGTGCGCAATCGGGCCCGGTGATTCGCATCGGCTACTGGCCGGTGGCGGCCGGCCTGCCGTTCTACGCCGCGGTTGAGAAAGGGTATTTCAAGGAAGCGGGCCTGAACGTCGAACCGCTGAAGTTCGCCGGCGCGCAGCAGGTCATGGAAGCCATGCTGGCAGGCCGCGCAGACGGCAGCGCCAACGGCACGGGCTCGGCCAACCTGGCCATTGGCGAAATTGCATCGCCCGGCCTGTTCAAGATTTTTGCGTCCAACCCCAGCAACGCCAAGAACGTGCTGGATGAGTTCATCGTCGCGAAAGACAGTCCCATCAAATCCATAGCAGACCTCAAGGGGAAAAAGGTCGGATCTGGACCCGGCATCCAGAACGCCACGCTGGCCAAAGCAGTACTGGAGCGCGCCGGCGCAACCGGGGCAACCGTGGTCGAGTTGGCAATCAGCCAGCACGTCGCCGCGGTTGCCGCCGGCCAGTTGGATGCGTGCTACACGCTGGAGCCCACAGGCACGGTGGGCCGCCTGAACGGCACCACGCGCGTGCTGGAAACGGGCGTCATCGCCAAGTACGTATTGGGCGATCCGATGGCGCCGTGGTTCGGCGGATCGGCCTCGCTCACCACCGCGTTCCTGAAGAAGCACCCCGAGGAAAGCAAGAAATTCATCGCCGCCTATGCGCGCGGCATCGAACTGATCCGCACCAAGCCGGCCGAGGCGCGCCCCTTCATGAAGGGCTACACCGCCATCGAAGGCCCCATGACCGAAGAGGTGCCGCTGGCCGCCTACACGCTCTACAACGAGTTCACGCCAAGCGACATCCAGTACTTCCAGAAATTCTTCGACCTGTTCACCGACAAGGGCATCTTCGCGCAAAAGGTCGACGTGTCGAGCATGCTTTACAAGGGCTGACCCATGCCAGCAACGACCGTAACTTCCGCAGCGGCAGCCGCAACGGGCAGCACCGTGGCCGTGGCCGTCAACACGACGAAGGCATCGAGCGCCATGACATCCCCCTCCGCCCAAAGCGCGGCGCCGGCCAAGCAGCCGCCGCGCAAATTCAACGGGACGCGGTTTCTGCCGCTGATCGGCCCCCTGGCGCTGTTCATCGTGTGGGATCTGGTGGTGCGCCTGCAACTGGTCAGCCCCGTGCTGCTGCCCACGCCCAGCGCCACCATCGTGGCCCTGGTCAAGGGCCTGGCGGGCGGCCCGCTGCTGTGGGACTTCCTGGCATCGTTGAACCGCACGTTGCAGGCGTTCGTGATTGCCGGCGTGATCGGCGTGCCGCTGGGCGTGCTGTTGGGCAGCAATGAAAAGGCCTACCGCAGCGTTGAGTTCCTGGTGGATTTTTTCCGATCGACGCCGTCGTCTGCGCTGATTCCGTTGTTCCTGATGATCTTCGGCGTGACCGACATGAACAAGATCGCCATCGCCGCGTTTGCGGCCGTGCTGGTGATTCTGTTCAACAGCGCCTACGGCGTCATCAACGCGCGCAAGCAGCGCGTGATGGCGGCGCGGGTGATGGGCGCATCGCGCTGGCAGATTTTCAAAGACGTGCTGATCTGGGAAAGCCTGCAACCCACGTTCGTGGGCCTGCGCAGCGGGGTGTCGATGGCGCTGGTGATCGTGATCGTGGCCGAAATGTTCATCGGGTCCGACAGCGGCCTGGGCAATCGCATCATCAATGCGCAGCAGGTGCTGAACGTGCGCGAGATGTACGCAGCCATTCTGGCCGCGGGCGCCTTGGGCTATGTGCTGAACATCCTTTTTCTTGTGCTGGAAAAGCGCGTGGTCCATTGGAGCGGCCGATAAATGTCCACCGTCATCAACCCCATCATTGCCCCTGCGCCCGCCCCCGCGCCCTTTGCGCCCGGCCCGCTGGGCACCCACATCACCATCCGCGGCCTGACCAAGTATTTCGCGGGCTGGCCGCTGTATGAAGACTTCAACCTGGATATTCCCAAGGGCAAGATCGTCTCGGTGTTCGGCCCCAATGGCTGCGGAAAATCCACGCTGATCAACATGATTGCGGGGCTGATTCCCATCGACGCAGGCGAAATCCTGTTCGATGGCAAGTCGCTGGCGCAAACGAAGATCGGCTACGTGTTCCAGAACTATCGCGAAGCCATGTTCCCGTGGCTGCGCACCATCGACAACATCGCCTACCCGCTGCGTCTGGAAGGGCGCAGCAAGGCCGAAGTGGATGCGCGCGTGGAAGAGCTGGTGGCGTCGTTTGACGTCAAGTTCGACTTGAAGCGCTATCCGTATGAATTGTCGGGCGGGCAGCAGCAGACGGCGTCCATCATGCGGGCGCTGGCCCCCGGCCCCGAAGTGCTGTTCCTGGATGAGCCGTTTTCGGCGCTGGACTTCGAGATGACCTTGTTCATCCGCGAAAAACTGCAGGAGGTGTTCCTCCAAACAGGCACGACCATGCTGCTGGTGTCGCACGACCTGGAAGAGGCCGTGTACCTGGCGGACCAGGTGCTGCTCTTGACCAAGCGGCCCACGCGCGTGGCCGAGATTCTGAACTACACCGACGCCCGCCCCCGCACCGTGGAGACCTTGTCGGAACCCAGCTTTATCCAGATGAAGAAACTGAGCCTGGAGATCTTCCAGCGCGAAGTGCGCAAGTGATTTGAGTACGCTTTAACCCCAGCAGCAACCATCCAGTCTATCGGGAGCATCCGCCATGACCCAGGAAACCATCGATCAATACGTGCGTAGCGCCTTGGCGTTATCGGGCTACGCCTTGCGCGAATCCACCACGGCGGAAGTCGTGCAGCAGTTCTCGCGCATCCACGACATTGCGGCCAGCTTCGTTGACGAGCCGCTGCCGGTGGAACTGGAATCGGCTTCGGTGTTCCGTCCGTGAGCGGCCCCGCCATCGACATCGCCCGCCAGGTCGCCAGCGGCGAACGCACCGCCGTTGCGGTGCTGGACGCCACGCTGGCCCGCGTGCGCGAGCGCGACCCCCACTACAACAGCTTCACGCTTGTCACCGAAGCCCGCGCGCGCCAGGAAGCCGCCGCCATCGACGCGCGCCGCGCTCGTGGCGAGACCCTGCCGCCGCTGGCGGGCGTGCCGTACGCCGTCAAGAATCTGTTCGACATTGCCGGCGAAGTGACGTTGGCGGGTGGAAAGGTCAACGCGTCCAATCCCCCTGCCCGGCACGATGCCCGCCTGGTCACGCGGTTGCGCGACGCGGGCGCCGTGCTGATCGGCGCACTGAACATGGACGAGCACGCCTATGGCTTCACCACGGAAAACACGCATTTCGGCGCCTGCCACAACCCGCACGACGTCACCCGCATTGCGGGCGGTTCGTCAGGCGGCAGCGCGGCGGCCGTCGCGGGCGGACTGGTGCCGCTGACGCTGGGGTCGGACACCAATGGGTCCATCCGCGTGCCGGCGTCGCTATGCGGCATCTTCGGCCTGAAGCCCACGTATGGCCGCCTGCCGCGCACGGGGTCGTTTCCCTTTGTGGGCAGCCTGGATCATCTGGGCCCCTTCGCAGCCAGCGCCAGCGACCTGGCCGCCGCCTACGACGCACTGCAAGGGCCGGACGCGGATGACGCCGCATGCGCGCAACGCGCCGCCGAGCCCGTGCTGCCCACGCTTGCCAACGGCGCGCGCACGCTGCGCGTGGCGGTGCTGGGCGGCTACTTCCATGATTGGGCCGGCCCGCAAGCCCGCCGCGCCGTCGACATCGCCGCGCGTGCGCTGGACGCCACCGCCATCGTCGAACTGCCCGGCGCCACGCAAGCCCGCGCCGCGGCGTTCATCATCACCGCAGCCGAAGGCGGCGCCTTGCATCGCGGCAAGCTCATCTCGCATTACGACGAGTACGAACCCTATTCGCGCGACCGCCTGGTGGCCGGCAGCCTGGTGCCTGCGGCGTGGGTGCAGCAGGCGCAACGCATCCGCCACCGCGTCTATCGCGAAGCGCTGGCGCTGTTCGATCAGTACGACGTACTGATCGCGCCTGCCACGCCCGTGTCCGCCACGCCCATCGGCACCGACTGGCTGACGCTGGCCGGCAAGGAACTGCCCGCGCGCGCCAGCATGGGCTTGTTGACGCAGCCCCTCTCGTGCATTGGCCTGCCTGTCTGCACCGCGCCCACCTGGCCGGAAACGGAACAGGACGGCCACTTGCCGTTGGGCGTGCAACTGATCGCCGCGCCCTGGCGCGAGGCCGATTGCCTGAGCGCCGCCTATGCGCTGGAACAAGCCGGCGCCGCGCGCGTGCGGCCCGTTTGACCGGTCAGCCCCTACGCCACGTTCTCACGCTAGCTTCGCACCCAAGGTCACGCAATGGAAACCGCTTTCGCCGCCATCGACATGCCGCGCACCCTGGCCGACTCGGCCTATAGCGCGCTGAAACGCGACATCCTTGATTTCCGGCTGGCCCCGGGCGACCGCTTCACCGAAACCGAAATCGCCGACCGCTTGCAGGTCAGCCGCACGCCGGTGCGCGAAGCCTTGTTCCGGCTAGAGCGCGAAGGCTATCTGGAAGTGCGTCAGCGCAATGGCTGGCTGGTGAAGCCGTTGGACTTCAACACGCTGGACCACTTCTACGAGTTGCGCAGCGTGCTCGAAACCGCGGCCGTGCATGCGTTGTGCGCGCCCGGCCATGGGCCGGACCCGGTGCGCGCGCTGCAATCGCTGGCGGATGTTTGGCTGGTTGATGAGAGCAGCCATTCAAGCGATGGCGAATGGCTGGCCGACCTGGATGAACGCTTTCATATGGACCTGGTGGCGGCGGCCGGCAACCCCGAGATATCCCGCGTGCATCGCGCGGCCACCGAGCGCATCCGCATTGTGCGCAGGCTGGACTTCACGCAGCAGGACCGCATCCACAAGACGTATGAGGAACACGGCGCGATCTTGCGCGCCGTGCTGGCCCGCGACGCGGCCAGCGCCGTGCCGCTGCTGCAATCGCATATCCAGGACAGTCAGAACGCCGTGCGCAAGATCACCTTGCACCGGCTGTATTCCACGCGCCATGCGAAGGCGGCATGACGCGGGGAACACGCTGAGCGGTTCACCGCGTCAGCGTCGGGCGCGGCGCGTTACCCCGCGCGCAGCCAGCGTTGCAGGACGCGCGAGATGACCGGGATGCAGATGAACACCATGATGGGCGTCAGGATCACGCTGGTGATCAGCACGCGCCAGAACACCGGCAGGATGCTCAAGTGCTCGCTGACCAGAATCGAGAACACCAGCAACACCGGAAAGTAAGCCAGCCAGATGCTGACCGCTTGCTTCCAGCGCGGCGGCGCGCTGGCGGCAGTGGGCGCGAACCAGCTGTCCGTGCCGCTGACCTTGCGTTCATGGCTGGCGCGTACCAGCTTCGCGCCGCGTTCCAGCCACATGCGCCGCGGCAGCGACTTTTCCCAACGGTTCAGGCTCGCCTCGTCCGTGAAGCGCAGCACGATCTGATATTGGTCGCCGCCTTCCGGCGGTTGCAGCACGCCCGATCCCAGAAAGCCGGGAAAGCCCGCCGCCAGAATTTCGCCCTGGCGAATCCAGGACAGAAAATCGCTATAGCGTTCAGGCGCAATATGGCGGGTGACCAGCATGGTGACCGGGGCGGAAACAGCGGAACTGGACATGATGGAACTCCTGAGCAGCGGTGTAGCTTGTTATGTCGTGCGGTGCAGTGCAGTGCGGACATCGTGGGGATGCCGCGCGAATGCAGTATTTACCCTGACAAACCCTAGCAAAGTGCGTGCCAGGTATCCGGCGCCGCGTTTCGCCCGGGGCCGAGTGTGTATCGCCCGCGCAATGATGAATTGACGCACCGCAGCAGACACCATATTGGTGATTACCCCTACAACCCGCACCATTCTGGTGCAACCGGAGTCTTACGCATGGACATCAATTTGCCCGACGTCGTGGCCGAAGTGACGGCGGCTTTTGAGCAGTATGAAACGGCGCTTGTCACGAACGACGTCGAGGTGCTGGACACGCTCTTCTGGAACAGCCCGCACACGCTGCGCTACGGCGCCAGTGAAAACCTGTATGGCTACGACGCCATCCGCGCCTTTCGTGCCGGGCGTTCGCCGCAGGGCCTGGCGCGCCGCGTGCTGCGCACCGCCATCACCACCTACGGCACCGACTTCGCCACCGCCAACCTGGAATTCCAGCGCGACGGCAGCGACCGCATCGGCCGTCAGAGCCAGACGTGGATGCGCACCCCGCAGGGCTGGCGCGTGGTGTCTGCGCATGTCAGCCTGATGAGTTGAAGCTGGAACGGCTGCGCACGGGGCGGCACGGCACGACAGCGCATGGCATGGCGCTGAAGCGTCTGCCGGCCGGGCAGGACGCAGCATAACAATATGTGCAATCAGGATTGAGCACGTCACCGTCCAGGTCTACACTGGACTTTCCCTTTTCCGTTGGAGCCCCCACCCATGAGCACATACAAGATTGCGGTTTTCGTCGGAAGCCTGCGCGCCGCCTCGATCAATTTGCGACTGGCGCGTGCGCTGGAAAAGCTGGTCCCTGCCGACTTCAAATTTGAGTATGTGAGCCTGGGCGACATCCCGCTCTACAACCAGGACAACGAGAACAACCTTCCCGCACCGGCCGCAAAGCTCAAGCAACAGATCGCCGATGCGCAAGGCATCCTGTTCGTCTCCCCCGAACACAATCGTTCGCTGCCCGCCGCGCTGAAAAACGCCATCGACTGGGGCTCGCGCCCGTGGGGCCAGAACTCGTGGCCGGGCAAAGCCGTGGGCATTGTCGGCGCCTCGCCCAGCGCCGCGGGGACGGCGATGATGCAGCAGCACCTGCGCAACATCCTGGCCGCCGAAGGCGCCAACGCGCTGACCACGCCGGAAGTGTTCTTGCAGTACGCCGACGGCCTGGTCGATGACCAATTCACCATCACCAACGAAGGCACGCGCAAGTTCCTGCAAGGCTGGATCGACCGCTACGTTGACTGGGTCAAGAAACAGAACGCCTGATCGCCGCCGCTGCCGGCAGCGCGCGAGCCTGCCGGCGCCGATCGCCCGATCTACCTCCGGGCGATCAAGCCCCCCGATACGTCGGGGGGCTTTTTTATAGGACGAATCCGTCACGCCACGCCAAGCGTACGGCGGAGCCACTGACTATCATTCAAGGGTTCAGTGACTTGCCATGTATTTGGCGGAGGAGTGATGGTCATCCCGTTCTTGATACTTAGCCCGCTTGCGATGATGTGGCTGTTGGCGCTATGGCATCACCCGCCTGCACGGCGGCAAGTCCGCGTGGTGTGGCACACCTTCTTGCATGCGCTGACAAAGCCCGTAGGAAAACAGCGGGACGCCTTTGCACACTTCTTTGCTGGCATCGCGATTGCAAGCGGGTTGGGCGCGACCTCTGTCGCATTCGAGACCCACCCGGAACTAACGGCGTGGACATGGTATTTAAAACTCGCCGCGCTGATTGTGGTGTTGATAGTGGCGCTGTCGCTCGCCAGCCTTTGCTACATCAGGCATCACCCTCGCAGGCATCAAGGAGACAAACATGGTGTTCGGAACCCTCGTCATGGTGGGCTTGTGCGCCGCCCTGATCGTCTTCGGCTTGTACGTCGGCACCAACATCATCAAGGCTGACCGCAAGGCGCGGCTCCAGGAATTGCGGCGCCGCCGGCAATGGCGCCGGTCGGTATAACCGGCACGGTAAGCCGTGCTCGGCGGTCAGGCCCCGAACTTATCCCCGCCAACTGTGGAGAAGCTTGAGGACAGTCTTGGGGTAGAGTCAAAATTCCCTGTCCTGCCAAGCACTTGCACGGGCTGATCAAACACTGCGCAATCCTCCATTTGGATGAGATTTGGCGTGTTTATGCACAAAAAGCCTGGATGTCCGTCCAGGCCTTTTTCATATCCGCTTTCGCCTGTGCATTTGTCCCAGCATTCTGTGGACAAGCATGAGGACAGTCTGAGGGCAGGTCGGAAATAGCCTGTGATATCAATGCCCTGCAAGGGGTGGTCAAGAAAGGCTCAGTGCGGCATTTTGGCGCCTGGGGTTGTCCCCGCCAAATGTGGATAAGCCTGAGGACAGTGTGCGGGTACTCGCGAAAAACCCTTGCCTGCCAAGGACTTGCAGGCGGCGGGCAAGAAACGCTCAACGCCGCTTCAGCGCCGCCATGCCCGCCACACCGCGCGATGCGCTGGGGATAAGGGCATAGGCTTGTCCCCATCGAATGTGGACAAGCCTATGAACAGTCGGATAACAAGCCTGAAAAGTCCTTACCCGACAAGTACTTGGAAGGCGTGCTCAAAAAAGAGGCAGCGGCGGAATTACTTGTCGCCTTCCAGACGCATGCCGATCTTCAAACCGACCTGCCAGTGCGCCACCTTGCCGTCCTTGATGTGGCCACGCACTTCGGTGACCTCGAACCAATCCAGATTGCGCAGCGTTTCCGACGCACGCTCGATCGCTTTGGCGATGGCGTCGTCGGTGGACTTGGTGGAAGAGCCCACCAATTCGATTTGCTTGTACACATGATTCGACATAGCTCGTCTCCGCTAAGGGGGGTGAGGTGTGAATCGCCGGCGTGCGGCCATGTTCCGGTGCTTACGACCGGCAATTCATTCGAACACACAGCATACGCCCGCCGCGCTATCGTGGTGTTACGAGTTCCGTCGCACGGTCTCGACCCGCGACGGACTCCGTTTTTTCAACTCGGCAAGGAGACCACCATGCCAGAAAGAAAAACTCTGGAACGGGCCAAGCGCGACAAGCGCGAGGGCAAGTCGGCATCCACGCAGGCCGGCGAATTCGTGCGTGAAGAAATTGACCATGTGCGCGAGGGCAAGCACGGCGTGCGGTCTAGCAAGCAAGCGATTGCGATCGGGCTGTCGAAGGCGCGGCGGGCAGGCGTCAAACTCCCGGCGTCCAAAAGCGCCAGCCCCGCCACGAAGCGCAAGGCCGCGCAGGATTCCCATGCGGCCAAGGACGGCCACGCCAAATCCACGACACGGTCACGCGCCACCACCACCGCCTTGAAGAAGGAAAGCGCCAAACCGGCATCGCGCGCCGCGTTGTCGCGGCAAGCCAGCAAGACCGCCGGCCGTCGCACCGCGGCTGACCGTTCCGCCGCGGCGAAAAAGGCCGCCACCACCAAGGGCGCGGCCGGCCGGTCGGCGGCGGCGAAGAAGGCGGCCCACACGCGCGCAATGAACAAGCAGGCGGCAAGCGGCCATCACCGCGCTGCGCATTGAACGGTGGACAATAGCCCGACGCGCAGCAGCCGCGAAGCGTATCAGCCGCGATCCGTATGAGCCGCGACGCGTATCAGCCGCAAAGCGCAGCAGCCGCAAAGCCCAGCAGCCGCGAAGCGCATCAGCCAGGACGCATCCGCCGGAGACGCGTCGGTCCGGAGCGCCTTAGCCCGCGTCGAACTGCCGGAAGCGTTCCTGCAAAAACTCGCGCATACGTTTGACGGCGGGTGACAGCAGCATGCGATGCACGCACAGCAGGTAAAGCGGCGAGGGCTCGGTGACGTAGTCGGGCAGCAGCTCAACCAGCCGCCCTGCGCGCAAGTCGGACAGCACGTCGTAGCGCGACTTGTAGGCGATGCCGTGGCCGGCCAGCGCCCAGCGGCGCACCAGGTCGCCATCGTCGCCTAC
This sequence comes from Achromobacter sp. NPDC008082, assembly GCF_042957345.1. NCBI lineage: Bacteria > Pseudomonadati > Pseudomonadota > Betaproteobacteria > Burkholderiales > Alcaligenaceae > Achromobacter > Achromobacter sp. NPDC008082. Next base: position 312,667 of record NZ_JBIBIB010000006.1, read on the forward strand.
GCGGTCGCCCTTGATGGGCACGGTTGTGCTGGCGCCATCGCGGTCGAATGTCCAGCGGTCGTGCAGGGTTTCGCCCAGCACGAACGACAGGCAATTGTGCCGGCGCAGATCGGCCGGGGCTTGCGGCACGCCGTGGCGCGCCAGATACGCGGGCGATGCGCACACCAAGCGGCGGTTGTGTTCGGCCAGCGGCAACGCCACCAGCGCGGAATCGTTGGGTGTGCCGTAGCGAATGGCGATGTCGACCGGCTGGCGGTACAGGTCCGCTAGCCGGTCGCTGATCCGCACCTGGAAGCTCACGCGTGAATGCTGCTGCTGGAAGTCGTCCAGCCACGGCAGCAGCACATTGCGCCCCAGGTCAGACGGTATGGAAACGGACAGCGTGCCAGAGATGGCGGTCTTGTCGCGCGCCATGGCGTTCTTGCCGGCTTCCAGCGTCGCAATCGCCGAGCGCGCGTACTCCAGATAACGCTCGCCGTCGCCCGTCAGGCGCAGGCTGCGTGTGGAGCGTACAAACAATCGGGTCTCAAGCGTCAGTTCCAGGCGCTTGAGCGCGGCGCTGGCGACGGCGGGCGTCAGATCCAATTCGCGCGCCGCAGCCGAAAAGCTGCCGTGGTCGGCCGCCGCCACGAAGATTCTCAAGTCCTCGAACCGGACCATGGTCGCCTCATTTTCAAAAAATTATTGAAACTGAGTGCGATGCTAGCCGGTTTTTCATCGCTGCGGACTGGGTAATCATGGACCCGTTCCCCCCTATTCCTGGAGTCACCGCAATGAAGATCGAACTGAACGGCAAGAAGGCCCTGGTCACCGGATCGTCCGGCGGCATCGGGCTGGCCATCGCTTTCGGGCTGGCCGAAGCAGGCGCGGAAGTGGTGCTGCACGGGCGCAGCGCCGACAAGCTGGCGCACGCGGCAGCCGCCATCACGCAGAAGTTTCCAGACGCCAAGGTTGGCACCGTGCAAGCCGACCTGGCTACCGCCGACGGCGCGGCATCGCTGTCCGCCGCGCATCCCGACGTGGACATCCTGGTCAACAACGCCGGGTTCTTCGCGCCCAAGTCCTTCACCGAAATCACCGACGACGACTGGCAGCAGATGCTGGACACCAACGTCATGAGCGGCATCCGGCTATCGCGCTACTACTTGCCGCGCATGATGGCGGCCAACTGGGGCCGCATTGTCTTTATCTCAAGCGAATCCGGCGTGCAGATTCCCGCCGAGATGATCCATTACGGCGTCAGCAAAACCGCATTGCTGGGCGTGTCGCGCGGCTTGGCCGAACTCACGGCCGGCACCGGCGTCACGGTCAATGCGGTGCTGCCCGGCCCCACGCGTTCCGAAGGCGTGTCGGATTTCTTCGCCGAAATGGCCAAGGAGCAAGGCGTGTCGCAAGACGAGATGGAACGCGACTTCATCGCCCAGCATCGTCCGACGTCGCTGCTGCGCCGCCTGGCCACGGTGGACGAAGTGGCCAACATGGTCGTCTACACCTGCTCTACCCAGGCCGCCGCCACCAATGGCGCGGCGCTGCGCGTGGACGGCGGCGTCGTCCGCTCCATTCTTTAAGCAATCGCCCCTAACTCTCAAACGAGCCTCATCCCATGAAAGCCATCGCCTATTTCAAGAACCTGCCCGCAGACCACGCCGACGCGCTGCAAGACATCACCCTTGACGCCCCTACCCCCGGCGACCACGACCTGCTGGTCGATGTGCACGCCATTTCCGTCAACCCCGTGGACGTGAAGATCCGCGCCAACCGCGCCCCCAAAGACGGCAAGCCCGAGGTCATCGGGTGGGACGTCGCAGGCGTGGTGCGGGCCGTGGGCGCCAAGACCAGCCTGTTCAAGCCGGGCGACCGCGTCTGGTACGCCGGCGCGCTGAACCGGCCGGGGGCCAACAGCGAGCAGCACGTGGTGGACGAACGCATCGTCGGCCGCATGCCCGAGAGCCTGGACTTCGCGCAGGCCGCGGCGCTGCCGCTCACGACCATCACCGCCTGGGAACTGCTGTTTGACCGGCTGCGCGTGCTGGACAACAACGCCCCCAGCCAGCGCACCCTGCTCATCATCGGCGCGGCCGGCGGCGTGGGGTCGATCCTGACGCAACTGGCCCGTCAACTGACCGGGCTGACGGTGATCGGCACCGCCTCGCGCCCCGAGACCCAGGCGTGGGTGCGCGAACTGGGCGCGCACCACGTCATCGACCACAGCAAGCCGATCACGGACGAACTCAAACGCATCGGCGTGAACCAGGTGGATTTCATTGCGGGCCTGACCCACACCGACAAGCACTTCCCGCAACTGGCGGAGGCGATTGCGCCGCAGGGCAAGATCGCGCTGATCGACGACCCCGCCGCCATCGACGTGCGCCTGCTGAAGGGCAAGTCCGCGTCGCTGCACTGGGAATTCATGTTTGCGCGGCCGCTGCACAACACGCCCGACATGATCGCCCAGCACGAATTGCTGAACCAGGCCGCCCGCCTGATCGACAACGGCACGCTGCGCACGACGCTGGGCGAGCACTACGGCACGATCAACGCGGCCAACCTGCGCCGCGCGCACGCCTTCATTGAAAGCGGCAAAGCGCAGGGCAAGGTGGTGCTGGAAGGGTTCTGACCCCGAAAGCCCGACGAGACCTCCCGGCGGGCTTTGTCTCAGGTGCAGCCTGAGGATTCCGCCCGGGAGTTTCGCCACCGTTACGCAACCGTTACGCCACCGTCACGCCAGGACCTCTCGCCAACGCCGCCCGAAAGCAGTAAAACCTCGTTCGACCCTGCCCCACGCCCCGAACGGAGTTTCCTCTGCTTGCCCATTTCATCGCCCAGACGCTCGAACCGGTCCTCTGGGCCATGGTCGCGTTTACGTTGCTGATGCTCCGGCTGTTTCCGCTGCAAGGGTGGAAGGCCATCATCGTTGCGGGGTTTTCGGCGGGGCTGGTATTCGACACCATTCAATTCCGCGTCGGGCCGCTGCGGCTGTGGGACGCGCAGGTGGTGGCGTCCGTGCTGGCCGCGCTGGCGGCGGCGGCCGTCCTGGAAATTGCCTTCCAGCTGTTGCAACGCGCCCGCGCGGCGCGGCTGCCCGCCAGCCGATAACCGCGGCCTTCGCAGAACTGTTTTGCGTAACGGTGGGGTAATCGGCAAGTCCGATAAAAATTATCATCGATTGCAGTGACAACCCCAGGCTGGCGCACGCGCGCCCGCCGCCCCAGCTGCTCATGACAACACGCAAAGCCGGCCCGCAGAAGGCCCGGACATGCATGGCGGCGGGAACAAGGAGAGAGACAATGTTCAAGCTCACGCGCCGCGGATTCCTCGCGGCCGGCACCCTCATGATGCTTAGCCCGGCCCTGCGCGCCGCCCCCAAGCCCGTGTCCCTGATCGTGCCTTACGCCGCGGGCGGCCCCAATGACAACTTCGCGCGCCTGTTGGCCGAAGGCATGAGCGCGCAGCTGGGCGTGCCGTTCATCGTCGAGAACAAGCCGGGGGCCAACGGCATCATCGGCGCCGCCCAGGTGGCGCGTGCGCCCGCCGACGGCAACATGCTGCTGATGGGCGGCTCAGGCCCCGTGTCGCTGAACGTGCTGCTGCGCCCCAGCCTGCAATACCGTTTCGACAGCTTCGATTCGGTCGCCATGATGTTCGATGGGCCATTGACCATCACCGTGCCCGCCACCATCGGCGTGAATTCCATCGCGGACCTGGTCGCCTACGCCAAGAAAGAAAACCGCGCGCTGACCTATGGGTCTTTGGGGCCGGGCAGCGTCACCGATCTCTACGGGCTGATCCTGTCGAAGACGCTGGGCATCCCGCTGACCGCCGTGCCATACAAGAGCACGCCGACGAGTCTTATCGACCTCATCACCGGCCGCAACGACTTGTCGTACATGACGCCCATCGCGCTGGCCGACCACCAGAAGGCGGGCGCCGTGAAGATTCTGGCCTTGACGACCGATCAGCGCGACCCTGCCCTGCCCGACGTGCCATCGGTGGCCGAGCTGGGCTATCCGCAATTGAAGGCCAGCTACTGGACCGGCTTGCACGCGCCCAAAGGCACGCCCGCCAGCGTGATCCAGGCCTATTCCGCGGCCGCCATCAAGACGGTGCAATCCGAGAGTTTCCGCCAATTGCTCGTCACCAACGGGCAGACCGAGAAAGCCGGCGGCCCGCAGGCCCTGGACGCCCAACTGGACGCCGACCGCCAATACTGGGGCAAGGTCATCCAGGAAAACCACATCGTTCTGGACTGAACGACAGGTTTTCCGCCAGCAAAAAGAAATGCCCGCCAATCTGGCGGGCTTATTCCTTATTCATGCAGGCAGGCAATCACCTGCCACGGCTATTGCAGCCGCACCGGCGCAATCCGATGGGTCGCCGACTTGAAGTTGATGACGGGCTGCGCCTCGCGGCACGCCGTCTTGCGGATCTTGCCCACGATCAAATCATGCGTGCCCAGCACTTCGGTGCAGACGATATCGCACTCGATACTGGCCAGCGCATCCGGCAACACCGGCGTGCCTTGCTCGTTCATCACCCAGCCGCCTTGCGCAAACCGCGCCATGCCCTGCGGCTGGCCCAGAAACGCCTGCATGACGGCCTCGTGCCCTTCGCCCAGCACGTTGGCCACAAAGCGGCCGTGGCGCAGCAAGGGCTCGCGCGCAGATGACGTCTGCTGAACGAAGAAGCCAACCATCGGCGGATCGGCCGAAATCGACGTCAGGCTCGACACGATCATGCCGGCCACGTGCTCGCCCTCGCCCGTGGTGACGGCGCTGATGCCCGCCGGCAGCGATCGCATAGCCGCCTTGAAGTCATCCACCGACACCACCTGGTCATGCTCATTGACCACCATGTGCGCGCGGATGTCGCCGCGTTCGTCCACCCATCCGTGGCGGGCCGCGTAGTCCACCATCGCGGAAAAATCCGCTTCCCACTTCGGGTCGCCCGCGTGTTGCGACAAGAAGCGCAGCACCGAGGGCGACAGGCGCACATGGCGCTCGTCTTCGCGCCGCCCCACCCGGGCAATCGCGTGCTCAAGCCGTTCGCGCGGCTGCGGATCGGCCAGCACATCCAGCCGCCGGAAGTCCGCGGGATGGCGCAGCGTAATGGCGCCCGCGTTGCTCAGATAGATCTGCATGGTGCGCTCCTTTACGCAATAGCTGCGGTACTGCCGACTTCCTTGCGGATGGCCGGAATGATCTTGTCGCCCCACAGTTCAATCTGCTTGAGCATCGTCTTCTGATCGAAGTCGCCCAGCTGCGTCTGCAGGGCAATGTGCTTGGGCCGCAGGATGCTGATCTCTTCCAGCATCTTGTCGATCACTTCATTGACAGAGCCCACCGGCAGATTCTTGCGCAGCTGCTCGAACGTGGGGTCATTTTCCGACGGCACTTCCTTGACCATGTAGCCGTCGTCGCTTTGCGCACGGCGGAACTTCAGGCTTTCGGAAATGCGGCGCTGAAAGCGCGCGCAATCCAGATACGCGTCAATCTCGGCCTTGTTGTCCGACGCATAGCCGCAACGCAGGAAGCCGAACTTCACATCGCGGTCCAGATCGCGGCCGTTGTCCTGCGCCACCTTTTCCAGGCGGCCGCGCAGCTCGGCAATCGCATCATTGCCCTTGAGCAGCGCGGTGACGAACAGGTTGTGATTTTCTCGCACGCCCCGGCCCAGCGTGACCGGATTGCCGGACGTGATCCACAGCGGAGGCATCGGGTCTTGCAGGCAGCGCACCGCGATGGAGCTGGGCGGAATCTTCAGGAACTGGCCGTCGTGCTCGAAGATCTTTTGCGTCAGGCCCTTGGGGATGACGTCCAGAAATTCGTTGAAGATCGCCCCCGATTCCGCGATCTGCACGCCAAAGCGTTCGAACTCGAATTCCTGGTAGCCCGACCCCACGCCCAAGTCCAGACGGCCATTGGACACCGTGTCCACGAAACCGACCTCGGCCAGAAAGCGCGCGGGGTGGTATAGCGGCAGAATGCACACGGCGGTGCCCAGGCGGATGCGGTGCGTTTTGGCTGCGGCGTGGGCCACCGTCATCAGCGGCGACGGCGACAACGAGTAGTTGTTGAAGTGGTGCTCGGCGTACCAGGCGGCGTCGAAACCGGCCTGCTCAGCCACCACGGTTTGCTCGATGGAGTTGTTGATGACTTGCTTTGAGGACTGGTGGTAACCTCGCTGCTGCGCCAGAATGAACACGCCGAATTCCATAATGTCTCCTCATTGATTGCTTGACGTCTGAGGAAATTCTAGAGGCCGGCAGTCATCGGCTGAATACAAGAAAAGCGGCGTTCTGTGCTGCATAAAGTGGAGGAATGATGGACAGACTGCGCGCGATGGAGCTCTTTCTGTCGATCTCGAAAACCGAGAGTTTCTCTGAAACCGCGCGGCAGTTTGGCGTGTCGGCAACATCGGTGTCACGCATGATCACCGAGTTTGAAAACGAGTTGAACGTCAAGCTGCTGCTGCGCTCGACCCGCCAGGTCGTGCTGACTGAAGCCGGCCAGGAATATGCGCAACAGCTTGAATCCATTCTGTGGAACATCAACGAGGCGCATCGCAACATCACCGAAATCCGCGCGGCGCCCAAGGGCATTCTGCGCGTGCATTCGCGCATGATGTTCGGCCTGGGCGTGCTGCCCCCGCTGGTGGCGGCGTTTCGCCAGCAGTACCCCGACATTCACATTGAGCTGGTGCTGTCCGAAGCCAAGACGGACTTGCGCCGCAACAACTTCGATATCGATTTCCGCATTTCGCCGCCTGTAGAAGCGGGCCTGAAGCGGCGCATCCTGTTCAAAAGCGAACGCTTTCTGGTGGCCTCGCCCGCGTATCTGGCCAAGCACGCCCCGCCCGAAAAACCCGCCGACATCGCGCAGCACGATTGCCTGGCCTATCTGCTGCCCGGCGATCAAACCTGCTGGCGCTTCAAGCAGGGCGAAGCCATCGAGGAAGTGCTGATCAAGCCGCGCCACGTGACGAATAACGGCGTGGCGCTGCTTGAGCTTGCGCTGCTGGGCGAAGGGGTGGCGCTGCTTGACGACTACACCGTGCACAACGATATTTCGGGCGGCACGCTGGTGCGCTTGTTCCCCGATTACCAGGTCACGAACACGACCTTCGAAGAAGGTATGTACGCCACCATTCTGGACACGGCGATGATTCCGGTGAAGATCCGGCTGTTCCTGGATTTCGTGGCGTCGCACGTGTCGGGTTCCGCGCTGCGGTTCACGGCGTACAACAAGATGGCGGCCGCCGAAAGCCCCTGATCCGGGGCGGTAATTAAAGGCGAATGCGGCACTGCCCGCGCGGCGCGCCCACAGCGCCTGCGCCCCGGATGCGCAGCAACGCGCCATCCAGCGGCCCCGATGCCGACAAGCGGCCGCTGTCGCTGATCGTGGTCACGAAAAGGGCCGACAGATCAGGACCGCCAAAACACAGTGACGCCGGGTGCGCCACCGGCAATTCGATGCGGCGGTCAAGCTTGCCGTCCGCATCGAACCGCGCAATGGCGGCGGCATGCACCAGCGCCGTCCACAAGCCGCCCTCCCGATCAAAGCAGCAGCCGTCAGGCGCGGACCCCAGCGCGTCCGTGTCCACGAAGACTTCAGGGGATGACAAGCGCCCTGGCGCGTCCATGCGATAGCGGAAAATCTTGCGCTGCGCGCTGTCGCAAACATGGAAGTGCATGCCGTCGGGATGCATGACGGGGCCATTCACCACGCCCAGGCCCTGGGCGATCCGGCTCACGTTGCCTTCCAGGTCTACGCGGTACAAACCGCCCAGCGGGGCCTCGCCTGCTTGCCGGTGGATGTGCATGGTGCCCGCCACAAAGCTTCCGTCTGGCAGCGGCGCACCATCGTTCAAGCGCAGATGCGGATGACTGTCACCGATGCCGCCCAGCGTGCGCAGCGCGCCATCTGATAAGCGGTACAGCGCAAACGTGTCTTTCAGCGCCACGATGATGTCGTCGTCGCCATTGAACGCAAACGAGCCCACCGGGGCGGGCAACTGCCAGGTTTGCGCGGCGCCGCTGTCCGGGTCAATGCTCAACAATTGTCCGCTGCGGCAATCCAGCATCCACAACCTGTTCCTGGCCGCGTCCCACACCGGGCATTCGCCCAGCGCCGCGCGAACCGTGCCGATACGCTCGATCTGCATCTGCCGACCGCCTCTGTTTTGCTCGTCCGGCGGACGATTTCCCATCCCATGGTATCGGCTTGCAGGCCCGTGGAATATGGCGTTTTCATGCAGAACACAACCAACAATTTTGGCCTGAATCCGCAGCAATACCCGTCCATATAATCCAAAAAAAGCCGGCGCCCCCGGGCAGCAATGCAGGGCGAGACCGGTCCATCCGACTCAAGGAGACACGCGATGCCGCATGCCAACCGCGCCCTGCGCCCCTCTGTTTTTTCCCCCGCATTTTCCACGTTCTTCAAGGTGACGGCATGAGCGAATCCACTGTCACTCTCGACGTCAACGAAGGCGTTGCCCTTGTCACGCTGAACAGCCCGCCCGTCAATGCGCTGAACCGCGACATGCGCCGCCGCATTGTGGCCATCTTCGACGAAATCTCCGAACGCGACGACATCCGCTGCGCCGTGCTGACCGGCCACGGCAAGGTCTTCTGCGCGGGGGCCGACTTGAAAGACCGCCCCAACGCCGACATCGCGGGCGACTTTCTTGAGCACAACCGCATCACCCGCGAAACCGGCAACGCCATCAAGGAATGCGCCAAGCCCGTGATTGCCGCCGTTAACGGCGCAGCCCTCGGCGCGGGGCTGGGCCTGATGGCGGCATGCGACATCATGTACGCCTCCGACAACGCCACCTTCGGCATGCCCGAAATCAATGTCGGCCTGGCGGGCGGCGCGTCCATGTTGCGCACGCTGGTCGGCCGGTCGACCCTGCGCCGCATGTTCTTCACCGGCCAGCGCCTGAGCGCCCACGATCTATTGCGCCGCAACGTGCTGGAAGAGGTGCTGCCGCCCGATCAACTGCTGCCCGCCGCGCTGGCGCTGGCGCACGAGATCGCATCCAAAGCGCCGCTGGCCGTGCTGTACGCCAAGCGTGCGGCCAATATGGTCGACCTGATGCCGCAGCGCGATGCCTACCGCTTCGAGCAGGACTTCACCATGGCGCTCGCCAAGACGGAAGACGCCCGGGAAGCGCGCATGGCCTTCCTGGAAAAGCGCCAGCCGCAGTTCAAGGGGCGCTGACATGGCGGTTCTGGCACACGCACTTCCCGCGGGCGCGGGGCTGTCGCCGTTTTTCAAGGCGGCAAGCATCGCCATCGTGGGCGCTTCGGAAGACATCACAAAAATCGGCGGCCGGCCGGTGCATATGCTGATCAAGCACGGCTATGCGGGCGCGGTCTACCCCATCAACCCCAAGGGTGGCGTCATTCAGGGCTTGCCCGCTTACGCCTCGGTGCGCGACACGCCCACCGCGCCCGAGCTCGCGATTCTGGCGGTGCCGGCCAGCGCCACGCCCGCCGCGTTGCGCGACTGCGCCGCACGCGGCACCAAAGCGGCCATTGTGCTGTCGGCCGGCTTCACGGAAGCGGGTCCGGCGGGCGCAGCGCTGCAAGCCGAGCTGGTGGCCATTGCGCGCGAGCACGGCATGCGCGTGCTGGGGCCGAACTGCCTGGGCGCGGTCAATGTGGCGGACCGGCTGATTGGTTCGTTCTCGATTGCACTGGAAGAACATATGCCGCCCGCTGGCCACGCGGGCATCGTGTCGCAGTCGGGCAATGTGGGCAGCCACACCATGCAAAGCGTGGCGCGGCGCGGCATGGGCGTCAGCCGCTTCATTGCCACCGGCAACGAGGCTGACGTGGACGTGGCCGACGGCATCGCCGCGCTGGCCGACGACCCGGACACGCGCATCATTCTGTGCTGCATGGAAACCTGCCGCGACGCGGCCAAGCTGATCAGCGCGCTGCAACGGGCGCGCGAACTCGGCAAGCCCGTCATCGTGTTGAAAATTGGCTCCACTGAAAAAGGCCAGCAGGCGGCCGCATCCCACACCGGCGCGCTGACGGGTTCAGACGCCGTGATCGACGCCGTCTTCCGCCGCCACGGCGTGTTGCGCGTGCGCTCGGTGGAAGCGCTGATCGATATCGGCCACGCCGCCTCCTTGCTCATGCCGAACCGCCTGCCGCGCAACGACGCCGTGACGCTGGTGGCGGCGTCTGGCGGCTTTAGCATCATGATGGCCGACGCCATGAGCGAAGCCGGCATGGCCCTGCCCGCCTTGGCGCCGCTGACGCAGCAACGCATCCTGGATGCCGTGCCTACCGCCAGCACCGGCAACCCGGTCGATGCGTCGGCGCAAATGTCGAGCCGGCCCGACATCTTGGGAAAGATGCTGACCGCCTTGCTGGAAGACCCGTCCGATAGCGCGCTGGTGTTGTTCATGTCGCTGTCGCTGTACAACACGCGCCTGCGCGGCATCTATCTGGAAGCGCTGGCGCAGGTTCGCGTGAGCCATCCCGACCGCTTGCTGATGATCATCAGCCAGGGGCCGGCCGACGCCATCGCGCAGATCAACGCGCTGGGTATTCCGGTGTTCTCCAGCATCGACGCGGCGGCCACTGGGCTGGCCGGGCTGGTCCGGCTTGGACAATTGCGTGCGGAAAAAACGCATCAACGCGCGCTGCCCGCCGCCGAACCCGTCGACCCCATCGTCTTTCAGAACGAATTCCACGCCAAGCAGGCGCTGGGCAATGTGGGCATTGATGTCCCGCACGAAGTGATTGCGGGCGATGCCGACGCGGCCGTGCGCGCGGCCGATGCCATCGGCTACCCCGTGGTGTTGAAAATTGCGTCGGAAGATGTGGCGCACAAAACCGAGGCCGGCGGCGTGATGCTGAACGTCGCCAACGCCCAAGCCGTGCGCGACGCGCATGCGCGCATTCTGGCCAACGTGGCGCGGCACGCCCCCGCGGCCCGCATCGATGGCGTGCTGGTGGCGCCGATGCTGCAAGGCGGTACGGAGATGATTGCGGGCGTCTCGCAAGACCCGGTTTTCGGGCCGATCGTCATGGTGGGCATGGGCGGCATCTATGCCGAAGTGCTGAACGATGTGGCGGTGCAGGCCGCCCCCGTCACCGAAGACGAGGCGCTGGCGATGATCCGGTCATTGAAGATGTTCCCGATTCTGGACGGCGCGCGCGGGCAGGCCAAAGCCGATATCGCCGCGGCGGCGCGCAGCGTGGCGCGCTTGTCGGAGTTCGCGTTCCGGCATCGCGACGACGTATCCGACATCGACATGAACCCCATTCTGGTGCGGCCGCAAGGCCAAGGCGTGGTCGTGCTCGACGCGCTGATGATCCCGCGCGCCGCGCCCGCACTGTAAGGACCAAGCATGCAATTCGAACAACAGGTGGCGGTACCCGATCCGTCCGCCGGGCCTGAAGGCTACCGTCAACATGCGCGCACCTGGCTGCGCGCCAATCTGCCCGACTTCATGCGCGCCGACAGCCTGAATTGGCGCGCCGCCACGCTGGCCGAAAGCAGCCTGTGGGAAGCCGCCATGCACCAGGCGGGGCTGGCTGGCATGACCTGGCCCAAGGCCTATGGCGGCCACGGCCTGACGCTGCGCGAACATCTGGCGGTGAACAAAGAAATCGGCGCGCTGCCCATGCCGGAAAGCGTGAGCTCGATCGGCAAGGAGCTTGCCGGCCCCATCATCATGGCGGTGGGCAGCGAGGCGCAGAAGCAAACGTTTCTGCCCAACATCCTGACGATGCAGCAGTACTGGTGCCAGGGCTTTTCGGAACCGGACGCGGGCTCGGACCTGGCGCGTCTGCGCACCAAGGCCGTGCAGGAAGGCGAACACTGGCGCATCAACGGCCAGAAGATCTGGACGAGCGGCGCGGCCAAGGCGCACTACTGCCTGCTGCTGACGCGCACCGGCACCGTTGCCGACAAGCACCGTGGCCTGCTGATGTTTGCCGTGCCCATGGATACGCCGGGCATCCGCGTGGTGCCCATCAAGTCCATCGACGGCAAGGAATCATTTGCCGAAGTGTTCTTCGACGACGTTGTCGTGCCTGACAGTGCGCGCCTGGGTGCGCCGGACGAAGGCTGGAACGCCGCCATCCGGGTGCTGTCGATCGAGCGCGCCACCAACCGCATGTACCGCCCGTGGCGCTTCGAATGCGAACTGCGCCAGTTGATCGCGGCCTGCAAATCCGACTCCCAGCTGGCCCCCTCGCTGGACGACGGCTACGTGCAACGCCGCGTGGGCGATCTGGTGAGCGAGATCGACGGCTTGAAAGGATTGGTCGAACTCACGGTGGAACGCATGCTGCGCGGCGAATCGCTCGGCGCGCGCGGCTCGTTAACCAAACTGTATTGGTCGGAATGCCACCAGGCCTTCGCCAGCCTGGCGCTATCGATGCTGGCGCCCGTGGGGCCGCACTCCAGCCCCTTGGCGCAGCGTGCGCACAAGGCCTTCACCAACGCGTATCTGTTCTCGCGCGCTGAAACGATTTACGCCGGCACAACCGAAGTGCAGCTGGACGTGATCGCGCAGCGCGTGATGAATCTTCCCAAGGACCTGACATGAGTAGCGAAGAACTGCGGCCGGAAGAGTTCGCGCAGGCCGCCGACGCGGCCATTACCGATGCGCTATCGCACAAAGACCCGCACGATCAGGCGGCCGTGCTGGCCCAAGCCGGCCTGTGCGGCGTGATGGCGGATGAGGCTGATGGCGGTCTGGGACTGGACCTGGCCTTTGCCTTGCCCATCGCGCAGGCGGCGGGCCGATTGCAATTGCCCTTGCCATTGGCCGAACAGATGCTGCTGGCCCGGGCGTTTGCCGGCACGCCGCAAGCCGCGGCATTGGCGGCCGGCGAACGGATCGCGGGCATTGCCTGGCAAGGCACGCTGCAATCCGGCAGCGTCCGTGTAGACCATGGCCCGGCCGACTGGGTGCTGGTGGCTGATGACAACGGCGCGGCGCTGGTGGACGTGAGCGCAGCAACGTGCGATGCGCAGGCCGCGCTTGACCCCGAGCATCCGCAACTTTGGCTGACGCTGGCAGGCGCGCCGGTGCTGGCGCGGCTGGACGCGGCGGCGTTTGTAGCGGTTCGCCGGCAGGCGCAGCTGTTGCTGGCCGAGTTCGCCAATGGCGCGGCCGAAGGTGCGCTGCAAATGGCGGCCAGCTATATGGCGACGCGCGTGCAATTTGGCCGGCCGCTGTCGGCCAAGCAGGCGGTGCGGCACTTGCTTGCGCGCATGCGTTTGCTGCAAGACGTGTCCAGCGCCGCGATCCGCCGCGCCATGAACGCGGACGAATTCGGCGCCCCGCGCGACACCCGTCCCGCGCTGGCGGGCGCGATCGCCAATGCCGCCTTCGTCATCGAGAAGGCCATCCATCTGCACGGCGGCATGGGCTTCACCTGGGAGCTGCCCTTGCACCCTGCGCTGCGCGCGGTGCGCAAGCTGGACGCGGCGTTCAACGGGTTGTCGCGCCAGACCGGCCGCGATTTCATTCAATCGGTGTAGGAAGAAACCATGCAACAAGATCTGGCTGGGCGCGTTGCGCTCGTCACCGGCGCCGGAGCCGGCATCGGCCGCGCCACGGCCCGCGCACTTGCCGCGCGCGGCGCCCTCGTCGGCGTGAACGATTTGAAGCAGGAACTGGTGGACGCCGCCGTCGCCGACATCACGGCATCGGGCGGCAAGGCGTTTGCAGTGGTGCAGAACGTGGCGTCGCGTGAAGGCATCGCGCAAGCGGTGCGCCAGGCCGCCGAACACGGTTCGCGCTTTGACATCCTGGTCAACAACGCGGCGTGGGTCCGCTACCAAAGCGCCGCCGAAATTCAGGCCGACACCATGGACCGCATGCTGGACATCGGCTTCAAGGCGGTGATCTGGGGCATCCAGGCCGCCGCCGAGGCGATGGACCCCGAACGTGGCGGCGCGATCGTCAACGTGGCTTCCACCGCCGCGCTGAAATCCGCGCCCAGTTCGATGGTGTATTCGGGCATCAAGGCGGGCGTGCTGGGCATTACCCGCGCGGCGGCGGCCGAGCTGGGCGGGCGCGGCATCCGCGTGAATGCCGTGTGCCCCTCGGCCGTACCCACGGAAGGCACGCAGCGCAACCGCAACGCCGAGCGCGATGCGCGCCGTATCGCTAGCACGCCGATGGGGCGGCTGGGCACCGTGGAAGATGTGGCCAGCGGCATCGCGTTCCTGGCCAGCGACGAGGCGCGCTTCATCACCGCGCAGGCGCTGGTGGTGGACGGCGGCATCACCTTCACCACGCTCTGATGGACACCGTCCTGTTGACGGGCGCCGCCAGCGGCATCGGCCGCGCCACGGCCTGGCGGCTGGCGCGTGAAGGCCGGCGCTGCGTGCTGGTGGATCGCAATGCCGAGGCGCTTCACGCGTTGCTGACGGCGCTGCGGACAGCGCTGCGGCCGGAGGGAGCGGCCTTGGATCATCTTGCCCGCGTGGCGGACCTGACTGATCCTGACCAGATTCACGCGCTGGCCGATGGCCTGCCTCCGCTTGACGCCATCATCAACAACGCGGGCATGACGGACGCCAGCAATCTGCCTGCCGTCGACCAAGCCGATGACAACTGGCAGCGGCTGCTGGACCTGAACCTGCACGCGCCAGCGCGGCTGCTGCGCGCCCTGCATGGACGGCTGACGCGGCATGCGCGCATCGTCAATGTGGCCTCTGGCGCGGGGCTGCGTGCAATTCCCATGCGCGGCGCGTACAGCCCCAGCAAGGCCGGACTGATCGCGCAAACTCAGGCCCTGGCGCAAGCACATCCGGAACTGCGCGTCAGCGTGCTGTGTCCGGGATTCGTGCAGACAGACCTGGTCGACGGCTTGATCGCATCTGGCCGCCTGGACCCCGTGCGTGCGGTCGCCAAGATTCCGTTGGGCCGCCTGGCCGCCCCTGACGAAATCGCCTGCGCGCTGGCGTTTCTGGCCAGTGACGACGCCGTGCTGGTCTCGGGCGGCCGCTTGTCCGTCGATGGCGGATCGTCGGTGTTTGGCGGCAGCCAAGCCTATGCCCCCAGCGCCATCGCCCCAGCGCCCTGCGATACGCCGTTATCGTTGACCGTGCATGGCCACTGGCCGGCGCTGCACAGTACCGAGGTGCGCGATGGCGATGACGCGGTCATTGACGCCACGGTCGAGGTGCGCGACGGCTACGACGCGGTCATTGACGCCACGGTGCTGAATAGCCCGCCCGGCGGGCGCTTGGCCGCCACCTTGGCCGCCGCGCGCCGTCATGGCTCGCGCGACGCGCCTGGCAGCCTGACGCTGCTCTTGCCGCGCGCGGCCGATACCGATTGGGAACACGCCGGGGACGACGCCGCCGCCCGCATGCTGGTCGCCACGCTCGCCTGCGAATGGGGGCCGCGCGCGCGCCGCATCAACGCCGTTGAAGTGGCCTCGGCGGAGCCGAACCCTGCGCTATCGCCATTGCTGCGCTTCGTGGCGGGCGCCCAAGCGCAATACCTGACCGGGCAAACGCTATGCAGCCGCTAAAGGATCTGGACGCCATCAAATCGCGCTTCATTGCGGCCCGCGGCTATTGGCGGCCGTGGACCGAAGCACTGCTGCACGCCAACCCCGCGTTTCTGTCGCACTACGCGGACTACGCGGGGTATCCGGCGCAAACCGGCCCGTTGACTCCCCGCATGGTCGAGTTGGTGTATGTGGCGCTGGACGCCTCGGCCACGCATTTGTACGAGGCAGGTCTGACGACCCATCTGCGCATGGCGCGCGAGGCCGGCGCCAGCGAAGCCGATGTGTTCGACGTGCTGCATCTGGTCACCGTGCAAGGCCTGAGCGCCGTCCTGCAAGCCGCCGACGTGCTGCATGACGCGGCTGCGCCATCGCCCTTGCCAACAGAAGATCCGTTACGCGATCGTATCCACGCGCTGTGGCCAGAACAGGCGCCCAGCCTGCTGCGCCTGGCGGCGCAAGACCCGGGCTATGTCACGGTGCTGTTGGACTTTGTGGAAGGCGGCGCGCCAGCCGATGGCTTGACACCCGCCGAGCGGCTGCTGGTGCGCATCGCGCTGCACGCCTGCTTCACGCAGGCAGATGGGCAGACGTTGCAAACGCTGATTCCGCACGCGCTGGCCCATGGCGTGGCGCGCGCCGAGATCCTGCAAGTGATTCAGCTGGGCGCCCATCTGGCCGTACATGGCGCGTCATTGGGCGCGATGGCTTACGCAAAGATGGCCGGCAGCGTTGCGCCGCCGGCGGACCGGCCCGCTTGAGCGGTCAGGCCTGCCCTTCGCGCTTGGCGCGCGCGTGCGGGTCGTTGATTTCGGTTTCCAGTTCGGCGATGAGCCAATCGAACCAGCCCTTTTCGGTTCGGGCATAGACTACGGCGGCGGGCGTCTTGCCCTCACGCCAGCCGGGCTGATGCGTATCCATCCACGACGCCAGGCTCTTGTGCGGCGCCAACAGGCCCGACAACCACGTCCACAGATACTCTGGCACATTGCGCCGAAAACCCTTTGCGCTGGCGTAAAGCGTGGGCTCCAACGGCAGGCTGCCCGAGCGGGCCAGCTTCTCCTGCACCCGGCGCAGCGTTTCGGCCGCGGCCTGCAATTGTTCGGTGCTGAGCTTTTTCACGTAAGGACTCCTGGTTTGGGGTTGCCGGATTATCGCCGGAGGAAGCCGGCCTTTCAAAGCGCGGCGTGCAGTCGCTTCAGCTGCTTCGGCCATGCAGCCATTCAGCCATGCAGCCGCTTCGGCCTTTCAGCGACGTCGGCAACTTCAGCCATGCAGCCGCTTCGGCCTTTCAGCGACGTCGGCAACTTCAGCCATGCAGCCGATTAGGCCTTTCAGCAACGTCGGCAACTTCAGCCACTTCAGCGTCTGGCCCGAGGCGGCGTCAGCGCCATCAAGGCCGTCGCCGCAAAGCGCGCCCCCGGCTCCAGCACCTGCATCCCCGTGCGGGTTTCGCCCGCCGCCGCCAGATTGAACGCGTCCGCCACATTGGTGACCGGCTCCACGCACAGAAAATCCGACCCCGGCGCGGTGTAAATGACGACGTGCGCAAACGCCGGGTCCGCGTGCAGCGCCAGCTCGTGGCCGTCGGTCCAATAAAGCGTGGCGCGCCCTTCCCATTGCGACAGATACGTATCGCAGCCTTCGGCCGACCGCCGCACTTCGCGCACATGTTTGACCCGGCTGCCCGTAGGCAACCCGTCCGCATCCGCTGGCCACAACCGCCGCGCATTCAGCGCCACGCGCTCGGCGGTGAAGTACGGATGAATACCCAGCCCGCAAGGCATGGGGGAATCGCCGTGGTTGATCAGGCTGAGCGACAGGCTCAAGCCGCGCGCATCCAGCCGATAGCGCTGTACGCATTCAAATGGCCAGGGCCAGCCCAACACGCCCGCCGGCTGGCTCAGCACCAGGTCAACACTGTCCGCCGTGTGATTGCGCACCTGCCAGGGCTGAAACAGGCCCGAACCATGAATGGCCTGCGGCCGGCCCGGCACGGATTGAAGCGCATGGCGCGCGCCATTGAACGTGAACACGCCGTCGCGAATGCGGTTGGAATACGGCGCCAACGGGTAAGAGCCCGCGCGCGGCCACTTGCCGGCCGGCCACTCCGTGGCGGTCAACGGCACAATCCAATCATGCGGCCCCGTCGACAATCGGGTCAGCCGCCCACCGCCGCCCGGCGCGAACTCCGCCTGGTGCGCCCCGCTGGCGATGGTCACGCGCTCGGCCGCATTCACGGGGTCGGCGAAAGGAAATTCCGGCATCTGCTGCTCCCGCGGCCATCACGGGGCCGCGTCGTGCGATTGTGCCGGTAAAGTGAAGCCCTTGCATAATTTGACCCACGCTTTCCGCCCCCCGCTGCCCCCTATCCCCGACCGCACATGCCGATGACCGTTGACGACGTTTATCTGATCACCCCTAAGTTGTTGCTCGCTGGCGCCGACGACGTCGATGCCTTGAAACACTGGCTGGGCGCCGACCTGCCCGGCGGCTACGCCCGCTTCGTCACTTTGCTCGGGCAAGGCACGTACTGCGGACGGCTGATGGTGTGGATGCCGGCGCAGATTCTTGCCGATTGCGAATCAGAACGCGCGTTCATCCGTGAGTACTTCGACGATTTCTGGGGGGATGACGGCACGATCGCCATGGAGGAAGCGGCGCGCGGCGTGCCGTTTGCCAGCACGGTAGATGGCGACAAGGTCCTATACAGCCTTGACCGTCGGCAGGTCTTCGTGCTTCCCCGGCATGGCCAGAAGGTGATCTGGATGCCGCAGGGGCACGACGATCCGCGGGACTGGGGGTTGCGCAATGGCGAAGATATAAACGCTGAAAGCAAATGGCGATACTTCGATTCGCACGTGGAGCGCGCCATCATCGAGCTGTTCTCATCCGGCAGCTTCCTGATCCAGGAGATGGCGCAACGGATCGCCGGGCATTTTTCCCCCGCGCATCGCATCGACGCCCCGTGGGGCGCCCGTCTATTCCTGTCCGACATTCATGGCATGGCCCAACTGACACAAGCCCCCGGCGACAAACGGGTTGGCGTGCGGCTGGAGTTCGACCCTGCCGCGGCTGCCCAGGTGCAACGCTTGGTGGACGAACTGGCGAACCAGGGTTTCAGGGAAACCTGGCGCTGGCCGACGCCCAAGGGCCACGATTAGGCGCGGAAAGGGGGGCCGTGCTCATCGATACCGGCCGCGCTCGGTGAAATCATTAACCCGCGTCAAAAGCATCCCGCCCTGCCCCGCACGCCCCCGCCCGCCCCGATACAATCACGGGCATGAATTCAGCAACACAACCCACCGCCGCCGACGCCCACGCGGGCCACACTCCGATGATGCAGCAATACCTCCGCCTAAAAGCGGAGGCTGGCCCCTTGCTGCTCTTCTACCGCATGGGCGACTTCTATGAAATGTTCTATGAAGACGCGGAACGCGGCGCGCGTCTGCTCAACCTGACGCTGACCAAGCGCGGTTCGTCCAACGGCATTCCGATTCCGATGGCCGGCCTGCCCGTGCACGCCATGGAGCAATACCTCGCCCGGCTGGTCGCAATGGGGGAATCCATTGCCATCTGCGAACAGATTGGCGACCCGGCTGCGTCCAAGGGGCCGGTTGAACGCCGTATCGTGCGTATCGTCACGCCAGGCACGCTGACCGACGACGCCCTGCTGCCGGCCAAGGCCGACCGCGCGCTTGCCGCCGTGTTCGTTACCGGCAACGCCCGTGCGCCGCGCGCCGGGCTGGCCTGGCTGAACCTGGCCAGCGGTGAATTCCGCGTCACCGAATGCGCGCCGGCTCAATTGGAATCGGAACTGCATCGCATCGCGCCTGCCGAGATCATCTGCGCCGACAGCGCTGAATTTGATTTTCCGTTCGACGGCGCCCGCGCCCGGGTGCCTGACTGGCACTTCGAAAGCGATGGCGCACGCGCGCACCTGCTGGCCCACTTCAAGACCGACACGCTGGCCGGCTTTGACATCGAAGACATGCCGGCGGGCATCTGCGCCGCAGGCGCGCTGCTGCGCTACGCGGCGCGCACCCAGTCGCAGGCCTTGGCCCACGTGCAAAGCCTGTCGGCCGAGCGCCCGGGGCAGTACGTGCTGCTGGACCCGGTCACCCGCCGCAACCTGGAACTGACGCAAACGCTGGCCGGCGAAGATTCGCCCACGCTGTTTTCGTTGCTGGACGGTTGCCGCACGCCGATGGGCAGCCGTTTGCTGCGCCGCTGGCTGCATCACCCCTTGCGCGAAAACGAGCAAGCGCTGGCGCGCCAGCAAGCCATTTCGGCGTTGCTGGCCGGCCGCATGGATGTCGAGCAGACGTTTGGCTCTGCCGGGCTGCTGGAAGCGCTGCGCAGCGCACTGAACGCGTTCCCCGATATCGAACGCATCGCCGCCCGCCTGGCGCTGCGCTCAGTGCGCCCGCGTGAACTGGCCAGCCTGCGCGATGCGCTGGAATCGCTGCCGGCCTTGCGCGACCTGCTCGAACCCATGGCCGCATCGCCGCGCCTGGGCGAACTGATCTCGCATCTGTCCGTAGACCCGGCGCTGGCCGCGCTGCTGATGCGCGCGATTGCGCCGGAACCCGCCGTGGCCATCCGCGACGGCGGCGTGCTGGCGGCAGGGTTTGACGCCGAACTCGATGAACTGCGCGGCCTGGCCGCTGACGGTGGCGACTTTCTTCTGCAACTGGAAGCCCGCGAACGCGAACGCACCGGCATCAGCAACCTGCGCGTGGAATTCAACCGCGTGCACGGGTTCTATATCGAAGTCACCAAGGGCCAAACGGCCAAGGTGCCGGAAGACTACCGCCGCCGCCAGACGCTGAAGAACGCCGAACGCTACATCACGCCCGAGCTCAAGACCTGGGAAGACAAGGTGCTGTCGGCGCAAGACCGTTCGCTGGCTCGCGAAAAATGGCTGTTTGAACAGTTGCTGGATGTGCTGGCCGAACACGTGCGCCCGCTGTCCGATTGCGCGGCGGCGCTGGCCGAGCTGGACACGCTGGCCGCCCTGGCCGATCACGCGCGCCGTCACGACTGGATCGCGCCTGACTTGTCGGAACAGGCCGACATCGACATCGACGCCGGCCGTCACCCCGTGGTTGAACATGCCATCGAACGCTTCACGCCCAACGGCTGCCGGCTGGACCCGGCGCGCCGCATGCTGCTGATCACCGGCCCGAACATGGGCGGTAAATCGACGTACATGCGGCAGGTGGCGCTGATTGTGCTGCTGGCGCGCATCGGCAGCTTTGTGCCGGCGGCGCGCGCGCGCATTGGCAAGATCGACCGCATCTTCACCCGCATCGGCGCGGCCGACGATCTGGCCGGCGGGCGCTCGACCTTCATGATGGAAATGACGGAAGCCGCCGCCATCCTGTCTGCCAGCACGCCCAACAGCCTGGTGCTGATGGACGAAATCGGCCGCGGCACGTCCACCTACGACGGCCTGGCGCTGGCCTGGGCCATTGCCTGCCGCCTGCTGGCGCACAACCGCGCGCTGACGCTGTTCGCCACCCACTATTTCGAACTGACCCGCCTGCCTGCCGAACAACCGGCATCCGCCAACGTGCATCTGGCCGCGGCGGAATCCGCCAGCGGCATCGTGTTCCTGCACGAAGTGCGCGAAGGCCCCGCCAGCCGCAGCTACGGGATTCAAGTGGCGCAGCGCGCGGGCGTGCCTGCCGCCGTCATCCGCCAGGCCACGCGTGAACTCGAACGGCTGGAAGCGCAGGGTGCGCCCACGCCGCAACTGGGCCTGTTCTCGGCTGCGGCCGATGCCGATGCGCAAGCCTACGCCGAGGCCGAACGTTCCGACGCCATCGAGGCGCTGGACGCCTTGCGCGAAGAACTGGCCACCATCGACCCCGACAGCCTCACCCCGCGCGAAGCGCTGGATGCCCTTTACCGTTTGAAGAAACACGTTCAATGAACCTCGATCACGCGTTGCCGCTCTTGGGCAATCAAAGCCCCAACGACTTCATGCGCCGCTATTGGCAGCGCAAGCCGCTGTTGATCCGCCAGGCCATCCCTGACTTCAAGCCGCCGCTCACCATCGCGGCCATCAAGAAGCTGGCCCGCCGCGACGACGTGGAGTCGCGCCTGATCTGGCGCGAGAACGGCGAATGGCAAATGGAGAACGGCCCGTTCGCGCGTCTGCCCAAAGACAACGAAGGCGACTGGACGCTGCTGGTGCAAAGCGTGGACCTGCTTAGCGACGCCGCGTCCGAACTCATGGGGCTGTTCCGTTTCATTCCCGATGCGCGCCTGGACGACGTGATGATCAGCATCGCCAGCCATGGCGGCGGCGTGGGCCCGCACTTCGACAGCTATGACGTGTTCCTGCTGCAAGCCGCAGGGGAACGCGAATGGCGTTACGGCCGTCAGAAAGATCTGTCACTGACCCCCGACCTGCCGCTGAAGATTCTCAGCAACTTTCAGCCAGAAGAGAAGGCCGTGCTGGCCCCGGGCGACATGCTGTATCTGCCGCCGCAGGCCGCGCATGACGGCATTGCGGTCGGCGACGGCTGCATGACGATTTCGATTGGCTTCCGCGCCCCCACGCAAGCCACGCTGGCGCGCGGGCTGCTTGAAGCGGCGGCTGACCAGGTGATGGCCCGCGTGGGGTTGCTGGGCGGCCCTTACGGCGAACCCGCGCTGCCCGGCCCGAAGTTGTCTGCGGTGTACCGTGACCCCGGCCAACCGGCGGTGGACACGCCTGCGGCCCTGCCCGATGCGCTGGTCGCGGCCACGCTGGAAACGGTTGAAAAGATGCGCTTTGATGATGCGCTGGCCTCGCGTTTCCTGGGCTGCTGGCTGACCGAACCGCACAACCAGAGCGTATTCGACGCCCCCGAAGACATGGACGTGGATCTTGAAGAAGACTGGCCCGCCGTCGGCCGGCTGGTGCTGGACCGCCGCAGCCGCATGCTGTATCGCGGCAAGCAGCTCTTCATCAACGGTGAAACCGCCATGACGCCCGCAGATGCCGCCTTGCGCCAGCTTGCGGATGCGCGCAGTCTGGATTGCGCCCATCCGGCCTGCGCAAAGCTGTCGCCAGAGGCCCGTTCATGCCTGGCGGATTGGCTGGATTCGGGGTGGATTCACTACGTGGCATCGTAGTATCCAGACACGTGCGCGTATCTGTCTCGAACAGAACGCAATCAGGTCTGATCGCGGGGACACATACAGAAAGAGATAACACGAAGCTGAAAGGTTTGTTGCCGTTGGGATGCCACCTTTTTAACTTTCACACGCGATCGGCCCGCGGGTTCCTGTAGCCTGGATTCTGGTTTCCCCTAAGGGGGTTTCAAGAGTCGTCATCTACAGGAGTCCAAAAATGATGAGCAAAACCTTGATTATTGCCTCGGTGCTGGCCGTCGCGCTCAGCGCTTGCAACAAGAAGGAAGATGCCCCGGCGCCCGCGACCAACCCCACTCCGGGTGCAAGCACGCCCGCGCCCACCACCACGCCGCCGGCCACCTCGCCGGCTCCGGCCCCCACTCCTAACACCACGCCGGGTGGCGGTTCGACCACCCCGGGCGGCTCGACCACGCCCGCGTCTTAATAAAAACAGAGACGAACCCCCGCTCTGAAGACGTAAAAAAGCCCTGGCAATGCCAGGGCTTTTTTGCGTCCTTTGAAAGCGGACGGGCCGGCGATTCAACGCCGGCCGTTCTCAGATTTACATCTTGTCCTTCAGCACGCTCAGCAGACGCTGGGCGGTGGCGCTGCTGTCGCGCGCGCCGTTGGCGTCCAGCACCGTGACCGTGGTCTGGTCGCCGGTTGCGGCCAGGTGAATGCGGTACTGCGGCGCCTGGGCCTTCTTGTCGCCCGAGAACATGCGGCCGAAGAAGCCCGGCTGCTCGTTCTTTTCGCCGGTGTCGGTGTCGACGTAGCGCACGAAGTAGTCGCCTGCGGAACGGTCGCGGTCTTCAACGGCGAAACCACCGCCGTCCAGGGCCACGCCAACGCGGCGCCATGCGCGGTCAAACGATTCGGCCACCAGCAGCGATGCGCCTTGCGCACGCACGTCTTCCTGCACGGCGGGCTTTTGCGGCGCGGCTTCGGCTTGCTGCACCAGCTTGCGAGCGTTGTCGACGTCGGAACCCAGGTAGACCATCATGCGCGCGAGCATGGCGGCGTTCAGGCCCGGATCTTCCTTGCCGTTCTGCCACTGCACTTGGCCGCCGTCGCTGCCGACGCGCTTTTCCAGCATCTGGCGATGGCTGACGAACACTTCGGTGTGACCATTGACGCGCTCGACGCGGGTGCGGAATTTCTCGCGTTCGCCGCTATCCCAGGCCGACTCCAGCACGGCGCCCAAGGCTTGGCGCAACCAGCTTTCCGGAATCTTGGCGCGGTTTTCCGCCCAGTCGGTTTCGATCAAGCCAGCGCCGGGGTTGTTGCTGGCCACCGTGAAGCCGTTCTCGGTCCAGAAGTCGACCAGACGCGGGAACACATCTTCCGGGGCACGATCAATGACGAGCCAGCGCAGGTCGCCATCACGCTCGACGCGCATGTCCTGACGGCCGGGAAGCACATTGCTGGACTTCGGGGCCGACGCTTGCGCCTGGCCCTGCTGTTGGAACTGCGAATACGTCGTCGAGCCCGAGGCCGGCGCGCGGTAACGCGGATCACTGTTTGCCTGAGTCAGATCCGGCGGGATGCTCAGAGGCTCTCCACGCTGGGTGACGGCGCTCTTGTAGTTGACGGATTCTTCATTGCCCAGGAATTGATTGACCTCGCTGCAGCCGGCCAATAACACCAGAGACATCAATGCCGACAAACCGGCATGACGCTTGTTCATACGTATCCTCACGATATTTAGAGCAGACCCGTTTCCTGGAGCGCACGACGCACGATTTCGTGGTTCTGCGTTCCCAGTTCAACCAGCGGGAGCCGGTAGCCCAGTGCGCTGCGGCCCATTTCGGCCAACGCCCACTTGACGGGGATGGGATTGGCTTCAACAAACAAAGCCTTGTTCAGACGCGCCAGGTACGCATTAAGTTCACGCACCTTCGGCACATTGCCGGCCAGCGCCGCGGCGCACAGCTCATGCATGAGCTTGGGCGCCACGTTGGCGGTGACCGAGATGTTGCCACGCGCGCCCAACAGGATCAGGGCGGCGGCGGTGGGGTCATCACCGCTGAAAACCTGGAAGCTGGCAGGCGCTTCGCGCAGCAGCAAGCCACCGCGGGCGATGTCGCCGGTGGCATCCTTGATGCCGATGATGCCCGGCACCTGCGCCAGACGCAGAACCGTGTCGTTGCTCATATCGGCAACAGTACGGCCCGGTACGTTGTACAGGATGGTGGGCAGATCGACGGCTTCCGCGATGGTGCGGAAGTGACGGTACAAGCCTTCTTGCGACGGCTTGTTGTAATAGGGAACGACCGACAGGCCGGCCTGCGCGCCCACTGCCTTGGCGTGACGCGTCAGGTGGATGGCTTCGTCGGTGGAGTTGGCGCCCACGCCAGCGATGACCGGGATACGGCCAGCGGCATGTTCGACCGCCACGCGGATCAGTTCCGCATGCTCTTCCATGGAGACCGTGGGAGATTCCCCAGTGGTGCCCACCACCACCAGCGCATCGGTTCCTTCCTGGACGTGCCAGTCGATCAATGACCGGTAGGCAGCGTAGTCCAAGGTGCCATCGGGCTGCATGGGGGTGACCAGGGCCACCAAGCTGCCCTGGAAATTAACGCCTGCGGCGGTTGCAGGGGATGCCATAAATGTAGGGCTCCAACGCCCCACGGCAGGATGCCCCAGGGCCAGAATCAATGAAACCGCTGAGTTTAACGGATATTGGCCGAAATCCTACAGAAACCACTGGACGATAGTCGTTCCAAATTCGTACACCGGGCGCATCAAAAGCCAGAGCACATCGGTGACCAGCAGGACGATGACAATCACCAGACCATAGGGCTCAATCTTGGAATACTGCCAGGCCAGGCGGTTGGGCAGCAGGCTGAACAGGATGCGTCCCCCATCCAGCGGCAGGATCGGCAGCAAATTCAGCGCCATCAGCACCAGATTGATATTCACGCCCGCCACGCCCATCTGGAACCAGAACGATTCCTGCATGCCGGACTCCAGCATCAGGCGCAGCGAAAACGCCCAGAGAATCGCCATGAACAGGTTCGCGGCAGGACCCGCCAGCGCCACCCAAAGCATGTCGCGCTTGGGGCGGCGCAGACGGCCGAAGTCCACCGGCACGGGCTTGGCCCAGCCGAACAGCATGCCCGGGCTGCCCAGCAGCTTGGACGCCAGCAGGATGGCGACCGGCACCAGCAGCGTGCCGACCGGGTCGATATGGCGCGCCGGATTCAGGCTGATGCGGCCAGCCTCATACGCGGTGGGGTCGCCGAACATGCGCGCGACGTAGCCGTGCGCGGCTTCGTGCAGAGTAATGGCGAAGATTACCGGTATCGCGTAGACCGCAATGGTTTGGATGATGTCATTCATGGCGAACCGGATTGTAGATGAGCCGCGTGCCGGCGGGAGCCGGCACGCAAGGTAAAACGCAAGGGGGAAAAATCAGGCAAGGCCAAGCGTGGCGGGATCGCCCCGGCCTACGCGAACCACGACGGGATCGTCGCTGGTGAGGTCGATGACGGTGGTCGGCGATTGCGGGCAGGCGCCCGCGTCGATGATGGCGGCCAAGTCATGGTCGTAGCGATCGCGGATGGCTTCAGCGTCGTTCAACGCTTCGGTTTCGTCTTTGGGAATCAGGGTCGTGGATAGCAACGGCGCGCCCACTTGTTCCAGCAATCCCAGGATGACGAGATTGTCCGGCACGCGAATGCCGATGGTCTTGCGCGACGGGTGCGACACCCGCCGCGGCACTTCCTTGGTGGCTTCAAGAATGAAGGTCCACGGACCCGGCGTTGCGGCTTTCAACAAGCGGTATTGCTTGTTGTCGACGCGCGCGAAATGGCCGATTTCAGCCAGGTCGCGGCACAGCAAAGTGAGGTGATGTCTTTCGTCCAGGCCGCGTAGCCGGCGCAAGCCGTCCGCAGCGTCCTTATCGTCCAGCCGCGCGACGACGGCATAACTGGAATCGGTGGGTACGGCCACAAGGCCCCCATCGTTCAGCCATTGGGCTGCCTGCTTGAGCAGGCGAGGTTGAGGATTCGCAGGATGAATAGATAAATGCAGAGCCATGGGTTTATCCTAACACTCTTGAATGCCGCCCAGCATGGCGCGGCGATGCAAAATGGCGGGAACGCCGACCCGCCCGGAGAAACAGTATGCGCCTCGATGACTCGCGCGAAAGCGACAATGTGGAAGACCGACGTGCCAGCGGTCCCCGAATCGGCGGCCGGGGAACCATCGGCATCGGTACGATAGTACTTGCCTTGGTGGCCATGTACTTTGGCGTGGACCCCAGCGTGGTCTTGCAGATGGCCGAAGGCCCGCCCGAAACGCAGCAGCAAGCGCCCGCCACGCGCCCGCCCGTGAACGATCCGCAAGCGCGCTTCGTGGCCAAAGTGCTGGGCGAAACCGAAGACACCTGGAGCGCCATTTTTCAGAAAGATCTGAACCGGCAATACGTCGCGCCCAAGCTCGTGCTGTTCCGCGGCGCCACGCCCACGGCCTGCGGCACCGGCCAGACCGCGATGGGCCCGTTCTACTGCCCCGGCGATAGCAAGGTGTATATCGACCTGGCGTTCTTTGATGAATTGCAGAACCGCTTCAAGGCGCCGGGCGACTTCGCCCAGGCCTATGTGATTGCGCATGAAGTAGGCCACCACGTGCAGCACTTGCTGGGCATCTCGGACCAGGTCGACCAATTGCGCCGCCGCAATCCGGCTCAGGCCAATGCGTTGTCGGTGCGGGTCGAATTGCAGGCCGACTGTTTTGCCGGCCTGTGGGCGCAGCGCGCGAATGCGGCGCGCAACATCCTGGAAGGCGGTGACGTGGAAGAAGCATTGGCGGCAGCCACCGCCATTGGCGACGACCGTCTGCAAAAGCAGGCGCAAGGCTATGCCGTGCCGGACTCGTTCACCCATGGCTCGTCGGCTCAGCGCGTGCGCTGGTTCAAGCGCGGCCTGGACAGCGGCAACATCAAGCAATGCGATACGTTCTCAGCCAGCACGTTGTAGGCGCGGCCCTTTAGCTGGATATCCATCCAGCCAAAAGAACGACATCGTCTTCATCTTGTAAGATTACGCCCCCTCGCACTGTTTCCGCGCATGAGTTCCCTGCGCCGACGCGAGCGGCGCCGCGCACCTTAAAGCGCAATTCCAAGACCCTAGATCTGTTTTATGGCCAACAAGTTCGAACCGCTAATCACCGTTGATGAGGTGCAAGAGATCCTTGCCGAACCCAAGGAAACCGTAAAGCCGATCGCCTGGGTGCCCAAGCCCGCCGCCAACAACATCCAGTGGATGGAGTTCGCCAGCACCTGCAAGGTCAAGGGTGAAGTGCGCGACGACGTGATCTTTCGCGTGACCTACCGCGGCGCGCGCACCGTGGTGCACGGCCAGGCCACGATCTTCCTGACGGAAGCATTCTGCGCCAGCCTTTTCGTGGGCCCGCACCGCGTGTTCGGCGTGGACACGGACGACTCCTTTCACACCAGCCTGGTGGGCGAAGGGCGGCCGCAGTACCGCAAGCCGCTGGCCGACCGCAGCCATGAACATATCTGGGTGGACGAAGGCGAAGGCTACGCCGAACCCATCGTGCCTGCCCTGCACACTATCGGCGCGCTGATGCAGTACTTCCTGCCGCGAGCGAACCTGACGCTTGCCGGCGGATTTGCGCATCCCCTCAAAGGCCGCCAAATCGAATTGATCCTATGAGCACTTTTCTGGAAGCCTCCGGCTGGACTGTCCTGCCGGCCGGTGAACACGCCATTCGCGCCGTCGCCCCCATGACGTTGGGGCTGGACGGCCAGCACGCGGCCTTCTTCATCGCGCACCCGGACGACGCCACCTTCTACCTGACCGACGCCTGTGAGACCACGATGCACGCGTCCAGCTACGGCATCGACGTGGGCGCCAAGCGCATTGACATGCTGAACGAAACGCCCGGTGTCACCCTGGCGCACTTCGACCGCGACGGCGCCATCGTTGCCTCGGGCCCCAACGAGCAGCTGCAAGAGGCGCTTTGGGACGCCGTGAAGCTGGCGATGGCCTTGTCGTTCCAATGCGCCAAGTGGATGCCGCGCTTCAGCCAACTGCGCTTTCGTGCTCAGGTGGGACGCGCGCTTGCGGAAGGCGTGGGCGTGAACCGCATGGTCAAGGGCGCGCGCGCCAAGGCCAGCAGCGGCCACACGGCCGACTTCGCGTTCGCCGTTCGTGCGGCGGGCAGCACGGCGCTGACCTACATTGAGCCGATTGCGCTGAAGGCCGGCAAGAAAATGGATTGGACGCAGGTTTACCAAACCCACGGCAAGATGTCGGACGTGAAGATGGCGAATGCGCGCCACTCACGCATGGTCATCCTGGAAGACGGCGCAACAGCCGAAGAATTCAAGAAGGCCGTGACCATTCTTGAGCAGTCCGCCACGGTGCAGACGCTGGCCAAGACGCGCGACTGGCGGGAAGTGTTTTCCGACTAGGACGACGCCGCCAAGACGGCCACACTAAGACGGCAACGCCGAGGCGGCGACACTAAGACGGCAACACTAAGACGGCATGTTCGTCAGGCCGTCCACGATCTCGCGGCCATGCGATATGGCCGCGTGCACGGCTTCTCGCGGACTGTAGACGAAACCGCCTTCGGCAAAACGGGGAACCGGGTACTCGTCGCCGCCTTCCAGCACGGCGCCTGCCTGAACCACCATTATCGAGGCGATGAATACGGGGCCGCTGGGCAACGCTTGAACCTCTGCGTCCGCGCCCCGGGACACCTTGGCCGTCAGCCGGTATCCCTTGTAGATCAAGTTGTTTGGATGCACTTCGAATGCCCTCTTTCTGCGGTCGAGCATACTCCGGGCTTTCATGACAGTTCAGATATGTTTTGTAACCTGGGCAGAAAATAGAAACATTGTTGCACCGCAAGAATTACGTCCCCATTTCTCAAATGTTGAGACGCGGAAAAGGCAATCTGCCGGATCGATAAGCCTGATGCGGGCTGCGGCGCAACGCAAGGTTCGCCGCGCCCGTATCAGCGCCAGGTCTCAGCCCGGCCTACGGGGATTTCCCTAAGTCCTGTTGCGAAATCGCATCTTCAGCCGCAAGCATGGCTGTCGCCCGCATGTAGTCATCCAGCGTCCACCCCCGACCCAACAGGATGATCCGCGTGTGCAGATCCTCCTGAACACGAGGCGCCACCTCACGCCCCAGATAGCGCAGCTGCTTGCGGCGCAGATCCACGTAGCCCAGCTCGTAATGCCGCGCCAGCCCCATCCACAAGCGATGCGCGCCGGTGGACTGGCGCGCGCCGCTGATGATGCACAGCCCTGCGTCCAGCCCCCACCGGTACACCGCCGTCGCCAGCCCCATGCCCTGATACGGCGCGGCGTATTTCGAGTGCGGCGCACGCACGTAGGGGTCGGCGCGCTTGCCCACTTCGATCAGCCGGTTGAACACGGTGTAGCCCGCCACCCGGTCGCGCTGCACATCCACCACATACACGTAGTACTCGCCGTCCGCTTCGCGATAGCGAAGCACGATGCCAGGGATGTCGGTCTTGACCTCCGGCAGGGCGTGCAAGCGATCCAAAGGGCGGTTCATCCGCGCGTGTATGGCATCGAGTTCGTTCTCCACTTCTTGGGGAGCATGATTGACGTCGATGCGTAGTTCCATTACTCCGCTCATGAAACGCGAGAGCGAATGCAATGCGTGCAGTGCCAACGTAGGCAAGGCCACCTCCTGTACAGCGTTGATAAAAAAATAGCCGCATTCGCGGCTGGGAATGGATGGGTTATGGGTGTGGGCTAGGCCGCGGCATGCGTATCTGCCTGCGTCCAGCCATTGGCATGTTGGGCCAGGGATTGCCCGTCGGGTTGGCCGAAGAACGCCGGAAACTGCCGCGCGCCCTTGCGCGTGACCGACAGCGCGCGCGAATCCAGATCCTTGGTGATCCAGCCGCGTTGCACCACCGCGTCAAGCAAGGCCGCGCCCAGCGCCCCGCCCAGGTGCGAACGGCGCTCGCTCCAGTCCAGGCACGCGCAAGCGAAGCGCCGGCGGCGTTGCCGGGCTTGCGCGACGTCAACGCCTGCCTGCGCAAGCGACGCTTCGCCCAGCGGCGTCAGCACGTAATCGCGCCCATCAGGCGTGAGCCATTGACGCGCGATCATCGCGTCGTGAATGCGCACAGCCAACGTGCCGGCCATGTGGTCGTAGCAGGTGCGGGCTTCGCGCAACGCAGAGGGCGTATTGGGTTTGAACGGCACGCGTTCGGCGCCGGCCACAACAAGCAGCGCTTCCAGCGCGTGCGCCACTTCACCATTGGCCAGGCGGAAGTAGCGATGCTTGCCTTGCACCGCCATCTCGACCAAGCCTTGCTCGCGCAAGCGCTGGAAATGGCTGCTGGCGGTGGACGCGCCAATGTCCGCCGCCGACGCCAATTCCGTCGCGGTGCGCGCGCGGCCGTCCAGCAGCAGGCACAGCATGCGCGCGCGGGCCGGGTCGGCAATGGCGCCCGCCACGGCCGAAAGATTGATGTCGGCGAACTCGGATTCCATGATTCGCTACAGACCAAAGTGTTGTGTGCAAGGCATAAGCATACTGCGACTCATCTCAAGAAAACATCCGACGCGTCTGAAAACCATGCCTACTGCTCAACCCTTCTTCGGCTGGAAAGTCCTGTCCGCCACGTTCGTCCTGGCCATCTTCGGTTGGGGCGTGGGCTTTTACGGCCCGCCGGTCTTCCTGCACGCGGTGGTGCAGCGCACCAGCTGGAGCGTGGCGCTGGTGTCCGGCGCCGTCACCCTGCATTTTCTAAGCGGCACGATCGTGGTGGCCAACCTGCCGCGCCTGTATCGCCGCGTGGGCGTGCCGCAAGCCACGTTGGGTGGCGCAGTGCTGCTGGCGCTGGGCGTGGCCGGCTGGTCGCAAGCCCAGGCCCCGTGGCAACTGTATGCCGCGTCGGTGCTCAGCGGCATGGGGTGGGTGGCGCTGGGCGCCGCCGCCGTCAACGCGCTGATTGCGCCGTGGTTCGTGCGCCGCCGCCCCGCCGCGCTGGGCATGGCCTATAACGGCGCCAGCGTCGGCGGCATCGTGTTTTCACCGTTGTGGGTATTCCTGATTGCCCAGGCCGGCTTTGCGCAGGCCGCCTTGTGGGTAGGCGTTGCGATGGTGCTCGTGATTGCGTTGCTGGCGCGCAGGGTGTTCGCCGTCACGCCGCAGCAGCTTGGCCAATTGCCCGACGGTGACACCGCCGCCACGTCCGCCGCGTCATCCGCCGCCCCGCTTGCCCGCGTCAGCAACCTGTGGCGCGACCGTGCTTTCCTGACGTTGGCGGGCGGCATGGCGTTGGGGCTGTTCGCCCAGATCGGGCTGATCGCGCACCTGCTGTCGCTGCTTGCACCCTTGCTGGGTGCGCAGACGGCGGGCGTGGCGATGGGGCTGGCCACCGCGGCCGCCATTGCGGGCCGCACGCTGGTCGGCGCGTTGATGCCAGCGGGCGCGGACCGGCGCAAGGTGGCCTGCGTGGCATATGCCATCCAGATCTGCGGATCGCTCACGCTGATGCTGGCCGCCGACCATGCCTGGGCGGTGTGGGTGGGCGTCGTGCTGTTTGGCTCGGGCATCGGCAATGCCACCTCGTTGCCGCCGCTGATCGCACAAACCGAATTCGCCCGCGAAGATGCGGCGCGCGTGGTGCCGCTGATTGTGGCGCTATCGCAAGGCGCCTACGCCTTTGCGCCCGCCCTGTTCGGCCTGCTGCGCGCCGTGCTCGACGCAACCGGGCAATCGATGCTCGGCTTCCTGGCGGCAACAGCGCTGGTGCAGGCCGCGGCCATTGTCTGCTTCCTGGCCGGGCGCGGTGCGGCGGCAGCGCGCGGCAACGTGTCCCATGACGCCGCGCACGCCCTCAGCCCAGCCCGCCCCGGCGCGCAACAAGACCGGCCATGATCGCGTTACCGCCTTCGCTGGCCAGCCCTTGCGCCACGCCCTGGCGGTCGGCCAGCGTGCGGTTCTGGCTGACTTTCCACTTGCCTTCGATACGCGAAATCGGAATCTCGACGCCCACAATCGCCCGCATCTGCGCCGCAATGAAATCCGCCGGCGCCTGGTCGACGCTCCACGGTTGCGTGCGCGCCTTTTCCTGGCTGTGGGTCAACGCGTCCAGCTGCGCGCGCAGCCAGGCCGGGTCATCCTGAATGACGGGCGTGCCCCACACATGCACGGCCACAAAATTCCACGTGGGAACGACCTTGTGCGTCTCGGCCTTAGTGGCGTACCACGAGGGCGTGATGTAGGCCTGCGCGCCATGAAAAGCGATCAGGCATTCCTGCCCCGCCGCCAAATGCGCCAGCTGCGGATTCGCGCGCGCCACATGCAGCCTCAACACGCCGTGCGGGCCTTCGGGATAGAGCAAACAGGGAATGTGGTTGGCCATCAGCCCGCCGTCCCCGCTGGTCATGATGACGCCGAGCGGATGGGCGCGAATGAAGTCATGCTGGACGGCTAGGTCGTCTTCACGGAAAGCGGACGGCAGATACATGGCGGGGCTGAAGTGGTCTGGAAAAATCACAACATAACGCCTTCGTGGCCCCATGCACAGGGCCATCGAACTGCTGTTTCATGGAGCCAGCCGGGCGGGCTGTCTAGCGCGCTATCGTCGGACGCGCTCGTAGGCTTGGTTCATGCGGTCTCGCGCCTCGGTTTCAAGCGCATAAGCGCGGTCGTAGCTTTCCAGGCACCCCGGCGTGGGGCTCGGCCACTTGATTGCGGCGATGGCTGCGGTGAGCTCGTCGCGGGCGCGCTGCCATTCCTTGACAGCGGCATACCATTCCTTGGCGGTGTCCATAGTTTCCTCCCTATGTGCACCGCCCCATCGTAGCGCCGGCATGCATGCCGCAACCGCGCGGCGCCACAGGAATAAAGGATGATCTCCATTTCCTGACAGGGTTTACCCAGAGGACTGGCGGGGCAGATCGCAAGGAAGATCTGCGGGAAACTCGCCTTGGATACCTCCCCTGAAAAAAGCTGCCCCCGCGCGGGGCGAGCGGAAGATAATTGGCGATGCGCTGGCGTGGATACCGCCACTTCCTGAAGGGGAACCATCATGAACGCACGCTTGAATCAGGCCGCTGGGTTCGTCACGCTCTGCGCCGCCATCGCGCTGGCCGGCTGCACCAACCTGCCCCGCGCTGAAAACTATTCCACGGAACTCGGAGAATCGCAGGCGCAGCTGCAACCGGACCCCGTCTGGAGCGGCGGCCGCATCTGGGTGCGCCCCGCCCCGCCCATCAGCAGCCAGTACGACAAAAAAATCTTGCTGGAGCCGATCACGTACATCCCCGGCGACCGGCCCGACCAGCTGGACATGAAGAACAACGCCGTCTTGCGCGAGCAGGTCCTGGCGTACATGAATGAAGCGGTGCGGCGCGAACTTTCGAAAGCAGGCTATCAATTGGTGGCGGCGCCCGCGCCACGCACGATGCGCGTGCGGGCCGCCATCACCGCCACCTTCAAGAACGACCGCGATCCGCGCGCGATGGAGTACATCCCGATCGGCTTTGTGCTCGGACAGGGCGCCAAGGCTGCCGGCCTCCGCGATGATTCCGCGCGGCTGCTGATCGAGGCGTCGGTGCGCGACGCCAACACCAACGAACTGCTGGTCGCCTCACTCGGCGCCGTCACCGGCGGCAATCTGCCCCCGGACAAGACGCCCACGCCGGACGACGTGCGCGCCGCCATTGACGATTGGGCGCGTCAGGTCACCGAGCAATTCAACCGCATCTGGCTGAACGCCCCGGCAACGAAAGCCAGTCCCTGAGCGCCGGCCGTGGACAGCGTCCGCCCCACCCCGCCGGCTTCCAGAAGCGGCAGAGCCATCCTTAGCCCATTTCATCGCGTCGCTGCGCAACCTGCGTAAAATCCGGCAGCCCGATCGGGACACGCGGGGCGCAGGCCTGCTGCCGCTGACGGCCAACCGCCGCCGACAGGCCCGGCAGATTCAGCCAGCGTATGGGCGCCTCGCGTAAGGCCGGCAATCAGGGCGCAATCAACGAAGGCCCGCCTCCGTCGAAACCGCCTATTTTTTATCTTGTTGGCAGCGACCCGCCGCGAGCAGGGAACATAGTTGCCGCCGCCATGGTCAAAAACGCCAAGTTTTTTCTTAAAAATCACGATGTGATGAATATTGACGTCAACCCTCACTTACTCACAGCCACGGCTAATGCTACTGTTCCGCCTGTGCAAGGAGTACATGCAATGGATCAGAAAACGAAGCCCTGGGCTTTTCCCAAGCCTCATCCGGAAAACACCCCACGTGGTGAGCGCAATAAACAGGAGTTTGACGCTCCGCCCGAAGTGAAAAAAGCCGCGCCCAAACCGCGCGCCAAGAAAGAGCCTCCGGCCGCGAGCCGCGTGCGCTCATGAACGTGCCAGCCAGGACGCGCGCCGCCATCACGGCGGCGCCGTCCTTGCAGCGCTGGCCGCTTTCCCCCTTCCCATCCCGCGGAACCCGCGCTGACACGCCCACGGCGTGATCACCCATTCAAAGATCGCCGGTTCAAAAATCGCCGGTTCAAAGATTGACGGTACAAATCAAGCCCGGCCATACTCTGGCGGCCTGGACCGATCAACACCCCCATGACCGCTTCCATCCTGCTTGGCATCACCATCGTGCTCGCCGCCGGTTGGGGCGCGCTGGCGCTATGGATACGCGCACCGTTGCCCGCAAGCGTGCGCGGCGCGCTCGCAATCGCCTGGACAGCACTGGCGCTTGCCGCTATCGCCGCATTGATCTGGCCCGCCTGGCAGCCTGCGGGCATTGGTTTTGCCGCCGCGCTGCTGCTGATGCTGATCTGGTGGCGCAGCATTCGCCCGTCAAACCACCGCGACTGGATTCCCGAAGTCGCGCAGCAAACCTACGGCGACATCGACGGCGATAACGTCACCCTGCACAACGTGCGCAACTTCAACTGGCGCACGCGCACCGACTTCACCCCGCATTGGGAAACGCGCCACTACGCGCTGCACGAACTCGAATCCGTGGACGTGGCGCTGTCGTATTGGGGCCGCCCCGCCATCGCGCATGCACTGGTCTCATTTGGCTTTGGGCACGATCGCTATGTCGTGTTTTCCGTGGAGATCCGGCGTAAGCAAGGCGACCGCTTTTCCGAGATCGGCGGCTTCTTCAAACAGTACGAACTCAGCGTCATCGCATCCAGCGAAGAAGACAGCCTGCGCGTGCGCACCAACGTGCGCGGTGAAGACGGCTATCTGTACCGCATCCACATGCCGCCAGACAACGCGCGATCGCTGTTTCTGGCCTACGTGAACACGGCAAACCAGTTGCGCGACACGCCGCGCTTCTATCACACGCTTACCGCCAATTGCACCACCATCGTGTTCCAGATGGCGCGCCGTATCGTGCCAGGCCTGCCGCTGGATTACCGGCAACTGGTCTCTGGCTATCTGCCTGAATATCTGTATCAATTGCAGGTGCTGCAAGGCGCTGACAGCGCCGCGCAATACCGGCGGCTGGGCCGATACACAGACCGCGCCCGCGCGACCCAATCGCTACCGCCATCGTCAATGCCAACGTCATCGCCGCCGTCACTTGCCCCTGCGGCAACGGCGTTGCCCACGCCGTCGCACACGCCGTTCTCACAAGCCATCCGGCAAGGTGTGCCGGGCATCGAACCCTTGCGCGCGCGCGTGAACCAGACTCCGCCCAGCCCATGACGACGTTGATGGACCCCACGCTGCGCGGCAGCGGCAAGATCAGCGGCGTGTTCTTCAACGCGGCCAACGACGTGGTGGCCGTGGCGTCGGCGTTTTCATTGCTCATCAACCCGCGTGCCCGCGCGGCTTATGGCGGCCACGCCTTACGGTATCGCGTCGCGCTGTACCGGCAAGACGCCCTCGTTCCCTTCGCCGCCTTCGATGACCTGCATTATCCCGTCAACGACGTCGCGTTCAATCCCGACGGCACCAAGATCCTTATTGGCGGCGGCAGCTACGACGGCGGCTATCTATTCGAAGGCGACCTTATCGTCTGGGACTGGCGCAACGCACGCGCCACGCGTCCGTTCAAGCACGTGCCAGAAGTGGTGCGCTGCCGCTACAACGCAGCGGGCGATCAGATCGAAGCCTGGATGCGGCCCTGGGACGAAGAATGGGGCGCTGCCGATGACGATGCCGGCGACGCCGACAACGCCGACGATGCCTTCGACACCCTGTACCTCGTGCAGACTCCCGTCCCTGACGCCGCATCGCCCGCGCGCGACCTGGAGCTGGACCCCGCCGCCATCGCCCCCAAAGCGCCGCCCGCACCGGACATGCCCTCGCCCGTATCGCGCTTGAAAGCTTGGTTTGGCGTTCAGGATTGGACCAGCCGGGACGCCATCACCGACATCGCCGCGTTGGACGGCGGCCTGATCGCCGTCGCGCATCGCGGCTGCCTGCTTGAAATCTACCGGCGCAATGGCGAGTGCATCGCGGCCTACGCCGGCCATGGCCACGGGGCCGAAATCTTGAAGTCCGCGGGCGTGCGCGTCCACGTCGTTGAAACCACACAACGCCCGCCCAACGTTGGCCGGCAAGACTCCCGGCTGTACGCCTTGACCGAAGACGGCCTGCAACAGACCCACGCGTACGAAGGCGAACTCACGTTCTCGTCCACGCCGAACGGCCGCGTGCTGGGCCGCCAGAATCGGTTTCACCTTGCGGGAACGCGTGCGCGCGACGTGCTTCTGGACTTGAACACCGGCCTCGAGCAGCGTGTGGACCTTGGCCACTACGACTGCTTCAATCACTACCTCAATATTCGCGGCGCGCCGTACTTGTTCATGCTGCAAGGCACGCCGGCCAGCTCCCACGAAAACAAGGTGCTGTGCATCGTGGAACCGGACGGCGCCGTGCGCCGGCTTTGGCCGCTGCTGAAAGCAGACCGGAAACCCGCCAGCCACGCCATGGAGCTGTGCGGCGCCTATGTCGACGATGCACTGGGGGCCGGCGTCGTCATCAGCGGCAAGCACTATTGCCCGAACGTCACCACGCCCTACGTCGGCTTCATCTACCGCAAACCCCTGGACCGGGACCGCGAGGTGTGGCGACGCAGCACTCCGGCATCCGCCAGCGCCATCGTCGCCCTGCCCCACGCCGGCCTGATCGTGGCGGCCTTTCTGGACGGCAGCTTGCAAGCCATCGACGCACAATCGGGCGCGCTACGGCGAAACGCCAAGGTGCACGTGGACGGCCTGCCCACAATCATCTTCGCCATGGACGCCGACGACGACACGCTGCTGATTGGCACCGTGGACGGCAGAATCGCGCAATTGCGCATCAGCGCGCTGTGTCAGGACGCGAATGGCGAAACGGAAAATTCGCCTGCATCAAAAGCCTCATCACAATCCGCAAAATCGGCATCCATCCTTAATTTGAATTAGCGCCCGCCCCCCACGTCACCACTTGATTGCGGCCCGTCGTCTTCGCCTGGTACAGCGCCTGATCGGCGCACTTCAGCACGGCGCCAGCATCCGCATCATCGTCAGGCCAGCGCGCCGCGCCAATCGATACCGTGACATGGCCAACGCCGCCCGGCATCAGGTGCGCTTCCGTGGCGTGGCGAATGCGCTCGGCGATGGCGCGGGCCGCGTCCGGCAACGCCCCCGGCATCAGCACCAGAAACTCTTCGCCGCCCACCCGGCAGCAGGCGTCGTCGGCGCGCACGCACGAACGCATGATGTCCGCCAGCGTGGTCAATACGACGTCTCCCGCCGCATGCCCAAAGGTGTCGTTGACGCGTTTGAAGTGATCCAGATCCAGCGCCAGCACCGCAAACGGCAGCCGCGCGGACGTCAGCCTGGCCAACGCATTGGCCATGCCCCGGCGATTCAACAAGCCGGTCATCGGGTCCGTCATCGTCTCGGCATTCAACTTGCCAATCTGGCTTTCGTGCTGCGCCAGGGAATAGCCGACGGCATCACGCAGCTGTTCGGCTTCAAAGTAATTGGCCTTCACCGTTTGGATCAATCGCCCGGCCTGATTGGCGTCACCCGACTTCATCGCGCGCGCCAAAATGGACAACGGCCTGGCAATCCAGAAGCCCATCGCCGACACCATCAACAGCATCACAAACGCTGCGGGCACCGAGTATTCAAAGATGCGCCACATCAAGCCATGCAAGGGCGCCAGCGTCTCGGCCACGGGCCGTTGCACCACTACGCCCCAGCCCCCAAGCGTCATGTGCGCATAGCCGGCCAGCATGGGAACGCCCTGGCTATTGGTGACCGTCATCGAGCCGGACTCCCGGCGCAACAAGGCCTGTATGACGCGATTGGAGTCGCCCGCCGTGCCGATCCGGCTATGGTCGCGGTGGTACAGAATATTGCCATCGGCACCGACCACATACACGTACGACCCATCGCGGTAGAAATGCTCTTGCAACAGGCGGTCCAATTCGGTGTTGTGCTGCAAGTAAAGCGCCGCGCCCACAAAGCCCAGATACCTGCCCTGCGCATCCCGCACGGGCTCCGTCAATGCCACCGTCCACAGCCCTTGCGACGACAGATACGGCGGCGTCACATTGCTGGCTTGCTCCGCGCCCCGCAGATCCACGCCCGATGTGGTCCTGCCCTGCGTTTCCGCGCCCGGCAGCAGCGACGAGAAAGCCAGCATATGGCCCTTTGCATCCACCACCGCGGCCGCAATCACACCATCGGATTGCTCGGCCACGCGCAAGACTTCTTCGTCCAGCGCCGCCGGCGCGTCCATCAGCTTCGACACCCGCCGCGCGCTGGCTTTCAACTGCTGCTGGATGGCGCCCACGTACAGGTCCACCACTTCAGCCAGCTTCACCGCGTAGGCGCGATTGCCCTCCAGCGTCGTGGCGACCAGTTGTTCCTTCTGCACCGTGTACGCCGCGAACAGCGCATTGGCAAACGCCACGGCCGCGCTGAACACGGACAAGCCGACAACGAGATACAGCAAGGTGATTCTGGGTTTACGCAAGCGGCCTCCGATTTTTTATCAGATACGTTCTAGCATCTGCTTATCGGATGAACCATTGTTACGCGCCTCAAGAATCAAAAAAACAACAGCTGCGCCGGAGAATATCGACCCGGCTATTCCTGCGGCTCGGCGCTATCCGCGGCGAGTTCCGCCGCCGCGGCCGCCGCCGGCGTTGCCCTGAACGACACGCCCAGCCGGTTAAACGCGTTCATCAGGCCAATCGCATAGGTCAGATCCGCCAGCTCCTTGTCGGTGAACTCGGCGGCGGCCGCCGCATAGTCCTCGTCCGGCACGCCGGTCTCGGACACGCGCGTCACGCTTTCCGCCCAAGCCAGCGCCGTGCGTTCGCGGCGGCTGAACACCGCGCCGGCCTCGTGCCACACGGGCACCAGCACCAGCTTGTCGACGGCAACGCCCTGCTTGACGAGGTCGCGCGAATGCATGTCGATGCAATAGGCGCAGCCGTTGATCTGGGACACCCGAAGAAACACAAGATCAATCAGCGTCTTGGGCAATCCGCAGCGCTGTAGGTAAACATATACCCCGCCAAAGGCCTTGTAACCGTCGGGCGAAGCGTGGGCGTAATCGAGGCGGGGAGCGCTCATGATGGGTCCTGGATAGAGAAGATCAGAACCGCTATCGTGCGCCTTCCTGGCCTGGCGCGATAGAGCCATAAACCGCCATATCGACTAGGTCATGACGGCGCGCCGCAAAGCCTGCGCCAGACGGTATTGCCCTCACGAATCTGCCGGCGTACCGCCGCTGGCGTGTCGTCAACCTGCTGCGCGTCGTCAAAATAAATCGGGCGCGCATGCTCGCAGTATTCAACGCCCACCCGGGCCGGCGCCACGCACCCAGTCGCGCTTAAGCTCAGCAGCAATGGCAGCGTCATCCATGCGAGCCGTTTGATCTTGCACATCTCGTGCCTCCTGCCGGGCATGATCCGCCTGCTGGTTGATGCGCGCATCGCGCTGCTCGCGTTCGGCCTCTCGGCCCGCGCCGCGGCCACGCAAGTAAGCCAGTACCAATAACGCGACGGCCCCGAAAGCGGCCCACACCATCTTGTTGATTCGTTCAAGCCATGTGCGCATGAAAGTTTTCCTCTGCCAGGCGGGCTTGCGCATACAGCGCCGGCCACGTATGTGGATGCGGCTTGCCCGGGCGCCAGGTACGCAAGTACAGCGCCCACGCGCCGTCGGCATCACCGGGCGCCGGCAACCGCCAAGGGTCGGTCCATAAGAGCAGCCGCGCGAAGCCTGCGGCCAGCACATCGTCCGTTTCCAATGCTGGGTAGACGGATGCGGATAGCGGGGCAACGTTGCGGGCGGCGCACAGGTGGTGCGCGGCGTCGCGGCTGGACGGGTGCGTCAGCACGCCGAGCACACCGCCATTTTTCTCAAACTGCCAGAACCCGCGCGCCGGGCCATTGATCTGGCGGCGGTGCAGGAATCGGCTTTCTTGAAGCCCGATGGCAAGCAAGAGGATGCGAGCCGCGGAGGTGGTCATGGAGGGCGGCAGCAACGCGAGCGCGGGGGAGATGGCGGTGTGGATGAGGGGGTTAAGGGTCATGGTGGTTTCCTCTCATGGCTGTTTCCTCTGTCACTGGGCGTCCCCAACACCTTGGCGCGCGCCTCGGCCAGCCACTCCAGCAAACCCATTTTTCGCATGCTGGCCATCCAACGCATGTACGCGCCCAACACCCACCACGCCGGTAGGCCGGCCAACAACATGCTGGGACCCAGCACGTAGAACTTGGCCAGCAACGCATCGTCGGTGCCCGCGCCATGATGCGCAAGCCAGGTCATGGCCTCCATCAAGGCCGGCTTCCAGGCAATGACGGACGCCGCCAGCGCCGGGCC
This sequence comes from Achromobacter sp. NPDC008082, assembly GCF_042957345.1. Classification (NCBI taxonomy): domain Bacteria; kingdom Pseudomonadati; phylum Pseudomonadota; class Betaproteobacteria; order Burkholderiales; family Alcaligenaceae; genus Achromobacter; species Achromobacter sp. NPDC008082. The sequence continues at coordinate 354,120 of NZ_JBIBIB010000006.1, forward strand.
GAAAAGGAAGGAACAGGCCACGGTAGACACCGTGCGTACCGTGAATTCCCGCACGGTGCGTGGCGGCATGATCAATAAGCCAAGCATGGCCGCGATGGCGGCGGGAATCCCGTACGCCATCGCGACCTTTAAGGCGGCAAGACCGCCTAGGCTAGTAGAGCCGGGTTCCATAGAAGGGGTGCTCCTGAGTAGGGTGTGCAGGATGGCCTCCTGTGGGGTGAAAAAAGCCCGCGGGGAGGCGGGCTTGATGGATGGAGAGTTTGCTAGCGAACGAACGAGAGAAGGGAGAGGTTTCCGCTGACGATAATGATCCCGCCGTTAGGACGAGGAAATTCGAGCGTGAGCGTATGAGCTCCCGCTCCCAAGCCAGTTCTAATTGCGCTCCCTGATTTCATGTTCTCGCGTTCATCGCTGGTGTAACTAATGATTGGGGTGCGGCTGATCTCAGTGCCATCCAGCAACAAGCGGACATTTCCACCTACCAGAGCAGTACCCGAGCTGGATCGCGCCGCGTAGTCATAGTTGATGAGAGCATGGCCGGAATCGGCCAGCGTAAATGGAATTGACACGCTGTTGGTACCGCTGCCTGCACCAAACTGCAAGCTAATCGCCACTGCATTGCCCGCCGTCACCGCCCCATTCCTGAGCTGCAGCGTGCCGATCTGTGCTGACTCAATATTGGCGGCTTTGATATAGGCTCTATCAATATTGGCGACCTTCGCGAAAAAGGAATCCGCGTCGATTCTGTCCGCACTCATCGTGCCTGCCGTGACTTTGCTGGCATTCAGGTTTTCGATCATGGCATTCCTGATCCAGGCGTCACCAATCAATGCCTGATTCATGAAGACCTGTCCGCCCTGAATGACAAAGGGCGTAGTGATCACGGTCCCATTGGGGTGAATGACGGCAAAGCGGTCAGCTGCCACCAGCACCTGCGACTCGGATATGCCACTGGAGTTATCGACCCCAACAGCAATGCCTGCAAGGTAGTGTCTACCCTGACTGGTTGTCTGCGCCTTGATCGTCCACATCGCAGACAAATTGCCGTCTATATCTGCAACGGCATCCTTGGTCTCCTGCACCACGGCGCTAATGCTCTCGGCCTTCTCGTCCGCAGCATTTGCCTTATCAAGTGCCTCATCAGCCTTGGTGGACGCCCTACTCGCCGTAGCACCAACGGTACTGACCTCGCTAGAAATGGCCTTGCCTTCTTCGATGCGTTCTTCGCGCTCGGTGCTGATTGCGCCACCCAACTCCACGACCCGGCCGTCGATTTCAACAACCTGGGTTTTCAAGCCCGGAATCTGTTGAATGGGCGTCAGCAGTTCCTGCCCTAGCTGAGACGACGTGATCTTGCCGTTCAGGTATTCCAGGATCTCGGACGCATCTGAACTGGCCTGGCCAAGCACGCCATTTCCTGCTGGATAGCGTGCCCCGGCAATGCCATTGCGATCCCGCAATACCGCCCAGAAGTACAAGCGTGCGCCCGCGGACAAACCCATCAAGGTCGCGGTGTCCTGCGGAAATGCATAGTCACCCATCCGCTGAGCAGTTGAAAAGGTGGGCAACTGGCTGTACCAGATTTCCGTCCGATCGATGATCGAGGGCGACGTTGGCAGCGTCCACTTCAAGCGAATAGCAAAAACGAGCGAAGTCGCTGTCAAGTCCGTGACTGCAGCAGGTGGCGCCAAAATTCCATCAAGCTGCGTCTGCATCGACGACGCCCATATCGAGGCGACATCCAGTGCATTGAGCGCGCGCACACGACAAAGAAAGGCCCCGGCGTAAATGTTGGGGATCTCGACACTTGTGGACCCCGTGCGCGGCAAGTTGATCCACTCTGAACTGTCTCGACGCCATTGCACTTGGTAAGCGACCGCATTAGCCGCAGGCTTCCAACTAAACACCGCCGTATGACTTGCATAGCCCTGATCGATGACCGAGTACGAAGTGATCGTTACATTGGCCGGAGGCGGCTGGACGCTTGGCGGAACGACGGTGATCGGCGCTGGATCAAGACGAGTTCCGAAGTCCACATTATCGAATTTCCCCGGCTCGTGCTGAATCGCAGAAATCTCCGCTTTCATTCCGTCAATACGCTTGACGCTCAAGACGCGGAAGCGCTGCGCGGACAGCTCCTCCGACTCCAACGTCCAAATGCACTCGGCGTGGGGAACTTCGGAGTACGGCACCGTTACGGTCAATACGAGTACGGTGTCAGGCAAGCCCACGAGGTCTGCGGTCAACTCGGTCGAGTCCACCGTGAAGCGCGTCAAGTCCGCCGTCAGCCCCTGCCCGACCGCAGAGCTGATGATCCGCGTTTCCGAAATTCCGCTGGGGAGATTGACCGTAAGACGGTCCCCCACCCGCACGCCAAGCTTCGCATCGACCGTGACGACCGTAGCTGTGGCCTCACGAATTCTGCCGCCGATCCGGCGCCCGGCCAGATGCTGATCCGCAACACGAATGATGCTGCCAGGACGAACGCGGCAGGCGTCCAGGCCTACCGAGAAGGACACCGAGCGCGTCTCCATTTTCGAAGTCAGCAACACCCACTTCCCAACGCGGTTCGCCTGACCGCGCGACGTGCAACCGAACGCGCTTATCTCAATTTGCTTCAGGCCATAGCGGCCCAGAGATTGCCGGTCCTCGACATACTCAACCTTCTGCCGGCCCATGTCGGACAGATCATTCCATGACACCAACGCGACGGTATAGCGCGTGTTCAACGGACTACCGACGTAGCTGAAGCGGCCACCAATAACGTTTGAGGACGTAAAGGTATAGACCGGGTCACCAGGCATATCGGCCACCGCGAAAACGGCGCCGCTCGCCCAGTACGCCATGCCCCGGAACGCCGACGCCAAGTCCTGCAGAACGCGATACGCGTCGGCCGCCGACTGCAGATACACGTTGCAGGTGAAACGAGGCTCCTGACCACCAAACCCATCCGGGACCAACTCATCGCAATATCGGCCTATTTGATACAGGCCCCACTTGTCCAGCCAGCCAGCCGGAATACGCTCGCCCAAGCCGTATCGGTCGTTACTGACCAGGTCGAAGAAAATCCATGCGGGGTTATCCGTCCAAGCCAGCTTGAAGGTGCCATCCCAAGTTCCGCTGTAAGAACGGTCATCCACGTTGTAATTGGACGGCACGCGAACAATGCGCCCCTTCCAGTCATAGGCTCGCGTGGGGATACTCTGGAACTGTGACGCATCAAGCTTGATGCCAACGACGGCCGACATGGGATAGCGCAACTTCGCGTCAACCACTTCGGTATATGCATCCACGAAAGTCTTGTCGCCGATGGTGTTGCTCGTCGCATTGGCGGTGATCCGAACGACTCGGATAGACCACCCGGATCGCGCCAAAGGCAAATCGATGCGATGCGATCGCGAATAGCGCTGCGAAGTCTTTCCGTCAAACGCGCTAAGCAACACCTCGCGATATGCACCACCGTCAGTGCTGAGTTCTATCCGATACTCCACCCGATAGCCAGTGATATCACCGTTGCTGGTGTTGGCCAATGAGAGGCCATTGACTGCGAGCGTGATCCGCACAGCGGACAATTGAACATTGGTGAACGACTTGACCCAGGGAACAGCAGCCGTCAGTTCAACGTTTACCGCAGCCGTAACTTCTGAAGCTGGAAAACCCGGCAACGGATCTTGAGTCTGCGTGCCCGCCCGAAAATCGATTGCGACATCCTGAAAATTCAGGGAACCGTCCTCGTTGGCAATCGGCGTGCCGTCCAAATACACATCACGCAGTGCACCATTCAACCCGTGCGCCGGGCCGTACACCTCGCCCTCTGACACCAGATCGACGACGCGCGCATACGCCGTGCTATGAAGACTGTCAGGTGATTCTTTAGGGCTACGGCCTGCGCCACCGCCTTTCCCGCCACCATACCCGACAACCAAAGGCTTATTCGGCATTTTGGCCCCAGAAACCACTAGGGCGCCTAAAGGCGCCCCATCAGTCTGATTATGTTGCATCGTCATACCTGATCCTCGGCGTAGATGCCTGCTGAGATTACGGAGCTGCCCACAATCATTCGGCCATACAAAACTGGCACGGGATTGCCCTGTGCGCTGGTGTTGACGGCGCCATTGAAGTTGTACGACGCCCCGTTATCTGGACCGTCCTTTGCGCTTAACCCGCGTTGCTGAGGCGATAGCATCTGCACGACGCCGCCCATCACCATGGCGATTCCCACGGACATGACGGTTGACGCGACGGACCCGACTTCTGCGTAGAGCGCCATCCCCGCAAGCGGCGGAAAGTAGATAGAAGCAACAATCAACACGGCTCCCAGCACCGCTTGAAACAGGCCACCATTCTTTGCACCCGCCGGGATCGGAGCAATTCGAATCGCATCATCACCACACGGCAGCCGCAGTTCTTCGGAACCAATATTCCGGCGTCCAAGAAAGCACGCATATTTCACGCCGCGCGTCTCGCTCTCAGCCAGCGCCTTCTCAAAGCCTGGCAACAACACGCAAAGCGCTCGTATTGCCTCCGCGGTGCTGCTCACGGCAAGGCGATGAGCTCGTCCGAACTGAGTTCCCAGCCAGCCATAAAGCCTGACTTCCCGCAATTTTTCGCTCATCTTTTATCCTTTGTAGCGAAGCACAAGGCGGGTAGCCTCGCGCCAATAGCCGCCGTACACAACCCGCTCGGAGTCACGTCCATACAGGTGATGCAGCATGGCATCAGGTACAGGGTGCAGGTTGCGGTCTTCCTGAAGCGCAGCCGAGCCGATATACACACCAGCATGGTTCGCCCGGTCTGAGCGGATCTGCATCAGCACCACGTCGCCCGCCGTTAATTGTTCATCATTGGCGAGCGGACGAAAGCCTGCTTCAGCGTAGTGATCCATATAGAGATCGCCTTCCTTGCCCGGCTCCCACCAGCCATCATCGCGGCGGAAGTCCCGTAGCAGGATGCCGCGCTCCCGCGCATACCAATCGCGGATCAGGCTGTAGCAATCGAGAACGCCGTGAGCAAAGGGACGCCCCAGCAGAGGCGCGGAGTAGCCTTCCGGCGCGAAGCCGGCCAGGTCTCCGCTGACAACATGGCCGCCTTCCACCTGCGCCACCGCCACGATGAACCAGGGCAGGCCAGTCGCCTCGCATGCAACGCGGTCCGCCTCGCTGGGGGTGGCGGGTGCGTCGGGGTGCGAGTGCACAACTGCACTGATGCGCCCCGAGTCCTCAGCTTGCGCATAGTCTTCAGGCGACATCACAAAATGATCCGTCCCAGATGCAAGATTGCGGCACGGCGCATAGGTTTCGCGCCGACCCTGCATCACCACCAGACCGCAACACTCGCGCGGATACTCAGCCACCGCGTGCGCACGGATGGCTGCCATCGTCTTTTTACGCATCGTTATCCCCTGAGCCGATCCGCTGACGGAAAGCCACCGAAGTTGACCACTTCGTACTCGCCGAAGCGTTTTTTGCAATCTGAGAGGAGGCCCGAACAGCGATCCAATGCCGGATCGGAGACCGCGTTCCCGTTGACATCGAACATGCGGGGCCCGGTGTAGCCGCAGTAGGTACCGCGATAGCCGCCCTTAGTTAACCAGCCGCAAACGCCTGCGATGATCTGCCGGGATGGCAGCATCTGGCCATTGAAATCCAGCGCGCTCGACAGTTCGAACTCGACCACCTCGGCGGCCTCGGCAGTCTTCTGCTGAATGATCCAGATTTCAGGCGGCAGTTCTTCGTCGGGCGACGCCGTTGGATTGCCATCCGCAAAGTTGCGCGCATCCAGATATTTGCCCAGCGTCCGGCGCACGACAATCCGTGCGCCCACCAGGTCATCTAGTGCGATACAAAGCGCCGACATCACGCCGGAGATGGGGTTGCCATCAGCATCCTGCCCAATGTTGCCGACAGACAACGTAGGTGTGGGCTGCTGCCCTTCTCCTACCTGCTCAAACCCTTCGGCCTTGATAGCCCAAGGCTCGTACTGATTGCCCTGCCACCAGATCGGACCGACTTGCGTGTAGCCGTGGAAGCGTTGAAGCGTGCCGCCGATACCGGTGGCGTCCAGCTCATAAAGGTCGACCAGCGCGCCGACCTCCAACTTTTGGACGTCTGCATAAATTCCCATGACGTCTCCTTAAGCCTGGATGCTTGCGGCCAGGACGAACAGCGCGTCAATCTGCGCTGACGAAAGGCCCAGCATGCCGGCGACTGCGGCTAGCATTTCGCTGTCGCGCCGGAACTCCTGCAGGTCATCCCAGGCGCGACGGTACATGGCCAGCGTGGCAGGGTCTGCGAGGACGGCCTCGGCAGCTTCGAACAGCGTGGTGTCGCCGTGGCGTGTTTGCCACATGGCTTCGCGGCCTTGGAAGCGGCTGACGACCTGCGGGACCGGCGGCAGCGCGGGGGCTTCTGAATCGTGCGCCGCAATTACCGCCATAACGGCATCTTTCAACTCCTGGGTGGCCTCATCGCCCCAGAAGACATCGCCATCAGGGGACCAGGAAAACGGCTCTCCGGTAAGCCCGGCAGCCTTCAATTCATCTGGAAACCGAGGTCCGATCTTCTTGTTTTCCATGCTTACCCCTCGTACACAATAGTTGTATCAGCGCCAAAATAGACGCTCGCCCCGCTTACATTGGTGAACGCCCAACACGTCAGACGGTGCACACCGTCGGCCGTCACGCCCCAAGGGGAGTTCATGGCTATAGCTATTTGCGCCCCGGGCCCTGTGCATGAGTATCCATAATTACCTGCCGCATGAAGACTATTGACGCGCGCGGACACATAAGAACCGGCTGACATATTGGCGTAGGTCTGCCCCATGGCGGAAACCACGAGTGCGTCACCTGCCCAGGCCAAGCAACCGCAACCATTGTTAAGCATGATGGCCGAATTAAATGAGGCAGTACCTGCGGAGAAAAATTCCTGCACTGCTGACTGTCTGCGGTTAAACCACGTAGCCACATACCTATTTGTCGCGTTCCACAGAAAGTTATTGTTGTTTTCAGTCTGTGCCATACCGACAAGCGTTCGGCTGGCGTCTCCGCTCTTTATGCGCACCCCGTCGGTGTGGCGTACATGGATAGTTGTGGAAGCCTCAAGCGCGATAGCCCCCGAGCCGTTGTCGTACGCGTATACATACATCAATGTTTGGGCGCTGAAAGCGGTGTTGGCAATTGTGATGCCAGCAGCTGGCACGCGGTACTGCCGACCATTGATGATTAGGCCGTTCCCATCAATTGGGAACAAAGCGCACTGCGTGGTGCTCACGTACGCAAATCGGCATTGCCCATGGTCTTTGCCCGCGAACGTAGGCTTATAGGCAGTGCCGTTCCAGGCATGCCAGCCCAAGCCGTCTACGTAAATGTCGCCCATGTCGCTTGTGGGCATCCAGCCTGCGCTGTTGAAAGCAGAGGTGACCTTCCACGGCTGCCAGACCCCCGTGGACGTGTTGCCAAATCGCGCAAATTTCAGCGGCTTGCCCCCGGTCACCAACAACGTCAGCTCTTGCGACACAACCGTCGCCGCCTGCCAGAAAACTTGCATGTAGCCGGCGGCCGAGTATCCCGGAAAGTTCGCGCCGCTGGCGACCGCCGATGCTGTCCAGGTGTAGAACGTATTGTCCGCAGTCAGCGTGTTAGCGTCCGTCGCTGCGGTTAGGAATGTGTGGGTCATCCCCAGGCCGGCAGACAACACCTCCTGCCACGGGGACCAGCTGCTGCCGTCACGTACACGCCAGAACCTGCGAGGGCCGCTCGACGCCGCCAGGCCGCCAGCCGAGCGGACAGTGTATTCCTGGACAGTGCCGTTGATGCCCGCACCTTGCGAGACCTTTAGGAACCCGCCGATGGAAACAGGGTAGTTCGCTCCCGCCGCGGCACCGGCAGTCGAGGATTGACAGTATTCGCCCGGGGTCGTGTAGTTGTTCAGGTCGTGTGCGGCCGTGGGCAACCAGGGCGCCAAAGCCGACATCTCGTAAGTAGTGCCGTTCCAACGGTGCCAGCCCACGCCATCCACGTAAACGTCGCCGCAATTGGCAGTAGGAAGCCAGCCAACATTGCTTAGGCTGCTGATCATCGTCCAGTTTTGCCAGCTGTTTCCGACCGGATCACCGTACCGGAAGAAAATGCGCGGCTTCATGTTGCTGCCTACTAGCAGCGTCACGGTTTGAAAAACACGGGTTGCGGCTTGCCGCCGCACCTCCACTCCGCCACCAATGATGCTGCTGGTTGGGGGCCAGTTGGACCCGGACGTGACAGCCCCGGCCTGGTCGATGGTGTAGTAAGTGTTGTCTGCGATGAGCGCGTTGCAGTCTACCCCCGCAGCACCCAAGTAGACGTGCGTCATGGCGTCGTCAAAACGCGCCTGTTGCTGCCATCCCCCCCAGACGCCGGTTGTGCCAAATCGCACGCGCTTGTAAGTGCGCAGCACGCCACCCGTACCGTTGCGCGTGGTGTACGTCTGCGTAACCTGGGAGTTGCCAGCCGCCGCCGCTTCTACCAGCAACGTGCCGGCCAACTGCTCCGGCCAATTTAGCGCCGCCGTAGCCTGAGCGTCCGAGTTCGTGTAGTAGACGCCCGGGCTGGTCAGCGTGTTGGCGTCGGTACCCGTGGCTACGGCCAATGACAACGGAAACTGCGTCACCGGCTGGCGGCCTACGCCATCCAAGGTTCCGACGCCGCCCGCCACACCTAACTGGCTTGCGTCCAGACTTCGCACCCAAGGCGTCCAGTTACTCGACACAAACGAGCGCGTGAACATCTGGCCAGAGTTCGCAGCGTGGTAGACCTGCGTGCACCCTGTAGCCGCGGTGCCGCCAGGTACACCAACGGAATAGACGATCAGGGAACCGGACTGCCCTATCGGAAAGTTCGTTCCGCTCGCTGCGTTCGCAGACGAACCCACAGTCCACAAGCCGCGCTGCGTGTAGTTGTTCAGGTCCTGGGAAGCGGCTATACCGCCCTGATACGTCAGCACGCCGGTAGTGTCGGCCAACTCCTTCCAAGTCGACCATGACGCGGACGAGACTCGCACGCGCCAAAACCGTTGCGACGTCAGCCCGGCAGCGCGCGTGGTGTATACCTGAAGGACCGGCGTACCCGTAGCCACAACCTCCAAGAATCCGACTTGCGCAACCGGGTAGTTGACGCCAGTGGGCGCGGTCGCGCCGGCAACGGCGGCTTGATAGAACGTTCCGGGCGTGACGTAAGTATTCAGGTCGTGCGTGGTCGTGGGCAGCGTCGGCGCATACACGATGGGCGCTTGCGCCGCCAGCAACCGGCCGTCCGTGCCGAGAGACGCATAGCCACTGGCTTGGCCCTTCCCGTCCAGCACGCCCTGAATTGCGGTGTTCAGCGCCGAGAAATTCCGATTGGCCTTCTGCATCGCATCGCGCAGAGGATCACCCTTCTTGTCGTTGGCAGCTAAGCCTACGTTGATATTTTCAATGTTCGCCATGTTCTAAGGCCTAAACGTTTGCTGGAAAGTGACGGACAGCGAATACATATCGCCACCCAGTGCGACGGGCTCGTACTCGGGCGCCATGTAGTAGCCCGGCTTGCCCAGCGGAGGGGTCCACTCGAAACCTCGATGGCCGGCGTGCCGGTCAAGGAAGGCGACGATGGCGCCGATGTGAGCGCCTGTCCCGACAAATTGCAGCGGCCACGACTCCACTTTGTTATTGATGCCATCCGCCGCAGTCTGCGAGTACCCGTCGCCAAAGCTCGCCGTCAGGGTGCGGAACTTGACCTTGCCTTGTGGATTGATCCTGGGTGACCAGGTGAAGACTTCTGTTGCCATGATTAGCTTCCTTATGCCTGTCCGTTTATGCCCGTCCGTGAAGGGCATTCCAGTTCATTCCGCCAGGTTTGAATGACTTGCCCAGCTCCTGCTTGACGTACGCCTTGACGACTTCACCCAGGCCGCGGCCAAACTGCTCGGAGCCCGATGACACATCCGTTCGATCGGAACCGTCCTGCTGGATGTACACGTTCACGGCAACCCCGCCGGCATCTGCCGCCGGCCCCGCTTGAATGTTCGGAAGTTGCGCGCGGATGCCGAGCGAGCCATCGGCGCCGCGCTGCAAGGGCATGATGGCCTCGGGTCCCGCCTCCCCCATGACACCCACGGGAAATGCCACGGGCGAATCGACAACGCCGTTAGAGAACGCCCCGCCGTTTGCAAAGAACATGAGACCGGAGCCGGCGGCGGCGACGTTTGCAGCGGTAGCTGAGCCCAGGCCTCCGCCCCCGAAAAGCCCACCGATGCCTGAAATAACGGAGCCAAACAGCCCCCCGATCTGATTGGTCTTGCCAACATCGCCAAACAACAGTTCCCCAATCCCTGCCGCGGCGGCATCCGTTGCCATGCGAGTCAGCATTTCTGCGAACCGGGCTCCCAGCCCCTCGAACTTGCCGTTGACGGCGTCGTATAGCGCGTCGCCTAAGTACGCTTGAATATTCTTGGCGCCCTTGACAGCGAATTCCGTCAACGCCGAGACGCCCTTGCCCGTCAATTCATCGATGGATTTCTGGTACTGCTCGATGGTGACCTTTCCGTCCACGAGCGCTGAATCCAGCCAGCCGATTTTCTGCTTTTGTTGTTCAGCATCCGCACTGCCGTTCACCTTCCCGATGTAGGCATCTCCGGCCGCTTTCTCGCGTGCCGAGTCCAGCTTCGCACTTGCAGCCACAAGCGCGTCCTTTGTCTTTCCCTCCAAGGATGCATAGGCTCCGCTTTGTGTCTCCCAAAGCATCCGCTCCGCCTCGGTCTTGGCGTTGATCAGCGCAATTTCTTTCTGCATGTCCGCGAGCCGCTTAGATGAATCCACCATCAAACTTGCGGCATAACCTTCCTCCTCAAGTTTCACGATGTCTGCCCGATGCGATGCGCCGAACTTCAAGACTTCGTTCTCCACCCTCCTGGCCATGGTGGCTTTTTCGACGGCGTCTCCACCTTGCAGATAGGCTTCGGCCAATTGACGTTGGCCAGCGATTTCTGCTTCTCGATCCCGCGCCCAGCTGGCCCAATCCGGGCCCGACTTTGGGCCCGACTTTGGATTAGGTGTCTCAGCCGAAGGCGAACCCGCCACTCCGGAAATTTGAAGGTTTGTCCGAGCTGTTCCGAGCTCCATCACATTGGCATAGGTACCCGTGTACGCCTTACCAACCGCTTGGTCATATTCGTCCTGCGACATACTGCCGCCCGTCAGGCGGTCTTGAAGGCGCTTGGCCTCTGCCGCCGCCGCGATGATGGCGCGCTGCTGTGCTTCAACCTTGACCAACTCAAGCAATGTCGCTTTCGCGCCTTCGATTGCTTTACCGTCCTTGTCGGCAGTGGCCTTCTTCAGCACGTTGGCCGTCTCGGCCTGTAGAGACAAGGTGCCCGCCAAGGCGGCCTGCGTCTCGTTGGCGCCTTGTGAGCGTGCTTGATACTCAGCAATTTGCGACGACGTCATGCCAATCACGTCGCGGGCAGACTCCAGATTTTTCAGGTAGTTTTCCCAGCCCGTGCCACCCAGTTCTTTACCGATGGCATTGAGACCTTCACCAAGCGCGCTGGCGCTCGCGGCCGCCCCACTCTGCGCGCCGTCGATCTTCGCCATCTCTGCGTTACTGCGTTCGAGCAACTCACGATTCTTGATGTATTGCGCAGCGACTTCGACCAGCTGGTCTCGGTAGCTAGCCACAGCCGGATTGGCCTGGACGTACGCATCAATCTGCGCCTGTATCTGCTCGCTGGCTTGACTGGCGTTCAAGTTCTGATCGGCGTGGACGGCTTCGATTCCGGACTGAAACGACGCGAATGTGCTTTGGCCTGTTAGCTGTGCGCCGGTGCGCGCCGCGCGGGTTAGCGCTTTGAAGCTCGATTCCGTGCTTCCCTGAGCTTCAACAATTTGCGACTGCTTGCCGCGGCGCGCCTTATCGCGCTCAAGTGCGTTGAGCTCGCGGTACTTTTTGGCGACCTCGTCCAGCGGGGTGTGCATGTCAGTCATCGACTGAGTCGCTTCGGCCGCGTTGTCGCGGAACATCAGCCAACCCGCCGCCACAGACGCCAAACTCACCGCCAGGCCCACGGGGCCACCCAGCACACCAAGAATCGCCCGGCCAGCCAAGCCAGCAGTCGAGCTCACGGCCGCGTATTGCGTCGTGGCGGCCGTTGCGGCAACGGTGGCGCTTCGGCTAGCCATGCGCGCCTGCGCCAGTTGCAGCTCCATCGATGTTTGCACGGCCGTACCGCGTGCAGCGATCGCTTCTTTCTCAGCCAGGAATACGATGTTCTGGGCCTTGCGCTCGGCGGCCTGCGAAGCCAGCATCTGCGCCTTGGCCTGGCTCTGCAGTTCAAGGCGGTTTTCAACGAAGGCCTTTGTCGCCTGTACCGCCTGCACACCCGACTGACCCAGCTTCGCTGTCAGCGCACCCACCGCCGCCGCGCCTGCGATGAACGCGGCATCATCGACATGTTCCGACAAGGCGAGAAGGCCGTCCGACAGAACCTTGCTGGCCCCAGTTGCCTCATCCGTGTAGCCCACCCAGGCAATGACGGCGTTCTCCAAGACCGTAAACGCGCCCCCCACGGAAGCGGGCATGCTGGCGAATCGGGCGTCCACGCTGCCCGCCATGCTTTCAACGGCGCCGATAACTTGTTCCGCCGTCAACAGGCCAGCGGCGCCCAGCGCACGGACTTCGCTGATCGGCATCCCAAGGCCCTGGGCAATTGCCATGGCCAGACCAGGTGCCTGTTGCATGACCGCGTTGAGCTGTTCGCCGTTAAGCGTGCCGGCGCTGAATGCTTGGCCCAGTTGAGACAAGGCAGCCCCCGCGGCTGCCGAAGACGTACCGGACAGCGCAATGGACTTGCCCATGGTCTCAACCACCGACGCCATCTGCTGCCCGCTCAGGCCCAGCGCATCCTGGTTCCTGGCAATACCTTGATAAAGTTCCGCCGTCGCTTGCAGGGGCACGCGCGCTTGTTGCGCGGCGTTGAAGACGCCCGACTGCGCCTCCTGAAATGCGGCAGCGCCATTCGTCACCAACTGCAGACGGCTATTCAGCGCGGTCCAACTATCCGCATACTGAAGAATCTTGGCCGTAGAAGAAAACACATCGGCGGCCGAACGCGCGTAGACCGCAACAACCTGCGTGGCTTCACCCACGCTTGCGTTCTGAGCGGCCAGGGCTGCCGAATTGCGCTGATACGCAGCGTCGATGCGCTTGCCCCCTTGCTCGACAAGCTTGAGGTAGTCGCCGCTCATGCGCGAAAGCCGATTCATTTCGCGCTGATAGGCAGCAGTGTCCACCTTGACTGCGACAACGATGTCACGCAGATTATTTGCCATGGTTTACCAAAAAAAAAATGGCCCACGCAAGCGGTGGGCCGGAGTACTAAGGGGCGGGTTTTGTCAGCTTGGACAACAAGAAGGTCTTCAGTGCACTTTCGCCGGCTTCGGCTTCGTTCTGGGGTTCGTCCTCTACGCCCCAGCGGATCAACATGTCCTGCACTTTGACCTTTGCGCCAGCGGCTTGCGCCACCGTTGCGGACAGCGTGGCGCTCAGAAGATCGCCACGCTCGTCACCAATGGGTGACAACCGATCAAACTCCCGCCAAAGCGAGAGCTCGTAGGTGTCCATGCCGTCCATCAACTCGCCCAACGTCTTACCCAGACGAAGGGCGAGCGCCATCAGGAAACGGAGGTCTGGCGTTTCCTGGAGGGCTTTTTTGCGACGTCCGCTCCCTCATCGGTCAAGTTGCCAAGCTCGATGGACTTAGCGACCAGACGCGCATGGACCGGCCCGAATGCCGCCGCGACCTGGTCCACGTCGGCATCGGCGAAAACACGCCGAGCGCCGTTGGCGGATTGCTCAAAGAGCGTCCGCACCAAAAGCGCAGCCGATGCACGGGTGTAGTCGGTGGCGGGAGCGTCGAGCTTTTGCTTGACCACTAGTTCTTCATCACCCTGCGTAACGCCAGCGGCGTCCCAGATAGCGCGAACATGAAAGAGCCGGTCGCTGGGACTGGGAGCACGGACAATGACGCTGGCGTCCTCCCACTCGGCCACCTGCAACGCTTCATGGCGAAACCCTGCCAACGGGTTCGCCGCCAGGGTCCGCAGCGCGACGACCGGAATCCGATCCGATGCCATGGGAATCAGCCTCCGCTGGCCGGCGCGTCAGTCATCTTGACCGCGCCGTTCACGCGCACGTTGAACGTGCCCGACACAACGTTGTCCAGCTGCGATTGCCACTGGAACTGCGTGACCAGGCCCAGGAACTCGAACTTCGAACCGTCCGAGAACGTCACGCGGAAAGCGCGCGATTGCTTGTCGCCACGAGCGTCCACCAGAATCTTCTGGGCGGCATCATCCGACTTCCAGTTGCCGGCCATGGTGAACGTGCCGTTGTCGTCCAGGCCAAGCGCGTATTCCTTGGCGGCGGAAGCCAGAACCGTCACGTCGATTTCGGTGGTCTGACCACCCTGGAAGTTCGGGTCTTTGATCGTGACCGACAGGTCGGCATAGGTCAGACTGGCATTAGCCAGATCGTCGGCGACCGTGGTGGACACCTCCAACTTCGTGCCTTGGGTCAATGCGTACTTCGATTTATTGGTCGTTGCCATTCGAGGCTCCAAAAAAAAACCCGCCGGATGGCGGGTTTGGGGGTAGCTGCCGCGGATGCGGATCAGCGAATCAAATTGAATTCCATGGAAGCGTTGCGGAACTGGGTTTGCGCTTCATCGTAGGCCCAGGGCACATCTTTGGTGCTTGTACACATGAAGTCCGGCCCCTCAGCGCTCAACCGTGTGAACGCTTGCTCAAGCAAGCTGGCCGCCTCATCGGGCGTAGCTGCCCAAGCGCTGACCTGGATGGTTGCCTTTTCCGCGCCGCTGGGGCCTGCAAGCGTCCAGTCCCGGCCTCCGCCAACTTGGCTGTAAGTCAGGTAGGGCGTGGCGGTGTCGGCCGGCGCCACGCCTGCGAATACGCGGCCTCCGGCCAGGCTCTCGATTCGTATCTTTACGAGCTGTTCAATCATCAAGTACCTCAAGGGCGGGTGGGTCGCGTCAACGTCGCCGCAAAGAAAACCGGCAACAAAAGCGTTCGTGGAACGCAAAAAAGCCCGCTGCTTTCGCTGGCGGGCTTTTTGTGCGCACTTAGTCACAGTGACTAAGTGAGGTGAATATTAGCAGTGAAAATTCACCGTAGCAACTGTTTTTATGCGCACAGTCGTTTCGCTACCAAGACATCAGTGATGTACTCCATGGCCAACGCCTCGACGCCCTTGTTGCCATCCCCGCGAGCCCCGTTCTTTTCTTTTGTCGTGCGTGAGCCATGAAGCCATAACTTGATCTTGCCGTTGTGATTTGTCGCCGTGGCCACGCTGACTCCCGCGCGGTTGGCGGCATCAGACAGCATCACATCTTTGCCAAAGTAGCGAGCGACGATGGCATCCCGCAGGATGCGCGCAGTGGGATGCGCGGACAAGGCGTCTGAAGCCGCGGCGTCGGATACCTCACGCACTGCGGCGAGCCAGTCATGGCGGTCGACCGTGCCCTGGCAGCATTTGCAGCGGTCGGTGCGCGGTGAAAACCGCGCAACCAGAATCGCTTGATACAAGCGCGGCAGCTTTTGCACCGCCGCCAAAATAAGCCCCGCTTGCGCGGCGCCGTCCACGCCCCCTAAGCCCTTTCCCGATCCCGATGGCGCGCCTTGGGCCATGCGCGCCATGAGGGGCCTGTCGTAGATTTCATTGTGATGGTTATACGCAAACGTCAATGCCGAATGCGCCGAACTGAACAATGGCTCGGAGTCCGCTTGCGTAGGGGTCCATGCGGCCGCAACACCCGTACCTGCTGTACTCATCACTTGATCTCCCACCGCCGTTTTTGTCTTGCTCTGCGTCCCTTGTGCGCTAAATGCGCCGCCGTAAACTGCTGCGAATGTCATGCTCGCACTCCTCGATAACTTTCCCAATCGAACACCACCATCCTCCCTCCCCCTTCACGCATGCGGTCAAATGCACGTTCGCCCAAGTAAGTTTCCAACGGCTCGCGCGCCAGATTGCTAACCAGAATCGTCGGCTTCATCTGGTTGTATCGGGCGTTGAGAATGCTGAACATGAGCATGCGTTCCGTATCCGTTCCGTGCTGCACGCCGATCTCATCCAGCACCAGCAAGTCGGGCGCGGTCAGGCGCGCCATGGCGACGGTCTCCGTCACGGCAGAATCCTTTCTATAGGTGTCTTTGATGGAGCGAAGCGTGTCCAGCAGCACGGCGTATAACGCAGTAAAGCCGCCCGTGGTGACCTGGTGAATCGCGCCAATCGCCAGATGCGTCTTTCCCGTTCCCACTCCGCCGCAGAGGATCATGCCGCGTCCCGTCCTGCGCGCCTCGCCGAATCCGTTGGCGTAATCGCGAACCAAGCGCTGCGCAACTTCGGCCCGCTGATTTGTTGCGTTGAACGTGTCGATACGGCGATCAGAGAATCGCTCGGGAATGGCGGCGCGCCGCAACAGGGCGCGTTCCGACGCAAGCGCCTCTTGGCGCAGCAGCGCCTCGTGCTGGCGTTGCGCGTTGCACCGTGGACAATCGGACATGCCGACGGGCGTTTGCAGCGCTTGGTATTCGCCATGCATGGAGCAATGCCGCGACTGCGTGTCGAGACTAAAACCGGCCATCTTCTGAAACCCCGAAGCGGTAGTCTTGTTGATTGAAATTTCCATGGATCTGTCCTCCTAGCGGGTTTCCGTCCCGAGAGGGGCGGACATACAGTGACTTGCCGGTGTCACGCTGCGCGCGCGCCAGCCAACTGACAATGAATCGGTCTATGCCGCGTCGCGTCTTGCGCTGCGCTCGGTTAGCGTCCAGCCACGCTCGCATTCGAAGCAGCTCGCCAAGCACGTCAACAGCGGGAAATGCGGCGGTCCATTCCACGATTTGTTGAGGGGCAACTGCATGCTCGGCCCCATCCGCAAGCGGCAGCAGCGCCGCAACCGGCGACACCGCAGTACGAGTTGCGGACCACAACTTGAGTTCACCGTTTGCCGAACCCTCAGCAGACAAGTCCGTGTTTTGTCGGTTGTCTTTTGGAAGGTTGTCTTTTGTGTGTCCCGCATCGGGACTACCGGCCTGTCCGATGCTCGGACAAGGGGCGATTTCGGATTCGGACTCCTGTCCCGATGCGGGACGGCTTAGCCATTGCGAGAAATCGGTGTTGATTCCCACGACAGAGCCATATCGGCCAGGCCGCTTGTGAATGACGCGCATCGCCGCCAGCTCGTTCAACGCCGTGGTGATGTGCTGCCGCTTCATCTGGCCCAACAGCGAACCCAACTGCGATGCCGACAAGTCATCTTCCTTCTTGTTGAAACCAATCGTTTTACGCACAAGCGCCAGCAACACACGCAACGTGGTTTGCTTGAACGCATGCATCGTGATCGCCTCGAGCAGCTCGTTCGCGATCTGCGTATGGCCAGCGGGGCGTGTGTTTCGGTCTTCCAACGGGCTGATCTTCTGTCCGTCACTCATCTTTTGGTCCGATATTGTTCAGGCCGATCCAAATCCGGCCAGATAGTCCAGTAGTCTTCAGGGCGCAGCGCTGCGCGCGACACGCCCACTGCGAGCTCAATGCTTCGGCAGTGCTCGGGACGCAACGCGTTGGGGCTGTTCAGCCACTTATGGACATGGGGTTGGGTTTTGCCTAGCAGTCTTGCCAGAGCCGCTTGCGAACCTGCCAAGCGGATAGCTTCCTCAAGGGCCGGGCGTGACGGGTTTCTTGTTTTCATAACCAAATATATAACTAGAGTTATAATTCAGTCAATAACCCTGGTTCTTTGACCACCAACAACCACGGTTATAGGATGCCGCCATGAAAGCCACTACCTTCGCCTCCCGAGTCAAAGCACGCCGCGAGCATCTCAAGATCTCGCAGACAGAACTCGCCAAGCGAGTGGGCATTTCGCAAGTCGCAATCAAGAAGATCGAAGGGGGTGGTAACACCCGGCACGGCCGCTTGCTTGCGGATGCGTTGGGTGTGTCATTGGCTTATCTGGAGACCGGGCAGGAGCAAAGTCCGGTTGTGCAGGACTCCGTTTCTTCCGGCACGGGTCAAACCGCAAACGCCACCCCATCCGGATGGCCATTTCCTTCCGTGCCGGAATCGCTAGTTCGCTCGTTGCCCGGTGATCAGATCAAGCGCCTGGAAGGGGCGCTGTTGCTGGCGCTCGGCCAAATGGGCGTGCGCACCGCATCCAACTCCACGGCATCGCGTTCGGCTTCCGCGACTCGTGGGGGCGTCGCCAATATCGATCATGTGGAAGACCCGTTCCCAATGCAGCTGCGTGAGCCAATGCCGTGGGAAGGCGGGCGAACAACCTTCGCCGCGACGGATCTGCACGGACTGCGAATCAGCATGGCTGTGGATGTTGGTCATGTCGCAAATGCCGGTTACTCCGCAAACGACCAGGAATTCACGCCAGTACCCGAGCTGGATGTGCGCCTTGCCGCAGGCAGGCTTGGCATCGAGAATTATCACGAAACAGAGATAGGCGAACTGCTGCTCCGGCGCTCGTTCTTGCAATCATTCGGTTTGCCCATCGAGCGCATGAGAATCGTGTACGCCGACGGAGACAGCATGGAGCCGGTCATCCGGCATTGCGGGCCGATGCTTTTTTACGAAGACCCGGTAACGGACTTGCAGCAGATTCATCCTCGAACCATCTATGCCATCAACCATGGCGGCAAGATGATTGTGAAGTGCATCGTCCACGGCCGCGACGGAACGTGGCTGGCGCGTTCGCTGAATCCTGCACATGCTGATTTCGCTCTGCATGAACAGGACGGGCGCGAAGTGCGTATCGTCGGCCGAATTCTATGGTCTCCGTATGATCTTCGAAATGGCGTGGACCAGCGCTTGGTGTCGCGCTGATATTCGCACGCTGCGCCGTAGCCCCCTGAAGTGAACGACTTGTTCTATTGGCACCAGGCGCCAGTCCGGACCACTTGAAGGGCGCATCGTTCCCAGCACAAGATAGCGTGATGATCAGCGTTCACATCTTGGCGTTGATGAAGGCAGTCATCTCATGCGCGACGAATCGCATCGGCGCACACCGAATGCTGATTCCATAGGTGTCGAACTCGCCGTGATTTCGGGTGTGGGAAAGCCCCAGTCGGATTTGGCGAACAAGTTGAACAACGCGCGATGAACTGGAAATTATTATGGTTCGCGCAAAAGAAAAAAGCCGCTCTAGGCGGCTTTCTTCTAACAAATTCTTTGGGGTGGCTGATGGGGCTCGAACCCACGACAACCGGAATCACAATCCGGGACTCTACCAACTGAGCTACAGCCACCTCTGATACTGCTTTGAAGCACTACTTTTTTGTACTGCTTCCCCTTCACCGCCGCGCTTCAGAAAGAAGCTCAACAACGAAGAGGCCGAAGTATAGCACACTTTTTTGACGTGTCAAAAGCCCTGCCCCTAATTTTGCTTGCCTGACTTCGCCAGCTTGCTATCCTTCCGCTTGGCTCACCTTTGGAGGCCGGCTTTTTTGCCATCGCTATGGATCGCCTACACGCATTTTTGATCGATTACTGGCCTCATATCGTGTTCGCCATCAGCATCGTGGCGGGGTCGGGCGCGGCGGTGCATGCTGCGATGACCAAGCAGGATGTGCGCGCGGCCATCGGCTGGGTGGGGGTGGCGATGTTCTCGCCGCTGTTTGGCGCGCTGTTTTATTTTGTGGCGGGGATCAACCGTATCCGCAAGACCCGCGTGTCGCAGTTGCGCGACGAGGCGATGGTGGTGGATGCCGAGCAAGTTGAAACGCGGCCCGTGGATGTTGCGCCGATCTCGGGGCCGCAGTTCGCGTCGCTGAAGGTGCTGGGTGACCGGGTCAGCCGGTTCCGATTGCTGGGCGGCAATGCCGTGCAGCCGCTGGCGGGGGGGGATGAAACCTATCCGGCCATGCTGAAGGCCATACGCGATGCGCGTCATGCCATCGCGATGCAAAGCTACATCTTCGACAACGACTCCATCGGCCGAGAGCTGGCCGAGGCGCTGATTGAAGCGCACGCGCGCGGCGTACAGGTGCGGGTGTTGATTGACGCCATTGGCTCCAAATATTCGCGCCCGCCCATCGTGCGCATGCTCGCGCGCGGCGGGGTGCCCGTGGCGCGCTTCATGACAAATCCGCTGGGCGTGATGCGCATGCCGTATGCCAATCTGCGCAGCCACCGCAAGGTGCTGGTGATTGATGGGCGCGTGGGTTTCACCGGCGGCATGAATGTGCGGGCGGCCTTTGTCAGCGCGCTGTCGGGGGATGCCACCAACCGCGACACGCACTTTCGGGTGGAGGGGCCGATCGTGACGCAGCTGATGTCGGTGTTTGCGCATGACTGGAACTTCACCACGCACGAATCGCTGCCCGCCAAGCCCTGGTTCGATCCGCACGCCTTGCCGCCCACGGGCAACGTGCCGGTGCGCTGCGTGCCGTCCGGGCCGGACCGCGCGCTGGGCAGTTCGCACAATATGCTGCTGGGCGCGCTGGCGGTGGCGCAGCGCCATGTCCGCATTCAGTCGCCCTACTTCCTGCCCGACCAGACGCTGATTGGCGCGCTGGCCACTGCCGCGCGGCGCGGCATCGTGGTCGATATCGTCATTCCGGACAAGAACAATTTGCGGCTGGTGGACTACGCCATGTCGGCGCAGCTGGACCAGGTGGTGCGCACGGGCTGCCGCGTATGGCGCTCGCTGGGCGCGTTTGATCACTCGAAGCTGATGACGGTGGACGACGCGTGGGCCTACGCCGGTTCGTCGAACCTGGACCCGCGCAGCTTGCGGCTGAACTTCGAGCTGGACATCGAGATCTACGACCCGGCGGTAGCCTGCTGGATTGGCGGCCAGATCGACGGGCGCATCGCGCATTCAAAACGCGAGACGCTGGAAACGCTGACGCAGACGCCCTTCGCCAAACGGCTGCGCAACAAGATCATCTGGCTGGCGACGCCGTATCTGTAAGGCGGCTAGCGGCTCAGCCGTCCGACGCCGGCACCGCCGCGTGACGCACCGCGAACACCGCGTTGGCCTTCAACATCAACCGGCCGTCGGCTTTGAGCAGGCAGGTGGCGTAGATCAGCCGCTTGCCCTGCTTGTCCACCTGCACATGCGCTTCGAGCCAGTCACCGGGCTGCACGGCGTTCAGGTATTCCACCGACATCTGCACCGTGACGATCGACACGTGCGCCTGTTGCGCGATGGTGTAGCCCAGCGCGCTGTCGGCCAGTGTGGCGAGCAGGCCGCCATGCGCCATGCCGTGCATGTTCGTATGCGGCTCGCCGACGCGCAGCGCCATGACGCCGTCCGCCTCGCGCCGGTAAAAGGCGCCCAAGTCCGCCAGGTGCGTCATGAAGGGGCTGCTGGGCGTCCAGCGTTCAAAGCCCTCGGGGATGGAATCTGTCATGGCCGGGAAAGTAGCAAGTCTGATAGTGGATGATCGACAGTACCCCAAAGCGCAAACCGTTGGGCATCCCGCGCAGCAAGAGGTGACCGCACAGCGAACAAAGGCGCCAATTGCTGGACGCGCGAATCCGCCCGCCCCTGTGGCCTTCCCCGATGGCCTTCCCCAGTGGCCTTCATGTCGTCCGAGTTCTAAGAGTAAGATTTACGGCACAACAAACACCTACATGGCAGGAGCAGTGGAAGATGGCGAAAGTCGGCATGGTTGGAATCGGCCTTATGGGCCATGGCATTGCAAGCAATCTGGTGAAGCATGGTCATAGCCTGACCGTGTTGGAGCACCCGGGCAATCAGCCCCTGGATGCCCTGAAGGCCGCGGGCGCAACCAGCGTGACCACGGGCGCCGCGTTGGCCGCCCAAGCCGATGTGATCATTCTGTGCGTGACCGGCAGCCCGCAAGTCGAAGCCGTGCTGCTGTCCGAAGGCGGCGTGCTGGAAGGCCTGCGCGCCGGCACCGTTATCATCGATTGCTCGACCGCAATCCCGTCGTCGACCGTGAAGGTGGCGCAGGCCGTGACGGAATCCGGCGGCCGCTTCCTGGACGCGCCGATGACGCGTACGCCCAAGGAAGCCGCCGAAGGCCGGTTGAATCTGCTGGTGGGCGGTGACGCCGCCTTGTTCGAAGAATGCAAGCCGATCCTGGCCTGCTTTGCCGAGAACATCACGCATGCCGGCCCCGTGGGCGCCGGCCACCGCATGAAGCTGCTGCACAACTACGTGTCGCTGGGGGTTGTCGCCCTGCTGTCCGAAGCGGCGGCGTGCGCACTGCGTTCCGATATTGATCCCGCGGTGTTTGCCGATGTGCTCAGCAAGGGCGGCGGCGGCGGCGTGGCGCTGGAACGCATCAAGCCCTATCTGCTGGAACAGGACCCGTCGTCGCTGCGTTTCTTCATGTCGAATGCGCAGAAGGACCTGTCCTACTACAACACCATGGCGGCCGAGGCGGGCGCTGTGCGCGAAATCGGCGCGGCCGTACAGCACACGTTCGACCAGGCCGTGACGCAAGGCGGCGGTGACCGCTATGTGCCTGAGCTGGTGTCGTTGCTGAAAGACCGCTAAGCCACCCGCAACGCGCGTTCGGTAAACGACTTACGGCTGCCGGCGTACGCGCTATCGGTTAATGGCTTACGGCTGCCGGCGTACGCGCTATCGGTTAACGGCTTACGGCTGCCGGCGCACGCGCTAATCCGCGCCCCGGCAGCCGCAGCGAAATCGCCGCCGCCAGCAGCAGCAACACGCCCGCCGATCCGAAGGCGACCCAATGCGTGTGGAACGTGTCGAAAGCCCAGCCGCCCAGCCACGAACTGATCATGCCGCCGACCTGGTGGCCCAGATACGTCAGCCCGTACAGCACGCCAACCAATCGGATGCCGTAAACATCCGCCAGAATCGCCGAGGACAAGGCGATGCTGCCCGCCCACACGATGCCGCCGATGGTGGCCGCGGCGTAGAGCTCCCAGTGCGCGCCCACCATGACCAGCGCAAAGAATCCCAAGCCCCGCACCAGATAGATGGCGGCCAGGATGTTGCGCCGTTCGACCTGGTCCGACATGCGCCCCAGCACCAGCGTGCTGAAGATGGCGACCAAGCCAATCAAGCCGATACCCAGCGAACTCGTCGTGGCGTCAAAGCCGTGGTCCATCAGCATCGGCATGCCGTGCGTGCCCAGCAGATTCATGCTGTAGCCACAGGCGAACAGGCCAAGCGCCACCTGCCAGAACGGCAGCGTGCGCAAGGCATTGCGCACGTTGGGCGCAGGCGCCTTGGCTGTGGGCTTGGCGGCGGACTTGCCTTCGATGATCTGGTGCGGCAGCAGGTCGGTGTGCTCGGGTGCGGTGTCGCGCATCACGAAGAGCGCGACGGGCACCGTCAGCAAGGCGAACAGCACCGAAAAGGCCAGCAGCGTTTCCTTCCAGCCCACCGCCGCGATGGCGAACGTGAGCGTCGGCGTCATCAGCGCGATGCCCGCCATCGAACCCGTGGACAAAAAGAACAGCGCCATGCCGCGCTGGCGGGTGAACCAGCGGCTGATCACCGGGGTCAGCGCAACGGGGCTGGTGAAGGCCAGGCCGACCGATAGCGCCACGCCGAACGACAGCAGGAATTCAAGAGGGCCGCGCGCAAAGACCGTCCATAGCGAAGACGCCACGACGATGGCGGTGCCGGTCAGCAGCACGAAGCGCGTGCCGCGCGTGCTGACCAGGTAGCCGGCCAGCGGCATGGCCAGGCCGTAGCACAGCATGCCCACCGCGACGATGCCCGACAGCAGGCTGCGCGAAAATCCCAGCCCGTCCGCCATGGGCAGGAAAAACGGCCCGATGCCCATGCGCAGGCCAACCGTCAACAGGGTAAGCACCGCGGCGGCGCCGACGATGTTCCAGCCGAAATACCAGCCGGCCGACTCTTGCTTGTCCAAGTCCTTCTCCTCGATGTCTTCTTATGGCCGCTTGCGCGCCAAGGCTTACAGACACCGCAAGGAAAGCGCGGAGGGACTCCGCTATCGACACGGGTGGGAAGGGCGAGGCGTGGATCGGCGTGTTCTAGCCGGAGGCTGATTGGCCGTCCGACGCGACATATTACTCCTGGCTATAAAGCTCGCATGCGCCAGGAATTAAAAACTGTCCGATCTCCGGGCACTCACGCAGGCCGCCGCGCGAGTGCTTCAGCGCAGCACGTTGCGCGAGTCCTTCAGCGCAGGACGCCGCGTGAGCCCTTCAGCGCAGCATGTTGCGCGATTCCATCAGCGCACCACGCCGCATGAGTCCTTCACCGCAGCACGTTGCGCACGAAGCGCAGACGCTGCGCCTCGCGGCAGAAAGAAATCCGTCGCGCCGAAGGGGAAACAAGCCGTGGGCGGCTCGGCCTGAAACCGAGTCAGCCCGCCTGTTCCAGAAACGCTTGCAAGGCGGGTACGGTGTTCAGCACGTGCTGGCGCATGGCGGCCTCGCAGCGCGCGGGGTCGCGGGTCTTTAACGCGTCGATCAGTTCCTGGTGCGACTCGCGCACGCGCAACACGCGCCCGGGTTGCGCGGCCCACAAGCGCATATAGGGCTCCACCACGGAATGCAGTTCCGAGAGCTGGCCCAGCAAGCGCGGCTGCTGACAGAAGCTGCACAGGTATTCGTGAAATTCGCGGTGGGCGGTGGTCCAGTCCAGATCTTCGCCCGAGCCCTGGTCCAGTTGCTCCAGCATGTTCGTCAAGCGACGGATATGCTCGGCGTTCATGTGCAGCACGGCGTTGCGCATAGCCAGCCCTTCCAGCACCGAGCGCATCTCGAACACTTCCAGCATCTCTTGCTGGTTCAAACCGCGCACGACCGCGCTGCGGTTCGCGCGAATTTCCACCAGCCCTTCCGATGCCAGCCGGCGCAATGCGGCGCGCACAGGCATGCGGCTCGTGCCGATCTCGGTGGCGACAACATCCGGCACCAGGCGCTGGCCCGGGGCATAGTTGCCCAGCCGGATTTCGCGTTGCAGGTGCAGGTACGCCTCGTCTTCGGCGCTGATCGCTGTCTTTTGAAATTGCAGCATTGTCGTTCCCGGGCTTGGAAAGCCGCCATGATAGATAAACGCAAAAATAACACAAACTGGATACAGTTATCCATGGATGCAAATACCAATGGTTCGAGGAGGCCTGCTCCCGTCTAATTCCCTCCGAAGGGCGTCGTCATGCGCCCTCATAACAGGGGAATCCATGAAATTTCGTCTTATCCGGACGCTGGCGGGCCTAGCCGCCGTGGCCTTCGCGGCCCAGGCCGGCGCACAAGCCAGCGCCCAAGCCGCCACCCCGGCCACCGATTGGCCGCAGCATCCCGTGCGTATCGTTGTGCCCTTCCAGGCTGGCTCCGCCACCGACCTGATCTCGCGCCAGCTGGGCGCCGCGCTGGCCACTGAACTGGGCCAGCCTTTCGTCGTCGAAGCCCGTCCGGGCGCGGCGGCCGCCATTGGCAGCGCCTCGGTGGCGCGTTCGGCGCCCGACGGCTACACGCTGTTGATGGGCGGCCCCGCTGCTGTCGTCACGAACCGCTTCCTGCAAAAACGCCTGGCCTATGACCCCGACGCCTTCGCGCTGGTGTCGATGGTGGCCTATACGCCGAACATTCTGCTGGCCAACCCGCAGCAGCCGTTCAAGACGCTGCCCGAAATGGTGGCCTATGCCCGCGCCAATCCGGGCAAGCTGACCTATGCCTCGTTCGGCACCGGCACCACCTCGCACATGGCGGGGGAAATGCTGAAGTCGATTGCCGGCATCGACATCCTGCACGTGCCGTACAAGGGCGCGGGCGAAGCCATTCCGGCGTTGCTGTCGGGACAGGTGTCCATGTACTTCGACACCATCATGACCGGTCTGCCGCAGGTCAAGAGCGGTTCGTTGCTGGCGCTGGGCATGTCGAACTCGCAGCGTTCGGCGCTGGCGCCGGACATCCCCACCATCGCCGAACAAGGCTACGCCGGCTACGACATCGCCCCGTGGTACGGTCTGGTCGCGCCTGAAGGCACGCCGGCCCCGATCCTCGACAAGCTCAACCGCGCCGTGAACAAGGTGCTGGCCGACCCGGCATTGCGCGGTAAGCTCGCCGAAGCAGGCGCCGAGCCGCGTGGCGGCAGCCGTGAGGAATTCGCCGCCTTCATCAAGGCCGAAATTCCGCGCACCAAGCAGTTGATCGATCAAGCCGGCATCACGCCGCAGTAATCCTATTCACACGTTTCCAGCATCCATGTCCTCCTCCTTCGATTGGTCTTTTCCGTACGCTTCCCGAAAAATGCCGGTCCTGGCCGCCAACGCGGTCGCGACCAGCCAGCCGCTGGCTGCGCAGGCGGGGCTACGCATGCTGCTGGCCGGTGGCAATGCCGTTGATAGCGCCATTGCCACCGCGATTGCTCTGACCGTCGTCGAGCCTGTCATGAACGGAATCGGCGGCGACATGTTCGCGCTTGTCTGGCATGACGGCCGCCTGCATGGCTTGAACTCCAGCGGCTGCGCGCCGGCCGCGTGGACGCCCGAATTCTTCAACGGCCGCGACGCCATGCCCGGCACCGGCTGGGGCACCGTCACCGTGCCAGGCCAAGTCGCAGGCTGGAAGGCCTTGTCGGAACGCTTTGGCAAGCTGCCCTTCGCCAAGCTGTTCGAACCCGCCATTGCCTACGCCGAAGAAGGCTTCGCCGTATCGCCCACCATTGCGCGCCAATGGGCCACGCAAGCGCCCAAGCTGGCTCACGAACCCGGGTTTGCCGATGCGTTCCTGCCGCAAGGCCGCGCCCCGCAAGCGGGCGAATGGTGGCGCTTTCCGGCGCAGGCCAAGACGCTGCGCGATATCGCCGAAACGGGCGGCGACAGCTTTTACCGCGGCGAACTCGCCCACAAGATCACCGACTTCGCCAGCAAGACAGGCGGCGCGCTTAGCGCCGCGGACCTGGCCGAGCACCGCCCGGAATGGGTCGCGCCCATTTCGCAATCATTCCGCGACGTCGAGTTGCATGAAATCCCGCCAAACGGCCAGGGCATTTCCGCGCTGATGGCGCTGGGCATGCTGGAACAGTTCGACCTGGAAGGCATGGGCCGCGACAGCGCTGACTACTACCACGTCAGCATCGAAGCCATGAAGCTGGCGTTCGCCGACCTGCACCATCACGTCGCCGACCCGCGCCACATGCGCACCGATGCTCGCGCCCTGCTCGACCGCGCCTATCTGGCCGAGCGCGCGCGCCTGATTTCCATGGACCGCGCCAGCGTCCCCACCGCAGGCACGCCCGCCACGGGCGGCACCGTCTACCTGACCACGGCCGATGCCAACGGCACCATGGTGTCGTTCATTCAATCGAACTATCACGGCTTTGGCTCCGGCGTGGTGGTGCCTGACACGGGCATCAGCCTGCACAACCGTGGCCTGAATTTCGTGCTGACGCCCGGCCACGCCAACCAGGTCGCGCCGCGCAAAAAGCCCATGCACACGATCATCCCCGCGTTCGTCACGCGTGGCGGTGAGCCGCTGATGTCGTTTGGGGTGATGGGCGGATCGATGCAGGCGCAAGGCCATCTGCAAATGGTCACGCGGCTGGCGGCGTTTGGCCAGAACCCGCAGGCGATGAGCGACGCGCCGCGCTTCCGCGTGGAAAAGGGCCCGGTCGTGAATGTGGAATCGCACCTGCCGGCGGATGTGGTCGAGGCCTTGCGCGCACGCGGCCACAACGTGGCCGTGGCGCCTGCCGACAGCCTGGAATTTGGCTCGGCGCAATTGATTTGCCGTTTGCCTCAGGGCGGTTATGTCGCGGCGTCGGACTCGCGCCGCGATGGCCAGGCGGTGGGCTTCTAAGCCATCGGGGCGGTCAAATGCGGTTCCAGACGCGCTCGTCCATGCGCGGGATCATTGATAGCCCGCCATCGCCCGTTTGAATTTGCGCAGCGTCGGCGCCGTACTTGATCAAGTCGGCGTCGCGTTCGATTCCCAGCTTGCGCATGGCGCTACGCTTTTGCGAACTGACCGTCTGCACGCTGCGATGCGACATCTGAGATATTTCGGTCACGGTGGCGCCGGCGCAAAACAGCCGAACGATTTCGGCTTCGCGCTTGGTCAGGCGCGCGCGCCCCAATGCAAACGCCTGATTCACGATCATGTCCTTGATCGTGGGCGAATAATAGGTGCGCCCCTGGTACATGGCGTGCACCGCATTGATGATGTGGCTGGTTGAATCCGATTTGCTGAGCACGCACAAATTTTCATACGCCAGCAAGGCGCGGATCAGCGTGGGGTTGTCGATCATGGTCAACACCGCTACGCGCAAAGCGGGATAGCGCCGGCGCAAGAGGGCAATCAGGCCCAGGCCGTCGCCGTATTTTCCGCCTGGCATGGTGTAATCGGAAACCACCACGTCGCAATGCTGCGTTTCCAGCCGCGCGATCAGGTCGGTGGAATTTTCCGCGCAGCCGATGACATCGATGGCGGGATCAAGGCCCAATTCATAACTGACGCCCAGCGCAACGGCGGGATGGTCGTCTGCGACGATGACACGAATATATCGGGACGACATTGTTGCATTCCCCTCTTCCACATTGGGACTCCCCGGGCAACATACTCGTTCTCGCGCAATGTCGACGATCGGCGAAAACGAGGTTTCTCATTTATCGGATGATACTCATGGGTGCTTCGTCGGTGTCAAACCACTTGAGCGATAGACCGATATAGTGCTGCCGTACACCTAATAAACAAATAGGAAGAATACGAAAGTGCCAGTTTTGAGCCGTCGCCGCGCATAAGTCAGACGTAATCCTAATACGCCTCAGACCAATCCCACAGACGCCGCCTGCCTTTTGGCGCATATTGTCTGATCCCGCGTACCGGCACTCAGGACGCTACCCAGGCCCATGAAAAAAAAAGACCGATTGGACGCCGGGACGTCCTCCTCCAGATCCCCCGCGCTTGCCCTAGACCAAAACCAAGACCCCTACCAAGACTCAGATCCAAACCCCCACATGGCCTTACCTGACGTGCCGGCGTTTGTGCTGCCCCCCCAGCCCGAAGACCGCGAACGCCGCCATGAACAACGCGTACGCACCATCAGTGACTTGACCGGCGCCGACCCCTCGCGCATCCGCACGCTGGCCAGCGCATTCGTCAAAGCCAACGACGTCGACCTCCAACAGTTGCGCCGGCTTCATGACAATGGCGACCGCCTGGCGTTGCGCCAGCTGGCCCACCGCATCAAAGGCGCCGCACAAATGACGGGCGACGCGCAACTGATTGCGCACTGCGCCGAACTCGGCGCGGCGTGCCTGGACCCCAAGGCCTCGCCCTTCGCGCTGACCGTCTGCGTTCGCAACATGGAAAACGCCATGCGCGAATTCGGCGAATCCTGCCAGCGCATGGCGCAGGATGCCGCCGCACCGCCCGCCTGAAGCGCGACGATTCGCGTTTCAGACACAAATCGGAATCGTCAACCGCAGAATTCGTACTCTTCATAGGGCTTCATTCCTGCCCGTTTCGTATATTGGCCGCTTGCATCGCGTGGCCCGATGCCGCTGGGCCACGCCACGTCTCTGACGCCCGTACGCGCCGCCTTAGCGCCTGCGGCTCCCGCGCCCCACCCGGACAGCCCTCATGACATTACGACCCGGCGGCGCTCGCAGCATGGCGCTTGCTAAGACGTTCCGCACGCGCTTTCGGCACGTTAGCCTCATGCCCAACCCGGCCGCCTGCCTGGCGCTGCTGTTCGCCCAACCCGCTTGGGCGCAGGCGCCAGACGCCGGCCGCTCGATCCGCGACCTGGAATCCACCATTCCGGCCCCGCCGCCCGCCGCCCCCGCCCCGGCGCTTGATCTGCGTGAGCCCAGCGCGCCCACAAGCCCTGGCGCCGACCACGTCGCCCCTGTCGCCCCTGTCGCCTCCGTCGCCGTGCAGGGCTTCCAACTGGACGGCAACCGCGTGTACGACAACGTGACCTTGCAGGCGTTGCTGCTCGACCTGGTCGGCTCCGAGCAAGACTTGAACGGCCTGCGCAGCGCCGCCGCGCGCCTCACGGCCCACTATCAGCGCGGCGGTTATCCGCTGGCGCGCGCCTACCTGCCCGCGCAGGAAATTCAGAACGGCATCGTGCGGATCAGCGTGTTGGAAGGGGTGTATGGGCAAGTGGTTCTGAACAACGCCTCACGCACCCGCAACCGCGTGCTGCAACCCGCCCTGGATGCCTTGCATCGCGGCGATGCGGTACAGGGCGCCGAGCTCGACCGAGCGCTGCTCGCGTTGAACGACATCCCCGGCGTCATCGCCAAAGGCACCTTGCGCGCAGGCGCGGTGACGGGGGCCACCGACCTGATCGTCAATGCGGAATCGGGCCCGTGGATTTCCGGCAGCATTGACGCCGACAACTACGGCGGCGTCTACACCGGGCAATACCGGCTGAGCGCAGCGGCCAACATCAACAGCCCCTTGACGCTGGGCGACCAGCTTGATGTGCGCCTGCTCTCAAGCGACCGCGAACAGCGCTACTACCACGCCGACTACTCCCTGCCGCTAGGCCCCTGGTCCACACGCGTGGGCGCCGGCATGTCGGCCATGCGTTATGAATTGGGCCGGGAATTCAACTACCTGGACGCGCACGGGCGCGCCGACACCGCCACCGTCTATATCAGGCAAAGCGTGTTGCGCAGTCGGGACGCCACCGTGCAGGCCACGCTGCAATACGAACACAAGCGCTTGCAAGACGACTACGACGCCGTGGACTACACGCGCGCGCATCGCGTCGGCTTGTGGACAGCCGCGCTGAACGCCAGCGCCAACGATCACTTTCTGGGAGGCGGGCGCAACGCCGCCTATCTGAGTTATTCCCGGGGCAACCTGCGCTTTGGCGATAAGGCCCTGCGCGATGAAGACCGGCGCTTCAAACACGCGGGCGGCGGGTTCGGCGTGGTCAATGCCAGCCTGGGTCGCTTGCAGCATGTGGCGGGCCACGTGCAGTTCTATGGCCGCCTGCGTGCGCAATGGTCCAGCAAGAACCTGAACAGTTCAGAAAAATTCAGCCTGGGCGGGCCGTACGGCGTGCGCGCGTTTGTTCCCGGCGCAGCCAGCGGCGACCAAGGCTGGCAGGCAACAGGCGAGCTGCGCTATCTGCCCCTACCGGGCGTGCAGCTATCGGCCTTCCTCGATACTGGTTCGGTAGAGGCCGATAAGCGCAGCTGGGCAAACGAACGCAACCGCCAATCCTTGACCGCCTTTGGCTTCGGCATTGCGCATGCCGGGCCTGCGCATTTGATCAACGTCAGCGCCGCCTGGCCTTTGCAGCAAAGCATGGCGCGCACCGCGACCGATCACGAGCCACGCTTCTGGGTGCAAGCCACCCGGTATTTCTAAGCGGCGTGGTGCGCTACGGGGGTGCGCTACGGTGGTGCGCTACGGGGGTGCGCTACACCAGGTTCTTCGCGCGCGGATCGTGCTTGCCCAAGCGGGTCAGCAGATGATCCACTTCGGCCTTCGCCGCGGGCGTCAACGCGCCGCCCGGACGGCGTTGCGCCGCGCTGGACAAGATGCCACGGCGCATCATCACGTACTTGCGCACGGCCAGGCCCACGCCCGGCTGCTGTTCGTAGCGCAACAGCGGCAAGTGCGCGTCGAACAAGTCATGCGCGGCTTCTGTTTTGCCTTCGCCCACCCATTTGACGAAGTCGCACAGCATGTCGGGGAAGCAATAGCCGGTGTTGGCGCCGTCCGCGCCGCGCGCCATTTCGTAATCCAGGAACAGGCCGTTGTTGCCGCACAGGATCGAGATGTGGCGCATGGCGCCTTCGGCTTCGAAGCGGCGCAGCGCCGAAATCTTTTCCAGGCCGGGCCAGTCTTCGTGCTTGAGCATCACGCACGAGGCCAGGTCCGTGACGATGCGGCGGATGACCGACGGCGCCATCTGCACCGAGAACGTCAGCGGATAGTCTTGCAGCACAAACGGCACGTCATCGCCAATGGCCTCGACCGCCTGGTGGTAATACGTGACGATCTGGTCATCCGTGCGCAAAGTGTTGGGGGGCGCAATCATCACGCCAGCGGCTCCCCGGTCCATCACTTCGCGCGTCAGCGAGCGCATGGACGCAAAGCCCGGCGCCGACACGCCCACCACGATGGGCATGCCGCCAGCCTTGCCGATCACCTGCGAGGCGATGTCCAGCGATTCCTTGAAGTCCAGCTTGGGCGCTTCGCCCAATTGGCCCAGCACCGTCAGGCCGGTCGCGCCGCACGCTTGGTAGAAATCCATCATGCGGTCGATGGACGCGTGGTCCACCGCGCCGTCGTCAAAGAACGGCGTGGGCGCAATGGGGAACACGCCCTTGGCGTCAGCAGTCAGTTTCATTTTCAACATCCTTCAATGGCTGTGCGGCGATTGGCCGCGATGGCGTTCAGATACTGGCGATCAGGCCGCCGTCCACGCGGATCGTCGATCCGGTGATGTAGCTGGCGCGCGTGCTGGCCAGAAACGCCACCGCGTCACCGTATTCCTTGGGGTCGCCATAGCGTCCCACCGGAATCGTGCCGGTGCTTTCGCGGCTGACGTCTTCCACGCTGCGCCCTTCGCGCTTGGCGCGCGCCTCGTCCAGGAACGTGATGCGGGCGGTGGCGATGCGGCCCGGCAGCACGATGTTTGACGTGATGCCGTCCTTGCCGACTTCGCGCGCCAGCGTTTTGGACCAGCCCACCAGCGACATGCGCAGCGCGTTTGAAATACCCAGATTGGCGATGGGCGCGATCACGCCCGACGACGTGCTGGTGATGATGCGGCCCCACTGCCGTTCACGCATGCCGGGCAGCACGCGGTCGGTCAGCTTGATGACGGACAGCACCATGCCTTCGAAGTGCTCGCGCCACAGATCGGCCGCTTGGCCCGAGGACGGCGTGGGCGGCGGGCCGCCCGTGTTGTTGACCAGAATGTCGACCGCGCCCACGTTGGCTTCAATCCACGCGACCTGGCTGTCGATGGCGTCAAGCGCGCGCAAATCCCATTGCATGGCCACCGCCGTCAGGCCGTCTGCGCGGAGCTTGTCCGCCGTGGCCGTGGCGGCCTCGAGGTTCAGGTCAGCCACCACCACCTTGGCGCCTTCTTGCGCCAGCGACGCCGCAATCGCGCTGCCCAGCCCGCCGCCCCCGCCCAGCACCAGCGCCGTCTTGTTCTTGATACCCAGATCCATCGTTGTCTCCTGAAGTCAGACCCGAACCCACTGGAACGGGCAAGCCATTGCGCGTTGCCGCTGTGCATTGCCGCTGTGCATTGCCGTCGCGCTTGCTTTCGACTTATTTTCAGCCAGATCCCACCCGCATGAAAAACGGAAAAACCTCATGCAGATCATTCGTTTTATGAATGACCTTTACCCGCGACGCTTGATGAAGCTCAAGATATTTCTGCTACGCGCGGTATATTGACCCGTTCCCATTCATGTAGTCACAGAATGAATCCGCGCCGCCTGACTCCCTCCATGTCGCTGCTGCTAGCCTTCGAGGCCAGCGCCCGCCATCTGAGCTTTACCCGCGCCGCGACGGAGCTCGCGCTGACCCAAAGCGCCGTCAGCCGGCAGGTGCAAGCGCTGGAGGATCTGCTGGAAGTGGCGCTGTTCCGGCGCGAGAAGCGGCGCATTCTGCTCACCGAAGCCGGCATGCGGTATCAGAAGGAACTGGAGGCCGCGCTACAGCGCATCCGCAGCGCGTCGCTGCAAGCGATCTCGCACCGTACCGGCCGCGGCGACATTCATCTGGCCGCGCTGCCCACCTTTACCGCCAAGTGGCTGATGCCCCGGCTGAACCGTTTCTACGCACGGCATCCGGGCATACTTGTCCATCTGCATTCGCGCGTGACCCGGTTCGATCTGGAGCTGGCCGGCATTGACGCCGTGATCGCCGTGGGTGACGGCGACTGGCCGGGTCTGACTCCGTATCGCTTGATGGATGAATACGTCATTCCGGTCATCAGCCCCGAGCTGGCCGTCAGCCACCCGACGCGCCAACCGTCGGACCTGGCGCAACACAGCCTGCTGCAAGTGGCCGCCCGCCCGGCAGTGTGGCAGCGCTGGTTTGAAGCGCACAAGCTGCCCGTGCGTTCGATGCGCTGGGGCGCGCAGTTCGAGCTGACCACCCATTTGATTCAGGCGGTGGCCTCGGGCATCGGCATCGGCTTGCTGCCGACATTCCTGGTGGAAGACGAGCTGCGGCAAGGCGTGCTGGCGCCCGCACTGGATGAGGAATTCAGCACCGGCGCGGGCTATTACTTTTTGGCGCCGCCCGAAAAATTGGCCACCTGCCCCGTCTCGGCGTTTCGCGACTGGCTGCTGGAAGAAAG
Organism: Achromobacter sp. NPDC008082; assembly: GCF_042957345.1. NCBI lineage: Bacteria > Pseudomonadati > Pseudomonadota > Betaproteobacteria > Burkholderiales > Alcaligenaceae > Achromobacter > Achromobacter sp. NPDC008082. The sequence goes on from NZ_JBIBIB010000006.1 coordinate 388,430, forward strand.
CGGGCAGGCGGGCAGCTGACGGGATCTTTTGGGGATGGTATCGGGTTGATGTGGGGTTGATGCGGGGTTGGTGTGGGGTTGGTATGGCCTGCGCTACACGATAGGGTCGCGCTGAAACGCAGGGCGACGGCGCATCAGCCGCGCCAGCTTTTCCAGCGCGTCCGAAAGCGCCTGCCTGTCTTTCACGCCGCCCAGTGAAATACGGATGGCATTGTGCGCCGCGTTGCCCATCACGGCTGTTCCCACCTGAAAGGCGTCCGACGACGCCACGCTCAAGCCTTCGTCACGCGCCACCCGCGCCAGATCTGCCGCCATCCATTGCGACGGCAGCGGCTGCCACAGATGAATCCCCACCGGGGCCGAACCAAACGGGCCGGGCAACAGCTTGCGCGCCACGCGCTGGCGCGCCTGCGCTTCGGCCCGCACGCCATGCAGCACGCTCTGCGCAGTGCCGCTCACAATCCATTGCGTGGCCAGCGCGCCCATTAATGGCGTGGCCATCAGCGCGAAGGAACGCATGGCGGCCATCACGCGCGTGCGGCTGTCTTGATCCGGGCTCAGCACGAAGGCGGTGCGCAGGCCCGGCGTCAGGCACTTGGCCAGCGTAGCGATGTAGAACACCGACGCGGGCGCGAGGCTGGCCATGGGGGGCGGCGCGTCGTCCAGGAACAGCCGGTACGGATCGTCTTCAATGATGCGTGCGCCGCAAGCGGATGCCGATCGCGCCAGGTCGCGCCGGCGGCGTGCGCTCATCGTGTGCGTGGTCGGATTCTGCAACGTGGGATTCAGATAGACCAGCCGGCTGCCGCTTTCGCGGCAGGCGCGTTCCAGGCCAGACGGCGTCATGCCGTCATCGTCGACCTCGGCGGCCAACACGTGGCGGCCCAGATGTTGTGCGGCGTTGAGCAGGCCGGGGTACACCAGCGGCTCGGCAATGATGCTGTCGCCGGGTTGGCTCAGCGCCAGGATCAGCGCGGCCAGCGCCGCTTGCGCACCGGGGCAGACCAGCACCCGGTCGGGGTCGACCGGCCCCACCGCCTGCGCCAGCCATTGCGCGCCTGCGCTGCGGTCATCCCGGCTGCCGCCCGCCAGGTGATACGCCATCATCACGTTGACGTCGTGGCGGTCCATCACCTTGGCCAGCCCGCGTTGCACCAGCGCTTGCAAGTCGCACCCCAGCGGTGCGGGCGGCATGTTCATGCCCAGATCGATCAGCGGCGCGGACTGCGCGGCGGGCCGGGCGATGAAAGTGCCCAGCGCGCCGCGCGGGTCCAGCAGGCCGCGCTGCCCGGCTTCGGCGTACGCACGCGTGACGGTCGTCAGGTCTACGCCCAGCCGCTGCGCCAGCCCGCGTTGCGGAGGCAGGCGGTCGCCGGGTTGCAGCTGGTTTTCCGCGACGGCGACTTCGATGAAATCCGCAATCTGGCGGTAGCGCGGGCCGCCGCCCCCGGTCAGATGCTGCGGCCAAATTGAATACAAATCTTCGTCTTGCATGGATTTAACGGCGCCAGAATGTCGCGATGTATGGATGATAGTAATCAACCCGCATCGCGACAAACGTAAATTGCGCCGTGGGCGCGGGGAATCACGCCTGATCCGCGTTTGCCGGCAACCCGGCCAAGAGCTTGTCCAACGTAATCGGATAGTCCCGCACGCGCACGCCGGTGGCGTTGTAGACCGCGTTGGCAATCGCCGCGCCCACACCGCACAGGCCCAGTTCGCCCACCCCCTTGGCTTTCATGGGCGACGACGTGGGGTCGGTTTCGTCCAGGAACACCACCTCTTGCGACGGAATGTCGGCATGCACCGGCACTTCGTACCCCGCCAGATCGTGGTTGACGAAGAAGCCCACCCGGTGGTCCACGGCCAGTTCCTCCATCAGCGCCGACCCGACGCCCATCGTCATTGCGCCTATCACCTGGCTGCGCGCCGTCTTGGGGTTCAGGATGCGGCCCGATGCGCACACGGCCAGCATGCGGCGGATGCGCGTTTCGCCCGTGTCGGCGTCTACCGCCACTTCCACGAAATGCGCGCCGAACGTGGACTGCTGGAATTTCTTGTCCAGGTCGCCGAACTCCACGCCCCCTTCCACCACCAGCTCGCCGTCGCTAGCCGCTTGCCGCAGCAGCGCCGTCCGGCCGCCAGCCTCGGTCACCGAGCCATCGGCGAACGTCGCGCCTTCCGATTTGAAACCCAGCTTGTCCAGCACCGCCGCGCGCAACTTCAGACACGCCGCATACACGCCGGCCGTGGCGCTGTTCGCGCCCCATTGCCCGCCCGAACCTGCCGATACCGGGAACGACGAATCCCCCAGCCGCACCACGACTTTCGCCAGCGGCACGCCCAGCATCTCGGCGGCGGTCTGCGCAATGATGGTGTAGCTGCCCGTGCCGATGTCGGTCATGTCGGTTTCAACGATGACCTGGCCCGCGGCATCCAGCCGCACCCGCGCGGCGGAATCCATCACCAGGTTGTTGCGAAACGCCGCCGCCACGCCCATGCCCACCAGCCAGCGGCCTTCGCGACGCGTACCGGGCTGCGTGTTGCGCGCCTTCCAGCCAAAGCGCTCGGCGCCCGAACGCAGGCATTCAATCAGACTGCGTTGCGAGAACGGCCGCTCCGGTTTTTCCGGGTCCACCTGCGTGTCGTTGCGGACGCGGAATTCGATGGGGTCCAACTTTACGGCCTCGGCCATTTCATCGATGGCGATTTCCAGCGCCATCAACCCCGGCGCTTCGCCCGGCGCACGCATCGCGTTGCCTTCGGGCAAGTCCAGCTCCATCAGATTCAAGGCAGTCAGCCGGTTGGCGCCGGCATACAGCAAGCGCGTCTGCTGCACGGCTTCCTCGGGCTTGCCGCCAGGCAAATCGCCCGACCAGCTTTCGTGCCCGATGGCGGTGATCTTGCCGTCTGGCGTCGTGCCGATGCGAATGCGTTGAATGGTCGCCGGACGGTGCGTGGTGTTGTTGGCGATCAGCGGGCGTTGCAACGCCACCTTCACCGCGCGCTTGGCCGCCCGCGCGCCCAGCGCCGCCAGCAGCGCATCCGAACGCACAAACAGCTTGCCGCCAAAGCCGCCGCCAATGTAGGGCGAAATCAGCCGAACCTTGTCCGTGGAGATTCCCAAGGTCTTGGCGACGTCGCTGCGCCCCCAATCGATCATCTGGTTCGACGTCCACAACGTCAGCGCATCGCCTTGCCACATGGCGGTGGACGCATGCGGTTCCATCATCGCGTGGGTGTGGTCGGGCGTGGTGTAGGTGTGGTCGATCTTCACGGCGGCTTGCGCGAACGCGCCTTCGAAGTCGCCGACGCGATCCGCCTGCGGCGGCTTGCCGGCTTTTTCCGCGGCGACTTTTTCCGCCGCCAGATCGAATGCCCCCGGCGCACGCTCGTACTGCACGCGGATCAAGCGGCTGGCGGCGCGCGCCTGCTCCAACGTGTCGGCCACCACCAAGGCAATCGCCTGGTGATAGTGTTCAACGTCCGGGCCGCCCAGCAAGGTGGCGGTGTTCATCTTGCCCTTGCCGAGCTTGCCGGCGTTTTGCGCGGTAACCACCGCCAGCACGCCGGGCGCGCGCCGCGCGGCCTCGATGTCCATGCTGCGGATGCGGCCCTTGGCAATGGCGGAACCCAGCACGTAGCCCACGGCGGCGTCGGGCGCCGTGTCGTGGTGTTCATACGCGTAATGCGCGGTGCCGGTCGTCTTCAGCGGGCCGTCGATGCGGTCAACGCCATGGCCCACGATCTTCAATTGATCGATGGGATTTTCGGTAGCGGGAGTATCGAATTTCATCGCGTCAGGCCCTCGCTTGCGCCAGCACTGCACTCAGGGTTCGCGCCGCCAAGGTCAGCTTGAAGGCGTTGTCGTCCGTGGGGCGCGCGTCGGCCAGCAGCCGGTCGGCCACCGCTTTCGCGCCTTGCGGCACCGCGGCATCCGCCGCGTCCATGCGCCAGGGCTGCGGCGCAACGCCGCCCATCGCCACGCGCCCGCTGCCGTCCGCCTGCACAATCGCGCCCACCGACACCAGCGCAAACGCAAAAGAGGCGCGGTCGCGCACCTTGCGGTAGACGTGCGTGCCGCCAGCGGGCTTGGGCAGGGTGACAGCCGTGATGAGTTCGCCCGCGTCCAGCGCGGTGTCGATGTGCGGCGTGTTTCCAGGCAGACGATAGAAGTCCGCAATCGGAATCACGCGCGCCGCGCCGTCCGGGCGCACGGTTTCCACCTGGGCGTCCAGCAGGCGCATGGCTACCGCCATGTCGCTGGGATGCGTGGCGATACAGGCGTCGCTTGCGCCAATCACGGCCAATTGCCGCGTCACGCCGCCTATGGCCGAACAGCCGCTGCCCGGCGCGCGCTTGTTGCACGGCATGTTGGTGTCGTAGAAGTACGGGCAGCGCGTGCGTTGCAGCAGATTGCCCGCGGTGGTCGCGCGGTTGCGTATCTGCCCGGACGCGCCCGCCAGAATGGCGCGCGACAGCACGGCGTAGTCGCGGCGCACGCGTGCGTCCGCCGCCAGGTCCGTATTGCGCACCAGGCTGCCCACGCGCAAACCGCCGTCGGGCGTCTCGGTGATCTGGTCCAGGCCCAGGCCGTTCACATCAATCAGATGCGCTGGCGTTTCCACTTCCAGCTTCATCAGGTCCAGCAGGTTGGTGCCGCCCGCGATGAAGCGCGCGCCGCGCATCTGCGCCGCACTGGCCGCGGCTTCCGCAGGTGTGCGGGGGCGCTCATAGGTAAAGGGCTTCATGATTTGCCCCCTGCCACGTCGACGATGGCGTCAACGATGTTTGAATACGCGCCGCAGCGGCAGATGTTGCCGCTCATGCGCTCGCGGATCTCGTCTGCGCTGAGCAGCGGGCGTTCGGTCAGGCTGGCGCTGACGTGGCTGGGCACGCCTTGGGAAACTTCGTCCAGCATGCCGACGGCGGAGCATATCTGCCCCGGCGTGCAATAGCCGCATTGGTAGCCGTCATGCTTCACGAACGCCGCTTGCAAGGGATGCAGCGCGCGCGGCGAACCCAGGCCTTCGATGGTGGTGATCTCGGCGCCTTCGTGCATCACCGCCAAGGTCAGACAAGAGTTGACCCGCCTGCCGTCCAGCATCACCGTACAGGCGCCGCACTGGCCGTGATCACAGCCCTTCTTGGTGCCGGTCAGGTGCAGATGCTCGCGCAGGGCGTCCAGCAGCGTTGTGCGCATATCCAGCGACAGCTCGTGCGCCGTGCCGTTGACGCGCAAGTTCACGGTAGACGACATGGGCAGCGTGCCGGTCTGGGCCGCTTGCTGCGCCGTGGCGATTGATGGCGTGGCCATGGCGGTGGCGGACACGGCGCCTGCCTTCAGCAGATTGCGCCGGGTGATCTTGAGTGCTAGCGAATTTTCCAAGGCAGCCCCTTCATGAATGTGCAAAAGCCAGCAAGCCGCATTCCTGCAACGCTGGCGAGGTGGCGGGCGCGCCATCCAAACTACGGATCTGCGCCGTTTGCCGAATGCGTTCCGCCGTCAGCTGCGCCAGGATCGACACCGCGATCTCCGGCGGCGTGCGGCTGCCGATGTCCAGGCCCACGGGCCCGTGCAAGCGCTGGACGGTCTCGTCCGAAAAACCAAAATGTTCGGCCAGCCGTTTGCGCCGGTTCGCATTGGTGCGCCGTGAACCCAGCGCGCCCACAAAGAAAGCCTGCGACGGCAGCGCTTCAAGCAGCGCCATGTCGTCCAGCTTCGGGTCGTGCGCCAGCACGATGATGGCGGTGCGGACGTCTGGCGCCAGGGCGGTGACCGCGTCATCAGGCATGGCCGTCACCAGCTGGGTACCCGGCACATTCCACGACGCCGCGTACTCGTCGCGCGGGTCGCAGACGATGACGTCGAACTCCAGCGCCACCGCCATGGGCGCCACATACCGGGCGATATCGCCCGCCCCCACCAACAGCAGGCGCCACTGCGGCCCGTGCAGGGTCGTCAGCGATGCGCCGTCCCAACGGAAGCGGCCGCCCCGCTGCGCAAGCGCCAACGTCGCAGCGCCATCCTTCAACGAGACGGTGCGGCTCACGAGTTCGCCGCGGCGCAAGCGCGTATCCAGCTGCTGCAACGCCGCCATGTCTGGAGCAGGCTCAATCAGCAGCTCCAGGATGCCGCCGCAAGGCAGGCCAAAATTCAGCGCCTCGTCGCGCGTGGCGCCATACGTCAACGCGTAAGGCTGCGCGGCCCACAATGCGCCGCGCCGCATCTTGTCGATCAGGTCATCTTCAATACAGCCGCCCGAGACAGAGCCGGCGATTCGGCCATCGTCGCGCACGGCCAGCCAGGAACCCGGCGGGCGCGGCGATGCGCCCCAGGTGGCGGCGACGGTGGCCAGTACCACGCGATGCCCCTGGCGATGCCAGTCGCGGATGGCGGACAGCACTTGTAAATCCAGACTCTGCATGACGGCGCCCCCAGATAGTCGAACGAGTCTAACAACCGGCCCCTTTCGGGAAAAAGGGGCAAAATCTGCATACACCGTTGAAACCGACTCATCAATGCGGGCCTCTCTGGCCCCTTACCCTTGGCCTGTCGCCTGTGATCAGCTAGCCGTCATCGGCAAGAATCATGCCCAATCCTCTGCCCATTACTAGATCGTCATCAATGCCCGCCGCGGCGTGCGTGGGCTTGCTGCTGGCCGCGGGCCATGGCCGGCGCTTCGCCGCGATAGCGCCCGGGCAAGACAAATTACTGGCGCCGCTCACGCCGGGCTTATCCGTGGCGCAAGCCGCCGCCACCGCGCTTTGCGCCGCGACCGGCCGCACCATCGCCGTGACACGTGCAGACCAGAGCGCGCTGCGCACCCTGCTGGCGTCAGCGGGGTGCGAGGTGCTTGTCGTCGGCCCCGAGGCCAACGGCATGGGCGACAGCCTGGCGGCCGCCGCGCGCCACTTGCTGAACACCGCGGCGCCGGGCGAACAATCCTGCCTGATCGCCTTGGCAGACATGCCCTGGTTGCGTGACGACACCTGCCAGCAGGTGGCGCAGGCGGCGCGGGAACATTCCATCGTCATACCAACGTGGCAAGGCCGGCGCGGCCACCCGGTGGCATTTTGCCGCGCGTTGTGGCCGGAACTTGCCACGCTGTCGGGCGACACGGGCGCGCGCTCGCTGTTGGCCCGGCACCCGGTTACGGAACTGGCGGTGGACGACGCCGGCGTGCTGGCCGATGTCGACACGCCGCAGGACTTGCATCCTGCCGTCGGTGGCCGGTGCCGGCCCTGACCGGGGAATTGTGTAAATCTATAAAGCGGCGACGCGCGCTTCTTCACACTTCTTAAATGGATTGAAGAACGTTGCCACTCCCCTCCCGATACATTGCCCGCCAACGGTCGCGGACCGCAATGCCATGCACGGGAGGAAACGGTGTCGGAAGTCGTCGTCTATATCAGAAGCCAGCCGCAGTGGGGCGACCAGATCGTCGCGCTTCCCACGCTGTACCAGTTGAAAACGGGGTGGGCGTCTGAACGAATCCGCGTGGTGGCGCGTGACGACGTGGGCGGCTTTTACCGCGCGTTGCCGTGGGTGGATGAGTTCGTGCGCGTCGCCTCGTTCGGCGACACCGTGCGCAGCCTGACGCCGACTACACAGATGTGCGTCAGCCTGCATCACAGCAGCGAACGCGTCGGCATGGCCACCCTGCTGCGGCCGCCGGCCATTCGGCTGGGGTTTCGCAATGCGCGCTTGAGCGACCTGATCTGGACGCACTGCCACCGCAAGACCACTGCCGAATACATCGGCCTGGCCAACCTGCGCCTGCTGGCCACCTACCGGCCGTTTGACGCTGAAGACACCACGCGGCGCTGTTTTCAAACGCTGGCCGGCCCGCATCTGCGCTCATCGCCCAGCGCCGACGTCGTCATGATTCCCGGCGGCGGCGCGGGGGCGTTCAAACGCTGGGGGCTGATGAATTTCCTGCGGCTGGCCGACCGGCTCACGCCGTTGCTGGGCGCAGACGCCCGCTTCCTGTTCGTGCTGGGGCCGCAAGAAGCCGCCGAACGCGAAGCGCTTGAAGCCATGCGCCGCCCGGACTTCGCGGTTGCCTATTGCCGCAGCATTGCCGAGCTTAGCGCCATCATGCTGCGCGCACGGCTGGTGGTGGCCAACGATTGCGGCCCCTCGCACATTGCGCAAGGCGCCTGTGTGCCCTATGTGGGCATCTTCAACGAACCCAACCCGGAATGGTTCTGGGACCGGCCCTACTCGGCCGCTGTGGTCCCCCGCCATCCCAAAGACGGCATTGACGCCATCACGCCCGACGACGTGTTGCACGCCTGCCAAAACGTACTGGAGCATCATGCGCGTTCTTCATACGCTGGCTGAACACAGCCTGGGCGGACTGGAATTCCGAACCCTGGAGCAGGCCAGCTGGCTGCAACGCGCAGGCTACGGCGTGGCCATCGCGGCGCCCGCCGCCAGCGCCGTCAACCAGGAAGCCCGGCGGCGCAATCTGGACGTGGTGGACATCGACTTCAGCCCCGCCTATGCGCCCGGTACGGTCTTGGCGCTGCGCCGCGCCGTCAAATCGCTGAACATCAGCGTCATCGACAGCCACAGCCGCGCCGATGGCAAGACGGCGGCGCTGTGCCGCGACCTGTGCGCGGTGGTGCGCACGCGCCACTTCGCCAAGCCGATGCGCACCTCGCCGCGCCGCCGGCTGGAATGGAAGATCGGCTGCGACCATGTCATCGCCACCAGCCATACCGGCAGGCAAGAACTGCTGGCAGCGCGGTTCGCGCCAGAAGATCGCATCAGTGTGGTGGGGGAATGGGCGGCGGATGCGTTTTTTCAGACGGGCTGCACCGCCGGCCGGCGCGTCAGCGCCCGGCGCGAACTAGGGCTGCCCGCGTCCGACGCCGCCTGCGTCATCGCCACGATTGGCATGTTGCGCCCGGAAAAACGGCAGGCCGATCTGCTGCGCGTCGTGCAACGCTTGCGCGCGCAGGGCGTGCCCGCGGTGGCGCTGGTCATCGGCATGCCTACGCCCGCCACCCAGCCGTATGCCTACGAGCTTTATCAATTGGCCGTGGCGCTAGGCATCTCGGCACACACCGTATTCGCCGGACACCGCACCGATATCGCCCAGATCATCCACGCCGCGGATGTGGTGCTTGTGCCGTCGGCAACCGAAGCCTGGTCGCGTATCGTGCCCGAAGCCTACGCGTCGGGCCTGCCCGTGGTCGCAAGCCATGTCGGCGGGCTGCCCGAGATCATCGCGCCCGGGCAAACCGGGTGGCTGGCCGCGCCCGGAAACATCCGGGAATTCGCCGACTGCATCTTGCAGATCCGCGCACAGCCAACTGACGCGCAAGCCGTGACCGCCCGCGCGCGCGCCTATGCCGAGCAGCACTTTCGGCTGTCAGCAAAAATGATCAGCACTTTGGATGCCTATAAAAAGGCGATGGGCGCGCCGGTCAGCCGCGAATTCCGGTGACGGCCCGCAGGCGGTTGACGCTGGTTTGCCGTGCGCCCACGCATCCGGCGCCCTCCGGCAATTCCCATTGAATAAATACGTCTTTTCGCATCAGCACGATTATCTTTGTGCTGGCCGGCGAGGTCACGCAGATTATCTGCTCCATTATTGTGGGCGACGGCCAAACCGCAAGCAAAGACGCTATAGACACTACCACTGCATTGTTCAGCATCCGGATTCGCTATCTATACGGAGCGCGCAGTGTAGTGAGGCTTATGCCGAATCCACGCTAGGAAAGGCAAACAAAGAAAACAGAAAGTATCTAACACATTAACTGTATTTCGATTTATTCCGCAATAAATAATTTTGCTTATCGAACCAGTCCTATATCCCGGGGCAATGGGTGGCAACTACATTCGGCACTGAACTTTCGCCGGCGCGCTGGCGCCCGTCTTTATTTTCAAACTGAATGCCACTGAATCGAACGCTTAATGGATACGCCGCCACCCCCAACATCGAAGCGAGTGCGTTGGGCCGCTCTGGCCGCGTCAGCGCTGATTTGCCTGGAGCCCCAGGGGCAACGGGCCGTCCTGAACGCCACCCGAGCGCTGGCGAACTCGCGCGAAAGCGCCAGATTGCCACGCAGAGGCGGTATCTCTCGGTGCATCTTGACGGTCTCCAACTTATGGAGCGTGCATTATCAATGGGACAAAAAGGGAATACTGATCGAACATCTGGAGCCGTGGAGCCCGCTACGCTGACAGCGCCCGACCCTGCGCTTGAACTTGCCCCGAAAATATCGCGCGGCGATGGCGAGCCCGCTTATGTGCTCTTGCGCCATGACGAGTATCTGGAATTGCTTCAAGCCTATCTGCCGGGTAATGGCGTTACGGATTCGATTACCGATACGTGCTTTCAATCCCAGCTTGCATGGGCTGAAAACGATCTCCTGACAGCTGCCGCCCAACAGGATATCGACCTGGCGCGTTTGGCCAACGACGCACCGCATATTCCTGATGACGGCACCATCCCCCAGGACGTGCTGGAGAAAGCCGTCAAGCACCGCTGGCCTTTGCCGCGCGCGTGGCGCGAATACCTGAAACTGTCCAAGCAGGAAGCCGCCGCACGCGCCGATATGTCAGACCGGCGTTACGGCGAACTGGAGGACGGCTTCTCCAGGCTCAACGAACGGCGCAAGGCCATGATTGCGCACGGTCTGGCGCTGCAAGCGGCGCAATTGCTCGCTTAATAAAAACAGGAAGAACCAGCAAGAAGCAGCAGAACCCGAAAGAACCAGAGAGAACCGGAACGCGGCAGCAGGCCGCGCGTGGCCCGGTGTGTTAACCGGATAGCGAGTTCTTGTAGACGTGGCCCGGTGCGTTAACCGGATAGCGAGTTCTTGTAGATTTTGCCGTCCTTCATGATCAGCCGCAGATTCTTCGCCGGGTCGGCCAGGAAATCCAGATTGCGGGCCGGGTCGCCATCGGCCACCAGCAGGTCAGCAAACGCGCCGGGAACAATGCGCCCCAGCACATGCGGATAGGGCTTGCGCGCGCCGGACAAGCCCAGCAGCTCGCCGTTGACGCCCGTGGCCTGGGCAAGCGCCGTCAGCGGGTCATAGAAGCGCGCCATCTTCGCCAGCTGCCTGCCCTGGCTGGGCGTGTTCTTGGCGTTAAAGAGAATATCCGTGCCCCATCCCGTCTTGATGCCGTACTTCTGCGCCAAGGCATAGGCATTGACCGTGCCTTCGGACACCAAACGCTGGCTTTCGCGGCGCTCTGCGTCGGGGTAGGTATTGGCGTCTTCGTCCATCAAGAAGGGCTGCAAGCTCCACCACACGCCTTCGTCACGCATCATCCGCGCGCTGGCCTCGTCGGCCAGCTGGCCGTGCTCGATGCTTTTCACGCCCGCCTTGATGGTGCGCTGGATGCCTCGCGGCGTGTAGACGTGCGCCATGACATACGTGTTCCAATCCGCCGCCGCGTCCACCGCTGCACGCACTTCGACTTCCGAGAACTGCGTGCTGTCCAACGGGTCGTACAGCGACGCCACGCCGCCGCCAGCCATGATCTTGACCTGCGATGCGCCCAGCATCAGCTGTTCGCGCACGCGGCGCAGCACCTGGTCCGCGCCATCGGCAATCATCGCAACGCCGCGCTGCTCCACCAGGTTGTGCGGCGTGTCGGCGCCGCGCGGCACCTCACTGCGCAAGCGAAAATCGCCATGCCCGGCCGTCTGCGAAATCATCGCCCCGCTGGGGTAGATGCGCGGGCCGGGCACCATGCCTTCATCAATGGCGCGCTTTAACGCAAACGCCGGGCCGCCCGCATCGCGTATGGAGGTGAAGCCGCGCAGCAACGTGCGCTCGGCCTCTTGGGCGGCCGCAATGTAGAGATACCCCAGGTCGGCCGTCATCGCCGTGGTCTGCGCAATGGCGGCCAGCATCGTGTGCCAATGCACATCGATCAGCCCGGGCATCACCAGCTTGCCCTGGCAATCAATCACCTGCGCGCCTTCCACGGTTTCACCGGCCGCGGGCAAGGCAGTGATCACGTTGCCCTGAATCAGCACCTGCACCCCGTCCTGCACCGGCTTGCCGGACCCATCGAACAGCCGCAGATTGGTCAGCAGCTGGGGGCGGTCAGACACGGCGGGACGCCGCACAAGGTCGTCAGCCGCACGCAACGAGGTAAACGGAATCAGCGTCGCGGCAATGCCGCCCAGAAACAGCCGGCGCGACATGTCGGCCATGACGCGTTGATAAATCAGCGTGCAGGCCACGCTGCCACATTGGCAGACACGATTGCGGCAGGACAGATAACCCTGCGACGCATCACGGCGGGGCATTGCGGACACGCCCATAGCGGACTCCTGATGGCGCTTATTTTGCGAAAGCGCGGCGCAGCCGTTCCAGTTCGGCGGTGTTCAGCCGTTTGGCTTCTTGCTCGGCATAATTGCGTTCCCCCGCATCATACGAGCCTTCGTAGATGCACCGGCTACGCAGCCATTTGCAGTTGTCGCTGACCACCCGTTCCGAGGCGGCGCTGGAACTTGACCCTGCCTCGGCGGCAGCCGCGCCGGGCTTCACCGACGAACAGCCGGCGACAAGCGTCGCGAACAATAGGGCGACTCCGTAGCGGCTTAGCGTTTGAACAGACATATTTCGGGCCTTACATCGCAAATAGACGGTTGTAGCAAGCCGCGCGTCAAATTGGCGTTCAACAAGAGGCCTGTCGGCCGCCCGCGATTCGGATTAATCGTCCTCGGCGCCAGATAAGTCGGTGAAGTCCTCTACCTTGCCGTCCTGAATGTTCACCATGATGCCGTAGGGTTCGCAGATGGGAAACACGCCGTCTGCGAAAAGAATCGACCATTCGTCTGCGCTATGGAAAATGACTTCCGGCCCCTCCACGACGGGCACGCCCGCCGGAAGCTCGAAGGATTCGTCCGCGCCCAAGGCCTGGGGGTCGGATCGGAAAACGCCTTCCAGATACGCCGTGGCTTGCGCAATCCAGCCGCCCAGATCCGCCATGACGCGTTCAAACGCCGCCAGGCCGGCTTCATTATCTTGAGAATCCGCCAGCACCTGCACGGACACATAGACCTTGCCGTCGTTGATATCGGGGGCCGTGTCGTAGGTGCCCTGTAGATAGCGCAGGCCGTCTTCGCTGGTATTCAGGGTCAGGGCGGACAAGGGGGAATCGGGGGTGGTCATGGCGGGTCCTTGAAAGCGGAATCAGGGTCCATTGTGCGCGAAGTGCGGGGCAATGGGGGTGGCAATAAGGCAGCCAGCGCAATACCCATGGCCGTCACCCTGATCCGAATTCTATTCGTTGACCTGTGCCTGGCAGGCATCCCTCTGATGGGTAAGAACCCCTACCCCGCCTCCAACGTATGCGACAAACAATAAACCTCTGACCAGGCCGCGCCGGCGCCGTAGTCGCGCAGCGCCGGCGCATTCAGCACGTCGCCGTCGCACGCCGCCACGGCATTGATTTCGTAGCCGTTGATGAGGTAGATCCAGTCGGCTGTTTGATCCTTGCCGCCGCGTATCTGCTGCTCGGTCGTGGCGGCGATGGGTGGGGTTTGTGTCATCAGCAGGTGGGCGCCTGAAATGCCGGCTTGCTGGGACACGGACGCCGCATGCGCCTTCAGATACGCACGCAATTCGTCTTGCGCGCCCGGCCGCGGCGACAGGCGGAGGGTGAGCGCGTATCGGGCCAGGCCGCCGCCAGCGCTTTCCAGCACGCGGCATTGGCTGCGGATCATGTTGCGATGCTGCGGCATCAAGGTCGTGGACCAGGGCGTCGGACGATTGAGCCGGTTCAGGTAGGCGGGGGAACTCAACGTTTCGTAGGCATCCAGCTCGTACAGAACGAAGAACCCTTCCCCTCCCCGCGCGCTCACCCATCGCGACCCGCGCAAGAACCCCGGCACATTCATCCGCTCGGGAAAGTGTTCATGCGAATGCCAGTCTTCGAACTCAGCGCGCCAGGCTGGCGAAATGTCCCACCACATGGCGATGGCGGCGTCTCCAAGCAGCGCCATGATCAGCGCTTGGCCCGCAGCGTGGACAGTTCGGTGGCCGTCTGTTGCATGACCTCCGGGCCGATTTCTGCCGCGAACTTATCGACCACGGGTTTCACCGCGTTGCGCAACTGGGTGACCTGATCCGGCGTCAAGCCATTGACCTGCATCAGCTTCTTCAAATCGTCGATAGCCACGGCTTCCTTGGCTTGCGAGATCTTGCGTTGCTGCGCCTTGGCTTCGGCGGCCGCATCCAGAATGATCTGGCGCTCGGCTTGCGTCATACCGTCCCACGTTTTCTTGCTCATCAAGAAAGGCATGCCGGTGTAGATATGGCGCGTGAGCGACAGGTACTTCTGCACCTCGGCGAACTTCGCGGACTGGATGACGCCCACGGGATTGTCCTGCCCATCTATCGCCTTGGATTCCAGCGCGCCATAGACTTCGCCAAAGGTCATCGGGACCGGATTTGACCCCAAGGTCTTGAACATGTCGATATAAACCGGCGCGGCAATGACGCGAATTTTCAGGCCCTGAAAATCCTGCACCGTTGAGATGGGCCGCTTGCTGTTGGTCATGTTGCGAAAGCCCAGGTCCCAGATGCCCAGGCCGATCAGACCGTGATCCGACAGCCCGCCCAAGAGGCGCTGGCCGACCGGCCCATCGGACACCGCATACGCCTCCTGCGCATCGTTGAACAGGAACGGCAGGTCGAACACCATGAAGCGCTTGTCGATGCCGGCCAATAAGCCCGTCGCCATCGACGTGAAATCCAGCGTGCCGCCGCGCACCGCTGACAGGTTCTGCGGGTCGCCGCCCAACACGGCGTTGGCGTAGATCGACACCTTCATCTTGCCGCCGCTTTTCTCGGCGACAAGATCGGCGAATTTCTGCGCGCCCTGGCCTAGCGGATGATCTTGCGCCAGGCTGAAGGCGAACTTCAAGGTGCGCGTCTTGACGTCCTGCGCGGCCGCCGTGGCCATCAGCGCCAGGCTCGCCAAGAGCGATGCGGCTGCCGTTGCAGCAACGCGAACAGGCGATTGCTTCGTCTTCATCTCCAACCCCTTATTCCATTTGGTGGTGGCAAGTGGTCCGCATCCATCGACCGCCGCAGCAGACCTTATCGTTGAATATTTCGCTGCGAGCATAGGGCATAATTTTGAATGCCGTTCAAAATTTGAGTGAATTCAAAATTTGAATAACTGGCCGGACGATCTTCAGGAGAAGGCGATGAGCGGGGCAATTGAAAAGACGCTGGCGCTGCTGGAATACCTGGCGAACCACCCTGACGGCGTGGCGCTTGCCAACATCGCCGACGACTTGAATCAGCTGCGCAGCGGATGCCATCGCACGCTGCACGAACTGATGAAATACGGCTATGTGCGACAGACGCCCGTGCGCGGCGAATACGCGCTGACCACCAAACTGGCTTCCATGGGCCTGAGCTTTCTAAGCCGCTCGGGCGTGGTTGACATCGCGCAACCCGTCATCGACCGGTTCGCCCTGGCCACCGGTGAACTGGTGCGACTGGCCATTGTTGACGGCAAGCGGCTGACCTTGGTGGCCAAGGCTCAGGGCGCAAAATCGGGCCTGCTCTACGACCCCGACATGGGCATTGATCTGCGTCTGTCTTGCAGCGCCGCGGGCCACGCCTGGCTGATGACCTTGCCCGAGGATCAAGCCATTGCCTACGTTACCGAGCAAGGGCTGGGCAAGCCGCGCGACTTCGGGCCGAATGCGCCCACCTCGATACGCGCGCTGCTGGCCAGCCTGGACGGCCACCGCCGGCGCGGGTACAGCATCCTGCAAGACGTATACGCCGCGGGCATGAGCGCGATGGCCGCGCCCGTGCGCCGCCCGGGCCACGCAAGCACCGGCATCCTGGTGGTGGCCGGCCCCTCGCAGCGCCTGACGGTGAAGGCGATGGAGAAATTCGGCCCCGCCTTGCTGCGCGCCGCCAGCGAGCTCGCGCAAGCCGGAGACGCGTCACCGTTACTGCGTTCCGCCCGCGTAGGCACGTGGGGCAATGGCCCGGCAGAGGATGGCGACGCGAGCGGCCAGCCCGCGTCATCACTCACTTGACGGTATCGTCGCCCGCATTGCGGCCCTGCATCGGAAAGCGCGTGCGGAACATGGGCGAGGCCAGGCTGGCCAGCGCCAGCTCGTTGGCCGCGGCCAGCAAGTCCGGACCCAGCTCCAGCATGCGCGCTTCGGTCAAACGCAACGCAGGCCCGGCAATACTCAGCACGCCGATGGCGTCTTCGCCCTTGCGCTGCACCGGCGCGGCCATGGCGGTCATGCCCGGCGCGAACACTTCATTGATCATTGCGTAGCCGCGCTTGCGGCCCGCGTGCAGCATCTTGGTCAGGGCCGTGATGGTCGTCGGCGCATTGGGACCATATTCCTCGGGCGTGCCAAAGCCCTGCCGCGAAACCAGATCCAATGCGCGCTCATCAGACATCGTCAGCATCCATGCGTGCCCGGATGCACTACACGACAGCCGCGCGTCGGACCCCATCTCGGGGTCATAACGCAAACCGTGGCGCGCGCCCTGCGCCTTGGCCACCCAGGTCAGCCGTTCGTTGTCGACGATGGCCAGGCGCACCAGTTCGCCTGAAATCTCCGCCAGACGATCCACCAGCGGCTGCGCGATATCAACAATGCCAGTGGCGGCCAGATAGCTCAGGCCAATCGACGCCACGCGAGCCGTCAGCGCGTAGTCGCCATGGTCACGCATCTGCCGCACGTAGCCGCAACGGCACAGGTCCGTCAACAGCCGGTGCGCGGCGCTTTGCGGAATCTCCAGCTGTTGGGCCAGGGACGCAAGCGGAACACCTTCCGGCCTGGAAGAAAGGTGCTCCATGACGGCGAGGGCGCGTTCGAGAATTCCGGCCATGACATCTCAACAAGTAGTGGGGTGATGGATGATAACCCTAGGTGGAAAACTATTCCACTCGGAATTACATTCCACTACCGAGTCTTGCAAGACATCGAGAACATTCCAAAAAAACCGGAAGGAGACAACCATGAAGACCAGCATTTTCCGCTTGGCTTTGGTAGGCGCCCTGTGCTCGGCCGCCATGACGGCCACCGCGCAGGACATCCAGGAACGCACGATCCGCTTCGGCCACCTGAACAACACCGACCACCCCGTCAGCGCGGGCGTGCAGAAGTTTGCCGAGCTGGTCTCCGCCAAGAGCGGCGGCAAGATGAAGGTCAAGGAATTCCCGGCGTCGCAGCTGGGCAATGAAATGCAGCAGCAGTCGGGCTTGCAAGGCGGCGTGCAGGAAATGTCGGCGCCCGCATCGACGTCGCTGGCCGGCATCGTCAAGGAATTCGGCCTGATCGACCTGCCCTTCTCGGTCACCGACTTCGGTCAGGCGGACGCGCTGCTGGACGGCCCGCTGGGCAAGGCGCTGATCGCCAAGCTGCCCGAGAAAGGCCTGGTTGCACTCGGCTTCTGGGACTTGGGCTTTCGCAACGTCACCAACTCCAAGCACGCCATCACCAAGCCGGAAGACCTGGCGGGCCTGAAGATTCGCGTCATTCCCAACCCGGTGTTCCTGGATACGTTCAAGGCGTTCAAGGCCAACCCGGTGCCCATGCCGTTCGCGGAACTGTACGGCGCGCTGGAATCGAAAGCGGTGGACGGCCAGGAAAATCCGTACTCGGTGATCCTGTCGAACAAGTTCTACGAAGTGCAGAAGTACGTCAGCGCGACCAACCATGTGTACGCCGCGAACATCGTGCTGGTCAGCAAGAAATTCTGGGACAAGCTCTCGCCCGCCGAGCAGCGCATCATGAACGAAGCCGCGGATGAAGCGCGCGGCTACCAGCGCAAGGTCAGCCGCGACGCCGCGCAGAAGGCGGTGGCCGAATTGCAGGCCAAGGGCATCCAATACAACACCATCGAACCGGCCGAAAAGGTCCGCATGCAGCAGGTGGTCAAACCCGTCATCGAGCACTTCACGGGCAGCTACGACCCCGCCATCGTCAAGCTCTACAACGACGAACTCGCACGCATCCGCAAGTAAACGCACCGGCGTATCCATCATGAAGATTCTTGTTCTGCACGGCCCGAACCTCAACCTGTTCGGCCGCCGCGAGCCGCACATCTATGGCACCACCACGTTGGCGGAAATCAACCAGCGGCTAGCCGCGCTGGCGGGCGAACTGGGCGTTGAGCTTGCCACGGTGCAATCCAACCACGAAGGCGCATTGATCGATTTTCTGCACGAGAACATCGACACCGCGCAAGGCGCGCTGGTGAACCCCGCCGGGCTGACCCAGCACGGTGTGCCGCTGCACGACGCGATCAAGGCCATGCCTTTCCCGACGCTGGAAGTGCATATGTCGAACATCGCGGCGCGCGAAGCGTGGCGTGCGCATTCGATCATCTCGCCTGCCGTGCGCGGCACCGTGCAAGGGCTGGGGCCGCACTCCTACCTGACGGCGCTGCGCGGGCTGGTCGATATCGTCCGGGAAGCGCAAGCATGACGCGGCCCCGCCTTCATCCGATTCTTCAAGGGGCCGCGCCATGGTCTACATAGACAGATTCATTGGAGGGATCTGCCGCGTGCTGGAACTGGCCATCGCGCTGCTGCTGGCGGCGATGGTGGTGCTGGTGTTCGGCAACGTGGTCGCGCGCTATGGCTTCAATTCGGGCATCACGCTGTCGGAAGAAATCTCGCGCTGGATGTTCATCTGGCTGACTTTCCTGGGTGCCGTCATCGCGCTCAAGGAACGCGGGCACCTGGGCATGGACATGGTGGTGGCCAAGCTGCCCACGGCGGGCAAGAAAATATGCCTGGTCGTGGGGCAGGTCATCATGCTGTACATCGTGGGCCTGATGTTCAAGGGCAGCTGGGAACAGGCCGTGATCAACGCGGATGTCAGCGCGCCGGTCAGCGGCTTGCCGATGGCGATCGTCTACGCGTCGGGCTTGGTGTTCTCGGCCCTGGCCGGGCTGATCATTGCGCTGGACCTCTACCGCGTGCTCTCCGGCAAGCTGCATGAGCAGGACCTGATCATGGTGCAGGAGTCTGAAGAAGCCGTGCAGCTCAAGCAGATTCTTGACGACGCCCAACACGGCGCACCAGGGAGAAGCGCATGACCATCGCCGTCTTCATTGGATCGCTGCTGGGGGTGATGGCGCTGGGCGTGCCGATCGCGTTTGCGCTGTTGGCAAGCGGCGTCGCGCTGATGTGGCACCTGGACATTTTCGATTCACAGATCCTGGCGCAGAACGTGATTGGCGGCGCCGACAGTTTTCCGCTGCTGGCCGTGCCGTTCTTCATGCTGGCCGGCGAAATCATGAACGTCGGCGGCCTGTCGCGCCGCATCGTGGACCTGGCGTTGGCGCTGGTGGGCCACGTCAAAGGCGGCCTGGGCTACGTGACCATCATGGCGGGCTGCCTGCTGTCTGCCCTGTCCGGTTCCGCCGTCGCGGACGCCGCCGCCCTCACCGCCTTGCTGCTGCCGATGATGGTCGCGGCCGGCCACAAGAAATCGACGGCGGGCGGGCTGATTGCGGCCACCGGCGTGATCGGCCCGGTGATTCCGCCCAGCATCGGCCTGGTCATTTTTGGCGTGGCGGCCAATGTGTCCATCTCGAAGCTGTTCATGGCGGCCATCGTGCCCGGCCTGATGATCGGCGGCGCCTTGTGGCTGACGTGGGCGTGGCTCGTTCGACGCGAAAAAGTCGTACCGCCTCCGCGCAAATCCGTGCAGGACATCGCCATCGCCTTCCGCAAAGCGTTGTGGGCGCTGATGCTGCCGGTCATCATCCTGGTGGGCCTGCGCATGGGGGTGTTCACGCCGACGGAAGCCGCCGTGGTGGCCGCCGCCTACGCCTTGTTCGTGTCCACCGTGGTCTACCGCGAGCTGAAACTCAGCCAGCTGTACGCCGTGTTTGTGTCGGCGGCCAAGACCAGCGCCATCGTCATGTTCCTGATTGCCGCGGCGATGGTCAGCGCATGGCTCATCACCGTAGCCGACCTGCCCGCCAAAGTGGTGGAGATGTTGCAGCCGTTCATGGGCAACAAAATCCTGCTGATGGCCGCCATCATGGTGCTGGTCATGGTTGTGGGCACCGCCATGGACATGACGCCCACCATCCTGATCCTGACACCCGTGCTGATGCCGCTGGTGCGCGCGGCCGGCATTGACCCGGTGTACTTCGGCGTGCTGTTCATCATCAACAACTCGATCGGCCTGGTCACGCCCCCCGTCGGCACCGTCCTGAACGTGGTGGCGGGCGTGGGGAAAATGAAGATGGACGACGTCACGCGCGGCGTGGTGCCGTTCATGGTGGCGGAATTTTTGATCATGTTCCTGATGGTGGCCTTCCCGGCGCTGGTGATCGTTCCCGCACGCTGGTTCGGCGGCTGACGCGCGGCGCGGTCGCCGGTTCGGCTGTTCGCCGGTTCGCTGGTTCGCTGGTTCGCTGGTTCGCCGGTTCGCCTGTTCGCCTGTTCGTCGGTTCGTTCGTACGCCTGTTTGCCTGTTCGTCCATTCGTCCGTTCGTCCGTTCGCCTATTCGCGCCGCCGGGGCCAGTGATCTGCCCCGGCGGCGCTTCCCAGGAGATTCGCTGCAATGTCTCAACTTGCTCAATACCGGCGCCCGTTCTGGGATACCCAGCCGGGATACCGCTTCGACCCCTATGGTTCCACGCAACTGCGTTCGCCCAATGAACCGCTGATCGTCGTGCCGCAAACCCTGTCGGAAATCACCGGCCCCGCGTTCGGCGGCGCGTTCGTCAAACAGGGCGATAACGATCTGACGCGCATCGCCAGTGCGGAAGCCATCGGTGAACGCATCATTGTGTCTGGCCGCGTGCTGGACGAGAACGGCCGGCCCGTGCCCGATGCGCTGATCGAAATCTGGCAGGCCAACGCGGCCGGACGATACCTGCACAAACGCGACCAGCACGACGCGCCGCTGGACCCGAACTTCAGCGGCGAAGGCCGCACCGTCACCGACGCGCACGGCCGCTATCAATTCAAAACGATCAAGCCGGGCGCGTATCCCTGGGGCAACCACTACAACGGATGGCGTCCGCAACACATCCATTTTTCCTTGTTCGGCCGCGCCTACGCCACACGTCTCGTCACGCAGATGTACTTTCCGGGCGACCCGCTGCTGGAGTTCGACCCCATCTTCCAATGCGTCCCGGACGTCAAGGCGCGCAACCGCCTCGTCGCCACGCTCGACTGGGAAACCACCGTGCCCGAATACGCGCTGGGCTACCGCTTCGACATCGTGCTGCGCGGCCGCAACGCCACCCCCATGGAGTAACGCATGCTCTACCCCACCACCTCGCAAACCGTTGGCCCGTACCTGCATATCGGCCTGTCCGGCCTGAACTGTGCGGACCTGACCGCCGGCCTGCCCGACCCGGGCGCCCCCAAGGTCGTGATTGAAGGCCGCGTCATCGATGGGCAAGGCAACCCTGTCCCCGACGGCATGATCGAAATCTGGCAGGCCGATGCGCAGGGCGTGTACCGGCATCCCGATGATCCGGGCTATGCAGGTAAGGATGATGCGCGTTCGGCGTTTACCGGCTTTGGCCGTTTGCCCACGGAAGCCGACGGCTCGTTTCGCTTCACCACGATCAAACCCGGTCGCGTTGCTGGCCCGGGTGGCTCATTGCAAGCGCCGCATTTGGTCGTGTCGTTGTTCATGCGCGGGTTGCTGAAGCATTTGTCGACGCGGATGTATTTTCCGGACGAGGCGCAGGCGAATGAGAACGACTGGATACTGCAACAGGTGCCTGCGGCCCGGCGTGCGACGTTGGTCGCGCAGCAGACGGATAACGGCGGGCTGAGGTGGGAGGTTGTGCTTCAGGGGAAGGAAGAGACGGTGTTTTTTGATATTTGATTGGAGGGGTATTTACCGAGTCTAGATGACCGTCGCGATCCTCGAATGGGTAAAACGGGCTCGCTCAGTCTATATCCTAGTGGCCACACTAATTTCCATTTTCTGAACGGTGGAGGCCTGCATCACGAAAAAGCTACAGACGAAAAAATACAACATCGCGGAACGGCATCGTGCGGCCGAAGAGGTGGCGCTTTATCTGGATGCATGGATCGAAGAGAGTAAAGGTGATGCCGCGTTTATTGCAAAAGCGCTGGGAGATATTGCGCCTGCCCAGGGTAGACGAAGATTGCCAAAGAGACAGGAATGTTCCGCGAGAGCCTGTACAAAGCCCTCTCAGGCGACAGATTCAGCAACCATACTCAAACCCATGGGAGCCCTTGGCATTGCGCTACACGCAGCAGTCGCCAAACCGGCGAACTCCAATGTGGCTGCGTGTGGCAACATTGCGCTGCCGGCATAACAATTCGGAGTTTTGATTCTGGCGCTGCTGGAGGGGCTAGAACCCCCGACCCCGGGCTTAGAATGCCCGTCCGAAGCTCTCATAAAGCATTGAGATAAAGGAATGTTTGATTTTCAGCGCTGGAACCATTTGGCGATCCGCGCTAAGAGTTATCCGGCTCTCCAGCCATCTGTTCTGACCCTTTGCCCCACTTCACGCCAATGCCCCCAAAGCTCGGCAGGAGCTAGATCTGTACCGCCTGGCACTGCGAAACCGCTGCCTAGGTGTGCAGGCCCCGTACTGCTGCGGTGACCCCGGCTAGCGTATCGCCCCTGTCTACCCTGACAAGGGGTCGGCTAGTGGGTGCGTAGATCGGGATCGGACGACGAGATCAAGCTATCGAAGGGACGGGGGCCGCAGGTGGACTCGTCTTCGCTCTCGGCCCAGCCCCATCTCTCTGACCAACCATGCGACGGGAGTCGACTGCGGGAAAGTTTCGGGGCGAGCTACCTGTGATAGATTCGACGCGCTTCGTTTAACCTATCCGCCCCAAATCCGGGGAAAACTCAAGAATTCAATGCGCAAAATCTTCTTTGGGTCGCTGCTCCTGGTTGTGCTCATCGGCGCATATGCGATGGCTACGGGCGGGATTCTCTCGAGCTTCGGTCCGATACTACTTCTCGCTTTTGTTTGCTTTTGGGTGGCACTGCTCCCGCCCCAGGACGCGCCACAGCTAGAGCAGGCAGTCGTTCCCGCTTTGGCGGCCTTCTTGTTTGGGTTGGCATTCTGGTCGGCAGCTCCCTCGATCTCCACGTACCCTGCTGTGACCCTGACCGTTACGGGCGAGAAAAACGCTGCAGCGCTAGGCACGGAGGTCTGGGTAGTAGGTGTCGGATCAGCCTCTGGTTCCGTGAGCGTCGCCGGTTTGGACGGCTGGGCCCAACGGGGCGCTGCCGTTGTCGGCTTTGAAGGAACCGAAAAGACGATTCAAATTCCACAAGGTTGGCCTTACGCGGGAATTATCCGCTTTGGCACGAGCCCATATTCCGGAGTTGTGGAAATCTCGGTCAACGGCAAGAGGTCCAGAATCGATCTCTATTCTGCGGCAAGCAACAGCATGGATGTAACTTTGCCGGGTACTGTCGATACGGCCTTTTCCGCGCCGTTCCGAATTGCAGCTACCTTGCTGTTCTCTTGGGCTCTGTTCCTGCTAATCATGCGCGCGAGCCAACAACGGAAGACGAACTTCCGTTATTTTGTGACTTTCGCCGCCATGTTAACCGCGATAGTGGTGTGGCTAGGCACAGCAAAAATGTCAGCGCCAGGTGCTGTTGAATTGCTCTTCGTAAATTCGGAGATACCAACGCTAACAGAGCCGAGACAGACTACCGTGTATCTCGGAACTAGCTATGACTATGCTGATGGTCTGCCATTGCCGGTTAAGAATTATGCGACCCAGAAAGCACTTCTAGTCTCAAACTCCGCCACCAGTGTGACTTTGCAACCCAGCATTTCTCCCACCTCTGTATTGACTCAAGTGGATGCAGGGCGGAGGCAGGACAAAGGACTTGCGTGCAGCCGAGAAACGCCGCTGGTGGCGCAGTTCGACCCGCAGCAAAACGTTAGCGTCCGAATCATCAAAGGTGCCGGGAGTGAAGTTGCGCTTACCGCTCCCGAACTTCCCTCGACCACTGGTGCCGATGCCGCATCGAATCGCCGATTCCTAGTGTGCTGGCCCTACCGTGATGGGCTGCTTATCGCTTGGTCTAGTGCGTATGTGAAATATGGAGACGCGTGGTCTGCCCCAGTCGGTGCGGTCGAGCGTGTACGACTGGACGGGCCAGATCTCCATGCGGTTGCTCTGCGCTTATCCTCCAGCTCATCCCAGTTTTCTCAGTTGCAACCGCTCACAGCGGGAGAGTTTAACTATCCGCGCATACCGACTTCAATGACACATGCCGATCTGGCGAGAAGGTTATCGACAGCTCTAATCGCGGCATTGTGTGTACTTCTGTTGATTCCAATTCGAGAAGTATTCAAGTCCCTTCGTTTATTGGAATCTAATGGCCGCGGGGCTGCTGCACGCTGGGCCATGCTGACCGTCAGTGCCTGGATGACCTTCGCCATGGTTGTGGCGTGGCCCAGTTTCATCGGGCCGGACGCGTTTAGCCCTTTTAGTCTACATGGCGTGGGAGGCAAGGACCTGTGGTACGGAATAGGGTACCCACTGTTTGTGTCCGCCCTGATCAATCTGGGCGGCCCAGAACTGTCTCTTTTCCTGAAGGTGCTAGTGACGGGCATAGTTCTACTCTGGGCCTCTTTCCGAGCCCTGGAAGTCGGAGCCAAGGGGTTGGCAGTCTGCGGCTACTTGGTAGCCATGCTGGCTCTCACCGGCACTACGATGGTCGCTGCAACTGAGTTGCGAGATGCTGTCAATGGAGTAGCGCTTAGCAGCTTCGGAATCTATGTGTTCACCCTAATGACTACATACCGCACAGTGGCACAACCCATACGGCTACGGCACTGGGTCTTGCTGGCGATTTTGGGGGCATTGATAGTCTTGCTACGCATAGACAACATTGTCTTTCTAGGGCCGCTGTTGGCTGGGCTGGCGCTCGGACGACACTGGAGACGCACCTTGCCGGCATGCTTGGCGATAGTCGCAATTTGGATGAGCGCAACGCCGACTATAGTGAGATACGTAGTCGATAGGGGTGACCACGGCGAATTGGAAATGAGGCTATACAAACAGACCGCATATATCAATCCACTAGTGGGGATGCTGCGCGGCGATTCCCTTTCTCCGGACGAGAAAGCCCAGCTAGCTAAGACTTTAGACAAAGTGCTGAACGTGGACTTTGCCGTTGAACACTGGGCGCCGTCCGACATAATTTACTGGCACCAGAGCCATAAGGGGCCAGGGACACCGGAAGACATTTCTGCGTTACAGAAGGCGTTTGTCATGAACGCACTGCGACATCCTATAGAGTTCATCACCCTGCGGTCGGCCACATCCTTGAAGGCACTGGGCATGGACAACGCAGCCGCATGGCTGGCGAACAAACATATTCAGCGCACACTCCGACGTGTTCCGTATTATGACCATGTGGCCCGTCAGGATGCATACGGGAAAAGCATGGTGCTTCTCTCAGGTTACCGACCGCCCACACACCTCTTTCCGGAAGTGTCGAATGCAGTCTTATCCTGGTACTCGAATGTTGCCTTGGCGACGCCTCAGCTGCTGGCTGCCCTGGTACTTGTTTTCGGATTCCGGTTATTTCCGGTGACTTCGTTGCTCGCATTTGCAGTGGTGCTACGAGCGGCGCTATTCTGGCTGGCACAGCCCGCCTCAATCTTCATGTATTTGTCTGAGCTGCAAATCCTTGGAACGCTGTTGCCAATCCTGGGGTGGATAGAGTGGCGTCAGCGTTCGCTTACTCCATCATATGCCCGTTCGCGAGTTAGTCCTGCGATGCTGGAACGATCTGCAATCCCCGTAAGGTCTGTCGGTCGGTCGCTCACCCGGCCGAGCATGTAATAGAACAGATCACTCACATCGGTCCATGACGAGCTTCCGTTCCGGCGCCGCCTCAGCGTAACTCCTCACCCCAGCCAGGATGGCAACGTTGGACAGCGTGCTCATGGGGCGACCTCGGCTACAGCGCGCGCATAAATCGCCGGCTAGTCTGCGGATGCGGCTTTCCGGGGTGGCAGGGGCGCAGGTATTGCGCCCAAGCCGTTCCGAGATCTCCAAGCGCTGGCAAAGGCCTCGTATCTGTCCACAACCGCTGCCAGCGAATACCGCGGCGAGAACGTCATCGTTGCCCAGCGCTTCGTACACAGGATCCATAGTGAACGGCGCGCCGCGCGCCTTGCACACCGATTAGGCCCGCTCCTGCGCCGTCGCATGAAGCACTGCCCGTCACTCCCCCGCCCTTCTCAAACTGCCAGAAGCTCCGCGCCGGTCCGCCGTTCTGGGACGGTGTTGAAGTCAACTTTCCTGCAATCCAATGGCCAACAGGCGATGTGCGCGAATCTGACAAAGTTCTTTGGACGCATGAACCCCGCCGATCTGACCACACAGCATGGTTACCAATACCTAGAAGATCGGGCGGCCGCCGGAGCACCTTTGAAGTCAAACACGGAGCTCAGCCAACTTCGGTCATCTGCAACTATAGCGTTCGTCGGGGGCCTATTCCGGCGAACCCGTTCACCAGCATGATGACGAATCGCTTCACCACTTGGGCGGAGTTAGTTTCCCGACGCCAAGTCCTACGGTTCTATCCCTGGTCGGTAAAGCAGCGCCAAAATTGCCGTGTCATGGGCTGTGCCGCGATGTTCACGTATCTCACCGAGTTTTGCCCGTCAGAAAATCGTCCATTCCTAAAAACCGGTTTGACGAGCTACGGCGATATCATCTTTTCGACCAAGCGAAAGAAAGGGCTGTTTGAGGTACTGAAGATTGGGGAATGGTCGACGCGCCTTCGGGACCGAGCAAAAACTGGCAGTAAGTATCTTTTCGCACCGAAAAAGGCGCTCAGAGGCACACGCTCGGACGGGAGCGAATCCAGCTGGAAAGGCGCTCAATTGGCCTGGATTCTGACGTTCGATCAGGTGAAAGAGAAGATTATTGCGGCCCACCCCCTGTACTTCACCCCTCCCGGATATTCGTCCAGCAGCTATTACCAAGAAGATCGCGAATCGTGACCGAGACGCATACGATTTCGCTGCTGACGCTGACCCGTCAACAACCCACAAACACTACGACAGGCGCCCAGTGAAAGGGGCTACGCAACCGAATAAAATTCTAAGGCAATCATTTTTATTCTGATGATTAACTCGCTATAGATTTTCAAAGGACCCGTAAATCCTAATATTTAATAGCTATTCTGGCGCGACTGGAGGGGCTCGAGCAGTTATATTAGAAGTTGGAATACTAAACAATACGCCATGGCAAGTAGGTCTTTGAAAAGTATGTCTTTTCTCTGCGTTCCTAATCTGCAATCAGATGCATACTACGAACGCAACCTTCCGGCCTCGCCTTTTCCTTTGGCCACGGATAAGCCGGGAACGGAAAATGCACTGCGCCAAACCGCGCAGCTTTGTCATCGCCCGCATCGAGCGGTCGTACCCAAGTTCGTCGAGAATAACGATGCGCGAGTGCATGAGCCGGTGGGCGAGGTGTCCGGCCTTGCCGAACTGCTTTTCGAGCTCCAAGATGTTTACCAGCTCGATCATGGAGAAGAAGCGATCGCGCCGCAGTGCAGTCGCCAAACGAAGGCTTCGTCGAGCTCGCCCCATCCGAAGCCAAAGCCTTGTAAGGCTCGATATGCTGGGAACTTGGCCGCCTTCATCTGATAGGCATTAGAACGCACTTCCCGCTCGACCCAGCCGCACCAAAGGGGTTCCCCTTGGATGCGGCGGGTGTCAACGGCTTAGAAGCGGCCGCGCAAGGTCAAGGCGGCGCTGCGCGGCGTCCCGTAGAAGTTGCCGTAGTCCAGGTAACCAACCGTGCTGTAGTAGGTCTTGTCGAACAGATTGTTCACGTTGACCTGCGCCGACCAGTTGTCGTTGATCTGGTATTGGGCAAACGCATTCCAGATCGCGTAGCCAGGCTGCGTGAACTTGTACGGCGTGCTTTGCTTGCTGAGGCTGCCGTCGGCATTACGCAAGTACGCGCTGCCGCTGACATAGGTAGTGCTTTGAATGTTGACGCCGCCGCCCACTTTCCAGCGATGCAGTTCGCCCGGCAACTGGTAGGTCGCAAAGATCTTGGCCATGTGCTTGGGCGTCAGGGGCTGATAGCTGCCCCCCGACGCATTGCGGTCGCGATTCTGGTTGTAGTTGTAGCTGGCTGTCAGTTGGACGCCCGGCGCCACTTCCCCGCTCAGTTCCGCGTCAAAGCCCTTGCTGACGATGTTCCCGTCGGGCAGGAAGCAGCAAGTCGCGCCGTTGCCCGCCCTGCTGGACGGATAGGCCGTATCGCGCACGGCGGCATTCTTGCGCTCGATCTGATAAATGGCGAACGCGCTATGCAGCTTGCCGCCCAGGTGCTCGCCCTTCAAGCCGATCTCGTAGTTGCGGCCAGTTACCGGGTCCAGCGGGTTGCCGGGCGCCGGGCCTTGCAGGCTGTTGGCTTGCGATTTGAAGGTTTCGGCCACGCTGGCGTAGGTGGTCCAGGTGTCGTTCAGGTCAACCGTCGCGGCCACATAGGGCGTAAAGACATTGTCGTCCTGGTACTGGGTCACCGACGTTGCCAGGACCTCTCTTGCCGCATTCAAGGTCTGGTTCGTAAATGTGTAGTCGTACCGGCTCAGGCGGCCGCCCACAATGACATGCAGCGGTTCCGCCAGATGCATGTTCAGCGACCCGTACACGCCGGCCTGCCGCGTGTCGGTGGTCTGATTCCACATCGGCGTGAAGTCCGTATCGCGCGGGTAATCGTAAGGATTGAACTCGAAGATGTCAGGCACCGCCTGGCCGCGGTTGGACGGTTTGGAACCATAAGTGCTGGGCCGGAAACGTTCCCAACTGGCACCCACCACCACCTGGTGGCGGCGGCCCCATAGGCCAAACGAACCATTGGCGGACAAGTCGATGGACGTGTTCTTGAAGTGCTCGTTCTGGTTGCTGGCGGCGTCGAACAGCCCGCCGCCAGTCAAGGGGTCGATCGCGCCGGAGAAATAGTGATCGAAGCGGTCCTGGTGCGAGTTTTCATGGTTGATGTCCAGGTTGGCGCTCCAATCGCCTCCAAGCTGCTGCGTCACGTGCCCGAAGAGATTGACGATGGTCCGGGTCGCCTGATCGTCGGCGCCGCTCAGGTAGGTACTGCGGGGAAGCTTCAGGTCCTCGCCGGTGGCATAGCGCGGCAACCCGTAGCCCTGATAGGACGAATCCCGCTTTTGATAAGACGCCCCGACAAAGGCCGTGGTGGTGCTGGTCAGATCCGCTTCAAGAATCCCGTAGCCCAGCGTGCGGCGGCTGTGCGCCACATCGTAGAAGAAGTTCTTGTCTTCATAGGCCAGCACGCCGCGCCCACGCAACTTGCCGTTTTCCGTCAGCGGGCCACTCACGTCCAGATCCGTACGCTTATACGCCCAACTGCCTACCTCGGCCTGCGCGATGATCTGCAATTCCGGGGTGGGTTTCTTGCGTACCAGGTTGATCGTACCGCCCGCTTCGTTGGCGCCGCCAAACAGGCCGTCAGCCCCGCGCAGCACTTCGACGTGGTCATAGAACGCCATGTCATCGTCCGCACCGAACGAGCGGTACATCGACGCCCCACCATCCACGCGCATATTGCCGATTGCGAATCCGCGCGACAGATAGTTGCTGCTGAGCATCGCCCCCTGGAACATCGCGATGCCCGGCGTGGCGCTCATCACGTCGTTCAGGCTGACCAGACGCCGGTCTTCGATCTCTTGCCGGGTGATCACCGACACGCTTTGCGGCACCTCGCGCAGCGCTTGCGCCGTCTTGCCCCCCACCGTGGCCGAACTGGCGGTGAAAGAGCCCGTGTTTTCGGTCACACCCGCGCGGCCCAGCACGGTGACGGGCTCCAACTGAGTCACGCCGGGCGGCGGCACGCGAACCAGGCGATACCCGTCACGCTCGGGCAACGCCTCCAGACCCGTGCCGCGCAGCAACGCCGACAGCCCTTCCCTGACGCTCATCACCCCATCCACGCCCGGACTCTGCAAACCCGACGTGACGGCGGGATCGCTTGCGATCAACACCCCGGCCTGAGCGCCGAAGCTCAACAAAGCGGCATTCAAGCCGCCCGCGTCAATGCGATAGGCGCGACGTTGATCGTTCTCTGCGGCCTGCGCCCAAGCAGAAGACGGCAGATGGGGAAGGATTGCGCCAAGCAATACCGACGCAAGAAGGGTGTGGCGGGCGGCTCGGGGGAAGGCCATGACTCAGAGTTCCTAGACTGGGATGAAAAACAGATACGCCGGTGTGTTGGCGCCGTTCTCTATCTCTTTCGCTCGAACGCTGAATTTCCGCCTTTCCTGTAACAACTTCACCGCGCCATCAGTGGGCGGCGCTCAGGGACACCCAGTACCGCGTGCGGTAATGCACCCGCACGGGCAACACCCGCGGCAGCATCGTCAGGATGCTGTCGGTGTCCGTCAACGGATACGTGCCCACCACTTCCAGCCGCGCGATTGCAGGATCACAACGCAGCACGCCCGTCCGGTAGCGGGCCAGTTGCGCCACGAAGTCGCCCAACGGCATCCGGTCGGCCAACAACATGCCATGCGTCCAGGCGTCAGCGCCCGGCGCCACTGGCAGCACCGGACCCGCGCCCAACGCTTGCAGCGCCGTATGCTGGCCTGCCAGCACCCGCGTCACCCGCCCGTCGGCGCGCGCAACGATATCCACCGCCCCTTCGAAAACGGCAATCTCGTAGCCCAGGTCACCCCCGTTGTCGCGCACGGAATATCGCGTGCCCACCGGCGTCAGCACGCCGTCGCGCGTCATCACCGACAGCGGGCCCAAGTCGCTGGAACTGGCGCTAGTGATCAAGATTTCACCCGAACGCAGCGCCAGGGAGCGAGGCCGCTGGTCCAGGCGCAGGTCCAGCGCGGTGCCCGGCCCCATGACGATGCGCGTGCCGTCATCCAACGTCAGGGTGCGCAGTTCGCCCGTGCCCGTGCGCTGATCCGCCAGCAGGACGGGCAAGCGCTCCCACGGTTCGGCGGCCCATGCCAGCCCGGCCACGGCGCCGCCCGTCACCATCCACTTGAGCGCATCGCGGCGCGCGCGGCGCATCGCCGCCCGCTCGATCAATTCAACCGCGACCGCCGGCGTCGCCACGGCACAGCGCGCCGCAAGATCGCCGCGCATGGCGCACATCCGCTGCCAGATGGTTTCGTTGTCGGGATGCGCTTGACGCCAGCGCAGGCAGGCGGCCACCGTCGCGTCGCTGGGCTCGCCTTGCAGCCGGGCCATCCAGTCGGCCGCCTGCGCCAAGCGCTTGCGATCGACCGGCAGGCCGTCCGGGGCACGCTTGCTCAGCATCGCGGCGTCAGCCATAGATCGCCAGATAGCAATGCTGCAAGGCCTTGGACAAGGCTTTCTGTACGGCGTTGGTGGAAATGCCCAGTTCGCGGGCGATGTCGGGCTGCGACAGGCCTTGCACCTGCGCCAGCATGAACACCCGGTGCACGTGCACCGACAGGCCATCCAACACGGCGCACACCGCCGTCACCGCCTCGACCACCAGCGCCCGCTCTTCCGGCGAAGGGGCCACGTCGACGGGCTGGCGCGCCAGCACCTCGCAATAGGCCGCCTCGACGGCCGCCCGGCGGAAATGGCCGATAGTCAGCGTGCGAGCGATGTTGGTCAGGCAGGCGCGCGGCGCCGCGATGATGGCGCGGATATCGTCACGCAAGACCCGTTCGAAGGTGTCGTGCGCCAAGTCGGCCGCCTGGTCGACGTTACCCGTCTTGCGCCGCAGCAGTGTCACCAGCCAGCGGTGATGGACGCGATAAAGGTCCTCGACCGCCTGGCCTTTCATAACATCGGATGAGGAAGACACGGCTGCGCCCGCACCAAAATGGAACAATAACGATTCGCATTATAGACACAGCGCCCACCACCGTGCGGCAGCGGCAATCCAGCGATTCCTGAAACCGGCTACGGCAACGGAAACACTAACGCAGGCATTTTTATTCTAATGATTAACCTGCCAGCGAATTTCAAACCCTTGTACAGCCTTGTATTGACTCGCTGTTTTGGCGCGGCAGGAGGGGCTCGAACCCCCGACCCCGGGCTTAGAAGGCCCGTGCTCTATCCAGCTGAGCTACTGCCGCGCAGTCTTTTGACGACCCGGAACATGTCCGGGCGCCGAATTTTACCTTGTTGGGGAAAAAGGTGGGGGCTGCCTGATTCGGGCGCCTGATTTGGGCTGCCTGATCCGGCTGCCTGATCCGCACGCCTGATCCTGCCCGGTTACCCCCGCCCCTGCCGCGCCCTACTCTTCCTCAATATCCGCGTGCGTGGACACCCACAGCACGATTGCGTCTTCCGGGCTCAGGCTGATGACCCGGTGTCCCATGCGGCTGTCTATATAGAAACTCTCGCCGGCTTTCAGGCGGGCCGGTTCGTAGAACTCCGTGTACAGCAGCACTTCGCCTTCCAGCACGTAGACGAATTCTTCGCCGCCGTGGCGGCTCCAGTCTTGGAATTCGTCGAACGAGCGGGCTTTGACGCGGGTGTGGAACGGCATCATGCGCTTGTGTGACAGCGCGGTGCACAGCAGGCGGTGGTCGTAGTACGGGGTGTCGTATTGGCGGCCTTCGCCCTGGCGGCTGAGGCTGCGGCGGCCGGTGCCCATGTGGGCGTCGGACGCGGTGAAGAGTTCGGCCACGTCCAGGTCCAGGCCGGCGGCGATCTTGATCAGGTTGTCATAGGTGGGCGACAGCAGGCTGTTCTCGATTTTGGACAGCGTGGACGCGGCCACGCCGGTGGCCGCCGCCAACTGCTTCAGAGTCCAATCGCGCTCTTGGCGCAGGGCTCGCAGCCGTTGTGCCAATGCGCTCTGTTTGTTGCCTTGCATCCTGTGTACCTTGTCATGCCCGCGATGAGCGCTCCCGCCACCAGTCGCGCGCCTGGTAAGACCAATAAGTCAGTTGAACCGCCGCTGTCCCCAGCCCGCCGCCGTTCCACGCCAGCCCGAACGGTTCGAACAGCTTGTAGCGCTGCGTGTCGCCGGTGATTCCTTCGGCCACGACGCGTCCGCCGATTGAGGTGGTGTTCATGCCGTGCCCGCCAAACGCCGTGCAATACCAGACGTCCGGCGCCAGCCGGCCGATCTGCGGCATCAGATGCCGGGCGTAGGCCATGCGCCCCGACCATGCGGTCTCGACGCGCAGCCCCTGCAATTGGGGGTAGACGGACAGCAATTCGCGGCGCAGGGACTCGGCCAGATCGGGCGGGTCATCGACACGGGTAGTGATTCTACTGCCCCAGCCGATGCGGCCGCCATCCAGCACGCGATAGTAGTTGCCGGCGCGGCGGTCGTCGCCAATGGCGGCGGTGCTGCGGATGGCTTCCTGCACGCGGTCGCCCAGCGGTTCGGTCAGCATGATGTAGGTGGCGATCGGCAGCATCGCGCGGCGCAGCGCAGGCACGACGTCGCCCGTGTAGCCGCCGGTGGCCAGCACCACGGTGCGGGCGTCGATCTGGCCCTGCGCCGTTTTCAGATGCTTGATGGCGCCTTCCAGGGTGACGCCGGTGACCGGGGAATCTTCATGGATGCGCACGCCCAGCCGGACACATTCGCGGGCCAGCGCGCGGGCGTAGTTCAGCGGATGAAAGTGAAACGAGCTCGGATCTTCCACGCCTTGGTGGTAGACGTCGGACACCAGGCGTTCGCGCACCTGGTTGCGCGTCAGAAAGCGCACGTCGCGGCCGAAGTCGCGGCGCTGGGCGTCGCACCACTGGTTCAGCGCATCGGTGGCTTCGTAGCGCACCACGCGCAGCCGGCCATCGACCTTGTGCGCGTCGGCGATGGCGAGCGTGCGGATGTTGTCGCGGATGATCTCCACGCCTTCCATCGACAGCCGGTACAACTGGCGGTAGTGGTCTTCGTCCACATGCTTTTTGATGGCGTCGGCGCCGGCCGAGAAAGCCGGCGAGACCGAGCCGCCGTTGCGGCCTGACGCGCCCCAGGCCACGCGTTGCGCTTCCAGCACGGTGACATTGCGGCCGCGGCGCGCCAGTTCCAGCGCGGTGGACAAGCCCGCCAGCCCCGCGCCCACGACGCAGACGTCGGTGCTGGACACGCCCGCCAACGCCGGATAAGTGGTCTCGGTGTCGGACAGCGTGCGTTTGTAATAGGTGTCGATGTACTCGGAGGCCATGCCGATGCGGTCCGTGTCAGTGCAGGCTTGCGCCCTGCAAGCCGCCCGTCAAGCGCTTTTCCAGCCAGTTGGCCAGGCGCAGCAGCGGGTAGCAGTAGATGAAATAGATGGCGGCGATCATGCCGTAGATGAACAGCGATTTCGCCGGGAAGGTAATGATGAACACCTCGCCCTGGCGCGTCAGTTCGGTGATGCCGACCACCGACAGGATGGCGGTGCTTTTGATCAGCATGACGTAGACGCCGCTCATGGGCTGCACGATCAGGCGCATGGCTTGCGGCAAAATCACCAGACGCAATATCTGCAAGGGCCGCAGGCCTAGCGTCATGGCCCCTTCGGTCTGGCCGCGCGGCACGGACTGAATGGCGCCCATGACGATTTCGGCCACATAGCACGATGTATAGACGGACAGCGACACAAACGCCGCCGTGCCGGAATCCCAATGCAGCAGCGCGATGCCGGTGCTGGGCAGCACGAAGTAGAAGATGTAGAGCTGCACCAGGAACGGCGTGCCGCGCAGAACGTGGATATACAGCCCTAGCAGCTGGTGAATACCCCGAATGTGATAGCTGCGTATCACACCAATCACAAACCCCAGCAACGAGCCCGCGATGATGGCCACAAACGAAATCTTCAGCGTTTCCCAGAAGCCCTTCAGCAGAAAGGGCAGCACGACGCCAGCGGTGGAAAGATAGGAGTCCAGCATGTTTACCTCGCGTTCCAGGCCGGGCCGGCCAGCCACAGGCTGACGCCTCGTGACAACAACAGCATGACGCCGTAGATCAGCAGATAGCCGGCGGCAATCGTCAGGAAGCTTTCACTGGGCACGATGCGGTCACTGTTCATCTGCACGCCTGCGGCCACCAGCTCAAACACGGTAATCAGCGACAGCAGCGATGTGTCCTTGATCAACACAGCGGTTTGCCCCAAGAGCGGCGGCAGCGTATTGACGAAGGCTTGCGGCAGCACGACGTAACGCAGCCGCTGTTGGTAGTTCATGCCGCAAGCCTTGGCGCCTTCGATCTGGCCGCGCGGCACGGATTCGATGCCCACGCGGATGATTTCGCTCATGTAGGCGGCGTGATGCAGCGTCATGGCCATGATGCCCAGGATCATTTCGCTCCAGCGCCCGGCGCCCGGAATCAGCATGGGCACCGCGTAATAGACCAGATAGATCTGCACCAGCAAGGGGGTGGAACGAATGAACTGCACGTAGGCGGCCACGGGGCGCCAGATGACGGCGCGGCGCGACATGTGCAGCAAGGCCAGCGGCACGCCGGCCAACACCGACAACACCAGGCTTGCGCCTGCCGCGATCAGCGTGTTGGCCAGGCCGGTGGCGAATTGGCCCGTGTACTGGCTGACGATGCGCCAGTTGTAGTAATCGATCAGCCAGTCCATGGGCGCTCAGGTCTCCGTGTGGTGTTGCGTGATCGCAATCGATGGATCAGTGGTCTTTCTTCCAATCCGTGGAGTACCAGTATTTGACCTGCTCGGGCAGCGTGTTGTCGGCGGTCTTCAGCGTCTGCCAGTTATCCAGCCAGAACTTCAGGCGGAACGCATTGGGGCCGACGGCGAACGCCAGCGGCTCGCGCACCATCACGCCGTCCAGCACGCGCAGGTTGCCGAAGTCCACCAGGAACTGGTTCGCGGTAGACATCGACATGATGCCGGCGTCCAGACGGCCGCTGGACAAGGCCTGCCCGACCGGGGCGCTGCCGCCCGAGAACTCTTTCATCGTGGCCTTGGGCAGCATTTTCTTGCCCACTTCGGCATACGTGCTGGCGCCCAGCACGCCGACGTTCACCCCGGCCTTGTCCAGTTCCTCGTACGACTTGTACGGGGAATCCTTAGGCACGACGGCAACGGTTTCGGCATAGAACATCGGCGCCGAGAACAGCACCTGCGCCGCGCGTTGCGGGGTAGGCGTCATGTCGGCGGCCACCATGTCGGCCTTGCCGGACAGCAGCGCCGGCAGCAGGCCCTTCCACTCGTAGTCCTGCAAAACGAGTTTCACGCCCAGGTCGTCGGCCATGCGCTTGGCCACTTCCACGGCCAGGCCCGTGCGGTTGCCGGACTTGTCCATGAAGCTCATCAGCGGGCCAGAGGTCTGCACCGCCACCCGCAATTCACCGCGCTTGATGATGTCGCCCAGCTCGTCGGCTTGCGCCGGCTGCGCAACCGTGGCGGCCGCGAATGCGACGCTGGCCACGCCCAGCCATTGTTTGATTTTCAGCATTTCAATATCCCCTAGAGGTGGATGAAGCCTTGTCGTTCCGGGCGAAGCGAGTCGTGTTGCCGCAGGGCCGGCAGCGCCCGGATTAGCCGGACCGGCCTGCTTGGACTACAAAATCTTTTCCAGAAAGGCACGCGTGCGCGCCTCTTTCGGATGACAGAACACCTCGTCGGGCGTGCCGATTTCAACGATGCGGCCGGCGTCCATGAACAGCGCGCGGTCACCGACGTCGCGGGCGAATCCCATTTCGTGGGTCACCACCGCCATCGTCATGCCGTCGTGGGCCAGCTGGCGCATCAGCTCAAGAATGCCGCCCACCGTTTCGGGGTCGAGCGCGGAGGTCGCCTCGTCAAACAGCATCAGCTTGGGGTCCATGGCCAGCGCGCGGGCAATGGCCACGCGCTGCTGCTGGCCGCCGGATAACTGGCTGGGATAGCGCTCGCCGTAATCGCCCATGCCGACACGGCCCAGCAGTTCGCGGGCATAACGTTCGGCGTCCGCACGGCTGCGGCCGCGCACCACGCGCTGGGGTAGCGCAACGTTGTCCAGCGCAGTACGGTGTTGGAACAGGTTGAAGTGCTGGAACACCATGCCCACTTCGGTGCGCCACCGGTTGACGTCGGTGGCCGGGTCAGTGAGCGACACGCCATCCACGCGGATCGTGCCGCTGTCGATGCTTTCCAGCCCATTCAAAGTGCGCAGCAAGGTGCTCTTGCCAGAGCCGGACGGCCCGACGACCACCATCACTTCGCCCCGGTTCAGCTGGCAATTGACGGCGTCCAACGCAATATGCGGCGGCTGGCCGTCGCGTTGGAAGGTCTTGGTGACTGCTTGAACATCCAGTAAAGCGTCTGCCACGTAGGCACCCCATCACGTTGGGACTGCGCTAAAAAAAGTTTCGCAATTCACGCCAGAGTTTCGTATAGTAAATTTTTTTCCAGAATCGCCACTTAGGCATAACCCTTAAGCGAAGCCATGCGTTTCAAAACATGGACTTCGCTGGCAATCCAAGGAACCGGCATGGACACCCCCCAAGACATCCTGCGCGCGCTCGGCCTGAATGCCGACGTGCTTAGCGGCGGCACGCTGACCGCACGCAGCCCGATCGACGGCGCTGAACTGGCCCAGGTGCACGAACACACGGTGGCGCAGGCCCATTCGGCCATCACCCGCGCCCGTCAGGCCAGCCTGGCCTGGCGCGACGTGCCGGCCCCGCGCCGGGGGGAATTGATCCGCCTGCTGGGCGAAACGCTGCGCGAAAACAAGACCGCGCTGGGCCGTCTCGTCAGCCTGGAAGCCGGCAAGATCGTGGCCGAAGGCGAAGGCGAAGTGCAGGAAATGATCGACATCTGCGACTTCGCCGTCGGCCTGTCGCGCCAGCTGTACGGCCTGACCATCGCATCCGAACGCCCCGGCCACCGCATGATGGAAACCTGGCATCCGCTGGGCGTGATAGGCATCATCAGCGCCTTCAACTTCCCCGTGGCCGTGTGGTCATGGAACGCTGCGTTGGCTATCGTCTGCGGCAACGCCGTGGTGTGGAAGCCGTCTGAAAAAACGCCGCTGACGGCGCTCGCCTGCCAAGCCCTGTTCGCCCAAGCCATGCAACGCTTTGGCGACGCGCCCGCCGGCCTGTCCGAAGTGCTGATCGGCGGCCGCGAAGTGGGCGAAGCGCTGGTCGACTCGCACACCGTGGCGCTCGTGTCCGCCACCGGTTCCACCCGCATGGGCCGCCAGGTGGGCCCGCGCGTCGCACAACGCTTTGGCCGCGTACTGCTCGAACTGGGCGGCAACAACGCCATCATCGTCGGCCCCACCGCCGACCTGGACATGGCCGCACGCGGCATCGTCTTCGGCGCCATCGGCACGGCCGGCCAGCGCTGCACCACCACGCGCCGCCTGATCGTGCACGAAAGCGTGGCCGACGCCCTGGTCCAACGCCTGCACAAAGCCTACGCCAGCGCCCCCATCGGTAACCCGCTGGACAGCGGCAACCTGGTTGGCCCGCTGATCGACCGCGGCTCGTTTGACGCCATGCAAGACGCCCTGAAAGCCGCGCGCGAACAAGGCGGCAAGGTCACCGGCGGCGAACGCGTGCTGGCCGATGCATACCCCAACGCCTGGTACGTGCGCCCCGCCATTGCCGAAATGCCCGGCCAAACCGACGTCGTCTGCCACGAAACCTTCGCGCCCATTCTGTACGTGATGCGCTACAAGGAATTCGC
Organism: Achromobacter sp. NPDC008082; assembly: GCF_042957345.1. Classification (NCBI taxonomy): domain Bacteria; kingdom Pseudomonadati; phylum Pseudomonadota; class Betaproteobacteria; order Burkholderiales; family Alcaligenaceae; genus Achromobacter; species Achromobacter sp. NPDC008082. The sequence goes on from NZ_JBIBIB010000006.1 coordinate 427,043, forward strand.
CGACGCGCTGGCGTTGCAAAACGGCGTGCCGCAAGGCCTGTCGTCCGCCATCTTCACCAACGACCTGCGCGAAGCCGAAACCTTCCTGTCGGCATCGGGTTCGGACTGCGGCATCGCCAACGTCAACATCGGCACCTCCGGCGCGGAAATCGGCGGCGCCTTCGGTGGCGAAAAAGAAACCGGCGGCGGCCGCGAATCGGGTTCCGACGCCTGGCGCAACTACATGCGCCGCGCGACCAACACCATCAACTACTCGCGCAACCTGCCCCTGGCGCAAGGCATCAAGTTCGGTGAGTAATGCGTAAGGCGCACGCATAGCCGCGCTGCGGCGCAGCCACAAAAACCAAGGCCCCGGGCATTGTCATCAATGCCCGGGGCCTTGTCGTATGCAGCCCAAGCAATGCCGCGCCAACATCCTGATTACCCGATGTTTATTACAAGGCCTACATCCGATAAGCCTGCCTTACAAACAGTTTCCGTGCGCGATGCTACATTGCCTCGTCACAAGAACAACACACCGCACCCATGTCCCTACGCCGTCTTGCACACCCCCACTTCGCCCTGCACGCCTTGACCGCCGCCGTCGCCCTCAGCGCGGCAAGCGCCGCGACCGCAGGCGTGTCGTACCGCCTGGACCGCCCGTCCGCCGCCCCAGGCGAAACCGTCACCATCGAAGCCGTGTACTTCAACGAAGGCAGCGCGCGCGCCAATTGGGAAGCGCCGCCAGAACTGGTGCTGCAATGGCGCAGCCAAGACGGCAAAATCGTGCGCAGCCTGGCCAAGCTGGCCGGCGACCGCGCGAGCTACAGCGTGCCCGTCAACAACTTCGCGCGCATGGCGTGGACCGCCGTCGTCCCCACCACCGCACGCGGCCTGCAAGCCGTCTCCATCGAAGGCCAGCCGTCCATGATGGCGCTGGACGCCACCGGCCGCGAAAGCGGCACCGTCGCCAGCACGCCCGCCCAAGGCCCCGTCGTTGACGCCCGCAGCGGCCAGCCTGTACCCGTGGCCGCCGTCACCGCCGTCGGCGCATCGCCCGAAGGCGGCCCCGCCCCGGACGCCGCCGTCGTCCCCACCGTGCAACCGCAAACAGCGTTCGACCGCTTCCGCAGCTCGATCTCGGAATACAAACCCGTCTACTTCGACATCGGCACGCGCGGCCAAACCACCGCCCGCTTCCAGATCAGCGCCAAGTACCGCCTGTTCAGCCCCAGCGGCGACCGCCCGGCCACCTGGGGCGAGAACTTCTACCTGGCCTACACCCAGACTTCGCTGTGGGACTTGCAGGGCGACTCCATGCCCTTCATCGACACCACGTTCAACCCCAGCGCATTCTGGCTGTCGGACAACATCTGGCAGTCGGCCAACCAGAACTGGCGCTTCGGCATGAACACCGGCGTGGAGCACAACTCCAACGGCAAGGACGGCGAAGACTCGCGTTCGGTCAACGACGGCTACATCGAACCGCGCTTCCACTACCGCTTCGACAGCGGCAGCACGCTGACCTTCGCCCCCAAGGTCAAGGCCTACTTCGCTGTAGCCGACGAGAACCGCGACTACGCCGACTACGCCGGCCGCGTCGATTGGCAGTTGCGCTGGGCGCAAGACAACGGCGCGGTGGTGTCGGCGATGTATCGCCAAGGCGACCAAAAGCGCCGCACGACGCAGTTGGACTTCGCCTGGCCCTTGCAGCGCACGTTCTTGAACATGAACGGGTATCTGCATTTGCAGTACTTCAACGGCTACGGCGAAACCCTGTTGGGCTACAACCAGCGCAACGAATCGCAGTTCCGCGTAGGCCTGTCCTTGGTGCCGTAATACCCAACACCCCCACATGCCCACCGCCCGCCGCCCGGGCGGCAGGCGACGGGCGGCCCTGCAAGATCTTCCAAGCCAAACCCAGCACCCCAGAAGCAGGCCAAGCACACCGCCCGCCACCCCGGGCGTCCCCAGCACTCCGGCCGACGAATTACGCGCGCGCGGTTCCTCCGTGAACTAAAGCCCCGTCACCCACGGCAAACACCCTTCCCTTAAACTCCCCAAAAAACAAAAACCAAACGCGCTCCTCGGGGAAAACACGCAATCATGTTCGCCGACTTAAACCATCTCTCGCACCACGCCGCCTGGCGCCGGCAGTTGGAAATGCTGTTGGAGTCCGCCGGCGAAGGCATCTACGGCATCGACCTGCGCGGCCGCTGCATCTTCATCAACGGCGCCGGCGCCACCCTGCTCGGCTACTCCCCCGATGAAGTCGTTGGCCGCAACATGCACTACCTGATCCATCATTCGCACGCCAACCGCGACCTGATGCCCGTCCACGACTGCCGCATCTTCCAGGCCTTCCGCGAAGGCCGCGGCGTGCGCGTTGACGACGAAGTGCTCTGGCGCCGCGACGGCTCCTGCTTCGACGCCCAATACGCCTCCTACCCCATCCGCAACGAGCAGGAAGTCGTCGGCGCCGTCGTCACGTTTTCAGACATCACCGACCGCAAACGCATCGAACGCGAACTGCACAGCACCCAAGCCCAGCTCGAACGCCGCGTCGGCGAACGCACCGCCGAACTCACCAGCGCCCACGACTCGCTGCGCCGCCTGTCATCTCACCTGTCCACCCTGCGCGAAGAAGAACGCGCCCACATCGCCCGCAACATCCACGACGATCTTGGCGCCTCGTTCACCGCCTTGCAGCTGGACCTGAACTGGCTGCGCCGCCAACTGGGCGCCACCCCCGAACTGCAAATCCACGTCGACCGCATGCTGGACGTCACGCAGACCGCCATGGGCGCCACGCGCCGCATCCTCAGCGACCTGCGCCCCGTCGTGCTTGACCACCTGGGCCTCTGGGCCGCCCTGGAAACCCTGCTGCAAGACCTGCAAACCCGCACCGGCCTGCAATGCCGCTACCTGTGCCCGCCTGACACCGAACGCCGGCGGCTGGACCGCAACGCCGAAATCGCCGTCTACCGCATCGTTCAGGAACTGCTCACCAACGTCCAACGCCACGCCTGCGCCCGCAGCGTCAGCGTCAGCGCCGTCTGGACCGAAGAGGGCCTGCTCCTCACCGTCGAAGACGACGGCATCGGCATGCAACTGCCCGAAGCCCGCCACACCTTCGGCATCCTCGGCATGCGCGAACGCGCGCGCGGCATCGGCGGCGACCTTGCCCTGGACAGCGCCCCCGGCGCCGGCATGCGCGCCCGCCTGCGCCTGAACCCCACCTGATCCGCCATGGCCCTGAACCTGCTCATCGTTGACGACCACCTCATCATCCGCCGCGGCCTTGCCCGCATCCTGGAAGAAGACCCGCGCGTGGCCCTCGTGGACGAAGCCGCCGACGCGCCCTCCGCCTTGCGCGCCCTGCGTCAAACCCGCTACGACGCCATCGTGCTGGACGTCGCGCTAGGCGAACGTGACGGCCTGGACGTCCTGAAGACCGTACGCGCCGACTACCCCGCACTCGGCGTCGTCATGCTGTCCGTCTACCCCGAAACCCAGTTCGCCGTGCGCGCCCTGCGCACCGGCGCGCACGCCTACCTGAACAAAGGCTGCGACCCCGACGAACTGCTGTCCGCGCTCGTCAACGCCGCCGCCGGAAAACTGTACGTGACGCCCGCCGTCGCCGAACTGCTGGCCCACACCGTCCGCCAAGACACCACCCGCCCCCCGCACGAACAACTGTCCAACCGCGAATTCCAGGTCTTGCAGCTGCTGGTCGCTGGCCGATCCGTCTCCGCCATCGGCGAACAACTGGCCTTGTCCGTCAACACCATCTCCACTTACCGCAGCCGCATCTTCGAAAAGCTCGGCGTGCGCACGCTGGTGGAACTGGTCGCCTACGCCAACACGCACCAGCTGGGTGCGCTTTAACGCCCCACGCACCACCCCGGCGCACACCGCGCACCGCGTAGTAAATCCCCTACACGCATATCGTCGAACCCGGGATACCGCCCCCGCGCGGCCGGCCCCATGATGGCTCCAACCCCCTCTAGGCCGGAGCCATCCCATGTCCTTATTCAGCAATCCGTTCGACGCCAACAGCCGTCTTGCCTGCGGCTGCGGCCGCCATGCCTCGCAGGCCGAACACGAACGCGCCGCGCAAGCCGCCACGCCATCCGCCACGGACAACGCGGTAGAACAAGCAGTCATGCGCGCCCTGTTCCCGCAAGACGCGCTGCGCCGCCGCTTCCTGCGCGCCGTGGGCAGCAGCACCGCCATGGCCGCCATCGCGTCGATCTTCCCGCTGGCCGCCGCCCGCGAAGCATTCGCGCAATCCACCGGCCCGCTGGAAAAGCAGAAACTGAAAGTCGGCTTCATCCCCATCACCTGCGCCACCCCCATCATCATGGCGCACCCCATGGGCTTCTACGCCAAGCAAGGCCTGGATGTCGAAGTGGTCAAGACCGCCGGCTGGGCGCTCATCCGCGACAAAGCCATGTCCGGCGAATACGACGCCGCCCACATGCTGTCGCCCATGCCGCTGGCGATATCGATGGGCGTGGGCGCCAGCCGCGCCGTGCCGTGGACGATGCCCGCCGTGGAAAATATCAACGGCCAGGCCATCACGCTGTCCATGAAGCACAAAGACCGCCGCGACCCCAAGGACTGGAAGGGCTTCAAGTTCGCCGTGCCGTTCGACTACTCCATGCACAACTACCTGTTGCGCTACTACCTGGCCGAACACGGTCTGGACCCCGACACCGATGTGCAGATCCGTTCCGTGCCGCCCCCGGAAATGGTGGCCAACCTGCGCGCCGACAACATCGACGGTTTCCTGGCGCCTGACCCCGTCAACCAGCGCGCCGTGTACGACGGCGTGGGCTTCATCCACACGCTGTCCAAAGCCATCTGGGACGGCCACCCCTGCTGCGCGTTTTCCGCCAGCAAGGAATTCGTCACGACGATGCCCAACACCTACCAGGCGCTGCTGAAGTCCATCATCGAAGCCACCGCCTACGCCCGCGACCCCGCGCACCGCAAGGAAATCGCCACCGCCATCGCCGCGCCCAACTACTTGAACCAGCCCGTCACCGTCGTCGAACAAGTGCTGACCGGCACCTACGCCGACGGCCTGGGCAAAGTGCTGACCGACCCCAACCGCATCGACTTCGATCCCATGCCCTGGCAATCGTTTGCCGTGTGGATACTGACGCAGATGAAACGTTGGGGCCAGCTCAAGGGCGACGTCGACTACCAGAAGGTAGCCGCCGACGTCTTCCTGGCGACCGACGCCGTGCGCCTGATGCGCGAGGCCGGCCTGACCCCGCCCGCTGAAACCAACAAGACCTTCAGCATCATGGGCAAACCGTTCGACCCCACCCAGCCTGAAGCCTATCTGGCCGGCTTCAAGATCCGGAGGACCTGATGCGGTCCATGCAATATTGGCGGGCGACGTTCCTGTCCGTCGCGCTGTTCCTTGCGTTTCTGCTGCTCTGGCACGCCGCCACGCGCCCCGACACGGGCGGCGCGGCGGTGGACCCAGCCTATGCGGCGCTGGTCGGCAATGCGGCGGCCAGCGGTTCGAAGACGCCCTTTCCCGGCCCCGCCGAGGTGGGCGAAAAATTGTGGCAACACGTCAAAGACCCGTTCTACGACCGCGGCCCCAACGACAAGGGCATCGGCGTGCAGCTGGCGTATTCGGTGGCGCGCGTGCTGACGGGCTTTGGCCTGGCGGCGCTGGTAGCGATACCGCTGGGCTTTCTGATTGGCATGTCGAAGACCGTCTACCGCGCCTTCGACCCCTTCATCCAGGTGCTTAAACCGATTTCACCGCTGGCGTGGATGCCGCTTGCGCTCTATACCATCAAAGACGCCGACACGTCCGCCATCTTCGTGATCTTCATCTGCTCGCTGTGGCCGATGCTGGTGAACACCGCGTTCGGCGTGGGCGCCGTGCGGCAAGACTGGCTGAACGTCGCGCGCACGCTGGAGGTGTCGCGCCTGCGCACCGCCCTGCAAGTGATTCTGCCTGCCGCCGCGCCCACCATCATGACGGGCATGCGCATCTCGGTGGGCATCGCCTGGCTGGTGATTGTGGCCGCCGAAATGCTGATTGGCGGCACCGGCATCGGCTACTTCGTCTGGAACGAATGGAACAACCTGTCCATCGCCAACATCATCTGCGCGATCTTCTTCATCGGCCTGATCGGCATGCTGCTGGACACCTTGCTGGCCCGCGCGGCGCGCCTGGTCAGCTATCGGGAGTAAGGCCATGAGCCACGCATTTCTGCAAGTCCAGGGCCTGGGCAAACGCTACCCCGGCCGCAACGGCCAACCCCAGCCGCCGGTGTTCGAGAACATTGACTTCGACATCGAACAAGGCCAGTTCGTCTGCGTCATCGGCCATTCGGGCTGCGGCAAGACCACCATCCTGAACGTGCTGGCAGGCATCGACGACACCAACGAAGGCGTTGTCATCATGGACGGCCGCCAGATCTCTGGCCCGTCGCTGGAGCGCGGCGTCGTGTTTCAGGCGCACGCGCTGCTGCCGTGGCTGACCGCGCTGCAAAATGTGGAATTCGGCGTGCGTTCGCGCTGGCCCGCCTACACCCGCGACCAGGTGCGCGAACACAGCCTGCGTTATCTGGACATGGTCGGCCTGGCGCATGCCGCTGCCAAGAAACCCAGCGAGTTGTCGGGCGGCATGAAGCAACGCGTGGGCATTGCGCGCGCCTTCGCCATCCAGCCCAAGATGCTGTTGCTGGACGAACCCTTTGGCGCGCTGGACGCGCTTACGCGCGGCACCATCCAGGATGAGTTGCGCAGCATCGTCCAGCAAACCCGCCAGACCGTATTCATGATCACGCACGACGTGGACGAAGCCATCTTGCTGTCGGACCGCATCCTGCTCATGAGCGCGGGCCCCTACGCCCGCATTGCCGAATCCGTCAGCGTGGACCTGCCGCGCGACCGGACGCGCGCCAGCCTGCACCACGAACCCCGCTACTACGAAATCCGCAACCATCTCGTCGACTTCCTGGTCGACAAGGCATCCCACAAGGAGTGAATCCCATCATGATGTCCCGCGCTGAAGTCACCGAACTGATCGTTACCCGCAAGCTGGAAAAGAAGCTCAGCTGGTCCGCCATTGCCGAGGCCGTGGGCCAGAGCAAGGAATGGACCACCGCCGCGCTGCTCGGCCAGATGACCCTGACCGAGGAACAGGCGCTTGCCGCCGCCCGCGTGCTGGACCTGCCGGCCGACGCCGTGGTGCAGCTGCAAGTGGTGCCTTACAAGGGATCGCTGCCCACGTCGGTGCCGACCGACCCGCTCATCTACCGCTTCTACGAACTGATCAACGTCTACGGCACCACGTTCAAGGCGCTGATCAATGAAGAATTTGGCGATGGCATCATGAGCGCCATCGACTTCAAGATGGACCTGTCGCGCGAAGCCGACCCCAAGGGCGACCGCGTGCAGATCGTGATGAGCGGCAAGTTCCTGCCGTACAAGACGTATTGATCAGTCTTCCACCGCCAGTTCTTCCCACGCCAGCTCGCGCGTGCGGACAAGCGTGGCGGTGACCAGGGCCGCGGCCTCGCGCACGGCCCCGGGCAGGTCCTGCCCGGTCAGCAGCTTGGCCGTGACGCTGGCCATGAACACGTCGCCGGTGCCATGCACCGACGGCGGAATGGCGATCTCGGGGTGCGTGACCACGCTGACGTTGTCGCGCGTCACCACCGCCAGCTGCAAGGTGCCGGGTTCCGCGGCCATCGGCGCGGCGCTCGTCACGACGATCCATTGCGGCCCCAGCGCGATAAGCTCGCGGGCTGCCGTCACCACCTCGTCCATCGTCGACAAGGCGCGGCCCACCAGCAGCTCAAGCTCGAAATGGTTGGGCGTCATGCCATCGGCCAAGGGCACCAGCAAGCTGCGGTACTGCGCGACCAGGCCCTCGTTCACGTACAGGCCATCGTTGCGGTCACCCATGACCGGATCAATGTGCACGCGCACGTCCGGCCGCGCCGCACGTAAGGCCGGCAGCCAACGCGCCAGCAGGTCCGCCTGCCCCGGCTGGCCCAGATAGCCGCAGACGACCGCGCGCGCCACCTTGGTGACGCCGCGCTCGTCCAACCCCTTCAACAAACCTTCGAACCAGTCCAGCGGCACCGCGCCCCCATGCAGCGTGGGATAGTGCGGCGTGTTGCTCAAGAGCACCGTCGGCACGGCAATGGCCCGCAGGCCGGCGCGGCGGAATACCGGCATGGCGGCGTTGTTGCCCACATAGCCATAGACGACTTGGGACTGGATGGAAACGATGTCCACCTGCGCGGTGTAGGCGGGCAACGCTGCGCCCGTCTCGGGGGCAGCGGAGATTGCGGTCATACGTCGGGCTCCTGACAGGAACGAAGGGCACGCCGGCCAACGCCGGCTGTGCCACATTCTAGTCCTGCCCGCCCCCGGCATCCGCCGCGGCCAGCCAGGCGGCGTCTTCCCGCACCGCGCGGGCGATGCCCGCCAGGTGCGGCGCGTAGGGATACGCAACCGACGACACAATCTGGCACTGCGACAACTGCGGGTGGCTCGCGTTCAGCAAGTACTGCACGCCCCCCGCCGCCGACGGCACGCGCAGCAGCAGCGACTCGCCGCTCGCCAGCCACGCGTTGCCCAGCGCGCGGGTGGCGGGCAGATCGGTGTGCCAATGCAAGGGCGCGTCGGCATCACTAACGGCAGCGCCGGGCGCCTTCACTTCCAACAGGAAGTAGTGGCGGGGCAAGGCTTGCGGGTGCGCCACTTCGGACAAGGCCAAGCGGGCGAACACGGCGGCGGCAGGATTGGCGTCCAGCACCACCACCGGCGCGCCGGCGCTGTGCCAGCGGCCCGCGGGCCGCGCCCGAGGCTGCAAGTCCTGGCTATTGCTTAAGCGCCAGAGCGCAATCATGGGCCGTTTCCTTCATCAATATCGACAAGCCATGCTTCAACGACCGCGGCGTAGCGCCCGTGCTGGCACAACAGCAACGGCACCCGGCCATGCAGCCGGCGCTTGGGCGTGCATAGCCAGCGCCGCGCCTGATCGCGGCCGCCGAAGACCAGCTCGGCCAGCCACGCCACGCGAAGCGCCCGATACAGCACGCGCAGGTCGGCCAAGTCCAGGCCCAGCGCGCGCGCCGGATCTCGCGCGCGACGGGATGCGGACGGCGGCAACGCGCGGGGCGGCGGCAGGGGCGTGGACTTCGCCGGAGGCATCGGCGACGCTTCCCGCAATACCATCGGCGACGCCCCCGGCAATAGCATCGGCGACGGCCCCGCCGCCAACATCGGCATCAAGGGAAGCCAGCGCGCAAGCTCGGCGGGAAACGTTAGCCTCAGGGCCTGCAACAGCGCCGCCGCGTCTTGCATGCTGGCTGGCGGCTGGGCGCTGCCCAGCGCTTGCGTCAAGCGCCGGTCAAGCGCCCGGGTGATACCGCCTGCCGCATCATGCCCCCCATCATGAAACCCATCACGGGGCGCGGGCGACGGACGGGGGGCTGGCCTGGCCGGCCGCGCTTTGTTCAAACGCGGCGTTGAGGGCTGCGCCATCGATGCTGACGGTTCCGGCATTCAGCAATCCCTCCAGATAGGCCCGCGCGGCCAGTTCCTGACGTTGATTACGCAGCGCAACGCGCAGCTCGTCCTTCACTTGATCAAACGGCGTCACGCTGGCCGGCTGCATCGCCGTCAGCTTCAGGATGTGAAACCCCGCCGCCGACTGCACCGGGGCCGACACCTCGCCCGCCTTCATCTGCGCCACCACCGGACGCATTTCGGGCGTCAGCTGCGCCAAGGGCAGGTAGCCAATATCGCCCCCTTGCGCCCGCGAGGTCTCGTCGCGCGACTGGCTTTGGGCCAACGCCGCGAAATCCGCCTTGGGCGCTTGCGCGCGCTTGGCCAGGTCTTGCGCCTGCTTGCGCGCCGCCGCCACCGCGTCCGCATCGCTTAACGCCGCTGGCAGGAAGATCTGACTGACGCGGTACTGCGCCGGCACGGTCAACTGCGGCTTGGCGCGTTCGTAGGCCACTTGCAGATCGGCGTCCGACGGATAGGCGTCTGGCGCTCGGCTGACGGAATCCAGATAGCTCTGCACCACAATGCGTTCCTGCGCGGCTTGCACGGCGCGTTTGATCTCGGGCTTGTCTTGCCAGCCCTGCGCGCGCGCCTGCTCGATCAGCGCGCGCTCGGCCAGACGCGCGCGCAGCCACTGGTCCAGACCCGCCCGGTTCTCCTGCAATTGCTGTCGCGCCTGCGGCGGCATCGCCTGCAACTGGCGCAGCAGTTCGTCGCGTTCGACGCGCACCGTACCCAAGGTGGCGACGGCGGGCGCCTGGGGGGCAGCGGACGGCGCTGCTGGCGGGGCGATGGCGGCCACCCCTTTGGCCGGAGCCGAAGCCGGGGCCGCGGGAGCAGGCGCCTCGCTGCTTTGCGCATCGTTGCCGCGCATCAGCGCCACCGCGCCCGCCAGCACAGCAATCAACAGCACGGCCGCCGTCAGGCGCAGGCGGTTTGAGGAAGTCAGGGTCGTAGTCATGAAGAAAGCCTCAAGGCATCAATGCGCGGTGGCGGCTTCGGTCTCAGCGTTGGCCGCTACCGCAGCCACGGCGTCGCCATCCTGCGCCGACGCATTCGCGCGCAGGAACAGCAGAAACTCTTGCAGCAAGCGGTCCCAGAGTTCGGTCGTCGCGCGCAAGTACGATTCCGACACGCCGCCCGCCACAATCACGTCCAGCTCCAGCACCAAAAACACGCCCTGCACCGTCAGGCGGGCAAAGCGCTTTTCCACGTTCCAGCGCTCGGCAAGCCCGGCCGGCACGTCGCCTTGCACGCGCAGCGCGCAGCTGAGCGTGTAGTCCAGATAGTGGCCGTCGTGCGGGGCGGGGTTGCCCATGCGGGCGGCAAAGCCCACGCCCTGGCTGGCGCTCAGCAATTGCACCGCGCCGTTCTGTTCAGACAGCGTCACGCGGTAGCCCACCGATTGCAGCAGCGCTTGCAGGCGCTCGGCGTTCACGTCAAGAATCAGGCCGGCTTCGGCCATCGCAACGTCAGCCGTTGCCACAGCCGTTGCCACAGCCGTTGCCACAGCCGTTGCCCCTTCAGTCGATTCAATTTCAGTCATTTCAAATTTCCTGGATACGCAAAAGTAATGTGGAACAGACTACGGCTTGGACGTTGCAGCCGCTTGACTGCGCGGCGTTTGCGCGTCGTACAGCTTGTCGCCATAGGCTTGCGCCTGCTCCTCGAACTGCACACGCGCCTTGCCGGCAAACGGCTGCTTCAGCGCCAGGATGTCGCCCGTGCTGATGCGTTCATAGGCGTTAAGGATTTCCTTGCCGGCCGCATACATGTCGCGGTTCTTCGCCACGCACACCTTGACCTCTTCATCGCGCTGGGCGAGCGTGCGCGCCAGCGCCACGCGCTCGGCTTCCTTCGTGCGCGACAGCGTCAGCAGCTCGTCATACGCGCCCTTGTATTTGCCCAGCTGCGCGTGGCTGGCGGCGACTTGCGCCTGGGCGTTCTCCAGCACGGCCTCCTGCTGCCCGGCCAGCTTTTCGGCTTGCCCCCGGCTCTTGGCCAGCTGCGCGCGCAGCGACTCCAGCTCTTTCTGTGCGGCATCACGTTGCGCCTCCGCCGCCGTCTTGGCGGCGTTGATCTGCGCCTGCTCGCTTTGCAATTGCTGCAACTGCTGCGTGGTGCTGCGCAGTTGCGCGCGCAGGCGCTCTTCCATGCTTTCGGCCTGCGCGCCGCCGCCCACGCTCAAGCCCGCCGCGCACAAGGCCACGGCGGCGGCCAGCCGCCGCCCGCGCGCGGACGGCAGCCAATGGCGGGGTTCATCCCATACGATGTGCATGTTCATGGCGCTTAGAACCTGGCGTTGATTTCAAACTGCATCGTGTCGATGGCCAAGGGCGGGCCGTAGATTTCCTTGGTGCTCATCCAGCGGAACACGCCGTACACGTTCTTCTCGAACGCGTAGCCCGCGCCGATGTAGTAGCCGCGCGCATTCGTGCCGCCCTGGTGGAACGACGAATCGTTGAACGCATCGGGCAGCGCATCCGGCTGGATGTACTTGTAGCCAACAAAGGCCAGCCAATCGCCCTTCTCCTTCAGGTCATACGACCGGCCCAGCGTGGCTTGCAGCATCCAGGCGTTGGGGCCGCTTTCGATGTCGCCGTTGTCGCCGAAGTTATTGACGATGTAGCCCTGCGAGCGGCTCGCCATCTTGCTCTTGCTGTAGGCCAGGTTGCGGATGTAGTTGCCGTTCAGGCGCAGGCCCAGGCCGTCGAACACGCGCGTGTCCCAACGCAGGTTCAAGTCCAGCAAGTCGAACTTGGACGCCAGGCCCACGTATTGCGGCTGCGGCGTGTCGGCCGGGTTGAGCGGGTTGGGCGCGATGTTGCGCAACAGGAAAAGCGTGTTGCCCTTCTGCATGAAGGCGGGGCGCGACCAATCGGTGTCGCAGCTTTCATCACCCGCCCACGGCGAACACGCGCTGGAGCGCTTGCCCGCAATGTTGTCGAAGTGGTAGTAGGCCAACGCGCCGCGCAGGCTGTTCTGGTTGTTGATCTTCCAGTCGGCGCCCACCTGGGCGCCCAGCAGCCATTTGTTTTCGGTGGCGCCTTCGCTCATGGACGACGAGTTCCAGCCGTTGTTCGCGTATTCCGTTGCAAACGCGCCCAGCGTGCCGAACAGCGTGACGTCGCGGCCTTGCAGCGGCTGCTTGAAAATCGCGGCGATACCGTCAAAGTTCAGGTCGTTGGAGAACAGCGTGTCGGTGGATTCGAAGGGGTTGGCGATGCGCCCGCCCGTCACCGTAGCCCACTTGGCGGGGCGATAGGTCAGGTACGCCTGATCCAGCCAGATGTCTTTCTTGCCCATGCCGCCACCCAGCGTCTGCGACGTGGAGACCGGGCTGTCGTCGCTGCCGGTCGCCAGCCGGATGCCGGCCGTCCAGTCGTCGGAAATCTCGGCGCGCACGCCCAGGCGGGCGCGGATGCGCAGCTGATTGCGGCGGTCTTCGCGCGTGTTCAGCATGGGCGGGTAGCCGCCATTGGTGTTGGAATTGACGTCGTACGGCCCCTTGGCGTTCAGCTTGGCGAAGTCGGTGATTTCGTTGCTGTTGCCGCCGTTATAGAAGCGCGATTCGTCGCGCACGCGCACATCGCCTTCCACCGTGATGCGCGACACCCAATCCGGGAACGTGTTGGGCTGCGCCCAGTTTTCTTCCTTGGCCTGCACCATGACTTCGGCCTTGACCTCGTCGCGGATCTGATCGCGCACGGTCTGCGGAATGTAAGGCACGCGCACGTCGCCCGCTTGCGCGACGGCCGCGCCGCGGTCGGGCGTGGCTTGACGCGCGGCCTTGGCTTCCGCCTCGGCCTGCGCGACCAGCGCGTCGGCCTGTTCGGGCTTGAGCACGCCTTGCTGCACCAGCAGGCGGATCAGGTTGATGGTGGCGTTCTCGGACGGCGCGGGCGCGGAATGCGCCGGCAGCGCGGCGGCGCCCGCGGCGGCCAGCGCCAGCGATGCCGCCAGCCGGTTCAGTTGGAACTTCATGCTTAGGTCACTCCAGGATCGGTTCTATTCAGGACATCAAGAGGGGCGGCGGCCGGTGAGCGAGGCGCGGATCGGCATGTTGGCCGAGGCCGGCGGGCGTTCATCCAGGCCTGGCACGGCGCGCAACGCCGCCACCACGCGGGCGTCGACATCGGCGTCACCACTGCCCCGGGTCAGTTCCACGCGCGTAATCTGCCCCGACGCCGTGAGCCAGATGTTGGCTTGCAGGCGGAAAGTCAGATTGCGGGTGCGTTCGTCTTCGCGCAGGATCTTTTGCAGCGCGTAGGCCAGGTACTGGCTGTAGGTAGCGTTGCCCGCCCGGCCGCCGCCCCCGCCCGACATGCCCTTGCCCTGCCCCGCGCCGATGTTGAACGCGTCGCTGCCGGCTTGCGCGTCGCCATCGATCTGCATGGGGTTGGCCAGGTCATCGGCGGGGCGCGGCGGCGCTTCGTCCTGCGGTTTGGGCGGCTCGGGCGTAGGCGTGGGCTCGGGTTCGGGCGTGGCCACCGGTTCTTCCTTGGGCGGCTCGGGCTCCGGCGGCTTCTCGGGTTCGGGCGGCGGCGGCGGGGGCGGCGGCAGCGGGATGATGGCCGTGACCTTGGGCGCATCGCGCCGGACACCGGACATATCGTTGGCCCAGCGCCAAAGCGCGTAGGCCGCCACGATCGCCGCCACCGCCACGGCCGCCAGCTTCAGCCAGCGGCGCGCCGGATGCGGAACGCGCGAGGAATCGGATGCGTGTTGCGGCATGACGTTGGTCCCGGCCCCTATTGCGGCTTGCCGGTAACGAGACCGACCTGCGCAAGCTCCAGGCGGCGCAGCAGGTCCAGCACTTCCACGACCTTCTGGTATTGCACGGCGGCGTCGCCGCGCACAATGACCGGGAAGTCAGGGTTCAGCGCTTTCTCCGTGCGCAGCCGGTCTTCCAGCTCGGGCAAGGTGACCGGGTAGGCGTCCAGGAAAACCTGGCCGGCGTCGTTGACGGAAATCGCCTTGGTCTTGGGCTGCGACAAGGCCATGGTGGAACTGGCCTTGGGCAGGTTGACCTTGATGCCGGCGATCTGCGCGGTGGCGGTCAGGATGAACATGACCAGCACCACCATCAGCACGTCGACCAGCGGCGTGATGTTGATACCGTCGACGGGCGCGTCGTCATCATCGTCTTGGGAGGCGGATACGGAAGCCATGGCTGCTCCTTACGCGTCGGCGGCTGCGGGTTGCACGTCGCGGCCCGCCTCGCGCGCGGCGGGGCGGCTTGCGGCCGGCGCACGCGGGGCGGGGTGATAGGCGGCTTCCTGCGCCTGCGTCTCGCCGTGCACTTCGGCCAGGCGCGTGACGAACTCGTCGACGAACACGCGCATGTCGGCGCTGACTTCCTTGTTGCGCGACACCAGGCGGTTGTAGCCAAACAGCGCCGGGATGGCGACGAACAGCCCCATCGCGGTGGCCAGCAAGGCCGCGGCCATGCCGGGTGCGATGGCGTTGATGTTCACGTCGCCCGCCATGGCCGTGCCCAGGAACACGACCATGATGCCCAGCACCGTGCCCAGCAGGCCGATGTAGGGGCCACCGGCAATGGCGTTGGACAGCGAGCCGAGCTTCGAACCCAGCACCTGATTTTCCTTGGTGCGCACGGCGTCCATCGATGCGCGGATGGCTTCGATGGTGGCGGCCGAGATCGACGTCGTATCCGCGCCTTGCGCACGGCGCGTGCGGATTTCGTTGATGGCTACGCGGTACAGACGCCACAGGGACGCATGTTCCAGGCGCGTGGCCAGGGTCTTGTCATCGGCCAGCAATTCCAGACGCTGGCCCACCGTGGCGAACGACTCGCGGAACGCGTCGTTGGCGCGCGCCAGACGCGCCACATGGCGGCTCTTCTTGATCATGATGATCCACGACTGCACCATCATCAGCACCAGCACGCCGATGATGATCCAGGCGTCCAGCGGCACCGCCTTGAGCAGAAAGCCCAGGCCGCCAAAGCCGAAGCCCGACTGCTCTTCGTCAGCGCCATACGCCACCAGACGCGACTCCGCGCCTTGCGACGTGGCGTCGGCGTAGATCAGCGCAGCGGGACGCGCCACCTTCGACAAACGCACTTCGTCGATGGCGCCCACAAACGGCGCATACACCGGGCGCGCCGCGGGTGCG
The DNA here is from genome assembly GCF_042957345.1 of Achromobacter sp. NPDC008082. Lineage (NCBI taxonomy): Bacteria > Pseudomonadati > Pseudomonadota > Betaproteobacteria > Burkholderiales > Alcaligenaceae > Achromobacter > Achromobacter sp. NPDC008082. The sequence continues at coordinate 442,721 of NZ_JBIBIB010000006.1, forward strand.
GCTTCAGCGGGCGCCGCGCCGTCAGCAGCAGGCGTGACCGGGGCGGCAGGTACCACAGGCGCCGGCACATCGCCGCCCAGCGCGGCGGTGGCCGCCAGCGGCGGCAGGCTTGCGGCCAGCGACGCGGTGGCGCGGCCGTTCACATACAGATGAACCTGGCTGCCATCGGCCGTTACGGCCAGATGCTGCCAGGCGGCGGGGGTCAGCGGCTGGCCGGGCTGGCTGCGCTGGCCGTTCACTTCCACAAACGGCACGCCCTGGTTGATCCCGATCAGCAAGGCGTTGCCCGCATCGCGGCGGGCATAGACCAGCTGTTCGCCGGCCGGCTGGTCGGCGCGCACCCAGGCGCTGAACGTGAACGCGCCCGCGGCGGGAATGGCCAGCGAGGGGCTGGCGGGCAACATCAAGGGGGCGGCGCCCGTGAACTGCGCGGCGCGTCCGATCACGCCATCAACGGCTGCGCCCGTGGGCGTCTGGCCGTGGTTGCTATAGGCCGTGGTGTCGCGCGGCGGCGCACCGGCCGCGCCATCAAAGTGGTAGACCAGCGTGTAGTTGGGGTCGAACGTCAGTTGGCCATTGGCGGACGCCGGCGCCTTCTGGTTGCCGTAGTACATCCAGATGTCCTGGCGCTGACCATCGGCCACCTCAGGCACGTCCACCCACACCAGCGCCATGCCCAGCAAGGGGTCGAACGATTCCAGCTGGTGGTTCAGCACGGTTTGGTCGTCGGCCGCCACGAAGCGGATGTCGGCGCCCTTTTCATGGATGCCATCAAACGTGAAGTTGCCGGTATGCAGGCGAACCAGCAGCGGCGTGCGGCCGGCGGCGCCGCCCAGCGGCATGCCTTGCGCGGTGCTGTCGACGGTGATTTGCTTGCGGTACTGCCAGTCTGGCTGCCACCAGGCGTGGGCGGCGGACGGCAATACGCCGGCCAGCACGGTCAGTAGGAGCATCAATAGGCGTTGCATGGATAAGACTCCGGGGGTGAATGTGGAAACGGCGCGCGCTCAGAAGCTGGCGCGTACGCTGAAGTTCAGTCGGGGATCGTGTTTGCGGGTGTTGGGACCGTCTTTCAGCGGATAGCCCCAGTCCAACGAGCCAGACAGCCAATCCAGCACCTGCATGCGGGTGCCCAGGCCGACGCTGGCCAGCGAGTAACTGGAATCCTGTTCGGGCAAGGGGTCGCGCAGGCGCAAGGTGGCGGCGTCGGCAAAGGCGTAGAAGCGCCACTCGTTGACGTTCGCGCCCAGCCAGCGCGCAAGCGATGGCGTGCGCCATTCCACCGAGCCCAACACCCCGTCATCCCCCGTGCGTTCGGCGGCCAGGTAGCCGCGCACGCTGGTCGCGCCGCCTGCCGAGAATTGCTCGTTGGACACGAGCGCGCCGGAGGCCAGCTGGAACGAACCGCGCAGGCCGAGCTGCCAGTCGTCAAACAGGTTTTGCGTATGCGTGCCGTCACCGCGCAGCAAGGCGAAGCTGGGGCCGGCTTGGTAGCGCTTGTCGTCGAACTCTTTCCAGTCGCTGCCCTGGTTGAAGAACGAGCCGCTGGCGCCCACGATGGACAGGCCCACGCTGCTTTGCGACGACTCGGAATAGCGGTAGCCGTTGTACGCCAGCGTGAACGGCAGGTACTTGATGGGAATCTGGTCTTCGCTGGCGCCAAAGCGCGTGGACTCATCGAACTTCTTGTAGTCCAGGCCCACAGACAGCGAATTGCTCCAGTCGCCCTGCGGGTCCATCGTGTAGATGGCCGACAAGCCAAACGAATAGCCCTTGCCCAGCACGTTCGTGCCGCCGATGGTGGCCACGTTGCTGTCGCTCTTGTAGCCCGAGAATTGCAGCCCCCAGCGCGGCGCAAGTGGCATGGAGTACGAACCCGACCAGACCTTGGCGTTATCGGTTTCCTGGGGTGCGGTGAAGAACGTCAGGCTGACGGAATGGCCCAGCTGCCACAGGTTGTCGTAGCCCAGCGACGCGGTGCTGCGCAGGCGCGTGGTGTCGGCGCTGTAGTCGTTGTTCAGGCCCACGCTGGCGTGCCAGGGGCTTTTGTCGTCGACCTTCAGGTCCACGTCCATCGTGCCGGGCATGCGCCCTTCCTTCACCACCGGCACCACCTGGCGGCTGGCGCCCTTGTTCAGGTTGGTCAGCTCGGCTTGCGCGCGGTTGAAGTTGGGCACTTCGCCTTCCTTCAAGGCGGGGACTTCATCGCGGATCGCCAACGGCGAATAGTGCTGCGCGCCCACGACCCGCACCCGGCCCACCTTGGTTTCGGAGACTTGCAGGAACACGATGCCATCGGCCACCTGCTGCTCGGGCAGGTCCACGTACACCGACTGATAGCCGCGTTCCTGGTAGATCGTCTGCAAGGCTTCGCGCGCCGATTCGATGTCGGCCAGCGTGCGGTCGGGGCCCAGGTAGGGGTAGACGGCGCGCTCGATGTCGCGCGCCTCAAGCACGGTGTTGCCCCGCACGATGTATTCGTTGATGTTGACCAAGCGTGCGGCGGCCTCGCCCGGCGCGCCCTGCGCCCAGGCTGCGTTGATCGCCAGGGCCAGAACAAGCGCTTGCGGCGCGCGGCGCAATATGGCGCGCAAGGCGCTGCCCCTACTGTCGAAATCATGCATAGCGATGCACTCAGTTCCTTGTGTGAAAACCGGTCAAGTACCGGCTGCTACCGTGCAGCGCTTCGCGACAATCCCGTTACGGTTTTCGCCCGTAACCCTGCGTCTACAGCTTCTGCTTGTTACTAGACGTACTGAGACGCCCAAGACCACGCGTTGTAAGAAAAACTTCATGAAAAAAAGCGGCCAGTGAACGCTGGCCGCCTCATGACATTCGGATGACGGCCGGCAACGCGCCGGCCGTCACGCGTTTCGTCACATCGTCAGCTTGCGCCGCTCGTCCGCGCTCAAGGCGCCCGTTTCACTGGCGTCCAACGCCCCCGCGCCCAGCACCTGCACGGCGCTGGCCGCGTCATACTTCGGCGCGGCGGATGCCGAACCGCCAGACGGCGCGGGGGTGCTCGCCCCCGCCACCGGCTCGTCGCCATACCCCAGGATCTGCACATTGATTACCGACGGCTGGTTCTGGCGCGCTTCGTTCTGCGCACGCTGTGCGGAATCCTGCGCGGCGTTCACGGCGGACGTGGCGGCGGCGCTGGCGGAGGACAACGCGCCGGTGTTGACGGACGCCGTCACCGGCACGCCCACGCTGTCGCCTTGCGCCTGGATGTTGGCGGCGTTCACCACTTGCAAGGCCGCGATGTTTACGTTGCCCGACACGCGGATGCCGGCTTCGCCCGCGTCGATTGTGCCCAGCGGGGCGTACAGGTCCACGTCGCCCGCCGGCACTTCCGGCAGCGGCGCCAGCGTGGCGATGCCCGCGCCAGTGCTGGGCGCGTAGGGCGACAGCGTCACGTTGCCGACGTCGTCGTAGACGCGCTTGGGCGGCGTGTACAACACGGTCGTCTTCGAGCCCCGGCCCGCGTTGATATCGCCTTGGGCCGACCACGCGGTGATGCCGCCGCCAAAGGTCGTCATGACCCGGCTTTGGCCCAGCAGGATGCTGCCTTGCGCATACAGCTGGATGTTGCCCTCGCCTTGCGTGATGATGCCGGCGGTTGCGGGCGGCGCCACGCCTTCCACGCCAAACACCTGCTGCCCGCCCGGCGTCATCAACTGGATGTCGCCACCAAATGTGCTTCGGATGCCGGCCGCGCCATACAGCGTCAGGTCGCCTTGATAGGCGCCCGGCGCGGTTTCCGGGAATAGCGCGGCAATGGCTTGGCGGCCGCGCAGATAGCTGCCGTTGCGCGGATTGGTCTTGTCGTTGTATTCACGGCCACCGGCCCGCAGCTCGGCAAAGTAAACCTGCCGCGCGAAGATGCGTTGCTGCTCGGCGGGCAGCGCCGCGAAATAGGCGCGCGCGTCGTCCGTGTTGCCGGCAAAGCCGTAGCGTTGCGTCAGCCACAGCAGCAATTCCGCTTCGTAGGTCTTGAAGGCCAGGCCCTGGTCCACCAGCGGGCGGCTGGGGTCCGCCGCCATGGCCGGGTCCAGATAACGCGCGATGAAGCCCGCGTAGTCCGGCCCCTTGGCGCCCACCCCCGCCTGCACGGCGATGGACGCGCCCGGGCTGCGATCGCCCGGCAATACCGCGCCCAGGCTGGTGATGGACGCGCGGTCCGCCATCAGCACATGGCGGCCGGCAGACACTTCCAGCACGCCCGGCCCCGCCACCTGGAACGAGCTGTACAGAATGTCGCGGCCCGCCGACACGCGCGACACATCCAAGGCGTCGCGGTGCAGGAACAGGTTGCCGGTGGACGTCGCCGACGCGCCGCTTGGCCCAAAGTTCAGGCCATTGGTGTTGGGCACATCGGTTGAAGCGCCGGTGTTGGTGCCAGAGGCCACGATGTCGCGCCCCGCCATCATCCACACCGGCCCCGACGCTTCGTACCACGTCTGCCCCAGATTCGGCCCCTGCACAATCGCCAGCGCTTCGCCCGTGCGCAGCCCCACGATGTCGCCATCGCGGGCATAAAAGCGCGTGACGGCATTGGAGCCTGCCGCGCTGGCCGTCATTGCATTGAAATAGAACAGGGGGAAATGGGTGTAGCGGTCGCCAGCGATACCGTCAGCGCCCTTGTTGCCCAAGACGACGTTCGTGTTGGCCTCGGACGCATAGCCTGCGAAGGCGGGCGTCAGCACGCTCGCCACGCTGGCCGGATCGGCGCCCGAGCGGTTGATGGCGTAGCCGCCCGCGTAGATCGAATTGCCCGCCAGCATTTCCAGCTGGCCGCGCGCGCCGGGCGCCAAGGTCAGCGAGTACGGCAGGCCCGTTTCCTCGTTATTCAAATAGGCCGCCGACAGCCCCGCATAGATGCTGCCGTCAAAGGCGGTAGCGCGCAGGATGGACGGGTACAGATAGCGCCCGTCGGACGGCGACGTGTTGCGCCCGGTGCGCACCGTCAGGCCTTGCGCGTTGTTCGACGTCTGCCGGCTGGGCGTCAGGTTGCCCCCCGCGCTGGACAGTTCGATGGCCGTGTTCTCGGTCCACATCGAGAACCAGCTGTAGCCGCCGCCATTGCGCAGCGTGCCGTCCGTCATGCGGTACGGCGTGCTGTTCGGCAGCGCGACACGGCCGGGGTCGCTGGCGCCGCCCACGACGAGATCGCCGCGGGTATCCAGACGCATGACCGAATCACCCGGGATCAGCACCAGCCCGCCCGTGGCGCTGGCAAGCGTGGACACGTAGGGATCGTAGCCGCGGCTGTCTTTGGCGTCTTGCTGGTTGGCCTGGTTGCCGTACCGCAGGTCCAGCCCACCCACCGCGCCGCCGGACAACTGCGCATGGCCGCGCAGGTTGATCAGCGCGCCTTGCAGGTCCAGCGCGGGTTCGCCGTAATACGGAGTGGGACCCGACGTGGACGACACCCTGCCGCGCGCGCTCGGCGTGGTGTTCAGGCCACCGCCTACGCGGATGTCGATATCGCCGCCGCCCGTCAGCGTCATGCCGCCGTCGGCCGCCACGCGGCCCGTGCTGCCCACGGCCACGATCAGGCCCTGGCTGCGCGGGTTGCTGACGGAGCCGCGCGATTCGAGGTTGCCCGCATCGCCCTCCACGCGCACGCTGACGTTGCCGCCGCCCAGCGCGCCAAAGCCCGTGAAGCCCACCAGCAGCGGCGTGTTGTCCTTGAAAGTCGAGGATGCGCGGGTATAGCTGCCGAAGTTGATCCACCATGCGGTCGGCGTGTCGCCGCCATTGGCGCTGCCCGTGCCTTGGCGCCACAGCCAGTTGCCAATGCCGACGCTGGGTTCCAGCACGCGGGCGTCAAAGGGACCGCCCGTGGTCTTGCCCCAGACGTCGCCGCGCAACGCGCCGCCCGTGTACAGGCTAAGGTTGCCGCCCGCTTCCGGGTACCACGCCTGATAGCCAGCGCCCGCCGTCACAAAGGGTTCGTAGGTGGTCGAATGATCGTCGCCCAGCACGGTGGATTCATAGCGGCCGCGCGGCAACTGGTAGGCGGACGCCACGTTGGCGGATTGCGTGCCGGCCGTGTAAACGCCATAGGCCGACATCAGGCTGATATCGCCGCCCGCCGCCAGGTTGAGATCGCCCGTGCCGGTACGCAACACGCTGAAGTTCTGCGTGTGCATGGTTACCGTCGTCGACGATTTGTTCTCGTAGCACTGATCGGCGGATAGCTCGCACTTTCCCAGGTCCTCGTCAGCGACGGGCGAGCCCGCGGGATACCCGAACCAGTTATTCGGCCCCCACGCGATCGGGGGCGGCGGCACGCACAAGCCTTCGATAGCGTCACACAGCCACAGCAGATCTTCCGGCACGGGCGAGTACGGATCAAACCCGGACGGCCCCGCTTCCGGCCCCCAGACTAGACGCGCGCCCTGTACCAGGCTGGCGTTGTAGTGGGTGTCGGCCAGCGTGAGCTTGCCGGCGTTCGGCCCGGGCAACACGCGCAGCGGATCGGCCGCGTCCAGGTCCGCGCCCGCCACCAATTGCACTGACCAAGACTGGCTGCCCGCCGGCAGCATCTGCGCCACCGCCCAGTTGCGCCGCTGATCCGCCGCCGTGCCGGGGCGCAGCTCGACATAGTCGACGCCTTCCGGAAACACCAGCTTGGTTTGCGACGGAATAAAGGCGCCCTGCTTGAGCGTGATGGTGCCGGCCATCAACAACACATTCGGCTCATAACCCTGCGTGGTGTGCAGATTCGGCAAGGCCACATTGGCCGGCCACGTGAAGGCCTGCATGGCGGTGCCTGCCGTCAGCAAGGTGCCCGCGCCCAGGCGCGTACCCGCGGGCAAATCCACCGCCTGCTTGAGAATGCTGCCCGCGGCGTACAGCAACTGGCCCGAAGCGTCGCGCACCTCGCCCGACAATACGGTGCCCGCCGCGATCGACAGCGCTTGATTCAGCGCGGCTTCGACCGGCAGGCGCGTGCCGGCGGCCAGCGTCGTCGCCTGCAACGGCAGCGCGTAGTTCAGCGTTGTGCCGCCCGGAAATTCCGTGCCGTCCGCCAGCACGACGCCCCCGCGCGGCAACACCACGTCGCCGCCAAAGGCTTGCGCGCCCGGCGTCAGAATCCAGCCATGCTCGTCATCGGGCGTGGCGGACGGCGGCGCAAAGCCGTCGTTGATGCTGCCGTACACATCCAGATTGCCCTTGGCGCGCAATGTCAGCGCGCCCGCTTCGCCCGAGCCATAGGCGGACGTCATGGCCGAGCGCGGGTTCAAGCTGGCATAGCGATAGCCCGACAAGTCCAGGTCGCCTTGCACGACCAGATCGCCGTCGGGCGTGTTGCTGACGATTTCCACGCCCGGGCGCAGATGGAACGCGTCGCGGTAGGTGGCGTTGTTCAGACCAGCGAGCTTGCCATTGAGCAGGTTGCCGTTGGCCAGCGCGTTGGCGATGAACGTTGCGCTGTCGCCATGCAACGTGTTCAGGTACGCCTGATCAATGATCTGGTAGCTGCGTCCGTTTTCCCGATCCGCCGCGTCGCCCGGGCGCGCGTCGTCATAGCGCTGCGTGGCGACCACGGAAATGGATTTGGCGCCGTCGATGGTGACGGGGCCGCGCGCCTCGATGGCGATATCGCCATAGGTCGCGGCGCCGCCGCCGTTGACCCCCGCGTTGCCGGCCGCATCGATACGCGGCGCCAGCAAGTCCAGCGTGCCGCGCGATGCGCCGTCGTGCTGGCCCGCGCCGGCACCGGGTGTGGCCGACGTGCCGTGGCGCAAATCGATGCGCGCCCCGCTGGCCAAGGTCAGCACGCCGCGCCCGGAATTCAGCTCGACCACCGCCCGGTTGGGCGCGTCGATGATCTTGCCGTAGCTGTCTACGCGCAGCACGGTGCTGTGCGCGTCCAGCACCGCGTTCGACGCCAGCGTCAGGCCATCGCGCGCCGCCATGCGGATGCGGCCCACGCGTTCTCCGCTGGCGTCCACCAGGCCGGCCACCGTCAGGCTGCCGCTATCGATGGACAGGTTGATGTCGCTGGCGCGCAGCGTGTTGCCCACCGTCAGGCTGCCTTGCTTGAACTGGAAGCTGCGCGCGCCGGTGACGGCGCCGTCATTCAAGCGCTGGTTCAAGGCATCGAAATCCGCGCTGAGCGAACCCGCTGCGCCCAGATGCTGGGCGCGGATATCGATGCTGCCCGCGCGGTACGGCACGGCGGTGCCGCCCGCATCGTAGTAGCCCGAGCTTGCGCCCAGGATGCGGCCTTGCAGGTCCACGACACCGGCTGACGCCGCCACCGCGTCGGCCCGCAGGCTGCCCGCGTTGTTCTGCTGCGCCGACACATCAATCAACGCGCCGCCTGCCTGCCGGATGCTGCCCTGGCTGCTTTCCAGAATGACGTCACCGCCCCAGCTGTAGCGCATCACATCGTTGAATGCGATGGCGCGTCCGGACAGGTCAATGTGCGATGCGCCTGTCAGCAAGACGCCATCGCGCCCTTGCACCGTGAGCTTGCCGCTGGGCAGCACAATGCGGCCGTCGATCTGCACATTCGCGCCCGACAGGCTGACCTCGCCCCCCAAGTCCTGCAGCGCCGCCGCTTGCCCGCCCGCCATGGCGGCCAGATGCAAGTCGCCACCTGCCGTGAGCCGGTTGACAGAGTTCGCCCCGCCGGTCAGCAGCGGCGTATTCAGATTCAGGTTGCCGCCGCTGTAGGCGTAGCGCCCCGTTGCGCTATCGAATGCGCCTTGCGATGCGTAGACCGACAGGCTGCCGCGATGGTTGGCCGTGATGCGGTCGCTGGCGTTCACGTTGACGTTGGCAAAGCCCAGCGCCAGGCGCGCGTTGTCATCCTGGCCGTCCGGCTGCGCGCCCTGTGCGTAGCCGAACTCGATGCGCTCAGCCTCAAGGCGCAGCGTGCCTTTACCCGTGCCGGCGCCACCCGCCACCACCGCGCCGGGCGCTTGCGTGGCGCCGTTCCAGATCAGATTCTGCGTGCGGATGCTGGCTTCGTCGCCCGCATCGCCATAGCCATAGATGGCCGGCGTGCCTAGCGCCAGCGTGGCCAGGCTGTATTTGCCGGTGACCGGGTCGCGCGTGTCCAGCGCCACGGTGCCGTAGAAGTTCATGGCTTCGCGCGCGGTCAGCGTCAGCACTTCCAGCGCGGGTGCGCCCGTGCTGGTGTCGCCGCGCAGCAGACGGCCCAGGATGTCCTGGTTCAGCGTCAGCCCGCTGGGCAAGATGCCGCGCGCGGCCGCGTCGGCCAGCGCGTCGGCCGTACCGGCGTTCACCGCGCCCACGGCCAGCGCCAGGTTGCGGGTGCCGTAGCGCACCTGGTCGCCCAGATCAAACGTGCCGTTGGTGGCGGCGGCAATCGTGCCTTCGGAATACAGACGCGTCGCGCCGTCGCAGGCTTGCGCCGCGCAGGTGCCGATGCGAATGGCGCCCGTGGCCAGCGCGTCGGGCGCCAGCACGTCCAGACGGCCATTCGATACCGCCAGCAAACTGGCTTTGCCGGGCTGGAAGGCGTAGCCGCTGGACGAATCCACCGACGGCGCGCCGCGGCCCAGCGTCGAAATGCCTGCGCCCGCCTCAAGCTCGATCGTGCGCGACGAGATCAGCACTTCCGGCCCCGTCAGTTGCGCACCGGCCCGCAGCACGACGTTGTTGGCGGATGCCTGGAAGGTGTAGAAACGCCCGCCCTGCCCGTACTGCACCATCGGCAACGCGCCGATGATCAGCCGGCTCGCGCCCAGCGCGGTCAACGCATCGGCTTGCACCGACGTGCCCTCAAACCCCGCCGTGGGCGACTGCCCCGCCGCCAGGATTTCTACCGTCGAGCTTCCGCCGTTCAGCGCCACCGCGCCGCCAAAGCCCCCCTGCGCCGCCTTGAAGTTCGCCAGGCCTTCGAAGCTGAGCGACTGCCCGTCGGCGGACCCGGTGTGTATCGCCAGCCGCAAGGTGCGTGCATCGGCCGGCAGCATGGCGCGCGGCACGCCACGCGTCACGGCGTCTGCCGCCACAAAGCTGGCATAGCTCATCTCGTTGTATTGCGACAGCGTGCGCAACACGTTCGCCGGGGTCAGGATGACCGCGCTGGCCAGAGGGTTCGCCACGTTCGTGCCGGCCGTCGACAAAGTGCCGCTGGCCGCCCACGACTGATTGCGCATCTGCATCGGCGCCACCGCCGCGCCCGCCGACGCGCCGCTATTGATTTCGACGCGGAACGCGCCGGGCAGCAAGGCATAGGTGGACGGCATCAGCGTGTAGGTGCCCGCCGGCAAACCGGGCACGCCTGCGCCCAGCGTGATCTGCTGGCCCACGCCCGGTGTGGATGCACCGGCCTCGCCGCCCGACGGCGCCACCGCGGCTTGCGCGCCCGGCACAATCGCGTAGACCGGGTTGCTGGCCAGCCCCGGCAAGGTGAATCCGCCATTGGGATTCATGCGGACAAGCGGTGAATAGCGCGCGTCGGTCGAGCCGCCACGGCCCGACACAAAGCCCGCGCCGGTGAGTTCACCGCCGCCTGACAGGTCGATCACCGAGCCCGGCATCGCGTCCACGTCGCGGAACCCCAACGTGATACCGGTGCGCAGGCTTGCTTGCCCATCCACGCCGGTTGCGCCGCCCACGCCCACCAAGGACACGTCCGCGCCCTTGAACTTGTACGACACGCCATCGGTCGTGCCGCCGTAAGGCATGAGCAGGCCCGCGCCGCTGACGGACGTGACGCTGCCGGGCAACAAGGCCAGGCGCTGCGTGCCCATCAGTTCGCCCAGGTCGCCCAGCGTGATCGCGCCCAACGGGGCGCGCAACACGCCGCCCTGCTCCACCGTGGCCGCCGCCAGACGCATGGCGCCAAAGGCCGAATAGGGCGTGGCGGGCAAGGCGTCCGTCGTGCCTGCGTGGCGGGCGATCCGCAAACTGCGGTCCGGGTCAAAGCCCTGCGTGCCGTTCGGTTTACGCGTGTAGCCCGCCAGCACTTCGGCTTCCGCCCCCGTCGCCGGATAGATCTGCGCGGCGATCAGCTCCAGATCGCCGCGGGTCCACAGACGCGAGCGCGGCTCGTTGTCGTTATTGGCCAGAAAGCGCAGGTCACCCGCGCTGTCCAGCGTCACCCGGTCAAAGCCGCTGCGCGCAATCGCCAACGGGCCGCCCACACCGCGGTTGATTGCGCCCTGCGTGCCGAATGACAAGCTGTTGCCCACATCCAGCAGGCGGCCCGCGCGCACGGTGAACGCGCCCTCGCCCACGTCGGGCGCGTCGGCGAACAGCACGCGCGGGCGCAGCAGGCCCGTGGTCGCCGCGTACTTGCCCAAGCCGGACAAGCTCACATACGACGAGGCGAGTTCGACGCGAGTTTGCGCATCGGCCTCGGGCGCCAGCGAGAATGCGCCCGCATACAGGCGCAGGCTTTGCGGCGTTGCGACACGGACGTCGCCATCGAAAGACATCAGTCCGTTGGACAGCAGCCCCAGGTGATCAAAGCCGCCGCCGGCCAGCAGGCGCGCCGTGTCCAACCGGGTTTGGCCGTAGCGCAGGCCATCGTCCGCCTCGCCCGGTTTCAAGTCGGCGTTCAGGCCCGCGTTCAGATCCTTGCTGCCGCCGCCCGCCAGCACCAGTTCGCGCGGCACCTGCACATCCACGCTTGCGACGCCATCGCCCGCGATGCGGTAGAGCGGCGTTTCCAGCGCAACATCCAAGGTGCCGCCAGACGCGTTCGCGCCGCCCGCCCGCGCAATGAACGTGCCGTCCAGATGCAGGCCGTTGTACGAGCTCAGCGAAATGCGGCCGCCATCGCGGTTCAATTGCACCGGCCCCACGCCATTCACATCCACGACCGCGCTGGCGCCCGACGCATCCAGCACCGCGCCCGGCCGGACAATCACATACGCATCGGCCGACGTTGCCGTGGCGCGGTCGTGATTGATCTCGCCGCCGATCACGATGACGCCGCCCGCATCCGCCACGCCATAGCGTCGGCCTTGCGAGTCGACGCCCGTCTCCGCGCGGCCCGCCACATCCAGCACGGCGGCTTCGCCGATCCAGATTGACCGGTTGTGCACGTCGCCGGCGGCCGTGTCGAACGACTCGGCCACATCCAGGCTGCCGGTGCGCAGTTGGCGGATATCAATCTTGCCGCCTGCCGCCGTCAGCGCGCCCGACACGGTGATTTGCCCCGCGCCCAGCAATTGAATGGTCTGGCCCGGGTCCACGTTCACCTGCGCGCCCCGGCCGATGTTCAACTCGGCATCGGTGTCAGCGCCCGCCGCCGCCAGCGTGCGGCCGCTTTGCAGCAGCAGGCTGGCGCCGCGCCGCCGCGTGGCCGTGCCCGCCACGGCGTCGTGCTGATACAGCGGCGGCAACCAGGTGTCCATCACCGCCGATGGGTCGGCGCCGGTGGGCAAGCCCGCCGCGCCCGACACCAGGCGCGAGACCGGCATCAGCACGTCGATGCGCGCATCCTCGGCCACGCTTAAGCCCTTGCGCCCGGTCACCTCGTAGCGCGCATAGCCTTGCTGGAAGAACGGCGCGGCAAGCGTCAGCAATTCCTTGTCCGCCACGGCGGCTTCGGCGCCGGGGCTGACAACGGCATTGCTGCCGGTATTACCGACCACGGCCACCTTGCCCGCCACCACCGTCAGCGTGCCGCCGCCGTCCACCCCGTAGCCGCGCAGTTCCGCGCCCAGGTTCACCATGCCACCCGAGCCGTCGTTTCCGGCCACCGCATCAATCGTGGTGTTGCCGCCCTTGCCGCCCGTCACCTTGTTCTTCTTGCCCAGCACCGCGCCCGAGCTGACGTCAATCACGCTACCGGCCTCCAGCTGGATATCGCCGCTGCTGCGCACCGACACCGAGCCGCCGTTCAGGTACGGCATGCCGGCGGTCTGCTCAGGCGACATCGCCAGGTTCGTCCACATGCCACGGGTGTCCAGCCGGCTGCGGCCGCTCAGCGTCACGTTCGGGTGCTCCGCTGCACCGGCCGCGGCATCCACCGCGCCCGACGGCGAGATCTGGTTCAGCACGTTTCCTAAGCGGATGCTGCCGGCGCGCGCGGTCAGCGTGGCGTCCACCGTCACCTGGTTCGCGAACAAGGTGATGTCACCCGCCGGCCCCACCGTCAGGTCCGACTTCACCGTAATGTCCTGAGCCGCAATCTTGATGGCGCCCAGCTTCGCGCGGTTCAGCTGCGCCGTGTCCAGGTGCAGAATGCCCGTGCGGTCCTCGGGCAACGCCGTATCCAGGTCCAGCCCGGCCGCAATGGCGACCACCTGATCAGACAGCTGAACATGCTGGATCGTCGCATCCGACATGCCCAACGCGTATTGCAACGCCCCCGTGCTCTTGATGTAGTACGGCGTGTACGTGCCGGCAATCAGTTGCGCACCGCGCGCCGCCGCCCGCTGCGATTGCTGATAGCCGTCCAGCCCGGCCTGCGCGGCGGCGGTCTGGCGTTCACCCTGATAGGTCTCGCCCACCAGCTCGCCTTCCAGCACGGCGCTCTGGGTGCCGATCACCAGCCGGCCCGCATCGCGCCCCACGGTGTAGCCGGCCTCGAATCGTTCCTTCGGCGCAATCAGCGGGTTGTAGAAATAATGCGTCTGGCCCCAGCGTTCGTGCGTCGCCTCGTAGCCCTTGTACAAGCCTGTGTACGCCAGATCGCCCGGCGCGCTCGACACTTCGTACAGCCGGCCATCCACACCCCGCAACCACGTCTGCCGGATCTTGCCGTCCTGCACATCCAGCGTGCCGCCCGACATGTTGATCTGCGACCCCGCACGCGTGACGACGTCGCCGCCCGTGAATTCAACGTTGCCGCCCTGCGCCATCCATTCGTTGACGGCATGGCCCTGCGTGCCCAGATACCCGCTCACTTCCAGCAAGCCGCCGGCCGTGTACCAGCGGTCGGTGGCGTAGCCGTTGGTGCCGGCCGGCACCAGGACCAGGTCGCGCGCATCGACCCAGACGTCATTGCTATTGAGCTTGCCGCTGTCGCGGTTGATCGGCGCATCGCGCTGCTCATTGCCCTGCACGTTGATCTTGACGCTGTTGTTCTCCATCGCCACCGGCACGCCCACGGCGCCCGCCACGTCCAGAATCGCGCCTTCACGCAGCAGACTGCGCTTGGCGGCCTGCACGGCGATCTGGCCGCCCGTGGCCAAGGTGATGGAACCGGATGCGAAATCCACCGTGCCAGCGCTTGAGATTTCCACGCGCGACAGTTCGCGGCGGTCGGCGCCCGCCGCCACGATCGGGGTGTTGGCGGCGTTGGCGGTCGTGGGCGCACGCAAGCCGTCGCGCTGGCTGTCCAACGCCAGCGCGCCGCTGCGGTCCAACAGAATGGCCGTTGTGCTGCCCTCGGCCAAGCTGATCTTGCCGCCGTCGCCCAAGGCGTTCAGGTGCACCGTGCCGCGCGTATCGACCGACGTGCTGGACAGCACCACGCCACCTTGCACAACGTCGCCGCCTGTCAGCGTCACGTCGCCCATCGCGGCCTGCATCAGGCCCGTGTTCACCACGCGGCCCGGCGCGCCGCCCGGGGTGACTTCGTTGCCCTTGGTGGTGGAAACGAGATTGCCCGATGTGCCTTGGCCACGCTTGATCACAAAGCTATCGCCCGCGGCCATCAGCGCCTGGCCGGACGGCGTGTTGATGGCGCCCGCGTTGACGGCTTCCTTGCCCAGCAGCAGCACATAGCCGCCGCCCGCGGTCGACGAGGCCGGGGCCGCCGTCTGGATCAACGCGCCCGCTTGCACGTCGATGTTGCCGCGCGCGTCCAGGAAGGTCGGCTGCGTGCCGTTGTCGGCATACAGGCCCTTGTCGCGGAACTGCGCGTCGGTGATCGTGGCGGCGGCGGCCACCAGGTTGCGCGCGTTCACCTGGCTGGTGCCGGTGAAGATCACGCCGTTCTGGTTCACCACCATCACGGTGCCATCGGCCTTGATCGCGCCCTGAATCTGGCTCGGTTTGGCCGCTGCGCCCACCACCCGGTTCAGCACCGCATCGTCCGTGCCCTGCTTGAATTGCAGCGTCGTATTGCGGCCGACGTTGAAGGTGTCCCAGTTCAGAATCGCGCGCGACTGCGTCTGTTCGATGGTGACGACCTGGCGTCCGTTCTCTACGCTGGAGGCCGCGGCCTTCGCGCCTTCCCATTTGGCCAGCTCGCCCTTGGCCACCGACAAGCCGCCTTCGACCAGACCGTCCGGCGCGTCGCCGCCATTATTGGCGGCGGCTGCACGCGCCGCCGCCTGCGCGGCCTGCTGCGCCGCGACGGCCGCCGCCGTGCGGTTCAGGTTATCCAGCGAACGCTGCAATTGTTGACGCGACTGCGCCTGCTGGCGCGCGCTGTTGCCAATGCCGGCCAGGCTGCCATCAGGCATGCGGCCCGTGCGCTGCGCGGTGGATTGCACCGCATTCTTGTCAGAGAACCAGCCCGGGCTGAAGGCGCGCTGCTGGGCCTGCGCGGCCCCGCTGGCGCTGCCCGCAATCAGCAGCGCCGTCATAGCCTGGGATAGCGGCGTCGGACGCCAGTTCGGGCGCACCCGCCCCGCCGCATTGCCCGTGTTTCGCTTGCTGCCCATTCCCGACATCCGTGCCTGCATGATCGCCATCCCTTGTTCCAATCGCGCGTGTTCGTCACCTAGAACAAGACAGACGGATGGAAAAATGCCGACCGGCACCCTGTCACAAATAATTCATCAAGGGGCCGTCTATATGGCGCACTTATGACAGCAACACGACGCCCGCGGGCAGATGTGTCACATGCGCGCCATAGGCGTCGCGAATCAGGCGTTCGGCGTCGGCCACCTGCGCCAACGAAAAGCGCGCCTGCACCAGACGCTTGCCCAGCTGTTCGTTCATCAGCACCAACCGCCCGCGGCGGTAGCGGTTCAGCTCGTCTACCACTTGCGCCAACGGCTGCTGGTTGAACACCAGCCAGCCTTGCCGCCACGCGGTGACGACGTCGGGGTCCACCTGCACGGGCGGCATCACGCGCGCATCGTCGTAGCGCAGTTCGCGGTTGGCCACGACGTCGAACACGCCTTGCGCATGCACCAGCCGCAAGGCGCCCGACAGGCAGCACAGCCGCGCTTGGCCATCGATATAGCGCAAGTTAAAGGTCGCGTCGCGCGCGGTGATGCGGCCCTTGCCGGCCACTACGACGGCGGGCGTGGAACCGCTGCGGATTTCCGCTTCGCCATCGGCCAGCTCAATGACCGCGCCATTCGCATCGCTGCCGACATTGATGCGCGTCAGCGTGTTCATGTCCACGTCCAGCGCATTGCCCAGCGACACGCGCCGCTGTTCGCCGGCGGCCGTGCGATAGTCCGCGCCCAAGGTGTCCACGCCGGGCCACAGGCCCAATGGCGGCTTGAATGCCAGGTAGGCGGCAGCCGCCGCCAACGCGCCGCCCAGAAAGGCGCGCCGGCCCGTCACGACAGGTTTGCGCTTGCGCTCCGCCACCACGTTTTGAATCGCCGGCCCCAGGCCCTGCCACAGCTGTTTCTGCTGGGCAAAGGCGGCGTGATGGCGGGCGTCCGCGCGCAGCCAATCACGAAACGCCTGCGCGTCGTCTTCCGTGGCGCGGCCCGACGTCAACGCCAGCAGCCACGCCCGCGCCTCGCGCGTCGCCGCGTCTTCGTGCTTGTTTCTTCCGGGCATGCTCATCGTCAATGCCATGGTTCTTCGTCCTGATGCAACTCCCGCGCGCAATGTTCCAGCGCGCGCTTGAGTTCTTTGGAGACGATGCGTTCCGACACGCCATAGCGGCGCGCAATCTCCGCGTGCGGCAAGTCGTGCACCCGCGCGGCCAGCACCATCTGCTGCGTGCGTTCGGGCAATTTGCGCAGCGCGCGCCCGAAGGCGTCGATCTGATTGCGGCCCTGCGCAATACGCGCGGGGTCGGCGGTCTCGTCCGTGATGTGGATCAGTTCACTGATCTCTACTCCCGTCAGCAGGCGGGAATCCCGCCGCCGCTGGTCTTCCGCGATGTTCAACGCCACCCGAAACAGGTAGGCCGCGGGCTGCTGGATCGACGAGCTGGCAGGCAGATCATTGACCTTCAAGAACGCCTCCTGCATCGCATCATGCGCCAGGTCTTCCGACCCCAGCCGGCGCTTGAGCTGATTACGAAAATCGTTGTAGCGCTCTAGAAACAACGAACGCAACGACGTGTCGGCCGGCTTATCCCGCATGGACGGCTCCTGGCGCATCGGCGCATTCCGCCGCACTGCGCGGCGTCAGCAACACCGTCAACGGTTGCGGCAAGGTGGCAGGCAACGGGCCGATCACCACACCGCGCAGGGCCGCTTCCAGCCGATTATCCAAACCTGCCTGGCCGGTGGACGCCACCCAGCCCACGCGCGTGACGCGCCATGCCTTGTCAAACCACAGCTGCACCAGCGCCCGGTAACTGCCCGGCTGCGTCGCCGCCGCGGCGCACAAGGCGCGCTTTAACGCGCCCTGCACGACGGCGGCGTAAGGCGTATCGCGCAGGCGCTTGCCCGAACGCGCGGTGGCCGCAGCCGACGCATCAGGCTTTTCCACCAGCGTGAACGAGCGCTCGCTGGCGTAGCGGATGGCCAAGGGCGAATCGGCCAGCAGCTTGCGCAGCGCGTCGCCCGGCGTATAGCGGCCGACCACCGCTGGCGCCTGCCGCCCCGCCGTCAAGGTGCTGTCGACCAGCACGGTCAAGCCGCTGGCCAGGCTGTATTCCACCAGCGCCTGCGCCAGCGGCTGCGCGGCAATCGCAAACTCAATGGGCTTGGCGGGCGGCGCGGCCCAGGCTGACGGCGCCAGCGCCAGCAAGCCCAAGGCCAGACACGCGCGCAGCGCCACGCCGCGCCCCTTGAAGGCGCCGCTCATGAACGTGACCGCAAGGGGGAAGTGCCTGACATGGCCGCAACACAGGACGCCTGGGCGCCCGCCCTAACAAAAGCCGCCATGCTAGAGGCGCTGAATGACGCATTCGTGACACTGTGCGCACACGGCACGCGCGGCCGCCACGCAACGGTCACCTGCGCGCACGTGGCCGTCTCTATACTTTGCAGATTGCGCCGGCTGCGACAGGCCGGGTTGGTTCAAGGAGCGCGCATGCGCACGGTGTTACGGGCGATTGGCTTTGTTTTGTTGGCGCTTGCCGGGCCGCCGTCGTTCGCGGCCGACGCGCAACCCGCCGGCGCATCCGCCGCATCCGGCGCATCCGGCGCACGCAGTGCCCCCGCGCCCGCCGCAGCAGGCGGCGCGTGCATCGACACGGAAGTCAACGGCTACCGCGCGCTGTCCTATGACTGTCTGAACCAGAAGATGGCGCCATCTGCGCCGGTGCGGCCCGCTCCGAGTCTGGAGTCTGAAGCCATCACGCAACGCCCGCCCAATCAGATGGGCCTCCCCACGCCGGCCACCATTGGCAACCGCATGGGCAATACGTTCGGCACGTCGGCGTATCCGCAACGGCCGCAGCCGTAACGAGCCGGCGCGCGGCCGTGCGTCAGGCCAGGCGCGTGATGAAGTAGATCTTCTTCACGAATTGGTCCACTTCCCAGCGGCCCGTATAGCCCTCGGGCATGACGAAGGCCTCGCCCACGGTCAGTTCGTGCACGGTGCCGTCCGGGTCGACCAGCCGCGCCGAACCTTCGATGATGGTGCCAAATTCGATATAGCCCGTGGTGTTTGCCTGGAAGACGCCCGCCGTACTTTCCCACACGCCGGCTTCCGCCTTGCCGGCATGGCCTTCAAAGGCCGTCACCGTCAAAAATGCCGCATCGCCTGAAATCGGGCGGCGGGGCTTGCCCG
Source organism: Achromobacter sp. NPDC008082 (assembly GCF_042957345.1). Classification (NCBI taxonomy): domain Bacteria; kingdom Pseudomonadati; phylum Pseudomonadota; class Betaproteobacteria; order Burkholderiales; family Alcaligenaceae; genus Achromobacter; species Achromobacter sp. NPDC008082. Next base: position 461,492 of record NZ_JBIBIB010000006.1, read on the forward strand.
GCACCGGATTCTTCAGCGGGCCGGTATCGATGCGGACCAGCCGCGATTGATCATGCTTCATGGGGTACCTGTATGTCGTTATCGGTAGGGGTATGGCCGGCAACCCGGCGCATCAATGCGCCGCGACCACCAGCACCTCGGCCATGGCGCGGCTGACGGTGCGCATGCGATGCGGCAGTTCGGAATCGAAGTAAACGGAATCGCCGGTGTCCAGGCGGAACTGTCGCTCGCCCACTTGCACTTCAATCGACCCTTTGATCACCAGCAGGAATTCTTCGCCCGGATGCGGAAACACAGCGGCGGCGTCTGGAAAGTCGCGCGGCGGATGCACCACAAAGGGTTCCATCGCCTTGACCTTGCGGCGCCCGGCCAGCGATTCGTAGCGGTATTCCGCGCCCAACCCGCCCCGTTGCAGGGCTTCGCGATCGGCCACGCGCACCACGCTGACCACTTCGTCCTGCGCCGCGTCGTCCGCCCCCACCAGTTGCGACACGCCCACGCCATAGGCTTCGGCCAGCCGCAACACGGTGGAGATCGACGGCTCGCTCAAGCCCCGCTCAAGTTTCGAGAGGTAGCTCTTGGTCAAGCCCGTACGTTGCGCCAGCTGTTCCAAAGACAGGGATTGCTGGCGGCGCAGGGTGCGTAGGCGGTGCGGCAGGTCGATCATTGGGGCAAGGGTCGAAAAGACGACCGGTAAGCATGCCCGAAACCGGCCCCGCCGTCGAGCCGCCTTATGCCAGCACGTCCGGATGCGCCCGCAGCGCCCGGCGCGCGTAGTACGAAAACCCGACCTGCGAGCGCTTGGGCGTCAAAATCCAGTCGTGCGCCTCGCGGCCCAGCGCCGGCGGAATCGGCTGAATCTTGCCCGCCGACATCGCCAACAGCTGCATGCGCGCCGCGCGTTCGAATTGCAGCGCCAGCACGCAGGCCTCTTCCACTGAGCCAGCCGCAATCAGCATGCCGTGGTGCGACAACAAGATGGCGCGCTTGCTGCCCAGCGCCGCCGAGATGATCTCGCCTTCTTCGTTGCCCACGGGCACGCCCGGCCAATCCTTCAAGAAGGCCACGTCGTCGTACAGCGTGCAATTGTCCATGTGCGAGACCTCAAGCGGCACCTCCAGCATCGACAGCGACGCCACATGCAGCGGATGCGTATGAATGATGCAGTTCACGTCCGGTCGCGCGCGGTAAATCCACGAATGAAAACGGTTGGCCGGGTTGGGCATGCCGCCGCCTTCCTGCACGCGCAGGTCTTCGTCCACCACCAGCAGATTGCTGGCCGTGATCTCGTCAAAGCCCAGCCCCAGCCGCTGCGTGTAATAGCGGCCCGGCTCCGTCGTGCGCGCGGTGATCTGCCCGGCCAGACCCGAGTCGTGACCGCCATCGAACAAGATCCGGCACGTCAGCGCCAGCCGCTCGCGCAGGCTCCATTGCGGCGTCTCGAACTGACGCTGCATTTCGGCTTGCGCCCGCGCGATCAGCTCATCTTTTCCCAGGTGCATCGTATCGTTCATCGTGTCTCCGTCATGCCGTATCCATCAACGGCGTAAATCCCGGCAAGGCGCGCATGCGCGCCAGCCAGGCAGTGATATGTCTTCGCGTCAGTCCATCTTGATATTGGCGCGCTTCACGATCTGGGCCCACTTGGATTTTTCGCCCGACATGAAACGCTGGTATTCGTCGGGCGAACCCGTGTAAAGCTGCGTGCCTTGCGCGGCCAGACGGTCTTTCAGGTCCTGAGACGCCAACGTCTTTTGCAACGCCGCATTCAACGCGGCCAGCACTTCGGGCGGCGTGCCGGCCGGCGCAAAGAACGCGTTCCACGAACTGATCTGCAAACCCGCGTCGCCCACTTCGGGGCTGGCCGGCACCGCCGGCGCGGACGGCAAACGCGTATCCGCCGCCACCGTCAAAGCGCGCAGCTTGCCGGAGGCCACGTGCGGCATGATGATGGGGCTGGCGTCCATCACCACATCCACCTGCTCGCCAATCGCGGCGTTGACCGCTTCGCTGCCGCTCTTGAACGGCACATGCACAATGTCCAGCCCCGCCGTCAGCTTCAGCAACTCAAGCCCCAGATGCGGCGAACTGGCGTTGCCCGCCGAGCCGAAATTCAGCTTGGCCGGATTCTTCTTGGCATAGGCCACAAAGTCGCCAAACGACGCCGCCGGCAAGCCCGCGCGCACGGCCAGCACGAACGGCGACCCCGACACCATGCCCACCGGCGCGAACTTGTCCGCGTCATAGCTCAGCTTGCTGTAGATCAGCGGATTCACGACTTGCGTGCCGACGGTGCCCATGAAGATCGTGTAGCCATCGGGCGCCGCCGACGCCGCCACCTGCGCAGCAATGACACCGCCCGCACCGGGGCGGTTTTCAATCACGACGCCCTGCCCCAGCACATCACCCATGCCCTTGCCCACCTGGCGGGCCACGATATCGGTAATCCCGCCCGCGCCAAACGGCACAACCAAACGGATCGTCCGTTCGGGATATGCCGCGTGCGCGCTGCCTGCCATGCCCACGCCCACTATCCCCGCTGACAACGCCAGCGCAGCTACCTTGCTCAAAACCTTCATGCCATTCCCCTTGATCGCGCCGTGTCGGCTCTGATGACACAAAGTGTCCTATAGAGCATTGATTTTCCGCAAGAGGAATGTGATTGGGGATATCCCTGGTTCCGTTCACTTTTGAAATGCGCGGCGGCGCGAGAAGGCTGCGGCTTGAACGAATTGCGGTCTCGGGCTTTGGCGCGAGACAGGCAATTTCCAGCCAGCCGAGGCTTAGGGTTTTCACATATATGTACATTTACAGTATTCATTAATACTGTATTTGCACATTAATGTGTGACCAGAAGATGAGCGGAACAAGCTCTCGCCACCAGACGAAATGCCTTCACAGAGGGGGAGGAAATGGAAATAACCGCATCCGCACCACGTTCGGCGACCATGTCAAAGAAGGACAGGCGCGTCATCATCGCCGCGTCCTTGGGCACGGTATTCGAGTTTTACGACTTCTTCCTGATCGGTCTGCTTGCAGCCGAGATCGCGCGCGTGTTTTTCTCCGGCGTCAATCCTACGGCCGGCTTCATATTTACGCTGCTTGGCTTCGCCGCGGGCTTCATGCTGCGGCCGTTCGGGGCCATCGTCTTTGGCCGCCTGGGAGACCTGGTCGGACGCAAATACACGTTCCTGGTCACGATCGTCCTGATGGGCGGGTCGACGTTCTTGATCGGTGTCTTGCCTTCCTATGCAACGGCCGGAATGTTTGCCCCAATCGCCTTTGTGCTGATGCGCATGATCCAGGGATTGGCGCTGGGCGGTGAATTCGGCGGCGCCATGATCTATGTGGCCGAGCACGCGCCTGCCCACAAGCGGGCGACGTGGACGGCGTGGGTGATCCTGACTGCGGCCGTCGGGTTTTTGCTGGCGGTGGCCATCATCATCCCTTTGCGCTTGCTCATGGGGCCGGAAGCTTTCATGGCATGGGGCTGGCGCGTTCCCTTTATCGTGTCTGTTTTGTTGTTGGGCATCTCGCTGTGGATACGCCTGAAGCTGGACGAGTCGCCCGAATTCAAGAAGATGAAGGCGGAAGGCCGCGCGTCGAAGTCGCCGCTGACGGAGACTTTTGGCGCCTGGAAGAATGTCCGCCTGATCCTGATTGGCGCGCTGTGCATTCTGCCGGCGCAAGCCGTGCTGTGGTACACCGGCCAGTTCTATTCGCTGTTCTTCCTGATCAAGGTCTTGAAGGTCGAGACGCTGACAGCGAATTTCATGCTGATCATCGCGACATTGCTGACGGCGCCGCTGTATATCGTCTTTGCGAACCTGTCTGACCGGATAGGACGGCGTCCCGTCTACATCGGCGGCTATGTCCTGGCGGCGGTGCTGACCATTCCCATCTTCCAGGGCCTCACGCACTTTGCCAACCCGGCGCTGCAACATGCCCAGGAACAATCCCCGATCGTCGTGGCAACAAATCCGGCGGACTGCTCGGTACAGTTCAATCTGCTTGGCACCAGCAAATTTACGTCGCCGTGCGACGTCGCCACCAATGCCATGACGACGCTTGGGCTGAACCACACCAGCATCGCCAGCCCCGGCATCCGGGTGGCCGAGGTCCGCGTTGGCGACAAGGTGATCGTCTCCTACCAGGGCGACGCGCCCAATGCCGCCGAAGAGAAGAAGCGGTTCGATGCGGAATTGCGTGCGGCGCTCATAGAGAAGCAATATCCGCTCGGCACGGCGAACCCGGCCGACGTCAATGCGCCGGCCATCGTTTTGCTGTTGATGCTCTTGCTCAGCTTCGGCACGATCACCTTCGCCCCCTCCACGACGTCCTTGCTGGAAATGTTTCCCTCGCGCATCCGCTACACCGCGATGTCCTTTCCGTACCACCTGAGCGCGGCTTGGTTCGGCGGCTTTCTCCCGGCGACGGCATTCGCGATTGTTGCCGCCACGGGCAACATCTATGCCGGCCTTTATTACCCGGTCGGCATTGCCATCGCCTGCACCGTGCTCAGCCTGATTTTCGCCCGCGAAACCAAGGGAACGGATATTTCGCGCGGTTAGCCCAAGCCGGCCGATAGAGCCGGCAACCCTGCAAGCATCAATAGAGATAGAGGAAAGGAGCACAACATGAAGGCAGCCGAGTACAGCGCGCGCGTACAGGATCGCCTCGCCGAACTCATCGACGCCTACGGCGCGGCGGATGCAACGGCAAGCGATTTGTTCTGCGACCGGCACGATCCTGGCGCCACCGCCTACCGCATCGTCGGCGCAGATGGCGAGGCCAACGTCATCACCTACGGACGATTGCGCGAGCGATCCGAAAGGCTTGCCAGCGGATTAAGCAAGCGAGGCTACGGCGCGGGCGATCGCATCGCGACGCTGATGGCCAAAGGCGAGGATTACCTTGCGACACTGCTGGCGATATGGCGGCTTGGCGCCGTCTATGTGCCGCTGTTTACGGCCTTCGCCAAGCCTGCCATTGAGATGCGGCTTGCGTGCAGCGGCGCCAAGCTCGTGATATGCGACGACACCCAGCGCGCCAAACTCGAAGGCCTTGCGGGGCAGGCCCTGCCCGCCCTGCGAGTCGCGGTCGCCGGCGCCGCCCCCGCAGGCGAAATGACCCTGGCCGAGATCGAAGCAGGCGGTGATCAATGCTTCGCGGCGCACGTCACGTCGGGCCAAGGCGCGGTCATCGAGGTGTATACGTCGGGCACCACCGGCAAGCCCAAAGGCGTTGTCGTGCCATTGAAAGCGGTGGCGGGGTTTCAAGCCTATGGCGAATTTGGACTGGGTCTGCGTGCCGAAGACACGTTCTGGAACGCGGCAGATCCTGGCTGGGCTTACGGACTTTATTTTGGCGTGATGGTGTCGCTGTCTACGGGCGTGCCGTCAATCATGCACACCGAAAAGTTCTCGCCCGAAGGCACGCTGGCGGTCCTCAAACGCGAAGGCGTCACGAACTTCACGGCGGCCCCAACGGTCTACCGCAGCCTGAAGGCCCATGGCGTGCCTGAAGGATTTGTCTCTCTGCGATGCGCGTCAAGCGCTGGCGAGCCCCTGACGCCGGACGTCAATCAGTGGGCGCCTGCCGGACTGGGAGCGCTGGTTCACGACCACTTCGGGCAAACAGAGGCGGGCATGCTGCTCAACAACCATCATCACCCAGACCTTCAGCAGCCGATCAAGCCCGGCTCCATGGGCCGCGCCTTGCCGGGTTGGCATATGACTGTGATTGATCCCACGACGCATGAAGAGCTGGGGCCGAATCATGCCGGACTGCTGGCCGCACGCCTGTCGCACAGCCCCTTGGCGTGGTTCAGCGGATACGCCAGCTCTCCGGAAAAAGACGGCGACAGGCTGACACCCTGCGGGCGGTGGTATCTGACCGGGGACCTGGCTTTGTACGACGACGACGGCTATTTCCGCTTTTCATCGCGCGACGACGACGTGATCATCATGGCCGGCTACCGGATTGGTCCGTTCGATGTGGAATCGGTGATCGCCGGGCATCCCGCCGTGCGGGACGTTGCCGTCGTGGCCGTTCCTGACGAGATCCGGGGTGAAGTGCTTGAGGCGGTTGTCGTGCTGAACCCGGGATACGATGCCAACCAAGCGCTATCAGAAGAACTCCAGCAAAAGGTACGCACGGAGTACGCCGCGCACGCATACCCGCGGCGGGTTCACTACCGGGACGAGCTGCCGAAGACGCCATCCGGAAAAACCCAACGGTTCGTGTTGCGCCAAGAACTGCGCGACGCCTTGCGGAGCCCCGTATGAACCTGGCGAATTCAACAGGAATTGTGACGGGCGCGGCTTCAGGGCTAGGCCGTGCGACGGCTCAAATGTTGGCGTCCCAGGGAGCGAAGCTGGTCTTGATCGACCTGAACCCGGAAAGACTGGAGGCGGTCAGAGCGGGTCTGCCTGGTGAGCACGTGGCCGCGAAGGCTGATGTTTGCAACCCCGTGGAAGTTGGCGCCGCCATCGAGCAAGGGGTGAGCGCTTTCGGCGAGCTTCGATTCGTGATCAATTGCGCGGGGATTCCCTCCGCGGCAAAGACCGTCTCGCGCGGCGTCGCCCATGATCTGGCGTTGTGGAACAAGATCATCGGCATCAACCTGACCGGTTCATTCAACGTGCTGCGGCTGGCGGTTGAGAGGATGGTCGACAACCGCGCCGACGATCACGGCCAACGCGGAGTCATCGTGAACACAAGTTCCATCGCGGCGTTCGACGGTTTGAAGGGGCAAGCCGCCTACAGCGCAAGCAAGGCGGCGATCGTCGGCATGACTCTCCCGATTGCCCGCGACCTGGCCGAGCATGGCATCCGCTGCATGGCAATCGCGCCAGGCGTGTTTGAAACCGAGCTCACCGCGAACGTACCGCAAAAGGGCATGGCGGCCATGGAGAAAAGCTTTCTATTTCCGAAGCGCACCGGATACCCAGACGAGTTCGCGCGGATGGTGCAATCCATCCTGACCAATCCCTACGTGAACGGCGCCTGCTACCGCCTGGACGGCGGGGCGCGATTTGCGCCGTGACCCAAGAACACAGCCATACCGATAGAAAACAAGGTGAAGTAATGGAACAAGTTGGATCGAAGCACGAAGGACGACCGCTCACCCGCCTGTGCACGGTGGACGCCGGCATCGCCTGGATCACGCTCAACCGGCCAGAGAAAGCCAATGCCGTCAGCTCCGAACTACTCGGCGATGTAATCGCTGCATTGGATGCGGCGGAAGCCTCGGCGGACGTGCGGGCGGTCATCTTCTGCGGGTCGGGCCGACATTTCTGCGCCGGTGCCGACCTTGTGGAACTGCTCGAAGGCGGCAAGACCGCCGTGCGGCGCCTGCTGGATAAATTCCGTGAGGTGTGCCGGCGATTCGAATCGTCACCCCTGCCCGTGATCGGCATGGCGCACGGCGCCGTGCGCGCCGGCGGACTGGAACTGCTGTTGTGCTGCGATGCGGTGATCGCTGCGGATGACGCCACCATCGGCGACGCCCACGTCCTGCGCGAGCTTTTACCCGGCGGAGGCAGCAGCGTCAGGTTGCCCCGTGTCATCGGCCATCAGCGGGCCAAATGGATGATCCTGTCGGGCGGGACCATCAGCGCCAAACAGGCTATGGATTGGGGTATCTTGCACGCCGTTGCGCCGGCGCATGCGTTGCGGCAAAGCGCCATTCATCTGGCCGACGAAATGACGGTTGCGCATCGACAGACGATTCAGCGGGCCAAATCCCTGTTGGTCGCCGCTCACACGCTACCCATGGCGCAGGCGCTGGAAAACGAGATCACGACGCTAGAGGCGCACTCCGCCACGCAGGCCATGCAAGGCGGCCTGGCTCAGTTTGTCGGCCGCCGGTAGCTTGTTGTTGGCGATTGCTCAGCGCCGCTCAACGGCTCTTACGCAAAAGTCCGCGATCTCTCTGACGCGCGCCAGCCGCTGACGCTCGGTAGCATCGTTGTTGCGCGCCAGCGGGCCGACCAGCGCTTCGAACAATGACCCGACGATGCAGGCGGAGGATACCTCCGGGTTCTGCGTGACGAAGTCGCCGTTGCGCATACCGCGTTCGATGATCGTTTCAAAGACGCGCATCAGCTTGCTGCGGTATTTCAGCCGTTCGACCTCGATGGCCGAATCCACCGGCTCGGCGACCAGTGCATAGCCCAACTGCTTGGCGCGGATGGCCCGGCTGCCGAAAGCGTAGGCGCATTCCCGCAACAGCGTTGCCGGCCCGTCGTTTCCCATGGCGATCCCGGCGACGACATTGACCTCGTGCTGCGACACGTGAGACACCACTTCCACCAGCAGGCTTTCCCGCGAGCTGAAATACCGGTATAGCGTGGCGGGGGACATGCCGGCGTGCTCTGCGATCGCATTGACCTGCGTGTCACGGAACCCCACTTGGGCCACCAGATCGATCGCCGCCGCCAGAAAGCGCGCCCGTTTGTCATGCAACGGCAAACTGTAATGTGACCGGCCGGCGCGAGTCACACTGCGTGCGGCGTCGCCATCGCCGGCATTCGCATCCATGCCATCCGTTTTGGACAAATACCAGTTCTCGGCAAAGTGCCGCGCCTTGCCGAGATCTTCCGTCTTGGAGCTGACGCGCTCGCTCTTGCCGTCGAACGTGCCTTGGCATTGCCAGAATCTGCTGTTCGGCCTGCGATAAATGCTGACTCGCCCGCCCACTGCAGAATGCTTCTCTTCCGCCATGACTGCGTTATCCGATTGTGTGAAAAAAAAGGAGGTGATGAATATAGTTTTTACACAACGCAATCGTACTTGAGTTCACCGCATCTGTTTCCCTTGGGTTCCCGAGCCGAACTCCCCGTGGCGGACCAGGGGTCTGCCCCGCGCGATAGGCAAGCAGGCTCAACATACGCCCTGATCGCGGTACTCGCCCGGTGCGCCCAGCACGGCGCAGAACTTGTGGTCTTCGCCGGAATAGGCGTGCTTGGCGTGGAGGGTCAGCGTGGCGCCGGCCAACCCGGCCCGCTTCGGATTGCAAGACCAGAAGCCGCTGGAGATTTCGTTGTACAACGCCCTGGCGACAAGGCGCGGCGGTTGCCCGGGCGGCTTCTGTCCGGATGCCGGAGTGGCCAGCCACTCGATCCAGACACGGCAGCTCACATGCTCGAAGCCCACGTTCTCGAAGATCACCCGGTAGGAGCCCTGCCCCTCGCGGGAATGCCAACTTCCGCCAGTCAGCGTCCCCAGGAGCTCCGCTTGATCCGCGTCGGTCTCCGCGACGCAGGGAGCCGCCACCAGAAACGAGAGGCTTAGCAACGCGGCTGCAAGAATTTTCATGGTTCGGATGGTCTGTCCAGAAGGGGCGTGCAAGGAGTGATGAACGGCGCGGCGGCGGTGTATTCGCCCCGGCATTTGATATCCATCCGAACGCCGGTAAGGCCAAGCATGTCTTGAACAGGGATGATATCCAACATGGGTCAGCACAGGCCGTTAGAATATTCAGACCCACGGTTTGCGGGCCAACGATGGCTCTACAGTTCTACGCGAACATAGGTCCGAAAAATGGCACGACATACGCTCCATCCACCGGCGGCTGAGGCCCACCAGCCTGCACCGGCTCATCTGGCGGAAATGCTTGACAGTCTTAGCGACGGATTCATGTCGATAGACAAGTCTTGGCGCTTCACGTATCTCAACAATACCGCCGAGCGATATTTGCAGCAGGAGCGGCAAAACCTCCTCGGACGCGAAATCTGGCAGTGTTACCCGGACTTGGTGAACTCCGGCTATTACCGAATCTACCGGCACACAGCAGCGACAGGACGTCCCGGCTGCCACACTGGCTACTACGCCCCGCTTCGGACGTGGTTTGAAGCCCGCTCATTTCGCCATGACGAGGGTATTACGGTGCTTTTTCGCGACGTCACGCGCGAACACGAGCACGCCGCCCAACTGGAGTATGAAGCGAGCCACGATTATCTGACGGGCTTGGCGAATCGGCGCAGTTGCATGGAAGCGCTGTCTCGCGCAGTCGCGGGCGCCGCATTGCCCAGCCCGCCGAATGACGTCTCTGTCGCGGTGCTGTTTATCGACCTGGATCATCTGAAGGAAGTCAACGACGCGTTCGGCCATGCCGCCGGTGACGACCTGCTGCGCAATTTTTCGGCAAGGCTGAAGGCAAGTCTTGGGCCTGCCTTTTTTGCCGCCCGCGTTGGCGGCGACGAGTTTGTTCTGCTATTGCGCAACACCACAAAAAGCGCTGCGCAAGCGTGCGCATCTGCGGTGCTCAATGCGCTTGCGATGCCGTTTGAAATTGGCGGCCGCGCAATCTCGCTGTCCGCCAGCATTGGTATCGCGCTAATGGGAAAAGACCCTGAAACCGCCGAAACGTTGCTGAGTCAGGCCGATACGGCCATGTACGCAGCCAAGTCGGCGGGCGGGCTTCAAGTGCGCACGTATGACGTGATACTGGACCGGGGCGTGCGCAACCGGGTCGCGTTGCGCTCCGATCTGCGTGCAGCATTTGCGCAGAACCAGTTTGAGCTTCATTTCCAGCCGCAGATATCACTTGCGGACGCCTCGCTGATCGGCGCCGAGGCGCTTCTTCGCTGGCGTCATCCCGACCGCGGCTTGCTGACACCTGACGCGTTCTTGGCTTTGCTGCTTGACTCCCCCTATGAAGGCGCGCTGGTCGAATGGCTGCTCAATGCGGTTTGCCTGCACATCGCCGCATGGCAACGGATGGGCGTCGCCGTACCGCGAATCAGCCTGAATCTATCGGCCCGGCAGCTTCTGGATAGGGGGCTCGCAGATCGAGTTCACTCTGCCGTCAGCAAACACGGCATCTCCGCCGCCATGCTCGATGTGGAAATCACGGAAGACTGCCTGGTCAGCGATATCGAAATGGCGACGTCAGTGCTCGCCTCGCTGAAGCAAGCCGGACTTTCCACGTCGCTTGACGACTTCGGCGCGGGCTACTCAAGTTTGAGCTATCTGGTCCGGCTGCCCGTAGACACGCTCAAGATCGACAAGTCCTTTGTCCGCGGGCTGGCGTCGTCAGAAAAGGCCTCGGCGGTTATTCGAGGCATTGTTGGTCTTGCTCGTTCACTGGGCATGAAAACGATCGCCGAAGGGGTCGAGCACCAATATCAGGCCGACGAACTCAAGGACGCTGGCTGCGACGCCATCCAGGGTTATCTGGTCAGCCGTCCGTTGAGCTCAGCGGCTTTCGAAGCGTTTGTGCAACGCGAGTTTTTTCCATGACGCTGACGGCCAGGAAGATCGCCGACGGCGTTTCAAGCAAATGAATATCAGGCGTGACTGGAACCGAACGGCCGCGAAGGGCCGCGAAGGGCCGGCAGCGGCCGGCTTATTCGCCTAAGCGCGTTCATTGCTTTTCGTGGCTTGGGGTGGTTTATCGCGGCATGCGCGCAGTGCTTCTGCTGCGCGCTTAGCCGTTCAACAGACGCCCGCCGTCAAGGACGATTTCAGAGCCGACCGTCCAGCGCGATTCGTCGGATGCCAGATACAGCACCGCTTTGGCCACCTCGTCAGAGGTACCGAAGCGACCCAGTGGGATGGTTGCCGCGATCTCTTTGTTGAGCTGCTCGCGATACGCTTCCGGAATACCGAGCTTGTCGTAAAGCGGAGTCTCGACGGGGCCAGGGCTCACTGCGTTGACCCGGATGCCACGGCCCAGCAACTCGGTTGAGAGCGTCTTCGACATGTTCAGCAATGCGGCCTTCGTTGCCGCATACACGGACGAGCGATCGGCGCCTGCGTGCGCGCTTACGGACGTCGTCAACACGACGGAAGCGGGATTGGCGAAGACGGGCAGCAGCGCCTGCATCAGGAAGTACGGCCCTTTGACGTTGATGTCGAAAGAACGGTCGAACATCTCTTCCGTCCATTCCTCAATGGGCCGCCAGACGGATACGCCGGCATTGAGGAAGGCCACGTCGAGTTGGCCGTAGCGTTCCTTGATGACTTGCGCCAGCTCCTTTTGGGCCGCAACGCTGGCCGAGTCGGCACGCAGCACCGGCACTTCCGGGCCCAATTCGGCCTGGGCCCTTGCAATCGAATCCGCGTTGACACCCGTGACGATCACGCGAGCGCCCTCCGCCAGGAACTGCTTCGCCGTTTCCAGCCCGATGCCACTGGTGCCGCCAGTGATGAGAGTACGTTTACCTTGCAAGCGCGACATTTGAATTCTCCGGTCAATGACGACCACTTCGGCCGACAGGGAGAAATATGCACTCATGCTCCACAATAGATAAGACTGCCTATCTGCATATAATTCATGCAAATCAGGCATGAATTGAGTTGGAGAGGTGGAGAGGTGGACCGATTTCTTTTGATGACATGCTTTGCGCGTGCGGTAGAAACGGGGAGCTTTTCGGCGGCGGGGCGGGATCTAGGGCTGGGGCAACCCAATGTGAGCCGCTACGTCGCGGCTCTGGAAGATCATTTGCAGACGCGATTGCTCCACCGGTCTACGCGGAAGCTGTCCTTGACGCCCGAGGGCGAACGCTACTATGCCGACATCCGGCGCATCCTGGATGCGGTGGATGAATCCGAATCGTCCTTCAAGAATAACGTCGACCCATCGGGTCTCTTGCGCGTAGCCTGTCCCACAGCTCTTGCGCACGCGTTTGTGCTGCCGCATGTGCCGGCCTTTTTAGCGCGCTATCCGCAATTGAACTTGGATCTCCAGCTCAACGATCGATACGTAGACCTGGTCAATGAAGGCACCGAACTCGCCATTCGCATAGGACAGCTGGAGGACAGCACCCTGCGCGCCCGGCCGCTTGGATGGTACGACCGGGTCTTCGTCGCCAGCAAAGACTACCTGGCTAAACGCGGCGTTCCGCAAACCCCGGAAGATCTGCGCGACCACGATTGCATCGTCTACACCTTGCTGTCGTCCGGGGCGACCTGGCGATTCCGGGACGCGGACATCCCGATTGCCGGCAGGCTCAAGATCAACTCCCCCGACGCTGTAAGTGCGGCAGCCGCGGCAGGCCTGGGTGTGGCGCAAGGACCTGCGTGGCTATTTGAGGGCGGGCTGAACAGCGGAAGATTGCAGCTCATTCTCACGAACCATGCGGCTCCCCCTGTCCCCGTGCAGATGGTGTATGTCGCCAATAGGCTGCTTCCCACGCGGGCGATCGCGTTCATGGATTTTATGGCTGACGTGTTTTCAAAGATTCCAGCCTTGAACGGCGGCACCCCGGTGCCGGCGCGATAACAGGAGACGACGACGCGTAACCTATCACGGCTGTGCTCAAACCCGTGTGCGCCAAGCCACGACGTCACCAGGTAAGACATCGCATCCGGTGCCCCCCCCACATTCAGGGCCGGCCCCGCATAGTCGCGCTTGAAGGTGCGATTGCTGCGCCCAGTGAAGCAGTGTCTTTCGCGAAAGCCGGTTGCTCGCGCCTGCCCGCCGACGCAACATGGAAGCTCATTTCCAATCAAGGAGACGTCATGGCGGCTTCCTATACCGCAGCAACAATCCGAATGGCCGCTCCTGGCGGCCCCGAAATGCTCAAGACCGGGCAGGTTCAGTTCGATGGACTCGCACCCAACGAGGCGTGGGTCGTGCACGAGGCCATAGGTGTCAACTTCCTCGACGTGATGCAGCGCTCTGGCTCGGTGGTCATTCCAACGCCTTCCGGCCTTGGTCTGGAAGCGGCTGGCCGCGTGGCGGCCGTGGGTAGTGCGGTGTCGGAAGGATCGGTCGGCGATCGCGTCGCGTACGCGCTAGGCCCTATTGGCGCATACGCGACGGCACGGCCCTACCCGGCAGAGCGGCTGGTCCGCTTACCCGATTCAATATCCTGTGAATCGGCAGCGGCCATTACCTTCAAAGGCATCACGGCGCAGTACTTGCTAAAGAGTACTTTTCCCGTAGGGCCCGGGACGACCGTGTTGCTGTATGGCGTTGCCGGCGCCCTAGGGCAATTGATGGTTCCTTGGGCGAAGCATCTAGGCGCAACCGTCATAGGTGTGGTGTCCAAGAGAACCAGCATCATCGTCGCCCAATCCCGCGGCTGCGATGAGGTGCTTGTGTGGGGCGAATGTGATGTACCGGCCGAGGTACACCGGATCACAAATGGACGTAAGGCGGATGTCGTATACGACGGCGTCGGCAAGGCGACTTTTTCGGCCTCCCTCGACAGTCTTCGCGCGCGGGGCATGATGGTGTCGATTGGCGCATCTAGTGGCGCTCCTGACCCGGTGGCGGTGGGTACGCTCAATGCAAAGGGGTCGCTGTTCCTGACCCGGCCGTCCCTTGCGGCCCACGCGACCGATGTCCAGGAGTATCGCGCGCGGGTTCAAGACGTGTATGCCGCTTTCAATGACGGCATTATCTCCGCCGACATTTGGAAGGCGTTTGCACTGGAAGAGGCCGTTCAAGCTCACGCAGCGCTAGAGAACGGCAGTTCAAAGGGACCGGTGATACTGAAGCCTTGATGGAATGCCGCGGCACCTTGAACCGGCATCGGGCGGCGGCGTTCCCTCTTGATGTGCCGGGCATGGCCATCCTTCTGTCTTCAGGGCCCAGGCTCGCCAAAACAGCGGTTCCAGCGCTAACCGGCGCGCTCGATGGCATCGGTCTTCGGACATCGCTTGGTGCCTTGTAATAGGCAGGGCTCCCCCTTAAGTGGGGTTCTTGAACGCCCGCAGCCAGGGCGCCCCATTGGAAAAATGTTGCGTCAGCCAGAGGGCGAACGCCTGAACGCGCGCCGGGGCGTAGCGCACCGAAGGCCTGACAAGGAACACTCCTCCGTCAGCATCGAAAGACCAATCGGGCAAGACCGGCACCAGCGCCCCCTCGGCAAAGTCTCGCGCCATAAGCCATTCACCGCCTCCAAGAATCCCTACGCCCTGCCGGGCCGCCTCCAGAAGGGCAAGGCTGTCATTAGCAAGAAGTGAACCTTGTGCAAGGACCGTCTCTTCGACGTTTCCACGCTTCAGCTTCCAGCTTGGGAACGACGCAAACGCGGGCAAGCAGATGCAGTTGTGATTCGTAAGATCTCGGGGCTCCCGAGGCTCCCCGCAACGCTTCAGGTAGTCAGGTGAGGCGCCAAGCACCCGGCGATGTCCGCATAGTTTCTTCGCAACAAGCCGGCTGTCACGCAGAGCGCCGACGCGCACCGCCGCATCAAAGCCTTCGGCCACTAAGTCGATATACCGCTCGCCGTAGTCGACCTCAATCTGGAGAGCGGGATGGAGCCGCATGAATTCGGGAAGAAGGGGGGCCAGCCATTGGCGTCCCAGCGCTGACGGAAACGCAAGCTTAAGGCGTCCCCGCAACTCCACCGCATCCGCACTGGCCTCGATCTCGGCCTCGACGAGGGCATCACTCGCCAGGCGCACCTGCTCGGCCAGCCGCTCCCCCGCCGGGGTCAGTTTCACCTGACGTGTGGTTCGTTCGACTAATCGGACCCCCAGCCGGGCCTCTAGGGCGGTAATCCGGCGGGAAACTATGGTCGGATGGCGTAGCAGGCTTCGGCCTGCTGCGACAAATGAGCCGCCGCGTGCGACGGCAAGCAACGCCGCCAGCTCGTCCATCCTGGTGCTGTCCAAATCCGAACCCAGTGGTGTCACACTCAAGATTTCGCTCCTTGCATGATCTACACGCCATTTGTGAGACATGCTCGCCGCGCCGGTAAAGGCGTCAAGATTTGTATCACGCCGAGCGACAGTGAAGGTCCATCAGTGGAGGCTCCCTCGTGCGAGAGCTAGGCCATTCGCATTCGGCTCGCTAAGATTACAGGCCACCGCTACTTCATGAATTGAACTCTCGTGTATGAACAAGCTTGACGACCTGGGTTCGCGCATCTGCATTCTAGGGCCCAGCAATAGTGGGAAATCCACGCTTGCCCAGGCCATTGCGCGCAAGCGCGGACTGCTGGCCGTCCACCTCGATCAACTTTTCCATCTGCCAAACACCGACTGGAAGCCTCGTTCAAACGACGCGTTCCTTCACCTGCACGAACAGGCGATACAGCGGGAAAATTGGGTCATGGAGGGGAACTACACAAGCTGCATCCGCCAACGGCTCGATCGCGCCACGGGCGTGATTCTGCTCGACGTATCGACAGCCACCAGCCTGTTCCGATACTTTCGCCGGACCTTATTCGAACGCGACCGGCGCGGCGCGCTGGAAGGAAGCCTGGACTCCTTGAAATGGCAAATGATCCACCACATAACAGTGGTCACCCCGGCCAACCGACGGCGTTATGCGGAGATGTACGAGAGAATTGCGCTGCCCAAATTGAAACTGGCCACGAGGGCCGAACTCAGAAATTTTTATCGAGCAGAGCAACTCGGCGTCTAGCTGGACCCAGCGGGCGCCCTCATCCTGGATCGGTTTCGCGAGTTCCGCGGGATGGTTGGTTACGCGAGCCTTAGCCGCGTAGCCGCGCCGGCAGATGGCCCATGAGCCAGTCGATGAAGACGCGCAAGCGCTGCGTCACATGGCGATTGTGCGGATACACCACATGGAAAGGATACGGTTGCGGCCGCCACGGTGTCAGGATTTCAACGAGCGCGCCGGTCTTGAGTGCGGGGCCGGCTGCGTAGGTAAAGGTCTGGACAATACCCAGGCCGGCAAGGGCCGCGGCCAAATGCGCGTTGCTTTCGTTGACGCCGACGCGATGCTCCACTTTGATTTCCAGCTTTTCGCCGTCACGTTCGAAGCGAAAGGGAAACGCGCGTCCGGTTTGGGACGATAGGTAGCTCACCAACTTGTGACCGTTCTTGAGCTCATCAGGATAGGCCGGCGTGCCAAATTGTTTGAGGTATCGCGGCGTGGCGCACGTGACGAGATCGGCGGTGCCGATGTGCCGCGCCACCAACGACGAGTCGTCAAGGGGGCCTCCACGGATCACGCAATCCACGTTGTTGCTGATCAGGTCGACGGCGCGATCGGACACGCCCAAGTCGATGCGAATGTCGGGATAGCGCGCCAGAAAATCCGGCAATGCGGGGACTAAGACATCGCGCGCGGTCGATCCGCCGACATCGATGCGCAGGTGTCCTTTGGGCCGGCCTGGGGCCGCGTTGAATGCGCTGTCGATATCTTCAAGGTCGCGCACGATGCGCAGCGTCTTCTCGTAATACTCGCGGCCTTCGGGCGTAACCGTGACGCGCCGGGTCGTGCGCTGCAACAGGCGCACGCCCAGGTGCGCCTCCAGGTCTTGCACCACCTTGCTCAGCGTCGCGTTGGGCATGTCCAGCGAGTCTGCCGCGCGCGTGAAACTGCCAGCTTCCACCACGCGGGCAAAGCCGCGAATGGCAGTCAATTGATCCATGCCGGGTTCCTCGCCATCGATTTATTATCCATAAATATGGATAGTCTTTTTAATTCTACATACTTTATCGCTAATCTTTCCGGACATAAAGTGGCTCCATCGCAGTCAGCAATCACGCTTCACACGGAATGGTTCCGGTGAAAGGTCTGACTGAAACCCCCTTTATTCAGGACTTGGAGCTCATCATGAATCAGCAACTCAACGGCAAGATCGCACTCGTTACCGGCGGAACCACAGGCATCGGTCTTGCGACCGCCCAGGAATTGGCGGCGCAAGGCGCGCGCGTCTTCATCACCGGCCGCCGCCAGGCTGAACTCGATACCGCCGTGGCCAGCATTGGTAGCGCAGCCACCGGCATTCGCGCCGATGCCTCGGTGCTAGGCGACCTTGATCGCGTCTACGCACAGATCGCTGAAAGCGCCGGCAAGCTCGACATTCTGTTTGCCAATGCCGGCGGCGGCGACATGCTGCCGCTAGGCGCAATCACCGAAGAGCATTTCGATCGCATTTTCGGCACCAATGTGCGTGGCACGCTGTTTACCGTACAAAAGGCCTTGCCGCTCCTGGTCGATGGCGCCTCGGTGATTCTGACGGCGTCAACGGTGTCGATCCAGGGCACTGCGAACTTCAGCGTCTATAGCGCCAGCAAAGCGGCGGTGCGCAACTTCGCGCGCTCTTGGGCGCTGGACCTGAAAGAGCGTGGCATCCGCGTCAATGTGGTCAGCCCGGGGCCGATCCGCACGCCTGGGCTGGGCGGGCTCGTGACCGACGAGGCGCGTCAGGGGCTGTTTGATTATCTGGCTGCGCAGGTGCCGCTGGGCCGCCTGGGCGAACCGCAGGAAATTGGCAAGGCGGTGGCGTTTCTTGCCTCGGATGCCGCCAGCTTCGTCAATGGCGCCGAGCTCTTTGTTGACGGCGGCATGGCGCAGGTCTGACCCGCTGGGGCGCTTGCCAAGGTTGCGCCGCAGCGGTTGGCGTCTGGCGTATCGCTGTCTACACTCACGATATCGCTGATGCGGTCCCAGGCACCGCGCCCCATCCCCCCTACCCCGACCCAATGACCTTGACTCCCCCATCGAAAGAACAGCGCCCGTCTGCGCGGCGCATCCTCGCAGAGGTTGCCCCGCTCAGCCATGCTCAACGCTACAAACGCATGCTGGAACTTGGTCGTGCATCCATCACGGATGCACATCTTGCCGAAGATTTGCAGTCACTGGCGCAATCGGATCTCCATTACGAAAGGTTGTTGGCGCTGATGTCGGCCAGTGGCTCGCATGCGGCGGACCTGATCGCGACGATGCTGGCCGATCCATCGCCCATGCTGGCCTCGCGCGCCGCCCGGCTGGCCGCGCGTGTCGTACCCGAAGGCATGCTGATCCGGTTGATGCCGGATCTGACGCAGCCGTGCCGCCGGAATCTCGCCTGCCAGCTTTGGCGATCAGGACGCGGACAGGTGAACGATGCCGTTTATCCGAAGCTTGAAGGCGCAGCGCGCCGTCATCTGCTGTCGTGGACGACAGATGCATTCATCGCCAGCAAGCTGGACGCGCAGCAAATTGCCGCGCTTGAAGCGCCGCAGTGGGCAACGTTGGCTCAACGCATGCCTGGATTCGTGCGCGACAGCCTGGTGCATGCGCTGGAGCAGGCCGGCAACCCGTCTTACGCATTGCGTATCGCTATCAGCGCCTCGCTCTATCGCATGCTGCGCAGCGACCCGGCGGCAGGCTTGAGTCTATTGCGCGCCGCCATCACCCGAGTCCCACTCCACGATTTGCCGCTGGCGCGATACGCCTCATTCTTCCCCGAGGACATTGCGGCCCTGATTGCGGACCAGGGAGGCAACCAGCGCGTGCCGCTCACGACGCAAACCCTGCGGCGGCTGGACGCGCCCGTGCTTTGCAATTTGTTGTCCGCCAACGCGCTTCCGAACCTGCGCGCCGCCTTCCACGAACTGCATGCAAGCCAGCGCGACGCCCTCTACCACCATGGCGGCGAAGCCTGGCGCGAGAACAGCGGCGCATTGCCGTTTGCATTCGTGCGCGAGCTATCTCTCGCGGCCCGGCAGTCTGAAGCGCGCCATGCGTTCTCGCTGCGGCTCCTTGCCGCCGAGCCGATGGTTCGCCTGCCCTACCTGTCTTGCCTGCCGTTTCAGGAGGCGCTGGCCCTGGCTCAACCATTCCTGTCGCAGCCTGATGGCGAATTGCGCGCGCAGGCCGTGGCGGCAATCGTTGGGACGGGCCGGTACGAGGCATCGAGCCTGCCCGCCATTCTGGACTTCTGCCGGGCGCGTGAAAACGAGCAGGACCCCGTGCGCCTTGCGATGTTGACGGCCCTGGCGGCGCTGCCGCCGTCGCGTTGGCAGGCCGAGCATCTGGACGCGTTTGCCGCGGTCATCGATGCCGCGTTGCGTGCGCGGGACTGCTCGCACCAGACCATGCTGGCCGCCACGCAATGGTTGATGGCCATCATCACCACGCATGCGGCCTTTGTTGTCGACACGCTGCCCCGGCTTGTCGAGCGTATGGGCAGCATGGGGAATCTTCGCTTTGGGTATTGGGAATCCCGCATCAGCGATGGCGAATTGCTCAGCATCGCCCCCCGACTGATGGGGTTGCTTGATACATGGGTACGGCGAGATCGCGCCCCGGTTGCGCTGCAACTGATACTTGGCTTCGGATGCCGTGCGAAGGCCGTCGACGGGTTCGTCGACCTGTGCACCGAGCTGACCCGGGACAAGCGAGGCAATGTGGCGCGTTCGGGGCTGGAGGCGCTGGTGCGGCTCGGGCTTGGAAAGCGCGTTGCAGAATTAGTGCCTCGTCTGGTTCAGGAAGATCCTAGCTGGATTCAGGTTCCCGCCGTTTCCCTGCATTTGCATCTGCACCGGCAAGACCTGCTGACGCCCTTTCTGAGCGCGCGCGTCTACAAGGGGCGGTTTCCAAGCGGCAAGGCGGCGTTTCTTCCTGCCTATGACAATGGGTTCTTCCGATGGACGGCCGCCCAGCAGCAAGGCTATGCCGGCGAACTGCTCAAGATCCTCACCAGCACTCAGCGCAACGCCTGGGAGCTCTATGGTTCAGTCCAGCGATACGCGGCCATGCCATCGGTCGACCTGACGCCGCTTGTCACGCTTGCGCGCCTGGACGCGCCTGACCAGGGGCTGCGCGACAAGACGCTCGAAGCGCTTGGGCGTGCCGATGCCGGACGCGGCGTGGCAGAGTTGGTGCAAGCACTGGATGACGGCCGGGCCCGCGTCGCCATCTATGCCTTGCGCCGATCCTTGATGAACCTGGGCCCCGCCCAGGTGCTGGACCTGCTTGGCCGCGCGCCACGCGGCAAGGTCACCGTGGCGAAAGAGATCATCCGGCTCGCTGGCGATCTGCGCACGGATGGCGCTTTTGCATTCCTGACCCAAATCGAAGATGAACCCAAGCTGCATCAGGATGTGGCGATAGCCTTGCTGCGGGCGTACTGGAACTTCCTTGATCGCCCTGACGTCTGGCAGCGATTCCACGCCGCTGCTCGCAGCGAGCGGCCAGCGCTGGCGCGCGCCACCATCCGTATCCCGCCGATGGGTCTTTCGCCGGATAGCCAGCGCGCGTTGAGCCAACACCTGGCATTGCTGCTGGGGCATTCCGATGCGCAAATCCGCAAGGAAACACTGCAAAGACTGATCGCGATGCCCCCGGGGCAAGGCGATCCTGCGCTGTACGACGCGCTGGCCGCGCAGCTTGATGATGTAGACGTTTCGCTTGTGGAACTCGCGGCGAACGCGATGCTGGGCATTTACGCAAGAACCTTGCCGCAGGAACTGGCAAGCCGTTTCGCGGGCATAACCCAGGCGCGTTCATTGGCGGCCGTTATCGCCGCGTACCGGCGGCAGTTGCAGCGTGGCCAGTTGGAATTGGCCGCGTCGGCGGACAGGCTGGTCAAGGCGTTGCTGGCCCGGCGGTGGCATCCGGGGCTGGCGCTACGGCTCGCGTTCTCGATCTTGAGTCCAGAGGCCGCGCTTGCGCTCGCGCAGCAATTCGCTTCCTCGAAATTGCTGCATCCTGGTGTCGTGGGAGATGTCCTGGGTTCACTTGCGGACACGGTGGCGGGTGCGCGAGTAGATCAACTGACCCACGTTGAAACCCTGCTGGGCGCCGAGTCTGAGGCCAGTATGCGGCGCATCGGCCTGGGCTTGCTACGCGAAACGTCGGCCCGGCATGGGTGGACAGAAGCGATGCGCCAGCGGCTACGTTTTTATCGGAACGACAAGGATGGCTGGGTGTCCGACGCAGCCGACCTGATCACTTACCCGGATGAGTCGTCCGGTCGTTGACCGGGTGGGCATTCAGGTAAATAGGGAAAATTCAGGAAAATTCGAATGGCCGAAAATAATTACGATGCATTTGCGGCTGCTTATCAAGCGGACAATGAAAACAACGCTTGGAATGCCTATTACGAGCGGCCAGCCATTCTATCGATGGTGGGCGACGTCAACGGCCGCCGCGTGCTGGATGCGGGCTGCGGCGGCGGAGCGCATGCCGCAGCGCTCCTGGATCAAGGGGCCATACTGACGGGTATCGATTCCAGCGCAGCCTTATTGCAGATTGCGCAAGATCGTCTTAGCGGGCGCGCGCGCTTGTTATTAGCGGACCTCAACGACGTGTTGCCCTTTGAAGATGGCGCTTTCGATCTGATTCTTTCGTCGCTGGTCATGCATTATTTGCCCGACTGGACGCTGCCCCTATCGGAGTTCAACCGTCTGTTATCCGACGGCGGCCGTCTGGTGTTTTCCACGCACCACCATTCATGGACCACCCCTCTCCTGGCCACGACAATTACTTCGAGACTTACCCCTTCAATGAAACCTGGGAGCGCGACGGCAGGGATATCGAAATGCGCTTCTGGCACCGGCCTCTCCACGCCATGTTTGACGCCCTGAAGTCGGCGGGATTTCAGATCGAGGTACTGAGCGAACCGCAGCCCGATCCGCGCGCCCGGTCTCTCTTCCCCGAGGCATACCTCCGCCTGACAACCCAGCCACGATTCCTTTTTTTCTCAGCCGTGGCAGAAAAGCAGCCTATGAAGGGCTGACATTCGCCTTTAGGTCAGCACGTAGCCAGCCCAGACTGGCGGGGCGGCAAGCGCCCGATGCGCCTGGCCCCTCATGGCGTACGAACCAGCAATACGGGAATGGAAGAGGCGCGCAGCACGGCTTCGGCGCTGCTGCCCAGCATTGCGCGCTTCACGCCTCGGCGTCCGTGGGTGCCCATCACAATCAGGTCGGCAGGCCAGTCCTGGGCGGCCGTGATAATCCGTTCTTCTACCGACAAGCCCAGATCATCGTAAAGCACCGTTTCCACCGGCAATTCTGCCGCGGTGGCGCGCGTGCGCGCTTCGTCCAGAACCTTCTCGCCTGCCTGTCGTAAGTTTTCGATGAGCTCGCCCGTGTAGTACCCGGCATAGGGGTTGGTGGCAAGAAAGACAGACAGGTCATCCAGCACATGGATGATGCGCAGCGTCGCGTTCGACCCCTTTGCGATCTTGATGGCTTCGTCCAGGGCCCGATTAGATGCGTGGCTGCTATCAACCGCGACAATGATGCGTGTGTACATGATCTCGTCCTTGCTAGGGGTGCGGCATCGCCCCATACCTTGAGTCCTATCGTGCGCTATCGCGATCGGAGCGTGTTGACCATTGTCAATCCGAAAACGGGGACGAAGATCTTCCCTGCGCCATGCCGCCGGGTTGCAATGAAGTTGACCGGCGTCAATGGAATCCATCACCGCAGTGCCATGATGGAGTTCATACCGCAAACGGCCTTCTCGCGAAGGCCCCCCCTGCACTCAGGAGGCATCGTGAAAAACGTTCTGATTCCCGTAGACGGCTCGGCCAACGCGTTACGCGCCGTGGGCTACATGATTGACCACGTCCGTGAAAATGGCCCTTGCACCCTGCATCTGCTCAATGTGCAGCCCCCTATCGTGTCCGGCACGGTGCTGGGGTTCGTTTCCAAGGACATGATTCAGGAGTACTACCTGGACGAGGCCAAGATGGCGCTGGCCGACGCCAAGGCGGCGTTGGACAAGGCGGGGGTGATGTATCAAGAGGCGCTTCGCGTTGGCCATATCGCCGAATCGATCAAGGCGTATGCGACTGAGCATCAATGTGACCACATCATCATGGGCTCACGCGGCCTGGGTGCGGCGGGAAGCCTGCTGCTGGGATCGGTGGCGTTGAAAGTGCTGCACACCATCCATATCCCGGTCGTCCTGATCAACTAGGCCAACGCGCATGTCGCTGCGCTCCCCCCCGCGTCGCGCCGTACTGGCGGGGTTGACTGCGGGTGCAATGGTCGCGGCGGCCCTCGCCGGCAACGTGCGAGCCGGGGCGCATGTGTCGGTCGAAGACGTCGAGCGCGCCTTCCGCGTCTGCGCACGTGCTCGGCGGCGCCCATGCAAACCCTGTTGGCGCAGCAAACCCAGGCGCTGGCCCATGCTCGGGCGGAAGGTATCGATTCAGACGAGATTGTGAACTGGCGGTGGCCGGCAGCTGGCGGGCGGACCTGATTGTCTCCGGTGCGCTCCCGTCGTTGCGCACCTCTTAATGCCGGCCGCAATCGCTTGCTTGACCAAAATCAAGTTCTGCGGCCCTTGGGGGATCACTATAGGGATAAGGATTTCACAGGACAGGGTACGCCTCTGCCCTTCCGGAGAACAGCCATGCTTGCGCACGAACTCATGACCCCCGACCCCTTTTGCGTGACGGCCCGAACGCCTGTCTCGCAGATCATGCATGCGATGCTCGACCGCGATATCAGCGCCGTGATGGTGACCGGCGACAATGGCGGACTGATTGGGGTCGTCACTGAAGGCGATCTCATCCGGCGCCAGGACAGCGTGCATCAGAAGAAACTGGACCACTGGCTGGCCTTGCTTGCCGAGGGCGAGGCATTGAATCTGGAGTTTCTGCACAGCTTGCAGCTCAGCGAGCAAACCGCGTCCGCAGTGATGAGCCGACCCGCCATCACGGTGGAAGAAACCGCCGATCTGGCCACGATTGCGGATGTGTTGCTCAAGCGCGGCATCAAGCGCGTTCCCGTCACTCGGGCGGGAAAACTGGTCGGCGTAGTGAGCCGGCGCGACATTCTGCGAGCGCTGCTGGCTCAAGAGACGTGATGCCGCCATCGCGGCAAGGGGACACACCATGGCACGCATCGGCATCTTCTTCTATTCCCGTACGGGAACCGGGCGTACCGTTGCGGAACGCCTGGCGTCCGTCAGCGGCTGGCCCAGTTACGAAATCCGCGATGCCTCGCCGCGTGTTGGATTGCGGGGAGACCTGCGCTGCGTCGTCGATACCCTGTTCAAGCGCAGCCCCGCCTTTCGCTATGACGGGCCGGGGCTGGACCAGTTCAATCATGTGGTGCTGATCGCCCCCGTGTGGCTGCGCGCGCTGGCCGCACCAATGCGCGCGTTCTTGAAAGCGCATGGCCGCATGATCCGGGCCTATTCGGTGATCTTCGTGATGTCGGGTTATGGCGGGTTTCGCGCGGTGGACGATATGGCGGCCATTACCGGCTTCAAGCCGCGCTCCATTCTGCTGTTGAAACAGTACGACGTGCTTGCCGAAGAGTGCGATGCGTCCCTGTGCCGGTTCAGAGAACAAACGCTGGCCGCCGATGGCCCTGGCGGATGGAACGACCCCTTGCTGCCGTCCATTGACTGACGCTGCGTTTCGCCAACGGGTGCGGCCCCGGTAAACGCACTAGTGCTTTTGGCGCAGCCGCGCCGCGCCTATGGCTTCACCCGGCAATGTGTGCTGCAATGAATTTCTCCGAACCCGGCCGGCTCGCATCCATCGCACACACTGCAATGACGCCCTCGCCTAGCGCGCCTCCGCTCCTCGATATCATCCAATCCGCAACCGAACCGATCATCACGATCGATGAGCATCAACGCATTGTGATGTTCAACCCGGCGGCCGAGCGCGTGTTTCTGTGCCACGCGGACCAGGCCATTGGCGCCAGCCTCGATATCTTGATACCGGTGCGCTTTCGCACGGTGCATGCCAAGCACGTCAGCCGCTTTAAAGATACGGGCATGTCCGACCGGAAAATGGGCTTGGGCGCGCCGCTGTGGGGGCTGCGGTCCAACGGTGAAGAGTTTCCGATGGAAGCGTCTATCTCGCAGACGAAAACGGAATCGGGTGTATTCCTGTCGATCTTTCTGCGGGACATTACCGAGCGGCAGCGTGTGGACCAAGCGCTGCGCGCATCCAGGGACGAACTGACCCGGCTGTCCAACGCCTTGCTGCATGTGCGTGAGCAGGAAAAGAAACACATCGCCCGCGAGCTGCACGACGATCTTGGCCAGAGCCTGACGGCCTTTACCATGGAGCTGTCTCAGCTGGAATCCAAGCTAGATCCCGACGACACCGGCGCGCGGGAACGGGTCCGCGCGATGCGCCAAGTGATCAAGGCCACCTTTGCGTCACTGCGGCGCATTGCCTCTGACCTGCGGCCCGTCATGCTCGATGACCTGGGCCTGGCCGCGGCCGTGGAATGGCTGGTGGCGAATTTTGTGTCGCGCTATGGCATCGACACGCAGGCAGACATCCACATCGGCCCGGCCGAGCCCTCCAAACGGGTCGCCACGACCCTGTTTCGCGTGGTGCAAGAAGCGCTGACCAATATCGCCAAGCATGCCCAGGCGACGCAGGTGCAACTGCACCTGCGCTGTGACGACACGCAGTGCACGCTGACCGTGCAGGACAACGGCGTGGGCGCCGCGCCTGAAAGCCTGACCAAGAAGCTGCCGCTGTCGCTTGGCCTGCAAGGCATCCGCGAGCGGGTCCGGCTGCTTAACGGTGAAGTGACGATCACCACCCGTAAACAGGGCGGGTTTCGCCTGGATGCGAAGATGCCGGCGCAGCACCCGGAATCGCCATGGGAGGCATCATGATCACGGTCATGCTGGCCGACGACCACACCTTGCTGCGCGAAGGGCTTCGGCGTCTGCTTGAGCAGGCGGGCGACATCTCGGTGCAAGGAGAGGCCGGAAACGGGGCCGAAGCGCTGACGCTGCTGGGACAGCGGGCGTGGGATCTGCTGGTGCTGGATATGTCCATGCCCGGCCGCAACGGCGTGGACCTTATCCGTCAGATCAAAAGCGGCCATCCCGACGTGCCGATTCTGGTGCTGACCATGCACGGCGAGCAGCAATACGCGATCCAGGCCATCAAAGCCGGCGCGTCAGGCTTTCTGACCAAAGACAGCGCCGCCGAAGAACTGGTTCAAGCGGTGCGTAAGGTGGCGGGCGGCGGCCGCTATCTGAGCCCATCGCTGGCGGAAAGCATCGCCTTTGAGCGGCAAGACAAAACCGATGCCCTTCCCCACCTGCTGTTGTCAGATCGCGAGCTATCGGTGTTCCACCATCTTGCCTCCGGCCTGAACAATTCAGATATCGCCCGGCGCTTGTTCCTGAGCGTCAAGACGGTAAGCACGTACAAAAGCCGCATCTTGGTGAAAATGAATCTGCGCAATCAGACGGACCTGGTGCGCTATGCCATCCGGCACCGGCTGATCAACGAGCAAGATCTGCCGGACCTCTAAGCGGACCCTGTAGGAATTTTCCTACGCGTGTAAGGCTCCACTGCCACCAACTGGCGGCCGGCGCTGATAGCCCGCATCTTTCTAGCATCCGATACTGCTGACTAGCCTGCGCCATTGCGCAGCGCGCCGTTCCTCAGCAGAGCATCGCTCCTGATCGTCCGACTTCGCGAGATGCCGCCATGGACAATATCGTTGCTTATCCCCGCCCCTCTGCGTGGCTCGCCGCCATGCCCGAACATTGCGAGCGCTGCGTGACGGCGCATTTATGCCATCCCGCATCCGAAGGGTACGCAGGGCCCGCGCCCACAAGCGAGCGCAGCCAGAAGCGGGTGCATCGCGGAGAACCCATCTATCGGGCGGGTGATCCCTTGTTGAATCTGTATCAGCTGCGTTCCGGCTCAGCTAAGGTGCGCGTCACGAATCTGTCCGGGCTGGAGCAGATCACGGCATTTCCAGTGGCTGGCGCCTTGATGGGATTGGACGGCATCGAAACGGGCATCCACACCTGCGACGCCATTGCGCTGGAAGATTCCTTGGTCTGCCTCCTGCCGTACGCGGAACTGATGGGAAACTGCCGTAATGACTATGGCGCGGCCCTGCAATTCAATCGGCTGATTGCCCATGATTCAAATCAGTATTGCCGCCTGTTGCTGACCCTGGGTTGCATGAGCACCGATGAGCGGGTGGCCGGCTTTCTGATCGGCCTATCCGAGCAGATGGCCGCCAACGGCTATTCGCCGCTGGCGTTCACGCTGAAGATGACGCGCGAGGACATTGCCAACCATTTGGGCATGAAGGTTGAAACGGTTTGCCGCGTGCTCGCGCGTCTGCAAGTGGCGGCCATGGTCAAGGTGAGCCGGCGGCAACTGGAAATACGCAACGTCGAGGGGCTGCGACAGATGAGCTGCCAATAAGCGGTCCCAACAATAAGCGGTCCCATCCATCCCACGCACCATCCGTCAGCCGCACCACCCGCCGCGCTACCGCACGCTCTCCAGCAACGCCTGCGCCTCCTGCTTGCGGCCAGCGTCGGCCACGTCGCGGCCAGGCCGTGGCGGCGCTTTCAGGGCCTTCTCCAGGTAAGGAATGGCCTCGGGCTTTCGATTCCGATAGATCAGGTAGTCGGCATAAAAATAGTTGGCGTCGATGCCATCGGGGTTTATCGCCAATGCCTGCTGCAACAAGGCTTCGGCTTTTTTGTTGTCGCCAAATCCCACCGGCCAGCCGGGCACCTTGTAGTACAGAACGCCCAGGCTGTTCAGGGCGGACCCGCCCAGCGCCTTGCTATCGATCTGGATGGCCGTTTCGTATTCCGCCTTGGCCTGCTTGGCCAAACCCAACGCGCCCAGCCCGCCTTTGGCGCCCGCCCACGAGCTCAGGATGATGCCCTCCCAGATGTGCGGTTCCGCCTTGGCGGCAAAGCGCGCCGTCAGCGCATGCGCCTGCTGCGACAGCGCCTCGAAACGGGTTTCGCGCTGGTTGGCCGGCGTTTGGTATTGGATCACCGCCCAGTCATTCTGAAGGGCACGTATGCCCTGATCCAGATCGTCGGGCGCCGATGCGGCCACGGCTGACAGGGACATTGCCGCGCCCGCCAGCATGGCGGCGGCGGCTTTGAACAAGGGAAGTCTGTTGATCATGAAGAGGCTCCTGAAGGAAATTTCAAAGACATCAGCGCGCGGCGATGCTTGGCAAACGCGCCATCCAGACATTCGGGACACAAGCCGTTCAAGCGCGCGGCAATCGCCTCGACGCCACCGGCAAAACCCTGGCGCGATTCGCGTTGCAGCATGCGCGACACGCGCACCGCAATCGCTTCCGGCGAATCGCTGGCCGAACCCGTTGCGTGGTTGAACGCCTCGACCTGCGGGGAATTGAAGGGCGTGTCAATCGCCCGCGGCGCGTAGTACTGCACCCGGACGGTAGAGTCCGCCAGTTCGCGGCGCAGCGACTCGGTGTAGATCCGAAGCGCGGCCTTGCTTGCGCCGTACACAGCGAATCCGGGTACGCCCAGGCTGCCCAGCGTCGAACCGATATTCAGCACCTGAGCGCGCGGATGGCTACGCAGCAGCGGCAGCATTCCCGCTGTCAGCATCATGGGCGCCACAACATTCGTTTCCATCACGCGGCGGGCGTCGTCGCTGTGCACGTCCTGTGCAGGCCCGAACGCGGCAACGGCCGCGTTATTGATCAGCACATTCGCGCCTCGGGCCGCAGCGGCGTCGATGATGGCGGCGCGGCCATGATCCGTCGTCACGTCCACCACCAGCGCATCCACGCGATTGCGGTCTTGCGCGCCCGCGCTGAGCGATTGCGCCAGAGACAGCAGCGGGCCGTCGGTGCGTCCGATCAGCAGCAACCGCGCGCCTTCGGCAAACAGCTGCCGAGCAATCGCGCTGCCCAGGCCGCCCGCGGCCCCGGTCAACACGATGGAGGCATCGCGCGGGCTCATGCGGCCTCCGCTTGCGTCTGCACACGGGGCAAGGCGCGGAAAATTGCGCCGTACAGGTTGTAGAACATATTGGCGGCGTGGATGACGGCCGCCTGGTCGCCCGCATCGTCCAGCCGATTCATCAGCAGGGCGAAGTGCGCGGTGTGTTCCTGGTCCAGCGTGCCATGCGAACGCAGATAGCTGAAGGCGGACGCCGGCAGCGCCAGCTTCTGCTGAATCTGGTCGGCCGCGTTCAACGCCAGCGCGACGCTGGTGCCTTCCAGCACGTGGACCATCCCGAAGAAGCCCACCGGATTCTTGCGCGCGATCATGTCGTAGGCATAGGCCACCATCACCTCGGTCTGCGGGCCTGGCCGGCCCAGCCGCACCTCGTCGGCGTCCTGCCCAAGCGCCCGCAGATCGTTCAGAATCCAGTCGTCGTGCCCGGTTTCCTCTTCGATGTATTCGTCAATGGGCGCCAGCATCCACTTCAACCGTGCCGGCATGCGGGCGCGGCAGGCGTGCAGCAGCGGCACGGTATGGCTGACGTGGTGATAGGCCTCGCGCAGGAATGCAATGTAGGCGGGCAATGCGATGGTGCCGTGCAAGCAGTCCTGAATGATCGGCGTCGTCACCAGCGATTCCCGGCTTGCGCGGGTCCCGATCAGCAGTTTGTCGAAAAAGGTCATGACGGTTTATCCCAGAGGTTGTGCGGATGTCCGCGAAAACAGATCAGCGTGCAGGTCGGAAACGGCGGCGCGGCGCGGACGGCCATTGGCGGTCGCCATGCCGCTTGCCGCGCTGAACTCGGCGCGCGCGCGCATCCATGGGCCGATCCGCGCGTAGTCAGGCAGGCTGTGATTGGCCGTGTCGATACCGGCGCGGATGGCGTCGTCACTCACATCGCCCAACGGCCAGATCACCGCGCCCAGTTCGGGCTGGCCCTCGCCCAAGACGACGGCCTGGCCGATAGCCGCCTGATTCGCCAAGCGCAGCTCGATCCATTCGGGCGACACGTTGCGCCCAAAGCCCGTGATCAGCAGATTCTTCTTGCGCCCGTGGATGTGCAGGAACCCGGCTTCGTCCAGCCGCCCCAGATCGCCGGTGGGCAGCCATTGCCGGGGCGCGGCATGCTCGCCCAGATAGCCCAGCGCATGGGCGCCGGCCACCTCGATCTCACCGTCGGCCGTCACGCGCAAGCGCGCATGCGGCAAGGGGTAGCCCGCCGACCCCGGGCAATCCAGGCCGGGAAGATTCAAGGTTTGCACCGAGCAGGCTTCGGACAGCCCGTAGCCTTCGTAAGCAGGCAGCCCTTGCGCACGGGCGCTTGCCAGCAGGTCCACGCCCACCGCCGCGCCGCCCACCGCCATCAGGCGCAGTTCGGGCGGCGCGCTGGCGCCCGTGGCCCGCAGAAAGCCGGTGTACGCGCGCAGCATCTGCGGCAGAACGATGACGCTTTGCGCGGCAGCGCCCGTCAGCGCGGCATGAAAAACAGCGGGATCAAAGCGTGATGAGCCCTGTAGCCCGGTCTCGATCAACGGACGCGTCACCATCGCCGCCCCTTCCATCAAAGGCGAATAGACGCCCGCAATGTTCTCCAGCAAGACGGGCAGCGGCAGCGCGGTAAGGTGACGGCGTATGCCTAGCGGCCGCGTGGCCGCCGCAAGGCTTGCCGCCACCGCCAGCATGTCGGCCGCGCCCAGGCACACGCCCTTGGGGCTGCCCGTCGAGCCAGACGTGAACGTGATCTTCGCCGTGCTGCGGGGCAAGGACGCCGCAGGGTTGGGCCGCCGGAACAGCGCCAGCCGGTCGGGCAAGGTCTCGGCCAATGCGAAGCCGAACGCTTGCAGCATCGGTTGAATCGACGACGGACCCACCACGGTATTCGCGCCTGCCGCGTCCAACGTTTCGCGCCACTGGCTGGGAGTAAAGAACAGGGGCAACGGCACATGCACAACGCCCGCCTGCAAGCACGCCAGGTCATGAATGATCCAGTCGGCGCCGTTGTCCATCAGCGACGCGGTCACGTGCGCGCGATGCGCCGCAAGCAGCTCGGCGCGCACTTGCACCCGGGCAAGCAGCGCTTCGTAATCCAATGATTCCCTGGGGGTCTGTAGCGCAAGGCGTCCAGCGCGGCTTGGGTCTCGCAATAGCGAAAGGAAGTCGGAAGCGTTCATGCCTCTTGCTCCGGAAAGTGTTCAAGAATGGTGTGCAGGCGTCCTGCAAAAACATGAGGCGCATGGGCGTAGTAGTCGCCCCAGTCCCTGCGTTCCTGCTCGTTCAGATGATCCGGGGTCGCCGCCGAAATCGCCTGATGGGCTAATCCCATTCGGGCGAACAGATGATGCAACTCGCTGGTCAGCGTGCTGACCGCCCAGTCAAAACCCTGCTGGTGCAGGTGGCGGGCAAGCAGCGGCACCAGCACTCGGCCGCCCCCAGGCCTGGCCGCCGCGAACTGGCCGGCCTCGACAATCAGCCGGCGCGCCACCGGCGCGTTCTGATCGCGCAGATACTGTTCGATCGGCGCGGCCAGGTAGCGCTCAAGAAACAAGGGGTGGTCCGCGCCCCGATAGCCCGCCGCCGCCAGGATTTCCCCGTTTTCCTGCACGCTTACCAAGGTGGGCAACCACTCTTTCAGCGTTGCGCCAAAACGTTGCTGATAGCGTTGCTGGATGTAGGACTCCACGCGTGCGCGTATCGGGTCGTCAACGGGATGGATATGCAGCGTGCGGGGCGTGGCCCCTGGCTTTGCAGCAATCGCTCGCTGCGTGGACGAAGATGAAAACTTGGTTTGCGGCATACTGGCATCCAGTCGATGTAGCGTCGGTTTATCGACACCTGGCGCGCAGCTTAGGCAGCCAACCTTAATGAGAAATTAACCGTCCCCCGGTGGTAATCTCAGCCGTGCACGGCGTAAAGGCGTGAGGGCGTGAAGGCGTGAGGGCGTGAAGGCGATAAATGAGAATCCTCATCATTGAAGACGACCCGCTGATCGGTGATGGCCTGAAATCCGGCCTGCGGCTGCTGGGCTATGCGGTCGACTGGTTTACAAACAGCCGCGAAGGCGACCACGCCATGGGGGTCGTGCACTACGACGCCGTGGTGCTGGACCTGGGGTTGCCGGGCGAAGACGGCGTATCGCTGCTCAGCCGGTGGCGCCGCGCGGGACACACCTTGCCCGTCGTCATCCTGACCGCGCGCGAAGCCGTGGAAAGCCGCATCGCGGGGCTGGACGCCGGCGCGGACGACTACCTGATCAAACCCATCACGCTGGACGAACTTGCCGCACGCTTGCGGGCGGTGACGCGGCGCGTGGCGGGCAAGCCCGAACCCGTCTGGCGCCACGGCCATCTGGACTACCACCCGGCCCTGCACGAAGTGCACTGGAAGGGCCAAAAGGTGGATCTGACTACGCGGGAAGCGCTGCTGCTTGAACTATTTCTGACCCATCCAAACCGCGTTCTTACCCGCGACTTCATCCGCGACAAGCTCTACGACTGGGACTCCGAACTGGAAAGCAATGCGCTCGAGGTCTTCGTGCACCATCTGCGCAAGAAAATTCATCCCAAAATTGTGCGCACCGTAAGGGGCTCGGGCTATGCGCTGGGCCAAGTGGACGCCGAGTCATGACATTGCAGCGCAGGCTGATTATCGCGGTGCTGCTGGCCGCCCCCATCGCGTGGCTGTTTACCATCGCCGGCACATACTGGCGCGCCTCGCACGAAATCAACGAGCTCTACGACACCGACATGCTGCGGCTGGCGCAGCAAACGCTTGGCATCTCGGCGTTGATTCCGCCCGCTGCCTCTTTGCTGCCCATGCCCGCGCAGACGCCCGCGTCAACGGATTCTGGCGATGCCGGACTGGGCGATCTCTCTGTCGCCATCTGGCGCGGCTCTGATGCCCCGCTGGTGCTTGACCCCGAAGCCTTGCAATTTCCGCGTGAAGGAGATCGGACGGGGTTCTTTGAAGCCGTCGTCAACGGCGAGCCGTGGCGGCTTGTCTACCTGAACGATCCCGACGGCCAGACGCGCGTCGCGGTGGGACAGCGCATTGGCGAACGCAACGATCTGGTGGTGGCCTACATCGCGGGCCAGATTCTGCCCTGGCTGGTGGGGTTGCCGGTGCTGATTGCGTTGCTGATCTTCGCCGTGCGCCGGGCGATGCGGCCGGTGCGTGAGCTATCGATGCAGCTGGAGCAACGCAGCCCCGATGACGCCACCCCTTTGCCTAGCGCCGACGTGCCGGGCGAATTGAAGGGCCTGCTCAATGCCATGAACGGCTTGCTCGCGCGCGTGAGCACGCTGATCGAACAAGAGCGGCGGCTGACGGCGGATGCCGCACACGAGCTGCGCACGCCGTTGGCGGCCGTGCGCGCCCAATGGGACGTGGTGCAACGCACCGCCGACCCCACTGAACGATTGCAGGCGCAGACGCGCGTCACGCGCGGGATGGAAAGGCTGGATCGGCTGGTGTCGCAATTGCTGACCATGGCCCGCCTGGACAGCGCCAACCACGCCGACTTCGGCGGCTCCGTAAATTGGCGCGCCGTCGCGGAACAGGCGGTGGGAGACTGCCTGTGGATCGCGGACCGGCGCGACGTGGACATCACCGTGGAATGGCCGGACGCGGACGTGCTGCCGCTGCCGATCGCCGGCGATGAAGATGCGCTGACCATCCTGCTGAAAAACATTCTGGACAACGCCATTCGCTATGGCCCGCGCCATTCGCTGGTACGGCTGACGTTCTCGCCCACACGCATCACCATCGATGACCAGGGCTCGGGCATTGCGCCCGACGTCCTGCCGCGGCTGGGCGGCCGCTTTGTGCGCGCCCCGGGCAATGAGGAAGCCGGCAGCGGGCTGGGCGTATCGATCGCCCGCCGCATCGCCCATCACCATGGCATGAGCATCCACTTCGCGATGCGCGATGCAAGCAGCGACCTGGGGCCGGGGCTGCAAGTCACGTTGCGGCGGGGCGAGTAGGCGCTAAGCCCGTTTCAGAGCCTTATTGCTGATACTGCGAAACGCGGGCCAGCGGTTCAGTACGGGCTGGCGGTCGGACGCACGACGATCTCGCTCACGTCCACGTCGGCCGGCTGCTCCACGGCGTAGGCGATGGCGCGGGCGATGGCGTCGGGTGTGATGGCGATGCGGCGGAATTCCTGCATGGCCACGCGGGCGGTGTCGTCCGAGATCGTGTCAGCCAGCTCGGATTCCACAACGCCCGGGCAGATCACCGTGACGCGGATCTTGTCCGTCTCTTGGCGCAGCCCGTCAGAAATGGCGCGCACCGCAAATTTGGTGGCGCAATACACGGCGGCGGTGGGCGACACCGCCAAGCCGCCAATCGACGAGATATTGATGATTTGCCCGTGGCCTTGCTGTTCCATCGTCGGCAATACCGCCGCGATGCCGTGCAGCACGCCGCGGACGTTGACATCGATCATCTGGTTCCACTCGTTGATCTTCAGCGCATTCAGCGGCGAAAGCGGCATCACGCCCGCATTGTTGACCAGCACATCGATGCGGCCGAAAGTCTCCAGCGCAAAGCGTGCGAATGCGGCCACGTCATCGGCCGAGGTCACGTCCAGGGCGCGGTAACGAACGATGCCGCCGGCCTCCTCCAGGGACTTCGCCAGTTCGGCCAGCCGATCGGTGCGGCGTGCGCCGATCACCAGCCGATGCCCTTGCGCCGCCAGCAGGCGGACGGCGCCCTCGCCGATGCCGCTGCTGGCGCCGGTAATCAGGATGACCTTGGATGCGGTGGAATGGTTTGCCATCTTGCATACTCCTATTGTCAATCGGTAGAAGAATGGTAGAGAACCCGCGCCCCAAGGCGAATACACGGACCGATGCCGTTATTGCCTATTCCTATTAAATCTATTTATGCGCGGAGTCA
The DNA here is from genome assembly GCF_042957345.1 of Achromobacter sp. NPDC008082. NCBI lineage: Bacteria > Pseudomonadati > Pseudomonadota > Betaproteobacteria > Burkholderiales > Alcaligenaceae > Achromobacter > Achromobacter sp. NPDC008082. The sequence goes on from NZ_JBIBIB010000006.1 coordinate 496,728, forward strand.
GGCGGCGCTAGAATGACGGCCAACGCGACAACAGGAGCACGCGGTGTCCAACGCCCCCCTACCCGCTTCCATCAAGATGGTTCGTCTACTGGAAAAACTGGCGCCCAACGAGGGCTACACCCAGTCGGCGCTGGACAGCGTGCGGCTGATGCGATCTGACCGTCCGCTTGGGCGCACGCCCGTGTTCTATGAGCCGAGCATCGTGATTGTTTGCCAGGGCCGCAAGCTGGGGTTTTTGGGCGACGAGGTCTACGTCTACGACGCCCAGCATTACCTGGTGCTGTCCGTCCCGCTGCCGTTCTCAACCGAGACACAGGCCTCGCCCGAAGCGCCCATGCTGGGGGTATCGATCCGTCTGGATCTGCTGGAACTCAGCGACCTGATCACGCAGATCGGCGCGACCGGCCGCCATCCCGATGCGCCGCCCGCCGGCATCGCTTCCACGCCTTTGGCCGGCCATCTTGCTGGCGCCACGGTACGGTTGCTGGAAGTGTTGACGGACCCGCTGGACGCGTTGGTGCTGGGGCCGGGCATCGTGCGGGAAATCTGCTATCGGGTGCTGACCGGCGAGCAAGGCGGGGCGATGCGTGCGGCGCTGGCGCATCATGGCCGCTTCGGACGCGTCGCGCGCGCGCTCAAGCGGATTCACGCTGACTACGCCACGCCACTCAACGTCGCGGGGCTGGCCGAGGAAGCGGGCATGAGCGTGCCGGCGTTTCACGCCAACTTCCGCACGGTGACGCAGACATCGCCCATTCAGTACATCAAGTCGACCCGGCTGCATCAGGCGCGCCTGATGATGATTCGTGACGGCGTGACCGCAGCCGCGGCCGCAGCACGCGTCGGCTACGAAAGCGCGTCCCAGTTCAGCCGCGAGTTCAAGCGCCTATTTGGGCGCACGCCGGCCAACGAGGTACGTGACATGCGCGAATCCTTCACGCTGTCGCCCGCGGTGCGTTTCGGAGCCTAGCCCCGCCACGCCGTCCGCATCAAAGCGGCGCGGCCAAAGTGGTTGATAATGCCTGTCCTCGCAACGAAGACAGGGAGACCCTGCAAGATGAGTCTGAACACACCCCGCCTATGGGAGCGACTGCGGCGTCCGGTCGCCGCAATGATCTTGGGCTTGCTGCCCTTCTGGCTGTTCCTGGGTACGTCCCAGACAACCACCGTGAATGGCAAGCTGGTGCAGGACTCCAGCTTCAACGTGCTGGGCTTGATTCTGGCCATTGCGGGGCTGGTCATGGCCGTGAAGATGCTGAAGCGGGATGGCGCATACGGTGAGATGCCGCGCTGGTGGCCGCGCACCGTGCTGGCGGTGTTGGCGGGCCTGCTCTGCGTCTTTCAGATTGGGCAAACCGCAGGCTTCTATCACGTCAATGTCGGCCAATCGATTGCACAGTGGCAAGCCAAGCTTCTTGGCCCCTCTGAACCGCGCGCGCAGGCGCTGGCGGCTGAGCTCGATCAAGCGATGCAGGCCCGCACCCAGCAGCGCGCTGCAAGCGTGGACCAAGTCTTGCTGCGCGATGACATCGCCACGTCGCTGGCGCGCATCCACGCTAACGGCACGCTCTTCAATCTGTATGCCGAAGCGTGCAACAACCCTGGCAAGCGCTTCGTGCTGGACGCGACGCCCGCGCTGCTGACCGACGACGACAAGACCTTTGTCAACAAGGCCCAGCAGCTGGCGGCGCGCAACGCGACGGAGCGTTTTGATTGCGATAGCCCGCAGGTGCGCGACTTCATGTCGAATTGGCTGGCCGACGATGTGCTGCGCGACCGCGCCAACCTGGCCCTGCAAACCACCGCCTACCAAGAACGTTTCGGCGACAAGCCTGCGCCGGCCGGCAAGGATTCCCTGGTCACCACGGGCCTGGGCATATGGCTGGGCGATACGGTCAGCCAAGTGCAGACGGCGCTAGGCACCACAAGCGCGCCGGTGGCCGCCGCCAGCTCGGGCTATTACAAACTGGATCTTCCCGAGCGCGGCATCGAACTGCTGTTCAGCCCCGTCGGCGAAGTCGCCTCCATTACCGTGCGCGCCCCGTTCAAGGGCAGCATCGTCGGCCTGAAAATCGGTGATAGCCGCCGCACGGTCAACCGCCTGCTGGGCGATGGATGGATCGACGTGCGCCTGCCTTACGACAACGCCGACGCGGGCTACAACATTCAGCTGCGCAAACTGACGCCTGGCACGCAGGTGCAATGGCTGGACCGGCGCGCGGGTAACGACGTGGCGGTGGTGCAGCTGTCGGGCGCGAACTACGCCAGCACGGTTGACGAGATCCGGCTGATCACGCCGCGCCGGCCGGGGTAGCGCGGGCGCATATTCCAGACACGGGAACGGGGCCGATCTGCCCCCCGTTCCCATGCTGCAACGCGTATTGACCTCTTCTTGTATGCATGACCCAATAATCGCCACAACCCCAATCGCGTGGAGGTGGTCATGATGCAGGCGCAAACCAAACGGGTCATGGAAGTCGTGGCGGCCGCAGAGGACGGAACAACCTACCGCATCGACCGGTACTGCCGCTCCCAGCCCGACCAGGTGGCCGATCCCCATTACTTCTGCTGCCTGCAAGATGGGCAGCTGGTGTCCTGGCGCGGCGATGGCAACTATGAGCTGCCCGACGGCACCATCGTGACGACGGTAGCCACACGCTTGTGTGGATAGGCTGCAAACCCTAAGCCGGCGCCCGCTTTGCGATGGCGGACGGTTGAATCAGTTTGATCCCGCGCGCCGCCTGATAGCCGTGGATTTCCTTCACATCCAGCTTGCGCATGAATTCAATGGTGCCGGCATCGATGATCTGGCCCGGCACCATGATGGGAAAGCCGGGCGGATACGGGATCACAAAGTTCGCTGACACCAGCTCCGGGCCGTTCGCCAGGCGCTCGTCCAGTTTGGGGCTGGCCAAGGGCAGGTACTCGCACTCGTCCTCGTTGTAGGCCGCGAAGAACGCGGTGCGCATATTGCCTTCTGACGTGGTGCTGGCGGGATTGTCGCGGTAGCCATCGTGAAAGCTGCTGAAGTTGGGCAGGCTGGGCACGTCTTCCATCAGGCTCTTGACCTTGGCGGCGAACCCCATACGCCCTTGCTCGCCTTCGGACTTGAGCCGGGCCTCGATATCTTGGGATATTTCCAGCAGCACCTTGATCAACGCGGCCACGTCGCTGCGCGTGTTGTTGATATTGCTTTGCAGCAGGGCGCTATTGCGCGAGGTCTTGTTCAGCTGGATGTTGTACTTGGAGGCCAGCAGATTCTTGAACGTAGTGCCGTCGAATCCCGCCGTGCCGCACACAAGCGTCAACCGGGTCGGGTCCAGGCAGAATTCGTCTTCTTTCAGCGCCTTCACCGCGGTCAGCCAGGTCATCCCCGGTTGCAGGTAGTCGGTAAAGCCCGAGCCGCGAAACGCCTCCGGGATCATCTTGTCGGCCCCCAGCACGCTGAAGTACTTCGAGATCAGCGGATGCTTGGCCACTTCGCGGCGTATGGCCAACGCCACTTCAATTGCGCGCATGACCAGCTCGTAGCCTTCAAGCTCCATCTGACGCCGCGCGACATCCAGCGAAGCGATGATCTGCGCGTTCGGCGAGGTCGATGCGTGGATGAAGACGGCTTCGTGAAACGCCGAGAGGTGATGGTCGTAGTCTTCATCGCGCACGGCCACAATCGACCCTTGCCGCAGGCTCGACATGGACTTGTGCACGGAGTCCGTTTCATAGACACGGATGCGCATCGTCTGCGGGTTTGGCACCAATTGCCGTTCCATCACGCGGGGGTCTTTCGGGTCCAGGTCTACGCCCAGTTCCTTGACCTGGGCGTTCCATTCCTCCATGGCGGCGGGGTCGTCACGCCATTGCTCAAGCGCCGCCGCCGCGCCCATGGCCGTTCGGGGACGCAGGAACGGAGACCACCGGGCAAAGCCGAACCAGGCTTCATCCCAAAGAAAAATCAGGTCTGGCTTGATGGCCAGGCATTCCGCCATCACGCGGCGCGTGTTGTAGATATGGCCATCGAACGTGCAGTTGGTCAGGGTAACCATCGACACCTTGTCGAGCCGCCCTTCCGCTTTCAGATCCAGCAGCGCCCGCTTGATGGTGGCCAGCGGCACCGCGCCGTACATCGAGTATTCCGTCATCGGAAACGCTTCGACGTAGAGCGGCTGCGCGCCGGACAGCACCATGCCGTAATGGTGAGACTTATGGCAATTGCGGTCGACGATGACGATGTCGCCCGGCTTGGTCACCGCCTGGTAAACCATCTTATTCGACGTGGACGTGCCGTTGGTCACGAAAAACACGTGGTCCGCACCGACTGCGCGCGCGAACTTTTCTTGTGCAAGCTTGATGTTGCCCGTGGGCTCCAGCATGCTGTCCAGCCCGCCGGTGGTGGCGGAGGTCTCCGCCAGGAACAGGTTCAAGCCATAGAACTCGCCGAAGTCGCGTATCCAATTCGACTTGATGATGGACTTGCCCCGCGCAATCGGCAGCGCATGAAACGTGCTGATCGGCCGCGAGGCATAGTGCTTGAGGTTATCGAAATGCGGCGTCGACTGCCGGTCGCGCACGCCTTCCAGGATGTTGAGGTGCACCTCCATCGGCTCCTCGGCTTCGTAGAACACGCGGCGTATCACGGATGCTGCCGGGTCGCCCGCCAGTTGTTCGACGTTGCGGTCGGTCAGTAGATAGACATCCAGTTCCGGACGGATGTTGGCGATGAAACGGGCGAGCTTCAGGCCGGCATCTTGGGACTCGCCCGCAGTGGGTTCCATGTGCTGATACACCGTCAGGAAGTCGCGCAGCACCGGGGTGTCGTGCTTGGAGCCAAAAGGCACGCCGTCATAGATGACAACCGCCTCGATCTTGCCGTTAAGAATGGTCGCCAGCACCGCGTCTTCGAAGGTGCCGACCAGCACGGGTTCATACACCAGGCCATCCTCGGGCCGGCGCAGCTGGCGGATCTCTTGGCATATGGCCGCCGAGCGCGCAGGAGACATCGCGTTCACGAACAGGGTTTCGAAATACGGCCGCCGCTGCGCGCCCGCGCCCAGGCCGGGCGGCAAGCGGTCAGGGACATCGGTGGACGTTTCGTCGGCCACTTCCCATTCGCTGCTGTCGTAGCGATAGCTGCCGGAAAGCAACGCGCCGCTCATACGCAATACCAGCCGCGCCGTGCCTAGCGCGTCGCCTTCGGCAAGCCGCTCATCCAGCGCATGCAGCAGGTGCGCGCCGGGATAGGCGAAGTAACTTTCCAGCGCGCGCAGTTCCGCCAAGGCCTCCTGCACGGGCGCGCCCTGTGAGTGGCGCTTGCCCAGCCGCTCTTCAGCGGCCCAGGCCTGCGCCTTGGCATTCATGTCGCGCCATCGGTCAGACCGGGCGGCGGAATTCGAAAACAGATGGTCCAGGTGCTGCGGAGAATTCGTGTGACGGGTCATGGTGCTCTCCTTAAGCGAGAATCATGATGATGACCATGCCCCATATGGTCAGCAGCGTATTGCCGACGGCATACGTGACCGTGTACCCCAAACCCGGCACCTGGCTCTTGGCGGCTTCACACACCATGCCTAGCGCCGCGGTCGTGGTGCGAGAGCCCGCGCAAATCCCGAGGATCAGCGCCGGATGGAATTTGAAAACGAACTTGGCAAGCAACATGCCCAGGACGAGCGGAACGGCGGTTGCGAAAATGCCCCACAGGAACAGGCTGATCCCCAGCTTCTGCAAGCCGGCCACAAAGCCTGGCCCCGCCGATATCCCCACCACGGCAATAAAGACGTTCAGGCCCACGGAATTCATGAACCAGAGCGTGGGTTCGGGGATGCGTCCGAAGGTGGGCCGGATGGCGCGGAACCAGCCGAACACAATGCCGGCGATCAACGCGCCGCCTGCCGTCGAAATGGTGATGGGTATGCCGCTGACATTGATCACCACCGCGCCGACCAGCGCGCCCGCCGTGATGGCCAGCGACATGAACGCGACGTCGGTCACGGTGGTGGGCCGGTCCACATAGCCGATTTCCTTGGCGGTGGCGTTGATGTCCTGCGTGCGCCCCACCACGGTGATGACGTCGCCACGGAACAGCTGCGTCTTCGGCAGCACCGGAATCACGGTCTCGGTTGGGCCACGGCGTATGCGCTTCAGAAACACGCCACGCGCACCGGGCCAGCGCGCCAGCTCTTCCAGCCGCTTGCCGTCCACCTTCTTGTTCGAGATATAGATATCGACGCCTTCGGTCTTGATATCCAGCAGCTCGGCGTCTTGCACTTCGCGGCCGCTGGGGCCAAGCCGGGCAATCAGCTGATCGCGCTTGCCGCCGATGGCGACGATATCGCCGGCCACGATCAGCGTGGTCCGATCGGCTTCGATGATCTTGCCGTCGCGGCGGATGCGCTCAACAAAGGCCCGTACGCCATCGTGCGTACCCGCCTCGATGTCACCCACCGCGCGGCCGATGAAGGGGCTTTCGGGCGCGACCGAATACGCGCGCACCTCGAAGTCATGCCACTGCGTTTCGCCTTCCGCGGCGCCGCCTGCGCCCAGCATCTGCTCGTATTCCTTGCAGGCCGCCACGAGATCAATGCCCAGCAGCTTGGGGCCGATCTGCGCCAGGATGATGGCCGAGCCCACCGTGCCGAAGATATACGTCACGGCGTAGGCAATGGGCATGGCATCCAGCAGCGCCTGCGATTCTTCCGGCGACTTGCCCAGGCGGTTAATGGCGTCGGTCGCCAGCCCCATCGACGCCGAAATGGTCTGGGACCCGGCGAACAACCCGGCGGCCGAACCCAGGTCATATCCCGCAATGACGGCGGCGACGGCAGCCGCGCCTAGCGAGAACAGCGCCATGATCACGGCAAAGATCGCTTGGGGCAGGCCATCTTTGGCGATACCGCGCACAAACTGCGGCCCCACGCCATAGCCCACCGCAAACAGGAACATCAGGAAAAAGACCGACTTTACGTTCGGCGAGATCTTCACGCCCAGAATGCCGATAACGATCGCAACCAACAACGTTGCGGTCACCGCCCCCAGGCTGAACCCCTTGAAGCTCTTTCCCCCGATCCAGTAACCGATTCCGAGCGCCAGGAAGATCGCGATTTCGGGATAGGCCTTAAGCGTAGCGACGAACCAATCCATGGTGTTCTCCTTATGCGACGGAATCTAGCCGCTGAGAATTTTTCGGGCCATACCCAATCTGCGGTACGTTTCCCTATGACGGCTTGGCCCATGACGGGCTGGCCCATGACGGGCTGGCCCATGTCGGTCTGCCCCATGTCGGTCTGCCCCATAACGGGCTGCCCTATGACTGCGTGGCCCTGACTACCCTTCCGTTACTCGGAAGGAACATCGGCAACGCTGAACGTGCCGCCCAGCGCCAAATGCAGGTTCACGCGCTGTACCAGCCGTTCCGCGCGCACATGCATCAAATCGCTTTTCACGCGCAACATATCGCGCTTGCGCTGCAAGACGTCGAAGGTGTCGAACTGGCCGATCTGGCGTTGCACTTGCGCCAGCTCCAGCGCGCGCGTGCTCTCGGCATACTGGCGTTGAATCGCGCGCTCGCGCAGCGCCAGTTGCTGCTCGCCCGTCAGTCCATTTTCGACTTCGCCCATGGCCGTGAGGATGGCGCGTGCATAGGACGCCAGCGCTTCGCGCTGCTGCTCGGTGCGCAACTCCAGCGTGATCTGGCGGCGGCCGGCATCAAACAACGGCCAGATCAACGATGCGCCCACGGGGTATACCCAGCTCTGCATGCTGGTGGCCAGGCCCGAGTAATCCTTCGTGAAACGGCCCGCCCCCGCAAAGATGGAAATGGCGGGCAGGCGCGCGGCCTTGGCTTCTTCGGCGCCGAAGTACGCGGACACCATGCGCTCGCGCGCGGCAATCAGGTCAGGCCTGCGGTCCAGCAAGTCCAAGGGCAGCCCGGGCGCAAGCGGCGGCGGGGTGTCGGGGATGGCTTCGTTCGCTTGCGCGGCCCCTTCGGGGTAGCGGCCCAGCAATAGCTCCAGCGCACGCAACGCCTGCATGCGCGCCTGTTCGCGTTGCGCCACAACATCTGCGGCGGCTTCGCGCTGCTGCGCCCAATAAGCCACGTCCAGCTCGCTGACCTTGCCGATGCGGCGGCGGTATTGCACCAGCTCAAGCTGTTCGCCGGTTGTGCTTTCAAGCTCTTGCGCCAGCGCCAGTTGGCCGGTGGCCTCTAACGCGGCAAGCCAGCTCTTGGCGGTCAATGCGCCAAGGGACTGGCGCGCGTACGCGTAATCGGCTTCGGTAGACCGGTATCCGGCCTCGCCCGCGCGCTGCTCTGCGCGCGCCCTGCCCCATAAATCGATTTCCCAGTTGATCAGAATGGCGTAGCCATTGGCGGAAAACGCGCTGCCGGGGGTCGGGTCTGTCGCGGTGCGCGCACCGAAGCCCACGGTGGGCAGCAGGGCTGCGCCCGCCAGCCTGGCTTGCTGCGCCGCCTGCTGCACCCGGCTGGCCGCCACACGCAGATCCAGGTTATTGGCCAGCGCTTCATCGATCAGCGCTTGCAAGGTTCCATGTTCGGGAAACCCCGCCCACGCCGGATCAAACGCCGCCACCCTGGCGCTGGCGACCCAGTGCTCAGGCACCGCCTTGCCCTCCATGGCCTGCGCGGCCATCGCCTCGTTGGTGGGCGCGTCCAGGTTGGCGCAGCCCGCACTCAGGGCGGCCGCGCACAGGGCGGTGAGAAGCTTGGGAACGATCATGCGTCTTGGATGCATGTCGGCCCCATCAATGCAGCTTCAGAACCAGATAGTCCAGCTTGGACTGCACACGGAAGATGACCTTGCGCACCATATGCAGCGCGCCCAGGCTGTCCGTGTAGATCGCGGCGTTACCGCGGGCGCCCATCGCCAGCGTCATCTCCTGCGGCGTTTCAAGATCAATGCGCACCGCAAACTGCATGGGCGCCGCGGCTTGCGCGCCTTCGCTGGTGGTGCCGGGCAGCACGCCGGATGCCTGGAATTGGCCTTGCGACGTGGCCCACACAATGGAATCCACCGTGCCCTTGAAGACGTGGCCCGGCACCGTGCGCAGCGACACTTCGACTTCATTGCCGGGCGCGACTTTGGTCAGCTGATTCTGGTCGAAGAACGCCACCACCTGTTGCGTGGTCTCCACAAACGACATGATGGGACGCAGCGGTATCGCGGCCGCGTACGACCCCACGCGCGCCTGCAAATTAATGGCGTAGCCATCGGCGGGCGCATACAGCGTGGTCTGCGCCAGCTCCCACTTTGCCGTATCCAGCTCGGCCTTGACCTGCGCCACCGCCGCCTGATCCCCGTCCACCATCGCTTCCTGATTCAGTTTGATCTTGCGCTCGGTCTCGCGCGCGGCCTCCCAATTGCCCACCCGCACTTTCAGTTCGCTTTGAAAACTTTGCACGTCGTACTGGCTGCCCGCGCCGCGCGCGGCCAAGGCGGTGCTTTGGCGCAGCCGCATCCGGGCAAGGTCGACTTGCGCCAGCGCCGCCGCCGTCAGGGATTGCGCGGCGGCAAGGTCGCGGTCCAGCGTCTGCTGCGTGGCCTGCGCATCAATCAGCTTGGCCTCCAGCTGCCTGACTTTCAATTGATAGGGCTCGGCATCCAGGCGCAACAGCACGTCGCCCTTCTTGATCAGCCGGTTGCCTTCCACCGCAATCTCCACAACGCGCCCCGTCACGCGCGGAATGATCTCGACCACGTAGTTGACGACGCGCAGCTCGTTGGACGACGGCGTCACCACGTTGATGATCAGCACCAGCGCCGCCACGCCAGCGGCGCCGATGGCCACCACGGCCACTTGCGATTGGATGTTCCAGGGCAGCCACTTCAGCTTGATGAAGATCAGCCAAATCAACAGCCCGTACACCATCAAGATGAGTTCAAGCATGCCGGCACCCCGCTGTGGTCAACCCAAGGTTTCGGGACCGGACCCGTCTTCCTCATGCTTGTCGCGGCCATAGGCGAGCCGGTATCCAACGGGTCTGGTGTGCGCCCACAACCACGCAAAGGGCCACAGCATGCCGCCAAACACCAGCGATAACAGGCACAGCGACTTGATGGCGTCGGCTTGAGGGTGATGACGTTTTTCGGCAATCACTTCCGGCAGAACATGCAGCTTCCAGAAGATCCAGATGGCCAGGACAGGGACAAGCACAAGCACGACCCAGACGAGCACATCCGCGATGGCGTCCTCCAGGTGTCCCGACACAGCGTGCCCCGTCATGGGAAAGCACAGCAGCGCAACGGTTGCTACGGCCACGAACCGGCGCCGCGATTTGGCAAGAAACATGTGAAGCCCCTTGCAAGAGAACGTGACCTGCATTTTCGCCAGTGACGCAGCCCTTAGTCCATGCTAATTTCGGCAGAATATCGTCAGCTCTCTTGCGTGGAGGCGTAGATGAAATTGCAGCACTTCGAGTCATTTGATTCGTACGCGGCCGCGCTCTTCCACGCCGATGTACGGGTATTCCTATTGGGGTCCAGAGACGGGGGCTGGCGCACCGGCCATCTGGATGTGGATGGCATCGACGTGCAGCGCGGCGTCACGAAGGTGCCCAACCTGTGCGAAGCGGTGGGCTGGGCCACGCACCTGACATTGCTGCTGCCAGAACGCGCACCGACGCACGCCTGGTTGAACGGCGCGCCCTTCACCCAAGACTCCCTGGGGGTGCTGGCGCCGGGAAAAGGCTTTGTCTTTCGCGCCTCCGGCCCCAATGACTGGGTCAGCATTGCGCTGCCGCTGGCCTTGCCGCTATTCACGGCTGACAGCGTCGCGGCGCAGACGCTGCGGCGTTGGACTAGCGCAGCCGGCACGGTAAAGACAGACTACCTGCAAGTGGCTGCGCTGCGTGAAGCGGCCCTCTTGTCGATGTCGTCCACCTGCCCGCCTGCGATTGGCCGGCGTCTGATCGAGCAGCGCTTATGCGATCTGATCGCCGCGCGCACCCCGCACGACAAGACCAAAGGCCGGCCCGGCCTGTCGTTGCCGCTGCTGTGCGAACTGGCGCTGTCGATTTTTCGGAACGACCCGCAGCAGGCGGTGCATGTCGACGAATTGTGCCGGCGCATGAAGATCAGCGAACGCAGCTTGCGCGATGTGTTCCAGCTGTGTTTTGGCATGAGCCCGGGCCATTACCTGTGCCTGCGCAAACTCCATGACGTCTATCTGGATTTGGCGGACAGCGCGAACCGGCAGACCGTTTCCGATTGCTTTTTCCAGCATGGCTATCCGTACTCCACGTATGCGGCCGCACGCTATCACGCGCTATTTCTTGAAACCCCGTCCGAAACGCGGCGCAGGCTCAATGCCCATTCAACTTCGCATTCACCTTCGCATTCGCCTTTGCCCCCTGCCTGACGATTTTTCGCCGGAATCATCATGGACGCGTGGCGGGCCGCCGCCTCACAATCTCAACGTACGCGAAGCGCTACGCAAGTAATTCGTGCGACTCAAGGAGGCAAGTCATGGCCAAGAAAAGAGCAGCGGAAGACGGCGTGAAAGCAGCCCAGCCCCTGACGGGCAAGGCCTACGAAAAAGAACTCGCGCGCCTGCATGTCGAACTGGTCAAGCTTCAGCAGTGGGTGGTGCACAGCGGCGCCAAGGTCTGCATTCTGTTTGAAGGGCGCGATGGCGCGGGCAAGGGCGGCACCATCAAAGCGATTACCGAGCGCGTCAGCCCGCGCATTTTTCGCGTCATCGCCCTGCCCTCACCCACCGAGCGCGAGAAGACGCAGATGTATGTGCAGCGCTACCTGCCGCATCTGCCCGCGGCCGGTGAAGTCGTGATCTTCGACCGCAGCTGGTACAACCGCGCAGGCGTCGAACGCGTGATGGGCTTTTGCACGAAGGAACAAGCCAAGGTGTTCCTGAAGGCCGTGCCGCTGGTGGAGCGGGCGATCATCGATTCCGGCATCATCCTGCTCAAGTACTGGCTGGAAGTCAGCGAGGAAGAACAAACCCGCCGGCTCCAGGCCCGTATCCACGACGAGCGCAAGATATGGAAGCTGTCCAAACTGGACCTGGATTCGTACAGCCGCTGGTATGACTATTCGCGGGCGCGAGACGATATGTTCGCCGCCAGCGATACGGACCTTGCGCCGTGGCACGTGGCCGACTCCAACAACAAGAAGCGCGTGCGTCTGAACATCATCAGCCACATCCTTCAGAGCATTCCGTACAAGGCGCTGCCCCGCCCCGAGATCAAACTGCCCAAGCGGCAAAAGGCGCAAGGGTATCAAGAGCCGGATCGGCCGATTCGATACGTTCCGCAGAAGTTCTGAAACCTAGCGGCCCACATGGGCGCTGGCGGCGCCACGCGCGTTCAAGCGCCTTGACGCGCGCCCATCATCGAACGCGACAGCCGGCTGGCCGCGGCAAGAATGGCGTCTTTGTGGCCCAGCAGCACTTGCTCGGTCAAGCGCGAGATCGGGCCAGAGATGCACATTGCGCCCAACAAGGTCCAGTTCATGCCGTAGACGGGCGCCGAGATGCTTGAGACTTCGGCATCGCGCTCGCCCAGCGACATCATGTAGCCGGCGCGCCGCACGGATTCATAGGGTTCGCCGGCCTCGCCGGAGAAGGCCAGCAGCACGCGGCCCGGGCTGCCCAGCGTGAGCGGCAGCGACGCGCCCACGCGCACATGGTGGCGGATGGACTTGGGGCCTTCGACACGCGCCATACAGATGCGCTGGTTGCCCTCGCGCACATAAAACGTGGCGCTTTCGCCCGTGGCCGCCGAGAGCTCGCGCAGCACCGGCTGCACCACTTCCTGCACGTTGAACGTGGCCTGATAACAGGCGCCCAGCCAGCCCGCCGCGCGCGCCAGCCGCCAGGTGCCATCGGCGCGTTGCGCCAGGTAATCGTCCATGGCCAGCGTGCGCGCCAGCCGCAGCACCGTCGAACGATGGCAGCCGGTGCGCCGGCTCAGTTCCGCCAGCGTCAGGTGCGAGTCTTCAACGCCGAACGCTTCCAGGATGCGCATGGCGCGGCGCACGGCGATAACGCCTTCTTCGCCGTCGTCGCCCGCCTTCGCGGCTTCCGAATTTCCAGTCTCTTGATCGTTCATGGTATGCAACATGTTTCGCTAGACGAACCTGGATTGTATTGTGCGGAACACGATCCGACAATGCACCTACCAAAACAACAATCGGAGACAAACCATGAAAGTCGTCGTACGCGCGCTCTCAGGACTCGCCCTCGTCTGCGCAACCGGGCTCAGCCTGGCCCAGGGCTACCCCAACAAACCCATCCGCCTGGTCGTTCCGTTTCCCCCCGGCGGCGGCACCGACGTGCTAGCCCGCGAAGCCGCCGTGAAGGTCGCCAGCAACACCGGCTGGAACATCGTGACCGAGAACCGCCCCGGGTCGGGCGGCAACATCGGCGTAGACACGGTGGCCAAGTCCGACCCCGATGGGTATTCGCTGGTGCTGGGGCAAACCAGCAACCTGGCGATCAACCCTACGCTGTACGCCAAGCTGCCCTATGACCCCGAGAAAGACCTGACCGCGATTGGGCTCATTGCCGACGCGCCGCTGGTGATCGTGGTGCCGGCAGGGTCGCCGTTGAAGTCGTTGGACGACATGATTGCGGCCGCCAAGGCGAAGCCGGGAATCCTGAATTACGCCAGCTCGGGCAACGGCACCGTGTCGCATCTGGCGGCCGTGCAGTTGCAGAACGCAGCCGGCATCCAGCTCACGCACATCCCCTACAAAGGGGCCGCGCAGGCCTCCAATGACCTGATCGGCGGACAGATCGACATGTACCTGTCGTCCGTTCCCACGCTGATCGGCCACGTGCGCAACGGCAAGATGCGCGCGCTGGCGGTCACGTCCGCCCAACGCGTGCCCGATCTGCCCGACGTGCCCACCATCGCCGAACGCGGCTATCCGGGATTTGAAGCGGTGACCTGGTTCGGTCTGGCCGCCCCCAAGGGCGTGCCGAAAGACATCGTGGACCGCCTGAACGCCGAGTTCAACAAGGCGCTGCAATCCAAAGAGCTAGGCGTGAAGTACCAGGAGCAAGGTGCGCGCGTGCTGACGGGCACCCCTGAAGACTTCGCCAAACTGATCCGCGACGACCGCGCCCGCTGGGGAAAGATCGTCAAGGACTCGGGCGCCCGCGTCGAATGACTTTTGCCTTCTCATAGGAACCTTCATGGCAAACCACGACATCATCAAAGACTTTCCCCGCGTAGACGCCGCCATCGTGCGCCGCGCGGCTGAACTGCAACCCGCGATTCTGGCCGACGTGGCTGGCCGCCGTGGCGCGCTCAGTGGCCGCATCCGGCCCTTGCACCCCGGTATGAAAGTCGCAGGCACGGCGCTCACCGTTGAAGTGCGGCCGGGCGACAACCTGATGATTCACGCCGCCATCTCGCTGGCCAAGCCGGGCGATGTGCTGGTCATCGACGGCAAGGGCGATCTGAGCTCGGCGCTGATGGGCACCATCATGATGAACGCCTGCCGCAAGCTGGGCATCGCGGGCGTGGTGATGGATGGCGCGGCGCGCGACACCGTCGAAATCATCGAGATGGATTACCCCGTCTTCGCCGCAGGCACCAACCCCAACGGCCCGACCAAGAATGTGCCCGGCCGCATCGGCCACCCCGTGTCGGTGGGCGGCGTGACCGTCAACGCGGGCGACTTCATCATCGGCGACGCCGACGGCGTGGTGGTGGTCGAACGCGAAAAAATTGAAGGCCTGCTTCCCGCCGCCGAAAAGAAAGTGCGCGACGAAGCTGCCCGCATCGCCGCCATCCAGGCCGGCGACACCGAAGCCAAGTGGCTGACGGCGGCGCTGCGCGCGGCGGGTGTGTTGAAGGAAGGGGAATCGCTATGAAGGCTTCCCCTTCCGACAAACCCGCCATCCTCGTCACGGCCGCCGACCTGGCGCCCGAAGCGCTGGCGCTGCTGGGCGACTTCAACGTGGTCTACGCGGGCAAGACGCCGTCTGAAGACGACGTCGTGGCGCTGTGCCGCACGCACAACCCCATTGCCATCATTGTGCGCTACAGCAAGGTGGGCGCGGCCGCGATGGATGCGGCGCCGGCGCTGCGCGTGATCTCCAAGCACGGCAGCGGCACCGACACCATCGACAAGGCCGCCGCTGCGCAGCGCGGCATCGACGTCGTGGCAGCCGTGGGCGTGAACGCGGCGGCGGTCGCCGAGCAGGCGCTGGCGCTCTTGATGAGCTGCGCCAAATCCGTGGTGGCGCTGGATGCGCGCATGCGCGGCGGCCACTGGGACAAGTCCACGCACAAGAGCGTGGAACTGGCCGGCAAGACGATCGGCCTGATCGGCCTGGGCGCCATCGGCCAGCGCATGGCGGCGATGGCGCACGGGATGGACATGCGCGTGATCGGCTTTGATCCTTACGCGCAGAACCTGCCCGCGTATGTCGAGCGTGTGCCGTTGGAGCGCATCTGGAAGGACGCCGATGCAATCTCGCTGCATTGCCCGCTGACCGACGACAACCGGGGCATGGTCAATGCCGCCACGCTGGCGCAATGCCGGTCAGGCGTGATTCTCGTCAACACCGCGCGCGGCGGGTTGGTGGACGAAGACGCGCTGCTGGCGGCGGTGCGATCCGGCCAGGTGATGGCGGCGGGCCTGGACAGCTTCGCCACCGAACCGATGGCGGCCGGCCACCCCTTTCAGCAAGAGCCGCGCATCATCCTCAGCCCGCATATTGGCGGGGTCACCAGCGCCGCCTACGTGAACATGGGCATGGCCGCGGCCCGCAACATCCTGACGGTGCTGGCGCGCGCTTCCGCGTCCGCCTGAGGAGCCGCCGATGCCGCAACGTTGGAAACACGCGCCGCCGGGAAGCCACTGGGGCGAATTTGGCCCCGACGATCAGCTCGGCCGAATGAATCTGGTCACGCCCGCCAAAGTGCGAGCGGGCATCGCCGAAGCGCGCGAAGGGCTTACGTTTTGCCTGTCGCTCCCGTTGGACGTGCCTGGCGGCATGGCGCTCAACCCCCGCCGCTTGCCGCCGCAGCGCTATGCCACGCTGCGTGACGGCAAGAGCGCTGGGGCGCAAGGGTATTGCTGGTCCTATGCATCGGAAGACCCGCTACTGACAGACGTCGTGTGCGACGACGTGCTGCTGATGAACACGCAGTACTCGACCCAATGGGACAGCCTGGCGCACATGGGCAGCCTTTTCGATGCCGATGGCGATGGCGAGCCTGAAGCCGTCTTCTACAACGGCTTTCGGGCCGGCCGGGAAATCGTCGCCGCGCACGAAGACGCCGACGCCGCCGCCGAGTGGGCGCGCTTTCCCGGCCCCCGCGCCGGCGCGCTAGGCATCGAACATCTGGCCGAGCACGGCGTGCAAGGCCGGGGAGTGCTGATCGACCTGGAAGCCCATGTAGGCCGCACGCGAACCGCCGTCGGATACGACATGCTCATGCGCATCATGGAGGCCGATGGCGTCACCGTGGAACCCGGCGACATGGTGTGCCTGCACACGGGGTTTGGCGACATGCTCATGGCCATGAACCGGCAACCCGATGTGGCGCATTTGCACGCAACCGGCAGCGGGCTCGACGGCCACGACAGCCGTCTGCTGCAATGGATCGATACGTCGCGGCTGGCCTGCCTGATTGCCGACAACCCCGCCGTCGAACTGGTGCAGACGGTGAACCTGAGCGCGCCTGCCCCCGCCTTGCGGCGCCCGCGCCTGCCCTTGCACGAACATTGCCTGTTCAAGAACGGCATCCATCTGGGCGAGCTTTGGTGGCTGACGCCGCTTGCGCGGTGGCTGCGCGCCCATCGCCGCCATCGCTTCCTGCTGACCGCGCCGCCGCTGCGCCTGCCCGGCGCCGTGGGTTCGCCTGCTACGCCCATCGCTACCGTCTGACCGCGCCCTACCCGGCAACCACGCGTTACACCCGCCACTGACTGGCGCAGCGTCCGAAACAGGCCGCACGCCCACACCCCACAGAGGAGACATCCTGTGAATCTTTTCCGCCCCCTTACGATGGCGGCCCTGGCTCTTTGCGCCAGCGCCGCCCATGCCGCCTACCCCGATCACCCCGTGCGTGTCGTCGTCGGCTTCTCACCGGGCGGCCCGACTGATGTGGTCGCTCGCGCATTCGCGTCTTATGCGTCGCAGGCCACGGGGCAGACATTCGTGGTCGAGAACAAGCCCGGCGCCAATACCATCCTGGCCGCGGAAGCCGTCGCCAAGGCAGCGCCTGACGGCTACACCTTGCTGGTGGGGGCCACCAACCACACCATGATTCCGGCGCTCTACAGCAACCGCGTAAAGTTCGACGCGCTGCAATCGTTCACGCCCGTGTGCGCCGTGGCCGTCAGCCCGACCGTGCTGGTTGTCGGGCCCGCTCTGAAAGTGAACACCCTTGGGGCATTCCTGGCGAAGGTCCGCGCCGAGCCTGGCCGCGTCACCTACGCCACGCCCGGCACGGGCAGCTCGGGGCATTTCGCCACCGCCGAGTTCCTGCGCCTGACCCATACGTCGATGAACCACATTCCCTACAAGGGCGCGGCTCAGGTGATCTCCGACCTGATGGGCGGCCAGATCGACAGCTCGTTTGCGACATTAGGGTCGGTGCTGCCGCAGGTGACATCCGGCAAATTGACCGCGCTGGCGGTCGCCGCGCCCAAGCGCCTGCCGCAATTGCCGCAAGTGCCCACGTTCGATGAGGCCGGCGTGCAGGGTTACACCGCCGATGCCTGGTATGGCGTGCTGGCGCCGGCTGGCCTGCCGCAAGACGTGCGCGCCAAGCTCGAGCAGATCGCGCGGGATTTCGCCCAGGCGCCCGCTACCGCCAAGAGCCTGGATGCGTTGGGCTTGCAACACCGCGAGACCTGCGGCGATGCGTTCCATGCGCAACTCTCCGGAGAAATCGACTCCTATCGCAAGCTGGCCGACGAGCTTGGCCTGAAGGCCGACTAAGCCCCCACCACCCGAACAAAGAGCGAGGAAGACATGGCCCTGCACAACCCCTCCCTGGTCCGCTTGAAGGCCGCCGCCCTGATCACCGCCTGCGCCTTGCCGCTGCTGGCATCTGCCGCGCCCCAAGCCGCGGACGCCTGGCCCAGCCGCCCTGTGCGCATCGTGGTGCCTTATGGCCCAGGCGGCGCGGTGGATGTCGCCACCCGCAAGATGGCGCAAATGCTGTCCACTCAGACGGGGCAGAGCTTCATTGTGGAAAACAAGCCCGGCGCCACAGGCACCATCGGCGTCAGCCAGGTGGCGCGCGCCGCGCCCGATGGCTACACGCTGGTCGCCAACGACACCACCTATTCCCTGTTGCCGCACATCTTCAAGAAACTGCCGTTCGACCCGGCGCAAGATCTGCAACCCGTGTCGGCCTTTGTCTTCGCCCCGATGGCGCTGGCCGTATCTGCCGACAGTCCTTTCCACACGTTGGGCGACCTGACGGCAGCCGCCCGCGCCAAGCCCAACCAGATCACCTATGGTTCGGGAGGCCCCGGCACGACCCCGCACTTCGCGGCCGAAGGGCTGTCGCTGGCCACAGGCGCCGCATTCATGCACGTGCCCTTCAAGGGCGCCGCCGAAGCCACGCAAGCGGTAATGGGCAAGGTCATCGATTTCCAATTCGCGTCAACGACAGGCGTGATGGGGCCGGTGCAAGGCGGCCAGCTGCGGCTGCTGGCCGTCAGCGGTGACAAGCGGCTGGAAGTCTTGCCCAACGTGCCTACGTTCGCGGAGGCCGGCGTGAAGGACTTTGGCGTGGTCAATTGGACGGGGTTGTGGGTGCCCAAAGGCACGCCCCCCGAGGTCTCGGCGCGCCTGCAACGCGAAGTGGCCACCGCAATGGCATCGGAAGAAATGAAGACCTTTGCGCTCAAGATGGGCGCCGAACCGCGCGCGGCCGACGCCAAGGAGTTTGGGCGCATTCTGGCGGACAGCGGGGTAATGTGGGGCAACGTCGCGCGTAACATCGGATTCGACGCCAAATAAATTCGACGCCAAATAAGCGCGCAAGGAAACACCATGTTCATTCTCCAAGCTCCCGAAGTGATCGAGTTCGATGTGTGGACGACGATGCCCGACGCTTACCGCCGTCCGCAACGCAGCGACTGGGCCGATGCGAATCGTGGCGGGGTAGCCGTAGACTCCTTTCTGGAAGGCCCTGTCTTCGACACGCAAGGCAATCTGTACGTGACCGATATCCCGTGGGGCCGCGTGTTCCGCGTGTCGCCTGACCGGCAGTGGTCGCAGGTAGCCGAATACGATGGCGAACCCAACGGCATGAAATTCCTGGATGACGGCCGCCTGCTGATCACGGATTACAAGAACGGGCTGATGATGCTGGATATCGCCAGCGGCCGAGTCACCCCGTTCCTGGCCCGCCGCAACAGCGAGCGCTTCAAAGGCGTCAACGACCTGATCTTCGATGCGCACGGCAACCTGTACTTCACGGACCAGGGTCAAAGCGGCTTGCACGACCCCAGCGGGCGCCTGTATCGGCTGCGCCCTGATGGCCAGCTGGATCAGCTGCTAAACAACGTTCCCAGCCCCAACGGCGTGGCGTTATCGCCTGATGGCCGCGTGCTGTACCTGGCGGTGACACGCGGCAATTGTGTGTGGCGCGTGCCGCTGCTGCCCGATGGCAGCGTCAGCAAGGTCAGCCAGTTTTTCACGTCGTATGGACCAAGCGGCCCGGACGGATTGGCCGTGGACGTCGATGGCAATGTGCTGGTGTGCAACCCCGGCTTGGGTTACGTCTGGCAGCTGAACCATCGCGCTGAGCCGGTAACGGTCTGGCGCAGCCCGCGGGGCGCGTCCACGACGAATCTTGCCTTTGGCGGCTCGGACCGGCGCACCCTGTTCTGCACGGAATCCACCACGGGTTCCATCCTGACCGCCCAGGCGCCAAAGCCTGGGCTGCCGCTTGAGCGGCCTTGACGGCATGACGGCATGACGGTGCGCCTGCGCGGCTAGCCACGCAGGCGGCCTTGCCTTAACGTTGTAGGCAAGCCGACACGTCTGCCTTCAGACGCGCCATTTCCGCGTCGACGCCCAAGTCCGCGCAGTACGCGCCCGCGCCCCGCAAGGTCAGGGCCAGCGACGACGGCGTCTGCTTAGACAGCTCGGCCTTCAGGCGAAAGCCGGATACGTTCGACGCGTTGTACTGGTCCGTCTCGTAGACGCCGGTAGCCAGGTCTCGCACGGCCTGGCCCTTGCCAGCATATTCAGGGCGATCACCCTTGCCGCTGGTCGCCTCGTCCAGGCAGGCAAACACCTTCTGGGCGGAAGCGCCTGGCGGTACGGCCATCGATGCGCGTTGGCTCGGGCCGAAGCTGTCGCACAGCCCTGACGACGTTGAACACCCGCTCAATAGCCCGGCAAGCATCAGCGCCGCGGCAAGTTTGCCCGTCCACGGCCCCCGCGCCAACACCCGATTCCCGTCTACGATCGATCGCATTCGCGCATCCTTTACAGAGGTCATGGAATCGCGAAAATATAGCAGCCCGATACCCCGTTCACCATTTTTGACATGGAGGCGTGCGGCGCTTTGTGGCAGCATGCCGGAGCATCCCGCCCCGCTGACCCCACGCGCGGCGCACGACCCCACACACGACGGAGTGTTTTCTCTATGAAATTCAAGGCCTTGACTCTGGGTATCCCCCTGGGCATCCTCCTCGCCGCCGCGGGCGCGACGCAGGCCGCAACGGTGAAGGAAGTCTTCCACGGCAGCATGCTGGGCACGACGCAGCGCTACTTCGAATCGATTGCCGGGGTGCCGCGCGAATCCTTCAAGAATGACTACGTTTTCGTGGTGCAGGAATGCCGCATCACGGCCACGATCACCCACGACAAGGTCTCGGCCCTGCGCATGGACCTGGCCGACAACTGCAAGCCCGACCTGTCGAGCTTCATCGGCGAAGACGCCCCCAAGGCCGGTCAGCCCCTCACCCCCGGCGCGTTCGGCCGTGGCCAACGCTACACGGCAAGCTGCCTGACGGACTGCGGCAACGCCGTGGACCCCTCGGCCTATGCCCTGTGGGTGGCCCCGCGTTCGTCGGGCGGCATGGAAGTCTTGATGGAAATGGTGCTGGCGGGCGGCAAGGCGCTGGATGCGGCCGACCAATGGGAAGCCGACATCAAAAAGGCCGCCGGCCAGGACTACGTGCTGAACCGGAAATTCAATTGCGAGACCCGCTTTGACACCGCCGCCGAAGCCGCCTTCAAGGACGTGCCGGTCAACGCCATCACGGTCGGCTACGGGTTGCCGACGGAACGCTGCAACTGAAACTGAAGTCGCGGTCGGGCGGAACGGCTACAGCGCGCCGTCGCGCGCCTTCTCCCGCGACGCCATCAGCGCGGCTTCGGCGGCCTTTATCTTGCCGCCGAAGTCCCGCACATAGTTCCGCCATATCTGCTTCATCTCCGCCTGCCGGTCGTTCCCACCGCCCATCTTGCGTAACTCACCCTGGATATTGGCGCCCACTTGCCAAAAATCCTCAAAAGTATCCCTAGCGTCTGGCAGCAGGTCCAATAGGCGTGAATGCGCCTGCCGCATCGACATTTCAGCCGCCTGAGCATCACGCTCGTCGTAGGCACCGTACTCCAAGGTGGCGAACGCATAGTAGTAGTTCGACAGTGCAGCACTAACCACTTCGCTCGCCCTGGCGACTTGCCCCATAGAGAAATCGACCAGCTTCAAACCTTTGCTTATCTCGCCCTTAAGCAATTCAAGTTCACGGTTCACGCTCCTACTGATCTCGCCCTTCAACACTTCAAGTTCACTGTTCACGCTCTTACTGATGTCGCCCTTCAACTTTTCAAGCTCGCGATTCGCATCTCTTTGACCGGACAACACAATGAACGACACCGCCGCGCCGAGCCCTGACGTCAGCGCCGCGACCCATACCGCAAATAGCTCGGCGAATCCCTTCTCAGGCCCCGTGAATTTCCACGACCAAACGGCCGCCACCAATAGCAGCACGCCATACACCGCGAACAGTCCGAGACTCACACTTCGGTTCTTGTCCATCATGCCCCCAAGGCAAACCGCTTTCAGCCGCAGGTATTCGTATCGGGATCACACAGGCAACCCCGTCGAATGCAGCGGTCCACGCACGCAACCGGCACACAGCTTGTATTCTCCAAATCCGGATAGCTCATGATCTGCTCGGGTACCCATCGGCAAGCGATCACTGCGGGGTCATTCGCATATTCTTCGTAGTCCACATACGATCTCACGCGAATCAACATCTTGCGCTTGCTGCCGTCAGGTTCTCGCCGCAAATAAACGCCAGTTCCCCTGTCTTCCACGCCGGTAATCGCGGCGCTGTCTTGATCAGTTTGATCTTTCATCGCAGTATCCCGTCCTTGGCTTCGCCGTTAGACAACGCGACTATCATGCGCCGCGCACATAGCCGCGGCAACGAGGCCACGCCGGATTCAATCGTCCGCGTGCGGCGCTCGTGCTTTCGTGCTGCCTAAAGTGATGAGGGCGATAAGAACGTGGCGTTCCGCATGAAAATCGCCAGTGCGAAACTACCGGTATCCGTGCATGACGCGGCAGCCGCCAGCCGTCAGCCTCCACCGGCTAAAATTCCCGCTTCACTGTTCTGAACGATGCAAGCGGCTTTCCATGGATCAAAGCGCGACGACGTGGGAATACTCCGCACACATGCATGCCGAGGTGACGCAGACCATCGTCAGCAATGCGTTGCAAGCCTCTCCCATCGGCATTTCCCGCGTTCAAAGCGCGCGGCGCGACAACGGGCTGACCGAACCCTATCAGCTGGAAGCCGCCTACCTGGTGGTGTTGCAGCTGAAGCCGTTTTCCGACCAGGATTTATGGGTGGACGGCAAGCCCGCACCGCATCGCCCTTCCAGCGCAGGCACGTTGATCATCTACGACCTGGACCGCCACTGGGTGTCGAACTTGCGCGGCAGCTACGACTGCCTGCAATTCTATGTGCCGCAATCCGCGCTGGATGAAACCGCTGAAGACATCGGCGGCCGCCGGGCCGGGCGGCTGTTTCACCCGCCGCATCTGGCAACCATCGACCCCACGGTTCATCAACTTGGGCTAGCGCTGCTGCCTGCCCTGGCGCATCCCGAATGCGCCTCGCGCCTGTTCGTGGACCATATGGCGCTGGCGTTGCACGCGCATTTGTCCAAGACCTATGGCAGCTTGGCTGCGCCCCGCCTGCGCGGCGGGCTGGCGCCCTGGCAGGAGCGCCGCGCCAAAGAGATGATGCTGGCGCACATGGATGGGGATCTGCCGCTGGCAGACCTTGCGCAGGCTTGCGGGCTGTCGCGCAGCCATTTTGCGCGCGCGTTTCGTGAAACCACCGGCCTGCCGCCGCACCGCTGGCTGATGCAGGCGCGGCTGGACCGCGCCAAAGACTATCTGCGCACATCCCAGCTGCTGCTGGGCCAGATTGCGCATTTGTGCGGGTATGCCGACCAGAGCCATTTCACCCGCACCTTTTCTCGCGCCATGGGATGCAGCCCCGTGGCGTGGCGCAGGCTTCAGGCGTAGCGCGACAGGCTGTAGACGGACGCGGGCGGCAGATTCAGCGGCACAAAGCGGGACCGCCGGGCCTTCAAACCAAAGTCGTCCAGCACGCTGGCGGATATCGGGCAGCGCACGCCATAGGTGAACAAGTGCATGGCCCCGCCCGGACACATCGCCTCGAACACCGCCGCCAACAAACGGCTATGCAGCGCCGAACTCATGTTGCGCAAAGGCAGCCCGCAGATGGTGGCGCCGATGCCGTCCAGCGCTGGATGCGTATCGCGCGACAAGTCTTCGGCCGACGCCTGAAGCACGGTCGCATTCGGAAACTGTTGGCGCAGCCGGGAGCTCATTGCCCAGTCCTGTTCGACCAGCACCAGGTTTGACGGGTCCACGCCCTTGCGCACCATCTCGCGGGTGAAGACGCCCGTGCCGCAGCCCAGCTCCAGCACTTTGCCCTCAGCGGCGTGCACGGGCGCGGTAATCGCCGCCGCCAGCGCTGCGCTGGACGGCGCGATGGCGCCAATGGCGGCGGGGTTCGCCAGCATCGCCTTGATGAACTGGCTGCGCTCTTGCACCCAGTGCATCGAACGATGCGACAAGGGGTTAAGCCGCGCAGCGGTCTTGAGTGACTGCCTGAAATGCATAGTGCGTCTGACTCCAAACGAGACACGCCAGCGTGTCTGCCATCGCAGACCTTAACCGAGGCGTACCGCCCGAGTCGTCAACCGGATGTAAGCACTCCTGCCAAGTTGACACGAGGGCGATGCGGCGATGGCGCGCTGCGCAGCAGACACGGCTGGGGCGCCGCGCGAATAGAATCAGCGAAAAAACTGTCATCCATGCCAGCCAGGGGAGGCTTACTTGAACATCAGACACATCCGCTTTTTCACCGTGCTGGCCGAGGAGCTTAATTTCACTCGCGCGGCGGCGCGGCTGCATGTGGCGCAACCTGCGCTGAGCCAGCAGATCAAGATCCTTGAAGCAAACATGGGCACGCTGCTCTTTGAGCGGTCGGCAAGGCCGCTGCGTCTGACAGACGCCGGCGCGTACTTCTTCGTACAAGCCCGGGAAATTCTGGCGCAATACGAACAGGCCACGCTGGGCGTGCGCGAGATTGGGCGCGGCCGCGCGGGCTGGCTGGGAATTGGATTTACCCGGTCAGCCATTTACAGCGTGTTGCCGCCCGCGCTCAAGGCGTACAACCGGCAACATCCCGACGTCGAGCTCAAGCTTTTCGAGATGGTGACCGAAGAACACGAACGCGCGCTACAGGAGCATCGCATCCACGTTGCGATTGGCCGGCAGGCCCTGCCGCTGCCCGGCTTTGAGACGCGCGAGCTGCTGCGCGAGCGATTGATGGCGGTGCTGCCGCCGGATCACCGCCTGGCCAGGCGCAAGCGGATTCGCATGGCGGACCTGGAAGGCGATGCATTCGTGCTGTATCCGCGCCACCCGGGCGCGCAATATCCCCGGCTGATCCAGAACCTGTGCCAGGACGCGGGCTTCAAACCCCGGGTGGCGCATCAGGCTTACGAAATCCAGACGGCGATTGCGCTGGTGGCAGCGGGCTTGGGCGTGACGCTGGTGGGGGAATCGGTGGCGGGCAATGGGCGCCGCGACGTGCTGTATCTGCCGCTGGAAGGCGGTGGCGCGGCGTCCATGACGACGCTTACCTGCACGTACCGCGCCGGCGACGTGTCGCCCGCGCTGCATGATTTCGTCGCCATCCTGGCGCCTTAGATGCTCGTCATCCTGGCGCTTGGATGCTCGCCATCCTGGCGCTTCGATGCTCGCCACCCAGGCGTTTTAGGGGCTCCCCATCCGGCCCGTTTTTGCACCATAAGCGTTGCTTATAAAAGCATCAGTTCCCTGTCTTGGACGCGTGCGACCGGCAACCGTAGCATCCGCCGGACGATTCCCTACAAGAGCCCGAGACAATGAGCACTGCTTCCCCCTCGCCCGCGCCGTTGGCGGCCATCGCCAAACCTGTGCCCGCCCAGTATGCCGAGCTGTCCACGGCGGAAGTGTCCGACGCGTTGGACCGATTGAATCTGCCGGGCAGCGCGCACGGCATCGGCCCGGTCAGCACCGCGCACGGCCTGCTGGGCCGCGCCTTCACGCTGCGCTTCGCCCCGGTGGATGTGACCCCTGGCACCGTCGGTGACTTCATCGACTCCGTTCCCGCCGGCGCCGTAGTGGTGCTGGACAACGGTGGCCGCACCGACTGCACGGTATGGGGCGGCATCCTGACCGAAGTCGCCACGCTGCGCGCGCTGGCCGGCACCGTCATCAACGGCGTATGCCGCGACACCGCCGCCGCGCACGCCTTCCAGTATCCGCTGCACAGCCGCGGCCGCTTCATGCGCACCGGCAAAGACCGTGTGCAGGTGGACGAGGTGAATGGCCCCGTCAGCCTGGGCGATGTCCGCGTGCGGCCGGGCGACATCGTGATGGGCGATAGCGATGGCGTGGTCGTTGTACCCGCCGAACACGAAGACGAGGTGCTGGCGCTGGCGCTGCGCACCCGCGATGCAGAACTCGCCATCATCGAAAGCGTGCGGGCCGGCAAAACGCTGTCTCAAGCGCGCATCGACCACGACTACCACAGGTTGCAACGGCGCCAGCGCTAAGCGCGGGTATCCGATAACAAGCGCGCGTCCGAAAACAACAAATAGCGCAGGCGGCGCATCCATTGCGCCGCACCGCCGCCCGGACACCGCATCAAAAATGACAGGAGACAACATGAACACCCAGACATTGCCTCGCGTGCGCGCGGCGCTGGCGCTAAGCGCCGCGGCCTTGATCAGCCACAGCGCGGCGGCCGCCGCGCAGACGGTAGCTGAACCCTACCCTTGCCGCGTCATCACGCTGGTGTCGCCCTACCCCGCAGGCGGCACCACGGATATTCTTGCGCGGCTGCTGGCCCCAAAATTACAGGCGTCGTTAGGCGCCACCGTCATCGTCGACAACCGGGGCGGCGCCAGCAGCAATATCGGCACCGAGTACGTGGCCAAGGCGGCCCCCGACGGCTGCACGGCGCTGCTGGGCAACAACACCGGCATCGTCATCAACCGCAACCTCTATTCACTGCGGCTGGACCCGGTCACGGCATTGCAGCCTGTCGCCAAGGTGGCCGCAATGCCGCTGGTGCTGTACGTGAACCCGAAGGTGCCGGCCGCTACCGTCGCAGAATTGGTCTCGGTGTTGAAGGCCAAACCGGGCGGGTATAACTTTGCCTCCGGCGGCAGCGGCAGCCCGCAGCATCTGGCGGGCGAACTCTTCAAGCTGGCGGCGGGCGTGGATATGCAGCACATCCCTTACAAGGGCCAAGGCCCCGCCATGATGGACGTGATTGCCGGACAAGTGCAGGTGGCGTTCGAAACCACGGCGGCGCTCTACCCGCAAGCCCAGGCGGGCCGTGTGGTGCCGCTGGCGACAACGGGCGCCGCCCGCTCCGACGCATTCCCCGCCGTGCCTACGATGCGCGAGGCGGGCTATCCCGATCTGGCTTTGACCAACTGGTACGGCGTCTTCGTACCCACTGGCGTCGCGCAAGACCGCGTGCAACGGCTGAGCGCGGCGTTGACGGCCGCACTGGAATCGCCAGACGTGCGCGCCAAGCTGACGGAGCTTGGCTCTGAACCGGTCAGTGGAACGTCTGCGGATTTCCAACGCTTCATAAAGGAAGAGGTTCCCTTGTGGGAGACGACGGTAAAACGTTCGGGAGCGAAGGTGGATTGATGATGCTGCGGTACAGCGGCCAGGCCGCTGTACCGCACCCGCTTCAATGCACCCGTTTCAATGCACCCGCTTCAATGCACCCGCTGCAATGCGCCTGATTCCACGCGCCTGATTCCACGCCCCGACATCACCGCCCCGACATCGCCGCCGGCAGCCACGTCGCCAGTTGCGGCACGGCCAGCAGCAGCGCGATCATCACCAGCAGCACCGCCAGAAACGGCAATACACCGATGACGACGTCCATGAACTTGCCTTCGCCGCGCACGCTATGCACCACGAACAGGTTCATGCCGAACGGCGGCGTCAGCTGGCCCATTTCGCACAACACGATCAGCATGATGCCGAACCACACCGGGTCGTAACCCAGGGCGACGACGATTGGCACCGTCAACGGTGCGGTAGTCACCAGCATCGCCAGCGTGTCCATGAAGCAGCCCAGCAGGATGTAGAACGCGATGATGGCCAGCATCATGCCCAGCGGCGGCAGGTCCAGCCCTTTCACCGTATCCACCAGCATGGTCGTCAGCCCCACGGATGACAGCACGAAGTTCAGGAAGAACGCCGCCAGCGTGATCAGGATGATCATGCCCGTCGTGCGCAGCGTGGCTTCGAAGGCGCGGCTCAGCATGTTCCAACTGAGCGCGCCCTTGGCCGCGCACAGCAGCGTTGCCGCCACCACGCCCAGCGCGGCGGATTCGCTGGCGGTGGCGATGCCGCCATAGATCACCCCGATCACCAGCGCAAAGATGGCCAGCGGCGGCACCAGGTGCGGCAAAGCGGCAATCCGTTCCGCCCAGCTGACCGACGGCCGGCTGCCCGCCAGCCCCGGCCGCCACAGGCACAGCCCCACGATCAGCAGAATGAACAGGCAGACCAGCAACAGGCCGGGCAGCGTGGCCGCCAGATACAGCTTGGGTACGGAGACGTTGGCGATCAGCGCGTAGACGATCATGTTGATCGATGGCGGAATCAGGATGCCAAGCGTGCCGCCCGCCGCGATCGACCCCAGGAACAGCGGCGCGTTGTAGCCTGCCTTGCGCTGCTCGGGCAACGCCAGCGTCGAGATGGTTGCGGCCGTGGCCACGCTGGAACCGCTGGTGGCCGAGAACAGCGCAGACGCGCCGATGTTCGCGTTCATCAGCCCGCCCGGCAGCCACGACACCCATTTGGACACCGCGCCATACATCTGCCCGGCCACGCCGGAGCTGACCAGCAATTCGCCCATCAGCACATACAAGGGAATGGCCACCAGCAAGAATTCGGAGCTGGTGCCCCAGGCCAGTTCGCCCATGGCGTTCACGAGCGATAGCGGGGAATAGGCGCCCGCCAGCGTCACGCCCAGCAGGCCCACGGTGGCGGCCGCCGTCACGCTCAGCGCCAGCAGGCCAAGCAGCATGGAAATTGTCATCGTCAACATGCGGTGCTCCTAGCGTTGGATGGGGTTGGCGGAGGCGACGGCGCGCGCAGGTGCGGGCGACGTCGCGAGCGTGGGCGCCGCCGATTGCGTTTCCGCCTGAATTTCTTCATCCAACGAATGGATGCCGATCAAACCATTAACGTCCTGCCAGCGGCCCGCCATCAGCCGCGCCACCGCGCAGGCGGCCAGCACCACAATCGTCAGCAGGAAGAACGCATAGCCTGCGAACCACAGCGACTGCGGAATCCATTGCGGAATCTGCAAGGGCGTGTTCGACACCGAACGAAAGCGGATGGAGTCGGCCAGCACGCCCCAGGCGTGAAACGTCAGCAGGCCGACGAAGACGCTCAGGCAAGCGATTGCAAAAAAGTCGAGCGCCACGCGGGTCTTTGCGGAAAGATGCGTGTAGAGCACGTCGACGCGGATGTGCGAGCGGCGCAGCAGCGTGATGGGAAACGCCCAGGCGCTGGCCACCGCCAGCACGTAACCGGCGATCTCATCCGCGCCGCCCAGCGACACGCCCGCCAGTTTGCGCGCAGCAAGGTCGATGACGATAAGCCACGAGGCGGCCAGCAGGCCTAGCCCGCCAATCCAGACGCCGCCGCGCGCAATGCGTTCCAGCACGCGCACCGGAACATGAGTAGTCGATGACATGGAATCTCCTTGTTTGAGTGGCGTCAGCGCAGGGTCACGCCCAACGCCTGGCCGACCGATCCGCTCCACGCGCGGGCGCACGCCTGGCCGCAGCGCTTGCCCCATTCGCCTGCAATCTGCGAAGCAATGGCGTGCAGACGTTCCCGTTCGGCGGGCGATGGTGCAGCCGCCTGCATGTCGGCCTTGGTGTGGATGCGGCATTCGCCCTGCCCCGTGTTGCAGGCCAGCGCGTAGTCGTTTTCGCGGCCGGTCTCTTGCCAGAGGCGGTCTTCCAGCACGCGGGCTTGCGCTTGCAGGAACCGTTGCGCGGCCGGGTCCAGCCGTTGCCAGCGCTGTTCGCCCATGGCGTAAAAGCCGATGGACCAATCGGTGGGCAGGTTGTACAGGTGCTTGGCCACGTCGTACCACTTGGCCGCGTTGCCCGAGCCAATGCCCGACACCGCGCAATCCACCACGCCGGTCTGTAGCGCAGGGATCACTTCGGCAAACGGAATGGTGACCGGCGAGCCGCCCAGCGCGCTGATGAAGTCCGCCATGTTGCGGCCGCGCGTACGGATCTTGCGGCCCTTCAGGTCTTCAAGCCGCTGCACGGGTTCGCGGCAAAAGAACACTTGCGCGGTGTAGGGCACCGTGGCCAGCAGATGCACGCCGTGGCGCTCGCGCAGGCGGGCTTCGAGCACCGGCCGGTACGCCTGCACCATCTTTCTGGCGGTGGCGATGTCGGGCGCCATGCCCGGCAGGTCCACGCCTTCCAGCATGGCGTCGTCACCGCTGACGAAGGCGAACACGCCCATGCCGACGTCCAGCGCGTTGCCGCGCATCAAGCGCAGAATCTCGGGGCCTTTCAGGCCGCGTTCGTTCAGCCCCGCCAGTTCGGCCGTGACGTGGCCGCCCGATGCGGCCGGCAAGGTCTTTTCCCAAAAGGGCTTTTCAACCGCCGAGTACGTGTAGTTGTGGCTGCCGCCCCCGACCACCTGGAAGTGGACATTGGGCAAGGCGTCAGCGTCCGCCGCCATCGAGACGGCCGGCGCCAAGGCGGCAACCATCGGGACGGCCGCCAGCAGCGCCGCCAGGGTCCTACGCTTCATGGATTTCCCCTTATCGGTTTTTGATCTTCTTGCGGCGTCAGCCCGGAACGTGTTCCGCCTGCGGCTCCGCGCGCGCCAGATGCCAATCGGTGTGGTGTTGATAGACCTCGGCCAGGAACAGCGCCAGGCGGTCTTCGCCGCCCGGGCAAAGAATCTGCAAGCCCGTCGGCAAGTCGTCGGCGTCGCGGCCATTCGGCACCGACAGGCCGCACATCTGCAACAGGTTGCCGATGCGCGTGTAGTGCACCGGCGCATTGCCGTGGTCAACCTGCTCAAGCGGCAACGCGGTGGTCAGCGTGGTGGGCGTCAACAGCCCCGCCACGCCTTGCAAGCGTTGCAGCAGTTCCGCCTGCAAGCGATCGCGTTCACGCAGCGCGGCCAGGTAGCGCGTGGCCGGCACGTCCAGGCCCACCCGCAAGCGCGGGCGCACGGAGTCATCAACAGGCAGGCTCAAGTCCGTGATCTCGCGCTCGAAAGAGAACGCCCCCTCGGTCATCATGATGTCGCCCGTGACCGCCTTGAAGTGCGCCAGGCTGGCGGGCAGCGCCACGGTGACGATGCGCGCGCCCAGCGACTGGTACACGGCCACCGCGTCTTCATAGGCTGCGCGCACGCCGGGCTGCACGTCTGGCAGGAAGTCGTCGGGCAAGCGGGCCAGCGTCATGCCGCGCACATCGAAGCGCGGCGCGTCGAAGGCTTCGGCCCACTCGCCGGGCTGCGCGGGGACCAGTGCGTCGAACACGGTGCGCGCATCGGCGGCGCTATGTGCGAAGACGCCCACGCTGTCCAGCGTGTGGCTCAGCGTTGCGACGCCTTCGGTGCTTATCCGCCCTGCCGTCGGCTTGAAGCCTGTGATGCCGCAATAGCTGGCCGGCACACGCACCGATCCGCCCGTGTCCGTGCCGATGGCCAAGGGCGCCAGGCGGCCGGCCACCGCCACGGCCGAACCGCTGCTGGAGCCGCCGGGAATGCGATGCACCGCGTCATCCCACGGGTTGCGCGGCGTGCCCATGTGTTCATTGGTGCCCCAGGCGCCCATGGCGAACTGCACCATGTGCGTCTTGCCAAGCACGATGGCGCCCGCGCGTTGCAGCTGCCGCACCAGTGCCGCGGTATGCGCCCCGATGCGCTGCGCGTGTATGGGCGAGCCGATCGTCGTGGGGCGGCCGGCAATGTCGATGATGTCTTTCAGCGCAATGGGAATGCCATGCAAGGGGCCCAGGTCCACGCCCGCGCGCAGTTGCAAGTCGGCGGCGCGGGCGGCGGCCATGGCCTCGTCGGCATAGACCTCCACATAGGCGTGATACCAGTCATTCAATGCGCCGATGCGCGCCAGGTAGGCGCCCACGAGTTCTTCCGAACTGGTCTCGCGGCGGCGGATCAAATTGGCCAGTGCGGCCACGTCCAGATTGATGCTCATGCGGGTTCCCCTTGTATCTGTGCCGCGGCGTAGGCGCGGCCAGCGGCGATGGCGCGGTCGATCAGTGCGCGCGAGCCCACGATGTCCGGAAATTTTTCACCCGCGCGCAAGCGGGCCAGCGTCGCCTGTTCGTTCGTTTGGAATTCGATGGCGCGTTGGGCTTCGGCGCGCACGTCTTCTGGCGCCAGGATCAGCACGCCGTTTTCGTCGGCCAGCACCGCCGCGCCCGGCTGCACGGCCACGCCGCCGCAGCTGATGGCGCAGCAGAAGCCGCCGTCATGGCCCAGCAGGCGCGTGGTGACCGCAGACGGCCCCTTCGACCACACGGGCACGCCATGTTGGCGCAGCTCGCCCAAATCCGTGACGAGGCCGTCGACGATGATGGCCGCCACGCCGGCCTGTCTGGCGGCAAAGGCCATGGCCCCGCCCAGCGCCGCCGTCACCGCTTCGCCGCAACGGTCAATCACCAACACATCGCCGGGGCGCACGCAGCCCATCGCGTAATGCAAAATGCCGCCGTCGATGCCCGGCATGCGCACCGTCACAGCCGTACCCGCCACGCGCACATCCTGCTGATGGGCGCGGATGTCGGCACGCAGAAATCCGTCTGAACGGAAGTGGCCGATGGTGGCGGGCTCGGCCTTCAACAGCAGCGCCAGATCATCGGGCGGCACCTGCGCGGGCAAAGAATTGATCAGATACATCGTCTGGTTTCACTACAATCAAAAGGGCCGAAACCCGGTGAAGAAAAAGGTAGCACGGGGCAATTCGGCCCAAATAATCAAAATTTCGGCGCACTTTGAAAAGTAATTCTTATCATGCGGATAACCCTTAGCCAGCTTGAAGCCTTCTACTGGGCGGCCAAGCTGGGCAGCATTCATGCCGCGGCGCGCCACCTTCATGTCACCCAACCCGCGGTGTCATCCCGCATCCGCGAACTTGAAAGCACGTTGGACGTGCAGCTCTTTGATCGCTCGCGTCAACGCATCACGCTGACCGACACCGGGCAATCCGCGCTGCGCCATGCCGAGACCGCGCTGCACAGCAGCCGGCAGCTGGAACACTTCGGTAAAGACCGCACGCTGGGCGGCAAGCTGCGCCTGGGCGCGGACGAATGCTCGGCCAACGTGGGGCTGACGGCTGTGATCGCGCAGCTGAAAGAGCACTATCCGTCGCTGGCGCTGGAGATGACGGTGGACGTGGGTTCGGTGTTGAACCGCAAGCTCAACACGGGCGAGCTCGACATGGCCTTGCTGACCAACCCCGCCACCAGCGAAGAGGTCAGCGACGTGTTCATCGGCTGGATGCCGTTTCATTGGGTGGCCTCGCCTTCGCTGCGCATCGCCGCCGACCCGTTCAAGCCCGAGCATGCGCGCGGCCATCACATCGCCACGCACTCGCCGCCCTCCACGCTGTACACGGTGGTAGAGAACTGGCTGGGGTCGGGGGGCGTGGACATGGCGGGGCTGAGCACCACGAATTCACTGGCGCTGATCTCGCGCCTGATCGGAGCCGGACACGCCATCGGCATCCTGCCGGTGCCGCTGCTGCACGACATGCTGTCGATGGGCGTGCTGCAAGCGCTGCCCAGCGACCCGCCCATTCCGCCCGCGCGTTTTTATATTTCGTACCTGACTGCGGCGCACGGCGCGCACATTGATTCCATCGTGGACATCACGCGCGACACACTGACCCGGCTGAATTTCCTGATGCCCACGCAGGGCGTGGAACCGCAATGACAATAAGATCGGGCCGCTTGCGCGGCCCGGTGCTTGGTTGATGCCGTTTTCGTTAGGCGGAATCAGTCGATCCGGGCGCCCGATGCGCGCACCACTTCGCCCCACTTCGAGACTTCACGGTTCACGAGTTCGGCGTACTGCGTCTTGTCGGTCAAGGTGGGAATCACCAGCCCAACCGCAGTGAGCTTTTCGCGAATCTGCGGGGACTGCATCGCGGTGCGCGTCGCTTCAAACAGCTTTCGCGAGACATCGTCCGGCAGCCCGGCCGGCGCGCTCAAGCCAAACCAGTATTCCGATGAAAAGCCCGTCACCCCGCTTTCCGCCAGCGTGGGCGTATCGGGAAACACCGGGTTGCGTTCGGCGCTGCCAATCGCCAGCGCGCGCAGCTTGCCTGCCCGCACATGCGGCAGCACCGTGTCCTGATTCACGAACAGCGTGTCAACGCGGCCCGCCAGCACATCATTGATGGCCGCCGAACCGCCGTTGTACGGCACGTGCATCATGTCCAGCTGGGCGCGCATCTTCAGCATCTCCATGCCCAGGTGGCCCGACGTGCCATTACCCGACGACGCATACGACACCTTGCCCGGTTCCTTGCGCACGCGTTCCACGAACTCCGCATAAGTCTTGGCCGGAAACGTGGGCGCCGTCACCAGCACGTCTACGCCGTAGGCCAGAATGGCGATCTGCTCCAGCTGATCCAGGCGGTAAGGCAAGCGGCTGTATAGCGATTGATTGGTCGCCATGCCCACGCCCGACAGCAGCAAGGTATAGCCGTCCGGCTTGGCTTGCGTGACATAGGCCGTGCCGATGTTGCTGTTGGCGCCGCCCTTGTTTTCGACCACGACGGTGGTTTGCAGAATCTTGCCCAGCTCGGCCGCGAGCAGCCGGCCAATGAAGTCCGTCCCGCCGCCTGCCGGGAACGGCACCACCAGGTTGATCGGCTTGCCCGCCGGGTAGTCGGCGGCGGCCGCGGCGGGGCTGCCCAGCAACGCCCCGGCGCACAGCGCGGCGGCGGCGATCGTCAGAAAGCCTCTGCGCGATGCAGAAACCGGCGACGCCGCCAGGCGCATTTTTTGCACAGCAGTCATGATTCTTGATTCCCTTGCTTTATGGATTAGTCTTTGAAAAGCAAGGAAAAAGTAGCATGTGGGCCGACGCGTTCAGTAATCAAAAATACCTGGGGAATTGAAAGATTCCGCTTATCAACTGGCCGCCACGCGCGTCAGCACATCGATCAAACTGGCCGCATCGCGCCTGCCGTCATAGCGCAGTCCGTTGATGAAAAGCGTGGGCGTGCCGTTCACGCCGCTGCGCACGCCGCCCGAGAAGTCTTGCTCGATTTTTTTATCGAAGCTGCCTTCGAAGGCCTGCCGCAAGGTGGCGACGCCCACGCCCAGGCGTGCGCCGTACGCCAGCAGATCCTGCTCGGACAACGCGTTCTGGTTTTCGTACAGCAGGTCGTGCGCCTGCCAGAACAGGCCGACCTGCGCCGCGGCTTCGGCGAACTCGGCCGCGCGCATTGCGTCGGGGTGCAATTCCGAAATGGGAAAGTTGCGGAACACGAAGCGCAGGCGTTCGCCCATGGCCTGCTGCACCGCCTTCAGCACGGGATAGGCTTCGCCGCAATACGGGCATTCGTAATCGCCGTACTCGACCAGCGTGACGGGGGCGTCGGCGGGTCCGGCGGCATGGTCCTGCGCGGAAACCGGCAAGTAAAGGTGGCTCATGATCAGGCTCCTTTGTGCAGGGCAGGCGCGGCAAGTTTGTCCAGCGCATCAAGAATGCCGTCGGCGCCCGGGTTGATGCCCAGCGGCGAGACCTCGCTCCAGCGGATGATGCCGTCGGCGTCCAGCACGAACAGCGCGCGTTCGGTAATGCCGTCGGCCTCGCGGTAGACGCCATACCGGCGCGCCACCGCGCCCTTGGGTTCAAAGTCCGCCAACAGCGGGAAGTGCAGCTTGCGCGCCTGGGCGAAGGCGGCGTGGCACCAGACGCCGTCCACCGAAATGCCCACCAGCTGCGCGCCCGCGCGGTGGAATTCGGGCAGGATTTCGTTGTATAGCGCCATCTGGTCGCCACAGACCGGGCTCCAGTCGGCGGGGTAGAAGGCCAGAATCGCGGGGCGGCCGCGCAGGTCCAGCAACGACACTTTCTGGTCGGGCGTCGCGGGCAGAATGAAGTCGGGCGCCGGCGTGCCGGCAGGCAGGGGCAGGAGGGAAGACATGGGGTTTCTCCGTAGCAGTCAGGGCAAGCAATGCCGGCCGGCCTAGCGGGCCGCGCGGGTGGACTCGAACAGGAACCAGCTGCGGCGCTCGGCTTCGTCGATCCAGTTCTCGATCAGGCTTGTCGATGCCACGTCGTTGTAGTTGTCGCAGACGACATGAGTGGCGCGCAGGAAGCTCAGCAGTTGCCGGTTGTCGTCGGCCAGCTCCGCCAGCATGTCTTCGGGCGTGACGTAGTCGGCGTCGTTGTCCAGCAGGCGTTGGGTGCGGTGGATGTGGCCAATCGACCGCAGCGTCGTGCCGCCGACTTTGCGGGCGCGTTCGGCAATGGCGTCGGTGGTGGCGAAGATTTCATCGCCCTGCTCGTCCAGCATCAGGTGGTAGTCGCGAAAGTGCGGCCCCGACACATGCCAGTGGAAGTTCTTCGTCTTCAGGTACAGCGCAAACATGTCGGCCAGCAGCGCCGTCAGCGCGCCCGAAATGTCGACACGGGCCTGGGCGCCCAAATCGGTGGGAGTACGCAGCGGGGCGCTCAGACGGGACGAGATAGCAAGATCGTTCATGGAAATCTCCAGGTTCAGGGGACACACCGTCGGGCTTCACCGCCCGATGGAAAGCAGAATAGGCGCGCCCCGCCAGCGGCGAATTCGGCAGATCGTTTCCCCACCCCATACCTTTGTTTAGTCGCCAGAACAGGATGATTTCGTTCAAAGTTGATTGATAACGTGCAAGCCGCCGCGTGATGCAACCGCTACCGTGACGATTTGGCCGCTTTCATCCCGGAGACTTCTCTTGCTCTTGACGCCTCGCGCGCGCGCGCCCCGGCTCCCATTCCTGCCGCCCGATCATGATGGGCTGCACGCGTCCGCGTCCCCGGGTTCCCTCCTGGCCTGCCGCCTGGCCGCCGCCAGCCTGGCGCTGGCGATTTTCCTGTTCGACTCGCTCAGCACCTTCGAAGGGGCGGTAGCCGTGTTGTATGTGGTGGTGGTGATGCTGGCGGCGCGCTCAGCGCGTGCGCGCGACATCATCATTGCCGCCGTGGCGGGCATCACGCTGACCCTGGCGGCGTATATCGACTCGCACGGTTTCAACCATGTGGGGTCGCAGACGGTGCGCGCCTTTGTCAGCCTGGCCGCCATCGGCATTACAGCCGTACTGGCGCTACAGAACCAGACCGCCACCAAACGGCTGGCGGCCCAGGCCCGGCTGCTGAACCTGTCGCACGACATGATCTTCGTGCGAGACCGCACCGGCGCCATCACCTTCTGGAACCGCACGGCTGAAGAGGTCTATGGGTGGCCCGCGCAGGTGGCGGTCGGCCAGCAGGCCGACGCGCTGCTGCAAACGTGCTACCCGGAACCTCGCGCCGCCATCGAGGCCCGGCTGCTGGAGGCGGGCAGTTGGGAAGGGACGCTCGCGCAAACGACCCAGGCCGGCAAGACGCTGACCCTGGCCAGCCGGTGGGTGGTGCAGCGTGACCACAACGGCCGCTTGGTGGGCGTGATGGAAACGCATACCGACATCACTGAACGCAGGCAGGCGCAAGACGCCTTGCTGGAGGCGCGGGCCGAACTGGCGCACGCGGCACGCGTGGCCACGCTGGGCGAGCTGACGGCGTCCATCGCGCACGAGGTCAACCAGCCGCTGATGGCGGTGGTCACCAGCGGGGAAGCCGGCATGCGCTGGCTGCGGCGCGATCCGCCGGACTTGCACGAGGTGGGCATTTCCATTGAACGCATCGTGTCCGAAGGCCGCCGCGCCAGCGAGATCGTCAAGCGCATTCGCGCTTTTTTGAGCAAGGCGCCCACACAGTGCAATACGTTGGACGCGGGCGCGCTCATCGACGAAGCCGCGCGGCTCATCGAACACGAACTGAATCGCGAGCGCGTCTTCCTGCACACCGCCATCGCACCCGACCTGCCAGCGCTGGCGGGCGATCGCATCCAGCTTCAGCAAGTGCTCGTCAACCTGATGGTGAACGCCGCACAGGCCATGGCTGGGCTGCCCGAGCCGCGCATCTTGTCCATCAGCGCCAACCACGCCGATGCCGACGCAAGCGCCGTAGAAATCATCGTGGCCGATACCGGGCCGGGTATCGACATGAACGCCATCGACCGCCTGTTCGACCCGTTCTACACCACCAAGCCGCAAGGCATGGGCATGGGGCTGGCCATCTGCCGCACCACGGTCCAGGCGCACGGCGGCCAATTGACGGCCAGCAACCAGCCCGGCGCTGGCGCGCGCTTCGTACTGACGCTGCCCCCTGCCTCAACGCTGAACGCCAGGCCGTAACCGCAGCCCGCAACCCGGAGCCCACAGTTCGCAACCCGCAACCAACAGCCCACAGCCACAGCAACAGCCCTCAACCCTGAACCTTGAACCCTCCGCCCCCATGACCGCGACCTCCAAGACCGCTGCCCCGCCGCCCGCCCAGGTGCTTATCGTGGACGACGACGCCGGCGTGCGCGACGCGCTGGACAGCCTGCTGCGCTCGGTCGGATTGCGCACGCTGGTGTTCGCCTCGCCCGCCGAGCTGCTGCAAGCGACGCTGCCCGATGCGCCCGGCTGCATCATCCTGGACGTGCGCCTGCCCGGCGCCAGCGGGCTGGACGTTCAGGACCATCTGGCCAAGCTCGGCATACCCCTGCCCATCATCTTCATCACCGGCCACGGCGACATTCCGATGACCGTGCGCGCGATGAAAGCCGGCGCGATCGACTTCTTATCCAAGCCGTTCCGGGAACAGGACATGCTGGACGCGGTAGCCGCCGCCATCGACCGCGACCGTGCACGCCGCGAGCAGGCGGCTGCGCTGGGGGATGTGCGCGCCCGCTACGACACCTTGACGCCGCGTGAACGCGAGGTGCTGGCGCATGTGGTGTCGGGGCTGATGAACAAACAGGTGGCCGGCCTGATCGGCCTGAGTGAAATCACGGTGAAGATCCATCGCGGCAACGTCATGCGCAAAATGGGCGTGCGGTCGCTGGCCGATCTGGTGCGCAGCGCCGAGGCGCTGGGCGTTTCACGGCCGTGACGCCGCCCGCCCCAAACCTGCGTATGATTTTCCAGACGGCGGCGAAGGTTCATAAAGGAGGCATGCCGCGCATCGGACGCTCTTTCATGCATCACGCGGCAGGAAGGATTTGTCTATGAATCACGCCTCAACGATCGCGATCGTCGACGACGACGACGGGGTCAGGGTCTCGTTGTCCAGCCTGGTGCGCTCGCTGGGCTACGCCGTACGCACTTATGGTTCCGCGCACGAATTTCTGCATGACCCGGACGTCGGCACGCCCGTCTGCCTGATCGCCGATATCCAGATGCCCCTCATGACGGGAGACCAGCTACAGGCCGCCTTGCTGGCGGCCGGCAGACGGCTCCCGATGATTTTCATGACGGCGTTTCCCACGGAAGCCATGCGCCGGCGCGTCATGGACGCCGGGGCCTGCGCCTATCTTGAAAAGCCGGTTGACGCCGACGCCATCGCCCGCTGCCTGGCGGCGGCGATGGCGCGCCGCGCCGCGTTGGACTAAGCAACGTGGCGTGCGCGACACAACCGGATCACGCGCAGCACGCGGCGTTCAAACCGCCGCCTATACGTTCGTATGAGGGTGCAAAGCCTGCGTAGGATTTTCCTGCGCGACGCTTGGCCCTAGTCTTGCTTCTCGTCTTTCCCTGCGGTTCACCCCCCCTCGCTTCATCATCAGGAGTTACCGACCATGAGCACCATCACCACCACCGACGGCGTGCAGATCTTCTTCAAGGACTGGGGTCCGAAGTCGGCCCAGCCCATCATGTTCCATCATGGCTGGCCCTTGTCGAGCGACGACTGGGACGCCCAGATGCTGTACTTCGTCAGCAAGGGCTTTCGCGTCATTGCGCACGACCGCCGCGGCCACGGCCGTTCCAGCCAGGTCAGCGAGGGCCATGACATGGACCACTACGCGGCCGACGCCGCCGCCGTGGCCGAACATCTGGACTTGCGCAACGCCGTGCATATCGGCCATTCCACGGGCGGCGGCGAAGTGGCGCGCTATGTGGCGAAATTCGGCCAGCCGCAAGGCCGCGTCGCCAAAGCCGTGCTGGTCAGCGCCGTGCCGCCCTTGATGGTCAAGACGGACAGCAACCCGGGCGGCACGCCGATCGAGGTCTTCGACGGTTTCCGCGCCGCGCTGGCCGCCAACCGCGCGCAGTTCTTCCTGGATGTGGCCGCCGGCCCCTTCTACGGCTTTAACCGCGCCGACGCAAAGGTGTCCCAAGGCGTCATCAACAACTGGTGGCGCCAGGGCATGATCGGCAGCGCCAAGGCGCATTACGAGGGCATCAAAGCCTTCTCGGAAACCGATCAGACCGAAGACCTGAAGGCGATCACCGTGCCCACGCTGGTCATGCATGGTGACGACGATCAGATCGTGCCGATCGACGATTCTTCGCGCCTGTCGGTCAAATTGCTGAAAAACGGCACGCTGAAGGTGTACGCGGGCTTTCCGCACGGCATGCTGACGACCCACGCCGAGGTCATCAACCCTGACCTGCTGGCGTTCATCAAGAGCTGATTTTTCTCAATATCTTGTAAAAGGGGGCGGGTTAACCCTGCCTTCTTTCGGACTTTTCCGATACTTCGGCCCGCCGATGGCCTATATACTCCCCACTTGCCGACAGCAGATTGGGCGCCAAACGCGCAAAACCTGCACCGCTTCGATGCAAGAATCAGCCCCGTGGGGCTCTCCCCGGGGACACGGAACGCTTCACGATCCGTCTGCCGCCACGGCGGCGAACTCTCCCGCGCCAGATTCACACGCTACGCATCGTCGCGGCACTGCTTGAACATTCTCTTCCCAAAGCGCTGTCATCTCCTCCATCGCCTTGCCCCGTGCATGCCCACCGGCATACGCAGGCCGAGGCATTTCGTCTAAGAAGAACCGACATGAACGCCGTGCCGCAAGACAAACTGATTACCGCCCTGGACCACGCCCGCCTGCTGGGCATGATCACCCGTCCGGCCACCGCCGCCGCATTGCCGCGCGATGCCGTCGACGCCGCCCAGGACATCCTGGATTCCGCGCCCATCATCGCCATCGAAGAAGTCACGCCCGACATCGTGACGATGCGCTCGCGCCTTCGCCTGCTCAATGACAACGGCACGGAACTGCTCGTCACGCTGTGCTACCCCGCCGACGCAAACCTGGCGCAAGGCCAGGTGTCGGTGCTGTCGCCGCTGGGCTTGAGCCTGCTCGGGTCGCGCCAGGGCCAGCGCATTACGTGGACGGCGCCCAACCAGACCGAACACGCAGGCACCATCGAAGAAATCGTCTACCAGCCCGAAGCGGCGGGCGACACCACGGCATAGCGCGTCGTGGCCAGCGCGCCACGCCTTGCGTTGACAAGACGCGGCGCGCTGTTTTAGGATTCGGCCCTCTTTGCTTGACCTGCTCGTTTTCTGGTCTACCCCCCTTTCTTGTCTTCACCCCTTTTTCTCTTGAGTGCAACCGTGTCTGCCATTCGTCAATTCGCCTAAACGCCGACGACTACCTTCCTGGTAATCGCGGTCTGCTTGCTCGCCCTTGCGGCCAGACGTTTCCGTATCCGTCTTCGCCCCAACATCCGAGTCCAAGCGCGGTTCCAGAAAGCACACACACACTCCCGCTTTCCCCCCCGTTCAGACTGCGTCGTCGGCTTCCCCCATTTGCTTTGGAGAAGACCCATGACGCTGGATTTCTGCGCCTACGCGCAATCGCTGGACCTGTTCCGTTACCCCCGCACGCCGCACCTTGAAGGCTCGCGCCTGCAAGACGGCGACGAAAGCCATGACCACGTGCCCTACCGCGCGCTTGCCGGCCTGCATCTGGTCGTTGAAGAAAAGCTGGATGGCGCCAACACCGGCATCAGCTTCAGCTCGTCGGGCGAGCTGCTGCTGCAATCGCGCGGCCACTATCTGGTGGGCGGCGGCCGCGAACGGCAGTTCAGCTTCGTCAAGGCCTGGGCAGCCGCGCATGCCGATTGGCTGCTGCAACGCCTGGAAGACCGCTACGTGATGTACGGCGAAACGCTGTCGAAAAAGCACTCCGTTTTCTACGATGCGTTGCCGCATCACTTCTTCGAATTCGATGTGCTGGACCGCCACACGGGCGAGTTCCTGTCCACCGATGCGCGGCGTGTGCTGTTGGCGGGGGGGCCGGTGCTATCGGTACCCGTGCTGTACGAAGGCGTGGCGCCCGCCAAACTGAACACGCTGAAGGCCCTGCTGAAGCCGTCGCTTGCCAAGACACGCGGCTGGCGCGCCGCCTTTGAAGCCACGGTGCTGCGCGAAGGGCACGACCTGGCACGTGCGTGGAAGCAGTGCGACAAGTCGGACTTATCAGAAGGCCTGTACATCAAGGTCGAAGCCGAGGGAAAAACGCTGGCCCGCTACAAATGGGTGCGCGCCGACTTCGTGCAGGCCATTCTGGATTCCGACAAGCATCACTCGGAACAGCCCTACGTGCCGAACCTGCTGGCCGCGGGCGTGGACCTTTATGCCCCGCGCCTGACGGTCGACTGGGACACGTTGCGCGCTAGCGGCGCCCAAGAATAAGGAACGATCATGCAATTTGATAATCTGCGGGCGCTAGCGCCCGCGCCCGGCCAATCACCGGATTACGCCGCGTGCCTGGCGGCATTCCCCGCCTTGGAGCTGGCCAAGACCACCCCGCAAGACCCGCGCTATCACGGCGAAGGCGATGTCTGGACGCACACGATGATGGTGGTCGACGCCCTGCTTGCCCTGCCCCAATACCAGGCGGCGTCGCGTGCGGATCAGGAGGTGGTGTTTCTGGCCGCACTGTTGCACGACGTGGCCAAGCACAGCACGACGGTCATCGACCCGGTGACGGGCGCCATCGGCCAGCCGGGCCATTCGCGCAAGGGCGCCATCGACGCCCGCATCGCGCTGTGGGACGCGGGCGCGCCGTTCCACGTGCGCGAGGCCGTGTGCCGCTTGATCAGCGTGCATCAGGTGCCGTTCTTCGCGCTGGAAGGCTCGCGCCGGGGCAAACCGCCCGAGTTCATCGCGCGTGAATTGTCGTGGCACGTCAGCCTGCCGTTACTCGCGATGCTGGCCGAAGCCGACATGCGCGGGCGCATCTGCGCTGACGCGCAGCGGGTGCTGGACAACATCGCGCTGTTCTGCGAACTGGCGCGCGATGATGGCTGCTTTGAACACCCCCGAGCTTTCGCGGATGCGCATACCGCGGTCAGCTACTTTCGCGGCGCGGACGTGCACCCCGACTACCCGCTGTTCCAAGAGCCGGGCTCGCGCGTCATCGTGATGTCGGGCTTGCCGGCATCGGGCAAGAACACGTGGGTGAACGCGCATTACCCCGACCTGCCGGTGATTTCATTTGACGATGCCCGCGAAGAACTCGGCCTGCGCCACGGCAAGAACGAAGGCAAGGTGGCGCACCTGGCCATCGAACGCGCGCGCGAACTGCTGCGCCGCAAAGCGCCCTTCGTGTGGAACGCGACGAACCTGAGCGAACTGATGCGCAAGAAAACGCTGGACCTGCTGTATGCCTACCACGCCGAGGTCGAGCTGGTGTACCTGGAAAAGCCGCGCGCCGAACTGCTGCGCCGTAATAGCCGGCGCGACACGTCGCTGTCGAACAAGACGTTGACGGGCATGCTGCACCGCTGGGATCTGCCGCTGCCCACCGAAGCGCATCGGGTGGTGTATGCGGTGTAGCGCGACGGGCCAGCAAGGTGTGGCGGCGTGACGCGGGTAGCCGTCATACCGATACGCAGGGTGGCTGTCCCAATCACGCGGAGACAAACCCGCGCCAGCAGAAGGATTGCGGTTCATCGTGACACTCCGGAATGCGCAACAGGGCGCGTCAGGTCAGGGGAAACTTGCGCCGGGATGTGGCGGCGCAGAAGCAACAGCGCTATCAACGCAAACACCATCACCGCGCCCAACATCGTCAGATAGCCGTGCGCACCGCCCAGCGTGATCACCGAGGCGCCCACGAAGGCGCTGAGAATGGCGCCGAGCCGGCCGAACGCAAGCGCCGACGCCGTACCCGTTGCCCGCACCCCCGTGGGGTATACAAAGGCGCACAGCGCGTACATCGTGGATTGCACGGCGTTGACAAAGAGCCCATGCACGCCAAAGCCAAAAACCAGCAGCGACGTGTCTTGCTGCACGTTCAACGTCAGCATCAGGAACGCGCTGCCAAATGCGCCCGCGCAGCAGATGGCCAGCGGCCAGCGCGAGCCCCAACGCGTCATGGCGACGGCGCACCCCAGCGCGCCGATCACGCCGCCCAGGTTGTAGGCGGTCAGCCCAGAGCCCGCCACGGCCAACGGCAAGCCCTCGGCCGACAGCATTGTCGGCAACCAGCTGAATGCGCTGTACACCGCCGTCAAGCACATGAAGAACGCCACCCAGATGGCAAGGGTGTCGGTGCGATACCCCGGCGCAAACAGCGCGCGCACCCCGCCCTGCGTGGCCGATGCACGGCGCTCGATGGCCTGTTCCGCGGCATCGGTATAGACGGCCCCTTGCGCCATGGGCCGGCCCATACGGGCGAGCAACGCGTTCAATTGCCGCCACCGTTCTGGCCGTCGCGCCAGAAAGCGCGGCGATTCGGGTAAGGCGGCCATCAGCACAACGGCCAATACCAGCGGCAAGGCGCCTCCCACAAAAAACAGCGTGCGCCAGCCATACAGCGGCAACACGTGCGCCGAGAAGAATCCCGCCAGCATGCCGCCCAGCGGCACGCAGACGATGGTGGCGGTGACCGCCAGCGTGCGCCGGCGCGACGGCGTGAATTCGGCAGTCATGGTCGTGGCGCTGGGCATCGCGCCGCCAATGCCCAAACCGGCAATGAAGCGCAGTACGGCAACGGTTAGCGGGTCGGGCGCCAGGCCGATTGCGCAGGTGGCCGAGCCGAACACCAACACGCTGACAATCACCGCCATGCGCCGCCCGTAGCGGTCGGCAAACAGCCCGGCGCAGGCGCTGCCGACAGCCATGCCGATCAGCCCCGCCGCCACGGCGGGCGCAAACGCCTCACGCGTGATGCCCCATTCCTTGATCATCAACGGAAT
The DNA here is from genome assembly GCF_042957345.1 of Achromobacter sp. NPDC008082. Taxonomy (NCBI): domain Bacteria; kingdom Pseudomonadati; phylum Pseudomonadota; class Betaproteobacteria; order Burkholderiales; family Alcaligenaceae; genus Achromobacter; species Achromobacter sp. NPDC008082. Next base: position 541,581 of record NZ_JBIBIB010000006.1, read on the forward strand.
GGCGAAGCCGATCAGCTGGCCGTCAAAGCCATCCATGACGATGGCCAGCGCGGCCAGCATCACCACGAACTTCTGCATGCCGCTGAAACGTCCTTCGTCCAGCAAGGCGCCGACGTCGGCGGCCGCGGGTGCGGTTGCGGGTACCCCTCCTGAAACATTGCCTGCCATGTGTGGTCTCCTTGGTGTTGCGCTTGGGCCTGGCTCTGATGGTACGGCTTCATGTGGCGCGTGGGGTTCAAACGGACGCTGCGGCGTTCAATCCCAGGGCGCCTCCATTGGCAAGCCCACATAGTTTTCCGCAAGCGCCGTGGATGCGGCCCGCGATCGGGTCAGATAGTCCAGGTTGGCGTCTTGCACCTTGCGATCAAACGCATCCGCGCCGGGCGCGCGATGCAGCATCGACGTCATCCACCATGAGAAACGTTGCGCCCGCCAAATACGGCGCAGCGCCGAAGCGCTGTACTGGTCCAGCAGATCTTCGCTGCGATGCTGGTAATAACGCGCGAGCGCACGCGACAGCAGCCGCACATCGGACATGGCCAGGTTCAACCCCTTGGCGCCTGTAGGCGGCACCACGTGCGCGGCGTCGCCCGCCAGGAACAGCTGGCCATGGCGCATGGGTTCGGTCACCATGCTGCGCATACCCACCACCGTCTTGCTAAAGATTTCGCCTTCTTTCGGTTCCCAGCCATCCCGGGTGGCCAGGCGCGCACGCAAGCCAGACCAGATGCGGTCGTCGGACCAGTCGGCCGGCGTGTCGTTGGGGTCGCATTGCAGGTACATGCGTTGCACCTGCGGCGAACGGGTGCTGACAAGCGCAAAGCCGTCTTCGCCCAGCGCGTAGATCAGTTCATCGGAAGACGGCGGGGCCTTGCACAGCATGCCTAGCCAGCCGAAAGGGTAGCGGCGTTCGGCGGTTTGCCGCGCGTGCGCGGGAATGGCGGCGCGGCTGACGCCGTGCGCGCCGTCGCACCCGGCGATGAAGTCTGCTTCCAGCATATGCGCGCCGCCCTGCGGCCCGGTGAAGCGCACGCTGGGGCGCGTGGATTCCAGCGCATGCAAAGACACGCCGCTGACGTCGAAGCGAATGTCGCCGCCTGCGGCCAAGCGTGCGTCAACCAAGTCCTTGATGACCTCGTGTTGCGCGTAGACCATCACGGCCCGGCCCTGGGTGAGTTCAACGAAATTGATACGCCGGTCAACGCCGTTAAAGCGCAACACCGTGCCTTCGTGGCGAAACCCTTCGCGCCGCAGCCTGCCGCCCAGACCGGTTTCGGTCATCAGGTCTACTGTGCCTTGCTCCAGCACGCCGGCGCGTATGGTTGCGCAGATGTCTTCCCGGCTGCGCGCCTCCAGCACCACCGATTCGATACCCTGCAAATGCAACAGGTGCGACAGCATCAAGCCAGCCGGCCCTGCACCGATGATTGCCACCTGCGTCCGCATACCGATTCCCCTAGTCGTCACGCGCCGCGACAGCCGCCGGAACGGGCAGGCATGTGCATGGGCGAAGACCCTCGAGTGTCACCTCCTCTGTCGTTCTTGAAAATGGGTATCACGCAACGAATTCATTACGCTTTGGTAGGAGTTTCGACGTTCAACCCGTGGCGGCGTCCAACGCCGTCGCGCGCCCCGCCTCCTGCAATTGCCGCCACAGAATCTTGCCCGTGCTGGACTTGGGCAGCGCGTCCACAAACTCCACGATGCGGGGGGCTTTGTAGGCCGCCATGCGCGCACGCGCCCAGGCAATGACCTCGTCTTCCCTTGCGCTGTCGCGCGCCTCGGGGCGCAACACCAGCAAGGCCTTTACCGTTTCGCCGCGGCACGCGTCCGGCACGCCGATGACGCAAGCCTCGTGCACGGCGGGGTGGTCGTAAAGCGCGTTTTCCACTTCCGCCGGCCAGACCTTGTAGCCCGACGCGTTGATCATGCGCTTGAGCCGGTCGGTAACGAAGAAATAGCCGTCTTCGTCGACGCGGCCCAGATCCCCCGTGCGGAAGTAGCGTTTGCCATCCAGCATGAAGAAGGCGTCGGCGTCGGCCGCCGGGTTGTTCCAATAGCCTTGCATGATCTGCGCGCCACGCGTGACGAGTTCGCCGACTTCACCGGGCGGCAGTTCCTGCAACGTGGACGGGTCCACCACCCGCGTGTCAACGCCAAAGGTCGGCACGCCGATGCATTGGCGCTTGTTACGGTTCATGGGGTTGCAGTGCAGGAAGGACGCGGTTTCGGTCAGGCCGTAGGCTTCGTTGAAGATGATGCCGTAGCGCTCGGCCAGCATCGCCGAGACCGCTTCGGGCATGGGTGCGCCGCCGCCGCACAGCAAGGCCAGGCGCGACAGGTCGTAGGATTCGATGCCGGGTTGCGCAAAGAAGTCCACGATCATTGCGGGCGGCGCGGCCCAGACGCTGACGCGATGCCGCGCCATCAGTTGCGCGGCCACGTGCCGGTCCCAGCGCGGCAGCAGCACCACGGTGGCGCCCAGCAAGATCGGCAGGTTCATGCAGTTCTGCATGCCCAGCAAATGAAACAGGGGCGCCACGCCCATGATGACCGCTTCCGACGTTAGCCCGCGCCACAGCTGCGACCCCGTCACCGCCGCGCCCAGCGTGCCGTGCGTGTGTCGGCATCCCTTGGGCCGGCCCGTCGTGCCGGATGTGTAAGGCAGCAGGCACAGATCGCCCGCCTTCGCCTTGTGCGGCAGCGGCGGCGAATTGACCGCTAAAGCGCCGTACCACGGTACGCCGCCGGCAACGTCCGGCGCGCGGCGGGGCGCGGCAATGAGTTCGGGCGGGGCCAGGCTGCTTGCGTCAGCCAACGCGCTTCCCCCCAGATAATCCGAATACGTATGCACGATCACGCGGTCCAGCCGCCCGTCTTCCACAAAGCCCGCCAAGCGCGCGGCAAGCTCCTGCGCGGCGAACGCCACGCGGGCGCCACTGTCATCCAGATAGTGCGCAAGCTCGTCCGGTGTGCTCATCGCGTTCACCGGCACCACCACCGCTTCGGCGCGCAGCACCGCGTAGTAGGCAATGATGAATTGCGGACAGTTCTGGCTGAACAGCAACACGCGGTCGCCCGCCTTCACGCCCGCGCCGTGTTGCAGATAACCGGCCATGGCGTCGACCTCGCGCTTGAGCCGCGCGTAGTCCAGCACCGTGTCATAGAACACGATGGCGGGCTTGGCGGGGTAGCGCGTGGCCGCAGCCTCCAGGTTGAAGTACAGACTGGATTGGGGCGGGCTGATCTCCGCCGGCAGCCCCTTGGGCCAGTACCGATAGTGCGCTTGCTGCATCCGTGTCTCCGGTTCCCGCTCGTCGGGTGGGCCGCGTCAGGCGGTCATGCCGCGGGCGATGATTTCTTTCATGATCTCGTTTGAGCCGCCGTAGATCTTGCCCACGCGCGCATCGGCATACATGCGGGCGATGGGGTATTCCAGCATGTACCCGTAGCCGCCATGCAGTTGCAGGCATTCATCGATCACCTGGCAGTTCATCTGGGTCGTCCACCATTTGGCCATCGCAGCGGTGGACAGGTCCAGCGTGCCCGCCAGCTGCCGCGCGATGCAGTCGTCGACAAAGCGTGCGGCGATGGTGGCGACGGTCTCGCATTCGGCGAGCTTGAAGCGCGTGTTCTGCATGTCGATCAGCGGCTGGCCAAAGACTTGCCGCGTGGACGTATAGGCCACGGTGTCGTCGATGGCGCGGCGCATGGTCGCCACCGCGCCCACCGCAATCAGCAGGCGTTCACGCGGCAGCTGCTGCATCAGCTGGGAAAAGCCCCGGCCCTCGGTTTCACCCAGCAGGTGGGCGGCGGGCACACGCACGCCATCAAAGAACAGCTCGGCGGTGTCCAGGCTTTTCTGCCCCAGCTTTTCCAGCAGCCGCCCGCGTCTGAAGCCTGGCAAGTCCTGCGTTTCAACCATGACGAGCGACACGCCGCGCGACCCGGCTTGCGGGTCGGTCTTGGCCACGACGCAAATCAAATCCGCATGCAGGCCATTGGTGATGAAGGTCTTGGAGCCGTTGATCACATACGCATCGCCGTCGCGCACCGCGGTTGTGCGCACGCTTTTCAGGTCAGACCCCGCGCCCGGCTCGCTCATGGCGATGGCGCCCACGAGTTCGCCCGTGGCCATCTTCGGCAGCCAGCGCTGCTTTTGCGCCTCGGTGCCGTAGTTCAGGATGTAGTGCGCCAGTATGGCGCTATGCACGTTGTTGCTGAAGCCGTAGACCATGGCGCGCGCCTGCTCCGCCGCCACGATGGCTTCGTGCGCAAAGCTGCCCCCGCCGCCGCCATACGCTTCGGGCATGCTGACGCACAACAGGCCCATGCGCCCGGCCTTGCGCCAGACCTCGCGGTCAGCGTGCTGCTGCTTGCGCCACTTTTCTTCGTCGGGCACAAATTCGTTTTCAAAGAGGCGGCGCGTGGAATCCTGAAACAGCGTCAGGTCGGCATCCATCCAGCCTTGCCGTGGCGTGTCCATCATGGTCTCCTGGCCGTTCACGGACGGCCGCCGCCCACGACCAGCACCTGGCCGCTGACGTAGTTGGATTCAGGCAGGCAGAACAAATACACCGCCCCCGCCGCCTCGGCCGGCGTGCCGGCGCGTCCGATCGGGATCAGGCTTTCGGCGTTCTTCAGCACCTGCGGGTTCACGCCCACCTTGATCTGCCGGCCCTGGATATCCAGCGTGGCGTCACCATCGGCGGCGGCTTCGGTCAGGCGCGTCTTGATCAAGCCGAACGCCACGCTGTTCACGTTGACCTTGTAGCGCCCCCATTCCTTGGCCAGCGCGCGCGTCAGGCCATTGATGCCCGCCTTGGCCGCCGCGTAATTGGCCTGGCCGGCGTTGCCCATCACGCCCGATGTGGAAGAAATGTTCACGACCTTGCGGAACACTTCGCGGCCATCGGCGGCTTCGGCCTTGGCGGCTTCGCGGATGAAGCCCGAGGCTGCGCGCAGGATGCGAAACGGGGCCGACAGATGCACCGCCAGAATCTCGTCCCACTGCTCATCCGTCATTTTCTGGATGACGTTGTCCCAGGTGTAGCCGGCGTTGTTCACGATGATGTCCAGGCCGCCGAACGTATCGATGGCCGCACCCACGAAGCGCTCGGCAAAGCCGCGTTCCGTGACGCTGCCGGCGCATGCCTGCGCCTGCCCGCCCGCCTGCCGGATCAGCGCCACGGTGTGCTCGGCAGGCCCGGCGTCCAGGTCATTGACCACCACCTTCGCCCCTTCACGCGCGAGCTTCAATGCAATTTCCTGGCCGATGCCGCGTCCCGATCCGGACACCAGCGCAACCTTGCCTTCAAGCGTTCCCATTGTCTTGCTCCTGTTTGGTTTTCAAGGCGCGGCCAATACCGCCACGCCGCTTAATCGGAGTTCACCGGATTGGCTGCGCGCTTGCAGTTCCACCCGCAAGCGCGTTTCGCCTTGCGCGTTGAAGCGTTCGACGACTTGGCCGGTGCAACGCACTTCATCGCCCACCTGCGTGATCGCCACGAAGCGCACCGCAAATTCGCGCAAGGCCGATTGCGGCGCCCAGTTCGTCAGCAAGCGCGCCAGATACGCGGCAGACAACATGCCGTGCGCGAACACATCGTCCATGCCGGCTGCGCGTGCGAAATCGATGTCGACGTGGATGGGGTTGTGGTCGCCCGAAGCGCCGCAGTACAGCGCCAGCGCATGCCGGCTGATGGGGCCGGCCGTGAAGCCGGGCAGCGCATCGCCCTCTGCCCCCTTAGCCATTGCGCACCACCGTCACGGCGCGCATCTCGGCCACCAGATTTCCTGCGGCATCGCTCACGCGCGTTTCACGCACGACGAATTCCAGCGCCCCGCCCTTCTTGGCATAGATGTCGGTAATGCGCGGTTCAAAGCGCAACACGTCGCCCGCGCAGGCCATGGCGTGATACGTGAAGCCCTGCTCGCCGTGCAGCACGCGGCCGATGTCGATGCCCAGCAGTTCGCGCATGGCGGCCGGGCGCGGGCTGTCCATTTCCAGGCAGAAGAAGAACGTGGGCGGCACGGGCAGGCCACGATGGCCGGCCGCGCGCGCCGCGTCATCGTCGGTGTAGACGGGGTCGTCCTGGCCCGTCGCCTTGGCGAAGAAGCGCAAGCGGCCAGCGTCCACCGTGGTGGTGAAGGCGGGAAGCGTGGCGCCGATATGGCGGGTGTCCAACATGGGAATCTTTCCTTGTTGTTGACTGAGGGGGGGGCTGGGAGCAGGCCTGATGCATCTGGCCGCTGGCATCTGGCGGCTGCGATCAGGCCGCTGCGATCAGGCCGCTGCGATCAGGCCGCTTGATACAGCGTCACGACACATGCGCCGCCCAGCCCCAGGTTGTGCTGCAACGCCAGCCTTGCGCCTTCCACCTGTCGCAGGTCGGCCTGCCCGCGCAACTGCCACACGAGCTCCGTGCATTGCGCCAAGCCCGTTGCGCCCAGCGGATGGCCCTTGGACAAGAGGCCGCCGGACGGATTGGTGACGACGCGGCCGCCGTAGGTGTTGTCGCCATCGACAATGAATTTTTCGGCGGTGCCTTCGGGCGTCAGGCGCAGGCCTTCGTAGGTGATCAGCTCGTTTGCGGTGAAGCAGTCATGCAGTTCCACCACGTCGATGTCGGCCGGGTCCACGCCTGCCGCCTCGTAGACCTGATCCGCCGCGGCGCGCGTCATGTCGGCGCCGACGAGTTTGCGCATGTCTTGCTCGCCAAAGGTGGAGGGGGTGTCGGTCGTCATGGCTTGCGCGGCGATGCTGACGGCGGGACTCAAGCCGTGGCGGCGTGCGAAATCTTCCGAACACAGAATGGCGGCCGCCGCGCCGCACGTAGGCGGGCAGCATTGCAGGCGCGTCAACGGATCAAAGATCATGGGCGCGGCAAGCACTTCGTCCAACGTGACGGTCTGGCGGAACACGGCGTACGGATTGCGCGCGGCGTGCTGGCGCGCCTTGACCGAGATGCGCGCGAACGTGTCGGCGCGGATGCCGTGTTCTTTCATATAGTCGCGCCCGGCGCCGCCAAAGAATTGCGCGGCGCGCGGCTTGCCGGTGTCATAGCCTTGCAGGCCCTCCATTGACGACACGAATTCGGTGAGCGGCGACGGCCGGTCTTCGTACACGCCCTTCAGCGCGCCCGGCACCATCTGCTCAAAGCCTACCGCCAGTGCGCATTCCACCGCGCCGCTCTCCACGGCCTGACGTGCCAGGAACAAGGCCGACGACCCGCTGGCGCAATTGTTGTTCACATTGAAGACTGGAATACCGGTCAGGCCCACGCCATACACCACCGCCTGGCCGGAGGTGGAGTCGCCATACACGTAGCCCGCGTAAGCCTGTTGCACGGCGTCGTAAGGCACGCCGGCATCGGTCAAGGCTTCGCGCACCGCGCGCATGCCCATCACGGAATAGGGATCGCTTGCGCCGGGTTTGCTGAACGGGATCATGCCGACGCCGGCTACCCATACTTTTCGATTCATGCCTGCTTCTCCTGTGGGGTCGTGGCGGCCAATGCCGCACGCGGGGGTTCATGGCCTTGCCGTAGCACGGACTTCAAGACTTTTCCGGCGGCCGACATCGGCAGTTCGTTGCGGAATTCATAGCTCTTGGGGCATTTGTAGGTGGCCAGCAACGGGCGGCAATGCGCGCGCAACGCGTCCGCATCCAGGGCATGGCCCGCACGCGGCACGATCACGGCGTGTACGGCTTCACCCCAGCGTTCGTGCGGCACGCCGATCACGGCGCAGCGCGCCACCGACGCGTGCTGCGCCAGCGCGGCCTCGACTTCAGCGGCGTAGACGTTTTCGCCGCCGCTGACGATCATGTCTTTCAGGCGGTCTACCACATGCAGGTAGCCGTCTTCGTCCAGGCGCGCGGCGTCTCCCGTCAACAGCCACCCCTGTAAGAACGCGCTGGCGGTGGCGTCGGGCAGGTTCCAGTAGCCCGAGATCACCATGGGGCCGCGCACGGCAAGTTCGCCTACGTGGTTAACGGCAGCCTCTTTTCCATCGGGCGTCAGGATGCGCACTTCGACGCCCACGGCGGGCCGGCCCACGGAGTGCATGCGCGCACCGCCCTGGCGCACGTGGCGGTGAATGGCGACCAGCGCCGAAGTTTCGGTCATGCCGTACGCGTGTACGAATTCCGCTTGTGGAAATGCGGCCAGGGCGCGGTCGAGCAAGGCGGGGGCAATCGGTGATGCGCCCCAGATCACGCGCTGGACGCCGTCCAGGCGATAGCGTGAGAAATCAGGGTCATCCAGCAGCATCTGGATCATGCTGGGCACGAGCAGCACTTCGGACACGCCGTCATCTTGCAAGGATTGCAGCACCGCCTTGGGGTTGAAGCCGCGCTGCATCACCACCGAGCCGCCCGCCAGCAACTGACCCATCAAGCGCCCCAGCCCCGCCACATGAAACAGCGGCGCCACCAGCAGCACGCAGCTGTCTGCGTCGGTGGGCACCGTGGCCAGTCTGGCGACGGCGGCGCTCCATAGGTTGGCGTGCGTCAGCATCGCGCCTTTGGGAAAGCCGGTGGTGCCGCCGGTGTACAAGATGGCGGCCAGCGTGTCGCCGCCCGCGCGCAGATCCTCAAGCGGCGCGGCGGATTCGGCTTGCGTTTGCACCGCCGCGAACGACAGGGTCTGCGTGGAAGACGGCGGGGTGATTTCTTCCAGGCGCGACGCCAGCGCGTCGTCCACCAACAGCAGGCGCGGTGCGCCGTCTGCCAGCCCTTGCTTAAGCTCCGCGCAGCTCCAGCGCGTATTCAAGGGTTGAATCGCCGCGCCCAGCCACCAGCACGCCAGCATCGACGACACATAGGCGGCGCTGTTCACGCCCAACAACGCGACGCGGTCACCCGGCTGCACCCCGCTGGCGCGCAACACGGCGGCCTTGCGCGCGGCCCAGTCCAGCAGTTCGGGATACGTCCATCGCTGCGCGCCTTCGCGCAACGCGGTCTTGCCCGGATGCAGCCTGCAGGCGCGGTGCAGGCTTTGCGTCAGATACATCACCGTTGTCTCCTGCGGCGCGGGTCTCAGTGGCCCGCTGTGCTGTCTGGCCAGCAGTCTTCTGCCCAGCCCTTGACGAGCCCCTAGCTTCCCGCCGGGCGCGCATGGCGGCAATGGCCGCAGGCGTCAAATCGATTGGCGGAAAGTGTCAGCGGACGCGCGGGGGCCGCACACCAGTTGATTGCGCCGGTATTCGCCCGGCGACACGCCTGTCCATTTCTTGAACGCACGATGGAACGTGCTGGATTCCGAAAAGCCCAGGCGCTCGGCGATGTCCATCAAAGACAAATCATGCCGCCCCAGATACTCCACCGCCGCATCGCGCCGCAAGTCATCCTTCAGCACCTGGAAGCCTTGGCCCTCTTCGCGCAGATGCCGCCTGAGCGTTTGCGGCGTCATCGACAGCTGCGCGCTGATTTGCGCGAGCGACGGCAGATCGGCCGACAGGTCATTGCGCAACAGCCGCCGGATGCGGTCGGTGAGCGTGGCGCGGTCTTGGTACTTCACCAGCAGGTCGAACGGCGCATTGGCCAGAAAGGCCTTCAGTGATTGCGCGTCCTGCACCACCGGCAGCGCAAGCCACCGCGACGCCAGCCACAGGCCCGTTACCGGCTGGCCATAGCGCACCGGCGCGTGGAACACCTTGTGCGCATCGGCGCTGCGGGTGCCGCCGTTGTAGTCCACGCCCAGAATCGGAATGCGGCGCGCGGCCAGCCAGTTGGCCACGCCCAGCGTGAAGAACAGAAAGGTGCGCTCGCCGTACCACTGCGTGCAGCGGCGCGCGCCGCGAGCGTCCAGCACGATGTGGGCGGCGTCGCCTGTTACGCGCAGGCGGGCGGTGAAGTCGCGCAGCACGCCGTGGTAGTACCGGAACGCCACGCGCAGCGCATCACCGATGGTGGCTTCCTGCAAGGCCAGCCGGCACGCATGCGCGAACACGCCCAGCGGCACCGGGTGTTGTCCCATACCCAGAAAATCGTCACGGGTGGCGCGCCGCAGCATCCGCAATATCTGCGCGAACTGCGCTTGCGACACGCGCGCCATCGGCGCCTGCAACAGCGCAGGCGGCACGTCGGCGCGCAACAGGACGCGATCAACATCCACGCCCCGGCTGCGCGCGCCTTGCAGGATCTGGGCGATATGCCCGACGGCAATGGTGTGATGCGTCATGGCGGATTCCTACGGCTTGGCGAGCACCGGTAGCGCCGATGGTAGCCAAAGCCATGGCGGCAAGGAATGCCCGGCATGAGCATTCCCGCCAAGTGGAATCAGCGATTTCGCCATTGGTTCGCCGCAAAGCCGCGCCTAGACTGGATCGCGCCCCTGACTGGCCGCCTCTTCGTATTTACCGGAGTCCCTCTTTGGATACGCCGAACACCGCCCCGCTTGCGGGCATCAAGATCCTGGACCTGTCGCGTTTATTGCCCGGCCCGCTGGGCGCGCAATACCTGGCCGACCTGGGCGCGGACGTGATCAAGATCGAAGACACGCAGGCAGGCGATTACGCGCCGCCCGCCTTGCGCGCCGTGTGCAACCGCAACAAGCGGGGCTTGCGGCTGGACTTGAAACACCCCGACGGGCAAGCGGCGCTGGCCGCATTGGTGCGCAGCGCCGACGTACTGATCGAGAGTTTCCGGCCCGGTGTGACGGCGCGATTGAAAGCGGATTACGACACCTTGTCCCGGCACAATCCGCGCTTGGTGTATTGCAGCATCACGGGCTACGGCCAGGATGGCCCCCAGCGGAATGCGGCCGGACACGACTTGAACTATTCGGCCTACGCCGGCGTGGCGGATCAAATGGGGTGCGGGCCGGATCAGCCCGCGCTGTCAAACCTGCCGGTCGCCGACATTCTGGGGGGATCATTGACAGCGGTGATGGGCATTCTGGCCGCGCTGGTGGATGCGCAGCGCACGGGCCGGGGCCGTTACATCGACATCGCCATTGCCGATGGCCTGCTGGCCGCTGCGGTAGTGCCCTTGGCCACGTTGAACGCGCATGGCCATACGCGCCCGTGCGGCGGCGATACGCTGTCGGGCGCGCTGGCGTGTTACGGCCAGTACCGCACGCAAGACGGGCGTTATCTGGCGGTGGCGGCGCTGGAGCCAAAATTCTGGGACACCTTGTGCCGCCGGCTGGACCGGCCCGACCTGATTGCGCTGCACCGCGACGACCGCGCCGCGCAACAGGCGTACGTGAAAGGCGAGTTGCAACGCCTGTTCGGTTCGCGGCCGCTGGCGCATTGGGTGGCATGGTTTGAGGGCGCCGACTGCTGCGTGTCGCCCGTACTGACCCTGTCTGACAGCCTGGCGCATCCGCACTTCAATGCGCGCGGCATGGTGCATCACACGCGCCACGAGGTCTATGGCCCCGGCGCGCACATCGCCAGCCCCGTGAAGATGTCGGGCTTTCAATTTGCGATTCATCGCCAGGCCCCGCTGCCCGGCGAACACACCGATCAGATTCTGCGCGAAGCCGGCTACGACGATGCCGGCATCGCCAGCCTGACCGAGCGCGGCATTGCGCGCTAACGCGCACCGCCGCGCCGGGATGCCGCCGTGACAAGTGGCGCTGCCAAAGACCCGCTGTACCCATAACAATCAGGACGGAGACAACCATGACTGATCATCCTCGCAGCACCGCCTCGCCCGGACGCCGCAGCCTGCTGAAGTTGGGGCTGGCGCTGCCCGCCGCGCTGACGCTGGCCAAGCCCGCGCGCGCGGCCCCCTTCCCCACGCGCCCCATCACGCTGATCGTGCCGTTTCCCGCGGGCGGCGCCACCGACACGCAGATGCGCGCACTGGCCGTCGCGGCCTCGCGTGAATTGGGGCAGACGGTCATCATCGCCAACCGCCCCGGCGCCGGCGGCACGCTAGGCCCGGCGGCGATGGCGCACACCACCGCCCCCGATGGCTACACGGTATCCGTCGTGGTCGGCACGCTGTTCCGCTATCCGTTCCTGCAACAGGTGAACTACGACCCGCTCACGGACTTCACCTACGTGGCGTGCATGACGGCGTATTCCTACGGCATCGTCGTGCGCCAGGATGCGCCGTGGAAAACGCTGGACGAGCTGATCGCGCACGCGCGCGCGAATCCGGATCAGGTCAGTTATGGCGGCACCGGTGCGGGCGGCTCGGGCCGCATCGCCATCGAACGCCTGTCGCGGTTGACGGGCGTGCGCTTCAACTTCATTCCGTACAAGGGCGCGGCGGAAGAAACGACTGCACTGTTAGGCGGCCACATCCAGATGGTGTCGGACGCCGGATGGGGGCCGATGATCGACACCGGCAAGGCGCGCCTGTTGGCGGTGATGGGCGAGGCGCGCGCCAAACGCGTGCCTGAGGTGCCCACGCTGACCGAACTGGGCTACCCCATCATTGCGTCGAACCCCGTGGGCATCGCGGGGCCGAAGGGGATGGACCCGAAGGTGGTGGCGGTGCTGCAAAAAGCGTTCCACCGCGCGTCCCGAGATCCGGAATACAACCGCGCGCTGGAAAATGCGGATCAGCCGCACATGCTGATGGACAGTGCGGCCTACACCGAATACGCCGTCCGTCAGGTGGCGGAAGAAAAACACTTCGTGGCCGAACTGGGCCTGAAGATGCAGTAAGCGGACGGCGGGTGCGTGGGCTTAACGGCCGGCGGCTTTGGCGCTGATGCCGTTGGCCACGCCCATGTCGACCTTGGGCACGTCGCGGATCAGGACGCGCACGTCTTCGCCCGAGATGTCGATGCTGGTGCACACGGCCTGGTTCAACGCCGCGATCAGCGCCGCCTTCTTGGCTTCGTCGCGGCCTTCGATCAGCGCCACGTCCACACGCACCATGCGCTTGCCGATTTCACCGGCCACGATCACGTTCTCGGCAGGCACTTCCTGCAACACGATCCGCACGCTGGGCAGCGGCGCGGCGATGCTCTCGACGACCGCATTCGAGGCGGCCGTCAACAGCGCGGCTTTCTGAGCGGCCGAGTGGCCTTGCAGGATCTGGACATTCAAAATGGGCATGACGGCTTCCGATAATCCGAATGGGAGAAACCGGCCGAACTGACCGGCCAGCCATCATAAAACGACTTTGCCCGCATGCAGGGGTTTGCATGCGGGCAACAGGGTCAAGCTTGGCGGGGACGATGCGCGATTCCGGGACGCATCGTTCAACGGTGGCGGTGGGATGCGTCATTCCAGCGCGCACCGCTTCACCCCACCGTCAGCGTCAGGCCGCTTCGCCGCGGTGTTCGGGCACGGGCTGGCCTTCGAGCTCGCTGGCGGCGGCTTCCGCAGGCGCGGACTCGGTCAGCGCAGGCGTCACCAGTTCCACGACCTTCTTGCGCGACAACATGCCCAGGAACTCGTCGTCTTCGCCCGTAACGGCAACCGGCTGGTCGCTGTGCACCAATTGGGCCAGCACTTCGCCCAGGCCGGCGGTGGCGGGCACCGAGGCCAGGTCCTCGACAAAGCGCGACACATCGCGGGCGCCTTGCTCGATGGCCTGCTCGGCCGCCAACGCCGTCAGCACACCGGCCAGACGCTTGCCGTCCAGCACCGGCGCGTACTGGTAGTCCATGGCGCGCATGCGGTCCAGCGCGTGCGCGGGGCGCGAACGCATGGTCAAGGTCAGGCGCGCCGGGTTCACGGCGTGCGTGGCGTTGAGCACCTTGGTGCGGTTCACGTCCTGCAAGAACGATTGCACATAGTCGTTAGCCGGATTCAGCAGAATGTCTTCCGGCGTGCCTTCCTGCACCAGTTCGCCGTCCTTCAGGATGGCGATGCGGTTGCCCAGGCGCAGCGCTTCGTCCAGATCATGCGTGATGAACACGATGGTCTTGTTCAGCTTGGCTTGCAGTTGCAGCAGCTGATCCTGCATTTCGCGGCGGATCAGCGGGTCCAGTGCGGAGAACGCTTCGTCCATCAGCAGAATTTCGGCGTCGGTCGCCAGCGCACGCGCCAGGCCCACACGTTGTTGCATGCCGCCCGACAACTGATGCGGGTACTGGTTTTCAAAACCGGCCAGGCCCACTTGCTCAAGCCAGTCACGGGCGCGCTTTTCGCGTTCCGCCTTGCCCACGCCCTGCACGGTCAGGCCATACGCGGCGTTGTCCAGCACGGTGCGGTGCGGGAACAGGCCAAAGCGCTGGAACACCATGCTCATCTTCTTTTGACGGAAGACTTCCAGGTCGCGCTTGTTCAGGCTGACAACGTCCACACCGTCGACCTGGATGTGGCCGGCGCTGGGTTCGATCAGGCGGTTGAAGTGACGGATCAGCGTCGACTTGCCGGAACCCGACAAGCCCATGATGACGTAGATGCTGCCTTCTTCAATCGACAGGCTGATGTCGCGCAGGCCCAGCGTGTGGCCGCTTTCGGCCAACAGCTGTTCCTTGCTCATGCCGCCCTGGGCCGCTTCCAGCCACTTCTTCGGATGCGATCCAAAGACCTTGTAGATGTTCTTGACTTCGATCTTGCTCATCGCTGGCCTCCCATGCGCATGCGCTGTCCATACGATTGCGTGATCCGGTCGAACAGCACGGCCAGCACCACGATACCCAAGCCTGCCAACAGGCCACGGCCCACTTCCAGACGGTTGATCCCCAGCAGCACTTCATAGCCCAGGCCGCGTGCGCCGATCATCGACGCAATCACCACCATCGACAGCGCCATCATCGTGGTCTGGTTGATACCGGCCATGATGTTGGGCAGCGCCAGCGGCAACTGCACGCCAAAGAGTTGCTGGCGCGGATTGGCGCCGAACGCGCGCGACGCTTCCAGCACTTCGCGGTCGACCAGGCGGATGCCCAGGTCGGTCAGGCGGATCAGCGGCGGCACGGCGTAGATCACGGTGGCGATGATGGCGGGAATCTTGCCCAGGCCAAACAGCATCACAACCGGAATCAGGTACACGAAGCTGGGCATGGTCTGCATCACGTCCAGCACGGGCAGCATGATGGAACGCAGCCAGTTCACACGCGCCATCAGCACACCCAACGGAATGCCGATCACAACCGACAGGCCGGCGGCCATGATCATCAGCGCCAGCGTCTGCATGCCGGCGTCCCACAAGCCCAGCACGCCGATGACGCACAGCAGCGCACCCATCGCCAGGCTCAGGCCGATACGGCGGCTGACGCCATAGGCGATGGCGATCGTCACGCCCACCACGGCCCACCAGGGCGAGCTGCGCAACACTTGTTCAAGCCACACCAAGGCGTGCAGCACCGGCTGAGACAGGGTCTCGAGCGTGTCCGCGTAATTGGTGACCAGGTGATCGACGAACCCGTCGATCGCCGCCCTGACCTGACGGGCGGGAATAATTTCAGGAAACATATCTTTGACTCCATTCTGGGGCGCTTGGTGGCAGCCGCCGCCACGCATTCCGAGTAATCGGATGTCCATGCAGCCGGGACACTTCCGGTTGGAAACCGGCTGCTGGAAGGGGCGGCGCCATGTGCTTGCTTCCGAACGCATGCGTCCGGCAAACGGCCGTCCCAGGGGAAAAAACCCAGGGCGAGATGCCCGCCACGGGGCTTTTTCCCTTAGGGGCTCTTCCCTTAGGGGCTCTTCCCTCAGGGGCTTGCCTACTCAGGGCTTCCCTTTTCAGGGCGCTTCCTAAAGGGCTTTCCCTTCGGGGATGCCCGGCTGGCGGGAACTCGTCCCGCTGGCCGGGCCGGCACGCGCCACCAGGGCGCGAAACCAGCACCACGTTACGTTACAGCGCGCTTTGGACGCGCCCGGCGACGTCTGCGGGGACCCACTTGGTCCAGACATCGGGCTTGTTCTTCAGGAACCACTTGGCCACCGTGTTGGAATCGTCACCAGACTCTTCCATGTGGGCCAGGGTTTCGTTGATCACCGGCAGCGGCACCGAGACCTTCGACAGGAACGCGGTCAGCGTCGGGGCTTCTTCGGAGAACTTGGTGTTCACCGCGGTGAAGACAGGGTTGTCAGGATAGGCGCTGGCCTCGGGCTTGGCGCACTTGGGCGACGTCAGGCACTTGTGCTTTTCGGCGTCGTAGGGCGGCATGTCGAGCTTGACCAGATCCATCGCGCCAACCAGCGGCGTGGGCGACCAGTAGTAGAAGACGACGTTCTGCTTGCGCTTGTAGGCCGACATCAGCGCCGCCTTTTGCGCCGCGCCCGTGCCGGGCGAGTACAGCGTGTAGGAATCGTCCAGCTTCAAGGCGTGGAAGAGATTATTGCTGGTGACTTCGCAGCCCCAGCCCGCCGGGCAGCCGTAGAAGCGGCCCTTGCCGGGTTCTTCCGGGTCCTTGAACTTGTCCTTGAACTTCGGCAGGTCGGCCGCGGACTTGAGTTCAGGCAGGCGTTCAGCCGTGTAGCGCGGGATGTACCAGCCTTCGGCGCCCATGTAGAGGTCGCCGATGCGCTTGACCTTGCCGGTCTTTTCAGCGCGTTCCCAAGGTTCGGCCACGCTGTTCAGCCAAATCTCGGTATTGATATCCAGATCGCCGCGCTCAAGCGCCGCCAGGGCAGGCAGCGTTTCCGTCGGCAGAGTTTCGGTTTTGCAACCGTAGCCCTTTTCCATGATGAAACGTTCGACATCCACGAGGACCAGGTTGGATTCCCAGTTCATGGCGCCGAAATTGACCGGACGCTTGATTTCACATTGCGGCGCGTCGGCAGCTTGGGCTGCACCGGCAAACGCAAACAGAACGGCCGCGGCGGCCAGGGTCTTGACAGGGGTAAAACGCATTGGCTTTTGCCTCCATAGGTTCAGGGACACACGCCGGGTCTGGCCCGGAAGTGCCATGGAGCTAAGGGGGTTGTGCGGAAGACGGGCAGAACCGCCAATACAAACCGACACTAGCGACAAGAGGAACCGCAAAGGTGCGGAGTCTTGCAAGACAGAGGTTTCAAAAACGCGGTTTTTGAAAACCCACAGAAAGTGAACAAACTGAACGAAGAAGGCAGCATCTTAAACGAAATTGCTGCGCCGCCCAAGCCCCAGGGTGAATGAAACAGATACATTCCCAAGAAAATATGTACGGGATTACCCGGAGTCAACCGAGGCAAATTGCGAATTTCCCCTGGAGAATATTGGGTCAAAAACGACGATACATTCAGTAAATATTATGTTCTTATTCGTACATTCAGGGCGTTTCAAACGGCCAGAAAATTGCCGTTTTAAGCTCTTTCTGAGCATAAATTCAGGTGGAATTCAGCCAGGAGCGGCGGGGAATGGACGCGGGGATCGGCTTCTAAACGGGTAGCACGGCGACCGGTTTGCAGAAATAATGCAGTGCAGCATCGGACGAGGCAGACAGCCCACGCCGCGACCGCGGGGCTCTGCCACTTCCCCCGTTCAATTCACCCCAGCCTTGCCACTTCCGCGTTGATTCTGGCCGGGTTGCAGGATCAAGCCAATCTTGTGGCCGTTATCCGTGTCCGTAATCCGTGTCCGTTATCCGTGTCCGATATCTACCCTGATTCCGTCCGACTTTCAGCGTTCGCCGCTATACATATAGTCGCGCCGCCAGGGGTAGGAGAGGTCGGCGGGGTTGTCGAGTTCGTCCGGGCGGCCAGTGGCGGGCGGTTGGCCCAAGATCTGGTGCAGCGCAATCCAGCCGTGCTCGAACGCCATGGCGCAGCCGGCCAGATACAGGCGGTACGCCCGCAACGACCGCGCGCCCTGCTCGCCGCCTAATACCTGCGCGGCTTCGGGCAAGCGGGCTTCCAGCGCGTCGCTCCAGGCCCACAGCGTGCGCGCGTAATGCGGCCGCAGGTTTTCGATGTCCACTTCCTCCAGGCCGCCATTGGTCATGGCTTCCATGACGACGCTGATGTGGGTGAGCTCGCCGCCGGGGAAGATGTATTTTTCGATAAATTCGCCCATGCCGTTGCCCAGCTCGGCGTTGTAGACGCCGGCCGCGGTGATGCCATGGTTCATGATCAGGCCGCCCGGTTTGAGCAGGCGGCGCAATTTGGCGAAATAGCCTTCCAGCTGCGCGCGGCCCACGTGCTCGAACATGCCCACCGAGGCAATCTTGTCATAGGGCTGGGACTCATCCAGCTTGCGGTAGTCCAGCAGTTCCATGCGGACGCGGCCCGCCAGGCCTTTTTCCTGAATCAGTTTGGTCACGTGCGCGTGCTGGTTGCGCGACAGCGTGATGCCGGTGGCGTCCACGCCGTAATGCTCGGCCGCCCACAGCAGCAAGCCGCCCCACCCCGCCCCCACGTCAAGAAACCGCTCGCCGGCATGCAGGCGCAATTTGCGGCAGATGTGGTCGAGCTTGGCTTCCTGCGCCTGCGCCAGCGTCATGTCCGGCGTGCGGTAGTACGCGCAGGAATAGACCCGGCGCGGGTCCAGCCACAAGGCGTAGAAATCGTCTGACAGGTCGTAATGGAATTCGATCTGCTTGGCGTCCCGCTCAATCGAGTGGCGCCACACCGACATCACTTTGCGCACCAGTTCCGTCAGCCAGCCGCCGCGCGCCGCGTCAACCGGAGACCCCGGCATCAGCGCCGACGCCGCGGCCATCACATCGCGCATATTGCCTTCGATATCGATACGGCCTTCGACGTAGTCCTGCCCCAGCACGCCCACCGCGCCTTCGGCCAGATGGGCCAGCGCCGTCTTGTCGTGCGTGACGAAACGCACGCGCGGGTCGGGCGGACCCAGCACCACGCCATCAGGCAGAACGAGTTGGACGGTGACGGGCAACGCGGCGAGTTTGCGTTCCACAACAGACAACAAAGGATTCACGGCCTCTCCTCTGAACACGGTCGGACGCCAACGACTTTATCGGAAAACAGCTTAAATTTGCGTGTCAGGTTGCCCGTGATAAAGTCGCTGGCTTGGCGCAAACCCTGCAACAAACGCATCCGCGCCCTGTCTCTGCGGACGGATTTTGCGCACGGTTTTTGCGCGACACCTCTGCGCTTTACCGCGATCACAATGCCCCCATCACCCGCTTCCCGCTCCGGTCTGCCCGGCTGGCTCATTCTTATGGGCGCGCTGACGGCGATCGGCCCGTTCGCCATCGACATGTACCTGCCCGCGTTCCCGACCATTGCGGCGAACCTGGGCGTGCCGCGCGGCGATGTCGAACGCACGCTGGCGGCCTACCTGATCGGCCTGGCGCTGGCGCAAGTGTTCTACGGCCCGATGGCCGACCGCTACGGCCGCAAGCCGCCGCTGATGGTGGGGCTGGCGCTGTTCATGGTGGCCTCGCTGGGGTGTGCGCTGTCGGGTTCCGTCGAAGCGCTGACCGGCTGGCGCGTCGTGCAGGCCATGGGCGGCGCGGCGGGCATCGTGATTCCGCGTGCGGTGATCCGCGACCATTACGAAACCCATGAAGCGGCGCGCGCGATGTCGCTGCTGATGCTGATCATGGGCCTGGCCCCGATTCTTGCGCCGCTTGCTGGCGGGCAGTTGCTGGCCATCGCGTCGTGGCGCAGCCTGTTCTGGATCATGCTTGCCGGCGGCGCGATGCTGATGTTCGCCGTGGCGAAAATCATGAAGGAATCGCTTGCGCCCGAGCGCGTGGTGCCGCTGCGCTGGAGCACCATCCTGCGCAACTACCGCGACCTGTTCCGGCATCGGGGCTTCATGGCGCACAGCCTGGCGGGCGGCTTTGGGCAGGCGGGCATGTTCGCCTACATCATTGGATCGCCGCGCGTTTTCATCGAACTGTATGGCGTGCCGCCGCAGTATTACGGCCTGCTGTTTGGCACCAACGCGCTGTCGCTGATCATCTGTTCGCAGATCAGCGCCCGCCTGCTGCGCACGTACAAACCCCGCCAGCTGCAACGCAAGGCGCTGACGTCGCTGGCGCTGGCCAGCCTGGTGGCGGTCGCGCTGACGCTCGCCGGCTGGATGACCTTACCCCTTTTGATGCTGTGCTTGATCAGCTATATGGGTAGTCAGGGTTTCGTGAACCCCAATTCGGCGGCGCTGGCGCTGTCGGAGCAAGGCAAGCGGCTGGGTGCGGCGTCTGCCTTATTGGGGACGCTGCAATTGTCCTGCGGCGCGCTGGCCGGTTTTGCCGTCAGCGCCTGGCAAACGGACAGCGCCCTGCCCCTGACCACCACGCTGGCGACCTGCGCCTGCCTGTCCTGGCTGTCGGGCCGTGTGGCGCAAAGCCACACCGCTTGAGCACTGCCGCTTGATTTCCTTGCGTTTTTCGTATTAGAATCGAAGTCTTCACATGAAGTTTCCCGTGCTGATCTACTATGCTTTGTAGTTCAGCACTCTGACCCCAACCGCGCATAGCAAGATTCCAACCGAATCTGCAGCGATAGATGCAGCGGGTGCAGGCAGCGGGTATAAGCACGGGCGGATTCCGATCCCCCTCATCCACTAAGACTGGGTGGCCGGCAAAGGCAGCGCAACAGGCAACACATTGCGCTTACTTCACAGCCCGGCGGCTAAAACCCTGTCTACCCCCCTAGCGATGCGCGACAAGAACGACATAAAGAGGTGCATCCATGGCACGCGTATGCCAAGTGACCGGCAAAGGCCCGATGGTGGGCAACAATGTTTCGCACGCGAACAACAAGACCAAGCGTCGCTTCCTGCCCAACCTGCAATCGCGCCGGTTCTGGGTTGAATCCGAAAACCGCTGGGTCCGCCTGCGCGTTTCGGCCAAGGCCATCCGCACGATCGACAAGAACGGCATCGACGCCGTCCTGGCCGACATGCGTGCCCGTGGCGAAGCCGCCTAATCGGCGCCCCCAATCACCATACTAGGAGCACGACATGGCCAAAGGTATCCGCGAAAAGATCAAACTCGAGTCGACCGCCGGCACGGGTCATTTCTACACGACCACCAAGAACAAGCGCAACATGCCCGAGAAGATGCTGATCAAGAAATTTGATCCGGTCGCTCGCAAGCACGTTGACTACAAGGAAACCAAGCTGAAGTAATTCAGCCGGTTTTCTGCTTGGCGAAAAGCCCTGCACGGTAACGTGCGGGGCTTTTTTATTGCCGCAAGGCAAAGGCGCGTGCTTCAATCCGGTCAAGCCCGATTCCTCTTGCTTCCCGATACCCGCCATGCTCCGTCCCTGCCTTACCTTGCTGCGCCGCGCGCTCGCGCCCGCGCTATTGGCCCTGGCGCTGACGCCGGCCGCCGTTGCCGTCGCCAAAGACCGTGAACCGCCGATCCGCATTGGCGAGATCAACAGCTACAAGGCCATTCCCGCTTTCCTGGGCCCCTACAAAAAGGGCTGGCAGTTGGCGCTGGAGCAGGTCAATGCCGAAGGCGGCGTGCTAGGCAGGAAACTGGAAGTCATCTCGCGCGATGACAACGGCAACCCTGGCGATTCCGTGCGCGCCGCGCAGGAATTGCTGGCCCGCGAAAAAGTAGAGCTGCTGTTTGGCGGCTTCTTGTCCAACACGGGCCTGGCGCTGACCGATTTCGCCAAGCAGCAGCAGGTGTTCTTTCTGGCCGCCGAGCCGCTGACGGACAAGATCACCTGGCAGGAAGGCAACCGCTATACGTACCGCTTGCGCCCGTCCACCTGGATGCACGTGGCGGCGCTGGCGCCCAAGGCGCTGGCCTTGCGCAAGAAGCGCTGGGCCATCGTCTACCCCAACTATGAGTACGGGCAGTCCGCCGTGGCCACGTTCAAGGCCATGATGAGGTCGTTCCAATCCGACGTGGAGTTCGTTGCCGAGCAGGCCGTGCCGCTGGGCAAGGTCGATGCCGGCGCGGTGGTGCAGGCGTTGGCCGACGCCAAGCCGGACGCCATCTTCAACGTGCTGTTCGCGGCCGACCTGACGCGCTTTGTCCGCGAAGGCAACACGCGCGGCCTGTTCGAAAACCGCGCCGTAGTGTCTGTGCTGTCCGGCGAACCGGAATACCTGGAACCGCTGGGCGCCGACACGCCGTCGGGCTGGATCGTGACGGGCTACCCCTGGTACGCCATCGACACCCCCGCCAACAACGCCTTCGTCGACGCCTACAAGAAGCGCTACAACGAGACGCCCAAGGTGGGCTCGGTGGTGGGCTACGCGTCGCTGATGTCTATCGCCCAGGGCCTGAAAGCCGCGGGCGCCGTGGATACCGAAAAGCTCGTCGACGCGTTCGCCGGCCTGAAGGTGGATACGCCTTATGGCCAGATCCAATACCGCAAGCTCGACCATCAATCGACGATGGGCGTCTATGTGGGCGTGACGGCGGTGGAAGACGGCAAGGGCATCATGAAAGACTTCGCCTACATCGACGGCGCGCGCCTGCAACCGCCTGACGAACAGGTGCGCAAGATGCGTCCCGCAAACTGATGAGCCTATCGGGGCTGCTGTCGCAGTTGCTGAACGGGCTGGCAGACGCCAGCGCCTTGTTCCTGGTTGCCGCGGGCTTGTCGCTGATCTTCGGCGTCACCCGTGTCGTGAACTTTGCGCATGGCTCGTTCTACATGCTGGGCGTGTATCTGGCGTGGACCTTCACCACGGCATTTGGCGACGGCGCGGGCTATTGGGCCGGCCTGCTGTTGGCCGCGCTGGCCACCGGCTTGATCGGGGCGGCCGCCGAATGGCTGGTGCTGAAACGGCTGTACCAGGCGCCGGAGCTCTTCCAGCTGCTGGCGACCTTTGCGCTGGTGCTCATCATCGGCGACGCTGCGCTGGCCATCTGGGGGCCTGAAGACCTGTTCGCCGCGCGCGCCCCCGGGCTGTCTGGCGCGGTGCAGATCCTGGGCCGCCGCTTTCCCGAATACGACTTGCTGCTGATCGCCGCCGGCCCCATCGTGCTGGGGCTGCTGTGGCTGCTGCTGATGCGCACGCGCTGGGGCCGGCTGCTGCGCGCGGCCGCTGAAAACCGCAGCATGCTGGCTGCCCTGGGCGTAAACCAGGCCTGGCTGTTCACGTCCGCATTCACGTTGGGCGCGTTCCTGGCCGGATTGGGCGGCGCGTTGGCCGCGCCCCGCGTCCCCGCCACGCTGGGGCTGGACCTGGAGATCATCGCCAGCGCATTTGTCGTGGTGGTTGTGGGCGGGCTGGGCTCGATTCCCGGCGCGTTTCTGGCGGCGTTGCTCATTTGTTCAGTGAAGGCGGTGTTCGTCTTCCTGGGCCAGGTGGCCATCGGCCCCTGGGTGTTCAATCTGTCCAAGCTCACGCTGTTGGCGGAATTCGCGGTCATGGCGGTCGTGCTGGTGGTGCGGCCCTGGGGCCTGCTTGGCAAGCCCCCTGCCCCGGCCTCGCATACCGGCGCGCCAGAACGCCCCATCGCCCCTGCGGGCCGGCGTTTGCGGGCGGCGTATGGCCTGCTGCTGTTGCTCTTGGCGCTGGTCCCGATTGCCGCCCTTCAGTGGCCATATCTCAGCATTCTGATGACCGAAATCCTGATCGCGGCGCTGTTCGCGGCCAGTTTGCACTTTCTGACCGGGCTGGCCGGCATGACGTCGTTCGGCCATGCCGCGTGGTTTGGCCTGGGCGCGTATGGGGCGGCCTTGCTGCTCAAACTGGCGGCCGTGCCGATGGAAGCCGCCTTGCTGCTCGGCCCCTTCGCCGCCGCCTTGGGCGCGTTGCTGTTCGGCTGGTTCTGCGTGCGGCTGTCAGGCGTGTACCTGGCAATGCTGACACTCGCCGTCGCGCAGATTCTGTGGGCGCTGGCGTTTCAATGGGACGACGTCACGGGCGGCAGCAACGGCCTCATCGGGCTGTGGCCGTCGGCGTGGCTGGCGCAAGGCCCGTGGTTTTATTACGTGACGCTGGCCCTGTGCGCGGCGGGCATCGCGTGGTTGCGGCGCCTGGCGTTTTCGCCGTTGGGCTACGCATTGCGCGGCGTGCGCGATTCGTCGCTGCGCGCCGAAGCGCTGGGCATGGAAACGCGGCGCGTGCAGTGGGCGGGCTTTGTGGCCGCGTCCTTTGCGGCGGGCATGGCGGGTTCGCTGTATGCGTTTTCCAAGGGCAGCATCGCGCCCGACGTACTGGCGGTCAGCCGTTCGGTAGATGGCTTGGTGATGGTGCTGCTGGGCGGCGTGCAAACGCTGGCCGGCCCTCTCGTGGGCGCTGCGTCCTACACGTGGCTGCAAGACGTGGCGGCGCGCAGCACCGAGTACTGGCATGCCGTGTTGGGCGTGGCGATTCTGGCGTTGGTGCTGGCCTTTCCGGATGGCTTGGCGGGCGCCGCCGCGCGCCTGCGAGGAAAGCGCGCATGACGGCCGCAAGCGCCCTGCTGCAAGTCCAAGACTTGCGCAAATCCTTCGGCGGCATCGACGCCCTGGCCGGGGTGTCCTTCACGCTGGGGGCGGGTCAGATGCTGGCGCTGATCGGCCCAAACGGCGCAGGCAAGTCCACGTGCTTTAACGCGTTGGGCGGGCAGTTGCGCCCCGATTCCGGCTCGGTGCGGCTGGATGGCCGTGAACTCGTCGGCTTGTCACCCGGCAGGATTTGCCGGCTGGGCGTGGGCCGCACCTTTCAAACCGCCGCCACGTTCCGCTCGATGACGGTTCAGGAAAACGTACAGACGGCGTTGCTGTCGCGTGACCGGCTGCTGTTCAACCCCTGGCGCCGCGCCGCGCGCCACGCGGCAGACGAAGCGATGGATCTGTTGTCGCAAGTGCACATGGCGGACAAGGCGCACGCCGCCTGCGGCACCTTGGCATACGGCGACGTCAAACGCGTTGAGCTCGCGATGGCGCTGGCGCATCGGCCGCGCCTGCTGCTGATGGACGAGCCCACCGCAGGCATGGCCACCAACGAACGCCACGCGCTGATGCGCCTGACGCGCCAACTGGCCGACACGCAACGCCTGGCCGTGCTGTTCACCGAGCACAGCCTGGATGTGGTGTTCAAGCACGCGGACCGCATCGCCGTGCTGGTGCGCGGCGCGCTATTGGCCGAAGGCGAACCCGCCACGATCGCGGCCGATGAACGCGTGCGCGCCGCCTATCTGGGTACGGATACGCCCTGACGCCAGCCCCGCGTCAGTGGCCGCCTTGCGGAGAATCTGGCTGGCATTCCCAGAAGATCTTGGCCTGGCAGCCCGCGCAGATATCGCGATCAAGCTTGGCGTAGATCGCGTGCAGCGCCGTCGCCTTGTCGGGGTAGATGTGGTCTTCGCCCAGACGCGTCAGAAACCCCGTGCGCCGCCACATATCCAGCACTTCCGGACGCGGCCGATGGAAATAGAGATCGCCCCCCATCGCCCGCCGCGCCGCAAGCTCGTCTTCCCATACCTGCGCGCCCGCCAGATCAATGAAGTTCATGCTCTTGGCCATCACCAGCAGATGGCGCGGCGCGTTCGGGGCTTCACGCAGCTCGTGCAAGCGTTGCGCCACATGCGCCGCCGCCCCGAAGTAAATGGACCCTTCCATACGCAACAGCTTCAGTTGCGGGCATTCCGGCAACGCATCGGGCTGGTGTTCCAGCACCACGAAGCGGCGGTCCAGCCCGCGAGAATCAAAGCCCATCGTCCGCATGGCGGGGCGCGACGTGCGGTGCAGGTACGCCATCAAAGACAGCACCGTCCCCAGCAGAATCGCCACTTCCATGCGGATGGTGACGGTTGCGGCCAGCGTGGCGGCGGCAATCGCGCTTTCACCCGGCTGCATGCGGATCAATTCGCGCCAACGCGGAATATCCAGCAGGGTCCATGCCACCAGCAACAGCAACCCCGAGATGGCCGCATTGGGAATCATCGCCAGAAGCGGCGCCGATACGGCCACCAGCACCACCAGCAGCACCGCTGAAAACACCGCGGCCAGCGGCGTTTTCGCGCCGGCTTCATAGTTGGGAATGGACCGGTTCAGCGACCCGCAAGACAGGTAGCAAGAGAAGAATCCGCCCACAATGTTCGACAGCCCCTGCCCCACGAACTCGCGGTTGGCGTCGATGCGCTGGCCAGAACGCGTGGCCACCGCCTTGGCGATGGAGATCGATTGCGCCAGCGCCACGATGGTCAGCGCAAACGCCAAGCTCAGCAGATCGGGCAGCGCGCGCCAGTCGACGCTGGGGATGTGAAACGGCGGCCAGGGCTGCGCAATGGCGCCCACCACAGACACCGGCGTGCCGGCATTGCCTGCGGCCCACGCATTGAACGCCGCCGCCGCAGCCGACCCGGCAACCAGGCCCAGCAGCATGTAAGGTTTGCGCTTGTCCAACCGGCGCACCAGCAACGCCACGCCCAAAGTCACGAGCGTCACCATCAACGCGCCCGGATGCACCTGCCCCAGATGCGTGCCCACACTGACCAGCAAGGCTCCCGCGCCGTGCGATTCCGGCGATGGCATGCCCAGCGCGTCTTTCAGCGCATGCACCGCAATCAACAGCGCTGCGCCGCTTGTGAAGCCGAACAGCGCCGACGGCGAAATGAAATGCGCCAGCGACCCCAGCCGCAACGCGCCCACCAGCCACTGCATGATGCCGACCAGCACCGTCACCGCAAGCGCCAGCTGGATATAGCCCGGGCTGCCGGCCACGGCCAACGGCGTCAGTACCGCAAACAGCGCGAGGGAATTCGCGTTGGTCGGGCCAGACATCACATGGCGGCTGGACCCGAACAGCGCGGCCACAATACAGGGAATGATGGCGGAATACAGGCCGTATTCAGCGGGCAGCCCGGCCAGCGTGGCAAACGCCACCCCTTGCGGCAACACCAGCAACGCCCCCAACAGCCCCGCCGACAAGTCGGCGCGCAAGGTCAGCCGATTGACGTCGTCGACCCAAGCGCCAAACATCCGGCCCGCCAGTTTCCTTCCCTGCGTCATGCTGTCTCGATTCCTGAGCTGGTGTGTCCTGCCCCTTCCACCATGAAGGGTCGTCTAGCGTAAACGCTCACTCTGGCGCACGCAACGCATCCGGTGATGATCTTGTCACGCCCCATCACTTGAGATAGCGGCGTTCCAGGTCTCGCATGTGCGCATCGCCCTGCAACGCGATGATCTCTTTTACGGAGGGCAAATCCGCATCCACCGCATGAATGCCGCCATCGCTGCGGATGCGGGCAAATACGTCACGCATCGCCCCCACGGCCGCGCGGATGGCATGATTGCCGTAGATGACCAGCCCCACTTTGCCCAGCGCCTGGATGTCGGATTCGCGCAGTTGCGGGTACGCCGTCGGCACCAGCACCAGCGGCGCACGGCCTTGCCACGCCGCAATAAACGACAGGATTTCGTCAGGCGTGTTCTGCTTGGAATGAATCAGGATGGCGTCTGCGCCCGCGGCCTCGTAAGCGTAAGCGCGGTCCAGCGCTTCTTGCTGGCCCAGCCCGGCAATCAGCGCTTCGGTGCGGGCGATCACGCAGAAATCCGGGTCACGGCGGGCCGCGCAGGCCGCTTCGATCTTCCCTTGAAACTCCTCGACGCGCACGAGCTCCTGCCGTCCATCGGCGCGCAGGCTTGTGTCTTTGGGAAAGGTCTTGTCTTCCATTACCACGGCCGATACGCCGGCCGCTTCGTACTGCGGCACCATGTATGACACGTTGATCGCGTTGCCAAAGCCGGTGTCAATATCGGCAATGACCGGGACGCTGACCGTGGCGGCAATGGCTCGCATCATGTCCAGGTGCTGCGACGCAGAAAGAATGCTGGCGTCAGGCACCGCGTAGCTGGCGGACAGCTCAAACCCGCTGCCCCAGATGGCGTCAAAGCCCGCATCGGCGGCCAGACGCGCCGCCATCGGGTTATGGGCCGACATGGCGTGCATCAAAACGGAATCCTGCAATTTCTGGCGAAAGCGTGGGTTGCGGTTCATGGCGTGGCGCGCAAAGAGTGCTGGCGCCCGGTGCGCCGGCCTGCGGCAATCGTAGCGCCAATTCAGCTTGCGCCGCCGCCTCGCCGCGCGCGCATCGCCTGACTGATCGCCGCCAAGGCATCTTCGGCAATCAGCCGCGCCGCCATCGGCAAGAGCTCGTCTTCTTCCCGTTGAATGTGCGCCGCATAGGCCTCGGTAAAGGCCTGCACCTGCGGCATCGGCAACGCGGCGGGCCGCCCCGCCGCGATCTCGGACAAGGCCGCGCGCAGCGGCAGCCACCATGCCGCCAAGCGGCGATGCTCATCGATCAGCCCCTGCACCAGCGCATGCAGGCAGCCCGCGTCGGAACCCGCCATGGATTCGATCAGGGCGGGAAAGAGATCGGCTTCCTCGTCTTCGTGATGGTGCACCGCGGCCGTGTCGAAGTAGCGCGACACGCTGGCCGCGGCCGTCTGCGCGGCGTCGTCACTGCCATGCAGGGGCAGATGCGCGGCCAGGCGCGTCAAGGTCGCGCATTGGCGCGCGATGCGCCCGTGGCAGGCGGACAGCAGCGCCAGCGGATCATCCGCGCTTGGCGCCGGCGCCGGACCTCCCGGAAAGCTCACTGCCATCGCATTGCTCCTAGAGCGCTTCTTTTTCGGCGATCAGCTCGAATGGCCTCGCCACCACAATCGGACCGAGTCCCATGCGCGGCCGGCGAACCCGGCTTCGGCCACGGGCTCCAGCGCCACCACCGGGAACTGCATGGCCGGTTTGCCATCGACCATTACGCGCAATGCGCCCACCGTGGCCTGCGCGGCAATCGGGGCGACCAGCGGTTCCTGCGGCGTCCACACCGGCTCCACCTTGGCGCCTGCCGGCACGGTCACGTAGGCGTCCCGCGCGAAACCGGCCTTGAGACTATCGCTTTCGCCCTTCCAGACTTCGGGCGTGGCCACCGCTTGACCCCGCGCGTACAGCTTGATGGTATTGAACCCCTGGAAGCCCCACTCCAGCAACTCGCGGCTTTCCTGCGTACGCAGCTTGTCAGACGCCGTGCCCACCACCACCGTGATCAAGCGCCGTTGATCATTCCCGTTGGGCCGGCGCGCCGTGGCGACGATGCAGTAGCCCGCCGATTCCGTGTGCCCCGTCTTCAAGCCGTCCACGCTCGGGTCCAGCCAAAGCAGGCGGTTGCGGTTGGGCTGCGTGATCTTGTTGAACGTGAATTGCTTGGCGGAATCGTAAGTCTTGTATAGCTGCGGGTAATCGCGAATGAAGCGCGTGGCCAATATGGACAGGTCGCTGGCCGTGGAATAAGTATTCGGGTCCGGCAGGCCGTGCGGGCTGGCGAAACGGGTGGCGTGCAAGCCCAGTTTGGCGGCCGTGTCGTTCATCCGCGCAACGAACGCTTCCACGCTGCCCGACACCGCTTCGGCCAGCGCAATGGCCGCATCATTGCCAGACTGGATCATCAGGCCGCGCAGCAATTCGTCCACCGACACCTTGGAGCCCGGCTCCAGGAACATCTTCGAGCTGCCGGCCGGCACCTTCCAGGCGCGGGTCGAAATCACCACCAGTTGGCCGGGCGTCACTTCCTTCTTACTCAGCGCATCGAACACAACATAGGCGGTCATGATCTTGGTGAGCGACGCCGGTTCGATACGTGTGGTCGCGGCGTGCGACGCGATGACCTGTCCGCTGGTCTCATCCAGCAACAGCCACGCCTTGGCCGACAACACCGGTTCGGGCATCGGCTGCGCCATCGCGCTGGTCAGACACGCGCTTGCGACGAGCAGGCTCGCCGCCAATTTCTTCATCAACATATAGGTGCTTATATCCCGTGCATTGTGTTTTTCGCACGCAATTGGAACATGCTCGGCGCGGTTGGTTCAGTGCACGCATGTGCCGCAAAAAAAGGCCTCGAATGTCACGACGTATTGCAAGAGTCCTTGCTAGAAGCACTTTTCTGCGTCGAAAACAACAAACAGTGGCTTAAAACCCGTTGGAAAGCCGCAAGAACTTCAACTCTTCCGCTATCATCGGGCGCGTAGCGTTAATTGCCGATACCCGGCGCACGCTGCCCCATGTCCTCAACTACGGATTTTGACCATGGCCACGAAAGCAAAAGCTCCTGCCAAGAAAGTCACCAAGCCCGCCGCCAAGGCGCCCGCAAAGAAGGCAACCGCCACCAAGGCCGCTGTGAAGCCCGCAGCTAAGAAGGTTGTCGCCGCCAAGAAGGTCGCTGCTGCACCCAAGGCCATCAAGGCTGCGCTGAACAAGACCCAGCTGATCGCTTACATCGTTGAGCAATCGGGCGTTGAAGCCAAGGCCGTCAAGGCCGTTCTGGCCAGCCTGGAAACCTCGGTGCTGGGTTCCGTGGACAAGAAGGGCGCTGGCGAATTCACGCTGCCCGGCCTGTTCAAGGTTGCCGTGCAGAAGGTTCCCGCCAAGGCCAAGCGCTTCGGCAAGGACCCGTTCACGGGTGAAGAGCGCTGGTTCCCCGCCAAGCCGGCTTCGGTCAAGGTGAAGGTTCGCCCGCTCAAGAAGCTGAAGGACGCCGCGCAGTAATTCGCGCGAGTTTCTGGTCAAGCCGGAAAGGCCCGCCTCGAAAGAGGCGGGCCTTTCTCTTTTTGCCGCGCGCTTTTATTGCCGCGCGCTTTGCGTTTCCGGTCGGCGGCCTGCTAGAATTTATCTCAACGTAAAGAAACTTCATATCAAACAATCCTCGCCTGCCCTCATCCCCTGCCTTCCTAGCCCGTCCTCATCGCCTGCCTTCCCGTCCTTATCCCCTGCCCATGAATGACCTTGTCGATCTGGTGATCTCGCAATGGACCACGGAATGTCCCAACCAGGACTTCGCGGCCATGTCGGTCGTCACCCGCGTGTTCCGTTTGAATGCCTTCGCCACCCGCAACGTGAACCGCAGCTTTCGCCGCTACCACCTGCACCAGGGTGAATTCGATGTGCTGGCCACGCTGTACCGCAGCGGCGCGCCCCATGCCATGAATCCGCAGAAGCTGGTCGAAGCCTTGCTGCTGACATCCGGCGCCATGACCAACCGCCTGGACCGCCTGGAACAAGCCGGCCTGCTGGTGCGCAACCCCAATCCTGACGACCGGCGCGGCATCATCGTGTCGCTCACGGCCGAAGGCTTGCGCGTCATCAAGCTGGTGTTGAAGGACTATCTGAAAGACCTGGGCGAACTGCTCGACCCGCTGTCGGCCACGGAACGCAAGCAACTGGCGGGGCTGCTGAAAAAACTGCTGATCAAACATGATCAGGAAACGCCCGGAGGCATTGGGGCATGACACGCCCTTTTGCCACTTGCCTGTCGCATCCGAACCCCGCCTGACTCGCCTTGCCCCTATGACATCCGCTTCCGACCCCACTCCGACACCGGTGCTCACCGCGCCGATCATCCTGTTGATGTCCGTGGCCACTGGCCTGGCCGTCGCCAGCAACTATTACGCTCAACCGCTGTTGCACACGATCGGCCAGCAATTCCAGCTGTCCAACGCGGCGGCTGGCGCCATCGTCACCACCGCCCAGCTCAGTTATGCGCTGGGGCTGATGCTGCTGGTGCCGTTGGGCGACCTGTTCGAACGCCGCAGCCTGATCGTGCTGATGACGCTGCTGTCCGCAGGCGGGCTGCTGATTTCGGCTTTTTCCGACAGCATCATCGTGCTGCTGGTGGGCACCGCGTTGACCGGCCTGCTGTCCGTCGTCGCCCAGATTCTGGTGCCCTTCGCGGCGACGCTCGCCGCGCCGCATGAACGCGGCAAGGCGGTAGGCACCGTCATGAGCGGCCTGCTGCTGGGCATTCTGCTGGCCCGTACCGTGGCCGGCGCGCTGGCCGACGTAGGCAGCTGGCGCACGGTGTACTGGGTGGCCGCCATTCTGATGCTGGTCATGTCCGCCATTCTGTGGCGCGTGCTGCCGCGTTATCAGAGCCCGACATCGATGAGCTATCCACGTCTGCTGGGCTCCATCCTGCGCATGTTCGTGGAAGAGCCGCTGTTTCGCGCGCGGTCGTTGCTGGGCTTCCTGTTGTTCGCCGCCTTCAGCATGCTGTGGACGCCGCTGACCTTCCTGCTGGCCAGCCCCCCTTATGAATACAGCAACACCACCATCGGCCTGTTCGGGCTGGCGGGAGCGGCGGGCGCCTATGCCGCCAACCGCTTTGGCCGGCTGGCCGACCGGGGCCTGGGCAACCTGGCCACCCGCGTCGGGCTGCTGTTGCTGCTGGGTTCCTGGGGGCTGATGGCGTTTGGCCAGATGTCGGTAGCCGCCCTGCTGGCGGGCATCGTGGTGCAGGATCTGGCGATCCAGGGCGTCCATGTCACCAATAGCAGTTCGCTGTATCGCCTTCGCCCGGAAGCCCGCAGCCGCCTGACGGCCGGCTATATGACGTGCTACTTCATCGGCGGCGCATCCGGTTCACTGGTATCGTCCTGGCTTTACGCCCATTTTGGCTGGCCCGGCGTGGTGATCGCGGGCGCCGTCCTGGGGGTGGTGACATTGGCCTATGGCGCCCTGGCGCCTAGTGCGCGCATCCCCGAAACGGCTCCGTCCCCTGTCCGTGCCTAGCACCTCCTATAATCAGGGGTTTTGACCGCCACCGCGTCAGGCCGCCCCCGCGTCCGCGCGGCAGGGCGGCTCACCCTTTTTTGCCACCGTGCCCGAGCCCATGCAGGAACGTTACCTCCCCACTACCGTCGAAGCGGCCGCCCATCAAGACTGGCAGGCCCGCGACGTCTATCTGGTCCACGAACACGCGAAGAACGCCGACGGCTCCGAAAAGCCGAAGTTCTACGCCTGCTCGATGCTGCCCTACCCCAGCGGCAAGCTGCACATGGGCCACGTGCGCAACTACACCATCAACGACATGATGGCGCGCCAGTTGCGCATGCGTGGCTATAACGTCCTGATGCCCATGGGCTGGGACGCCTTCGGCATGCCGGCGGAAAACGCCGCCATCAAGTCCAAGGTGCCGCCGGCAAAATGGACCTACGACAACATCGCCTACATGAAGAAGCAGATGAAGGCGATGGGTCTGGCAATCGACTGGACGCGCGAAATGTGCGCCTGCGATCCCCAGTACTACAAGTGGAACCAGTGGCTGTTCCTGAAGATGCTGGAAAAGGGCGTGGCCTACCGCAAGACCCAGGTCGTGAACTGGGACCCGGTGGACCAAACCGTGCTGGCCAACGAACAAGTCATCGACGGCCGCGGCTGGCGGTCGGGCGCGCTGGTTGAAAAGCGCGAGATCCCCGGCTACTACCTGCGCATCACCGATTACGCCGACGAACTGCTGGGCGCCGTCCAGAACGACCTGCCCGGCTGGCCCGAGCGCGTGCGCCTGATGCAGGAAAACTGGATCGGCAAGTCCGAAGGCCTGCGTTTCGCCTTCCCGCACCAGATCGCCGGCCAGGATGGCCAGCTGATCCAGGACGGCAAGCTGTACGTCTTCACGACCCGCGCCGACACGATCATGGGCGTGACGTTCTGCGCCGTGGCGCCCGAACACCCCCTGGCGACCCACGCCGCGCGCAACAACCCCGCGCTTGCCGCGTTCATCGAACAGTGCAAGCTGGGTGGCACGACCGAGGCCGAAATGGCCACGCGTGAAAAAGAAGGCATGCCCACGGGGCTGACCGTCACGCACCCGATCACGGGCGCGGACGTGGAAGTCTGGGTCGGCAACTACGTGCTGATGACCTACGGCGACGGCGCCGTCATGGGCGTGCCCGCGCATGACGAACGCGACTTCGCCTTCGCCAAGAAATATGACCTGCCCATCGTGCAGGTCGTGGACGTGGCGGGCAAGGAATACTCCACCGCCGCCTGGCAGGAATGGTATGGCGACAAGCAGTCGGGCCGCACCATCAATTCCGGCAAGTACGACGGCCTGTCGCACAAAGAAGCCGTGGACGCCATCGCCGCCGACCTGGGCGCGCAAGGCCTGGGCGAAAAGCAGACCACGTGGCGCCTGCGCGACTGGGGCATTTCGCGCCAGCGCTACTGGGGCACCCCGATCCCCATCATCCACTGCGCGGATTGCGGCCCGGTTCCGGTTCCGGAAAAAGACCTGCCCGTCATCCTGCCCGATGATCTGATCCCCGACGGCAGCGGCAACCCGCTGGCCAAGAACGAAGCCTTCCTGTCCTGCGCCTGCCCCAGCTGCGGCAAGCCCGCGCGCCGCGAAACGGACACGATGGACACGTTCGTGGACTCGTCCTGGTACTTCATGCGCTACACCTCGCCGGGCAATGACAATGCCATGGTCGATGCGCGCAATGACTACTGGATGCCGATGGACCAGTACATCGGCGGCATCGAACACGCCGTGCTGCACTTGCTGTACGCGCGCTTCTGGACCAAGGTCATGCGCGACATGGGCTTGCTCAACTTCGACGAGCCCTTCACCAAGCTGCTGTGCCAGGGCATGGTGCTGAACCATATCTATTCGCGCAAGACGCCCCAGGGCGGCATTGAATACTTCTGGCCCGAAGACGTCGAAAACGTCTACGACGACCGCGGCGCCATCACTGGCGCCAAGCTGAAGTCGGACGGCTCCGCCATTACCTATGGCGGCGTGGGCACGATGTCCAAGTCGAAGAACAACGGCGTCGATCCGCAATCGCTGATCGACACGCTGGGCGCCGACACGGCACGCCTGTTCGTCATGTTCGCCAGCCCGCCCGAGCAGACCCTTGAATGGTCGGACTCCGGCGTTGAAGGCTCCAACCGCTTCCTGCGCCGCCTGTGGTCCATCAGCTACGCCCGCCGCGACGCCATTGCGCGTGGCCTGGCCAATGGCGCCGACTGGTCGCAAGCAGCCACCCCGGTCAAGGATCTGCGCCGCGAGGTCTACACGCTGCTCAAGCAAGCCGACTACGACTACCAGCGCATCCAGTACAACACCGTCGTCTCGGCCTGCATGAAAATGCTGAACGCCATCGACGACGCCAAGCTGGCCGAAGACGCCGCTGCCGACGCCGCCTATGCCGAAACGCTGGGCGTGCTGCTGCGCGTGCTGTACCCGGTGGTCCCGCACATCACCTGGCACCTGTGGCAAGACCTGGGTTACGCCAAGGAGCTGGGCGATCTGCTTGACGCGCCGTGGCCGCATGTGGACGAAGCCGCGCTGATCGCGGACGAAATCGAGCTGATGCTTCAGGTCAACGGCAAGCTGCGCGGCTCGATCCGCGTGGCCGCCACCGCCGCCAAGGAAGACATCGAAAAGCTCGCCGCCAGCCAGGAAGAAGTCACCCGATTCCTGGAAGGCCGTCCGCCCAAGCGTGTCATCGTGGTTCCGGGCAAACTGGTCAACGTCGTAGGCTGATGAGGTCAAGCATGCACTTCGCCGGGCAACAAACGCACTCCCCCCGCCAATCCTGGCTGCTGCGCGGCGCCTGCCTGGCGCTGTTCATGCTGCTCTCCGCTTGCGGTTTCGCGCTGCGGGGGGTGACCCCCATGCCGTTCGATACGCTGTATATCGGCATCCCCGACAACACGCAGTTCGGCGCCGACGTGCGCCGTTCGCTGCGGGCCGCCTCGCCGAACACGAAGCTCGTGGACTCGCCGAAGGAAGCGCAAGCCATTCTTCAGCAAGTCGCCGACACGCGCACGCTGCGCGAAGTGTCGCTGAACGCGCAAGGCCGGGTCGAGGAATACGAACTGGGCATCAACTACACGTTCCGCCTGATCGACAACAAGGGCCGTGCGCTGATTCCCGACACGACCCTGTCTATCTACCGCGAAATGCCGTATGACGATCAAGTCGTGCAGGCCAAGCAGGGCCAGATCGACACGCTGTACAAAGCCATGCAACGCGACCTGGTGTCTCGCTTGCTGCGCCGCATGACCGCGCCGGAAGTTCGCCGTGCAGTGGAAAGCGCGGAAGAGCGCGGCGAAAACGGCGAGATCCCGTTGTACGACCCGAACGCGCCCGAGCAAAAGCGTACGCCCACGCCGTGGCAAACGCCGTCCACCACCGACCCGGCCATCCTGCGCTAGCCCATGGCACAGCCTTTGGACGCGGACCGGTTGGCCGAACACCTGCAGCGGCCGGGCAACCGGCTTGCGCCGCTGTATACGGTGTCGGGCGACGAACCGCTGCTGGTAACCGAAGCCGTCGACACCTTGCGCGCCGCGGCGCGTAACGCCGGCTACACCGAGCGTCTATCCATGGTGATGGACGCCCGCAGCGACTGGAGCGCCGTCATCGCGGCCACGCAAAGCGTGTCGCTGTTTGGCGACCGGCGCATTCTTGAACTCAAGATCCCCACCGGCAAGCCCGGCAAGTCCGGCGCAGACACCCTGACCAAGCTGGCCGAGCAAGCCGAAAAGCAGGCCGACGCCGACACGCTCATCCTCATCGCCCTGCCACGGCTGGACAAAGCGACGCGCGAAAGCCGCTGGGTCCAGGCGCTGAACCGCGGCGGCATGATGGTGGATATCGCCAATGTCGAACGCGGCCGGCTGCCCGCCTGGGTGGGCATGCGGCTGGCCCGGCAGAACCAGCGCGCCGATGCCGCCACCCTGCAATGGATGGCGGACAAGGTCGAAGGCAATCTGCTGGCGGCGCACCAGGAAATCCAGAAGCTCGGCCTGCTCTATCCTGAAGGCCAACTGGCGGCGGAAGACGTCGAACGCGCGGTGCTGAATGTGGCGCGCTATGACGTATTCGGCCTGCGCGACGCCATGCTGGCCGGCGATATCTCGCGCACCATCCGCATGATCGACGGCCTGCGTGCCGAAGGCGAAGCCTTGCCGCTGGTGCTGTGGGCAGTGGGCGAAGAAATCCGCTTGCTGGCCCGTGTTGCCGAAGCGCGCGCGCTGGGTCAGGACGTCAATGGCCTGATGCGCCGCCTGCGCATTTTCGGCGCGCATGAACGCCTGGCGCTGCAAGCGCTAGGCCGGGTACAGCCCAGCGTCTGGCCTGCCGCAGTGCAACACGCTCACGAAGTCGACCGGCTGATCAAGGGCCTGTCCGTGCCTGGACGGTTGTCAGACCCCTGGGAAGAAATGACCCGGCTGGCGCTGCGAGTCGCCGCCGCCGGCGGGCGACCGTGAAGGCGGCATTGCCGCCGCCTTCGTTTCAGCCTTCGTTTCAGCCTTCGTTTCAGCCTTCGTTTCGGCTTTTGTTTCAGCCTTCGTTTCGCGCCCCGCGCCCCCCTTTACCTACGCCTGGCCGCTTTGGCCGGATATACACTGATTCCTCAGACGGCCCCTGCGCCGCCCCCACTTCATGATCGACGCCGCCATGTCCTCGTCCTCCATCGAACACGCCATGTTGACCCTGGGCGAAAACGCCCGCCGCGCCTCGCGCGACATGATGCGCGCCAATAGCGCCGCCAAGAACAAGGCCTTGCTCGCCATGGCTGACGCCCTGGCCGCCAGCCACGACGAGCTGAAAGCCGCCAACGAAAAGGACGTGGCCGCCGCGCGCGCCAATGGCCTGGAGCCGGCCCTGCTCGACCGTCTGACGCTGTCAGACAAAACCCTGGCGCACATGGCGGAAGGCCTGCGCCAAATCGCCGCCCTGCCCGATCCCATCGGCAGCATCACCGCCACCACCGTGCGCCCCAACGGCATGCGGGTCGCGCAGATGCGCGTGCCGCTGGGCGTGATCGGCATCATTTATGAATCGCGCCCCAACGTCACGATCGACGCGGCGGCGCTGTGCTTGAAGTCGGGCAACGCGGCCATCTTGCGGGGCGGCAGCGAAGCCTTGCACTCCAATGTCGCGCTTGGCCGCATCGTGCAAATGGGCCTGGCTGCCGCCGGCCTGCCGCAAGACGCGGTGCAGGTCGTGGCCACCACCGATCGCGCGGCCGTGGGCACGCTCATCACCATGACCGAACACATCGACGTCATCGTTCCCCGCGGCGGCAAGGGCCTGATCGCCCGCCTGTCGCAAGAAGCGCGCGTGCCGCTGATCAAACACCTGGATGGCAACTGCCACATCTACATCGACGCAGCCGCTGACCCGGACAAGGCGCACGCCATCGCCTTCAACGCCAAGACCTACCGCTACGGCATCTGCGGCGCCATGGAAACGCTGCTGGTTGACGCGGTGGCCGCCGTCTCGATTCTGCCGACGCTGGCCGCCGCGTTCACCGAGCACGGCGTCGAACTGCGCGGCTGCCCGCGCACGCTGGCGCTGTTGCCGCACATTACGCCCGCCACGGAAGAAGACTGGGGCACGGAATACCTGGGTCCGATTCTTGCCGTGCGCATCGTCGACACGCTGGACGACGCCATCGAACACATCGCCCGCTGGGGTTCCGGCCACACGGATGCCATCGTCACGGAAGACTTGTCCGCCGCGCAACGTTTCCAGCGTGAAGTGGATTCCAGCTCGGT
The DNA here is from genome assembly GCF_042957345.1 of Achromobacter sp. NPDC008082. Taxonomy (NCBI): domain Bacteria; kingdom Pseudomonadati; phylum Pseudomonadota; class Betaproteobacteria; order Burkholderiales; family Alcaligenaceae; genus Achromobacter; species Achromobacter sp. NPDC008082. The sequence goes on from NZ_JBIBIB010000006.1 coordinate 579,599, forward strand.
GTACGTGAACCTGCCCACCTGCTTTGCCGACGGCTTCGAATACGGGCTGGGCGCGGAAATCGGCATCTCCACGAACCGCCTGCATGCCCGCGGCCCCGTCGGGCTGGAGGGGCTGACCACGCTGAAATGGGTACTGACCGGCGAAGGCCAGGTCCGCGGTTAATCCGTTGCCGTTTCGCGCCAAGACGGAAACCATTGCAACGCCCGCCTGCGCTGACGCAGCCCTGAACACGGGCTGCCGCCAAGCCTTCTACAATACGGCTAGAAATTCCAATCAGGCTTCTTTTCATCCCAACGCGGCCCGCCGCGCAATCTTGAGATCCCCCATGCATTCTCCTGTCATGGCCATGGCCTTCAGCCTTTTCGTGCTGTGCTTCATCACCTGCTCGCTGAGCGGCATCGTGCTGTTTTTCTTCAAGAGCAAAGAGATCAACGCCACGCTCAAGCACCCGTATCTGCAACACCGCCCCTTCAAGCAATACCCGCTGTCGATCCAGGCCGCGATCATGCTGGATTACTTTTTCCGCCTGATGTTCCCGGGTACCCGGTTCTGGCTGGTGGGCAACGCCAACGACCTGCTGGGCCACGTCGATCCCAAAAAGACGCCGCTGTCGCTGAAATGGCCCATCGTGGGGTTCTGGGGCTCGTGCTGGCTTGGCCTGATTGCGATGATCGTGCTGTGGGTCATGTTGTATTTGGGGACCTGAACGCATGCAGATCAGAATCGAAGACTATCCGGGCAGCCTTGAGGCCGCCCGCACCCTGATCGCCGCACGCGAGTCCGGCGTGGCTGGCCCGCGCCTGCCCGCGGAATGCCGCCCGCAATCGCTGGGGCAGGCATTTGCCGTCCAGCAACGCACCGCGCAACTGCTGCAAGAGACGCGCCAAGACCGCATCGCGGCCTGGAAGAGCGCGTTGCCCTCACCGGAAAAAACCGTGGTGGCGCCGATTTACGCGTCTGGCACCGCCCGCGCCGAAGCCGGCCCCATCGCAACGCGCACCGACATCGTGCGGGTCGAACCCGAGATCGCCTTCGAACTTGCGCACGATCTGCCCGCCCGCGCCACGCCCTACACCGAAGCTGAAATTGATGCCGCGGTGGGCAGCGCGTGCTTGGCGTTGGAAGTGCTGGGCTGCCGCTACGCGTCGCCCGAACACGCCAGCCTGCCCGAGCTGCTGGCCGACCACATGTTCAACCAGGGCCTGGTCCTGGGCCCGCGCATCGCATCGCCTGACGCCGCCCCGTCCAGCATGACGCTGACCTTGCTGGTCAATGGCGAAGAAGTCGAGCAGCATCCCGGCTTCCACCCTAACGATCGCCCCAAGGCTGGCCTGTATTGGCTGGCGAACTTCCTGCGCGAACAGGGTCTTGGGCTGCATGCCGGCCAACACGTCATTACGGGTTCGTACGCTGGGTTCCTGGATGTGCCGGCAAACCAGGACATCGAACTGGTTTATGGCGACCTTGGCGTGCTGCGCTTGCGCTTCAACAAATAAATCTGCTCATGCTGACCCTGCGCCCGTTTGCGATCTCGGATTATCCGTTGCTGGCCAGCTGGTTTTCGAGCCTGCCTGACGTCGTGCAATGGGGCGGCTCGCACCTGTCATACCCGCTGACGCAAGACGATGTGGAAGACATGCTGGCGCAAGGCCAATCCCACCCGCCCAGCCGCCGTTGCTGGATGGCGTATCGCGGCGACACCGCAGTTGGCCATGCGCAGTTGGCCTATGAATGGCGCGACGGCAACGCCCGCCTTGGGCGCGTAGCCATCGCCCCGACCCAGCGCGGACAAGGCTTGGCACGCCCCATGGTCACGCTGATGATTGAAGAAGCCTTTCGCACACCCGGCATCGAACGCCTGGAGCTGAACGTCTACATGTTCAACACTCGCGCCATCCGTACGTACGAAGCGCTGGGTTTCACCATGGAAGGCGTCAGGCGTTCGTCCACGCGCGCCGGCGACGCGCGCTGGGACACCGGCATGATGGGCTTGCTGCGCACCGAATGGCAGGCGGCAACGCCCGCCACTTGATGCGCGTTGCGTCGCAGGGAGCCTATTGCGGCTTGGGCTCTGCGATGCTGACCGGGTCGCCAGCAGCTTCGATCACTTCACCTGCCGCCAAGCACAGGTCTTCGCGGTAGCGCCCCGCCACAATCTGCACCCCCACGGGGCTCGGGCCCACGCTGCTCATTGCGCTACCCATCGCCACCGACAAGCCGGGCAGGCCCATGAAGGGCACGCCGATTTGCGTCATCTGCGCACGCCACACCCGTGCGTAGGCGGCGTCGCCCTGCAAGTCCAGCTTGTCTGGGAATGGCAGCTCTGCCGACACGGGCAGCAGCAGGATCGGGTAGTCGGCAAAGAACAATTCCCACTGGCGAGTCAGCGTCGCGCGGCGCGTCAACACGGCGGAAAAGCTATTCAGGTCAGCGCCTGCGGCTTTATCGCGCTGCCCGCGCAAGGCGATGAGCGCGCCTGGGTCGCCTTCCTTTTCGGCTGCCGCCAACATGGCGTCATAGCCATCTGCCATCCACATACGAATTTGAAGATCGGCCGCTTCCTGCAGGGGCGGAATCGTGTCCAGGGTATCGACCGTCCACCCGGCTTCGGTCAGCCGGCGCGCGGCCTCTTGCAGCGCTTTGACCACGGCCGGTTCGGTGTCCATGCCTTCCGGGTTCACGCATAGCGCGGCACGGCGCGGCACATCCGGGCCGACCAAGGGCGCGGGCACCCACCAGGGGTCTCGGGGGTCGGCCGCCGCCAGCGCGGCCAGCCCCAACCGAACATCGGCGATGGTGCGGCCCAGCGGACCAGACACCGCGGTCAGCTGCCCCCCAATCGATCGTTCAGGCAAAGCGGCGTTGTAGGCCGCAACACGGCCCAACGACGGCCGCAAGCCATGCACGCCGCATGCATAGGCCGGATAACGAATGGACCCGGCGATATCCGTGCCATGCGCCAAATGCCCGATGCCAGCCGCCACCGCCGATGCGGCGCCGCCCGACGACCCACCAGGCGTCAGCGCCGCGTTACGCGGGTTGCGCGTGTCGCCATGCAACGCGTTGCCAGTGAACCAGCGCAACGAAAATGCCGGCGTATTGGTGCGCCCCAGGACGACAGCGCCCGCCCGCCGCAGGTTGTCGACGACGGGGCTGTTCACGGTGGCGATCAAATCTTTTTGCAGGCCCACGCCGTTAGTGGTGGCATACCCTGCCTGATCCACGTTGACCTTCACGGTGACGGGCACCCCGGCCAGCATGCCGGCATCTTCGCCACGGGCCAGTGCAGCGTCCACGGCGGCAGCCTGCGCCAGCACGTCTTCGGGACGATGATCGATGACGGCATTGAGCGCGGGATTCACGGCATCCAGCCGGCCGAGCGCGCTTTGCGCGGCTTCCACGGCGGATACCTCACGGTTGCGGATACGGGCGGCTAATTCAACTGCGGACAAACGCCAAAGATCGGACACGCGTGACTCCTGAAGTCATGGGTTTCTTACGGGGCAGACAAACCTTAGCGCCTGACGCGCCGCCCCACAAGCCACGGTTTACCGCAATTGATGCGCACTTTGTCCGCTTCAAACCCTGTCCGCACCGATATCCGCTTCACCCCTTATCCGCTTCAAACACCTCAACAATCGCATCGGCCACCGCGCGCACGCGAGCCGTACGGTTCAAGTCGCCGTGCATCACCAGCCACAGGTCGTAAGGCTCGCTACGCGTCGGCCAGATCCGAACCAGTTCGGGATACGCCGGCGCCATATGGGTGGGCAGTTCTCCGATGCCCAGGCCTGCGGCCACTGCGTCGATGATCATCATTCCGGAATTCAGTTCGACGGCGATATGGCCATTGCCCGTGGGTTCGCCGCAGAACGTGTCCGACCAGCCCGGCAGCACCGACTGCTGATACGTCACCAGCGCATGGCCGGCGAACGCCGTGCCGGGTTTGGGTTCGCCATGCTGCGCCAGATAGCTGCGCGACGCGTACAAACCCACCTCCTTGCGTGCCAGATGGCGTTGGATCAGGTCGGGGTTGTCCGGCTTGACGTTGCGTATCGCCAGGTCCGCCTCGCGCCGCGTCAGATTGCTGATCTGGATGGACGCGGACAGCACCACCCGGATATCCGGATGGTGAACATGCACGCGCCGGATGGCCTCCATGATGAAGTAGCTGGCCACGGTTTCGGACGCCGCCACCCGCACGACGCCGGACAAGCGGTGATCCAGCCCCTGCATTTGCCGCTGCAATTGATCAGCCGCCTGCTCCATGCGCTCCGCCGCGGCGAAGGCCAGCTCGCCAGCGGCGGTCGGCACATAGCCGCCGGGAGTGCGCAAGAACAAGCGCGCGTCCAGCGATGATTCCAGCGCTGCCAGCCGCCGCCCCGCCGTCGCCTGATCGATCTGCAACAGGGCCGCTGCGCCTCGCAGCGTCCCGATCCGATAGATGGCCAGGAAGATCCTGGCGTTGTCCCAATCCATGGTGCTCGTCCTTGGCGGACGGATAACGGCCCGCCATGTGATGCAAATTTGCATGACTATAAAGCACTTATTCAGCTTTTTTGCATCGATAAAAACTCCTAAGCTTCATTCCTCGAAATGCCGCCATACCCCCGATCATCATGAATACCGCTTGCCAGCAAGTCCCCGTCCCCGCCCAGGACGCCAAGCCCGCTACCGGTTGGCTGCCGCTTATCACCCTGGCCATCGGCTTTGTGATGGCGATGCTCGATGTCACTGTCGTCAACGTCGCCCTGCCCAGCATCGCGCTGCAATTCACCGTGCCGCTGACCGACCTGGTCTGGATTGTGGACGGCTACACCCTCACCTTCGCCGCCCTTCTGCTGGTTGCCGGCGCACTGGCGGACCGCTACGGGGCCAAGACCATCTACCTGAGCGGCTTGGGCGTCTTCACGCTAGCCTCGCTGTTGTGCGGCCTGGCGCCCGACGCCAACACGCTGATCGCCGCCCGCATGCTGCAAGGGGTAGGCGCGGCCTTGTTCATGCCCAGCTCGCTCAGCCTGCTGACCCATGCCTATGACGACGAACACGTGCGCAACCGGATGCTGGCCGCGTGGTCGGCCATCGTGGCGGTGGCCGGCGCGTCCGGCCCCTTATTGGGCGGCGTGCTGATCCATCAGTTTGGGTGGCGCGGCATTTTCCTGATCAATATTCCGCTTGGGGCGGCCGGCCTGTGGCTGGCGCGTCGCCGCATCCAGGCCGCCCCGCGCCGCCCGCGCGGCTTGAATCCGTTGAGCCACGTGCTGGGCGTGATCGCACTATCGTCCCTGTGCTTCGTGCTGATCCAGGGCAACGCTTACGGTTGGACCTCCAGCCGCATCGCCGGCGTCAGCGCCCTGTGCGCCTTCGCCATCGTGTTGCTGGTGCGGCGCGAACGCCGCCACGCCGAACCCATCATCCCGCGCGCCTTGTTTCAGACGACGCAATTCGCCGCCGCCAATGGCGTGGGGTTTCTGATCAACTTGGCCTCGTACGGACAGCTCTTCTTACTAAGCCTGTTTCTGCAACATGCCCGAGGCGCGGATGCGCTGCAAACCGGCATTCAGCTGGTGCCAATGCTTGCCGTGTTCTCGATCGGCAACCTGATTTCGGGCAGGGTCTCGGCGCGGTGGAACGTATCGGCCTCGCTGCTTGGCGGGGTCTCGCTTGCCGCCATCATGAGCGCCGCGGGCATCTATGCGTTCACGCCCGGCATTGCCTATTGGCCGTTCGCCATCATGGTTGCGCTGTCGAACCTGGGCGTGGGCATTGCGGTGCCGGCGATGACCAGCATCGTGATGCAGGTGTCGGGCAAGCAACATGCCAATAGCGCCGCGGCGGCGCTGAACGCCAACCGCCAATCGGGCGCGCTGGTCGGTGTTGCGTTGATGGGCACCATCCTGCATGCGCTGCCCGACTGGAGCGCCAGCCTGCCCATCGCATATTGCGTGATCGCGGCAAGCTACGCGGTGGCGGTCGGCCTGGTCTGGCAGCATCTGCGCCGCACTCGCAACGCCTAAAGCGTGCACGTGGCAGCGCGGCGGCGTTTGCTTCACAATGTGGCCGAACCCCATCCTCGGAGAGCCGCATGTCCAGCACCGCCACGCCCACCCCCTCCATTCGCCGCGTCGCCATCGTGGGCGCGGGCACCATCGGCGCCAGCTGGGCGGCGCTGTTCCTGGCGCACGGGCTGGAGGTTGTGGTCAGTGATCCCGCGGGTGATGCTGAAGCACAAACGCGCGCTCGCGTCGCCGCCGCATGGCCCGTACTGAAGGAACTGGGCCGTGTGGCCGGGGGCGCATCATCCGATGCGCTGCGTTTTGAACCGGACTTGGCCGCCGCCTTGGCGGACGTGGATTTCGTTCAAGAAAACGCACCGGAACGCGAAGACTTCAAGATCGACCTCTTTGCCCGCATGGACGCGATATTGCCGCCGCACGTGATCGTGGCGTCCAGTTCGTCAGGGCTCATCATGAGCCGCCTGCAATCGCGCTGCCAGCATCCCGAGCGGTTCGTCATCGGCCATCCGTTCAACCCGCCCCATCTGATCCCGTTGGTGGAAGTGGTGGGCGGCGACAAGACGTCCGCAGACACCATCGACCGCAGCATCGCGTTCTACCAAGCGATGGGCAAGTACCCCATCCGCCTGAACAAGGAAGTGCCGGGCCATATCGCCAACCGGCTGCAAGCCGCGGTCTGGCGCGAAGCGATCCACCTGGCGGCGGAAAATGTCGCCAGCGTGGCTGATATCGACGCTGCGGTTTCGCAAGGCCCGGGCCTGCGCTGGGCGCTGTTCGGCCCGCACATGACCTTTAACCTGGGCGGCGGCGCAGGCGGTTTGGAGCAATTCATGCATCACCTGCTGGGGCCCGTGCAAACCTGGTGGGATGACTTGGGCGCGCCCGTCGTCACCCCCGAACTTCAGCGCAAACTGATCGAAGGCGTCAACGCCGAAGCGGGGCAGCGCAGCATTGCGGATCTTGTGCAGACGCGCGACGCGCAGCTCACGGCGCTGATCAAGACGCTGAATCTTTGAACCGTTGAACCGTTGAACCGTGGAACCGTTGAGCTGTGGCACCGCCCAAGCGCCACACCATTGTCCTGTTGAACCATTGTCCTGTTGAACCATTGTCCTGCTGAACCATTGTCCCGCTGCACCGTCGACCTGCCGAACCACTGACCCGTTGAACCCCAGAACGGCAATTCAAGAGACTCGCCCTATGACCATCGTCACCCACGACTCCGCGCAATCCCGCTTCACCGCCACCGTCGATGGCGTGCTGTGCGTGCTGGACTACCAGTTGCACAACGGCGCCATGGCCATCGTTCACACGGGCGTGCCCAGCCAAGTCGGCGGCCGCGGCATTGCGGCCGACCTCACCAAAGTCGCGCTGGATACCGCGCGCGCCAATGGCTGGAAGGTACGCCCGTTGTGCTCGTACGCCGCGGTCTATGTGCGCCGCCACCCCGAATACAACGACCTGCTGGTCTGAATGGCTGTTTCGATTTTCCCGTGACCAAAAAGCCCGAACCCTCAAATCTGCCCTGCCCTTGTGGCGGCCCGACTTACCTTCGATGCTGTGGCCGCTGGCACGATGGCCCGCAAGCCATGCAGGCGCCCACTGCCGAAGCGCTGATGCGTTCGCGTTACAGCGCATTCGTGTTGGACAAGCTGCCTTATCTGCTCGCGACCTGGCACCCCAGCACGCGCCCAGCTTCGCTGGAACCCAATCCGCCCGATTTGAAGTGGCTGGGGCTGGCCATCAAACAAGCGCGTAACCAGGATGACGAACACGCGACGGTTGAATTCGTGGCGCGTAGCCGTCAAGCCGGACGCGCGCATCGCATGCACGAAGTCAGCCGTTTCGTGCGTGAAGGCGGGCGATGGTATTACGTTGATGGCGATCTGAGCTGATCGTGTTGTTGTCCTAAGGGGCCAGCGCGCCTTCGATATCGGTTTCCACGGCGTGTCTAAGCGCCGCCACCAACTGCTGCTCGACCCCCGTGAATGCGCGCGAACGGCCCACGATGGCCAGCTCAGTCGCTGGCACCGCCGACAGCCCGTCTTGCTCGCCCAGCAAGGCGTGCGTCGGCAACCGGGCAAAGGCCGGCAGCAAGCTCACGCCCAGCCCGGCCGCCACCGCCGCTTGCACACCCGCCAGACTGTGGCTGTGATACGCCACATGCCAGTGGCGGCCCATGCTCTCCAGCGCGTAAATCATGCGCTTTCGATAGATGCAGCCGTGCGGGAATATCACCAACGGCACGGCCGCAGCCCCTGCCAAATGGCGCTTGTCGCCCACCCACACCAAACGCTCTGGCCATGCCGCCAGGCAAGGCCCCTCGCCAGGTTCACGCTTGATCAGCGCCAAATCCAGGTCGGCCGATGCCAGCTTGGCTCGTAGATCGGTACTCATGCCACTGATCGTTTCCAGCCGCACGTCGGGATGGCTGGCGGCAAATCCCGCCAACAGCACGGTCAGCCGCGACACGTTGAAGTCTTCAGGTATCCCAAGCCGCACAACCCGCGCCGCGCGAGGTGCCGCCATCACATGCTCGGCCTCATCCGCGATGAGCAACAAGCGGCGCGCATAGGCCAGCATCACTTCGCCATCTTCGGTGGCCGACACATTGCTGCCGGCGCGATCACGCAGCAAGAGCGTCTTCCCGACGGTTTGTTCCAGCTTGCGTATCTGCTGGCTGACCGTGGATTGCGTCCGATGCACACGGCTAGCCGCCCGCGTAAAGCTGCCTTCATCGGCGACGCATACCAAGGTTCGCAGCAGTTCTAGATCGAGCATGGCAATTTGATATTTGACTATCAACTGAGTTGAGTTCAATTATTAATTTTACAACTGCATTGCGGGGCCGCTACGCTCATCATTCCGAAATCGCTTCCAGGACACGCTTATGCCGCTGAATCATTTACCCCGTCCCGAATGGCTCACCTTCGACTGCTATGGCACCTTGATCCAATGGGACGAGGGCCTGCAAGCCACCGTGTCGCGCATACTGGCGGCCAACGCGAACGGCCACGAAGCGCCAACACCGGCTCAATTCCTGCACGTCTATGACGAACACGAGCACCGCTTGGAGCGCACTCCGCCGCATCGCAGTTTTGCGGATATCACCCGTGAATCATTGCGGTTAACCATGCAGGACCTCGGCCTTGCCTATCGGCCGGAAGACGCCGACATGCTCACGAGCAGCATTTCTGCGATGCCGCCGTTTCCCGAGGTCGTCAGCGCCTTGGCAGCGTTGAAGCAGGCGGGATTCCGGCTTTGTATTGTTTCCAATACGGATGATCAGATCATCGCGGGCAATGTGGCGCAGTTGGGCGGCCATATCGACCGCGTCATCACGGCCGAGCAGGCGGGTGCCTACAAGCCATCGCGCAAGATCTTCGCCCACGCACACGACAGCCTGGGAGTGTCGCCAGACGAGGTCGTACACATCTGCGCGAGCCCACATCTGGATCACGCGGCCGCCCGCGATATCGGCTTCCGCTGTGTATGGATCGATCGGGGAACCGGCCGCAAACTCTTGCCGGACTACCGCCCGGACGCTACCGTACCCACTTTGGATCGCGTGCCTGAATTGTTCCGCGCCGTGGGTTGGCGGTAACCGAGTTGGGCCCGCCTCACCCTTTCTGAACCTTCGAAGGATGTCATGAATCAAGAACCCCGTTTTGCCGAGGCACTCTTTCACGCCGAACCGGTTGCCGCGCTGCGCGCGGATCTGGCGCTGGCATTACGCGCCGCCGCAGCGCATGGCTTGGGTGAAGGCGTCTGCAACCATTTTAGCGTGGCGTTGCCCGGCGATTCGGACCACTTCCTGCTGAATCCGCGCGGCCTGATGTGGAATGAAGTTCAGGCGGACGATATCGTATTGATTGATGCCCATGGCAACAAACTGGCCGGCCGGCACGCCGTAGAGCCTACCGCCATGTTCATTCATGCCGCCATTCACCGCATTGCGGGCAAAGCCTGCGTCCTGCACACGCATATGCCCTATGCCACCGCATTGACGCTCACGTCAGATCGCGGGCTGGATACGACGTTGTCCCAAAATGCCATGCGCTTTCACGGCCGCTTGGCGATCGACGAAAACTACAACGGTCTGGCGCTCGATGTCAGCGAAGGCGAACGCATCGCCCACGCCATGCAGGGCGCGGATATCGTCTTCCTGGGTAATCATGGCGTCGTCGTCTGCGGCGAACGTCTGGATTATGCGTATGACGACCTCTTCTTCCTGGAGCGCGCCTGTGCGGCACAAGTATTGGCGCAATCCACTGGCCGCCCGCTTAAACCAGTTAATGCGGATATCGCCAGCAAAGTCGCCGCCCAGATTCAAAGTGAGCGTCTGCAATCCGAGCTTTTCTTCGAGGCCCTGCGCCGCCAATTGCCCTGAAATCTGCGGTGCCGGTATCAAGCCCCGCACAATCCCTAGCGATAGGTATAAAGGCGACATTGATACCCTGATCAATGCAAAAACCCCTCGCAGCGCCAGCTGCGAGGGGTTTTCTTTTAATCAATGCCTTGATCTCAATGGCCGACTCGTAAAAACCGAATTACCAAAGACAAAACCCCACAGGGTTACCTGTGGGGTTTTGCGGAATAAAAGCCTGACGATGACCTACTTTCACAGACGTCCGTCCACTATCATCGGCGCGAAGGCGTTTCACTGTCCTGTTCGGGATGGGAAGGAGTGGTACCACCTT
>NZ_JBIBIB010000007.1:0-567799 GCF_042957345.1 Achromobacter sp. NPDC008082
GTGAACCAAACCGCAACGTCGTCGATCACCTACACCGTCTCGGACGGTGAAGGCGGCACGTCGACCGCGACGCTGACGGTCACTATTACCGGCACCAACGACACGCCGACCCTGACCCCGGGCGTGACGCTCGACGACCAGAACAGCAACGACGGCCAAGCCATTACCCCGGTCGACATCTCCGGCCAGTTCACCGATGTGGACACCGGTGACGTGCTGACCTACTCCGCTACCGGCCTGCCGCCTGGCCTGACCATCGACCCGGCTACCGGAATCATCACCGGCACGCTGGACCGCTCGGCCTCGCAAGGCGGTACCGACGGCGTGTACACCGTCACCATCACCGCCACCGACAAGGCTGGCGCTTCGGTCACGCAAGACTTCTCCTGGGACGTCAAGAACCCGGCACCGACCGCCGTCAACGACGAAGGCAATACGGAGCAAGGCGCATCGCTGAATGTTGACGCCGCCAACGGCGTACTGACCAACGATACGGACCCCGATGGCGACAACCTGGTCGTCTCGCAAGTCAACGGCAACGCCGCCAACGTCGGTACCGCCATCACGGGCTCCAACGGCGGTACGTTCACGTTGAATGCCGACGGCTCCTATACCTTCAACCCGGGCTCGACATTCAACTCCCTGGGCGTGAACCAAACCGCAACGTCGTCGATCACCTACACCGTCTCGGACGGTGAAGGCGGCACGTCGACCGCGACGCTGACCGTCACGATCACCGGCACGAACGACACCCCCACGCTGACCCCGGGCGTCACGCTCGACGACCAGAACAGCAACGACGGCCAAGCCATTACCCCGGTCGACATCTCGGGCCAGTTCACGGACGTGGACTCGGGTGACGTGCTGACCTACTCGGCCACGGGCCTGCCGCCCGGCCTGACCATCGACCCGGCTACCGGCATCATCACCGGCACGCTGGACCGCTCGGCCTCGCAAGGCGGTGCCGATGGCGTATACACCGTCACCATCACCGCCACCGACAAGGCTGGCGCCTCGGTCACGCAAGACTTCTCCTGGGACGTCAAAAACCCCGCACCGACCGCCGTCGACGACGAAGGCAGCACCAAGCAAAGCGCCACGCTGTCTGTTGACGCCGACCATGGCGTGCTGGTCAACGATACCGACCCGGACGGCGACAAGCTGATCGTCTCGCAAGTGAACGGCAACGCGGCCAACGTGGGCGCGGCCATCGCCGGTTCCAACGGCGGCACGTTCACGCTGAACGCCGACGGCTCCTACTCGTTCAACCCCGGCAGCGCCTTCCAGAATCTGGCGAACGGCGCGACGGCGACGACGTCGATTACCTACACCGTGTCGGACGGTGAGGGCGGCACGTCCTCGGCCACGTTGACGGTGACGGTCACGGGCACCAACTCGGGACCCACGTCCACCGCCATCGCCAACCAGAACGGCGAAGATTCGCAAACGGTCGTCAGCGTGGATGTGTCGAGCCACTTCAACGACGCCGACCTGGCGACGGGCGACAAGCTGACGTTCACCGCCTCCGGCCTGCCGGCGGGGCTGAGCATCGATCCGGAAACCGGCGTCATCAGCGGCAAGATCGACCATTCGGCGTCCCAGTTTGGCGGCACCGGCGTGCACACCATCACCGTGACGGCAACGGATTCGGCGGGCGCATCGACGCAGCAAACGTTCAACTGGAACATCACCAACCCCGCGCCCCAAGCCGCGCATGATCAGGCGAACACGGACGAAGACACGTCGATTCAGGTTACCGACGTGACCAAGGGCGTGCTGGCCAACGACGTGGACCCGGACGGCGACGCGCTGCACGTGTCGGCCGTGGGCGGCGATGGGACCAAGGTGGGCCAGGCGGTGGCGGGCCTGCAAGGCGGCACGTTCATCATCTACGCCGATGGCACGTATTCCTTCGACCCGGGTACTGACTTCCAATATCTGGCCGAAGGCCAGCCTGGCCAGACCTCGGTCTGGTACACCGTGTCCGATGGCGAGGGCGGCACCAGCCAGGCCTTGCTGACGGTCACCATCATGGGCAAGAACGATGCGGCCACGATCACCGGATCGGGCGCCGACACCGTGTATGAAGACTCGGCCGTCTTCGCCAGCGGCAAGCTGACGGTGTCTGACCCTGACGCCAACCAGAGCTTCATGCAGGCGCAGTCCGGCGTGCCGGGCCTGTATGGCACGTTCACGGTGGACGTGAACGGCAACTGGACTTACCAGCTGAACAACGCGCTGGCCGCCGTGCAAAACCTGAAGGCCGGCCAAACGCTGTCGGAAAGCTTCAGCGTGGCGTCGCAGGACGGCACGGCATCCAGCCCGGTCTCGGTCACCATCGTGGGCACGAACGACGCCCCGGTCTCGGGCGATGCATCGGCGCACGTCAACATCAGCAGCAGCTACGTGTTGAAGGTCGGCGACTTCCCGTTTAACGATGGCGTCGAGAACGACAGCTTCCAAAGCGTCGTCATCACCCGCACGCCGGGCGCAGGCGAGGGCACGTTGACGTTCAACGGCCAGCCGGTCACCGCGGGCCAAGTGATTTCCGTGGCGGATATCCAGTCGGGCAAGCTCGTCTTCACGGCGGGCAGCAATGGCGGCGATTCGTCGTTTGGCTTCTCGGTGCGTGATGCGGGCGGCACGGAACACGGAGGCAAGGACACGTCGGCCGAACACACGTTCACGCTGTCCACCGACAAACTGGTCTTGGGCAACAACAACGGCAATACGGACCTGAACGGCGGTGGCGGCAACGACATCATCGTTGGCGACCGCGGCGGCTCCGTGACGGCGGTCGAGCCGGGCAAGAACTACAACATCTCGTTGATCGTCGACGTGTCCGGCAGTATGAAGGACAAGATCGGCAACACCAACGTGACGCGTATCGACTTGCTGAAGGCGTCGTTGACGTCGCTGGCCAATCAACTGGCCCAGCACGACGGCATCGTCAACGTGCGCCTGATTCCGTTCTCGGATACGGCCAAGACGGGTGTCACGATCAACAACCTGAGCGCATCCAACGTCAAGCAGCTGCTTGACGCCATTGACGCCCTGAGCGCCAACGGGAACACGAACTACGAAGACGCCTTCAACAAGGCGGTCAGCTGGTTCAATTCTCAGGTGACCGGCGGCATGGACGCCGCCCATAACTACCAGAACCTGACCTTCTTCCTGACGGATGGCGATCCCAACCGGTACGGCAACAATGGCCAGTCGGGCAACATGAAGGAAGTGCTGCAGAACTCGATCGATGCGGCCAAGCCCTTGGTGGACGGCTCCGGCGTGCTGGTGGGCGGCAACAAGGTGGTGATGTATGGCATCGGCATGGGTGCGGGCGTCAACAGCGACTACCTGCGCTTCTTTGACAACACCAATGCCACCGGCACCGGTTCGCAAGGGGTCGAAGTCAGCAGTGGTTGCAGCACCTCTACGCAGTACGTGACCGGCACGGTGGGCCAGCCGCAGATCGTCAACAACGCCAACGAACTGAATGCGGCGCTGCAAGGCGGCCATTCGTCGACGGAGCTGGCCGCGGTGGGCAGCGACACGATCCACGGCGGTGACGGCAACGACATCATGTTTGGCGACACCATCAACACCGATCACCTGTCATGGGCTGGTCACGCCCAAGGCACGCACGACGGCCAGGGCTGGCAGGGGCTGGTGGATTACCTGACCGCGCAAAAGGGCGGCGTGGCGCCGACCACGGCGGACCTGTTCTCGTACTTGCAGCAAAACCATGCCGAGTTCGACAAAGCCAACGACACGCGCGGCGGCGACGACTTCCTGTACGGCGGCAAGGGTGACGACATCCTCTACGGCCAGGGCGGCAACGACTACCTGAACGGCGGCGAGGGCAACGACATTCTGTACGGCGGCACGGGCAACGACGTCCTGGTCGGCGGCAAGGGCAACGACATCCTGGTGGGCGGTTCCGGTAGCGATACCTTCAAGTGGGAACTCAACGACCAGGGTACGGCGGCCGCCCCTGCCATTGACCGCATCAAGGACTTCTCCAACGCCACCATCGCCAATCAGGGCGACGTGCTGGACCTGCGCGATCTCTTGCAGGGCGAGCACACCGGCACCTTGTCGCAGTTCCTGGAGTTCAAGAAGCAGGGCAGCGATACGGTGATCAACGTCAGCACCAATGGCGACTTGCAGAACAACGTGAACCAGAAGATCGTGCTGGAGAACGTGGACCTGACCAACAACGGGGCGCTGTCCAGCGCGCAGGTTATCAACGACTTGCTGAGCAAGGGTAAACTGATCGTCGATCAATAAGCCCGCCCTTTCCCCACGCGATCCGGCCCATTGGGCCGGATCGCTGCTATTTGAATTCATCCCATGCCCAAGCATTTTTTCGAGCGTGAACAGCTGCTGACCTGGTTCAAGGGGAATGCGGCCGCGGCGGACTACGTCGACATGGTGTGCCGCATCGCCCACTTGTGGGACGACCTGATCGACCGCGACAAAGACGTGCCTGATGACGACATCAACCACGGTTTCTTTGAAGCGCTGATACGGCTGCCGCGCAATACCTTCTACCGCGCGCACTTCGACCACTTGAATGCGGTGCTGATCAATGCCGTGTCGAATTGGCAGATCGCCACCAAGCTTGAACGCGAAGGGGGCAATTATGAAAAGAGCATCGCCTTCGTGTTGCGGTCGTCGTATGCCGACCTGATCACGCAATCGGCGCTGATCATTGGCGGCGAGAAGTGGGCGTGCCAGGTTGGCGAAGAAGTGCGCAAGGCGACGCACGGCGAGACCTACGAGGGCTACATCAAGAACCTGGCCCAGGAAGCCGCCGACCGCAGCAAGCAGAAGCTGGCGCGGCAAGCCAAGAGCTGATTGCCGCGGCCAGCCGGGTCACGTTGCCGTCATTCGCGCGGCGGCGCGTCATTGCGCAGCGGGTGGATGGCCAGCGGATCAAAGTGCCAGTAATGGTCATGCTGGTCCGCGCATCGCACGATGGTGTAGATGGGGTTGTCGGTGTAGTGCCTGGGCCCGCCGCGCACCGTGCGCAGCCCCAGTTCCCCGCCGCAAATTGGGCAATCGCCGCCAAACTGCGTGATGAACACGTCGCCCGACTCGTTCGATTCCAGGCAGGTGCTGCGCCATACACGGGCAAAGCGCACGCGCCGCAGGTCGTTGGCGGGCTTGAACACCAGGCCAACGACAAACAGCAGTGCAAACCACAAATACCCCGTGCCTTGCCCCCACGCGCTGATGAAACCCAGCACCGCCAGCACGCAGGCGGCAAGGCTCGGCCAATATAGCCAGTCGACCTTGACCTGGCGCCCTCGGATGACAAAGGGCTGGATGTCCACCCGGGTAAGAGCAGGCGTGGACTTCGCCTTGTCGGTTTCCTCGCTGCGGCCAAACTGGCGCGCAAGCGACGCGCCGCAGTGGCGGCAGTAACGATCTTCACGCTCGCAGCCTGACCCGCACTTCATGCATAGCATTCACGGACTCCAATAATTGCAGTCCGACAGCATAAACGACCGGCATGGCGCCCTGGGATATTGCCGTCTGAAGCGAGAACGTTTCGCTGACTACGAGGATAATGTCTGCTTTCTGACGTTTGCTTATCCTTGTGGAACGGGTCACTTGGGCAACAACAATTCTTCCGCCACCCCTGCGCTGACTGTCTCAACCGCGTTGAGCCAGGCCTATGCGCACTGGAACGCCGGCCAGGCGGCGCAGGCCGAGCCGTTGTGCCTGGCCGTGCTGAAGGCCGTGCCGGATCAGCCCGACGCGCATCATCTGCTGGGCCTGATGGCGCATGCCTACGGACACCAGGACATGGCGATTGCGCACCTGCGCGCGGCTTGCGCATCGCCGCTAGCACCTGCCATGTATCACAGCAATCTGGCCGAAATGTGCCGCCAGAAGGGCTGGCTGGCCGACGCCGAAAGCGCGGCGCGGCGCGCGGTGGCGCTGGACCCCCAACTGGCCGCAGGCTGGAGCAACCTGGGCATCATCCTGCAAGAGGCGGGGCAACTGGCCGCCAGCCTGGAATGCTTGCAGCGTGTGGCCGTGTTATTGCCCGACCGCCCGGAAACGCATAACAACCTGGGCAATACCTGTTTACTGCTGGGCGACAACGCGCAGGCGCTATTGCACTATGAACGCGCCTTGGCGTTGAACCCCGATCACGCACAAACGCTGGGTAATCAGGCACTTGCCCTGAGCAACCAAGGCCGCCATGACGAGGCCCTGCGCGCCATCCGCCGCGCCATTGACATCGACCCCTTGACGCCGCTTGCGCAGCAGAACCTGGCGCGCATCGAACAGGCGCGCATTGAACAGAGCCACAGTGAACAGGCCCGCATTGAACAGGCCCGCGTTGAACAGGCCCCGATCGAACAGACCAGCGCGGTCCAGGATGCGGCTGCGGCGTCGCAGCTCACCGTCGCCGACGCTTACGCGGCAAGCGTGCAGGCGCATGTGCTTCGTGCCCAGGGCCAGGTGGACGAGGCGCGCAAGATCCTTGAACGTGCCGTTCGTGACGTGCCTGGCGATGCCAGCGCGCGGTTCGATCTGGCCGAGCTATTGCTGCTGCAAGGCGACTTCGATGCCGGTTGGCGCGAGTACCGTTTTCGTTACCGGATGGCGCACACGGCCATGCGGGCGCGCCATGTGCAGCAGCCTCGCTGGGAAGGGCAGCCCATCGCGGGCCAAACCTTGTTGATCCATGATGAGCAGGGGTACGGCGACACCTTTCAATTCTTGCGGCTGGTGGCGCGGGCGCGTGAGCGCAGCGGGGCGCGCGTCATCCTTGAAGTCAATGACGATTGCTATGCGCTGGCCGAGCGCAGCGGCGGTTTTGACCAGATTATTCGAGCCGGCACAATACCGCCGCCGTTCGACGTCCATTGCGAACTGATGAGCCTGCCGCTGCCGCTGGGGTTGCGCCTGGGCGACTTGCCGGTCCGCACGTCGTACCTGCACGCCGATCCGCAGCGCGTCGAGCAATGGCGCAAGCGTCTGGCGGACGTGCCGCGGCCTTGGGTTGGGCTGGTGTGGGCGGGGCGGCCCACTCATCCGAACGACGCGCAGCGATCATTGGCGCTGGCGGATCTGGCGCCGCTTGCGCTGGTTGCAAAAGCGGGCGTGAGCTTCATCGGGCTGCAAAAGGGCGCTGCCGCCGACCCAGCCGCCGACCCAGTCACCATCCCGCCGGCGGGCATGGCGATGCTGTCGCTGGGCCATGACCTCGGCGACTTCGACGATACTGCCGCGCTCATCACGCTGCTTGATCTACTGGTGACGGTGGACTCATCGCCCGCACATCTGGCTGGTGCGCTGGGCTGCCCAGTCTGGGTGTTGTTGCCGTTTGCGCCCGATTGGCGCTGGCTGCTGGGCCGCGACGACTCGCCCTGGTATCCATCGATGCGGCTGTTCCGACAACCCGCGCCCGGGGAGTGGGGGCCGGTGCTTACGGAGGTGGCCGCGGCGTTATCAGCGCTGGCGCCGCAATAAGCGCCAGGCCCGCGCAGAAATCCACGTGGGCGGGCGTGTAGGTGTTCGCCGCGTGCAGCAGATTGATTTGCCCAAGTAATCGTCCTTGGCCGTACACGGGAATGTTCAACACACTTTCGCATTGCAAGGCGAAGATGGCGTCGGCATCAAGGAAATTGAGCCGGACGGCCGCGGCGTCCGGGGTGAGCAGCGGCTGTCCGGACTCCACCATTTTCCGTAACGCGGGGGCGGCGCCGATTTGCTTCACGCCGCTGGCCGGATAGATGTCGGGCGCGCTGCTGTAGAGCCGATGCGCCAACCCGGCCTCAAGGTCATAGCGCAACGCGGTGAACAGGCGGTGGCCGACCGCCCGTTGCGCAACGTCATCCAGTGCTTTCAGAAGCGGATCGGGCTCTCCCGCCTTCGGCGCGCGCGCATTCGCCCGGGTCAGAAGCTGAACGTCGTGCGGCGTCAGCGTGAAGGGCGGGGTCATCGGCTTGCCTCGTTGATCGCCTGCGATGGCTCCTGCTGACGATCTCCCTGGCGAAGCGGAAAATCCACGCGAGAGCTGTACGCGCCGCCCGTGCCGATCTTCAACAACGGGGGCCGGCCGTGAGGCACCTGGCCGCAATGGTCTTTGTCGGCGCCCGCTATCGATATCCGCAAGCGGCTGCCCCGTTGAAACTGCCAGGCGGTGGGCAGCAGCGCAAGGCTGATCCGCTCGAACTCGCCCGGCGTGACGGGCGACGCGTCTTGCCGGCTGAACGTGCGGAATGGCCACGACGTCTTGTAGCTCGAGGGGCAGTGCGAGACTTTTCGATGCAGCAGGCGCAGCATGCCTTCGGTCACGTAACGTTCGGCGCCATCCGCCTCGACTTCGGTCAGGTACACGAACAAGCCGGCGTCCGGTTCGCTGCTGCTGATCCACAAGTCCGCCACCACGTGGCCCGCCAGTTCGACCGCAGCGGGCAGGGGCGCCGAGGTAAAGCTGCACATCAGATCAGTGCGGCCTTGCCAGTCTGGGTAGTACGTCGTGCTGTTGATGGCCGCAATGCGCTCGTAGCGCGTGCCGGCGCCAGTGCCGATTGCAAAGTCGACTTGATAGGCCTGGTGCGAGGTGCCGGATGACGGGGCGGGCTCAAGCGAGGCGGCGGGCGTCAGGTGCAGCGTGCTGTCCAGGCGCTTCTCGTAGGGCGGCCATTGTGCCGAGCTGCGCCATTTTTCGGCATGCAGTGCGTAGTAATGGACCGGGTCTTCGGCATCAAGCCCCGTGTCGTGGCCCAGCAGATAGTGGTCGAAGAAGCGCAGGATCTCGGCCAGCCACGGAAAGTCGGCCATCTGCGTTGTGCGCCACGGCGAAACGTCAATGCGCGCGCCGTGGTCCCACGGCCCCAGCAACAGATGGCGGGGGTTTTTCGACAAGGTCAGGTAGCGCGAGATCGCGCCGTTCATGTAGCCGCCGCCATCCATCCAGCCCGATACCGACAGCACGGCCACATCGCGCGGAATCTGCTCGGCCAAGCTGTAGGGGCTGAACGTGGCGGAGCTGAATGCCGCGTCATAGGGCAGCGGATCTTCGCGGAAGCGGAACTCGGGCATGAACTCCGTTTGGCGGAAGTTGCCAAGATGCTGGTGGATGGCCGCTTGCAGCAGGGCGCCGTCAGAATCCTCGTCAACCGGTTGCGGGCCTTCGAAATCCGGGTTGGCGTAGTAGACAAACCGGTGCAGCATGTCGCGGCGGTCATGGTCCAGCGCGACCATCAGGTCGTCATAGCTTTGCGTCAGCGCCTTGAGCGGAATGCCGCCCGGGAAGTAGTTGTCGGTATAGGTGTCCCAAACGGAGAACAGCGGGGCAATGGCCTTCACGGCCGGGTGGCCGGTGCTGGCCAGAAAGTCCGACGCCGCACCCAGGTAAGAGATGCCGGTGGCGCCCACCACGCCGCTGGACCACGGCTGCTTGATGATCCAGTCCACCACTTCGCGGCTGTCATCGCGCTCGCGGGGCGAGCGGAAGCTGTCACGCGTGCCGAAGCTGGCCCCCGTGCCACGCACGTCAATCACGATCACGGCATAGCCGCGCGGAACGAAGAAGTCGCGGAACTTTGCGGTGTTGGGCGCTCGTTCACCCGTGCCGCCTGCCTTGAGCTTGAAGCGGCGGTAGTAGGGCGTGAACAGCACGATGGCGGGAAACTGTGCGGGCGCTTCACGCTCAAGGCGGGCGGCTTGGCTCGCGTCAGCCGTAGGAATGTAGATATCAATGGCCAGGCGGCAGCCATCGCGCATCGTCAGATAGCAAGAGCGCGGCTCGGGAATGCCGAACGTGGCAGGCCGGGTATCCGCATAGTCTTGAGGCGGAACGACCCAGGCCACGTCTTCGTTTTTTGTATAGGACTGCATGAACTTCCTTGAAAGCAATGTCGGGATCTGTGGTTAAAGCCTGGCGGCAACCGATTTGGCAATCATGTTATTGACGCGGAAATGTCGCCGCCAATATGCAATCTGAATAGCGGCATAGGAAAAAGTGATGTTCGTAGGAAAGCTGAATATCGCCATTTTTCCTAGGGATTACGCGCAGCGCGTGGCCGGAAGGCGCCATCGTTGAATATGATTCGTGCTCGAGATAGGAAATCCTGATGGACCTGCGACAACTCAAGTACTTCACTCGCATCGTCGAGCTGGAGAGCATTACGGCCGCGGCGGAAACCTTGCACATCGCGCAGCCCTCGCTTAGCCAACACGTGGCGAATCTGGAGGGCGAGCTGGAGACGCAGTTGCTGTTGCGCGGCCCCGGCGGCGTACGCGCCACCGACGCGGGCAAGTTGCTGTACCGGCACGCCAAGATGGTGCTTCGGCAAGTGGAAGAGGCCAAGTCCGCGCTCAAGCATGGCCGCGATACCCCGGCCGGCCACGTCACGGTGGGCCTGCCGACCAGCACGTCGCGCGTGTTGGCGGTGCCGCTGATCGAAGCGGTGGCCCAGCGGTATCCTGAAGTGCTGCTTGAAATCATTGAAGGCAGCAGCGCCGACTTGGCCGTGGCCGTGTCCTTGCACCGCATGGATATCGCCGTCGCCATGGATGTGCAGCCGCAACCCGCCCGCATGACCACGACGCCGCTGCTGATCGAAAACCTGTACCTGATCGGCCCGTCGCTGGGAGTAGAAGCGGTGTCCCTGCGGCAGATGTCTGAGCTGCCTCTGGTCTTGCCCAGCTTTCCGAATTCGATACGCGTGCTGGCGGCCCGCGCCTTCGCCGAGGAAACCTTGCCGTTGACGCTCGTCGCCGAGACCAGCGCGGTGTCGGTCCTGCTGGCGCTGGTTCGGGCGGGTAAGGGCTGGACCGTGCTTCCCTCGTCCGCGTTGGGCGGCCCGGAGGCCCACGCCGAGAATATCGTCTCGACGCCCATCGCTGACAAGGCATTCAGCCGGCGGGTATCGGTTTGCATGTCGCTGTCTACCGAGAAGAGTATGGTCTGCACCCACATCCATCAGACGCTCATCGAAGTCACGAAAGACTTGGTGGCAACCGGGCGGTGGGGCGGCGTGGCCTGGCATAAGTGACCCCGCCGGCTGCGTTACTCGGACTTGATTTGCGCCAGCTGCGCCACCTTGCCCCAATGCGCCCGGTCTTCGGCGACGATGTCGTCAAAGCCCTTGAGCGTGACGCCGCTGGCGGTGGCGCCCTGCGCATCGAAATACGCCACCATGTCCTTTTCCAGCACGACCTCGCGCACCAGCGCCGCGACTTTTTCAGCCACGTCATTGGGTGTTTGCGCGGGGGCAAACAAGCCAAACCAGCCCAAGGCCTCAAACTCGGGAAAGCCCTGCTCGGTCACCGTGGGCACGTTGGGCAACACTTGCAGCCGCTGCTTTGACGTGACCGCAACGGCGCTGACGTCGCCCCGTTGTATATAGGGCAACGACGTCATCGCCACGTCCAGCATGAAGTCCACATGGCCGGCCATGGTGTCGGTCAAGGCCGGGCCGGACCCCCGATACGGCACGTGCGTGACTGGCAGTTCCAGGCTGGCGCGCAGCGCTTCGGTGGCCAGGTGGTTGGAAGAGCCCAAGCCACTTGAGCCATAGGTCAAGCCACCGGGCTTGTTCTTCGCCGCGGCGATCAAGGCCTTCAGGTCGTGGACCTTCAAGTCCTTGTTGACGACCACCACGTTTGGCACGGACGCAATCATCGCCAGACCACGAAAATCCTTTAGCGGATCGTAGGGCAGGGTCTTGTACAGAAAGGGCGCTACCGATTGCGTGCTGACCGTGCCAAGAAACAGCGAATAGCCATCGGCAGGCTGCGCGCGCGCATAGGCCGCACCCAGCGTTCCGCCGGCGCCCGGCTTGTTTTCAACCACGAAGGGTTGATGGGTCAGCTGGCCCAAACGCTGCGCGACCTTGCGCGCGACGATGTCGGTGGACCCGCCCGCTGCGAAAGGCACGATGATGCGCACCGGCTTGCTGGGCCACGTGGCGGCGTCCTGCGCGTGGACGGACGGGCTCAGGCTCAACGCCGCAAGCGCGATGGCGGCCAGGGTGTAAACAGGTTTCATGACGATCCTCCACGGATCAGAAAGAAGGGGCGGGCAGCGTCAGTCCACTTGTACGCCGGTGCGGGCGATGAAGTCACCCCATACCTTGGCGTCTTCGTCAGCGCGTGCGCGCATTTGCTCGGCGGTGCCTTGCAGCGGGATGAAGTACAGATCCTTCAGCCGCTTATTGATGGCGGGTTCGGTGATAGCGGCCTGAATGGCGCTATTCAACTTGCCGACCACCGCCGCATCCATGCCTGCCGGTCCCACCACAGCAAACCAGCCGGGCATGGAAGGGGCTTGAATGCCTGCTTCTTTCAACGTCGGCACGTTGGGCAGGTCGCTGGCGTGTTCGCTTGCCAGCACGGCCAGCGGCACCACGTTGCCGCCCTGAATCTGCGGCAGGGCTGAGCCCAGCACGCTGGTCATGATGTCTACCTGCCCGCCGATCACGGCGTTCAACGCCGGGCCTGACCCCTTGTAGGGCACGTGTTTGAGCTTGATGTTGGCGCCCGCCGCGATCATTTCCGTGGACAGGTGCGTGGAATTTCCGGCGCCGGCGCTGGCGTAGGTCACGCTGTCAGGCGACGCCTTGGCGGCGGCCACCAGCTGCGCCAAGGTCTTGAAAGGGCTGCTCTTTCCCGCCACCAACACAAACGGGGTATCGACCACGGGGGCGACATACGTGAAATCTTTGCCCGCGTCGTAGGGCAAGTTCTTGTACAGCTTGGGGTTGAAGCTCATCTGCGACACGCCCGCCAACAGCAGGGTGTAGCCGTCGGGGGCCGACTTCGCCACATACGACGTGGCCACAATCCCGTTCGCGCCGGGCTTGTTCTCGACGACGACCGAGGCCCCCAGCGCGGCACCGATCTTCTCGCTTAACAACCGGGCGACAACGTCGCCGCCAGAGCCTGCGGATTGGGGAACGATCAGCCGGATCGGGCGGTCGGGGTAGGCGGACTGAGCATGGGCCGCACTGCTAAGTAACGGCAATACGCTGATCAGAGCAGCGCCGAAGCAATAGGCCTGACTGGCCTTGCGAAGATTGAACATCTTTTTCCCTTGGATCGATGCGCTTGGTGCGCCTTTTTCGTTGCGCCATTTGATTGCGATATCAGCGCAGATCCATGCTAGGGAGAGCTTGCATTCAATTCAAATACTGCTTTCCTATGCGCCTATAGGTTTTTCCTTTGGCTGTCCGTGCTGGCAATGCCACTGGCCGGTACGTTGCGGCGGCGGGAAAAATCGCAGACTTCGGCGGCGCGCCGCGCGATGTATTCACTGCGGCCGTCCAGCGTGCCTTGGTGGAATACGGCGTTGTAGACCATCGGCGGGGGCATGGGAACGCTGTGCACAATTCTCAGCAGGCCAGCATCGAGCTCCAGGAATTAGGTGTCAGACTGCAATTCCAGGATGTAAGTGTCAGACTGCGATATTGCAGTCTGACACCTAAACCAGCGGCCACACCTCAACAACACCGTGCGCGATCGCGCAGGGGGTGCGGGCCACCATATCAATTGCCTCGGCCAGATTGGCGGCCTCGATGATGGAAAATCCTGCCACGGGCAAGGACGATGTCATATAGGGGCCGGTCGTCGTTTGAACATTAGCCGACTCATGATTGCGCACTTGGACGGGGGCGCCCGCAATCCCCATCAAGACGCCGCGTCGTTGCAAAGCGGCGTCATGCGCGTGGGCGGCGTCGCGCAGCGTTGCGGGCGTGCGGTCGTAACCGGCCTGGTCTCCGTATCCTATCGTCACGAATTTGGGCATAGGGGGCTCCTGACATCAGGCGTCTTCGTGCGCGCCTGGGGGTGGGGCGCGGGAAGGCCGCGCGTTACCGGCGGCGAATCCCGATGCTGATGCCGAGGCCGCCACAACGTGTTTTTTTAACACTTGTCGGGCCTGCATCGTTAACCCTGTGCCCACCGTAGGCACCCCATGCGCGGTGTCGCTGGCACCCGACGCGCGGTGTGGCGGGCACCCCCATGCGCGGTATGGCGGACACCCCATGCGCGGCTCGTCAGGCGCGACATGCACGCGTGGCAAGCCCCGCCAACCGTCTTCAGTGAACCTGGTCTGAACCTTCAGGCTGCAATTCAGCCAGGGCATTCCAATCGGGGTCTTTGAACATGCGCAGCTGAAGCGGATACACCGGATGCCCCGCCAGGCATGCATTGAACGCGTCCAGGAAGGCTTCGACGTCACGGGTGTAGAAGCGCCATTCCTTCAGATGATTGCCCGTCATGCAAGCCACCATCACGCCAAGATCAGAGTGCTCGAAACCTTGCTCGATGGCCTCTTCAAAGCGGTTGGTAAGCGCCTTGTCTTCGTCGTTGGGCATGCCGGACTCGATGCCCGTATACGGCCAGGAGATGAAGACCAGGTTGTCATTGGCCTGACGATCAGGCGCCGGCGGCAGCCCGGTACGAAAACGAACGATGACCGACAAGCCGTCGGTGCGAGTTTCCCCGACCGCCCACAGATCCCCTGGAAAAATACTGCTCATTGAATCAATTCCTGTGTAGAAGCCGAACCCGCGGGTTCGGCGGCCGTTAAGTCTATCGCGAACTTCACCGGCTTTTTGCAATCACGCCGCTCATGTACTGGTTCAGATCCCGAAAATCCTGGACGGTCCAAGCATGCGGCGCGATCTTGACACCGTTCTCTCGCAACGTTCTTGGGATCAGGTCCCCGTTGGGGCGCAGGATCACCGACGACACAATCACGCCCGGATAATCATTAAGCCGCTTTTTGAACGCGGCGGTAGTCAGGTCAGGAGTGGGAGGGTTGCTCTTGTTGGCCAGAGGCCCCGTTCCTTTGATGTCTGCGCCGTGGCACATGGCGCAACGCTGCGTAAAAAGTTTTTTCCATTGACATTTTGGGCGACGGACAGCGGTGCTTGAGTCAGCAGCACAACGCCCAGCATCGCCACACATAACGCGCTTACGTTCATTTGATGTTGTTGTATAAATCAAAGAATTATCGGGAACAGAACTGGGAACAGAACTGGGACCACCCGGGGGAAAAATCCCGGGAAGCCTACACAGGAAGGCGCGTTTCGCGATGGCGCACAAGGCCGGCCACGGCGCCGGCGCATTGTCGCAGAAGGCGCGGCCTTGGTTTGCAGGAGATTACGCATGTACATCGTCATGGGTGGAACGGGCCATGTAGGCGCCGCCACGGCGGCAACGCTGCTTGGCCGGGGCGAACGGGTCGTGATCGTCACGCGCGATGCCCGTCGCGCTAGCGCTTGGCGCGACAAAGGGGCCGTGCTTGCAGAAGCCGATGTTGACGACGTGGACTCGTTGCGCGCCGCGTTTCGCCTTGGGAAACGCGCCTTCTTGCTGAATCCGCCGGCCGATACCGCGACGGATACCGACGTTGTCGAGCGGCGTACGGCGGCCAATATTTTGGCGGCGCTTGAAGACTCGGGACTGGAGAAGGTCGTGGCTGAATCGACCAGCGGTGCGCAGCCCGGCGAGCGTATCGGCGACCTGAGCGTGCTGTGGGAATTCGAGCAGGGGCTGCGTCGTCAATCGATCCCGGCCGCCATCAACCGCGCCGCTTACTACATGAGCAATTGGGACGCCCAACTAGAGGCGGCCAAAGCAGGCAGGCTGTCTACGCCGTTCGCGGCCGACCTCGACATCCCGATGGTCGCGCCGCAGGACTTGGGTCAGGTGGCGGCGAACAGGTTGATGTCGTCTCTGGACGACGTCGGCGTGAAGTATGTGGAAGGCCCGAAACGCTATTCATCCGACGATGTCGCAAGCGCATTTGCGGCCGCGCTTGGCCGGCCCGTCGAACTGGCCGTCACGCCTCGCGACGACTGGAAAGCGGCTTTTCGCAAGTTGGGCTTTTCCGAGGCGGCAGCCGATTCCTACGCACGCATGACGGCAGTCAGCGTTGACGGCGGCTTTGATATGCCGGATGACGCCTTGCGGGGCGCCATCACGCTCGACGCCTACATTCGCGATCTTTTGACAATCTCCCGATGACTGTGCGACGGTTTCTCCTTGCGGTTGCCACGGTCGCCACGCTGGCCGCATCGTCCGCATCGCCCGCATTTGGCGGGCAGGCCACGTCCAACGTTGCCGTCTGGACGCCGTCGGGCCCCACGGCGTGCAGCGTCTCGGGCTGGACGACCAACGTAAAGCCTGCGATTGCCGTGCGCGCGGCGCCGTCTGCCAACGCCCAGGTACTGGGCCGCCTGCCGACCACGCGCGGCGACGACCCCGATCCTGATATCGATTACTACAGCGTCACCTTCGACGTGACCGAAGCACGCGACGGTTGGCTCAAGATCAAGAACGCCAGCGACGACATGACCGGCAACGACACGCCCCGGCCACGCCCCGTTTACCGGGGCGTGGGCTGGATTGAAGCGGAAGATGCGCAGGTTGGCATTCAGTCAGCGCGGGGCTACGCGCGCCCGGACGCGGGCAGCGAGCGGCTGCTGGATTTGAAAAGCGACTGGCTGACGGAAAGAGCCGCCTTGCGCGGCATCGTCGCGTGCGATGGCGAATGGCTGCTGCTGGATTACGAGATGCGCCAAAGCGAAAATTGGGAGCCGCTGGCTCCCAAGGACCGCACGCGGGGGCGTGCGTGGTTTCGTGGCGTTTGCGCTTCTGCCGAGACAACTTGCGATATGCGCTCCGTCGACAAATAGCCCCCGCTACGCTTGGCGCTTAGCCGTGCTTGCTGAAGCCGCCGCTGGCCCACTCAGATGCGCGCTGCACGGTCAGTTTGTACGTCGGTGCAACCTGGGTTTGGGCCAGCTGTTCACCCAATTCATCGTAGGCGCTTAGCACCGCATAAGGCTCGTCTTCATCGGGAACGATATCCAGCTTGATGGTCAGGCGGCCCGCCGCAGCGTCAATCTTCACGCTCTTGTGCAGCGTCGCGTGCAGCTGCTGTTCGTGGCGGCGCAAGACTTCATTGGCGGTTTTGACCAAGGTGGAGAAGGCCGAAGAGTCGAGCGGCTTGGGGTTCTTTTTGTCACGCCCCATGGTCCAGGGGCCGACCAGCGCCGGTTCGGCTTGGCCGTCCAGCGTCATTTCCACGGCCCAGCCGTCGTCGTCTTCGTTCTTGATGACGCGAGCGGTCCAGCCGTCGTCGCGCCACAGCCGGGGCTCTTGTTCCTTTCTGTCTTCGGCGATGTCGGTGTCCGGGGTGTGGGTGTCATTCACTGCTGTACTACTCCTGAATTCATTTGCTCGCAGCCTTGCCGCTGCGGCGCCAACAGCACTGTAGCCGAAGGGCTGCGGGCCGCGCTTGCTGGCGCCCCTGGGCGGCCGGCGAACAGATGGATGAATACATCAATCGATAAATATTGTTGCATTTTATTGGGGACGGTATAAAGCGGCCTGCGGATAATCCCGGCACCATTTGCAGAGGATGTTTATTTTGAAGTTGAAAGCCGCAGTCCTGATTTCCGCGCTCAATGCCTTGGCGTTTGTTCCCGCGCACGCAGCAGCCCCACGGTCGGTCGACGCCCGGACCTTTGATATCGCCGGGGTCAAGACCGGTATGGACTATGACGAGGCCGCCGCGGCCGCCGCCAAGAATTTCAACGTCAGCAAGAGCGAAATCAAAGCGGGATACGCAGAGGTTAACCCTGTAACGAACACGAAGACGCCCAAAAATTTCAGCTACAAGAAGGACGGCGTCGAGCTGGTCGTTCACTTCGAACCGCGCGTGCCCGTCGATAAGCAGCGGCCGTTGGTGGTCTCGCAGATCAACTACGAAATGCCGTGGACGCCCGCCAACAAAGAGGCGATGGCCCAGGCGGTGGTGCAGAAGTACGGACGGCAGTCGAATTATCCGAACGACCTGAGTTTGGAATGGTGCACCAAGCCGAGTACGAATCCGGGCATGGGCTGCTCGACCGATATGACCCAAGCCGTTTTGAAATACTCCGGCGTGACCGTCCAACTCTATGATCCCGCGTGGACCAACGCGCGGATGGAATTCATGAATCAATCCAACGCCCGCAAGCCCAGCTTTTAAATCCGCCAGCTTTTAATTCCGCCTGCTTTTAATTCCGATGGCGGCGCAAACCGCTGACGCCGGCCCCTACTGCGAGTAAGGTACGCGGTAGAGGCCTTGATTGCCTGGCACGTCGGCCTGTGCCGCCAGCGGGAAGCAGAACTCATGAGAACCTTTCGTTTAGCACTGCGGTCAGTCCTGGCCGCGTTGGCGTGCGCGTCAATTGCCGCCTGCGCGGACAATCCGCCCCGGCAAACCGATATGGAATATCGGACCCGGTCGTCCGAAAAAGCAAAGGCGGCGACCAGCGCGCCGGGTTCGTCCGGCCAACGCTTGACCATACAGTCCGGCGAGGGCGAAAGGCTGAATCTTCCTTGGTTTATCCAGGACACTCAAGACTGGATCAACACGAACTGATCGCAGGCTGCCCCGCGATTGACTATCCATTCGCCGTGCTGCGCCGAGCCTTTACGCCCATCAGAAAAAAAATGTCACGCGATCCATTTTTGTTTACGGGATTGCTGCGAATCACAACATGTTTGCGCAAGGCTGGGTGCTATAAAACCGAGCCATCATGCTGACCTGACCTTGCCTGCGCTTGGCGTGGCTGGGGCTTGCAGGGTGCGGTGATTCAATCAGACCAACCTCGGGAGTTTCGAACGTGCCATTGAACAAACAGAACGCGCGCCGGATGTCGTTGGGCGCTGGCTTGGGGCTGGTCTGCGCGATGCTGTCGGCCACGGCTGGCGCGGTCGAACCGGGCACCGCGCTCAAGTGGTCCACGGACCCGTCCACACAGTGCAAGTTCGTTGCGCCTGAATCGTTGGGGGAGGGTGCGAAGTACTGGACAGGTCCGTGCTCCACCGTCACCCGTGTCGCAACGGGCGTGGGGATGATCGCGGCGCGTAACGGCAGCAAAGCGGGTCCCGCTTTTTTTGGCGAAGTCCGCGCGGGCGTTCCGATTATCGGTGTCGTCGATGACGGCAATGGGTATCGCGCCGGCCTGTTCGACGGCCGCGAGATCGGCGCCGCCAAAGAGGCCGAACGCGTCGACGTCGATGACAGCTTCGAGGTTGCGGCGCGCGCGGCGAAAATGGTCAGCGCGCAATACGCCAAGGAAAAGAACGCCGCGTCGGCAAAGCACTATCAGGCGGTCGCCAAGCAGCTTGATAGCCAGTTGAACCGGGACTGAAGCGATCTGAACCCCTCCCAATCTTTCTCACCCCAGAGGATCATCATGCCGGTATTTCAGATCAAGCATTTGGATCATGTCGTCCTCAGGGTTCGGGACCTGGAGCGCAGCGTGGATTTTTATACGAAAGTCCTGGGCTGCTCCATTAGAAAGAAGAACGAGAAATTAGCGATGATCCACCTGGGCGCGGGCGGGTCTTTGATTGATCTGGTGGATGTGCAAGGCCCCTTGGGCGCGGCGGGCGGCCAGGCTCCTGGCAAAGCGGGGCACAATGTCGACCACTTCTGTTTGCGCGTCGATCCGTTCGATGAAGCGGCCATTCTCAAGCATCTCAAGGCGTTCGGCGTTGAGGCGGACAAGGCGGTGATGCGATACGGTGCGGAGGGCGAAGGGCTGTCGATCTATTGCTTGGACCCTGACGGAAACCAAATCGAACTGAAAGGGCCGGCGATCTAGCGCGCATCCTTTCTTCCATGACGTCTGTTTTTGCCCGGCCGGACCATGACTCTTTTGAACGAATTTCCCTCGCCCGATGCGCTGCTCATCAAGTCAAAAGCGCTGGCCATACTGGACGCCATCTATTGCCAAGATTGGAGCATGCGTTATTTCAGTCATAACGCCGGATGGGCCGACGATCAGCATATGAGCTCGATGCGCAACGGTGAGGGCGACGATTACTTCGTCATTCACGCGCCTTATGGTTGCGCCGTCAAAGGCTGTTTTTCGGATAGCAGGGCAGAGGCAGGCGGCGCGTTTCTTGACCGCGTGGCGCAGCAAATTCCCGCACGCTTTGCGGAATTCATGGCCGAACCCGCGTTCTCGATGGAGCAAGCGACCTTCGTGATGTGGTTCGAAAATGACGCGGGCGCTTGGCGTGCCGTGTCATCGCGCGATGCCGACGAAGGCGGCCAAGCGGCGCTGCTCAAGTGGCTTTGCAATGGGCCGGCGTTCTACCGGTCTTGGGCGCAGGAGTACTACGAGGTGGACGTCGACCCGGCATTGGTGGCCCGCGCGTTCAACCACCAAGCGCTGTCAATCGCCGCCATCGAATCGCTAGGCATACCGATTGACCGTGACGTCCTTGTCGCTGACTTCGAAGAGATCGGCTATCCCTGGGTTGCGTAGGCCGGGGATAGATCCGGGCCGATGTGGAAGAGGGGCAGTCTGACTGCAATTTCTCAGTCTGGCAGTCTGACTGCCTTCCAGCCGCAGCGTCTCATTATTCACATCGATCTGTCTCATCTATATCGCGATCACGACTTGCTTTAAAAGCATCGGTGTAAATTCGCCAACGGTTTCACACCGCAGGCGGCTTGCCACGTTCAAGTGTCGGCGCGTGAAGCGTTCAGACATTAGACGGACAGTGAAGATCGTATGCTTTCAAAGACTCGCAGCAAGGCCGCCAGCATTTCTCTGGTTGTGATGGGTATGACCCATGCGATGTCGTACGCGGCGGGCAATGCCGATGGCCCGGCGGTTACCGATCCGCACTTTGAACTGGCGCCCGGCTATATCCCTAAAGACCGCTTGCCCAACAGCCTTGAGCTGCTCGGGCCGCCGCCTGCCGCCACCAGCGCTGCATACGCACGCGATGAGGAGGCTAGGGCTGCAACGATTCCCTTGCGGGGTTCCGCGCGCGCCACGCAGGCGCGTTTGGACGCTGATTTGCAGTTTCCGCAACCGGCCAAGAATTTCTCGTGCGCGATGGGTGTTGATATCACCGAGGCGCAAACGCCGCACCTGTATCGCTTGATGCAGAAGGTGCTGACCGATGCCGGCCTGTCTACCTACGGCGTCAAAAATACCTATAACCGCGTTCGCCCGTTCGTCGTGCACAACGAAGGGACGTGTTTTCCCGAGCAAGAGTCTTTGCTGCGCACGGATGGGTCATATCCGTCGGGCCACACGGCGGCAGGGTGGGCGTGGGCGCTGGTGCTGGCGGAAATCAATCCGGATCGGGCCAACGCATTGTTCAGGCGCGGCCTGGAGTTCGGGCAAAGCCGAGTCGTCTGCAACGCGCATTGGCAAAGCGATGTGGATGCCGGCCGCACGATGGGCGCGGCCACCGTGGCGCTATTGCAAAACTACGCCGAGTTTCGTGCGGATGTGGCCGCGGCGCGCGAAGAAGTGCAGGCAGCTAAGGCAAAGCCGCAGGCGGCGAGGCTGGACTGCGGGGCAGAAGCCGCGGCGCTTAAGCCATAACGGCGCGCCATAAAAGCGCGCCGCTTGTTCTCTTGCCTGTGCCTCCGACGCCGCATCATCGAGTATTCATGACACGCATTTCTACCCCGCTGTTTTTTTCGTGCCTGCTGTTAGGGGCAAACCACGCGGCCTGGGCCGAAAACATGCTGCCCGTCAGTCCGCTGCTGAAAAGCGAATCTGGCGATGGCGACGCATGGCGTGTCAGCGTCAGCCCCTATATTTGGGCGTCTGGCATCAGCGGCAAGGTGGGGCAGTTCGGGCAGCCGCCGGCCAGGCTCAATTCCAGTTTCAGCGACATCATGAGCGAGCTTGACCTGGCCTTCATGGGCGCGGTCGACGCGCGCCACGGGCGCTTCAGCCTGCTGGGCGACGTCATGTACTCGCAACTGTCGGGAAGCGGCAATACGGATTTCGGCATTCTCAGCCGAAGCGTCAAGATCAAGTCCAAGTCATTCTCCGGCTTTGTTGGCGCAGGCTATACCGTGCTGGAAAGCGATCGCGGGCATCTTGACGTCATCGGTGGAGCACGGCTCTGGTCCGCCAGCACGAAAATCGCCTTGAACGGCGGGGCGCTAGGCGGAAGAAGCCGAACCGACAGCGCAACCTGGGTGGATGCGGTGGCCGGCTTGCGCGGGCAATACGCCTTGAACGAGCGCTGGTATCTGACAGGCTGGGGCGTTATCGGCGCAGGGCAAGCCAAGCTTGATTGGGACGTGACGGCAGCGCTGGGCTATCAGTTCGAATCCAATCTTTCGGCGATGCTTGGTTACCGCGCGCTTGGCGTCAATTACGATCGAAACGGCTTTGTGTACAACGTCATCCAGCAGGGGCCGATTCTAGGATTCGCCTACCGGTTCTGAGCCGCCTGGGCGCTTAAGCGCGCTGACGGCGTTCAAGCTAGAGACACCGCCCACGCCGCTGAAGCCCTAACGCCTCTGAAGCCCTCACGCCGCTGAACCCCTCACGCCGCCCGCAGCGTTGGGCTGTGCGCGGCAAAATGTCTGGACAGAACATTGTTGCCGCCAACCGGTGGCAAGACCGCGCTGCCCCATTCACGGGCGTCTTCGGGCGTTACGCCAAACCGCAGCAGGAACGCCTTGCGAAATCGGCGCATGTCGCGAAAGCCGGCATCCGCGGCGGCCTGGTTGACCGGGCGCGTTGAATTCCGGGCATCGACGAGTCGGGCGTAAGCCGCGTCCAGGCGACGTGTCTTGATCGTATGAGTGACGCCGCCAAGGTCGGAAAAGATGCGGTAAAGATGCGCGCGCGACACGCGGAAACGTTGCGTGAGCAGGTCCGGACCCAGCGCCGGATCAGACAGGTGGTTATCAATATAAGCCAGCACCCGCGCCCGCAACGCCTGACCCAGCAGGGATTTTGGCTCGTCCTGGATAGGCGCCGCGTTCGACAGGCCCGCTGACAACAGCGTGACAAGCGCGTCTTGCGCCGCGATGTCTTCGCTTGCCGACAGTTGCCCGGCCACCGCGTGAAAGCCGCACAGGTAGTCGACCAGCATACGCGTCATCGGTTGGCCGGCCGGCAGCACGAAGCCATGCACATCGCGTTGACCCAGCAGCTTGTCGATGCCGGCGCGGGGTATGGTCATAGCCAATCGTTCGCCGGCATCCACCTTGCATTCGTAAGGCCGGGCCAGGTCGATGATGCATATGCCGCCAGGGGCGGCCACGAGGTTACGCCCGTCAAAGTCCCCGTGTATGGAACCAGCGGTCAAGACATGAACCAGGTAATGGTCCAGTCCGCTGCGCGCAATGGTGGGCTTGTCCCGCTTGTAGCGCTGCGCGTTGAAGGTGGTGGAACCCAGCGTCAATCCGCCAAGGTGGCGCAGCCGCATGCTGCCTTCCAGCGTGGCCGTGTCGGCCGCCGAAATCCGCGAGGTCTCGCAGAACGGCCGCGTGACCTCGCGCCAGTATTCGTCACGCAATGCAGGCTCGATTGCGTCGGTGGAAATGAACGTTTCGGGGCAGTTCATGATGACGTATTACCTTGCTTCGCGTGGGGCGCAACGATAACCGGCGGCGGCTGCGGCTACGGCTACGGCCGCGGTTACGGCTGCGCCTGCGCCTGCGGCTGCGGAAAGCGCCATTGACCCTTCAGGATGCTGGCGTCCGGCTGATACAGCCTGACGGTGTAGTTCCAACCCGGCGTAATGGGCAGGCAATTGGCGATTTTGCCATCGCAGCCGCCGAACTGAATGGTAATGGAACCGTCCTGGCTCTTCTTGGCTGTCAGGTTATTGATCGAATAGGCGTCGTACGGGTTCTTTTGGAAGTAGCCGTCGGCGTTGTAGACGCTGACCGACCAGAAACTCTTGACCGGCACCTTGCCCACGTGCAGCCGGTACTGGGTCTTGCCATCATTCTGGGGAATCGCGCCGCTCAGGTAGATGGCGTCCTTGCTGGGGTTGCCGCCCCAGCCTGTTGCGGTGC
This sequence comes from Achromobacter sp. NPDC008082, assembly GCF_042957345.1. Lineage (NCBI taxonomy): Bacteria > Pseudomonadati > Pseudomonadota > Betaproteobacteria > Burkholderiales > Alcaligenaceae > Achromobacter > Achromobacter sp. NPDC008082. Next base: position 23,837 of record NZ_JBIBIB010000007.1, read on the forward strand.
CGAGCAAATGCTGAATGGGGTCCACGGCGTCTTTCGTGCCGAACGCCTGGTTGTAGTCGGGAACGGTCGAACCCAGCACGAGCAGGGCGTCACGCATTTGTTTCTGGCTTGCCTGATCCCATTTCGGCACCACGAATTCCCCGGTCTTGGCCTGGGTGACCTTGATGGCGTCCTGTAGCTGATGCACCTGCTTCAGGTCTTTGGCGTCGGTGGGATCGACCAGCGTGCGGACCGCCACAAACACATAGCGCGTGCCGATATCCTTTTTGGTCAGCGTATGGCTGCCCGCGCCGTAATACACGGCGGGCACATAGTGGTTCTCGTCAACGATCTGCATCGACATGAATCGCTCGCCGGCCGGCGGCAGCTCAATGGTGACCGGCCCGGCATCCAGATCAAACACGGCCGACGAATACAGGGTGTCGCGGTTCATGCGGATAACGTTCTGGGCGTCGATGGCCACCGGTTCGCGGCTATGGACAAACTTGCCCAGCCCGCCGTCGGCCACCATCTTGCCCATGTAAAGATCGGATTCCGCTCGGACGAAATTGTTGACGCCTACCGGGATGGCCGCGTCGGCGGCGGGCTGGGCGTGTGCGCTGCCAAGGGCGGCCAACGTCAGGGTGACGAGGCAGGACGCGGATAAATAACGCATGGGAATCCTTGTTGATGTGGGTGGGTTGCCGAGTCCCGCGGCGCGCCTGTTGTGCGCGTATTGCGCATCGCAGGGCGTGTGGCCGGGGCGGCACGGCGTGGGATGCGCCGGACTCTACTAGACCGCTGCGATGCGGGCTTGCCTTTCGACGCCAACATCGCGGTAATTCAAGATGGCGAACACGGATGGCGAACACAGATGACGAATACGGATGGCGAACACGGATGGCGGCGCTGGTTCAGGCCGCGCTGCGCGACAGGATGCGAAAGTGGGACGGGGCATTCCCCGTCCATCGCTTGAACGCGCGCGTGAAGTGGGCGGGGTCGCTGTAGCCGATCATGTAGGCGATTTCGGTGGCCGAATGTTTGCCCAGCGCAATCAATCGCAGCGCTTCGGTGCGACGCGTCTCATCGCGCAAGGCCTCGAAGTCGACGCCACTGCGTTTCAGGCGCCGCTGTAAGGTCCGGGCCGACATGCCAATCGTCTTTGCCACCGCCCCGAGCTTGACGTCAATCTGATCCGACATGCCGTTCCTGAGCAGGGTGGCGGTGGCGATCGTCGATTGCAGCGCCTGCGTGATGGCTGAGGCGTCGTCCGCGAGATGCTTCAAAGGGAGTTCCAGCAAATCGCGGTCGAACTCGATCATGTCGTAATCCGCGCCCGTCTCGATGTTCGGACCCAGGCACGCCAGAAGCGCGTCGTCGCCCCTTGTGCGCGCCGTCTTCAAATGCACGCGTATCGCGGACGGATCACCCGCCATGAGCGGCACTTTGCGCAGCACCGCCAGGCTTCCATAAATGAATTGCCGGGGATCGGCTTCAAGCGGTCCGGCAAAGCGATGTATCAGCCGGGTCTTACGGCCTTCAGTGACGATATGGACTTGTCCGCCTTGATGCAGCATTTCCGCATTGGCGGCAGCTCTGGCGCAGGCCTGCGCCACATTTTCCGAGCGCAGCACCAGATGACCCCAGGCGCCCAATGACGACAACGCCATCAAGCGGCCCACATGCGCACCGGCGAACGGGTCCTGCGCAATAGCGGCCATCTCGTTCGCAATGCGAAAGCACATGGCGCGCGGCAGCCACATATCGGGCGTCTGGAAAATGTTCGGCGACATGCCCACGCGCTGGAAGAACTCAAGCGGGGAAACGCCCTGGCTCGCCAGGTAGGGCGACATGTGCAAAAAACTGCGCAGCTTGATCAGGGGGGCGGGATTCTGCATGGCATTCAGCGATACCGGCAGTCAACTCGCGGGCCTAATCACCCCCAATAACCTGCGCTGCCGGATGTCGTTAGTATTTGAAATCGTTGCCGAATTTACACCCCGTCCCCCGAAGGGCCGCGTAAGAATCGGCCGGCTGAGACAGATTGGCCTGAGTAATGAGACATTTCGCGCGCGAGCCTGCTCGCTTGCGCCTGAAACGAACGCGCGGCGCATCGCGAACATCGATGCCCCCATCAAGCATTCCTGCTGGCCCTTAGCGCACCGCGAACCAGGTGCCCGCCAGGCCGCCGTTCATGCCGCAGAAGGGCGGGCCGAAGCCGTCGTCTTTGGCACCGGGGAGCGGCGCTTCGCTGGTCACCAGCACGGCGCCGCGACGCTTGAGCGACAGGACCCAGGGCGGGCCGTCTTGATAGGTGACTTTCAAGGTGTCGCCGGAAACCACCGCGTTGCCGCTTAAATCGCAAACCCAGCGGCCGTTGTAGGGCTGCGATGAGTTGGCCTCCACGAACAGCTTGCCATCGGCGGCTTGCGTGATCTCGATCTCGCCTTCGATGTTTTTCCACTTGCCGACAAAACCGGCAGGCGGCTGCGGGTTGATGGCCTTCAGAAAGTCCAGCCGGTAACGCATGCTGGTGCTGATTTCTTTGAACGGCGTGCTTCCGGCGTAGGGCTCGGCGTAGATCTTGTCGCGCACGGCCAGGTAACGACGCTGGTCGGCCGTTAGCGACTTGGCGGCTTCGGGGTCAAGCTTGTCCCGTACCGCTTTGTATTGCTGCGCGATGGCCGCGTCCTGGTCGCCCAGAACCAAATTGCCGCATAGGGATTTTTCGACCGGGGTTGTGGCTTTGGCGCAATTGAACGAAGGGGCAGCCGCAGCGCTGCCGGCCATGGCCAGCGATGCTGCAAAGACCAGACGACGAATCATGGTGTCTCGCTCTTAAGATGATGTGCGCGTTCGGCCAACCGGTACGCGCCGAGATAATGGCGCAGTTTACCGGCCTGGCTGGCATTCATCCAGAGCAGGTTTTGGATTGGAATTGGCCCTTACCTGTTTTACGCATCGTATAGATTGCTGAGCGACGCTTTAAGAAAGCCGCCGTCCACCACGATGTCTTGCCCGTTGACGTACACCGAGGCGTCGCTGGCAAGAAAGGCGATTGCTTGCGCGATGTCTGAGGGCAGGCCGATACGCCGCGCCGGGATGCGGGCAATGCGCTTTTGCAGCACCGATTCATCGCGGTAGTGCCGTTCGGACAGCGGCGTGCGGATCATGCCAGGGCTGATGGCGTTGGCGCGGATGCCGCATGGCCCCCATTCAACGGCCATCTGCCGAGTCAGCGCTTGCAGCGCGGCTTTGGTCGTGCCGTAGGCGCCGAGCCGGGTGGGCGACCGCGCCGAGATCGACGCCACGTTGATGATGCTGCCCGCCTGTTGGCCGCGCATCAAGGGAAATAGCGCTTGCGCGCACAACAGGGCGCCGCGCAGATTGACGCGGAAGATGCGGTCCCACAGGTCGATTGGAAAATCCTCCAGGCCGACCGGCGCCGCGCTGATGGCCGCATTATTGACAAGAATGTCGCAACGGCCAAAGTGCGCGCGCACCTGCCCGGCCATGTCGGCTACCGAGTCGGGATCGGAGATATCGCAACGCAGGTTCAGGAGCGGCGCGCCGTCCGTGCCGGTGTGGGGTGCTTCCGATACATTGATATCGGCCTGCACCACGGCCGCGCCCATGGATTGCAGCTGCTGGCAAATCGCCAGGCCGATGCCGCCGGTGGCGCCTGTGACCACGGCCACACGGCCTTGCAAGGCGTTGGAAGAAAACGGGAGGTTGGAGTAGGGCGTGTCCATACGTCTGCCTGAGGGATAGCGGGCGCGGCCCGGGTCTACTTGTTTTTCAGATCAGCCACGTTGGCCAAGCCTTGCCAGATGACCGCGTCGCGCTTGATCGACGACGCGAACTGCTGCGCCGAAGCCTCCGTGGGGACGATCATGTTCTGGCCTTCGATTTTTTCCCGGACGTCGGCGCTATGCTGCGCGCGGTAGATCTCGGCGTTAAGGCGGTCGATGATCTCGGGCGGCGTTCCCGCTGGCGCAAACACGCCATACCAGCCGTCGGCTTCGAATTTGTAGCCTTGCTCGGCCAGCGTGGGAACGTCCATCGTGGCAGGCCAACGGCGTGAACCCGTCTGCCCCAGGGCGACCAGCTTGCCGCTGCGCATGAACGGAATCGGCGAAGCAATATCCATAAAGCCAACGCTGATGGTGTTGGCGATCAGGTCGGTGCTTTCAGTGACCAATTGCTTGTAGGGAACATGGGGCATGTCCAGGCCGTAATGGGCTTTGATGCCTTCCATGGCCAGGTTGCCAGACGAGCCGGTGCCCCAAGAACCGTAGGCCAGCTTGCCAGGATTGGCCTTGGCATAGGCGACCATGTCCGCCAGGTTCTTGAAGCCCGTGCTGGGGTTGGCGACCAGCAAAATCCCCGCTGCGCCGACTTGCGCGATGGGAAGCAAATCCTTTTCCGTGTCGTAGGGTATCGAAGGCAACACAACCGGGTTCAGCAGGATGGCGGACGAGGGCGCAAACAGCAGCGTGTAGCCGTCAGCTGCGGCCTTGGCCACCGTGTCGCAGGCGATCATGCCGTTGGCGCCCGGCTTCGATTCCACCACCACTGGCTGCTTCAGGGCTTTGGACAGGGGGGCAGCGATCAGGCGGGCAAAAATATCGCCACCCGCGCCGGGCGATCCGGCTACGACCAGCCGGATAGGGCGCTCGGGCCAATTGCTCGGCGCGGCAAAGGCGTTGACACCCAGGCCCATCAACATGCCGCCCAGCAGCACGGCGCGCCGCGTGAGAAATGAGGGGTTCATGGTTAGCGTCTCCAGAATTTTTGAATTATTAGGAAGCTCTAAATTCTAGGTAGCAAGATTGAATTGCCTATAGCTGAAACCGCAGATCAGAACTGCGTGAATCGACGGAGTGAGGGATACGGCCGTGGGCGATGCCGCTTGCCGTGTGCTGCATTTTTTGCAGGAGAGATCTTCAAAATGTGAGGGGAATGGACAGCTGCGCCGTCGATACACTTTTGGCGAGACAACTGAAAAAGAGCAAACATGCCATTCGCCAAGAGCCGCTGCGCGCTGTCTGGCCGCGCAGGATTCGGTGTTGCAGCATTCGGTGTTGCAGCAGTCAGTAGTGCCGTATTCGCTAGCGCAGCATTGTGCGCAGTGTTCCCGGTTGCCGCTGCCGCCGAAACCCCCTATCCGTCCAAGCCCGTGCGGCTTGTCGTTCCGTATCCGCCAGGCGCCGCTACCGACGCGATCTCGCGCGCGTTCGCCCAACAGTTGGGAACGATCATGGGGCAAACCGTGGTGGTCGAGAACCGGCCGGGCGCCGGTTCGGCCATCGGCATACAGGCTGTCAAAAGCCGGCCCGCAGATGGCTACACCTTGCTGGTTCATGCCGAAGGGTTCTACAGCGCCAAGTTCACCACGCCCAGCGCCGGCTACGAGTTCTCGGACTTTGAAATTCTTGCTCCGCTAGCGCAGAGCAGCTACGCCTTCATCGTGCCGGCCGACCGGGGCTGGAACCGCCTTGACGACCTGAAGGGCGTGAAGCGGGAATTGGATATCGGCACCGCCGATCTCGGCGTGGGCACTTATTCCACGCTGGCGGCAAGGTTGGCGTCGGGGCTGGGCGCAACCTACCGCGCCATTCCCTTCAAGGGCGGCGCGGAAGGGCTCACGGCAATTCTTGGCGGCCAGATCGATGGCTACTTCACCACGATTGGAACCACGCAAAGCGTCAAGGACAATCCGCACGTCAAGGTGCTGGCCTACACGGGCCGGCCGGGAAGCACCAGCCATCTGCCCGGCGTAAAAACGTTCGCCGACCTTGGCGTGCCTGACATGGTGTTTCACAGCAGCTACAGCGTGGCCGTGCGTACGGGTACTCCCGAGCCGATCAGGCAGAAGCTTGCGGAGTTCGTCCGCCAGGCCGCAACGTCCGAGGCGATGAACAAGGCGCGGCGCGATCTTTATCTGGATGACTACACCGGCAGCCTGGACGACTACAAGCAAGAGCTGATGCGCCTGGCCCATGAGTTTGAAGCCAGCGCCAAAGCGCGGAAAAGCGAATGACGGGTTAGGGCGGGGGGGGGCGCAGGGCTTATTGCACCCGCAGCAGATACGTCAGGCCTTGCATGAAGCCACGCGGTGCGACCGTGAGATGGTCCTCGTCGTTCAGGACCTCTGACTTCAGCTTCAAGCTGGGATACCGCCGGCTCTGCAACGCTTTTTCAAACGCACGGTTGTCGGCGACCATGTCCACGGTCTGGTTGTAGCGCTTGTCCCCCTTGCGCAGCGCCTCATACTCGCCGACATAAAGATAGATATTCGCCGTCAGGTCCTGATGCTGTTTGGCATAGCCCGCCTCGATTTTCAGGGCGTGCCGCTTGTCATACCAAAGCGACGGGCTGCCAAGGATATAGCTGTTGAACAGGCGGGGCTCGGTGAAAAGGATCTGCGTCCCAAGCAGGGCGCCGTAGGAATGGCCGTAGAAAATGGCGTTAGCCGGATCGGTCCGGTATCGACCAGTGATGAAAGGCTTTACCTGATCGCGCAGATAATCTTGATAGGCGCGCGATTGGCCATGGACGGCATTGGCGGGCGCGGTGCTTGGGCCGTTCGGTGTCGGGGTGTAGTCACGTTGCCGGCTGACACCGCCGTCCTCACCCTTCGCATAAGACAGGCCGACAAGAATGAACTCCTGAATTCGCGGCCCTTCAACGTTCAGGCGGCGCGCCAACTGCCGGATGATCGGGAACGCGTAGTCGGCATCGGTCACATACAGCACCGGGTAGCGCCGCTGCGGCTGCTGTGCATAGGACGGCGGCAACGCCACAAACACCTGGTAGCCGCGCCCCGACACCGGGTCGGGCACGTCCCATACTTCGCTGCCGGCGATCTCATAGGGCCGGCCTTCGCCCGGCTGCACCTTGGGGGGCGGCGGGGTTTGGGCTTGTGCGGGAGCGATAGGGAGACTGACGTTTGCGATGACAGCAAGCAGTAACGCGTTCAGAAAACGTGGTCGCATGTGAAGGGGAAGGCGTTATTGGCGTGGGGGACTGCGGATTATGGCATTCAGACTGCAATAACACCGCCACAGCCCCCGTGAGCGGGAGGATCAAGTCAACATCAGCGCGCCGCGCTCGCGCGGCATGATCGCTTCATCGCGCCGTGCCGCGTCATCGCCCAAGCGGAAAACCCCCACCGCTTTCACCAATGCATGGGCTTGATCCTGCATGGAACCCGCCGCCGCGGCGGCCTCTTCAACCAGCGCGGCGTTTTGCTGGGTTACCTCGTCCATCTGCGAGACGGCGCGGTTCACTTGCTCGATACCGCTTGCCTGTTCTTGCGATGCCGCAGCGATCTCGCCCATGATGTCCGTCACACGCTGCACTGAAGCGACCACTTCCTGCATCGTGGCGCCTGCGTTTTCCGCGTGTTCAGCACCCTCGGCCACTTTGCCCACGGACGCATCGATCAACGCCTTGACCTCGCGAGCGGCCTGCGCGCTGCGTTGCGCCAACGACCGCACTTCGCCCGCGACCACCGCAAAGCCCTTGCCTTGCTCGCCCGCCCTGGCCGCTTCAACGGCGGCGTTCAGCGCCAGGATGTTGGTTTGGAATGCAATGCCATCAATGACCGAAACAATCTCGGAAATCTTGCGCGAACTGGCAGAGATATCCCCCATCGTGCTCACCACTGCCGACACGACGGAGCCGCCCCGCTGGGCGATTTCGGAAGCGCTTGCCGCCAATTGATTGGCCTGACGCGCGTTGTCCGCATTTTGTTTGACCGTCGACGCCAGTTCTTCCATCGATGCCGCGGTTTCTTCCAGCGAAGCGGCCTGTTCTTCGGTGCGGCTGGACAAGTCTGTGTTGCCGGCGGCGATTTGCCCCGAAGCGCTGGAAATGGTTTCGGACCCCGCGCGAATAATCCGAACCGCGCCGGCCAGCTTCTCCTGCATATCATGCAGCGCGCGCATCAGCCGGCCGGTTTCATCCAGGGTGTTGGCGTGGATGGGCCGGCCCAGGTCGCCACCCGCCACGGTTTCCGCCACGGTCACGGCTTGCGCCAGCGGCACGGTAATCGACTGCGTGACCTTCCACGCAAAAAATCCGCCCAGCACGACGGCCAGGCCCGACAGCATCAGATTCATGCGGCCCGCGTTGTCGATGACCTGCTGGCTGGCGGCGCCAGCGTCCGCCATTTCGACAGATTGAATCCGGGAAATCTCGATAATCCGGTCTTGCAGGCTGTCCAGAAGCGGCAGGGTTTCGTCCAGCAAGCGCTGGCGCGCGGCATCGCGCTCGCCACTTTTGAGCAGTGCGCCCACTCCCTGGAATGACTTCACGTAGCGGCCGCGCACCTCTTCCAACTGCCGCAACTTCTGGCGCTCATCATCGGTATCGAACAACGGCCGCATCGTGGCAAGCGCCTGATCAATGACTTTCCGATTTGTGTCGATGCGGGCCAGCAACGTTTCGGCGGCGCGGGGGTCCGTGTTGACGATAAGCTCAAGGTTCGCGCGCGCATTGGCGCGCGTCGTCACATCAATGGTGTTGATGGCGTTCGCTTTGGCCCACGTCTCTTGCGTGATCGCCCGGTTGATGCCGCCAATGTGGGTCAGCTCGTACTGAGACAGCCCGGTCAACGCCAGTAATAGCGCGAGTACAACGCCGAATCCCAGCGTCAGCCGGGTGCCAATGGATAGGTTGCCAATCGAGTAGCGCGAGAGCATGAATTTGTATTACGTATAAGGGAAAACCCGAGTGTAAAATTCATGACACATTAAGCAACGATTTTGTAATGAAAGTTTGCGATTGAGCAATCGCGCGGAATATAGTCTGGCTGTTTATCAACCGCCCCGGTGCGCTGTGAAATCAGCAATAATCCATTCACCCTGGCGCCGAGTGACGGCAGGCGTTCAGTTTTCGCTCCCACATAAACCGCTAGCGGGTGGGACGTAGCTTACTCAGTGCGGAGTGTCTCAACGATGACACCGGAAACGCCAGACGACGATTTGGGTCGGACCCGCAGCCCCAGGCCACGCGAATTGCCCCAGGGATTTCGGGCTGGGTTGATTACGGCCATCACGGTATTGCTGGGTTTTTCGCTGGGCTTCGTGCGCTACTGGGGCTTCGACGCGCCGGGCAATTGGAGCGTGCTGTCCGTGCTGCCGGGCGTGTTCTTGTTGCTCGCCATCCTGTTGCAGATAATCGCTCTTTACCGCGCCTTGCGTGTGGAGGATGACGCCGAAGACGAATACCGGAAAACCGTGCGATGGTTCATCGCATCGGCGATGCTGCTGTTCCTGGGACTAACGGCAGCGTTGTGGGAAGTGGCGTGATAAGTCCATGCTGGCGCAGGCGGCCGTCTTTGTAGAAATCCTGCGCGCCGACGCCGGCAGCGCTTGCGGTTGGGCGCCGCATGCTTGACTCCCGTATCCTTGAACCATGACGCCACGCCAGCTTCGTTATTTTCTTGAAATCGCCCGCAGCGGCAGTCTGTCTCTGGCCTCCGGCGCGCTGCGTATCGCGCAGCCCGCGCTCAGCCAGCACGTGGCGGTGCTGGAAAGCGAGTTGGGCGTGGCCCTGTTCGCAAGGCATGCCAAGGGCGTCACGCTGACGGCCGAAGGCAAGCGCTTGCAGCAGCGTGCTGCGTCCATCCTGGACCAGCTGGAATCGCTGAAAACCGATGTGCTGGGTTCAACGGGGAAACCGCGGGGACCGGTCCGGGTATGCCTGGCGCGGTCGTTGGCGCAGGTGGTGGCCGCGCCCTTGATACGGTACGTGGAACAGGAATATCCCGACATACGTCTATTGTTGTCGTCGGCGCTGTCCAGTCAGGTTCGCGCGGCGCTTGAGACGCGGCAGCTGGATGTGGCGCTGATGCCCAACGCGTTCGAATTGCCGGGCTTGTATTGCAAGCCGGTCTACGAAGAAGGATTTTCGCTGTTCGGCCTGGAATCCATGTTCGGCCGGCCGGGAAAGACAATCGCGTTCTCGGAGATCGCGTCGCGGCCGCTGGTGGCGCCCGACCGCGATCACGATTTGCGCCGGCTGATCGAGCGCACGGCGGTGGACCAAGACTGCCCGTTGAACGTGAAATACGAGATCAACGATCCCGAATTGAATTTTGCCCTGGTGCGCGATGGCGTGGCGTTTGCGATCCTGCCCGACAGCGCAGGCCTGGAACTGGGACTGGGCAAAAACATCGTGGGCGCGCGGCGGCTGCTGCGGCCGTCTATCAAGCGGATGCAGTCCATCGTGCGCGTCGCGGAAAACGCACCCGGCAACGCGGTGCTGGCCGTGGAACTGGCGTTGCAGACCGTGTTGCGATCCTTGGTGGAAAGCAAGGTGCTGCGCGGCACGCTGGTATATGAAAAAACTTATAGAAAACGCAGATAAATAATATTTGTCTTCATGGCCGGCGCGACCGTACGCTACCTCCAAAATGGCGCACAGAAAACGCCGATACGGAGACAAGCATGCAAGTCCGACGCAGACAATTCCTGGGCGCTCTAGGCGCCGCCGTGTGCTGTAGCGCGGCGCCGTTCAGGCAAGCACGAGCCAATCCCCCCTTGCGCATGTTGGTCGGTTTCGCGCCGGGCGGTGCGGCCGACCTGGTGGCGCGTGCGCTGGCCGAAGGCATGCGTGCATCGGGCTACACCACCATCGTCGAAAACAAGGCGGGAGCGGGTGGGCGCATTGCAGTCGATTCGCTGTTGACCGCAGGTGCCGACGGCAATTCCGTGCTGTTCACGCCCTCTACGAACCTGACGCTGTACCCCCATTTGTACAAAGACCTGCGCTACACCACGGCGGATTTCACTCCGCTAGGCACGGCCAGTGAATTCGATTTCGCATTCGCGGTGGGCGCGAACAGTCCTGCCAGGACACTGCAGGAATTCCTGCAACTGGCGCAAAAGGACATGCGCATGGCGGTCTACGGCACGCCCGGCGCCGGGACCGTCATGAATTTCCTGGGCATCATGCTGGCGAGCGCCAGCAAAGTCCCCCTGACGCCCATCCCTTACAAGGGCGGATCGCCGGCGCTGGCCGACACCGTGGGCGGGACCTTGCCCGCGCTGATCACCACGCTGCCCAACCTGATTCCCATGCACAAGTCCGGCAAGATCCGAATCCTGGCCACGACGGGGTCGACGCCCTCGCTCGCGCTGCCAGACGTGCCTACGTTCGCCGCCGCCGGATATCCATCGCTGACGGTGGCCGAATATTTCACCTTGCTGGGCCACAAGGGTTTGCCCGACAGCCAGGCTCAGGCATTGACGGGCGCCGTGGCCAACGCCGTCCGTTCGCCGGCCTTTGAAAAGGTCATGCAGCAGCAGTTCTTTGAAACCAAAATCACCGCGCCCGCCGCTTTGAAGCAGCAACTGGAACGTGAATACGCATTCTGGGATCGGGTCGTCAAAGACAGCGGCTATCGCCCCGAGGCCTGACGCCGCGCGCGTGGCCGGCCTATTTCCAGGAAGCACAAATGAAAGGCAAGAACATCGTCGTCATCATGTCCGATGAGCACAACCCCGAATTCATGGGCTGTTCCGGGCATCCGTTCATCAAGACCCCCAACCTGGACGCGCTGGCGGCGCGGGGTGCGCGGTTTCCGAACGCCTATACCCCCAGTCCGATCTGCGTGCCCGCACGGGCGGCGTTCGCCACGGGCCATCGTGTGCACCAGACGCGCCATTGGGACAACGCGATGCCGTACGTGGGCGATCCCGAAGGCTGGGGGCATGTGCTTCAGCGGCACGGCATCAACGTGGAAAGCATAGGCAAGCTGCACTACCGCAATGAAGAGGACCCGGTCGGTTTCGATGCCGAGCATATTCCCATGCATGTGGTGGGCGGGCACGGCATGGTGTGGGCGTCGATCCGCGATCCCTATTTGCCCGTGGCCGGCCGCAAGCGCATGCTTGGCGAGCGCATCGGCATGGGCGAATCGCCTTATACGTCCTATGACCGTTCGGTAACCGGGCGCACGTTGCAATGGCTGCGCGCGGCGGCCGGCCGTGACCAGCCCTTTGTGTTGTACGTGGGGCTGGTGGCCCCGCATTTTCCATTGATTGCGCCGCAGGAGTTCTTCACGCTGTACGAGGCCCGGCAGATTCCCCAGGCCAAACTGCACCCGAAAAGCGGCTACGAACGCCATCCCTGGGTGCAGGCCTATGCGGAATTCGAGCGCACCGAAGAAACGTTCCAGGGCGAGGACGAGCGCGTCAACGCCTTCCTGGCGTATTACGGGCTTTGCAGCTTCCTGGACAGCAACGTGGGCCTTATCGTGGACGAGCTTGCTACGTTGGGTCTGGCCGACTCAACCCACGTGGTCTATACGTCGGACCATGGCGACAACGTCGGCGCCCGTGGCCTGTGGGGCAAATCCACGCTGTATCAGGAAAGCGTGGGAATCCCCATGATATTGGCGGGCCCGGACGTGACGCCCACCGTTTGCGAGACGGCGGTGGATTTGCTGGATCTTTATCCGACGCTGTTGCAGGCCGTGGGCGTGGACCCGGCGCCGCATCAGGGCGGCCGGCCTGGAAAATCTCTGTTCGACATCGCACGCCAACCGGTCGACGTCAGCCGCGCAATCCTCAGCGAATATCATGCCGCCGGTAGCAATACGGCGGGCTTCATGCTGCGCAAGGGGCCTTGGAAATATCACCACTATGTGCGCTTCCAGCCCGAGCTGTTCAACCTGGATTCGGACCCTGGCGAACTGCACGATCTGGCGGGCGACCCGGCTTATGCAAGCGTGCTGGCCGACATGAAGGCGGCGTTGTACGCAATCTGCAATCCGGAAGACGTGGACAGGCAAGCCAAGGCTGACCAGGCCGCGATGATCGACCGTCTGGGCGGCCCTGAAGCCGCCTCGATGATGGGCGCGAGCGGGGCAACGCCCGCACCCAAGGTGGAGCAAGCGGCATGACTGTGGATGCGCGGTATCTCAACGACTGGAGCGGCCTGACGCGGGGCGTGCCTGACGAGCTGCACCGGCCCACGACCACGGACGAAGTGGCGGCTCTGGTTCGCGATGCCGATCAGCGAGGCCGCAAAATCACGATCCAGGGCGGGCTTACAGGCTTGGCTGGCGGCGCGGTGCCGGACGATGGCGACGTGGTCATCAACATGGAGCGCATGAATCGCATTGAATCCATCGACGAGGTGGAAGGGATCATGCAGGTGCAGGCGGGCGCCACCTTGCAACAGGTGCAGGAAGCCGCGGCAGACGCCGGCTGGTTTTTCCCGGTGGACCTGGGCGCGCGCGGCACTTGCCAGGTCGGCGGCAACGCGGCCACCAACGCTGGCGGCACACAGGTTGTGCGCTACGGCACGATGCGCGATTCGGTGCTGGGGCTGGAAGCGGTCTTGCCCGATGGGTCGGTGGTGACATCGTTGACGCGCCTGGTCAAAAACAGTTCCGGCCTGGACTTGCGGTACCTGTTCATTGGGTCCGAAGGCACGCTAGGCGTGATCACCAGGCTGATCTTGCGCTTGCAGCCCGATCCGGGCGCGCCGGCTACGGCGTTGGTGCACGTGCCGGACACGGCATCCATGGCCTTGCTGTTGCGCCATTTGAAAAAGACCTTAGGCCCGCAACTGACCGCCTATGAGTTCATGTCGGCGCAATTCCTGCAGCGCGCCACGGCGCTGACGGGCGTGGCCTTGCCCTTGTCTGGCGACGCGCCATGGAGCGTGCTGATTCAAGCCAGCGGGCTGGCTGGCATGGACCCGCAGGCGGCGCTGGAGAGCACGCTGGAGCAGGCGTTGGAGGCGGGCACGATCAGCGATTGCGCGGTGGCGTCCAGCTTGTCCGACGCGCAAAAATTCTGGCGGCTGCGGGAATGCATTCCCGAACTGTTGACGGCGCTCAAGCCCACGGTGAATTTCGACTGCGGCCTGCCGTGGACTGAAATGTCGGGCTTCGTGACCGAAGTCGAAGCGGCGCTGAATCAGAAATACCCAGATGCAGCGCACTTGTTCCTGGGACATCTGGGCGACAACAACGTCCATATTCTGACGGGGCCGCACGACCCGGGCGAATGGCTGCACGTGGAAGAACTCGTGTACAGCGCGTTGCGAGGCCGGCAGGGGACCATAAGCGCCGAACACGGCATAGGTTTTCTAAAAAAACCGTTCCTGGGCTACACCCGCAGCGAAGGTGAAATCGCATTGCTGAAGCGCGTAAAAGTTGCGCTGGACCCGAACAATACGCTGAACCCGGGACGGGTTGTTGATTGACGGGGGATGGGTCGGGTACGGGCCGTTTGCGCAGTGTCTCCTTCAAGCTGCGCCGTCAGGAGTCGATGGAAAGCGGTTCTTGGATCTACCCGTTTTCGACCCAAAACGGCCGCTCGACAGTTGCGTGTCTGGCAGGAAATCATGAATTGCTCTGCGCATGAGCGGTATGCGGAGATTGGTCCGCAAATATTTATTTATGGCGTCAATGCGTTGGAAACCCCGAGCCGCCCCGACATCGCCACCCTCCGTCATGCATTCACTTGCGTTGAACGTCGCCAGCGATCTTCCTGGCCGTCAGCGTCACAGTGAAAAACTCGTCAAGCTTATCGGCCGGAACGGCATCCAACTGGTTGCGTCCATAATCAGCATGCTGCCCGTTCTCAAAGCGAGGGTAATACCCTTTCCAGAAATAGCGCGTTTGTGTGCCGCCCGCGAGCACGTCTTTCGCGGGCAGCCCGGCGACGAATCGCGTATCAGCGACGTCCGCCCGCGCCCGCAAGGTGACGCGGGCCTCTGTCAACGCCCAATGGCATACCTCGCGTCCGTAATAGTCCTCATCGAGCAGCATGTCGGCATACACGGTGCCCACGTAGTCGGTAGCGGATAGACGGGAAAGGCGGAACGGTTCGTGGCTGGACAAGGTCGGCACGTGGCCGGACAGGGCGTTCGATTTTCCACAGCGGGCGCCGTTGCTGGCGTCGAACTGCACCGTGCCCTCGACGACCGTGAAGGGCGATTTGCCGTCGGCTGCTCCTGAGAGATCCGACGCGTTGGAAAGTGTCAGTCGTATCTCATAGGCCTGTGTCGGCGCAGGGTTCAGCTTGCGCAGCGGTGCCTTGGCGGGGCTGGTGGCGTCATTGGACCCGCACCCGGCGGTGACCAGAAGGACCAGCGTCGGCAATGCCCAACGTAAGGCAGGCGACGAGAAAGAGGGAAGGGCGCGCGGCAATGTCGATGTCTTCCTATGAAAGGTATTTAGTATCAAAGTTTGCCACGAAATTGAAAGCACATTGCCTCTTCTGGCGACCATTCTTCCACACGGCGCTGACCGCATCGAATTTCTGGCGCACGTCGTCTGGCAAGGCGGTGTCGCGAGCGACCGGCGCCAGATCGCAGGCACCCGTCGGTCCGCAGAGCCGCCCGCAAGGCAGAACGGGCGAGCTCGGTCTGGCTTTGGCGCAATCGCAATGCGACGCGGGCGCGCCGGACTTTTGCGTGCGCCGCTGTTAGCCGCCGCTCGGAATCATCGACAGTTACCGTGCGACAGAACGCACCCGGACATTCCCTCTCAGTGCCGCCGGGGCGGGGAGGGCGTATTGGGGGGATGATCCTACCGGCAAGCGAAAGACTGATGGAGTGCCTCGCTTACCAGCGGGCCG
Source organism: Achromobacter sp. NPDC008082 (assembly GCF_042957345.1). Classification (NCBI taxonomy): domain Bacteria; kingdom Pseudomonadati; phylum Pseudomonadota; class Betaproteobacteria; order Burkholderiales; family Alcaligenaceae; genus Achromobacter; species Achromobacter sp. NPDC008082. The sequence continues at coordinate 39,424 of NZ_JBIBIB010000007.1, forward strand.
GCATTTTCCGCGAGACGGCTGGTCGGCAGCTTGGACAAGTAGCTGTACACCCTGTCCTTCAATTCGTGGGGAAGGACGCCGGTGGGGGTGCACCAGACCGAGCCCTGTGTCTGGTCGGCGATGCCGACGATGTAGGCCTGCGCATAGGAGGAAGCAAATTGGCGGCGAAGCGATGCATCGCGGACCTCCGAGGGCATCCGGCCTTCAAGGGCCGCAGCCAGTTCGGCACCAGTAAAGTGCCAGGTCCTGGTTCCCTGCGCCTGGCAGACCGCGCAGGCAGACATCATGATGACCAGTGCTAGTAGTCGCATTGGAAGTTTTCCCTCTTTGGCCCGCCTGGCGGCCCTGTCGTGTGCACTCTGTTGTCCCTGCTGGACGCAGGTCTGGTCTCAAAGATGGTCGAGTTGATTGCGCGGGTGGAACTCCGAATCCTCTTTGCCTTCCAGCATCGCGTCCACCATGGCCTCGAATGCGCGAGCGGCTTGGCCGAGTTCTTCGGACGCCAGGAATACGGAGCCGCCGTTTCCGGCGAGTTCCAGCGCAGCCACCGTTTCTCGTTCGTCTTCCTCGCCCCAGAGATAGTCGTGAACCACTGCAAGGCCGCGACCATCCGCCTCGAAAAAATCGGCCGCTCCGCGCGCTATCGAAAAAAAAACGATGAGGTCGTAGAGGTTTTCGGAATAGGTCAGCGAGCCTGCGACGAAGCACGTTCCCGTACGATCGTAGGCCGCAACTTTGATGTTCTCGGCCTCGGCGGATTTCAGGATGGCCCCCAGCGCCGCGCGGTTGTCCGGATGGCGAGCCAGCATGGCGTCGCATTCCGAAATGAGCCTGCCCAGATCCTGATTGCTGGAGGCAGCCAGATCCTTGCCCTCGGAAAGAGACCACTGCCCGCCGATGGAACGCCAGTCCGACCATCTTGATGCCGCCGGCGCCGGGGCAGCGAGCCATCTGGCAAGATTTTCGCGGGGTATCTGGAGCTTGAGAAAGGCGGAATAGGGTTCGGACATGGTAGCCATCGATTCTCAGGTTTTGGTCACTGTGCTTTTACCAAATAAGGGCGGTCAGGCCAACATTCGACAGGGTTCGTTCAATTGAGAGGCGGGTAGCGGGCAGATAGCTGCGACTTTGGAAGGTGCGCGCGGCAATCCCTTGGTCCCTCAAAGTGCTGTCCTCTTGGCTCGACAACAGCACCGGTGTTCGCGCGTCCGTTGTCTGCTTGACGAAATAATCCTTCACGATAGCGGCACCGGCTGTTGCAAGGTCGGGCATGGCTTGTGCACTGTCTCGCTCAATCGCTCAGATTTTGTGGTGGCTCCGCTCACGCCCTGCGCCGAGAGAGGCGATTGAACGTTAGCGCCAGGCATTGCGCAGGCCACACGTGGCCGCTATGGCATTTGCACCACGATCTTGCCCTTGGCGCGTCCACTGTCTGAATACGCCAACGCCTGGAGGATGTCTTCAAACGCGAACACTTGATCGACAACGGGGCGAATCGCGCCAGCTTCGACGAGGGCGGTGATCGCCTGCAACTGTGCGCCGTCGGCGCGCATGTACACAAAGGAGTACTCGATGTTCTTCTGCTTTGCCTTCCTGCGAATCCCGTAGCTCAAGAGGCGCAGGACTTGACGGAGCGGCCATGCCAGTCCGCGCGCCGCGGCGAACGCTGGGGTTGGGGGGCCGGACACGGAGATCAGATGCCCGCCTGGCTTTAGGACCTGAAGGGATTTATGCAACACGTCGCTGCCAAGGCTGCTGAGCACCACGTCGTAGTCACGCAGAACCGCCGCGAAATCCTGCTGTTTGTAGTCGATAACCACGTCTGCCCCTAAGGCCTTCACCAACGAAATATTGGAGGTGCTCGTGGTTGTAGCAACGAAGGCGCCCAGGTGTTTGGCCAGTTGGATGGCGATGGTGCCGACGCCGCCCGAGCCGGCGTGGATCAGTACTTTCTGTCCTTTTTTCAGCTTGGCGGTTTCCACCAGCACCTGCCAAGCGGTCAGCGCCACCAGGGGGAGGGAAGCGGCTTCGACCATGCTGATATTTGTCGGTTTGAGCGCCACGGACGATGCTTTGATGGCAATGAACTCGGCAAAGGTGCCGATGCGATCATCGTCGGGGCGTGCGTAGACGTCATCGCCCGGCTTGAACTGACTTACGCGGGTACCGACGCGCACAACCGTACCGGACACGTCGTTGCCTAGAATCAGCGGGAATCGATAGGGCAAGATCAGCTTGAACTCGCCACTTTTGATCTTGGAGTCCAATGGATTGATGCTTGCCGCGCGGACCTGAATCAAGACATCATCGTCCCGCAGGTCCGGCTCCGGCATGTTGCCGATGCGGCCGGATTCTTGCTTGCCGTAGCGGTCGATGAGGAAGGCTTTCATGGTGTTGTGTCTTGAAAGGAGAGGGCAAGCCGGTCGACGGGAACGGCTTGCCGGGTTTTCCGGCTCAGGTGATGGTGCGATAGCGTTCAGCGGCCTGTGCTTGCCGAATGTCGCCAAGCAAGGCTAGTCGAGACGCTTCCAGCGTGTCCCAGCGCGCAGCCACGTGCAGTGGAGGAATCGTGACGGTCTCGCGGCGATCGAAACCCACCAATGCCGCATCGACAAGTTCGCCCACGTCCATCACTTCGGGCAGCGTGTTGATGTCGATACCCGCACGCTCCCAAATCTCAGTGCGCGTAGCCGCAGGCAGCACTGCTTGCACGTAGACACCCTTGGGCGAGAGTTCCAGGCTGAGTCCCTGGGACAGGAACAGCGCGAATGCCTTGGTCGCGCCGTAGACCGACATGCCGAATTCCGGTGACAGGCCGACCACCGAGCCGATATTCACGATCGCGCCTTCGCCCACCTCGACCAGCCGAGGAGCGGCGGCGGCGGCCAAGCGCGTCAGCACCGTCGTGTTCAAGGTCACCAGCCGTTCGATGCTGTCGGCCGATTGGTCGACGAAACCCCCTGACTGGGCGATGCCTGCGTTGTTAATCAGAATGCCAATGCGCGCGTCGTCGCGCAGCCGCGCTTCGACGGCAGCCAATTCCTCGCGCTGCGTGAGATCTGCGGGCAGCACCTCAACGGCGATCCCGAATTCCTGGCGCAAGCGCGTGGCGAGTGCTTGCAAGCGTGCGTGGTCGCGTGCGACCAGCACAAGATCATGGCCGCGCCGCGCAAAGCGGTCGGCATAGGTGGCGCCGATGCCACTGGAAGCGCCAGTGACGAGGACGGTTGGATGAATGGTCATGGTGTGTTTCTCTGGAGTGTGATGGGCAAAAGAGGAGGGCAGAGGTGGCTGGCCAGATGGGCCGCGTGCGCGGCGGCCTTGTCAGCAGCTTTATTGCGCGTGAGCGTCTGCCAGGGCGGGATAGTCGATGTAGCCTTGCGCGTTGCCGCCATACAACGTGGCCGGGTTCAACGGGGCAAGCGGCGCCCCGGTTTTCAAGCGTTCGACCAGATCGGGATTGCTGATGAACGCACGGCCAAAGGCAAACAGGTCTGCTTTGTGTTCGATCAGGTGGGCGTTGGCCAATTGCAGGTCGTAGCCGTTGTTGGCCAGATAGGTGCGTGAGAAGCGACGGCGCAAGCTGCCGAAGTCGAACGGCGCCACGTCGCGCGGGCCACCCGTGGCCCCTTCCACCACGTGCAAGTAGACGATGCCAAGCGCATCGAGCTGTTCGACGATGTAGTCGTACTGCGGCTGCGGATCGGTGCAGGAAATTGCGCCAGCCGACGATACCGGCGAGATGCGCACGCCGGTGCGGTCGGCGCCGATTTGCTTGACCACTGCGGCAGTGACTTCCAACAACAGGCGTGCGCGGTTCTCGATGGAGCCGCCGTACTCGTCGGTGCGCTGGTTGGCGCCGTCCTTGATGAACTGTTCCAGCAGATAGCCGTTGGCGCCGTGGATTTCCACGCCGTCGAATCCCGCCGCGATTGCGTTGGCCGCGGCCTTGCGGAAATCGTCGACGATGCCCGGCAGTTCAGCGGCGGATAGCGCACGCGGCTCGGAAACGTCGGCAAAGCCGTTGTTGACGAAGGTCTTGGCCTGGGCGCGGATGGCCGACGGCGCAACGGGGGCGGCCCCGCCGTGTAGATCGACGTGGGAGATCCGGCCGACGTGCCACAACTGCGCAAAGATGCGTCCGCCTCGGGCGTGGACGGCGTCGGTGACTTCGCGCCAGCCCTCAATCTGTTCCTGGGTGTACAGGCCCGGGGTGTCCTGATAGCCCTGGGCCTGCGCCGAGACCTGGGTGGCCTCGCTGATGATCAGGCCGGCCGAGGCGCGTTGCGCGTAATAGGTGGCGGCCAGCGCGCTGGGCACCAAGCCCGCGCCCGCACGGTTGCGCGTCAGCGGCGCCATCACGATGCGGTTAGCGAGGGTCATCGAACCCAGCGTGTAGGGCTGAAAAAGTGTGGTGTCGGTCATGGAGAGTCCAAGAGTTGATCTGGGTTGAGCCCTGGGCAGTGCGAGTCCCAAGGCTCGTTTTCTGTCGAAGCGGGGTCAATGATGATGGTCATCATCTTTAATGTCAATGGTTTGATGATGGTCATCATCTATGAGTGGTATAGTGCCGCCTATCCGTCGACAGGACACTTAGAGACATCGGGCTATGAAGGTCACCAAGGCACAGGCGCAAGCAAATCGGGCGCACATCGTGGAAACTGCGTCCACCCTGTTCAGGGAACGGGGTTACGACGGCGTGGGCGTGGCAGATCTGATGGCGGCCGCCGGCTTCACCCACGGCGGCTTCTACAAACACTTTGGTTCTAAGGCCGATCTCATGGCGGAGGCGGCAAGCTGCGGCCTCGCGCGATCCGCAGACGCCACGACGGGCGGCGATCCGGCGGAATTCGTGCGGTACTACCTCTCCCGAGACCATCGCGACAAGCCGGGCGATGGCTGCACCATGGCCGCCCTGTGCGCGGATGCCGCGCGTCAGTCGGAACCGGTCAAGGCCGCTTTTGCGGCTGGCATTGAGCGTCAACTTGCGGCCCCGGCTCGCTCAGCGGGGGAATTAACCGAAGGGTCGGGCGACAACGCACGCGCGCGCAGGATCGCCCTGATGGCACAGGCCATTGGCGCGGTGGTGTTGTCGAGGTCTTGCCCCGATGATTCGCCGTTGGCCGACGAAATTCTGGATGTCTGCCGGGCGGATATTTTGGCGCGGCTGTGAGATGCGCGGCCTGCCTGGCGACGGCTTTCTCTTAGGGCCGTGAGTATCGCGGAACCGTCCTAGGGCGGCGGGGCATCCGCCGCCGGCGCTGGGCAAGCCCCTTCGGCCTCGCGTTACTATCGCGAGACCACGAGCCCCAAGGAAGGGAATGAATCAGAAGCAGCGCACAACCAAACGCCGCCGGATTCCGCGCAAGGCCTGGGCCTTGGGTCTGGCCATCGCCGCCGCCTACCAATGCGCCAGACAGCGCCTGCGTCGACGTGGTGGGTGTGCGGCCCTTGCCGACCGATGTCTACACCGACTTCCTGCAACAGCAGGACAAAATCGTGCAAGGGCTGATCAAACACCAGCTCATCACGGTCAAGCGCGTCAGCGCGAACGGCGACGGTTCACCTCCCAAGCCGGATGAGAATCCCGAAGACGCCACGAGCCACATGGAGCTGACCGAAAAAGGCCGCGCGTACTACACAGACGGCGAGGCCCGCATCGGTTCCAAACTGCTCTATACCGCGAAGTTCTGCGCCCCTGGCCTCCAGGTCGGCAAGATTCTCGACTACTCCAAGCCGGGCAAGAATCCGTTCGACGACAACCCCAATGCGGTTTTCGGCGGTGAAGTTCGAATGGCGGCTAGATCGCGCCACCGCGGATTGGGCGGCGGACCCCGTCTTTTATCCCCATATCACCGGCTTTCCCTCAAAGTCCGAGCCGGACGAGTGGCAAACCCGGCACATCATGCTGGAACGGAAAAACGGCGTGTGGGGGCTGGGAGACAGGCCCTATACGATCCGCTGGTAAGCATGCCGGCGCCGGCAAGGCGTCGGCGCCCCAAGGCCTAACCGGCCGACGATTCCAAACCATCGGCGCGGGTGTTCGAAATGTCTACGCCCCACACCAGTGGTTAAGCCGACTGGAATAGAGACCGGACCGCCTCGATTTCTGCCGCAGCGAGGGGCTTCCATAGCAAGACTGCGTTCGCCTGGGGAAGTGCAGTGGCTTTACTCATTGGGCACCATTCCGGCTTGAAATCCTGGTCGGCCCACGCTTCCAAGCGTGCAGCCCCTTGACGTGTAATTTCAAGAACATACATGGGCCTTTCGTCGTAGCCATATGGTAGCGAGCCAGCACCACGCTATTCGTCGTCGCGTTCGGCCATGCCCGGCAAGTTTTCTTTGTATAACTTTTTCACCGCGGCCGAGATTTCGCCACGTGTTGGCAGCCTTTTTTCCTCGCCAGACCTGCGCAGCCGATAGCACCACGGATGACTCGTATAAAACCTTTTCGCTTTCGATCGTTGAGCCTCCGGGGCGATATCAGGGGATGTGTGATTCTGGCAGGGAACGGTCTACTGTCAGCGACAGGTATCGACCCATTGCTGCCGTTGACGCCTCGTTGCTCGATGTCCGCTGTGCGGCGATAACAGCCCTTCGGTGATTCCGATGCAACGGCCGCTGTCGCAATGAAAGCAGAATCGAGATATCGCGCTTCCGCGAACACGGCTCGGCGCTTCTGATTGCCTCGGCAAGTCAAAAGGGGGGGGGCGACAGGCCACTGCTCAATTGAAGGCCGTACCATTGAGTCGACAGAACATGGGCTGCAGGTGAAAACCGGTAGTTGGGTACTTTCCAGATGAGTGTATCGAAGGTCGCCAAGAGAGGGACTTCGCGCTATAAGACCGATTCAGAAGCTAACTGCGTTGTGTGAAAATAATGTATGAAATCCAGAATCGGACCAAACGGGGTGCATCTCTTCGATCGAATATCAGGTCTGAATGTCCTGCTAGACGAATTGCTCGCGGAAGAGGCAGTTTGGTCAATAGCGCCACGCCAGGTATCCATCGCACTTACAAATGTCTGTGACCTTCATTGCGCGTACTGCTACGCGCCGAAGTTCAAGGCGTCGCTGAGTACAGAGCAGGTGCTCGGCTGGTTGAAGGAGCTGGACACTGAAGGATGCCTCGGCGTCGGTTTTGGCGGCGGCGAGCCGACGCTGCACCCCGACTTCGTCGATATATGCAGACGAGCGGCACAAGAGACTCAGCTAGCAGTCACCTTCACGACGCATGGCCATCGTTTCACACCCCAGATGGTCGGGCGGCTCAGAGGCTCAGTCCATTTCGTACGTATCAGCGTTGACGGCGTAGATCGCACCTATGAAGAACAGCGCGGGAAGCCGTTTGCCAGCCTGCTCAGAGCCATGGAGTCGATCGCGACGCTGTCGCCCTTTGGGATAAACGTGGTAGTCAACGAGCGAACAGTCGCAGAACTCGACGCGGTAGCCGAGCTCGCGCAGACCTTTGGGGCCTACGAATTGCTGCTGCTGCCTCAGCAACAAACCAGCGTGGTCACAGGCATAGACGGGGCAGCCAATTTAGCGCTCCAAGACTGGGTCTCAAAATACAGAGGTACTGTTCGTCTGGCGGTCAGTGAAGCGGGTGCATCGGGGCTTCCGACATGCGACCCGCTTCCCGATGAGCGAGGCCTTCAGGCCTACGCACACATCGACGCGTCCGGGATGCTGCGCGCAAGTTCTTACTCGACGGTCGGTACAAAGATTGGAGCCGAAAACGTCATCTCGGCACTCCAGCGACTTAAAACTTCCTTCGATATCAAACGGGAGATGCAACCATGAAGATCTGGAACGGATACGGATCCGAGCACTCGATGAACTTGGTTCTCATCGGGAAGTTCAAGAAGGCGCAGGACGCAGAGAAAGTCGAGAACGACATTCAGAAGCTGAGTGAGCAGGCTTTAAAAGATGAGAGCCACTCCCTTGTCTTCGACCCCGACCCGGAAGATCTGAGATTTTCGGAGGACATGCTCTCGTTGTTGGGAAGCCTGAGATTACACACCTTGGGACCTGCTGAGCTCGGCCAGTTGGTATCGGACCATCGACTTGAGCGTGAAGACGATCAGATCATCGTCAAGACAGACGAAGCTGACGTATCCGCGTTCGTAAAGCTGTTCATAGAAGCCGGGGCGAAGGTCGAAGTCTTCTCGGCGCATGATTACCCGGCCGATTCTGCCAACGCGAGCTGACGGAGAACACGCCGATGCCTCAAGCCAATTGGGACGTATTCCGCAGGTTGCCTGGTGCTGCGACCGAGAACTTCGAGAAGCTTTGCCGCGCTCTGGTGCGCCGTCACTATGGTCGCTTTGGTCGCTTCAAACAGCGAGCGAACCAGCCTGGGGTGGAGTTCCACCTCGAACTGACAGAGCCTTGCGATCTTGGAGCGCCGCCACGCTGGATAGGTTGGCAATGCAAGTGGTACGACCTGGAAAACGGAGAAGGCCTGGGAGCCACGCGTCGAAAAACTATCATCGAGGGGATGGAGAAAACGCAAAGCCATGTTGACGGTGTGACCGACTGGAAGCTCTGGACGCGACACACGTTGACGGCGGACGATCAGCGGTGGTTCTTTGCTCTGGAACAGAACCGCTTCGCCGATTTCAAGTTGGACTTGCTGACCGCAGCCGACATCGAGGACCTTCTGGTCGGTCCGGCAGCGCTACTTCGTGAAACCTACTTCGGCGAGCTTGTTCTGACGCCTGAGCAACTCGCTGAACAGTACAGGCTTGCCGCGGCTCCGTTCAAGCGTCGATACCAGTCAGACGTCCATGTTCCCGTTGGGGCCGAGACGAAGATATTCAAGCGTCTGGGCCGCCTGAGCGCGTGGGAATCACTGAAAGAGCTCTCAAGTGCCGTAAGGAGAACTTGCGCGGAAATTTCGCCTCTGACGGAAAACGTCAAGACAGACGTCAAGGTTGAAGTCGAAGCGTTCTTGGCCAGGGCCACTGGTTTGGCTGACCTGCTTGATGGCTTGCATGCGGCGCTCGAAAAGGGGGACTTCGACACCGTAGCTCAGTCTCTGGCTTCGAATCCGCCGCAGCCAGTCCGCTATAACAAGCTGCTCTCGAAGCTACGTGGCGCGCGTTCCGAGGGGGCTCCGTTGGCGGCGAATCTGGTCGCCGACCTCCATGCAGTTTCCAACACGTTGCTCGGACTGGAGCGGTCAACCAGCGTGCGAGCTGTCGCCGTGCTTGCGGCTGCCGGCGAAGGAAAGTCCGAGCTGGCCGTCAAGGTGACACAGGCCGATGGCGACTTCCCCGGTGGTGTCTTGCTGCTGGGGAAGAATCTTCATACAGGGCAGACGCTTGACGATCTCGTGTGTGCCTTCAAGATCTCCGGCAGGTCTGCCGAGAGCTTCGACCAGCTGGTTGAAGCCGTAGACGCTGCGGGCCAGCGAGCAGGTAAGCGCATCCCAATCGTCATTGACGGCCTGAATGAAGCGGAAGACCCGAGAAACTGGGCAGATGAGCTCGCTCGGGCGGATGAGCTGCTGAAGCAGTTCCCCTACGTCTTGCTGGTTGTGACGCTGCGCAATGAGTTCGCACCAATGTGCCTGCCCGAGGATTTCCCGAGGATCGAGCACAACGGGTTCCAGGAGGATCCGCAAACGGCCATCGACAAGTACTTCAGCTACTACAAGATCGACGCCACCGACGCGGACCTGCCTATCGAGTTTCTGCAGCATCCGTTGACGCTGAGGATATTTTGCGAGGTGGCGAATACCCATCGCCGTCATATTGTTGGAGTTGAGGCGCTGCCTACCTCGCTCGCAAGCCTTTTCGAAGAGCACTTCAAGAAGGTTGCCGCGCGAATCGCCGAACTATCTTCGACGGCGCATCGAATCTATCAGCAGGAAGTGCAAGAGGCGCTGCTGACTATCGCGCGTCTGCTCTGGGAGGGCAATGCGAGAAGCGTTGAGTTTCAAGCTGTGCGGACTGCTGTTGGAGACGTGGGCAGTTGGGACGCCAGCGTCGTGCGCGCGCTGGAGTCCGAAGGCGTCCTCGTCCGGACGACTTTCGGGGAAGGAAGCCAGGGCATCGCATTCTCGTACGACTTGATGGCGGGCCACATGATGGCGTGCCACCTGCTTTCCCGACCGTCGCTGGCGCAATGGTTGCAAGGCGACGAGGGAAGTGCTCAGTTCAGATTCACTCAGGCTGGATCGCACACCTTCGCCTATGACGTGTTCCAGGCTTTGGTAGGTCTGTACCCCCACCGGCTGGACAGGCGCCAGCTCTGGCAAGACCTGTCGGACGAGATCCTCGTCATGAACGCTCTTCTATTGACGGTGCAATCCGATCCAGGGCAGATCGGCCGGGAAACGGTGGAGCGGTTCGCGCGCGCAATGCAGGAGTCGAAGCGGTTTGCACAGCTCGCCTTCAAGAGACTCCGGAGTACGAGGGCGGCGCGAGCGCATCCGTTTGACATGGACTTTCTTCACGGCGTGCTGCTGGCGATGTCTAACACGCAGCGTGACCTTTTCTGGACAGAGTGGATTCGCGAGAACTCAAAGGAGGCAGAAGGCGATTTCAAGTTCCTGTCGGTCAGATGGACATCAGGAACGTTGGACGAGCGGGAGATTCGGCGGGCTCGCTGGGTCATGTGGACGCTCACCTCCACCTCGAGAAGCCTGCGTGACTTGGCCACGAAGACCTTGTACGACTTCGCCGTCAAGCGATCAGCAGAATTTTTCGACCTAGCAATCGATGCCGTCGCCATTTCGGACCCCTATGTACCCGAGCGGATGTTCGCCGCGGCCTATGGGGCGGCGCTGACCACCTGGTCCGATATCAACGCCGTGGAGATGCGCGAGGCCCTGCCTAGAGTTGCGCGCGAGATCTATCAAGCGATGTTCTCGCCTGGCGCGACCTATCCCACTTGGCACGCTCTATATCGACAGTACTGTCTCGGGACTATCGCCATTGCACAGATAATTGATCCGACGTGCTTGTCAGAGGACGAGGGAGTCCATCTCCTTACGCCCTTCAGTCATCTTCCCGACCCGTTTTCGAACATGCCGCATTTCGGTGCGGATGTAATTGAACGGGCGAAGCGTGAGGCGATTCGAATGGATTTCGGAAACTACACGATTGGAACGCTGATCCCCGGTCGGTCGAATTACGACGATAGCAACCCGGAGTACCAACAAGTAAAGTCGGCAATAGTTTCGCGGATGCTGGTGCTCGGCTATGACCCTCAACAGTTCGAAACCGTGGATCGCCAGATGAACTCCGGTCCTCGCATGGGCGGTGACAAGCACAAGGTCGATCGCTACGGGAAGAAGTATGGCTGGATCGCCTACTTCGAAATGTGGGGCGTCCGACAAGCGGAGGGCCTACTTGACGAGCGGCGCGGAGCGCGGCCGTCAGATGCAGATATCGACCCGACGTTTCCGCTTGAGGCCCTGGTAGTTAAGCTGCCCCTTCCTGACTTGTTCAGCGGTCAACCTACCGAGATTAGTAACTGGATCGTGAGAGGGCCGCAACCAGACTACCGGAGTATCCTCGAGATTACTGAGGTTGATGGCTTGAGCGGGCCGTGGGTTTTACTTGATGGATTCCTCGAACAGACAGCAGTTGATGATCGCCAAGTCTTTACTTTTCTCCGAGGTGTGCTTGTCGAGAGCGGAGAAGCTGATCGCCTGTGCAGGCTTTTCTCTGGCCTAGAATACCCCGGTAATTACGCCATCCCTAACGCGCCAGAGCGGTACTACACCTACGCGGGTGAAATGCCCTTTTCCTCAGTGCCTGGTCTACCTGCCGCTAGTGAGCAAGAGGAGGACGGCTACGAGAAGAAGGTGTCTACCGATCGTTGGTCAGACGGTGGCATCCCAGTCGATATCCCTGTGCAGAGGTACAGCTGGGAGAGCTACCACAGCGTGGTGAACCAAAACAGTGGTACGGTCCTGCCTTCAAAGCAGATCTGCGAAGCGCTGAATCTCCGGTACCGCGCGAACAAATGGGACTTGCATGATGCTTCAGGCGCGGCGTCCCTATATCGCGAGGTCGGAGAGGACGGCTCGCAGATCAGCGGCTGGTTCAGCTACCTTCGCCGTGACCTTCTCGACAACTACCTGACGCAGTCTGGCAAGACGCTTGTGTGGCTTATGTGGGGCGAGCGTGGAATTCACTATCGCTCGCCCGTAGCGCAAAATAGTCACCTGCACGATTGCTTTGCGAATCACCACCATATTCACAAGCGTTTTCATATCTATCAGCCTGCTTGAACATTCAATCGTAGGCCGAATTAGATGAGGTGCCTAAGAGTCATAAGCAAGTTGCGAGCACACACTTGCAAGCGGCAATAGGCCGTCTAATCTGATAAAAACTGCCAGACAGCAGACGGGCGGAGTTTCGCCAAGAGGCTCAGACGAGTTTTCCGTGCCGATTGTTGCTGTTTAAACCAGAGGCACCAACGACCGAGAACAGTCTGGAGGTGTCGTCGGCGGCTTCGCGGTGGCCGGCCGTTCGTGGCCAAAAGCAGACGTCCATGGCGGGAATAGACGTCGCGTCGCGACCTGGCAAGACGCAGCCATCTAGTGAATGTATATCGGCTAAAACCCCCAGCTTGCATACTTCCCCCCCTCGGCCCGCAGCAGTTCATACACGGAATGCAGCCGCCCACGCGCTTTGCCGCCCCATCCCCCAGCCGCTCCGCGATCAGTGCCGGTACGACAGCGTTAACAGGGTGATGCGTCCATCGCCCAGCGCGACGGCGTTGCGTACGCCGCCTGCGTAATAGGGTTTGTCGAACAGGTTGTTCATGGTTAGCGCTGCGCGCCAGCGGCGTGCGTTATATGCCACGCCTGCGTCGGCGACGACGTAGCCGGGGAGGTCATAGCCGTAGGTATAACGGCTTCCTTCACCGCGAAGCCCGCCGGTCAGTTCCCAGCCGGCCAGGTCGCCGTGCATCCGATAGCGCGCAGTGACGTTGAAACTGTGACGCGGAACGCTGTTGAGGCGGGTATTGTTGGTGGACGGCTGCTGGCCGCCATCGTCAACGACGACGGCCGATAGGTACGCGTATCCCCCCATCAGGCTCAGGCCGTCGGTCAGGTCCGTTGCCCATCCCAATTCCGCGCCGCGCGTGCGTTGCTTGCCGACCGCAATGCTGTAGCCGTCGTTTAACGGGTCCGATTGGAGTACATTGCGGCGCTCCAGATCGAACGCTGCCACGGTGATGCTGGTGGCGCCGTCGTTAAGGTCGAACTTCACGCCAGCTTCCCATTGCCTGCCGCTTTCCGGTTTGAATGTGCTGCCGTCTACGCTGGTGCCGCTGTTGGGATAGAACGACGTGGCGTAGCTGATATAAGGCCGCACGCCGGGCAGGACCTCGTACATCAATGCGCCTGAACCCGTGATGGCGCGCTCGCTGCTGTCTTCGCGCGCCTGCGTGCGGTGTTCCGTTGAATACGTGGTGGCGCTGTCATGGCGCAGGCCGAAGACTGCGTTCCATCGCTCTCCCAGCGCGATCTGGTCGCGGGCATACAGGCCAATCGAGCGCACGGTGCTGCTGCTGTCGGTGCGCGGATTGGCTGGGCAGTTGATGGCGCTGCCGTATACGGGCTGGTAGACGTCCAGGTCCTGCACCGAGCAGTTGTACGACAGGCTGTTCTCGCGCGTGCGCAGGTAATCCACGCCAACCGTGATGTCGTGGCGGCCAAAGCCGGTTTCAAATCCGCGCTGTGCGTTGGTATCCAGCGTGATCGTGTCGCCGTCCCAGTGCTGGTCATTGGCGGTGCGCCGCAGCGTCCGATTGTCCGCGCGCAAAAGGCCATTGGCGACCAACTGGCCATTGAGCGTAAACGACTGCCATCGCGCGTTCTGGTTGACCGTCCAGCCATTGTCGAACCGATGCGTCAGCGCATAGCCCACGCGGCTTTGGTAGCCGCGGTAGGGGTCCTGCCCGGGCTCGCCGGTAAAGCGGTCTCGGGGGATCTGGCCATTAGGGTTTGACTGGACCGACCCGGCGATCGGCAATCCCTGCTGGCGGATGTAGCGGCGTTCCTGGTAGCTGGTAAGGATGGTGAAATCCGTTCGCGCGCCCAGATCCAAAGACAGCGAAGGGGCGATGAACCGATTCTTGAACCACACGTGGTCTGTTTCGTCATCCGAATTCATGGCCAGGGCATTGATGCGAAATGCCGCCTTGCCGTTGTCCGACAGCGGCGTACCCATGTCCAGCGTCGCCTGCCGGAAATCGTGGCTGCCCACGGTGGTGGCCACTTCCGCAAAACTCTCGGCACGCGGGCGCTTGCTGACCATGTCGACCAGGCCGCCGGGCAGCACCTGCCCATAAAGCAGCGAGGCGGGGCCCTTCAACACCTCTACCTGCTCCACGCCGAACAGTTGTTCGGCGATGCGGTTGCTTGCCGCCGTGCGCAGCCCGTCCAGGAACAAGGAATCCGAAGCGACCTGGCCGCGGATGATGAGGTCGTCCCAGCCGCGTCGGCCAAACTGATTGCTGACGACGCCGGGCACGTTATGCAGCGCGTCGGCCAGCGTCTGCGCCTGCTGCGCGTCCAGGACCGCCCGGGGCACCACGGTGATCGACTGCGGCGTCTTGGCCAGGGGCACCGACGACTTGTTGACCGTGGGCGGCGCGATAGGGTTGAACAGGCTTTCCTGGCCTGCGTCGTCGCCAGTGACGCGCACGGCGGGCAGTTCCACGGCGGAATCGGAGTTCTGAGCAACGACGGCAAAGGGGGCGGCCAGCGCCAAGGCGGCAGCGAATGCCGGATAGGGATGCAAGGGCATGAAAGGACGGCAGGGGAGGTGTAGCGGTGGAGAGGATGCGCCACAACGCGCTTTCGGAAAGCGCATCGTAAGATGCGAATGAGAATAACAACGATTAATTATAAGCGTTGCAATGCTCGGCGAGCGCGCAGCTTCAGCCGAGATCCTGGGGCGCAACGACGGGCGGCACATGGGTGAGCACCCCCCAAACTCTATTTTGGGGGACACCGTAGCGGCTGACCCCGAGCAACGTAAAATGTCGCGTCTTCAGCCTCTACATGCTTCCGTAATGAACCTTGAACGACTGCGTCGCGAATTTCCCGACTTCGACACAACCACTTTGCCGACCCTGCCCGAAGGGTATGTCGACACGTCGAGCTACATCGATGCCGCTCCCTCTTTCGAGAACAAGGAACGCGGTTTGAAGGTGTATATCGACTACGCCAACTATGCCGACCGCGAATCCGGCAGGAGCCAGCGCTTCTGTGTGTCGCACTACGACGAGGAAGCCGGCGACTACGAGGACGTCGCTTTGTCGACCAACGATTGGGACGAAGTCACGCGCTTCCTGAGCGCCTGAGCGCTTTCGCCAGTGGCGGTCGGTTGCCAACCACCGCCCAGCGCCTTGAATGCAGCGACTGCCGCGCGCGCCGCGCCTGTCTGCGCCTGAACGCGAGTGTCCGAGGCGCGAAGCAGACTTTCGTCGGCTTGAAGGACTTCGATAAGGCTCACCACGCCTTTCTCGTACGCTGCAAATGAAGCCGTGCGTGCTCGCGCTAAGGAATCCACCCCGCGGGCAAGCACGCTGGCTTGATCCTCCCGTTTGACCAGCGCCGACAAGGCGTTTTCCACGTCTTCGGTCGCGCGCAGGACGGCGACGCGGTAGGCAGCCAGCATTTCCGCTTCTTGCCCCTTGGCCAATTCGATCTGCGCGTTGATGCGTCCGAAGTCGAACAGGCGCCAGCGTAAGCCTATGACGCCGGCAGATTGGCTGGCGCCGCTGCTGAACACGTTGCCGCCCGAAAGAGACGTCGCGCTGCCGATCAATCCACTGAGCGAAAACTTGGGGTAGTACTCGGCAATGGCGATGCCGATACGGGCATTCGACGCTGCCAGCCTGCGTTCCGCGGCGATCAGGTCGGGCCGGCGTCTGAGCAAATCTCCGGGCGAACCCATGGCGCCGATTTGCGGCGGAATGGGAATGCCTAGGCCGGAAGCCAACTCCGTGCGATGGGTGCCAGGTACGGCGCCAAGAATCACGTCCAGCGCGTTCATGGCCGCGTTCAACCCGTCTTCAAGCACGGGCAGCGATGCCTGCACTTGAGCCAGCGCGCCCTCGGCTTGCTGAACTTGAAGCTCCGCCGCCAAGCCCTTGCCGTAAAGCAGCTTGATCGTTGAAAGCAATTTCTCCTGCGTTTGTACCTGGCTGCGGGCGACATCAATGCGGGTTTGAAGGCCGCGGATGCTGATGTAAATGTCAGCGGTCTGCGCGGCGACGGCCAACCGCGTTGCGGTGGCGGCGGCTTCCGAGGCCTGGTATTCAGCCAGCGCCGCTTCTTGTCCACGGCGCAGGCCGCCGAATACATCGATCTCCCAGCTTGCACTCAGATTCGCCTCGTAGGCGTTGCCGTAGCGGTCGAAATCCGGCGTCGAGTTCAATACTTGCCCGAGGGGCGTCTCGACAGATTGATAGCTTCTGGCAGCCTGGCCACTGACGCCGCCAGAGGGCAAAAGGGCGGCGTTGGCCGCACCGAGCCCGGCGCGCGCCTGTCTGACGCGTGCCGCCGCTTGCGCCAAATCCAGGTTCTGATCCAGCGCCAGCTCTACATATTGCGTCAGTTGGGGGTCATCGAACGCTGTCCACCACGTAGCAGCGTCAGCCATGGCTTCGGCATGCCGCTGGTCTACCGCAGGCTGGCCGAGGTACGCGGCGGGCAGGGGCGTTTCTGGCCGAACGTAGTCGGGGCCGACAGCACAACCCGCCAAGGTGATGGCGGTGGTCAGAATGGCAAGTGAACGAGTAGGAAGCATGGACGTCTTCTGAGTCAGAAGGAACAAAAGAGAGGTGACTATAATACTAAATAGTCACTCGTTGTCGACTTTTTCGCTGGGAGGTAAGCTTCATCCCATGAACAAGACCACCTCTTATCCGGTTTCCGCCCGCGGCCCGGCAGACCACGATGTGCGCGATCAGATCGTGACGGCGGCCACTGAGCACTTCAGTCTGTACGGGTATGAAAAAACGACCGTATCCGATCTGGCCAAGGCCATTGGCATCTCCAAGGCCTACATCTATAAGTTCTTCGTTTCCAAGCAAGCCATTGGCGAGATGATTTGCGCCAACTGCTTGCGCGAAATCGAGGCAGAAGTCAGGGCGGCAGTGGAAGAGGCCGATCGGCCCCCCGAGAAGCTTCGCCGCATGTTTAAAGCCGTTGTGGAGGCGAGCCTGCGGCTGTTTTTCCGGGATCGCAAGCTCTACGAGATTGCAGCGTCTGCGGCCACCGAGAACTGGCAGTCGGCGGTTGCTTATGAAGACCGCATCCGCAAGCTGCTTCAAGACATCTTGCAGGAAGGGCGCCAGTCAGGCGATTTCGAGCGCAAAACCCCGCTGGACGAAACGTCGACGGCGATCTTCCTGGTCATGCGGCCGTACCTGAATCCGCTGATCTTGCAGCACAGCTTTGACTACACCGACGAAGCGCCTGCGCAACTGTCCAGCCTGATTCTTCGTAGCCTGTCGCCGTAAGAAATTTGGATAGTGACTGTTGACTAAGTTGGTCACTGGAACCAAAATGGGAGCCCTGTTCATTTCGTCGATGGGACTCCCATGCTCCGGCGCCTTTCTATTTCCACCGCCCTCTGCTCGCTGCCGCTTGTGCTGGCCGCGTGCGGTGATACCTCTCAAGCCGATCCGCGCACCGAAGCGCCGTTAGTACGGGTAGCCGTCGTTCAAGGGGCGGGGGCGGCGGAGCGCTCGTTCACGGGGGCCGTGGCGGCCCGGGTGCAGAGTGATTTGGGGTTTCGTGTCTCGGGCAAGGTGCTCGAACGGCTGGTCGATACGGGCCAAACCGTCAAACGCGGCCAGCCGCTGATGCGTATCGACCCGGTCGATTTGAAACTGGCCGCGCAAGCGCAGCAAGAAGCCGTGACGGCGGCGCGGGCACGGGCGCAGCAAACCGCCCAGGACGAACTTCGTTATCGCGATCTGCGGGGAACGGGCGCCATATCGGCCTCGGCCTACGACCAGATCAAAGCCGCGTCCGATTCCGCCAACGCGCAGCTCAAGGTGGCCCAAGCGCAGGCAGAAGTCGCCCGCAACGCGATGCGGTACACGGAGCTGTTGGCCGATGCGGACGGCGTCATCATCGACACGCTGGCCGAACCTGGCCAAGTGGTCAGCACCGGGCAGGTGGTGGTGCGCCTTGCGCATGCTGGCAGCCGCGAGGCCATTGTCCAGTTGCCGGAAACCCTGCGGCCCAGCGTCGGCTCCATCGGCCAGGCGACGCTTTTTGGCAAAGAGGGGTTGACGGCGCCGACGACGCTTCGGCAACTCTCTGACGCCGCAGACCGCCTGACCCGCACGTTCGAAGCCAGGTATGTGCTTGAAGGCGCGCTTGCCAACGCCCCGTTGGGAACGACCGTCACGATCCAGATATCGAATGGCGCTCCCGCTGCGCAAGGCGCGGTGCAGGTGCCCATGGGCGCCTTGTTCGATGCGGGCGCCAGCCCGGGGGTGTGGGCCATCACAGGCGAGCCTGCCAAAGTCACCTGGCGGCCCGTCACGGTGCAACGGCTGGAGGACGATAGCGCCCGGGTGACCGGCGAGCTCAAGCCAGGAGACAAGATCGTCGCGCTTGGCGCCCATCTGTTGCGCGAAGGCGAGTTGGTGCGGGTTGGGGGCCAGGCCACTGCCGCCGCTGCGGGAGCGCGTCCGTGAGCGAAGGCCGTTTCAACTTATCAGCGCTTGCCGTACGTGAACGCGCTGTCACGCTGTTTCTGATTTGCCTGATTTCGCTGGCGGGGCTTATTTCTTTCTTCAAACTGGGCCGGGCCGAAGACCCTGCGTTCACGGTCAAGGTGATGACCATCGTCACGGCCTGGCCGGGCGCCACGGCGCAAGAAATGCAGGATCAAGTCGCCGAAAAGATTGAAAAGCGCATGCAGGAATTGCGCTGGTATGAGCGCACCGAGACCTACACCAGGCCAGGGCTGGCATTCACGACGTTAACCCTGCTGGACAGCACGCCGCCGTCGGAAGTGCAGGAGCAGTTCTATCAGGCCCGCAAGAAGGTAGGGGACGAAGCCGGCAACCTTCCCCCAGGCGTGATCGGCCCCATGGTCAACGATGAATATTCAGACGTCACGTTTGCGCTGTTTGCGCTCAAGGCCAAGGGCGAGCCGCAACGCATGCTGGTACGCGAGGCCGAGACGATGCGCCAGCGGCTGCTGCACGTTGCCGGCGTGAAGAAAGTCAACATCATCGGCGAGCAGGCCGAACGCATCTATGTCGAGTTTTCGCATGAGCGGCTGGCCACATTGGGACTTAGTCCGCAAGATGTGTTTGCTGCGCTTAATAGCCAGAATGCCTTGACGCCTGCGGGCTCGGTGGAAACCAAAGGCCCGCAGATATTCATTCGGCTTGACGGCGCGTTCGACGAGCTGCAGAAGATCCGCGATACGCCGGTGATGGCCAATGGCCGCACGCTGAAACTGTCGGATATCGCTAACGTCGAACGCGGATATGAAGACCCGGCGACGTTCATGATTCGCAACGGTGGCGAACCCGCCTTGCTGTTGGGCATTGTCATGCGCGACGGGTGGAACGGATTGGATCTGGGCAAGGCGCTAGACCGTGAGGTAGGCGCCATCAATGCCGACATGCCGTTGGGAATGAGCCTGTCGAAGGTGACGGACCAGGCCGTGAACATCAGTTCGGCGGTCGACGAATTCATGGTCAAGTTCTTCGCCGCGCTGCTCGTGGTCATGCTGGTGTGCTTTGTCAGCATGGGGTGGCGCGTGGGGATTGTCGTCGCGGCCGCCGTGCCGCTGACGCTGGCGGCCGTTTTCATTGTGATGGCGGCAACGGGCAAGAACTTCGACCGCATTACGTTGGGTTCGCTGATCCTGGCGCTAGGTTTGCTGGTGGACGACGCCATCATCGCCATTGAAATGATGGTCGTGAAAATGGAGGAGGGCTTCAGCCGGCTGGCGGCCTCGGCCTATGCATGGAGCCATACTGCGGCGCCCATGCTGTCTGGAACGCTGGTCACTGCCGTAGGCTTCATGCCCAATGGTTTTGCTCCGTCAACCGCCGGGGAATACACCAGCAATATGTTTTGGATTGTCGGCATTGCGCTGATTGCATCCTGGGTGGTCGCGGTGGTGTTTACGCCATACTTGGGAGTCAAGCTGCTGCCCGAGATGAAAAAGGTGCAGGGCGGTCACGATGCGCTTTACAACACGCCGCGATACAACCGCTTTCGTCGCGTGCTTGCGCGCGTCATCGCCCGCAAATGGCTGGTCTCCGGGGCGGTGGTTGGGCTTTTCGTTGTATCGGTGCTGGGCATGGGTGTGGTGAAGAAGCAGTTCTTTCCGATTTCTGACCGCCCCGAAGTGCTGGTCGAGGTGCAGATGCCCTACGGCACATCCATCGCTCAGACCAGTGCCGCGGCCGCCAAGGTGGAAGCGTGGCTGGCTCAACAGGAAGAATCGAAGATCGTCACGGCCTACGTGGGCCAGGGGGCGCCCCGGTTCTATCTGGCCATGGGGCCGGAGCTGCCCGATCCTTCGTTCGCCAAGATCGTGATCCGTACGGAAAGCCAGGATGAGCGGGACGCACTGAAGATGCGCTTGCGCCAAGCCATTGCGGCGGGGCTCGCACCCGAGGCGCGCGTGCGTGTGACTCAACTCGTATTCGGTCCGTATTCGCCATTTCCGGTTGCCTATCGGGTGTCGGGTCCTGACGTCAATACGCTGCGTGGCATTGCGGCGCAAGTGCAGCAGGTGATGGCCGCCAGTCCGATGATGCGTACCGTGAACGCGGATTGGGGCGCGCGGACCCCCACCATGCACTTCACCTTGCAGCAAGACCGTTTGCAGGCGTTGGGCCTGACGTCCAGCGCGGTGGCGCAGCAGCTGCAATTCTTGTTAAGCGGGGTGACGGTGACCGCAGTCCGTGAAGACATCCGCTCGGTGCAGGTGGTGGCTCGCGCTGCCGGCGATATCCGGCTTGACCCGGCCAAAATCGCGGACTTCACCTTGGCGGGCGCCCATGGGCAGCGCGTGCCGTTGTCGCAAGTGGGGGTGGTTGATGTGCGCATGGAAGAACCGATCATGCGCCGCCGCGATCGCACGCCTACGATCACCGTGCGAGGCGATATTGCCGATGGCCTGCAACCGCCGGATGTGTCCGCTGCCATCACTCAGCAGCTACAGCCCATCATCGATAAACTGCCTGGCGGCTACCGCATTGAGCAGGCCGGGTCGATTGAAGAGTCGGGTAAAGCAACAAAAGCCATGCTGCCGCTGTTTCCCATCATGCTGGCGATCACCCTGATCATCATCATCTTTCAGGTGCGGTCGATTTCGGCAATGGTCATGGTGTTTCTGACCAGCCCGCTAGGCTTGATTGGCGTGGTGCCGACGTTGATTCTCTTTCAGCAGCCATTCGGCATCAATGCGCTGGTTGGCTTGGTGGCGCTGTCAGGCATTCTGATGCGCAACACCCTGATCCTGATTGGTCAGATTCACCACAACGAAGAAGAGGGCCTGGACCCCTTCCATGCGGTGGTCGAAGCCACGGTGCAGCGCGCCCGCCCGGTGGTCTTGACGGCGCTGGCGGCGATTCTGGCGTTCATTCCGCTGACGCATTCCGTCTTCTGGGGAACCCTGGCCTACACGCTGATTGGCGGCACGATGGCGGGAACCGTGCTGACGCTGGTGTTCCTGCCAGCCATGTACTCCATCTGGTTCAAAATCAGACCGGGCGGCGGCGCTGCGCCGCACTAGCCGCCCGATGGCCCATTAGCCCGATGGCCGCTTATCTCACCTTATTTCATGTACTTGAACTCGGGCAGCGCCTTCAGCGTGTCTTTGGTGGCCTCCGGCAGCACCAACTGATCGTCGGCGATCTGCATTTTTGACAAAGGCACCGTGACCAGATGATTGCCCAGCCCGAGTATGCCGCCCACTGAAAGCACGGCATACGGCACCCAGTCCGGGGGACCCAGGATCAGATCATCGACGGTGCCGATCTTTTCCTTATTGCTGTTGTAGACGGTGGAGCCGCTCATCTTCGATGCGCGGTATCCCGCGTCCACCTTGGCAACATCGACTCGGACTTCGGTGACCGACTGCGGCGCGCCCTGCGCCAGAGCGGCCGGCGCGGTTGAGAAGACGCCCAGCAGGACGGCCAAGCCTACCACTGCAGTTTTTTCGCTCATCGCGGATCTCCTGTGGGATGTTGCCTTTGGTCATTTGCTCAGCAAGCCTTGTGCCCAAGCTCACCAAGCCTTGTGCCCAAGCGCAGCGCCTGCCGGGGACAAGTGCGGCGTGGCGGCCACACCCTCCAAAAGGATGCAGTTCGGGCGCGAATCGTGACAAAATGTCAGCCACGTGCAGCCCGGCGGTACCGGTGCATGCCGTATTGATCAGGCCCTGAAATGCCCGCTACCGGTGATCCTTATCTACCCCTGACCCGAACCCCGGGCGATAGCGCGGACGGCGCGCCGGGTGAACCCGACGGCGCGCTTGCCCGGGTGGCGCGTCTGGCGCGGCGCTTGTTTAGCGTGGACATGGCCATCCTAGCCAGCACGGACGCCGACGCCGATGACGCCTGGCAGGCGGTGGACGGCGAGCCGCCCGAGGCCTCCCAACCCTGGTCCATCGAATGCCCGGTGCGCGCCGCCGATGGGCGGCTGTTGGGCGCTTTGCGGTTGCTGCATGGGCAAGCGCGCGAATTTACGGATGAAGACAGTCAGGCCTTGAAAGACCTGGCTGGCCTGGCGGCCACGGCGATTGCACATCGCCATGCGCCGTCCGGCGAGCGCGAGGGCGAAGACACCTGGCGCGAAGAGGCCCGAAAGTTGTCGCTGGCCATCGCGGGCAGTGGCACGGGCGTCTGGGACCGCAACGTGGTAACCGGCGAGATCCGCTATTCGCCCGGCTGGAAGGCCTTGCTTGGGTATTCCGAATCGGAACTGACCACGCGCATCGAGGACGCCTACACGCGCCTGCATCCTGACGACCTGGATTACGTGCGCGCCGTCATGCAAGACCATTTCGACGGCAAGACTGAAAGCTATGAAGTCGAGCACCGCATCCGTTGCAAGGACGGCAGCTACAAGTGGATTTGCAGCCGCGGCAAGGTGATCAGCCGGGACAGTGCGGGCAGGGCGCTGCGCATGATGGGCACGACCACCGACATCAGCGCGGTGCGGGCCATGTCTGACCGGCTCAAGCAGACGGCCGACCTAGTCGTCAACCTCACCGACGCCGTACCTGGCCTGGTCTTCCAATGCCGGCCGTTGCCCGAGGGCGGCTCGTTGTTTTCGTATGTCAGCGCTGGCATCTGGGACATGTTCGAGCTCACTGCCGACGACGTGCGCGCGAGCACCACGGCAATCGAACAGCGCATCCATCCCGAGGACCTGCCCGCCTATCGCACGTCGTTGCAGAAGGCGGCCGCCGCATTGACTCCGTGGCACCTGGAGTTCCGCGTCTGCCTGCCATTGCAGGGCGTGCGGTGGCGGCAGGGGGATGCCAGCCCGCGCCGCGATGCCGACAATCGCGTCGTGTGGCACGGGTTCGTCACGGACATCACCGACCGCAAGCGCGCCGAATTCGAACTGCGCGAGCTGGCCGCCACGGACGCGCTGACGACCTTGCCCAACCGCCGCCATTTCATGTCGCGCATCGCGGCGGAGCTTACGCGTATCAAGGGCGACGGCGGCCAGGGCTCGGCAGTGCTGATGTGCGACCTGGACCACTTCAAGCACATCAACGACACCTGGGGCCACGCCATCGGCGATGGGGTGCTCCAGCACTTTGCGAATACGTTGCGCGCCCAACTACGCGAAATAGATTTGGTGGGGCGCATCGGCGGCGAGGAGTTCGCCGTCGTGCTGCCCGATACCGACATCGAACACGCACATCTGTTCGCGCAAAACGTGCAACGTCAGATCGCCGATACGCCGTATTCATCGGGCGGGCGGTACATACCGCTGACGGTCAGCATCGGCATTTCCGCGCTGCACACGAAGGACGACGACGCAGAGCTGGCGCTCAGCCGCAGTGACCGCGCGCTGTATTACGCCAAGCAACGGGGGCGTAATCGGATTGAATCGGTGTCTGTCAGATAGAACAATCCGCCAGTCGCAGCGCAGCGAGCACCAAGAAAAAACGCGGAAGACCCGAAAGCGCGGAAGACCCGAAAACGCGGAAGACCCTTCATCGCAAGCGCGGTTTTGACCTTGCACAATCAGCTGGGCCACACACTCCTCATGTATGGCATCAAATGGCAAGCGTGCCGTGACACGTCTGTATAGAGTGCGGCGATCAGTCGTAGACGGACACGTGCGATGTCAGAAATCTTGAGGGAATATGCAATTTAGGTCTTTGGCGTGCTTTTGCGCAGCAGTTGGAATGTGCTCGATATCGAACGCCGAAGAGGTTGAGATCGCAAAGCAGCTCGCCAACCCGGTCGCCGCGCTGGTCAGCGTTCCATTTCAGTTTAATTACGATCGTGGCTATGGGTCTGCCGACGGCTACAAGGCCTACGTCAACATACAGCCCGTTATTCCGTTTTCGATAAGCGATTCCTGGAACGTGATTTCCCGGACGATCGTTCCTGTTGTCTCCCAACACAACGTGGCCGGTAAATCAGGCACGCAGTCAGGGCTGGGGGATATCACCCAGAGCTTCTTTTTTTCGCCAAAGAGTCCCACGTCGGATGGCCTTATCTGGGGAGCCGGGCCCGCTTTCTTGGTGCCTACCGCCACGGACTCGCTATTAGGGGCAAAAAAATGGGGCGCAGGGCCCTCTGCGGTCTTGTTGAAGCAAAAGGACAGTTTGACCTATGGGGTGTTGGCCAACCACATCTGGTCGCTGGCAGGGCAGAGTGACCGCAGAAACATCAGTGCCACCTTCCTGCAGCCTTTCTTCTCGTATACCAACAACAAGGCGTGGACGTTCGGGTTGGACACGGAGAGTTCATACGATTGGAAAGGGTCGCAGTGGAGTGTGCCGGTCAACCTGACTGTCTCCAAGGTCGTCAAAGTAGGCGCGCAGCCGGTGAGCTTCCAGGTTGGTGTGCGGTATTGGGCTGCCGCGCCTGAAAGTGGGCCCGATGGTTGGGGGCTTCGGGCCGGCGTGACTTTCCTGTTTCCAAAGTAAGGCGCGTCACAAGCGTCAATTCACTAAACCAGGGTATTCCAAGTTCATGGCAAGTCATAAAAATCTGAAATCTCTTCCGCAGCGGTTTGCGCCTTGCTTGCGGTCCGCCTTGTTCGTCTTCGCTTGCGTGCTGGTTCCGCCGAGCCTGGCCTTCGCCGATTCGGCACGTGCAATCCGCAACGACTCCGCCAATGCGCTGCAACACCTTTACGCGGTCGAGCCGAGCACGAAAGAACTGGGCGATAAAGCGGTGGCAGTCTTGGTTTTTCCCAAGATCTACAAAGCCGGCTTAGTGTTGGGCGGCGAGCATGGGCAAGGCGCGTTGTTCAAGGGTAAAGAGGCGGTGGGTTACTACGACATCTCCGCAGTGTCGTTGGGGCTTCAAGCCGGAGCCCAGACCTTTGGCTACGCGCTTTTCTTCATGAACCAGAAGTCGCTGAATTATCTGGAATCGAGCAATGGCTGGGCGCTGGGCAGTGGCCCCAGCGTGGTGGCGTGGGATAAATCCATCGCTTCCACCTTGTCCACCACGACCTTGTCACAGGAGGTCTTCGCCGTGCCGTTTGGCGCCCAAGGCTTGATGGCGGGTATGGGTCTTGAGGGTTCGAAGATTACCAGTATCACCCCCTGAGAGACTTCCCCAACACTGCGCAGTGACAATGCCCCGGTATGCCGCTAAAGAGATGAACATTTACCCACAGCTGGTGGCTTGCGAGCATTGCGACAGCGTGTACCGGCGTTGCACGCTGGCGGCAGGCGAGGTCGCGCGTTGCCGCCGATGCGACGCCGTCCTCGCGCGCGCCAACCCGCTGGATGTGGACCGATGGCTGGCATTGACCGTTACGACAGCGATCGTATTTCTGATCGCAAACGTTTGCCCCATCGTCCGCATCAGTCTGAATGGCATGCACCGGCAGGCAACGTTGTGGGAATTCGCATGGGCCCTGGCTCAAGGCAGCGTGGCGCCCCTTGCCATCGTTGCAGGCTTAGTGATGATCTTGGTGCCGCTGGCCCAGATCGTCTTGCTGTCATGGGTGCTGAGTTATGCGCGGGTTGGCCGTCGCGCACCGGGCTTTGCCCGGGCGCTGAGAACGCTTGCGTGCTTGCGTCCCTGGAGCATGGTCGAGGTGGCCATTTTTGGGATTCTGGTGGCGATCATCAAGCTGGTGAGTCTTGTGGAAGTCACGCTTGGCGCAGGCGTCTGGGCCACTGCCGCCCTGATGGTATTGCTCACTGTGATTGCTCACAGAGACCTGTCTGCCCTGTGGGATCAGACCGAAGAAGTATCCGCATTGCGGCGTGGCGGCGTAGCGTGAGCAGGCTGCCATTTGCAAGCGATTTGTCGGTAGTGGGCTGCCACACATGCGGCCTGGTTTGCGAACGCGTGGACACGCCCGGGCGAGAAGTTCAGTGCCCTCGCTGCGGCTCAACGCTACATCAACGGCGGCCCAACGGGTTGGCGCGCGCGTGGGCGCTGCTCGTGGCGGCCATCATCTGCTACATCCCGGCCAATGTGCTGCCTGTCATGTATTCCAGTCTGCTGGGCAGAGGCAGCAGCAGCACCATCATGGAGGGGGCCGTGGAGTTCTGGACGTCTGGCTCCTATGCCATCGCGTTCGTGATTTTCATCGCGAGCGTGGCGGTGCCTTGCGCGAAATTCCTGATTCTTGGGCTGTTGCTTGTGACCTCCCAGCGGCGTAGCCGATGGGCGACCCGTGAGCGCGCCAAGTTGTACCGCATCGTTGAGTTTGTGGGGTACTGGTCAATGCTGGATGTGCTGGTGGTGGCGGTGGTGGCTGCCTTGGTGCAATTCCAGGGGCTTACCGATATTTCGCCGCGTGTCGGCATCCTTTTCTTCGGCATGGTTGTGATTTTCACCATGCTTGCAGCCATGTCGTTCGACCCCAGACATATTTGGGATGGTGAAATCAATGGTGGTGATGAATGATTGAATCTTCCAAGGATCTCCACGGGCTTGACGCGCCTACGGTGATCCCTCGCAGAAAGTGGCGGATCTCGCTTGTCTGGCTGGTCCCTCTGATCGCCGCATTGATCGGCCTTTCCATGCTGGTGCAAACCTGGATCAGCGAAGGCCCGGTGATCACGATTACGTTTCATACCGCCGCCGGTTTGGAAGAGGGCAAGACCCTTGTGAAATACAAGGACGTGAATGTGGGCACCGTGACGGCAATCAACCTTAGCGAAGACGGTTCCCGTGTGGTGGCAACGGTGGCGCTGGATAAGGATGCGGCTAGCCTGGCGCGCGAAGACTCGCGGTTTTGGGTGGTGCGCCCGCGCATCGGCATCGATGGGGTTTCCGGCGTGGACACCTTGCTGTCGGGCGCATACATCGGTGTGGATCGGGGCCAATCGGCGGAACCTGCAAAAGCGTTCACTGGCCTGGAAAGTCCGCCCACGGTGATAGGCGACACGCCTGGCCGGTCGTTCATTCTGCATACCGAAGATCTTGGCTCGTTAGATGTCGGGTCTCCTGTCTACTACCGGCGCATTCAGGTTGGCCGCGTTGCGTCATACCAGTTGGGCGACGATGGCAAGGCGGTTGCGCTGCGGCTCTTCGTCAATGCGCCTTATGACCGCTTTGTGACCACGGCGACGCGTTTCTGGAACGCCAGCGGCGTGGATGTGTCGCTGGGCGCAGACGGATTCAAGCTGCAAACCCAGTCTATCGCCACCATTCTGGCGGGGGGCGTTTCTTTTGGCACGGCCTTAGGCATGACCGGTGAACCCGCTGAGGCGGATGCCACGTACGAACTGGCCAAGGATCAGCAGGCGGCGCTGGCGCCGCCTGACGGGCCATCGCAAACCGCTTATCTGGTCTTCGAGCAATCTCTGCGCGGGCTGGCCATTGGGGCGCCCGTGCAGTTCGACGGCATGGACCTGGGGAAGGTCATCTCGATCAAGCCGGATTACGATCCCGACAGGCGGCGCTTTCAATCCAAAGTCGGCATCGTGGTTTATCCGCAGCGGCTCAATGAAATCATGGAAAAAATGCCGCCGTCCGATGGGACCGAGGAAGACAGACTGGTACGCCTGCTGCAAGAAATGGTGGCCCACGGCTTGAGGGCGCAGGCCAGGACGGGAAATCTGCTGACCGGCCAGCTTTATATCGCCTTGGATTTCATACCGAACACGCCGAAGGTCGTATTCGATTCGCAACGACGTCCGATCACGCTGCCCACAGTCAGTGGCACGTTCGATCAATTGCAAGAGCGCGTCGCCAACATTGTGGGCAAGATTGACAAGATGCCCCTGGACAGCATCGCGCGCAATCTTGATGCGTCCTTCGCCAACTTGAATAAAGCGCTGCAGCAGGTGAACGGGCTTGTTTTGCCACAGGCCACGCAGACGCTGCGCCAGGCGCAACAAACCATAGGCGCCGCCCACGGCATGCTTGCCGAAGACGCGACGTTGCAGCAGAGCCTGGGACAGACCCTTCAGGAGATTCAGCGCGCCGCCCGTTCGGTGCGGACATTGACCGACCTGTTGAGCCGAAGCCCCGAGGCGCTGGTGCGAGGCCGCCCCAAGAACGCCCCGTTAGAGGCGTCCAGCACGCCGCCCGCAAGCACGATGGAGACGCTTCCGCGATGATCCGGTTTACTCGATTCAGCCTGCTTGTTCTGACCCTGGGCCTGGCGGCGTGCACCACGTCCGCGCCGGTGCGCTATTACACCTTGCTAAGCGCACAGGGGGATGTCCGGCCCCCGGAGGCGCCGGCGCGCTTCGTGTTCGAAGTGCTGCCTGTGACGGTGCCGGAGTATCTGAACCAGCCCCAGCTCGTCGTAAGACAAGACGACAGCGGCATGCTCGCCGTGCTGGATGACGAACGCTGGTTAGGGCCGTTGGACGAAGAGATACGCCATGCGCTGTCCGCGCAACTGGCCGATCGCCTGGGCGCCCAGGACGTTGCCGGCTTGTCGTGGCCAAGCGATGCGCAGGTGATCAAGGTGAAACTGCAAGTCCGCCGGTTGGACGCGTGGCCGGGACAGCGCGTGCAGCTTGAAGCGGGCTGGACCCTGAGGGATGCGCGTGACCCGGCCGGCGCTAGTCTTGTTTGCCAAGGACGCTTTGAGCAACCCGCCGCTGCGGGGTATCCCGCGCTAGTGCAAGCGCAGCAGCGCTTGATTGTTGCGTTGGCCCAGCAGGTGGGCCAGGACGCGACGGCGTGGATGGCGTCGCGCCACTCGAAATGTCGAAACTGAATTCAGGGGTCAGACTGCCTATTCCCCGAGGTTCAAGACAGCCCATCAATCCGCGCTTGCCGCTACGCGCAACGCGCTGATGAGCAACTCGGCGGGTCTGGATAGCGAGCGGCCCGACCGCCGCAAGATGCCGATGAATCGATACAGCGGGGGATCTTCGATCGAAATGCGCCGCAGGCGCGTGGTGTCTTCGCCTCGCACCACCAAGTCTGAAAGGATGGCCACCCCCAGCCCCTGCGCCGCCATCGCCGTGATGGTCGAGTTATAGACGGCCTCATAGGCCGCGGGCAGCGAGATCTTGTTCTTGTCGGCTGCGGCCTCAATGTGCATGCGGATGCTGCTTTCCCTGACCGGCAGAATTAGCGGCGGGCCGGCCAGGTCCTTGAACTTCACAGAATTCCGCTTCGTCCACGGGTAATCGGGCGCCACAAAGGCGCAGAAGCGGTCGGTCATCAACTTTTCCCAGACCAGTTCCGGATCGCGTTTAACCGGGCTGCCCACCCCAAAATCCACCTCGCCGTTTCGGATCATATAGGTCAGGCGAGCGGCCACGGTGTCTCGGATACGGACGGTAATGCGGGGATAGTCGCGATTCAGCCGATGAATCGCGCGGGGCAGCAGGCCCGCGGCCACTGACGGCAGGGCCGCCACCGTGACGGTGCCACGATCTGGATCGGTTGCCTCTCGGGCATGGGTGACCAGGTCTTCGATTTCGGCCACCAAGCGTTCGATGCGCGGGAACAGCTCCTGGCCATGCGGGGTCAACGTGACGTTTCTGCGATTGCGGTCGAACAGTTCCGTGCGCAAGTGCTTTTCAAGCTGCTGGATCTGGATGGTCAGCGCTGACTGAGAGATGTGCAGTTCGTAGGCGGCCCGGGTGAAATTTCCCAGGCGGGCGATCGCGAGGAAGGCGCGCAACTGCTTGAGATCACCCAGCATGACCGGTCTCCGTGTGGATACGCGAACTGACGAACTATTGATATTTTTGAAAACTCTATTCGTTTCTTTGAATTTTACCTATCGCTACCGGCTATGTAAATTGTGATGCAGCAGTTGACCAGGCACCTAACCAGGAACAAATGATGAGCAGCATCAAGAAAGTGGTGGTGGTGGGCGGTGGAACCATGGGATGCGCGGTTGCCGCCATGTTCAATGTGGCGGGGTGGCGCGTCCATGTTGTCGAACCGGATGCGGGGGCGCGGCTGGCCTTGCCCGGAAAAGTGGAGGCGGCCTCGCAGGCGTTGGGCGCCGATGGGCGTCAACCCCCGCCAGCCATTCATCGTGCGCTGATCGATGTGGACTGGGCCGGCGTCGACATCGTCATTGAATGCGTCTTCGAGGATCTCGCGCTCAAGCAGGCGGTGTTCGCCGAACTCGAAGCCCTGTGCCCAGCCCCGATTCCCTTGACCAGCAATTCATCGAGCTTTCCCATCAGCCAGATCGCACAAGGCTTGGCGACCCCGCGCCGGATGCTTGGACTGCACTTTTTCATGCCGGCCCATCTTGTGCCGGCGGTGGAGGTGGTTTGCAGCGAGGCCTCCGATGCATCAACCGCCGATGACGTCAGCGCCATCATGCGGGCAGTGGGAAAAAAGCCGATCCGCGTCAAGCGCGATATCCCGGGCTTTCTGGCCAACCGCATTCAGCATGCCTTGATGCGCGAGGCAATCGCCCTGGTCGAAGAGGGCTTCGCCTCGGCGCAAGACGTAGACGCTGCCGTGCGCTATGGGTTTGGTTTTCGGTACATCGCGGCCGGCCCGCTGCTGCAAAAAGATCTGGCGGGCATCGACATCCATTGCGCGGCGGCGACGACGATGTATCCGTACTTGCGCACCGACCAGGAGCCCAGCGCGTACATGCGCCAACTGGTCGCCAATGGCGACATCGGCGTGAAATCGCCGTCGTTGCGCGGCTTCTACCAATGGACGCCCGAGCAAGTGGCGGCCGAAC
This sequence comes from Achromobacter sp. NPDC008082, assembly GCF_042957345.1. Lineage (NCBI taxonomy): Bacteria > Pseudomonadati > Pseudomonadota > Betaproteobacteria > Burkholderiales > Alcaligenaceae > Achromobacter > Achromobacter sp. NPDC008082. The sequence continues at coordinate 70,740 of NZ_JBIBIB010000007.1, forward strand.
AGAGACGATACGAAACAGCACTGCTGAAAGCCGCGCGAATTCTGTCGGACGAAGAGGTGGCTCACTGACACGCAATACCCAAGCAACACCCACGAAGCGCGGCATGCATAAACGCCGCCAACAATAAAAATCTGCAATGCAGTTCCCTGCCAAAACAAAGGGGAGAGGTGATGAGACAAGACAAGAAACACGGGGAGGCGCGATGAACGATCACTCTGCCTCCCACAGCACGTTCCGTTCGGTGCAACGAACCATGGAGTCCATCAACAACGCCGCAGAAAAGGTCGCCGGGCTTTTTCTTTTCGGCATGATCGTTGCCGTGTCCATTTCTGTTTTAGCCCGGCTGCTTTACACCTACACCGGCATCTCGGTTTCCACGCCATGGGCCGAAGAGCTTGCGCGGTTCCTGATGGTGGGAAGCGTCTTCATCGGCGGCGCGGTGGCCGCTTACCACCTGCGCTTGATCGGGGTCGACGTCTTCGCCAGCCTGGTCCCCGAGCGGATTGCCCGCTGGCTGCGGTTTGTGTCCCATTTGCTGACCCTGGCGCTGGCGGTCCTGCTGGTATGGAAATCCACGCGGCTGATTGAACTGGGCATGAAGCAATGGTCGCCCGCGATGGAAATGCCCATGGCCTATGTCTATGCATGTATGGCGATCGGCTGCCTGCTCATGTGTGCGAACACCCTCACCAATGCGGCCAAAGAGCTGCTGAACGTGGAATCGCCACAACGGGAATCGGCGGAAATGGAAGAGGCCATGGAAATCAAGAACAGTGTCGAGGGGGCAATATGATTCTGGTGCTTGGCTTGTCGTTTTTTCTGATCATGCTGATAGGCGCGCCCATCATGACCGCGCTGGGGCTGTCCGCGGCGATGGCATTGCAATCGGGTGACCGGTCGCTACTGATGGTGGTGCAGATGGCGTTTCAGGCGCTGGATTCATTCAGCCTGATGGCCGTGCCATTCTTCATTCTTGCGGGCCATCTGATGCAGTCGGGCGGCGTGGCGCGAAGGCTGGTTCAATTGGCCAATGCGTTCGTCGGCTGGATTCGAGGCGGCTTGGGCGCCGTCGCCGTGCTCACGTCCTTGCTGTTCGCCACGGTGTCCGGGTCGTCGTCGGCGACCACCGCGGCAATCGGCTCGGTGCTGATCCCCGAAATGGAGAAGAAGGGCTATCCGCGAGCCTTCGCCGCATCGATCGCAGCGTCGTCCGGGGAATTGGGGGCCATCATTCCGCCGTCCATTCCCATGGTGGTCTATGCGCTGACGGCCAATGTGTCGGTGGGCGCGCTGTTCATCGCGGGCATACTTCCGGGGCTCTTGATTGCCTTGTCGCTGATCCTGACGGTTTGCGTAATCGCCAGCGTCAAGGGCTTTGACGCCGTGCGTGTGATGAGCCTGAAGGACTGGACGACGGGCGTGCTGGTGGCGCTGCGGGACGCTATGTTGGCGCTGATGATGCCCGTCATTATTCTGGGCGGCATCTATGGCGGCTTGTTCACGCCTACCGAGGCATCCTGCGTTGCGGTGCTGTACGGCCTGGCGCTTGGGATGTTCGTCTACAAGGAAATCACGCTCAAGAATCTGCCCATCATCTTCGGCCGGGCCGCGGTGATGTCTGCAATCATCTTGCTGATCGTCGCGTTTGCCGCGGTGTTTGCCTACCTGCTGACCATCAACCAGGTGCCGCAGCGCGTTGCCGCCATGCTGGGTTCGGTGACCACCAACCCCATCGTTTTTCTGCTGCTGGTGAACATCATGTTGTTCGTCGTCGGCATGTTCATCGAAGCGCTGGCGGCAATCCTGATCATTGTGCCGATCCTGGCGCCCATCAGCGTGGCCTTTGGCATTGACCCGATCCATTTCGGCATGATCGTGATCACCAACTTGGCGGTGGGAATGGTGACGCCGCCCGTGGGTGTGAATCTGTTCGTGGTGTGCGAGGTGGCCCAGCTGAAGATGCATCAGTTGGCCCGATACCTGGTCCTCTTCCTGGCGGTGCTGGTCGTGGACATCCTGATCATCTCGTACGTGCCTGTTCTTAGTACGGCGTTTCTGTAGGCAGTCGCGCCGGGCCGCCGCCCGGCGCGAATTAAAAAAATCATAAATCTGGAAGTCACCCAGGAGACAAGACATGAGCATGCTCAAGAAGATCATTGGTACCGGCGCCATCAGCCTGGCGCTGCTGTCGGCGCCTAGTCATGCACTGAACATGGACGTGGGGCATACGCTGACCACAGACAGCCCGTTCCACGTCGGCACGCAAAAATTTGCCGACATCCTCAAAGAGAAATCGAACGGCAAGATCAACGTCACGGTGTTCCCGCATTCACAACTGGGCGGGGAATTGACCATGATTCAAGGCGCCGTGGCCGGCGCGACGGATCTGTTCGTTACCGGCCAACCAGCCCTGAACAATGTGGTGAAGGAATTTCTGGTTTTTGACACGCCGTTTCTGTTTGACAACGTCCAGCAAGCCAATGAAATTCTGGCCGGCCCCGTTGGCGACAAGTTCATGGCCATCCTTCCCAAGTACGGTCTCGTCGGCCTGGGCTGGTTTTCCGCCATTGAACGCAACGTCTTTGGCAACCGTGCCGTTAATTCCGCTGCTGACCTGAAGGGCATGAAAATCCGCGTCATCCAATCGCCGGGGTACGTTGAAAGCTACAAGACCCTGGGCGCACAGGCCACCCCGATGGCCTATTCCGAACTGTACTTGGCGCTACAGCAGAAAGTGATCGACGGCGGCGAGACCACGCCAGATCAATTCGTGTCTGACAAGTTCATCGAGGTGTCCAAGTACTTCAACATGACGCACATCAATATTCACCCGGCGCTGCTGGTCATGTCGAAGACGCGTTGGGATTCCCTTTCTGAGAGCGACCGCAAAATCGTTAAGGAGTCTGCCGATGAAGCCATGGCCTATGCCCGCGACTATTACAAGAAGGTCTACGACGACGGGATGAAGACCATGGCGGCAAAGGGCGTTACCGTTGTTTATCCGAGCGACATTGACTCCCTGGTGCAGGCGACCCGGCCCGTCGTGAAGAAGCTGGTGGGCGATGCGCCTGGCGGCCAGGCGCTTTATGACGCCGTAATCGAAGCCAAAGCCAATACCAAGAAATGATCCATCCCTCCGCCTAGCCGGAAAAGACAGGAAAATCGATGACGCATTTCAACCAACCTGAACACCTGCGGGTGCTGATCACGGGCGCGGCAGGGAACATCGGCAAATGCCTGCGCACGCATCTGCGCGGCCGCTATGCCTTGCTGCGCCTGGCCGACATCGCCGAACAGGAGCCCGCGCAAGCGGGCGAGGAAATCTGCAAGATCGATGTGCGCGACATCGATTCGGTCGCGCGTTGCATGGAAGGCATCGATTGCGTTGTGCACTTGGCCGGAATTCCCGGCGTGGACACGTGGGACAAAATTCTGCCGATGAATATCGACGGCTGCTACAACGTGTTCGAAGCCGCGCGCCGCCAACACGTGCCGCGTGTCATTTTTGCCAGTTCGAACCATGCCGTGGGCTACCACCGCAGGGAAAAATTTCTGGACAACACCGTGGAACCCCGGCCGGACTCGCTCTACGGGGTATCGAAAGTGTTTGGTGAAGCCCTGGGCAGGATGTATGCCGATAAATACGGCATGTCGGTGGCCTGCCTGCGCATCGGCACCTTCCGTACGCCCGACCGTCCGAGCGAAGCGCGCCAGCTTCTGACCTGGCTCAGCCACCGGGACATGGCGCAGTTGGCGCGCCGCTGCATCGAGCACGAGTCCTATCACTTCGTCGTGGTCTATGGCGCATCGAACAACCTGCGCAACCGGTGGGACAACTCCAACGTTAAATTCCTGGGGTACGCGCCGCAAGACGACTCCGAAGTGTTCGCCGCGGAAATACTTGCTCAGGACATACCCGAGGACCCCATCGCCGCCCAGTTTCATGGCGGCTTCTATTGCCCCATGGAGTTCGTCGGCACGACCGACCGCATTACGTGAAAGGCCCGTGTAGATATCGTTGCCGTCCACCCGCCATCAACCCGTTGCCAGGAAACCATGTACGCCGCACCGCCTGCCATTCAAGCCGAAGTCTTTGCCCGCCTGCCCGACATCTTCCGCAAGCCGGAAGGCACGTCCGAGTGGCATCGCTACCAGCCGGGCAATCAGCCACCCCATTCCCTGCTGGAGGGGCCATCGTTTGACGCGCAAGGGCGTCTGTATTGCGTGGATGTGCCGTGGGGCCGCGTGTTCCGGGTGGACACTCAGGGCGGCTTCGAATTGATCGCCGAGTACGACGGCGAGCCCAATGGCCTGAAGATCCACCGGGACGGGCGCATCTTCATTGCGGACTATGCGCGCGGCATCATGCAGCTTGATCCTGAAACGGGCAAGGTCACGCCTGTGCTTGAAAGGGTGCACCTTGAGCGTCTGAAGGCCGTGAACGACCTGGTGTTCGCGTCTAACGGCGATTTGTATTTCACCGACCAAGGGCTGACCGGCTGGCACGACCAGACGGGCCGGGTATTCCGGCGCCGGGCCGACGGCCGTGTCGATTGCCTGTTGGATAACATCCCCAGCCCCAACGGCCTGGTGCTGGACCCCAGCGAGTCGGTGCTTTATGTTGCCGTAACGCGGGCGAACGCCATCTGGCGCGTCCCGCTGACCCGCGAGGGTAATGTCACCAAAGTTGGCACCTTCATCCAGATGTCCGGCGGAGGCGGGCCTGACGGGCTGGCCATCGATGAAGACGGCAATCTGGCCGTGGCGCATGTGGGGCTGGGCGCGGTCTGGTTATTCAGCAACCGTGGCGAGCCCCTGTTGCGCATCAATTCGCCGCTCGGGGCATTGACGACCAATGTTGCGTTTGGCGGCGAAGACCGCAAAACGCTTTACATCACCGAGTCCGAGTCAGGGTCCATCCTGCGCGCCCCGATGCCCACTGCGGGCCGGGTCATGTATTCGGGGGTGTGAAGCGGGGCGGCGAATTGCAGTCTGACTGCCCCTGCTGAATTGCAGTCTGACTGCCCCTGCTGGCTCGCCATCGCCACTCAATTCTCTGGCTGATGGCACACCGCTTCCACGTTGTGGCCATCGGGGCCAAGGACGAATGCAGCGTAGTAGTTTGGGTGGTAGTGCGGGCGCAACCCCGGCGCGCCGTTATCTTTTCCGCCCGCGGCGATCGCGGCTTGGTAGAACGCGTCGACATCCGCGCGCGTGTGTGCGGCAATGGCAATGTGCAAGGGCGGCGTTACGGCAGAGGTGGCGTACAGCCACATTGACGGCTTGCCTTGCCGGCCCAAGCCGACGCTGTTGGGGCCCTCCATCGCCAGGCCCACGCCCAGAGGGGCCAGCGCCTGGAGAAAGAACTTGCGGCTTTCATCAATATCGCTAACGCCAAAACCCATGTGATCAAACATGACGCCTCTCCGTTGGGGACGGCGGGCTTGCCGTCCATGAACTTGGACCGCCATTATTTCGCGTTTTCGGTTTTGAAAAAGCGTTAGTCAGTCGATGCTTCGGTTCGCAAGCGATGGGTTGGATTGACCCGGCCCATGTCGTGACCAGGCCCCTGGCGTTTTACGGGATCAGATTCAAGCTTAAGAACGCAATGCCGGTCCAGAGCAGCAGGGCGACATGGGTCAGTTGCAGCGTGTCTTGGCGAATCCAGTATCCAAACCACAAGCCGGCAAGATGCATGGCGAAGAGGCAGGCAGACATGGCGGCTAGCGCGCCATTCAGCCACGGCCGCGCCAAGTGTAGATCCCCCTGAATCAACAACATGTAGCAGCCCGCCCAGGCCAGTGCGGCGCCTATTGTCTGGATCAACAGCAGCACACTAAGCGCCGCCCGATGCGCATAGGGCGCGGAAACGGCGCGGCTGAGCAAGGGCGTGGGAATGCGGGGCGGCTCTTTCAACGGCAACATGGCCATCGTTGCGCCGACGGCTGCGGCGGCCCCTACAAAATCGCGACGATTGTTCAGGGCGGCAAGCGTGAGCCAGAGCGCCAGACCGACAGCCTGAACGGACAGGAATAACCAAACGGCGGAAAAGGGAAGCAACGGCGGAATCAACAGGATGCTCTCTATTAAACAAGACTTGGCTTGCATAATAGGGGCGCGGCTTTTTTCTTACCCTAAAGCCCCCGTGCCGGCTGGGGGCATTTGGCTTCCGGTGCGAGGGCAACGCCGAGCAAGAGCGGACTTTTCCGGCCGTGATAGGCTTTTGCCGTAAAACCGATTCAATGGATGTGAGGGAGGACGCCCATGCTCTCGACCTTGATCTATCGCAGCCGCGCCGCAACGCCGCTTCAAGCGAATGATCTCAGCCGATTAATGCAGGACGCTCGACAACGGAATGCTGCGGCTTCAATTACGGGAATTTTGCTTTTCGATGGCGTGCATTTCGTGCAACTGCTGGAAGGCCCTCACGATGCCGTCGACGCACTGTTTGAAGTCATAAAACGCGATCGCCGGCACAGCAATGTGGTTCACCTTTTGCGGGATGAAGCGCCCGCGCGTCGATTCGATGGCGATGCGATGGCGTTGATCGACCTGCGAGACGGGGCGGATGAGCCCCGAAAGGCGATTCTCGCCAAGATGAAACTCAGGGCGCACCTTGCCAGCAGTGACGACCGGGTGATCAAGATCCTCTTGATGTACGCGAGCTCCAGCGGGATTGCACACATCGTCGAAGGCGATCCCGCATCAGATTGGACCTTCGCGCCAGTCGCTGACCCAAGCCATAGCGATGGTGAGCAACCGGCGCCCGGAAATCGCTATCAATTTGCGCTTCAGCCGATTGTCGATCCGATGCGGCGCAACATCACCTCGTTCGAATTTCTGATTCGCACGCCGTCCGGCGGATCGCCTGAGCAGCTTTTTTCATCGCTGCCCACTGATCTTCTTTATCAGACCGACCTTGAGTCCAAAGCGCTAGCCTTTGAACTGGCGCATCGGCTCGGTGAGCAACACATCAAGATTTCGGTCAACCTGTTCCCGATGTCGTTGATTGCCATCCCCAACGCCGTGGACTTGCTGGTGGATCAAATATTGGCAAGCGGCCTATCGCCCAGCCAGGTGTTCGTGGAGGTGACCGAGCAGGAGGCCATTTCGTGCTTAGGCTCGTTCAGAGGCGCCATCAAGCAATTGCGCAGTGCGGGCATCGGCGTGGCCATTGACGATTTCGGCGCGGGCTATGCCGGGCTGTCGCTGCTGGCGGAGTTTCAGCCAGACAAACTCAAGATCGACCGCAAGATCATTCAAGACATCCATACCGATGGGCCACGGCAAGCCATCGTGCTCGCCATCATCCAGGCCTGCAAGGCCATGGGCATTACGCCGGTAGCGGAAGGCGTTGAGTCAGTAGACGAGTGGTGCTGGCTGCAAGCCGCTGGCGTCGAGCGGTTTCAAGGCTATTTGTTCGCCAAGCCCGCCTTGAATCGCGTACCCGATATCTGGTGGCCGACGCATCGGTGACGGCCTCAGTGTGCCTGAGACGTACCGTCGTTCAATGCCAACTCAATGGGAGCAGCGAAAAAAATAGGCGAGGAAACCCTCGCCTATTTCTGACCCTATCCGGTCAAGAAAGGGGAAGCGCCGACTCAGCCAGCGGCGTCCAGACGAATTTGCACGCTGTTTGCGTTGTAGATCGCCGTTGCCTTGAAGCCCTTGACGGAGATGCCGGCAAACTGACCGTGCACCTTGTGTGCGCTCAACACGGTGATCGTCGAACCCGATACGGGCGAGTAGCCCGGGCGGAACTCGACGTTCAACTGGCCTGCCAGCGCGGCATCTGAACTCACGGCAAGTTGGCCGGCTTCATCATCGCCAATAAAGGCTTGCAGCGTGCCCGCTGAAGTCTGGGTATAGCTACCCTGGACCTGCACGGCTTCTTTTGCGTTCAGCGCCAGCACGCCTGCACTGATGTACACCGCGCCAGAGCCCAGCGCCTTGACCGAATCCGCGCGCAGCGTACCGGCCGCGACCACCGTGCCGCCGGTGTAGGCGTTCGCGCCAGCGACGGCCAAGGTGCCGGTGCCGCTCTTGGTCAGCTTTCCTGCTCCGCTGATGTCGTTGCGCCACACGTCCAACGCGTTAAAGCCCCCAAGGCTGGCGTTCATCGTGACATCCACGTCGCCATTAAACGCGCCATAGCCGTCTGCGGCCGCAAAAAGGTTCATGCGGCCAAAGCCTTCTGCATCGTCAAGAATGGGATAGCCAGAAGGCAATGCCGTGGTTTTCAGCACCACACGGCGTTGGTCATTGCTCAGGTACGGCAGACGGGTCTCCAGCAAGACCTCTGCACCCTTGGGCACGACGGCAGGCTTGCCCGTGTCGCCGATCTGCGTGAAGCTGAATGTCAGGCGGCGGCGATATTCGGCCTTGTTGGCGTCATGATCCGCAAACCGGTCCCGGGTGATGTCCTGCGAATGCGCAAACGCCAAGAACTGCTCGGGCGTACTGGCGCCTACTGCTGCCATGAGCGTTTGGCGGGCTTGCGCGTAAGCGACCGAACGAGTCCCTTCGCTAGCGGCAAAAATATTGCCTAGCGCTGAGGCTTGGCCAAGTATGCGGCCGCTCATGACATCCAGCGGCGAGTGCATGCCGGCAATGATTCGGCTCTCACCCAACTCAACGCCACGCGCTACGAGTTCCTGAAAGCGCTCCGGCACCAGGTAAGCCATGGCAATCGCGTTGCGCACCGATTCGGCGGTGTGGCCGCTAGGATAGCCGCCATCCGTGGGCGCGGTCAGGCTTTTGGCGGGCTCCAGCTCCGGCACGACTTGCACGCTACTGCTCCAGCGCCAAGGACGTGCATATTTGTAGAACCGCTTGCTCGGCTCTGTCGAAGCATTGTCGCCCATGCTCTGCACGAATGCGATGGCATCACCGAATGCGGGGTTCGCCGCACCCGCAACGCCCGTGTTGTTGCCGGTGTCGTCATACTTCACCGTGGTGGCGTCTGGGGGGACATCATTGATGCTGGTCGTCTGCTGGGCAGCCGCGCGCCATGCCGCCGTCAAAGGTCCCAAGCCGTCCGTGACGCTGTAATTTTTACCGCGGCGGTCATCCAGATACGCAGCCTTGGCCTGCTCGGGAGAGCGGCTGGCCGTCGTGCGAACAACAAAGTTGATGTTCTCATCGTGCACGGGTTTGTTCTTTACGCGTCCGTCAGTGGCGTCGCCGGGAATGCCGGTCCAGTCGGATGCGATGATGCCCGGAAAACCGTCTGCGCCGACGGCATTTACGCCAGCATCAACCAAACGCGTGCGGGGTTCCCAAATATCCAGAAAGCCGCCCAACACTCGAACGCCAGCGTTCGAGTCCAATGTCGCGTAGCGCGGATCGCCGCGTTGATTGGTATTGGCAAAGTCGACGAACGCAGGCGCATCAACGACCGGCGCGGTGTCAACTCGGCCGAGACCGGCGGGGGGAGAGGGAATGACATACGCAACTTCTCCGCCGCCGCTACCTGAGCCGGTGTCGTTGTCTCCGTCGTCGTCACCGCCGCAAGCGGACAGTGCGAGTACAACCGCCAACGACGTGACGCGCAGAGCGTAAATAGGGAGAGTTCGACGCAAGGATCGCGCTGAGTACATGAATATTTGCCATGTGGGTTAAAGAACGCAGCATGGTAAGGACCCATTGTTTAGTCGCGATGACATGTCCTCAAGTTCGAACGGGACGTCCCCCGTAGCGTTTATTCCCCGTTATCCGTTCACCAGCACCGGCTTATCCCGCCACTTATCCGGAAACGTTTTCGCCAGGTTTTCCACCTTCGGAATGTCGTTCACCACGATGTACATGCTGTTGGGATGGCGCACCAGATAGTCCTGGTGATAGCCCTCGGCCGGATAGAACGCTTGCAGCGGTTCCACCGTGGTGGCCAGCGCCTTGGGGTACACGCCGGTTTTGTTCAGCTGGGCGATGTACGCTTCGGCCACTTTGCGTTGGTCGTCGTTGGCGGGGAAGACTGCTGAGCGGTACTGCGTGCCGCTGTCGGGGCCTTGGCGGTTCAGCTGGGTGGGGTCATGCGCGACGGAAAAGTAGATTTGCAGCAGTTGACCGTAGCTGATCTGCTTGGGGTCGTAGGTGATTTCGACGGCTTCGGCGTGGCCGCTGCGGCCGCCGCTGACGGTGTCGTAGTTGGCGGTGTTTGCGTTGCCGCCTGCGTAGCCGGACACGGCGCCGGACACGCCCTTGACGTGTTGGAACACGGCTTGCACGCCCCAGAAGCAGCCGCCCGCGATCACGGCCTTTTGCTGGGCCGTGGCGTCAGCCGCCTGGTCAACGGCGGGCGGCGGAATGATGAAGGCGGACTCGGCGGCTTGCGTGGCGGCTGCGCCCAACAGGCCGGTGGCGGCGGCCAGGCTGGCGCAGAGTTTGCGGATCGTGAATGTCATGATGAGTCGGTCCTGAAAAGTCGCGTTTGGGGATCAGGCTTGCGGGGCGAATGTCATGGCCACGCCGTTCATGCAATAGCGCAGGCCGGTCGGGCGGGGGCCGTCGTCGAAGACGTGGCCCAAGTGGCCGCCGCAGTTGGCGCAGTGGACGGCGGTGCGGACCATGCCGAAGCTGCTGTCGCGGGTTTCGCCCACGGCGGCGGCCAGCGGTTGCCAGAAGCTGGGCCAGCCGGTGCCGCTATCGAATTTGGTGCTGGATGCAAACAGGCGCTGCTCGCAACCCGCGCATGAAAACGTGCCGGTGCGGTGTTCGTCGTTCAGCGGGCTGGTGTAGGGGCGTTCGGTGCCTTCGCGGCGCAGCACATCGAATTGTGCGGGCGTCAGGCGGGCGCGCCATTCGGCGTCGGTCAGCGTGTAGGGAAACGAGGCGGCCGCTTTGGGCGGCGCGCTGCGAGCGGCAAGCAAGGGGGCCATGCCGGCGGCCAGGGCCGCAACGCCGCCCAGGCTCAGGAAATGTCTGCGATTCAATGTCATGGCGGGGCTCCGTAAACGTGGCGGGGCGGGCGCGGGGCGGGCGAATGCAGCCCCCCGCGTGCCGGCGATTGTTCGGGCTGAAAGGCTCAGCCTTACTTCTTCATGTCGTCCTTGCCCATGCCGTCCTTCGACATGGAATCCTTCTTCATCCCATCGTGCGACATGCCATCCTTGGACATGCCGCCCTTGGACATCCCATCTTTGGACATCCCATCTTTGGACATCCCATCTTTGGACATCCCATCTTTGGCCATGCCATCCTTTGCCATGCCGTCCTTGGCCATCCCGTCCTTTGTCATTCCCCCCTTGGACATGCCGTCTTTCGACATGCTGTCCTTGGACATGGAGTCTTTCGACATGTTGTCTTTGCCCATGGTGTCGGCGGCATGAGCGGCCACGGCGCCAAAGGCCAGGCACAGGGAAAAAGCGGCGGTGGTAAGAGTCTTCATGATGCGTTCCTTTGAGGGAGAGGGACTATTGGAATTTCCACCTAGCTTCCGCCGAACCAGTTGTAGCCCTGGTCCTCCCAGTAACCGCCTGGGTAGGTGTTGGTGACAAAGATCGCCTGTATGTGCTTGGGGTTTTTGTAGCCAAGCTTGGTAGGCATGCGCAGCTTCATGGGGAAGCCGTACTCCGGGGGCAAGGTCTTGCCGTCATAGGTCAGCGCCAGAATCGTCTGCGGGTGCAGCGCGGTGGGCATGTCGATGCTGGTGTAGTAGTCGTCAGCGCACTTGAAGCCCACGTACTTGGCGGTCAGGTCGGCGCCCACGCGTTTCAGGAAGGTGGAGAAGGGCACACCGCCCCATTTGCCGATGGCGCTCCAGCCTTCCACGCAGATGTGGCGCGTGACCTGGTCGATCTGGGCCATGGCGCGCAATTCCTCCAGGCGCCATTGGCGCTTGTCGGCGACCATGCCAGTCACTTCCAGCCTGAACGATTCCTCGTCGACGTGGCGGACCTCGTCAATGCCGTAATAGGCGTTGAACGGAAACGGCCGCGTGATCATGGATTCGGGATAGGTCGGCGCGAGCTTGTTGGGGTCGAACAGCCAGCCCTGCACGCGGTCGTTAAAGCGCGACACGGTGGACAGCGCCTTTTCGACGTTTTCATCATCCGACAACGAGCAGCCCGACAGCATCGCCAGCCCGCCCAAGGTCAGGCTGTTGCGCAGGAAGCTGCGGCGCGACGGCTGTTCAACGCGCTTGGCCAACAGGTTTCTGGCTTCTTTCAGGATGGCCTCGCCATCCAGGCCCAACAGCGACAAACGTCTTTTCTGGCTCACGTCAGGCTCCTTATTTGCCGCGGATCATGGCGATCAGGCTGCGCGGCACCAGCGCCACCATCACCAGGTGCACGGCCACGAAGGCCACCAGCAGCGCCATCGCAAAGAAATGGATGCGGCGCGCAAATTCATAGCCGCCCAAGAGCTCGCGCAGCAGGTCGAACTGCACCGACTTCCACAGCACCAGGCCGGACAGCACCAGCACCACGATGTCGACGATGACAAACAGGTAGGCCAGCTTTTGCACCTGGTTGTAATGGCGCAGGTCGTTGTGCGAGAGCTTGCCGCGCAGCGCCGCGCCCAGGTCGGCGGCCACGCCACGGGGGCTGACGGGGAAAAATTTGCGGAACAGCCGGCCGGTGCCGATATTCAGGCCGAGATAAAGCAGGCCGTTGGCGAACAGCAGCCACATGCCGGCAAAGTGCCATTGCAGCGCGCCGCCCAGCCAGCCGCCCAGCGTGATGTCTTTGGGAAACGCGAAGTTGAAGAAGGGGGCGGCGTTATAAATACGCCAGCCGCTCATCACCATGATTACGACGGCCAGCGCGTTGATCCAATGCATCACCCGCAACCAGCCGGGGTGAATGACGCCGGCGGCGCGCGGGGCGGCCGGGGTATTGGGGGTTGCGGGGCTTGCCATCATGGCGGGTCTCCGGGGGGGTGTTTGCTTGTTGGAGCCATTCTTCCCCGGGGCCGATATCCAAGTCCTCACGCAAAGTTAAATTAATTGTGATAACTGCGCCGCCCAGGATTGGCGACAATGGCGGTACTGAACTGGCCCGAGCTCCCCCCCATGGATACGCCCCGACGCGTGCTGATTGTTGAAGACGATGCCCACATTGCCGAACTGCTGCGCTTGCACTTGCGCGACGAAGGCTATGCGGTGGAACACGCCGCCGATGGCATCGAGGGCATGCGGCGGCTGGAAGAGGGCAGCTGGGACGCGCTGGTGCTCGACCTGATGCTGCCCGGCATCGATGGCCTGGAAATCTGCAAGCGGGCGCGGGCCATGGCGCGCTACACCCCCATCATCATCACCAGCGCGCGGTCCAGCGAGGTGCATCGCATTCTGGGGCTGGAGCTAGGCGCGGACGATTACCTGGCCAAACCGTTTTCCATGCTGGAACTGGTGGCGCGGGTGCGCGCGCTGCTGCGCCGCAGCGATGCCGTGGAGCGCAACGCGCGCATCGACGCGGGCAGCCTCGCGGTGCATGGCGTGTCCATTGACCCCATCGCGCGCACGGTCGACATCGACGACCGCCGGCTGGACCTGACGCCGCGCGAGTTCGATCTGCTGCATTTCTTTGCGCGCCATCCCGACAAGGTGTTCTCGCGGATGGACTTGCTGAACCACGTGTGGGGCTATCAACACGAAGGCTATGAGCACACCGTCAACACCCACATCAACCGGCTGCGCACGAAGATCGAAGCCGACCCGTCCAACCCGCAGCGCATCCTGACCGTCTGGGGCAGGGGCTACAAGTTCGCGGCGGACCCGGGCGGCGCGGGAGCCGCAACATGAAACGCACGACATTGACCCAACGCTTGTCGGCGGTGTTTGCGCTGCTGTTGCTGGCGTGCTGCGGCGCGTCGGCGTGGTTGCAGATTGCCGCCAATTCGCGCTACGAGCAGGAAGTCGTGCAGCGCTTGTCCAGCGGGCTGGCGCAGCACATTGCCGGCACCACCGAACTGATGGACGCCAACGGCTGGAAGCCGGATGCCGTGCGCTCGCTTTTTGACATGCTGATGGCGGTGAACCCGGCGGTTGAGGTGTATCTGTTGTCAAACGACGGCCGCATCGTGGGTGACGCCGCGCCGGCGGGCCAGATCAAGCGCGATCGCGTGGATCTGGCGCCCATCAAACTGCTGTTGTCAGGCGGCATGCTGCCGATTGTGGGCGACGACCCGCGCAACGCGGATGCGAAAAAAGTCTTCAGCGCCGCACCGGTGCGCGTGGGCGGGCAGGACAAGGGCTATGTCTATGTGGTGCTGCAAGGCCAGGCGCACGACGCGTTGGCGATGGCGGTGTCGCGCAGTTCCGTGTTGCGCACCACGCTGTGGTCGATTGCACTGGTGGCCTTGTTGGGATTGGTGGCGGGCTTGACCGCGTTTGCGCTGATCACGCGGCCGTTGCGCGGGCTGACGCGGGCCGTCAAGGCGTTTGATGGCGATGACGGCCAGGCGCTGGCGGCATTGGAGCAACCGGGCGACGCGCAAGACAACAGCGGCGATGAAATCTCGTTGCTGCGGCGTAGCTTCGTGCAGATGGGCCGGCGCATTTCAGATCAATGGCGCGAACTGACGCGGCAGGATCAGCAGCGGCGCGATCTGGTGGCCAATATCTCGCACGACCTGCGCACGCCGTTGACGTCGTTGCACGGCTATCTGGAAACGTTGCGCCTGAAAGACGAGACGCTGGACGCGGGCGAACGCCGCCGGTATCTGGACATTGCACTGGCGCAAAGCCGCAAGGTGGGCCGGCTGGCGCAGGAATTGTTTGAGCTGGCGCGGCTGGAATCGGGGTTGGTGCGGCTGGAACCCGAGACGTTTTCACTGCCCGAGCTGGTGCAGGACGTGCTTCAGAAATTCGAACTGGCGGCCGAAGCGCGCCAGCAGCAACTGACCACCGACATCCCACAGGCTTTGCCGCTGGTGCGCGCGGATTTAGGCCTGATCGAACGGGTGCTGACGAACCTGCTGGACAACGCCATCCGGCACAGTCCGCCGGGCGGCCGGATCGAATTGCAGCTGGGGGTGGCGCAGAATCGTGTGCAGGTGCAGGTCAGTGATTCCGGCACGGGTATTCCGCCGGAATTGCGTAGCGGCCTGTTCACGCGCGCATCGGCGCTGAACCGGGGGCCGCGTGATGGCGGCGGTTTGGGGCTGGTGATTGTGCAGCGTATTTTGCAGCTGCATCAAAGCGAGATCCGGCTGGTGGAACGCCCCGAACCCGGCGCCGTGTTCCAGTTTGATCTGTCGGCGGCGCGCTAGCGCGGGGCGGTATCTGATCTAGCCGTCGATGTGGGCGGCTTGTAAGCCAGCCATCACGCCGCGGCGGGCATCTGGCCGTGCAGCAGATAGTCCATCAGCTCACGCACCGAACGCATTGCGTTGCCAAACGGCAGCTTCGATGCGCCGCGAAAGAACAGGCCGCGGCTGACTTCGCCGCGCAAGGCGGCGGCAAGCTTCAAGTCGATGCAGAATTGGCCGAAGCGTGACAGGCCATCGCGCAACCCGCATTGCGTCAGGCAGTCCATGCGCTGGCTGCAACGCCGGGGATCGCAGCGCGTGCCGGCTTGCAGTGTTTTTTCCTGGCGCAGATAGCGTGTCAGCCACGGCGTGGCCACAGCGCGCGCGGGCAGGCCCGCCACGCTGGTGAATTCCGCCAGCTCGGCCGGGTCGGCATCGATCAACACGCGCTTGAAATTCTCGTGCGCATCGCCTTCCTGCGTGACGGCGAACGCGGTGCCCACTTGCACGCCATCGGCGCCGTTGGCAAGCCAATGCCGCACCTGATCATGGCTGCCGACGCCGCCCGCCACGATCAGGCGAGGCGCGTCCTGGCCCAGTTGCAGCTCGTTGAACAAGGCATGGCATTCGGCCAGCACGCGCTTGAAATCGAAGCGTTCGTCGTGGATGTCATCCAGCCGCGCCGCGCCCAGATGGCCGCCCGCATAGCCGGGGTGTTCAATGACGACCGCATCGGCCATGCGGCCTTTTTTCATCCATTTCTTCAGCACGACGGCCACCCCACGCGCTTCCGACAGAATCGGCACCAGCGCCACCTTCGGAAAATCCGCCGTCATCTCGGGCAGATCCATCGGCAAGCCCGCACCCATCACGATGGCCTGTGCGCCGCTTTCGCACGCCTGGCGCACCAGCGCCGGGTGCCCGCGCACGGCCTTCATGACGTTCACGGCCACAAGACCCCGGCCTTCGGCCGTGTCCAGCGCGGCGCGGACTTCGCGGTCCAGCGCTTCCAGATTGACGCGGTCGATCAGATCGCGGTCATTGCATTTGTCGGTTTGCTCAAGCAAATCGGGGTGGTGATGGCGCAAATCGATGCTGGCGATGGTGCCCACCGCGTTCTGGCTGGCGACCGCGCCGGCCAGGCGATGAGCGGAAACGCCAACGCCCATGCCGCCCTGAACAATGGGCAGCAGGTCGCGTCCGGCGAGTTTGAGTGATTTGAACCACGTCATGATGAGTCTTTCCTCTGGTCAAGTGGACAGAGGCTAGAGCAAGGGGTGACGGGTCGCCTTGCGCAGGATCAAGCGGCGGGCAATGGCGCGGCGTGGCGTTCAGCCCACCCGGCCGGTCAAGCGCCGCGCGGCGTTCAGCACGTGGCTGAGGTGGTCGGGGTTGTAGCGGTGCGCGGGCGCGGTCAGTGTCACGGCCGCCCCGATGCCGCCGGACAGCAGGAATACCGGCGCGGAGATGCCCGCCACTTCGCTAAGCCGGTCGCCCATGGCGGCAAAGTAGCCGTCGTGGCGGATGCGCGCGTAAAGCGCCTGTTCGGGGCCGGGCGCATTGCCCAGGATGTCGTCATAGGCCGTCAGCACGCGTCCGCCACTGCCGCGTTCCAAGGGCAGCAGGTCGCCCGCGCGGATGTGGTCGCGCACCGGGTGCGGGGAATCGACGCGGTACAGGCACAGGCGCGCATCGCCCTGGCGCACGTGATACGCCGCGCTTTCTCCGGTGGCGGCGACCAATTCGCGCAGCACTGGCACGACGATGTGCTCTAGCGAAAACGACGCGGAATAGATGCCGTACAGGCGGGCCACTTCGGGCCCGAGCGCATAACGGCCATCGTCCAGCCGCTGAATCCATTGCGCGTGTTCCAGCGATGCCAGCAGACGCAGCACGGTGCTTTTGTACAGCCGCGTGCGTTCGGCCAGTTCCCCCAAAGACAACGTGCGGTCGGCAGGGGTGAAGACGGCCATCAGGCTCAAGGCGCGGTCAACAGCGGCCACGCCGCCTTGGGCGGCATCGGCATCGGCAACGGATTCGGTGGCGGCTTTACGCGGCATAGGGTTCCTTGGAAATGTGGCGGCAAGTTCCATCCTTCAGAACGGCAGCGCGCCATTGTAGGCATAGGCGGGGGCATCGCTCCCCCTAAATCTCGCTTGACAGCGATTTTTGCTTTGACGTTTAATTCTATAAGAAAGAACATCGTTCTATAAGATAGAATTTAAAGGAGACTCCCGCCATGGCGAATGCCGCCGCAAGCGACACCGATGTCCTGATCAGTGAAGTGGGCCCGCGCGACGGGCTGCAATCGGTGAAGGCCACGATGCCCACCGCTGACAAGTTCCGCTGGATCGATGCGCTGGCCGCCGCCGGCGTGCGCGAAATTGAAGTGGCGTCGTTTGTGCCGGCGCGCTTGTTGCCGCAGATGGCGGACGCGGCTGACGTCGTGGCCTATGCCGCGCGCATTCCCGGGGTGACGGTGATGGCGCTGGTGCCCAATCTTCGGGGCGCCGAGGCCGCGTTGCGGGCCGGCGCGCACAAGCTGACGATGCCCGTATCAGCCAGCCGCGCGCATTCGCTGGCCAACGTCAGGAAGACGCCGGAGGAGATGGTGGACACGGTGCGCGCCATTGCCGCGCTGCGTGATGACATTGCGCCCGGCGTGAAGCTCGAGGCCGGTATTTCCACCGCCTTCGGTTGCACGCTGCAAGGTGTGGTGCCGGAAGACGACGTGATTCGGCTCGCGGTGATGTGCGTGGAAGCCGGCGCGGATGAATCGGGCTTGTCGGACACCGTGGGGTACGCCAACCCCGCGCAGGTGCGCCGCCTGTTCCGGCGCCTGCGCAGCGAAATCGGGGCGAAGGCGGGCGCTGCGCACATGCACAACACACGTGGGCTGGGTTTGGCCAATTGCTTGGCGGCGTGGGACGAGGGCGTGCGCACGTTCGACAGTTCGCTGGGCGGGCTGGGCGGCTGCCCGTACGCCCCGGGCGCGTCCGGCAACGTCGTCACGGAAGACCTGGTCTTCATGTTCGAGGCCATGGGCGTGCGTACCGGCATCGACCTGGAAAAGATCATCGCGGCGCGTGCGCCGCTTGCCGCAGGCTTGCCGGGCGAGCCGTTGTACGGCATGACGCCTGACGCCGGCTTGCCCAAGGGCTATGCGCAACCGCGGCCGCAAGCCCAATCGCAACCCCAATCGCAAACCGACTCGCAAACTCACCGCCATCAAGGGGTATGACATGACCAGCCGTGCAACGTCCCGCCTTCCGTATGAAGGCATCCGCGTCGTTGAGTTCACCCATATGGTGATGGGGCCGACTTGCGGCATGTTGCTGGCGGACCTGGGGGCGGAAGTCATCAAGGTCGAACCCATCGGCGGCGACTCCACGCGCCGCCTGCTGGGCTCGGGCGCGGGGTTTTTCCCCATGTTCAACCGCAACAAGAAGAGCATTGCGCTGGACTTGAAACAGCCCGAAGGCGTTGAAGCCGCGCGCCGGCTGATCGACACCGCCGACGTCGTCAGCGAGAACTTCAAGTCGGGCGTCATGGACAAGCTGGGCCTGGGCTATGCGGCGCTGAAGGCGCGCAACCCCCGGCTGATCTACGTCAGCCACAAGGGTTTTCTGCCCGGCCCGTATGACAACCGCACCGCGCTGGACGAAGTGGTGCAGATGATGGGCGGGCTGGCCTATATGACAGGCAGGGCCGGTGACCCCTTGCGCGCCGGTTCCAGCGTGAACGACATCATGGGCGGCATGTTCGGGGCGATGGGCGCAATGGCGGCGCTGGCGCAGCGCGAGCACACGGGCGTGGGCGCCGAAGTGCAGGCCTCGCTGTTCGAGAACAACGTGTTCCTGGTGGGCCAGCACATGATGCAGTACGCGATGACGGGCCATGCGCCCGCGCCGATGCCCAGCCGCATATCCGCTTGGGCGGTGTACGACGTGTTCACGGTGAAGGAGGGCGAGCAGATCTTCCTGGCCGTCGTCAGCGACAAGCAGTGGGACATTTTCTGCCGGGCCTTCGGCTTGCAGGAATGGCTGGCGGACTCGCGGCTGAAGACCAACAACGACCGCGTGCAGGCGCGCGAGTGGCTGATGCCGCTGCTGCGTTCGCATCTGGCGGGCTACAGCGCGGCGGCGCTGGCCGCGCGCTTCGAAGAAGAAGGCTTGCCCTTTGCGCCCATCACGCGTCCCGAACAGCTGTTTGATGACCCGCATCTGAAAGCCACTGGCGGACTGGCGCCGATCACGCTGCCGGACGGACGCGAGAGCTTCGTGCCGCTGGCCCCCCTGACGCTGGACGGGCGGCAACCCCCCATCCGCTTGCAGCCGCCGGCTGTGGGCGAACACACCGACGCGCTCTTGCGGGCGGTCGGCTATCGCGACGACGAGATCGCAGCCTTGAAAGCAAGGCGCATAACAGAAGGAGACCCCTCATCATGATCACGCTGACCCGACGCTCGTTTTTGGGCGCCACACTTT
Source organism: Achromobacter sp. NPDC008082 (assembly GCF_042957345.1). Taxonomy (NCBI): domain Bacteria; kingdom Pseudomonadati; phylum Pseudomonadota; class Betaproteobacteria; order Burkholderiales; family Alcaligenaceae; genus Achromobacter; species Achromobacter sp. NPDC008082. The sequence goes on from NZ_JBIBIB010000007.1 coordinate 90,416, forward strand.
GCGCGGCCGCGTTGCCGTTGCGGCTGCATGCCGCGTCCGCGTATCCAGACGGCCGGCCCATCCGGCTGATTGTTCCGTACACGCCGGGCGGCGGCACCGATTCGGTGGCGCGCGCGATTGCGGCCAAGATCACCGGGGCCGCCGGGTGGTCCGTGGTGGTGGAAAACCGCCCCGGCGCGGGCGGCAATATCGGCCTGGATACCGTGGCCAAGACGAAGCCCGATGGCTACATGCTGGGCCTGGGCCAAACGGCCAACCTGGCGATCAACCCGGCGCTGATGCCGAAGATGCCGTTCGATGCCGGTAAGGATTTCGCGGCGGTGGCCATGGTTGCATCGCTGCCGGTGGTGCTGGTCGTCAAGGCCAACGCGCGCTGGAACACGCTGGCCGATCTGGTCAAGGAAGCGCGCGCGCAGCCCGGCGCCATCAAGCAGGCGCTGGCCGGGTCGGGCACCGTGGGCCATCTGGCGGGCGAGCTGTTGGCGTATCAAGCCAAGTTTCAGGTGCTGAACGTGCCGTACCGCGGCGCGGCGCCCGCGTTGAACGACCTGTTGGGCGAGAACACCGACTACATGTTCGCCACGCCGCAGGCCGCGCAGGAAATGCTGAAAGGCAAGGTGCTGCGCCCCTTGGCCGTCACGTCCCGCGAACGCTTGTCGATCTTGCCCGACGTGCCGACCGTGTCGGAATCCGAGTTCGACGGCTTCGAAGCCGTCGACTGGAAGGCGCTGGTGGCCCCGGCCGGCACACCGGCCGAGATCATCGGCATGGTCAACGGCGTCGTGGAAAAAGTGCTGGCGGACCCGGCCACCATCGCCATGTTCACAGCGGAAGGCAGCAAGCCGATGGGCGGGTCGCCCCAGGCCGCGCAGCAATACATCCGGGACGAACAACAGAAGTGGGCGCGGCTGATCCGCGAAGCCAACATCCAGACGGCCGCTTGAGCGGCGCGCGCCGCGCGTTCGACTTCATGCGACGGCCCATCCACAGCAACGGAGACAACATCATGACATCGCTTTTCACGCGCGGTGGCGCCTTGCGCCGCGTGCTGCTTTCAGTTGCGGCGGCGCTGGCCTGCGTGCCCGCGCACGCGGCCGACGACGCCGCCAACTGGCCCAACAAACCTGTACGCCTGGTCGTTCCCTATTCCCCGGGCGGCACGACGGATTACGCCGCGCGGCAAGTCGCGCAGAAGCTGTCCGAGGCCACCGGTAAAACCTTCATTGTCGACAACAAGACCGGCGCGTCGGGCACCATCGCCACGCAGGAAGTGGTGCGGTCCGCGCCCGACGGCAGCACGTTCCTGGTCACGGACACCACGTATACGATGCTGCCGCTGCTGTTCTCAAAACTGCCTTGGGACTATCAGAACGACCTGATCCACGTCAGCGAAATCATCGAAACGCCCTTGGTGCTACTGGTGCCGGAGAAATCGCCGTTCAAGACGATGGACGCGCTGATCGCGCAGGCGCGCAAGGCGCCGGGCACGCTGAACTTCGGGTCGGGCGGGCAGGCCAGCTCAACGCACCTGGCCGCTGAAATGTTCAAGAGCGAAGCCAAGGTATCGCTGACGCACATTCCGTATCGCGGCGCGGGCGCGGCGTTGGCGGACTTGATGGCCGGGCAGATCGACCTCTTGATCACGGCTGCGCCCACCGCCATCCCGCCCGTGCAAGGCGGGCGGGTGCGCGCCTTGGCGGTTACCGGCGCGACCCGGCTGGCGGCCTTGCCGGAGGTGCCCACGTTCGCCGAGGCCGGTTTGCCGTCATACCAGGTGCTGAATTGGTTCGGATTGGCCGCGCCCAAAGGCACGCCGCAGGCCATCGTCAGCAAGATGAACCAGTTGGTGACGCAAGTGATGAGCGAGCCCGCCATGCAGGAAAATATGGCGCGCCAGGGCGCACGCCATCGGTCTTTGCCAGTGGCGCAATTTGGCGCTTATGTACAGGATCAGGTGGGCTTGTGGGCCGACGTGGGCAAGCGCGTGGGCATCAAGCCCGAGTAATCGAGATGGTGAAACGGGGAAACGGGGAGACAGCACGATGTGGAACCTGAACTTCACGCCGCCGGTGGTGGTCGAGGCGCGCGTCATTACCACGATGCCGGCCGCCTTGCGGCTGCCCCGGCGCAGCGCGTGGGCCGACGCCAACAAGGCGGGGCATGTGGTGGATTGCTTTCTGGAAGGTCCGGTATTCGGCGCCGACGGTGTGCTGTACGTGACGGACATTCCGCATGGCCGCATCCTTCGTGTCGATGGCGCCCGCGACTGGCGTGTCGTGGCGGAAACCGGCGGCTGGCCAAACGGCTTGGCGCGCCATCGCGACGGCAGTCTGTGGGTAGCCGATTACCGGTTTGGCATTTTGCGATGCGATCCGGAAAGCGGCCAGGTCGACACCGTGCTGGGCGAGCGCAACAGCGAATCCTTCAAGGGCGTGAATGATCTTGTGTTCGACCGCGCCGGCCGCTTGTACTTCACCGACCAGGGGCAGACAGGGCTGCACGATCCGCACGGCCGCGTGTATCGCTACGACCCGGACAGCGGCCGCCTGGACTTGCTATTGGCCAATGCGCCCAGCCCGAACGGCATCGCGCTGGACGCCCAGGAAAACGTGTTGTTCGTGGCGGTGACGCGCGCCAACCAGGTGTGGCGCGGCCCCTTGATGCGTGATGGCTCGCTTTCCAAGATGGGCGCGTTTCGCACGTTCTTCGGCACCAGCGGGCCCGATGGGCTGGCCAGCACGCCAACGGGCGGGCTGCTGGTGGCGCACGCCAGCCTGGGAGGGGTCTTCGTGCTGAACGCGGGCGGCGAAGTCACTCACTTTCTGAAGAGTCCCATCGCCGGCAGCACGGTGACCAACGTGGCGATACGCCCCGATGGCGGCGCCGTCGTGATGACGGAATCCGCAACCGGGGCGATTCTTGAAGCGCCGTTGCCGGCGTAACGGAACCGGCAACGACGCGATCACGTGCTCAGGCCATCAGCTTCACAATGGCCGGCACCGACAGCACCGCCGTGTAGTAGCCCATGAACTGCACGCCGGTGTTAAAGCCAAACAGGCGCGACAACAGGCCGCCGAACAGGCCCATCGTCAAAATCACGAGCAGGCCCAGGAACTGGCCTTCCCAGATGCTGATGACGATGATCAGCCCCACGAACGTAGCGATGATGGCTTCGTGGCTGACCTTGCGCGACACGAACAGCGCGGCGCGGCGTGCGTAGTTCATGGCGAAGGGGTAGGACACCACCGCGGCCAGCAGCACCGCCAACATGCCGTACCCCAGGAATTCCCAGTGGTTCAGCAAGTTGTGCAGGTTGTGCGTTTCGCCGGTGGCGGCATCCACCGTAAAGCGCGGCGGCGCGTTGAACAGCGGCGCGGCGGGGCCGGCGGCCACGGGGCTGAGCGGCAGACCGAACGCGATCAGCGGGATGAGCGCTTCGGCGATGTAGGTGGCTTCGGTGACGCCGTTGCGCGCCGACAGCACCGTCGTCAGCCGGTGATACGCGTGCTTGATGCGCGAGCCCACCAGCTCGCCCAGCACCACCGTCATGGCCACAGGGCTGAACACGAAGGTGGCGCTGGAGATGGCGGCGGTGGCCAGCGTCCAGCGGGTCTGCGTGCGGTCCATGACCTTGAGCGGGTTCGGGAAATAGCCCGACCAGCCCTTGACGTCAGGCGCCAGCGAGAACGTGCGGACCTTGTCGCGCATCATCTTCGCGCGGCCCATGGGCGAGATCACGGTGAACAAATCCGCAATCAGCGGCCCGATGGCGATGCCCAGGAAGTAGCTGATGCTGAGCTTGACGCCGTACTTGGCGGTCAGGCTTTGCAGCGCGATGATCACCACCACGAACGGCACCAGCAGCGCCACCGCGGCCCAGCGTCCGGCCGAAAAGTAGGCGATCAACACGGCGGCCGCCAGGAAGATCCACGGCGCGGACTTGGTGATGGCCGCGCCAAACGGCGCCAGCAGCACGGCGAACAGCACGGCCAGCGGCACCGCGACAAAGGCGGCGACGATGGCGCCCGACACCATCTTGCGCAGCGCGATGTGCGGCACGCCCAGCTTGCGCAACATATTCGCGTCTTGCAGCAAGGGTGTGGCCAGCGTGTCGCCAGGGATGCCAAGCAAGGCCGTTGGCACGGCGTGCGTCATGTGCTTGGCGACGGCGCCCGCGAGGAAGAACGTGAAGACGCCCGCAGGCGGCACGCCCAGCAGCACGACCAGCAAGGTCAGCGGCGCAAGCGTCGTTGTTTCGTCGGTGCCGGACACTAGGCCAATGGCTGCGAACACCACCGCGCCCAGCAGGCCCATGGCGGCGGCCACCATGATTTGTTCAAGCAGGATGGGGTCGCTCATGCCAGCGCCTCCTTGGATGCGCCTTGCGGCAGGGCGGTGGCAGTAGAGGTGGACGAGTCAGTCGCTTTGGCCGGGGGCTCGGTGAACAGATCGTACAGATCCAGTTCCTTCAGTTCACGCACCACGGCTTCCGGCAGATCCGCCAACGTGCCCAACCCGCCAGGTTGCTCGGCCAATTCAGCCAGCACTTCGGCGCGCCAGGCGGGGTCATGCGTGGACGTGTGTTCGATGACTTCGCGTTTGGGCGGGAACAGCCGCGCGCAGATCACGCCCGCAATCACGCAGCCGGCCAGCCCGGCCAGCATGGCGTAGGCGTGCGCCAGTTCGGGGGATGCGACCATGCCGCGCAGCCAGCGGCTAGCGGCGTAGAAGCCCGCCACGCTGATGGTGATGCCGATGCCGATGGCCCAGGCCAGCTGGCGCAGGTCTACGGTGTCGCTCCATACCTCGGCCAGGCGCCAGGACGGCGCCGGGGATTTTGGTTCCATGTCTCTCTCCGTTGAGTTGGGCGGCGCCGGCATTGCCGTGCGCCGCCTCTGTTCTTATGGGGGCATGCTTGGTGGCCTGTGCCGGCCGGGCGTTATCGCTTGCGCAATTCCTCCAGCAAGGCCAGCGCGCGGTCGGTGCGCACGTCCTTTTCTTCGGCCATGCGTTTGGCGACGGCGTCAATCTCGGCGCCCACGGCGCCTGCCACCAGCGCAATGTTGCGGGCGTGCAGCGCCATGTGGCCGCGTTGGATGCCTTCGGTGGCCAGGGCGCGCAGCGCGCCCAGATTCTGCGCCAAGCCGACGGCCACCGCCACTTCGCCCAGCTCTTGGGCGGAACGCACGTCCATGATCTTCAAGGCCACGCGCGCGAGCGGATGCGTCTTCGTGGCGCCACCGACCAGGCCCACAGGCATGGGCATTTCGATGGTGCCCACCAGCGCGCCCGAGGTGTCCTTTTCCCATTGCGTCAGCGACGTGTAGCGGCCCGAGCGGGCGGCGTAGGCGTGTGCGCCGGCTTCCACCGCGCGCCAGTCGTTGCCCGTGGCGACGATGACGGGGTCGATGCCGTTCATGATGCCTTTGTTGTGCGTCGCGGCGCGGTAGGGGTCGACGGCGGCGAAGGTGTAGGCGTCCAGCACGCCTTCGATGATCTCGGCGCCGCTGCGCTCCTTGGTATCCAGCACTTGCGGCGTCAAGCGCACGCGGGCGCGCGCCAGCCGCAGGTCGGCCAGGTTGGACAGAATGCGCAGGCGCACCGAGCCGCCCGTGATGGATTCCACCAGCGGCGCGACGGCTTCGGCCATGGTGTTGACGGTGTTGGCGCCCATGGCGTCGCGCACGTCCACGATCAGGTGCATCACGATCATCGGGCCGCGCGGCGTGTCAGGGAACACGTGGACTTCGATGTCCTGGCAGCCGCCGCCCAGCTCAATCAGCACTTTGTCGCGGCTGTTGGCCAGCGTCACGATGCGTTCGCGTTCGCGCAGCAGCGCCAGCCGCGCGCCCTGCGGGTCGGTCAGGCCCAGCACTTGCACCTGGGCGCGCATCAGCGGCCGGGTGCTCGAGGTTTCAAAGCCGCCGCATTCGCGCGCCAGCTTGGCCATGTACGACGCCGCGGCCACGACCGACGGTTCCTCTACCGCCATCGGCACCAGCACGTCACGGCCATTGACCTGGAAGTTGCCGGCCACGCCCAGCGGCAGCTCGAATGCGCCGATGACGTTTTCGATCATGCCGTCGGCGCGGTCCAGGCCCAGCGCGCCGGGCTGGGCCAGCAGTTGCCGGTCTTCGGGGGTAAGCGAGGCGGCGTCCGCAATGGCGGCCAGGCGTTGCGCAGGGGTCAGCGCGCGGAAATTGGGCAGGCGTGAATCGGCCACGATGGCAGGTCTCCGTATAAGAATGTGTGGCCAGATTCTAGGTAAACTGTACCGCCATTGAGAGGTACAGTTTGGGCAAACAGTACCATCGCACTGCACCAATTTTTACGCCCTGGCTGTCAGGCCCGACGGCGGCCCATCACGCAGAAAACTCGGCATGGACGAACTTAAACCCTCCGGCAATTCAGGCCCCCGGCCGCGCGCGGCCCCCATCGCGGAAAGCCTGGCCAAGCTGATTGGCCAGCAAATCGCCGACGGCGTTTACCGGCCGGGCGACAAGCTGCCGTCATTGCGCGAACTGTCTCAGTTGCATCGCTACGCCAAGAACACGGTGGTGGTGGCGTTTGAAATGCTGGTGGCGCGTGGGCTGGTGGAGCCGCGCCGGGGTTCCGGTTTCTTCGTGCTGGATGGCGACTTTGCGCGCAAGGCGGCCGACGAAGAACCCGGTCAACTGAGCCGCGCCATGGACATCGTCTGGCTGATGCGCGAACAGCTCAAGACCCAGCCCGACGCCGTGCAGGCAGGCGATGGCTTTCCGCCCGTGGAATGGCTGGCCGACATGCGCATGGACCGCTATCACCAGAAGGTGGTGCGTACCGGGCTGGGCGCCTTGTTCCGCTACGGCAGCCGGTTTGGCTACGCGCCGCTGCGGGAAAGCCTGGTGCGCAAGCTGGGCGATGTGGGCGTGAATGTGGCGCCGCGCCAGTTGGTGCTGACGCATGGTGCGAACGAAGCCATGGACCTGGTCATTCGCTATTTCGTGCCGCCGGGCGCCACCGTGCTGGTCGACAACCCCGGCTACTACCCGCTGTTTGGCAAGCTGAAGCTGGCGGGCGTGCGCATGCTGGGCGTGCCGCGCTTGTCAGATGGCCCGGACGTCGCCGCGCTTGAAGCGTTGTTGCAGCGCGAGAAGCCGCGCTTGTTTTTTACGCAGTCGTTGGCGCATAACCCGACGGGGTCGGATATCTCGCTGGCGAAGGCGTACAAGGTCTTGCAGCTGTCTGAACGCTACAACCTGATGATCGTGGAAAACGATGCGCTGGCGGATTTCAAACCGACGTCTGCCGTGCGGCTGTCGGCGTTGGACCAGCTGGAACGCACGATCTATATCGGCAGTTTTTCAAAATCGTTTTCAGCGGCGCTGCGCGTGGGGTTCATTGCCTGCAACGCGGCGTTGGCCAGTGACCTGGCCGACTTGAAGGCGTTGGTGCACGTCAGCAGTTCGGAATACTGCGAACGCATGGTCGACGTGATGCTGCGCGACGGCCATTACGAGCGTCATCTGGCGCGGCTGCGCCAACGCCTGGAAGCCGCGACCGGCCACGCCTTGCAGGTGCTGGACTCGCTGGGCGCTGAGGTGTTCGCGCGGCCGACCAGTTCGATGTACCTGTGGTCGGCGTTTCCGGGCGTGCCAGATTCGCTGACGCTGGCGGCCGACCTGATGCCCAAGAAAGTCATCATGGCGCCCGGCCGCGTGTTCAGCGTGGACCCGACCGCCGTGTCGCCCTGGTCGCGTTGCAATGTGGGGGCGATCGGGTCGCCGCGTTTCAAAGAGACGCTGGAAGCGGCGCTGGCGCGGCGATGATGCGGCGCGGCGGTGTCACTGCGGTGTGGCTGCGGTGTGGTTGATACCGCGTGCGCGGCGCGCTAGCGATACGCAAACGCGTCGAACCACTGCGCCATCTGCGCTTGCGCCTGGGTGCCAAGCGCGCGGGCTGGCGGCGCGCCGGGCGAGCTGCGCGCGCCTTGCACCGCAAAGCGCTTGACCCCGCGGCGCGCGAGTTCGCGGGCCAGGCCCAGCAGCCGCGTTTCGTTCAGCCAGTCCGGATGCCAGGTGATGCGGCATTCGAAATCCGTGCCGGCCGACAGCAGCTGCGTCAGGCAGGCGAGCGCCGGACGCTGGGAATCCCGGCGGCCGGTGATGTTGTCATAGCCTTCTGCATCGGCCTTGATGTCCAGCCCCACCCAATCCAGATGGCGCAGCACGTCGGCTAGCCGCAGCGGATAAATGCCCGCCGTGTGCAGGCCCACCCGATAGCCCATGCGCCGCACATCGCGAATCAATGACGGCAGGCGCGGCTCGCTTAGCGGCTCACCGCCCGAGAACACCACGGCATCCAGCAAGCCGCGCCGCGTTTCCAGAAAGGCCCGGGTCTCGCGCCAGTCGTAGCGGGCGGTGCGCGTTTGCAGTTCGGTGTTGTGGCAGTAATGGCATCGCCACGGGCAGCCCGAGATGAAGACGACGGCGGCCAGCTGGCCGGGCCAGTCCACCGTGGAAAAAGGAACCAGCCCGCCGATGGCCGGCGAATGCCGGGGCAGGGGCTGGGCAACAGGCTGGGGCGGCGCGGCGTAGGCCGGCCTGGCGGCCAGCCTGCGCGTACCGGCTTCAGCATTTGCGTGCAGGCTCGCGCCCTCAGGCGCGCTGCTCGACGAAGAAGCGGCGTTCATTGAATTCGCCTTGTTTACCGGTGTTGAAGGAAGAAACGGGGCGGTGGTAACCCATCACGCGGGTCCAGACTTCGCAGCGCACGCGCTGGCTGTCGTCGGGTTGCAGGGCGGGGGCGGCGATGGCCGCGACGGGGTCCGTCAAGGTTTGCATGGAGTGGCTCCTGAAAAGGCCGGGCGGGTCCCGGCGATTGATGCGCGCTAGGCCGTGGCGCAGCACGCGGTTTGCTTGGCCAAGAGTTCGGCGTCGCATTTGGGGCAGAACTCGTGGTGCCCGGCCAGATAGCCGTGGTTCGGGCAGATCGAGAACGTGGGCGTGACCGTGATGTAGGGCAGCCGGAAGTTAGACAGGGCGCGCCGCACCAGCTGCTTGCACGCGTCGGCCGACGATACGGCTTCGTTCATGTACAGATGCAGCACGGTGCCGCCCGTGTATTTGCTTTGCAGCGTTTCCTGCAATTGCAGCGCATGGAAGGGGTCGTCGGTATAGCCCACCGGCAACTGGCTGGAATTCGTGTAGTAGGGCTGCGCGCCGCTGCCTGCTTGCAGAATGCCGGGAAAGCGCTTTCGGTCTTCACGCGCGAAGCGGTACGTGGTGCCTTCGGCGGGCGTAGCTTCCAGGTTGTAGAGGTGACCCGTCTGCTCCTGGAATTCCGTCATGCGGTCGCGCACGCGATCCAGCAGCCGCACGGCCAGCGCATGGCCCGCAGGCGTGGTGATATCGTCGGCATCGTGGGTGAAGTTGCGGATCATCTCGTTGATGCCGTTCACGCCCAGCGTGCTGAAGTGATTGCGCAGCGTGCCCAGATAGCGGCGCGTGTAGGGGTAGAGGCCCTGGTCGATATAGCGCTGCACTACCTGGCGTTTGGTTTCCAGCACGTCGCGGCCCAGCGCCAACAGCGTGTCCAGTCGCGCCATCAGCCTGGCTTCATCCCCTTGGCACGTGTAGCCCAGCCGCGCGCAGTTCACCGTGACCACACCGACCGACCCCGTCTGCTCGGCTGACCCGAACAGGCCGTTGCCGCGCTTGAGCAGTTCGCGCAGGTCCAGTTGCAGGCGGCAGCACATGGAACGCACCATGTGCGGTTCCAGATCCGAATTCAGGAAGTTCTGAAAGTAGGGCAGGCCGTAGCGCGCCGTCATCTCGAACAAGCGGTCGGTGTTGGGATGGTCCCAGTTGAAATCCGGCGTGATGTTGTAGGTGGGAATGGGGAAGGTGAACACGCGCCCTTTGGCGTCGCCGGCCATCATCACTTCAATGTAGGCGCGGTTGATCATGTCCATTTCGGCTTGCAGGTCGCCGTAGGAAAACGGCATTTCTTCGCCGCCCACATAAGGCACTTGTTCCTTCAAGTCAGCAGGGCAGGTCCAGTCGAACGTCAGGTTGGTGAAGGGCGTTTGCGTGCCCCAGCGGCTAGGCACGTTCAGGTTGAAGATCAGTTCCTGCATGGCCTGCTTCACGTCGGCGTACGTCATGGCGTCCCGGCGGATGAAGGGCGCCATGTAGGTGTCGAACGAGCTGAACGCTTGCGCGCCCGCCCATTCGTTTTGCAGCGTGCCCAGGAAGTTGACGATCTGGCCGATGGCGGACGACATGTGTTTGGGCGGCGTGGATTCCACCTTGCCGGGAATGCCGTTGAAGCCTTCGGTCAAGAGTTGGCGCAGCGACCAGCCGGCGCAGTAGCCGCTGAGCATGTCCAGGTCATGGATATGGATGTCGCCGTCGCGATGCGCCTGGCCCGCTTCGGGCGTGAAGACGTTCGACAGCCAGTAGTTCGCAGTGACTTTCCCCGCCACGTTGAGGATCAGGCCGCCCAGGCTGTAGCCCTGATTCGCGTTGGCGTTGACGCGCCAGTCGCGCTGTTCCAGGTATTCCTCCATGGCGCTTTCCACGTCCACCAGCGTGTGGGGCAGTGAGCGGTTGAGGATGTGTGGGATAGGCATTTCGACACCATATGTTGTGGGGTGTGAAAACTCTACCACCACATATGGTGCTGTTAGCGCGCCGGCGGCACGCGATATCAGCTGGGGTTGATGCGGGTCAAACGGGCTGTGCGGGCCTGCGCAAAACGGGGTTCAGGGCGCGCCGCCCCGGCCCGGTCAGAATCCGATGGTGACGCCCGCCAGCGATATCGCCACGGCAATAGCGGCGGTGCCGGCTGCGGGGCGGGGCGCCCACGACAACATGCCCACCCACATCAGCGCGCCGGCCGACAGCCAGCCCAGCCATGCGACCACGCCCACCGTGTTGCCCCACAGGCCCACGCAAGGCAGAAGCGCCAGCGCCAGCAGCAGCACGCCGGCCCCGCGCAGCACGCGCGTGTGGCCGGTGGAGGGGTCGCGGCCCCAGACCTGGTCGTAATGGCGCGGCATGGCCAGGCTCAGGCAGGCCATGCCGGAGTAGGTCAGCAGCAAAGCCATCACTATGGCGAATACGTCGTTCATGGTCATGCCGCTGCCTCTTGGTTTGCGCGGGGTTTGCGCTGGGCGGGCGCGGACTGAGGCTTCTTCCACAAACGGATTGCCGCCCAGGCGGATAGTACGCCAAAGGCGACAGCGGTCAATTCAACGCCCGCGCTTTCCCAATCGCCGCGCGCGATCTGCGCAAAGGGGTGATCGCCCAACGTCACAAAGGACAGCACCGGCAGCAGCAGGCACAGCGCGGCCAACAGGCCCAACTGCGTGATCCAGGCCACGCGCGGGCGGCAAAGCCAGGCGTGCGCCAGCATCAGCGCCCACACGCCAAAGAAGCAACGCAGCTCCCACAACGCGCGGTGTTCCAACGCCACCGGCAGCAGCCGGTTCGCCCAGAAGAAGCCGATGCAGGCCACCGCCAGGCCAGCCAGCCCCGCCACATTCAAGCCTTCAAACAAGCGGTACATGCGCGCCGTGGCCGCGCCAAATTCTTGGCCCAGCTTGGCGCGCCGCTTCACCATGAACAGCACCGCGCCCGTGCCCATCATCGCGGCGCCCGCCAGCCCGCACAGGAAGTACAGCCACTTGACGCCAAAGCCGCCAAACTGCGCCATGTGCAGGTCGCCCATCACCTGGCGCGTCAAGGTGGCTGCGCCGCCATTGACGCCGCCCGGCGGGCGCATGCGAATCAGCTCGCCGGTCGCGCCCGAGAATTCGGCCATGCCGGTTGTGGCGCTGATGTTGTGGAAGGTGTCCTTGTCTTCGTTCCAGCCATAGACGGCGATGCGCATGGCGGCGTCTTCGGGGTTGTTGATGACGATGGCGCGCGCGGTTTGGCCGATCATTTTTTCCGCCTGGGCCACGATGGGTTCCAGCGCAGGCACCGCCAGGGGCTGGCCCGTGCGGGCAGGCTTTTCCTCGCCCTGCATTTCGGCCAGATACAAGCGGGTGGCCTCCATGCCGGCGCCGTAGTTCGCCACCACGGGGGCGGGCATCAGCTGGGCGCTGGAGATCACGATGCCGGTGTACGCAATCATGAACTGAAAGGGCAGCGTCAACACGGCCACCGCATTGTGCGCATCCAGCCAAGACCGCTGGCCCTTCTTTGCGCGAAACGTGAAGAAGTCTTTGAAGATGCGCTTGTGCGTGACGATGCCCGAGACCAACGCCACCAGCATCGCCATGGTGGCGAACGCCACGATCCATAAGCCGTAGCGGCTTTCGTGCAGCATGTAGTGGAAGTTCACGAAGTGCGTGCCGCCCATCGTGGCGCGGGCTTCGTCATCGTGATGATCGTCAAGCTCCGCGCCCGTGACGGGGTCCAGCTCGGCGTCCGCGTACATGCCGTTCTTGTCGAACCAATACACCGACAAGCCATTGTCGTGCCCACGATTGACGGGCCAGACCTCCCACATGCCGGCGCCCGCGTGGTGGCGCTGCATGTAATCGACGGCAAGCTCCAGGCGGCGCGCGCGGTCCACGGGCGCGCTTTCCTGTTGCGCGGCCAAGGCTTCGGCCGCGTGGTGTTCGGGCGTCATCCAGTGGGTGATGGGTTCAGCGAAGATCGCCAGCGACCCCGTCAGGAACACCGTGTAGAGCAGCCAGGAAAACCACAGGCCGGCCCAGGTGTGCAACCAGGCCATGGATAGGCGGAAACCGGATTTCAGAAAGAGCCTCTTTTGTTGGCGCCGCCGCGAGCCGGTCAGCGTTGGTTTTTATTGAGAATGGTTCTGATTCTAGTCGAAATGGGGTCACCGTTGCGATGCTAAGCATCGTGCGGCGTGGCGAGGGGGGCGGGAAGGTGGGCGGGGATCTGAACGCATATCAGCATCAGGCATGTAGGCGGACCGCGCAGTCAGGCATGGCGATTGCTGGAGGCGCGGGTTCTACTCAGCGGCTGTCCACGCAGCGCGCCGGGAGTGGAGCACGCGATAGAACGAGGAGCCCCCATGAAATCCAAAGCCGGAAAACCCAAGCAGATCCACGAACTGCTCTATCAGGCGCTTGAGACCGAGATCGGCGGCCTGTCGATCTACGAGACCGCGGTGTCCTGTGCGGTGAACGCAGACTTGAAGAAAGAGTGGAAGGATTACCTGGAAGAAACGCGCACGCACCACCGTGTGCTTTTGACCGTGTTTGAACAACTGGGACTTGACCCCGAGGCGAACTCGCCCGGCAGGGACGTGGTGCGTCACCTGGGCGAATCGCTGGTCAAGGCCATGAAGATGGCGATTAACGCCGGCGACCCCGACGCCGCGCAACTGGTCGCAACCGAATGCGTGGTGCTGGCCGAAACCAAGGACCACGCCAACTGGTCGCTGATCGGGCTGATTGCCGATCAGCAGACGGGCCGCGAAGCCAAGATTCTGAAGCAGGCGTATGACGCAGTTGCGGTCGACGAAGACCACCACCTGTATCACACGCAGGGCTGGTCGCGGGAATTGTGGATTGAGTCGCTGGGCCTGCCCGCCGTGCTGCCTCCGCCTGAAGAGGTGAAGCAGGTGGAGACGGCCATCGGTGCATCGCGAGCCGAGCAATCGCGCGAAAAAATGTTGAACCACTAGGAGAGAACGCCATGGCAAGCAAGAAACCCGAGAACAAAGGCGCGGCAGGAAAAGGCGCAGCTGGCGCGGTGGACACCGCCTATATGAATAGCGACAGCGGCCCCGCCGCCGGCCCCGCTGGCAAGCCCAGCCACCCCGCGCTGAAACGCGCCGCCGCCGTGGGCGCCACCGCAGGCGCCATTCCGCACAACGCCAACAAGGCCGCCGAGTACGGCGACGAGGCCGCGCGTTGCCCCTACACCGGTACGCACGTACCCGCAGCAGACCCGTCCGTGGGCGCCAGCTCCTTGTCGGAAACGCAGACCTCTGGCAAAACCGTTGACGCGGCGGCGCCCGGCGTCAATGCGGCGGATGGCCGCCTGTCGCGCGTGCGTTCGGACGCCAGTGAGCAACGGCTGACCACCAACCAGGGCGTGCCCATCAGCGACAACCAGCATTCGCTGAAAGCGGGCTTGCGCGGGCCGGCGCTGCTGAAAGATTTCATCCTGCGGGAAAAGATTACGCACTTCGACCACGAGCGCATTCCCGAGCGCATCGTGCACGCGCGCGGCTCCGCCGCGCACGGCTATTTCGAATGCTATGAACCGCTGACCGACCTGACCGCCGCCTCGCTCTTTGCCGAAAAGGGCAAGCGCACGCCGGTGTTCGTGCGCTTCTCGACGGTGGCAGGCGAACGCGGGTCGAAGGACACGGCGCGCGACGTGCGCGGTTTTGCCGTGAAGTTCTATACCGACGAGGGCAACTGGGATCTGGTGGGCAACAACATCCCCGTCTTCTTCATCCAGGACGCGATGAAGTTTCCGGACCTGGTGCATGCGGTGAAGGCCGAGCCGCACCATGGCATGCCGCAGGCGGCGTCGGCGCACGATACGTTCTGGGACTTTGTGTCGCTGATGCCGGAATCCACGCACATGCTGATGTGGGTGATGTCTGATCGCGGCATTCCGCGCAGCTACCGCATGATGCAGGGCTTTGGCGTCCATACCTTCCGCTTCGTCAACGCGCAGGGCGAATCGCGGCTGGTGAAGTTCCATTGGAACCCGGTGCTGGGCACGCATTCGCAAGTGTGGGACGAAGCCGTCAAGGTGTCGGGGGCCGACCCCGACTTCCACCGCCGCGACCTCTGGGAAGCCATCGACGGCGGCCACGGCCCCGAATGGGAATTGGGCGTGCAGGTCTTCACCGAGGAAGAGGCGGCGAAGTTCAGCTTCGACGTGCTGGACGCCACCAAGATCGTGCCCGAAGAACTGGTGCCGGTGCGGCCCATTGGCCGCATGGTGCTCGACCGCAACCCTGACAACTTCTTTGCCGAGACCGAGCAGGTGGCGTTCTGTACCGCGCACGTCGTGCCGGGCCTGGACTTCACGAACGACCCGCTGCTGGCCGGGCGCATCCATTCGTATGTGGACACGCAGATCTCGCGGCTGGGCGGCCCGAATTTTCACGAGATTCCCATCAACGCGCCGCTGGCGCCGGTGCATAACAACCAGCGTGATGGCATGCACCGCCAGGCCATCCACCGTGGGCGCGTGTCGTATGAACCGAATTCGCTGGGCGGCGGCTGCCCGTTCCAGGCGGGCATGGACGGCTTTGTCTCGTTCCCGGAACCCGAGACGGGCGACGAGCTGCGCGGCCATCCCGAGAAATTCGCCGAGCATTACAACCAGGCGACGCTGTTCTACAACAGCCAGACGGAATGGGAACAGCGCCACATCATCAACGCGTTTGCTTTTGAACTGAGCAAGCTGACGGTGCCGGCCATCCGGCAACGCATGGTGGCGTCGCTGCGCAATGTGTCGGATGACTTGGCGCAGGCCGTGGCCGACCAGTTGGGCATGCCTTTGCCCGAGCCCTTGCCCCGTGCGATGCCGACGCCGCCCAAGCCCGAAGTGGAAACGTCCCCGACGTTATCGCTGACGGCAAGGCCGGGGGACGGCGGCGTCGCCACGCGCAAGGTCGCCATTCTGGTGGCCGAAGGCGTGGATGGCCAGGCGGTATCGGCCGTGGCGCAAGCGCTGATCAAGGCGGGCGTGGTGGTGCGCTTGGTGGGGCAGCGGATTGGGCCGTTGCAAGCCGAAGACGGCAGCGCGCTGGACGCCGACGCGTCGCTGGACAACCATCCGTCCGGCCTGTTCGACGGCGCGGTGGTGCCGGGCGGCGACGCGGCGGCAAAGCGCTTGCAGGCCGATGGCCGGGCGCTGGAGTTCCTGCGCGACGCCTTCCGCCATGGCAAGACCTTGTTGGGCTTGGGGCAGGGCGCGCAGGTGTTCGGCGCGGCCGGCATTGCGCCGGACGAAGGCGATGCGGGCCTGTTGATGGGAGGCGGCGCGCCGGCAAAAAGCGCGGCCGCGTTCATCGAGGCGCTGGCCAAGCACCGGCACCCTGAACGCGAGACGACGCCGCCCGCGGTGTAAGGGCTTGGATTCACTTGCCGTGGCGGCCGCCACGGCAAGTGTCCGGCGCGCGGAGGGAGTTCTCCATTGCCCGCCATCATCAATAATGATTACAATTCCCATTTCCAAAAATCAGAAAGCGGTCGCGCTACGTCCATGTCGTCATCGGAATCCCTGGAGCACCGGGAGCTCGGTTTGCTCTATCGCGACCATCACGGCTGGCTGCGCGGCTGGCTGCTGCGCCGCCTGAGCGTGCCGGCCGAAGCGGCCGACCTGGCGCAAGACACGTTTTTGCGCCTGCTGGCATCGCCCGCGTCGCTGGCGCAACTGCAAGGCGTGCGCCAGCCGCGCAGCTTTCTGGCGACGGTAGCGCAACGCACGCTGGTGGATCACATCCGCCGCCAGGTACTTGAGCGCGCGTGGCTGGAAACGTTGGCCCAGCAGCCTGAAGCCACGGCCATGTCGCCCGAGACGCAGGCCATTCTGCTGGAAACCATCCGCGAAATAGACGCCATGCTGCATGGGCTGGGCGACAAGGTGCGGCGCGCGTTTTTGATGTCTCAATTGGAAGGCGCCAGCTACGCCGACATCGCCGCGCAATTGGGCGTGACGGTCAGCTCCGTTAAAAAATACATGGCGCGCGCAACAGAGCATTGCCTCGTCTACGCGCTGGAAAGGCAGTAGGCGGCCATGGCGAACCCGGCTATCTCCGCCGCCGCGCAATGGTATGCGCGCCTGTGCGCCGACGACGTCAGCGCGGCCGACGTAGCGGCGCACGGCCGCTGGCTGGCCGCCGACCCTGAACACGCGCGCGTCTGGCGCCAGGTTGAGCATCTGCGCGGCACGCTGGGCGCGGCGCCTGCGCGCCTGGCGGCCGATACGCTCAGCCGCGCCGACCGCCACTTTGCCCACCGCCGCGCGGCCTTGCGCAATGGCTTGGGCGCGGTGGCGTTGCTGGGCGCGGGCGGCGTGCTGGCGTGGCGCACGATGCCCGTCGAGCGGCTATGGGCCAACTACCTGGCCGAGTACGTGGCCGACTACCGTATGGGCGCAGGCGAGCGCCGCGAACTGTTGCTGGCCGATGGCACGCAGCTGTGGCTGGACAGCGCCAGCGCGGTGGACGTGGCCGTCGACGTGCGCGGCCGCCACATTACCGTTCACGCGGGCGAAATTCTGATCGATACCGAACACGCCGCGCGCGGCTTGCCGCCGCTGCGGGTAACCACTTTGCACGGCACGGTACGCCCGTTGGGTACCCGCTTCACCGTCAACCACCAGGATGCCGCGACCCACGTTGCGGTGCTGCGGCACGCCGTGGTGCTGGAACCCGCTGCGGGCGGCGCGCCGCTGACGCTGAACGCGGGCGAACAGGGCGTGCTGGGACCGGCCGGCGCGCGGGCCGAGGGCGCCATCACCGGCGAACCCGATGCGTGGACGCGCGGCCTGCTGATCGTCGACAACTGCCGCCTGGACGACTTCATCAGCCAGCTTGACCGCTACCGCCCCGGCCGCTTGAGCTGCGATGCGGCCGTGGCGGCATTGCGCGTGTCCGGCGCATTCCCCATTGATGACACCGACCAGGCGCTGGCCGCCGTGGAACGCGCGCTGCCGGTGCGCGTATCGCGCTTCACCCGCTACTACACCCGGGTCGTGGCCCGCGGCCGCTGAATTATTTTCATTTTTTTTCGTCAGGCATTGTCCTTTTTCCGATCTCGTCCGACTTAGCAGGGAATACGTCGGATTTGATTCACGGAAAACCTGAGCACTTATGCCTTTCACCCCACCCTCCCATTGCCCTCCGGGCGCGTTGGCGCCGATTGCGCGCGCCGTGTTCGTTGCGCTGATGGCGCTGTCCGCCGCGCCGCAGGCGCTTGCGCAACCCGCGCCCACGGCCGACGCCGCGCGCCGCTTTGACGTGCCGGCTGGCCCGCTGGGCCTGTCGCTTAGCCGCTTTGCCGCGCAGGCCGGCGTGGTGCTGTCGTTTGACGCGCAACTTACGCAGGGCAAGCAAAGCCCCGGCCTGCAAGGCGATTACGCCGTGGCCTCGGGCTTGGCGGCGATGCTGTCAGGCACGGGCCTGGAAGCCGTCAGCCAGGGCGGTAACAACTATGGCTTGCGCGTGGCGGGCGCGCAGACGCTGGCGCCGGTTGAGGTGCTGGGCTCGCGCGAACCTGGCCCCAGCGAAGGCACGGACTCGTACACGGTGGGCGTGTCGACCACGGCCACCAAGCTGCCGATGACGCTGCGCGAGACGCCGCAATCGGTATCGGTGATGACGCGCCAGCGCATCACGGACCAGGGGCTGAATACGCTGGAAGACGTGATCGCCAACACGCCGGGCCTGACGTTCAAGAAGAAGGGTTCCGCCGACGACAACGAAAAGGGCCTGTACGCGCGCGGCATGGAAGTCACCAACATGCAGGTGGACGGCGTGCCTGCGCATAAGGACTTCAATGCGCTGGGCCTGGACACCGCGCTGTATGACCGTATTGAAGTGGTGCGCGGCTCGACCGGCCTGCTCAGCGGCGCGGGCAATCCGGCCGCGTCCATCAACCTGGTGCGCAAGCGCCCCACGCGGGAATTCGAGGCGGGCGTTGGCGTTGCCGTGGGCTCTTGGGACTACAAGCGCACCGAGTTCGATCTGGGCAGCCCGCTGGACGAGTCGGGCAAGTTGCGGGGCCGGCTGGTTGGCGCGTGGCAGGAAGGCGGGTCGTTCATCGACCGCGTGAAGCAGGATTCGCAGATGCTGTACGGCGTGGTCGAAGCCGATCTGGCCGAACGCACGATGCTGACGCTGGGCGCGGAATACCAGCGCAAGAAGTGCACGGCTTGCTCGTACTTCGGCTTTCCCAGCGTGTACGCCGATGGCACCGAAACCGATTTTCCGCAGCGCTTCAATTCGGCCACCAACTGGAGCCGCCAGGAACGCACGCGCTACAACCTGTTTGCCACGCTGGACCATGAATTCGCGCCGTTATGGAAGGGCTCGCTGACCGTGTCGCGCACCAGCGACGACAACGACCGGACCTACGGCTGGTTCAGCAGCAACGGCTGGGCCAATCCGCAAACGGGGCAGGGCGCATCCGTGTGGGTGGCCAAGTGGCCCATTCCCAAAACGCAGAACGCCGTGGACGCGAGCTTGACGGGCGCCTTCGACGCCTTCGGCCGTCAGCACGATCTGGTGGTGGGCGTGAACGCATCGCGCACCCGGGGCGACTACGACATGTACCCCTTGTGGACGGCCCCGGGCTACAACCCGGCCATTCCCGATATCCGCCAATGGGACGGCGCCATGCCCGAGCCCGATTGGCAAACCACCGGCAAGCGCTACTACACCGAGAAGCAGTCGTCGATTTACGGCGCGCTGCGCTTGCGCCCGACGGATGCCTTGTCTTTGGTGCTGGGCTCGCGCGTGACGTGGTGGGACCAGCAGGCGTCCTACGCCTATAACGACGGCTCGTCTTACCCGGACGACATGCGCGAACAAGGCGTCTATACGCCGTACGCCGGCGTGGTCTATGACCTGAGCCGCGACGTGTCCGTCTACGCCAGCTACACCAGCATCTTCCAGCCGCAACAGGCGCAGACCGTGTCAGGCAGCGTGCTGGCGCCCATCAAGGGCAACACGGTGGAAGTCGGTGTGAAGTCGGCCTTCATGGACGGCCGTTTGAATGGCTCGCTGGCTGTGTTCCGCACGCGTCAGGACAACTACGCGATGCTGGACGGCGACATGCTGGCGCCCAATGGCGACAACGCCTACGTGGCGGCGGACGGCGCAGAGATGCGCGGCGTGGAAGCAGAGCTTAGCGGCGAGCTGACGCCGGGCTGGCAAATGCAGCTGTCCTACGCGTATGTGGACCGCCGTCTGCCGCAAGGCTTCATCACGCAAGTCGGTTTGCCGCGCCACGGCGTGAAGCTCTACACCACGTATCGGCTGCCGGGCGACCTGAGCGCGCTGACCGTGGGCGGCGGCGTGCGCTGGGAAAGCGGCAGCAGCTATGCCGCGCGCGGGCCGGGCCGGGTGATGTACGAATCGTCGCAAAGCAGCTACGCGCTGCTGGACCTGATGGCGCGCTACCAGTTCAACCGCCAATGGTCGGCCACGCTGAACCTGAACAACGTGCTGGACAAGAAGTACTACGCCAGCACGAACGTCTACAGCAATTACTACGGCGCACCGTTCTCCGCCATGCTGGGCGTGAGCTACAAGTATTGAAGCGTGAAACGCCGGGGCGGTTGGGCCGCCCCGGCGCCGCAATCAGTCCAGCTTGATGTCGGCGCGCTTGGCGACGTCGCCGAACGTGCGCACTTCTTTTGCGATCTGCGCCTGGAACGCCTGGCCGGGCAGGAACACGGGCTCCAGCGCCAGGTCAGTGACCGCCTTGCGCACTTGCGGGTCTTGCATGATTTTTTCGACCGCGCGGTTCAGCGTGTCGACAACCGGTGCGGGCGTGCGGGCCGGGGCCGCCAGCGCGTACCAGCCCACGAAAGACACCTCGGGAATGCCGGCTTCGGTAAAGGTCGGCACGTCGGGCAGTTGCGGTACGCGGTGCTCGCCCGTCACCGCCAGCGCACGCACCTTGCCCGCGCGCACTTGCGGCGCGGCGGACGATACGGTGTCCACGCCCAGCGCCACTTCTCCGCCGATCATCGCGGTGATGAGCTGCGCGCTGCCCTTGTAAGGCACCGGCGTCATCTTCGCGCCCACGGCTTCGGCGAACATTTCGCCCGCCAGGTGCGGCGCGGAACCCGGTCCGAACGTGCCGTACATTAGCCCGCCCTTGTCGCTTTGCTGTTTGGCCAGCGTGGCGGCCTGCTGCACGGTGGTGGCCGCCAGGCCGTTCTGCGCCAGCAGCACCACGGGCGCCATGGCGACGATGGCGATGTGTTCGTAGCTGTGCATGGGGTCGTAGGGCAGGGACGCCTTCAGCGCCGGCAGCACGGTGTACGTGGTGCTGCCCGACAGCAGCAGCGTGTATCCATCGGGCTGGGCGCGCGCCACGGCGTCCGCGCCGATCACGGTAGACGCGCCGGGGCGGTTTTCGACGATGACCGATTGCCCCAGGCTGCCCGACAGCTTGTTGGCCAGCAAGCGGGCCACGGCGTCGGTTGCGCCGCCCGGGGTGAACGGCACGACGATCTTGATCGGCTGTTCAGGATAGGCGGCGTGCGCATCGCCCGCATACGCGGCGACGGCAAGGTTGAACGCCATCACGGCGGCACAAAATCTAGCGGTCATTGCAACGCTCTCGGTCAGTCAGGGGAAATCGGATTGAAGGTGTCACGCGGCGGGGCGGGCGGAATCGCGCAGGGCGGCGCCCTGGTCGCCCAGGTCCCAGAACAGGCCGGCCATGATGGCCAGCCCTTCGCGCGCCACGCTGCCCAGCAAGTGTTCGTTGGGCGCATGCTGCGCGCAGGCCGGGTACGAATGCGGCACCCACAACGTGGGCAAGCCGAGCTGATCGGCAAAGATATCGTTGGGCAACGAGCCGCCCAGGTTGGGCAGCAGCGCGGGCCGCTTGCCGGTCGTGCGTTCCAGCGACGTTGCCGCCCAGCGCACCCAGGCGTTGTCGGGCGACAGGCGGGTCGCGCCCGCCTGCATGCCGATGCGCACTTGCACGTCTTCAAAGCCGGCTTGGTCCAGGTGCTTGCGCACATGGGTTTCCAGCGCGCGCCAGTCGGTGCCCACCACAAAACGCAGCTGACACCACGCTACGGCCTCGGGCGGAATGGCGTTGACGGGTTTGGCGGGGTCGCCCGCGCCAAACGTCAGCACGTCCAGGCTGTTCCAGCCGAAGACTTTTTCGGGCGCGCTCAGGCCGGGTTCGCCCCACCACGCATTGATCTCGGGGTCGTCCGCGCCGCCGCCCACTTCCAGGTCGGCCAGCGCGTTGGCGACCGCGCCGGGAATTTGGGGCGGGCGCAAGCCGGGAACGGTGATCCGGCCGTTGGCGTCCACCAAGGTGCCGATGGCGTGCATCAGGATGATGGCCGGGTTGGCCAGCAGGCCGCCCCAGTTGCCAGAGTGATAGCCGCGTTCGCGCGCCCGCAGCTTCAATTCAAAATTCACCGCACCGCGTGAACCCATGAACAAGGTGGGGCGTTCGGCGTTCAGGCGCGGGCCGTCGCTGGCGATGAACACATCGGCGGCCAAGGCGTCACGCTGCGCGTCGCAAAAGGCGGCAAGGCCGGGCGAGCCGGCTTCTTCACCGGTTTCGATCAGCCACGTGGTGTTGAAGCCCAGCTTGCCGTCGCGCGCCGCGATCACTTGCCGCAGGGCTTCCAGGTTGATCGTGTGCTGGCCCTTGTTGTCGGCCGTGCCGCGGCCGTACCAGCGGTCGCCCTCGACCTGCACGCGCCACGGGTCGCGCCCGGCTTCCCATTTGGCGGCGTTGCCGCGCACGACGTCGCCGTGGCCGTACATCAGCACGGTCGGCAGGCCGGCGCTTTCAACGCGGCGCGCGACCAGGATGGGCAGGTCGACGCCCGCCGGGTTGGCATGCACCTCACAGGAAAAGCCCAGTTCGGTCAGCAGCGGGATCAGGTCTTCATTCAGATAGGCGTGCTGCGCGGGGGCCTGTTCTGGCACTTCGCTTTCCGTGGCGTAAGCCACCCGCCGCGTCAGTGCGGCGAGCAGCGCGCCGCTGTCATAGGCTTCTACGGCTTGAAGAACGGCTTGTTCGCGATTCACTGCGGCTCTCTGGGTAGCAAAGGATGCACAAAGTTATTACGCTTCACGACATGCCACAATTAGATAATTAGCATCTTTGCATTGCCTTTAAGGCATGTCTTGGGGAGGCGTCATGATTTCTTTGGCCTTGCGGTACTTCCTGGAGGTTGCGCGCTGCGGCTCCATCGCCGGGGCGGCCAGCGCGCAGCACGTGGCGGCGTCCGCCGTCAGCCGGCAGATCGCCAAGCTGGAAGACAGCCTGGGCATCGTGCTGTTCGAGCGCCAGGCGCGCGGCATGGAACTCAGCGAAGCCGGCCGGCAACTGGCTGCTTATGCGAATGCGGCGGCGCTGGAGGCCGAACGCGTCACCACCGAGATCCGGCAGCGCGGACACTTGGGCGACGTCACCATCCGGCTGGCCTGTACGGAAGGGTTCGCGCACCGCTTTCTGCCGCTGAGCATGGCGGAATTCAAGCGCGTGCGGCCGGAAGCGCGCTTCCATCTGCATGTGGACCGCCCGGAAGAGGTGACGCGGCACATCCTGGAAGGCCTGTCGCAGATTGCGCTGCGCTACACCACGGCGCAGGACGACCGCCTGAAAACCGAACTGCTGACGCGCGCGCCAGTGTACGCGGTGATGTGCCGCGACCATCCCCTGGCGGGCCGGCGCAGCATCAATTTGCGCGAGCTGTCGGAATATCCATTATCCGTAGGCGACCACGGCACGACGGTGCGCCAGCTGTTCGATGCGGCGTGCGCAAACGCGGGGCTGCATATTGAACCGGCGTATGTGTCGAACCATTCGGCCGCCTTTCTGCCGATGCTGCCGGGCAGCCGGATCGTGGCGCTATCGGGCTATCTGACGTTGCTGGGCCACGGGGGCGGAGAAAAGCTCACGGGCGTGCCGTTCACGAACCCCGAGATGCGGCAGCGTAGCATTCAGATGCTGACCTTGCAGGGCAGAACATTGCCGGTGCTGGCGCGGGAATTCCTGGCCTTCATGGCCGAGCGCCTGACGGTGACGCCCCGCTCGCCGGAGGGGGGCGGCGGTCAGGGCTGAGCGTGATCGGCGGCGGGGTCGTCACAGGCCTCCAGCGGCATGTCGATCCGGCAAGTGATGCCATCCTGCCGGAACTCCATGGCGGTCTTGGCGCGCAGCGTAAACGCCAGCGCTTGTTCGATGAGCTCGCGGCCATAGCCGCGGTGCGAGGCATCCGGGGGCTCGGGCAAACCGGATTCCGTCCACACCACAATCAGGTGATCTTTTTCCTTGCCGTCGCGCTCGGTACGCCATTTGACGTCCAGCCGGCCCGCCTCATAGCGCAGCGCGCCGTATTTGATGGCGTTGGTGGCCAGTTCATGGATGGCCAGCGCCAGGGTCTGAATTCGTTCGGGGCTGATAAGCACCGCCGGCCCGTTCGTCGTGATCTGACGTTCGTTGCCCAGCGCGTCAAGTTCGCGGCGCAAGACGCCGCCGAACTCGATCTTTTCGCCGTTGGATTCGCTGAGCAGGCCCTGCACGCGGCCAAGCGCCGCCAGCCGGGTGTCAAAGCGTTGGAAGGGTTCGCCTTCGCCCAGCGTGCGCCGCGCCACGCTTTGCACCAGCGCCAGCAGATTGCGCGTGCGGTGTTGAAGCTCCGAGATCAGCACGCGGTGGCGTCGTTCGGCCCGGGTGATGAGGGTGATGTCGATAAAAGTCACGACCACGCCGTCGACCTGACTGTCGCTGCTGCGGTACGGCACCAGGCGCAGCAGATAGTGTTTGCCATCCAGCGTGCCGGCGATGCGGCGTTCAATGGGCTTGTAATGCGTGTAAACCTGCGCGATGTCGTTCGCGAACGAAGGCAGGTCAAAGCGGCTGGCCAGGTCGGTGATGGGGCGGCCGCAATCGCTGGGCAGGATGTTGAACACATCGCTGACGGCCGGCGTGAAGCTGCGGATGATCAGGTCGCGGTCCAGGAACAGGGTCGCGATGGCGGTGCTTTCAAAGAGGTTGTGCAGGTCGCTGTTGCTGCGGTCCAGCTCGTCGACCTTACCGTGCAGCTCGGCGTTGACCGTGTGCAATTCTTCGTTCAGCGATACCAATTCTTCCTTGGACGCTTCCAGCTCTTCATTGGTGGACTGGAATTCCTCGTTGACGGACACCAGTTCTTCGTTGGACGACTTCAATTCCTCAAGCGCGGTTTCGTACTCTTCGATCATGGATTGCAGCCGTTCGCGCGTGTCGCGCAGTTCCAGCTCAATCTGCTGCACCGCGCCTTCCTGCGTGAACTGGGTATGCGCCGCCACGGCTTCGGGGGGCAGGGAAGGCCCCTGATCGGTAAACAGAATCAGGAAGAGCGATTCGCCTTCCTTGTGGTCAGCCAGCGGCTCTACGGTCAACATCACCTGCTGAATGCGCCCGTCTTCGCCTTCGACGGAAACGTTTTCACGCATGACCGACAAGCCGGATTCGGCGGCTTCATTCAACAGGGTGCGCAGGTCCAGCCGCAGGCCTTTGCGCGCCAGGTTCAGCACCTGCCGCGTGGGCACGCCAGCGGCGGCTTCCAGGTATTTGCCGGTGCGGCCGGAGTAATAGACGATGTCGCCGGCGCGATCCACCAGCACATGCGGCGGGGCATGGCGCGCCAGGACCTGGGCGTCAACCGACATCCGCAACGCTGATGCACCCGCTTGCGTGCGGCGCTGGCCGGGGTGGGGCGTGTCCGATTTATGCATGGAAGGCAGCGTAAGAAAAGGTCGGGGCGGGACGCCGATATCAGTTCGGCGCTGAAAAATCCGGTGCTTCTTGTCTGCGGGCAGGAACAGGTCGCTGAATTGGCTGACGTTTTCCGACATGCCCAGGAACAGATAGCCGCCCGGACGCAGCGAATAATGGAAGGTCGGGATGACTTGCTTTTGGATGCCTGCGCCGAAATAAATCAGCAGGTTGCGGCACGACACCAGGTCGATGCGGGAAAAGGGCGGGTCGCGCAGCACGTTATGCGGCGAAAAAATGCAGAGGTCGCGCACCTGCTTGCGGACCGTGTAGGTGTCCCCATCGGCGATGAAAAAGCGGCGCCGCCGCTCGGGGGAAACGTCGTCCAGCAATGCGCCGGGGTAGCGGGCGGCGCGCGCCACGGCCAGGGCCCGGTCATCGATGTCGGTGGCGAACAGCTGCACGCGCGGCACCGTGCTCAGGGTGTCCATGTGTTCGCGCATCAAGATGGCCAGGGAATAGACCTCTTCACCCGTGGCGCAACCCGGTACCCAGACGCGCACCGTTTCCGTGGCGCCGCGGCCATCCAGCAATTGCGGAATGACCTGATTCTGCAACGCCGTGAAGGCCTCGGCATCGCGAAAGAAGTTGGTGACGCTGATCAACAGGTCGCGAAACAGCGCGCCCGATTCTTGTGGCTCTTGCTTCAGGAAATCGATATACGCGTTGATCGTCGGCAACTGATTGACGTTCATGCGCCGTTGCACCCGGCGCATGAATGTCTTGCTCTTGTAGCCGCTGAAATCGTGGCCGATGCGCGCGCGCAGCAACGCATAGATTTCGTTTTTGGCGGCCTCCAGCTGCTCGCGTTCCTGGCCTTGGACGCCTTCGCCGTTCAGGTCGTCCAGGTGGCTTAACCGCGCCGCGTAGGTGATCAGCTTGGCGCCCATTTGGTCAGCGGGCACGATGAAGTCCACCATGCCCGATGCAATGGCGCTGCCCGGCATTTCCGGGCTGCTGGGGCCGAATCCGTCCGGCGCCTGCGCAAGCGTCAGGCCGCCGTGTTCCTTGATGGCCTTGATGCCCAGGGTGCCATCGGAATCACCGCCCGAGAGCACGACACCCGCCGCAAACTCGCCCAAGTCCAGGGCCAGCGATGAGAAAAACAGGTCGATCGGGCGGGGGCCGCGTTGGTCGGCCGTGCGTTGCCGCAGCCGCAGGCGGCCTTCATGAATCGACATGACGGCGTCGGGGGGCAGCACGTACACGTGGTTGACCGCGACGGGCATGTCTTGTTCGGCGGTTTGTACAGTCAGCGACGTAAACCGCTGAATGACTTCCGGCAGATGGCTTTCGCGGGTGGCGCTCAGGTGAGTCAGCACCACAAACGCCAGCCCGGGCTCGGGAGCCAGGCCGCGAAAGAACCCTTCAAGCGCTTCGATACCGCCGGCGGAAGCGCCGATACCCACGATGGGAAATTCCGTCTGGAGGATCATGGTCTCTTTGGCCAGGTGGACCAGGCAAACAGCGTATAAGTCATCGGTGAATCAGGGGCGGGTAATCAATGCGCTAATCAAAGGACTCACTAAGAGGGAGACAGCGCAACGCGTGCGGGTTCCTTTTTATTGCGTTTGTAGTGGGAATACACGCAGCGACATTACCACGGACGCCCGTGAAATAGGGCGCCTCTGGCCCTTTCCTGCGGCCCTAGTGCGGCCCTAGTGCGGGCCCTAGTGCGGCCCTAGTGCGGCCCTAGTGCGGGCCGTAGTGCGATCAGGGGATTGAACGCCTGGCGGTTTACCCGGTTGCACCGCTGCGCACACCGCGCCATTTCAGCCGCAACCGCTCCAGCCCCAAATACACAATGGGTGTGGTGTATAGCGTCAGGAACTGGCTGATCATCAAGCCGCCGACGATGGCGATGCCCAGCGGGCGTCGCAGCTCGGACCCTTCGCCCATGCCCATCACCAGAGGCAAAGCGCCCAGCAAGCCTGCCAGATTTGTCATCACGATGGGGCGCAGCCGCAGCATCGCGGCGCGGTGAATGGCCTGTTCGGGCGTCAGCCCTTCACGCCGTTCCAGGCTGATCGCAAAGTCAATCATCAAGATGGCGTTCTTCATGACGATGCCGACAAGCAGGAACAGGCCCAACAGCGCAATCAGGGTGAACTCGATGTTGGCAAGGCGCAACGCCAGCAGCGCGCCGACGCCCGCAGAGGGCAATGTCGACAAAATCGTCAGGGGGTGCAGCGGGCTTTCATACAGCATGCCCAGCACCAGATAGATGGCGACCAGCACCGCCAGGATCAGCCAGGGCTGGTCTTGCAGGCTTTGCTGGAAGTTGCGGGCGTCGCCGCCCAGCCGCGTCTGGATGGTGGAGGGCACCATCAGCTTGGCCAGGGTGGCGTCGATGGCGGCCAACCCTTGCTCCAGCGACACGCCGGGCGCCAGCGAGAAGCCCACGCCCACGGCGGCAAACAGCCCGTCGTGGAAGACGCGGTCATTGACCAGCCCGTTGTCATACGTGGCGAACGCGGTCAGCGGCACGCGTGTGCCGTCGGCGGCCACGACGTACACCTGCTCCAGCACCTCGGGGTCTTCCGTGTAGCGGGGGTCCAGCTCCAGCACCACGCGGTACTGATTCATGGCGTCGTATAGCGTGGCGACCTGGCGCTGGCTGAATGAGTTGCTCAGCACGCTGCTGACGGTGTTCATGTCCACGCCCAGCCGTTGCGCCGCGCTGCGGTCGATGTTGATCACGACCTGCTGCGTGGCGCCGTCGCCTTCGGCGTCCACATCGCGCAGTTCGGGAATGTCTTGCATGGCCTTGGAAATCTTGCGCGACCATTGCCGCAGCGCCGGCACGTCGCTGGCCATGATGGCCAGTTCGTGGTCGCCGGAATTGCCGAAACCGCCGGGCATGCGCAAGTCCTGGTCCACGTTCAAAAAGAACATGCCGCCTGGCACGGCGGGCGCATTCGTGCGCAGCCAGTTGATGACGGCGGTGGACGATACGCCGCGTTCGGCCGCGGGTTTCAGCCGGATCAAAAACAAGGAATTGCTGATGCCCAGGCTGCCGCCGTTGTAGCCGATGACGTCCTGCACGGCCGGGTGCTTCAGCACCAGCTGGCGGTATTGATCAATCTTGGGCTGCATGACCTGGAACGAAAAACCGTCGTCGCCGCGTACGAAGCCCATCAGTTGCCCGGTGTCTTGCACCGGCAGGAAGCCCTTGGGCGCTTCGATATAGAGATAGACGTTCAAGCCGACGACGCCGGCCAGCAGCAACAAGGTCAGGCGCGCATGCCCCAGCACGCGCGTGAGGGACTTGCCGTACCAGGCGTGCGCGCGGCCGAAGGCGGCCTGCATGCGGGACGGGCGGGGCGGGTGAAGCGATGGGCCGGCGCCCGTTGCCGGCGTGGCGGGATGCCCCCCCGGCTTGAGCCAGCGCGCGCAGAGCGCGGGAATGATCGCCACCGAGACCACCAGCGAGACCACGGTGGCGGTCACCAGCGTGATCGAAAATTCGCGGAACAGCCGTTCGACCAGGCCGCCCATGAACAGGATGGACACGAACACGACGCTTAGCGCCAGCGTCATGGCGACCAGCGTGAAACCCACTTCGCGCACGCCGCGCAGGGCGGCCTGGCGGGGAGACAGGCCACGTTCGAGATGGCGCGAGATATTTTCCAGCACGACGATGGCGTCATCCACCACCAGGCCGGCCGCGACGATCAGCGCCATCAGCGACAGGTTGTTCAGCGAAAACCCAAACCCGTACATGACGGCGAAGGTGGCGATCAGGCACACCGGAATCGCGACGCTGGGAATCGCTGCCGCGCGCGCATTGCCCAGGAACAGCCACACCACCAGGATGACCAGCGCCGTCGCCAACGCCAGCGTGATGTGGGCTTCGCGCAGCGTGGCGTTGATGCCGGGCGAGCGGTCCAGCGCCACGGTCAGGTCCACGTCGGCGGGCATCAGCGCGCGCAAGCCGGGCAAGGCGTCGTTGATGGCGCCGATGGTTTCAATGATGTTGGCGCCGGTCTGGCGGCTGATGGTCAGCACGACGGCCGGGTTGTGATTGTGAAAGCCGCTGCTGTAGCGGTTTTCGACGGAATCGCTGACCTTGGCCACTTGCGCTAGCCGGATCACCGCGCCGTCTTCGTGGCGCACGATCAGGCTGTTGTAGTCATGCGCGGTGCGGGGCTGCTCGGGCGTGCCGACTTCCCAGCGCTGGCCGGCGGAATCCAGCTGGCCCAGGGGCCGCATTGGCGCGGCATTCGAAATGGCCTGGCGCACGTCGTCCAGCGCCACGCCGTAATGGGCCAGCGCGTTGGGGTTGACCTGCACGCGCACGGCGGGCAGCGAGCTGCCGCCCAGGGTCACTTCGCCTACGCCATTGATTTGCGACAGCTTTTGCGCCAACACGGTCGAACCCAGGTCATACAGCTGGCCGGCGGGGCGGGTGGCCGAACTGAGCGCCAGCGCCATGATGGGCGCTTGCGACGGGTTGACCTTGCGGTACGTGGGGTTGCCCGGCATGCCCGCCGGAAGCTCCGCGCGCGCCGCGTTGATGGCGGCTTGCACGTCGCGGGCGGCTTCGTTGATGTCGCGGTCCAGGTCGAACTGCAACTGCACGCGGGTGGCGCCCTGGTTGCTGGACGAGGTCATGGCGCTGACGCCTGCAATGCTGCCAAGCGCGCGTTCCAGCGGCGCGGCCACGGTGCTGGCCATACTTTCGGGGCTGGCGCCGGGCAATTCGGCGCGCACTTCAATGGTGGGGAAGTCGACCTGGGGCAGCGGCGACACGGGCAGCAGCCGCCACGCGACGGCGCCCAACAGCGTCAATGCGATAGCCAGGAAGATGCAGGCGACCGGGCGGTGCAGCAACGCCCGGATCATGCTTCAGACCCTTCAGACCGGTCAGACCCGTCAGACCCGTCAGACCCGTCAGCGCGGGGGGCGGAGGCTGCGCGGGGCGTAGGTTTAGCCGGGACGCGGCGGCGTTGCCCCAGCCGATGGAAGAACAAATACACCGCCGGCGTTGTGAACAGCGTCAACACCTGGCTGACCAGCAGCCCGCCCACCATGACCCAGCCCAGCGGCTGGCGCAGTTCCGCGCCCGAGCCAGTGGCCAGCATCAGCGGCAGCGCGCCGAACAGCGCGGCCAGCGTGGTCATCAGAATGGGGCGCAGGCGCAGCAGCGCCGCTTCGCGGATGGCGGCTTGCGGCGCCAGCCCGCGCGTGCGTTCGGCTTCCAGCGCGAAGTCCACCATCATGATGCCGTTCTTCTTCACCAGGCCGATCAGCAAAATAATGCCGATGACGGCAATGAGATCCAGCGGCCGGCCCGTGATCAGCAACGCCAGCAACGCACCCACGGTGGCCGACGGCAGCGTCGACAGAATGGTGATGGGGTGGATGGCGCTTTCATACAGCATGCCCAGCACCAGATACATGGTGACCACCGCGGCCAGCATCAGCCACAGCGTGTTCGACAACGACGCCTGAAACGCCGACGCCGCGCCTTGCAGGCGCAATTCCACGCTGGGCGGCATGGCGATGTCTTGCCGGGCGGCCTCAATGGCGGCGATGGCTTCACCCAGCGAACCGCCCGGCGGCAGGTTGAACGACAGGTTCACCGCCGGGAATTGCGACAGGTGGTTCACCGCCAGCGGCACGGCGCGTTCGCTGACGGTGGCCAACGCCGACAGCGGAATCGCCTG
Source organism: Achromobacter sp. NPDC008082 (assembly GCF_042957345.1). Taxonomy (NCBI): domain Bacteria; kingdom Pseudomonadati; phylum Pseudomonadota; class Betaproteobacteria; order Burkholderiales; family Alcaligenaceae; genus Achromobacter; species Achromobacter sp. NPDC008082. The sequence continues at coordinate 121,553 of NZ_JBIBIB010000007.1, forward strand.
GCCGTCTTCGGTTTGCAGGTGGATGCGTTCCAGCGCGTCGGGGCTGACAGCCATCGACCGGTCCACTTCTAGCACCACCCGGTACTGGTTCGACTGCGTGAACAGCGTCGCCACCTGGCGTTGGCCGAAGGCGTTGTACAGCGTCTGCACCACGTCGTCCATCGTCACGCCCAGGCGGGCGGCGGTGTCGCGGGACACTTGCAGATAGGCTTGGCGGCCGTCGCCTTGCAGGTCGGACGACACATCGGCCAGCGCGGGCGACGCGGCCAGGCGCTGCGTGAGCGCGTGGCTCCATTGCGTCAGCAGCGCGCTGTCGGGCGAGGTCAGGGTGAACTGGAATTGGCCGCGGCTGACGCGGTCTTCAATGTTCAGCTCTTGCACCGGTTGCAGAAAGAGCGAAATGCCGTGAACCTCGCGGGCGCGCGCGTCCAGCCGCGCGATGACGTCCGCCAGCGGCGCGCTGCGTTCGCCCCAGGGCTTCAGGTTGATCAGCAGGCGGCCGGTGTTCAGCGTGGTGTTCATGCCGTCGATGCCGATAAAGGACGACAGGCTTGCGACGTCGGGGTCGGCCAATAGGCTCTCGGCCACCGCTTGCTGGCGGCGCGACATCGCGTCAAACGACGTGCTTTGAGAAGACTGCGTCACGCCTTGCAGCACGCCGCCGTCCTGCACCGGGAAAAACCCTTTCGGTACAGCCAGATAGAGCAGGCCGGTCAGCACCACGGTGCCTACCATCACCAGCAGCGTCAGGCGCTGGTGGCGCAGCGTCACGTCCAGCCAGCCGGCATAGCGCGCCTGGATGCGGTCAAGCAGGCCGGGGCGGGATGGCGAATGCGCGGGCAACAGGCGCGCGCACATCATGGGCGTGAGCGTCAGCGACACCGCCAGAGAAATCAGAATGGCCACGGCCAGCGTGATGGCGAATTCCCGGAACAGCCGGCCAACCACGTCTTCCATGAACAGCAGCGGAATCAGCACGGCGATCAGGGACAGCGTCAGCGACACCAGCGTGAAGCCGATCTGCCCCGCGCCCTTTAACGCCGCCGACATCGGGCTATGGCCCTGTTCGCGGTAACGGGCGATGTTCTCCAGCATGACGATGGCGTCGTCCACCACGAAACCCGCGCCGATGGTCAGCGCCATCAGCGTCAGGTTGTTGGTGGAGAAGCCGGCCAGGTGCATGAAGCCGAAGGTGCCGATCAAGGACAGCGGCACGGCCAGGCTGGGGATCAGCGTGGCGGGCAGGTTGCGCAGGAACAGAAACGTCACCAGCACCACCAAGCCCACGGCGAACACCAGTTCCCATTGCACGCCGCGCACCGATGCGCGAATGCTTTCGGTACGGTCGGTCAGAATGCGGACCTGGGCGGCGGCGGGCAGGCTGGCGGTCAGTTGCGGCAGCAGCGCCTTGACCTGGTCGGCCACCGCGATGACGTTGGCGCCCGGCTGGCGCTGGATGTTGACGAGCACGGCGGGCTGCTTGTCCACCCAGGCGGCCAGGTAGCGGTCTTCGGCGCCGTCCTCGACGGTGGCGACCTGGCCCAGCCGCACCGGCGCGCCATTTTTCCAGGCCACGATTAGTTCGCGGTATTCGTCGGCGCTTTGCAGCTGGTCGTTCGCGTCCATGATGACCGAGCGCACCGGGCCGTCGAAGCTGCCCTTGGGCTGGTTGGAGTTGGCCTTGCTGATGGTTTCCTGCACGTCAGACAGTTGCAGCCCGCGCGCGGCCAGCGCCATCGGGTTGACCTGCACGCGCACGGCGGGCCGCTGGCCGCCAGCCAGGCTCACCATGCCCACGCCCGACAGTTGCGACAGGCGCTGCGTCATGCGTGTGTCGACCAGGTCATAGACCTTGGGCAGCGGCAGGGAATCGGACGTGACCGCCAGCGTCAGGATCGGCACATCGGCGGGGTTGACCTTGCGGTAGACGGGCGGCGTCGGCAAATCGTTGGGCAGCAGCGACCCGCTGGCGCTGATGGCGGCCTGCACTTCCTGTTCGGCCACGCCCAGCGACACGTCCAAGGAAAATTGCAGCGTGATGACCGAGATGCCGCTGCCGCTGGTGGACGACATCTGCTTCAAGCCCGGTATCTGCCCGAAGCGCCGTTCCAGCGGCGCCGTCACCGCACGCGCCGTCACATTGGGGCTTGCGCCGGGATACGGCGTCGTGACCTGGATGATGGGGTAATCCACCTGCGGCAGCGCCGCCACCGGCAGCATGCGCCAGGCCAGAATGCCCGACAGCAGCAGGGCGATCATCAGGAAGGACGTCGCCACGGGGCGCAGGATGAAGGGGCGTGACAGGCTCATGCGCGGGTCAGGGTCAACGATCAGGTTAGGGATTCAACGATCTGCACGCCGCGGCCGTCATGCAGACGGTCCACGCCTTCGACCACGACGCGTTCGGTGGGGCCGAGCCCCGCTTCCACGACGACGCGGCCGGCGTTGGCAGGGCCAAGTTGCAGCACGCGGCGGGTGGCGCGCGTGTCTTCGCCAATGACGAACACGAACGCGCCTTCCGAGCCGTACTGCACGGCGGCGGTTGGAATGGTGACGGCGTTGTCCTGCTGCACCACGGCCAGCCGGATGTTTACGAACTGGTTCGGAAACAGCGACTCGTCGGCGTTATCGAAACGGGCGCGCAGGCGCACGGTGCCGCTGGCGGTTTGAATGCGATTGTCCAGCGCTTCCAGCGTGCCTTCGGCCAGCACGCGGCGGTCGTCGGCGTCCCAGGCTTCGACGCGCAGCACGGCGGTCTTGGCTTGCGCCCGGCGCAGGATGTCGAGCCGCGTTTCCGAAATGCTGAAGATCGCGGAAATGGGCACCGTCTGCACCAGCGTCGTCAGCCCGTCGGTGTCGCTCGCCCGCACATGGTTACCGGCGTCGACGCGGCGCAGCCCGATGCGGCCGTCATGCGGCGCCACGATGCGGGTATGGTCAAGCAGGCGCTGCGCATCGGCCACTTGGGCGCGGTTCAATTGGCGTTGCGCAAGGTAAGCGCGCACCTGGGTTTCCGCGGTGTCCAGTTGCTGCCCAGCCACCGCTTCCTGGCGCGCCAGCTTGCGGTAGCGTTCCAGGTCGGCTTGGGCGTTGTCCAGCAGGGCTTGCGTGCGCGCCAGTTCGCCTTCGGCGGCGGCCAGCGCGGTTTGATAGGGGCGGGCGTCGATCTCGGCCAGCAATTGGCCGCGCGTGACCGCCTGGCCTTCAGTGAAGTGCAGCCGCATCAATTCGCCATCCACCTGGCTGCGCACCACGACGTGCGCCAGCGGCGTGATGGTGCCCAGCGCATGCAGATCGCGTTGCAGCGGGCCGACGCGCGCCGTCGCCACGCTGACCGCCACGGGAATCTGCCCGTATTCGGGCGGGCGGGGAGGGGCGGGGCCTTTTTCCCGTGTCAGCCAGTACGCGGCCCCGATCAGCGCAGCCAGCAACAGCGTGGCGGCGATCAGGAACAAGCGCTTGCGTCTAGGAGGGTGGCCCGCAAAGGTGGGGTGAAACGGGGGCAGAGACATCTAGGCTGCCATTCCAGGGTGTTGCGGACAGCCGTGATTCTATATTAATAATAATGATTAGCGTTATTGATGACGATTTTCAAGAGGGGTTTGCGCGAATCGTTTAGAGTTGCGGCTAATTTCAATACCCGGTCAGCAAGGAGCAGGTCCATGGGCGAACATTCCCTAGAAAGTCCGCGTCAATATTTCGAACGTCTTCAGGCCCGGCTTGAGACGGAAAACGCCCGGTTGCAGCAGTGGGGCGCGGTGGAAGCCGAGTACCAGCGCAAATACACCGAAGGCCTGGTGCCGCTGGAAACCCAGTTGCAAGAACTGCGCATGAAGCTCGTGCTGTGCTTTGATCACGCGCACAAGAACATGGGCTTGTCCAAGGCCGAACGCGAATTCGTGTCCGAGCTCGTCACCGAGTTCTCGGAAGAATTGCTGCTGCTGGCGGCCAAGGGCGAATTGCCGGCCGGCTGCGACGCCGAGCGCCTGAAGACGCTGTACAAGAAGCACAGCGGCGCTGACTACGATGAGGCCGCCGCCGAAGAAACCGAAGACGCCAAGGCCGAGCTGATCGAAGCGCTGGAGCTGGACCGCGATACCGACCTGTCCACGTTCACGCCCGCACAATTGCTGCGCATCATCCAGGATCAGGCCGAAGACGACGAAGACGCGGAAGAACTCCTGGCCGTGGCGCGCGCCGCCACGCGCAGCACGACGCCCAACGCGGTGTTGTGGCAGGCGATGCAAGACGAAGAAGCTACGCGCCGCCAGCAAGGCACGACGGATCTGACGCCGGTGGGCGAGGTGGCCGACGACGGTCTGGCCAAGGCCAACGCCACGCTGGAAGCCCAGCTGGACGAAGTGCTGCATCAAGCCAGCTACGCCGAAGAAGGCTTCAAGCTGCGTTACGACCTGGACCCGTTCGCGTCGTTTGACCCCGAAACGGTGCTGGAAGACCTGGATGCCGACATCGAAGACATCCAGGAATACATCCGCGAACTGGAACACGAGGTGATGCAGTTTTCAGACCAGGCGCTGCTCAAAGCCTGGCTGAAGGCGATGAAGCGCGAAATCGCGGCGATTGAACGCCGCGAAGGCCGCGAAGGGTAATTCCTGCGCCTCGCCCCGCGCGGCGTGGCGCGCGCCGCTCAGGTCTGCCGGGCAACCGGCACGGCCCGCAACCCAGACGCCGCCGCAGGGGCGGCGTCTGCACGTGGGCGGATCATCAGCGGAAAGAAGCGCCACAGGTACAGGCCCAGCGCCAGCACCCAGGCGGCGGTGGACGCATGCAGCAAGCCGATGCTTGCCACGGTAGGCAGCAGGGCGGCCAATCGCAGGACGGCTGCGAGCAGCATCAGAACGTAGCTGGCGACCATGCTGCGGTCGGTGCGCAAGGGCCGGCCCAGATGGCCCAGCGCGGTGCGTGTCACCATGCCCAGGATCAATACCGAAAAGCCGGCGACCCCGATGGCATGCGCGGGCCAGGCGGCGCGGATGACATAGCCGCCCAAGTGCGCCGCGCCAACCAGCAGCCCGGCCGCCAGCCCGCCATACCCCGCATACAGAATCCACAGCAACGGCACGCGGCGCACGGCCCAGGGCTTCCACGACACCCATTGCACCACCGCGATGCCCCCGGTTGCGGCCAGGGCCAGCGCGGCAAGGCGCGGCTGGCCGGCCAGCAGGCAAACGATGGCGGCGATGCCCGTACCCAGTTGCCAGTGGCCGCTACGCGTATGCGGGGGAATGTCCAGCCCGGCCACCGCGCGCTTGGCGAAAAACGGAATGACGCGGCGGGCGATCAGCAAGGTCAGCACCGCCATGCACAGCAAGCCTGCATTGAAGTAGCGCATCAAGGCCAGGTAATCGCCCTGCACGGCGGCCCACAGATAGAGCGCGTTGGTGGCCGCCAGCCCCAGCAGCAGCACCGGCACGCCCGCGTTGCGCCGGTTGCGCGTGACCCACACGGCGCGGCCCAAGGCCGCCGCGCCCCACACGAAGAACGCCAGGTCCGCCACCAGTGCAATCAGGAATGCCGGACGCCCCGGCACCAGATACCCGGCGCGCGCCACCACCCACAACCCGCACAACGCGGCCAGCGCATTGCCGCGCAAGGGGTTCTTGCCCGTCCAGTTGGCGCCCGCCGTCAGCAAAAAACCCACGGCGATGGTGGCCACGAAGCCCCACAGCATTTCATGCGCGTGCCAGAACACGCCGCCCAGCAGGCCGGTGATGCGCCCGGGCGCATGCACCCATAGCCAGACAGATACCAGCGCCCAGAAGCAGCCGGCCAGGTACAGCGGGCGAAAGCCCATTTCGGTAAAGGCCTTCCATTGCGCACGGGGGCGGGGGGCGGGCGATTCGGGTTCTTCCAGAGTCAGCAGCGGGGGCATGGCGGTGTCTCGCCTTTAAAGGTGTATTTGCAATACATATTAATGCGGCGTAAGGCGGGCAGCCAGTGAAAAAGCTTGATCCTGCGCAAACGCGGGCGGGATGCCGGGGTGACTAGACACATTGGCAGGGCGCGGATGGTCAGCCGGCGAATGGTCGGGCGCGGGCGGCGTCCCTAGGCTAGCCACATGTCTTCGTGAGCAAAGCGAGAGTAACCATGACAGCAGCAACATCCCCGTCCGGCAGGCCGATGCGGGTTCTGATTTCCAGCACGTTCGCCTTCACCATCTGTTTTGCCGTGTGGATGATCTTCGCGGTGCTAGGCATTCCCATCAAAGCGCAGCTTGGTTTGTCCGAAACGCAGTTCGGCCTGTTGGCCGCCATGCCGGTCTTGACCGGTTCGCTGGTGCGCGTGCCGCTGGGCATCTGGACCGACCGCTACGGCGGCCGTCCGGTGTTCTTCATCCTGATGCTGTTGGCGGTGGTGCCGATCTGGCTGCTGTCTTACGCCACCGAGTATTGGCAGTTTCTGGTGCTGGCGCTGTTCGTCGGCCTGACGGGCGGCTCGTTCTCGGTCGGCACGCCCTACGTGGCGCGCTGGTTCCCGCGCAACAAGCAGGGCTTGGCCATGGGCGTGTTTGGCGCCGGCAACTCGGGCTCGGCCATCACCAAGTTCGTGGCGCCTGCCTTGATGGCGGCTGCCGGCGGCGCGTGGGTCATCGTGCCGCAGGTGTACGCCGTGGCGCTGCTGGTTACTGCCGTGCTGTTCTGGATGTTCTCGGCGTCCGACCCCGCGCACCGCGTCACGCAACGCGCCACCTTGTCGGCCCAGTTCGCCATGCTGAAAGACCCGCGCGTCTGGCGCTACTGCCAGTACTACTCGGTGGTGTTCGGCGGGTACGTGGCGTTGGCGCTGTGGATGACCAAGTACTACATCGGCGAATACGGTTTCGATATGAAGCTGGCCGCGCTGTTGGCCGCCTGCTTCTCGTTGCCGGGCGGCGTGTTGCGCGCGATGGGCGGCTGGATCTCAGACCGCTACGGCGCCTACAAGACGACGTGGTGGGTGATGTGGGTGTGCTGGGTGGCGTTCTTCCTCTTGAGCTACCCGCAAACGGAATTCACCGTCATGACGGCCAATGGCGCAAAGAGTTTTGGCATCGCGCTGGGCCCGGTCACCTTCACCGTGCTGCTGTTCGTGGTCGGCATCGCGATGGCGATTGGCAAGGCCTCGGTCTTCAAGTTCATCTCGGACGAGTTCAGCGACAACATCGGCGCCGTCTCCGGCATCGTGGGGCTGGCGGGCGGCTTGGGCGGATTCGTGCTGCCCATTCTGTTCGGCGTGCTGCTGGACCTGACCGGCGTGCGCTCCAGCGCCTTCATGTTGCTGTACGGCACGGTCTGCGTGTCGCTGATCTTCATGCACTTCAGTTTCCGGCCGGAAAGCACGGCGCATGGGCAGGCCAGTGCGGCCGCCGCCATTGCCGCCAACGCCCGTAAGCAGGCCGCCTGATCTCTCATTTTCTGCAAAGAGCCTTTCATGTCCACTCACGTTCTATCCCGTTGGGAGCCGGAAAACCCCGGCTTCTGGAAGCAGACCGGCGCGCGCATCGCCAACCGCAATCTCTGGATCTCGATACCCGCCTTGATGCTGGCGTTCAGCATCTGGATGTTGTGGAGCGTGGTCGTCGTCAACCTGGATCGCGCAGGCTTCATGCTGTCCAAAAACCAGCTGTTCTGGCTGACGGCGCTGCCCGCGCTGTCGGGCGCCACCTTGCGCATCTTCTATTCGTTTCTGGTGCCGGTGTTTGGCGGGCGCAAGTGGACGGCCATTTCCACGGCCTCGCTGCTGATTCCCGCCATCGGTATGGGCTTTGCCTTGCGTGACCCCACGACGTCGTTTCCCACCCTGCTGATCCTGGCCTTGCTGTGCGGCTTGGGCGGCGGCAACTTCAGTTCCAGCATGGCCAACATCAGCTTCTTTTTTCCGAAGGAAAAGAAGGGCTTGGCGACGGGGCTGAATGCCGGCATCGGCAATTTGGGCGTGTCGCTGGCGCAGTTCGTGGTGCCGGTCGTGATCTCGGTTGGCGTGTTCGGCGTGGCCGGTGGCGCGCCGCAGGCAATCACCGTCAACGGCGCGCAGCAGAACCTGTGGCTGCAGAACGCAGGCTTTATCTGGGTGCTTCCCATCGCCATCGCGGCGATTGCCGCGTGGTTCGGCATGAACGATATCGCCGATGCGCGGGCATCGTTCGCGGACCAGGCGGTGATCTTCAAGCGCAAGCACAACTGGCTGATGTGCTTGCTGTATGTGGGCACGTTCGGGTCGTTCATCGGCTTTTCGGCGGGCTTCGCCATGCTGACGAAGACGCTGTTTCCGCAGGTGGACCCGATGACGTACGCATTTCTGGGGCCGCTGGTCGGGTCGCTGACGCGTCCGCTGGGCGGCTGGGTGTCGGACAAGCTGGGCGGCGCGCGCGTCACGCTGTTCACCTTCGCCGGCATGATCGCCGCGGTGCTGGGCGTGGTGATGTTCCTGCCCGTGGCGGGCCAGGGCGGCGGCTTCAACGGCTTTCTGGCGATGTTCATCGTGCTGTTCGCGTTGACGGGCCTGGGCAACGGCTCCACGTTCCGCATGATTCCTGTGATCTTCCTGCGCGAACGCACGCAGGCCGCGCAAGGCAAGGGCGCGGCGGGCCAGAAGCAGGCCATGACGGAAGCGGCCAAGGAATCGGCCGCCGTGCTGGGCTTTTCGGGGGCGATTGGCGCGTATGGCGGCTTCTTCATTCCGCGCAGCTTCGGCACGTCGCTGGAAATGACGGGCGGCGTGCAGGCGGCGCTGTATTGCTTCATCGGCTTTTACGCGACCTGCATGCTGATTACGTGGTGGTACTACGCGCGCAGGAATGCGCCGGTGCCGTGCTGATACGGGTGACTAGTCACTCTGCCGCGCCCGGCCTATGCCACTGGCGAATGGCCGGGGGACGGACCAACGCCTACAGTGGTTTCAACGCATCGATCGCAGTACGCGCCGTTCAAACCGGCGTTCTTGGAGAAACACAATGAGTCATTTTCTGGACCGGCTGAAGTTCATGTCGCGGGTGAAATCCACCTTTGCCGATGGCCATGGCGAAACGGTCAACGAAGACCGCAAGTGGGAAAACGCCTATCGCTCGCGCTGGCAGCATGACAAGGTGGTGCGGTCCACGCACGGCGTGAACTGCACCGGGTCGTGTTCGTGGAAGGTTTACGTCAAGAACGGCTTGATCACGTGGGAAACGCAGCAGACCGACTACCCGCGCACGCGGCCCGATCTGCCCAACCACGAGCCGCGCGGCTGTCCGCGTGGCGCGTCATACAGCTGGTACGTGTATTCGGCGCAGCGCGTGAAGTACCCGATGATCCGGGGCCGCCTGATGGAGATGTGGCGCGACGCCCGCAAGACGATGGACCCCATCGCCGCCTGGGAATGGATCAGCCAGAACCCCGAACGCGCCAAGCGCTACAAGTCGGTACGCGGCCTGGGCGGCTTCGTCCGCGCTGACTGGGACACGGCAACCGAAATCATCGCCGCCGCCAACGCGCTGACCATCAAGAAATTCGGCCCCGACCGCGTGATAGGCTTCTCGCCGATTCCGGCCATGTCCATGGTCAGCTACGCCGCCGGCGCGCGCTACCTGAGCTTGCTGGGCGGCGCTTGCCTGAGCTTCTACGACTGGTATTGCGACCTGCCGCCCGCCAGCCCGCAAATCTGGGGCGAGCAAACCGACGTGCCGGAATCGGCCGACTGGTACAACTCGACCTACCTGATGGTGTGGGGCTCGAACGTGCCGCAGACCCGCACGCCCGACGCCCACTTCTACACCGAAGTCCGCTACAAGGGCACAAAGACCGTCGCCGTCTCCAGCGACTTCGGCGAAATGGTCAAGTTTGGCGACATCTGGCTGGCGCCCAAGCAAGGCACGGACGCCGCGCTGGCCATGGCCATGGGCCATGTGATCCTGAAAGAATTCCACCTTTCGGCCAACCCGTCGCCGTACTTCCAGGATTACGTGCGGCGCTACACCGACATGCCGATGCTGGTCTTGCTGAAAGAACGCGACGGCTTCCATGCGCCAGACCACTTCCTGCGCGCCTCGCACCTGGACGGCGCGTTGGGCGAACAGAACAACCCCGACTGGAAGACGCTGGTGCTGGACGCCCACACCGGCGACCTGGTTGCGCCCAACGGCAGCATCGGCTTTCGCTGGGGCGAGGGCGCGGTCAATGGCGGCGAAAAGGTCGGCCGCTGGAACCTGGAATCCAGGAACGGCGGCGATGGCCGCGAGATCGAACCCACGCTCAGCCTGCTGGGCCAGAACAGTGAAACCGTAGCCGTCGGCTTTCCGTACTTTGGCAGCGAACACGACGAACTGCTGGTGCGCAACGTGCCGGCCCGCCGCATTCGGCTGGCCGACGGCGCCGAGGCGCTGGTCGCCACCGTGTATGACCTGCAAATGGCCAACTACGGCCTGGACCGGGGCCTGGGCGGCGGCAACGTTGCGACGTCGTTCGACGACGACGTGCCTTACACGCCGGCCTGGCAGGAAAAGCACACTGGCGTGCCGCGCGCGCAGGTGATCCAGGTGGCGCGCGAATTCGCGCAGAACGCGCACGACACCGAAGGCAAGTCGATGGTGATTGTGGGCGCCGGCCTGAATCACTGGTATCACATGGACATGATCTACCGCGGCATCATCAACATGCTGATGATGTGCGGCTGCGTAGGGAAAAGCGGCGGCGGCTGGGCGCATTACGTGGGCCAGGAAAAGCTGCGCCCGCAATTCGGCTGGGCGCCGCTGGCGTTTGCGTCAGACTGGGTGCGCCCGCCGCGCCAGATGAACGGAACGTCGTTCTTCTACGCGCACACGAGCCAGTGGCGCCATGAAAAGCTCAACGTGCAGGAAGTGCTTGGCCCCACCGCCGACCGCGCCAAGTACGGCGACCTGAGCATGATCGACCTGAACGCGCGCGCCGAACGCATGGGCTGGCTGCCGTCGGCCCCGCAACTGCGCACCAATCCGCTGGATCTCGTCGCCCAGGCCGATGCCGCAGGCAAGGACCCCATCGCGCATGCGGTGGAACAGCTCAAGTCCGGCGCACTGAAGATGTCTTGCGAAGACCCGGACGACCCCGCCAACTTCCCGCGCAATATGTTCGTGTGGCGCTCCAACATTCTGGGTTCCAGCGGCAAGGGCCACGAATACTTCCTGAAGTACCTGCTGGGCACGCAAAACGCCGTGTTCGGCGACGAAGCCGCGGCCATCAAACCCACGGAAGTGACGTATCAGGAAGACGCCGCCGAAGGCAAGCTCGACCTGCTGACCGTGCTGGACTTCCGCATGAGCACCACTTGCCTGTACGGCGACATTGTGCTGCCGACAGCCACCTGGTACGAAAAAGACGATCTGAACACGTCCGACATGCACCCCTTCATTCACCCGCTGAGCGAAGCCGTGCAGCCGCTGTGGGAAAGCAAGACCGACTGGGAAATCTACAAGCTGCTGGCCAAGAAGTTCAGCGAGATCGGCGGCCCGTACCTGGGCAAGCGCCGCGATCTGGTGCTGACTCCGCTGATGCACGACACCCCCGGGGAACTGGGGCAGGCGTTTGAGCCGCGCGACTGGAAGCTGGGCGAATGCGATCTGGTGCCGGGCAAGACCGCGCCGTCGATGACGGTGGTCGAGCGCGACTACAACGACATCTACCGCAAGTTCACCTCGGTTGGCCCCTTGCTGGACAAGCTGGGCAACGGCGGCAAGGGCATCAACTGGAACACCGAGCACGAAGTGCACGAGCTGGCCGGCATCAACGAAAGCGTCGGGGAAGCGGGCATCAGCCAAGGCCGCCCGCGCCTGGACACCGCCATTGACGCCGCCGAGATGATTCTGACCTTTGCGCCCGAGACCAACGGCCATGTATCGGTCAAGGCCTGGGAAGCGCTGGGCAAGATCACGGGGCGCGACCACACCCACCTGGCCGTGGGCCGCGAGCACGACAAGATCCGCTTTCGCGACATCCAGGCGCAGCCGCGCAAGATCATTTCCGCGCCGACGTGGTCGGGCCTGGAAAGTGAAGAGGTCAGCTACAACGCGGGCTACACCAACGTGCATGAGCTGATCCCATGGCGCACGCTGACCGGCCGCCAGCAGTTCTATCAGGACCACCGCTGGATGCTGGATTTTGGCGAAGGCTCTTGCGTGTACAAGCCCGCTATCGACACCAAGACGGTGGCGCCGATGCTGGGCAAGTATCCCAATGGCGAGAAGGAACTGGTGCTGAATTGGCTGACGCCGCACCAGAAGTGGGGCATCCACAGCACCTACTCGGACAACCTGCGCATGCTGACGTTAAGCCGCGGCGGCCCCCATGTGTGGGTGTCGGAAACCGAAGCCAGGCAGGCCGGGCTGGTCGACAACGACTGGGTCGAAGTGTTCAACGTGAACGGCACGCTGACCGCGCGCGTCGTCGTCAGCCAGCGCGTGCCGGTCGGCATGTGCCTGATGTACCACGCGCAGGAAAAGATCGTGAACGTGCCGGGCGCCGAAACCAGCGGCAAGCGCGGCGGCATCCATAACTCGGTCACGCGCACCGTGCTCAAACCCACGCACATGATCGGCGGTTACGCGCAGCAGGCTTACGGCTTTAACTACTACGGCACCGTCGGCGCCAACCGCGATGAATTCGTGGTGCTGCGCAAGATGAATAAGGTGGACTGGCTGGAAGGCCCGCTGGTTGAAGACCCCGCCATGCAAGCAACGCAACAAGAAGAGAAGCAATCATGAGGATACGCGCCCAAATCGGCATGGTGCTGAACCTGGACAAGTGCATCGGCTGCCACACATGTTCGGTTACCTGCAAGAACGTCTGGACCAGTCGCGACGGCGTCGAGTACGCCTGGTTCAACAACGTGGAAACCAAGCCCGGCATCGGCTACCCCAAGGAATGGGAGAACCAGGACAAGTGGAAGGGCGGCTGGAAGCGCACCGCCGCCGGCAAGCTGGAACCGCGCCAGGGCGGCAAGCTGCGCATCCTGGCCAACCTGTTCGCCAACCCGAACCTGCCGGCCATTGACGACTACTACGAACCTTTTACCTTCGACTACGAGCATCTGCAGAACGCGCCGTTGTCGCAGACCCCGCCCACCGCGCGCCCGGTGTCGGTGCTGACGGGCAAGAAGATGGACAAGATCCATTGGGGGCCGAACTGGGAAGACGACCTGGGCGGCGAATTCAGCGCCCGCAGCCGCGACGCGCTGTTTGAAGGCGTACAGAAAGAGATGTACTCGACGTTCGAGAACACCTTCATGATGTACCTGCCGCGCCTGTGCGAACACTGCCTTAACCCGGCCTGTGTCGCCAGCTGCCCGTCGGGCTCCATCTACAAGCGCGAAGACGATGGCATCGTGCTGGTCGACCAGGACAAGTGCCGCGGCTGGCGCATGTGCATCTCGGGTTGCCCGTACAAGAAGATCTACTACAACTGGAGCAGCGGCAAGGCCGAGAAGTGCACCTTCTGCTATCCGCGCATCGAAGCCGGCCAGCCCACCGTGTGCTCGGAAACCTGCGTGGGCCGCATCCGCTATCTGGGCGTCATGCTGTATGACGCCGACCAGATCGAACGCGCCGCCGCCGTCGCCAGCGAACAGGATCTGTACGAATCGCAGCTGGACCTGTTCCTGGACCCGCATTCGCCCGAGGTGATCGCCGCCGCGCGCGAGCAGGGCATACCGGAATCGTGGCTGGAGGCGGCGCGCCAGTCGCCCGTCTACAAGATGGCCGTGCAATGGCGCGTGGCGTTCCCGCTGCACCCGGAATACCGCACCTTGCCGATGGTCTGGTACATCCCGCCGCTGTCGCCCATTCAAACCGCCGCCGAGGCCGGCCAGATGCCGCAACGCACCGTGGGCAAGAGCGCCATGATTCCTGACGTATCCAGCCTGCGCATTCCCGTGCGCTATCTGGCCAACCTGCTCACGGCGGGCAAGGAAGCGCCCGTCTTGCAAGCGCTGGAACGCATGCTGGCCATGCGCGCCTTCAAGCGTTCGGAAACTGTGCACGGCGAACGCGACACCGAGCTGCTCAAGCAAGTGGGGCTGTCCGAAGAGACGGTGCAGGACATGTACAAGATCATGGCCATCGCCAACTACGAAGACCGCTTCGTGGTGCCCAGCAGCCACAAGGAAATTGTCGAAGACAGCTTCAACGAGAAGGGCAGCTGCGGCTTCACGTTTGGCAACGGCTGCTCGGGCGGCGTGTCGGAAGGCACTTTGTTCGGCCGCAAGCCTCAGGGCAGCGAGATCTTCATCGAGATGCCGAAGTCCCGCAAAAAGGCCGAGCTGGCCCGCTAGAAGAGGAGAATTCCATGACGCTGTATCGCTTGCTTTCCGCCTTGTTGAGCTACCCCGAGCCTGAACTGCTGGACGCGCTGGGCGACGTCGAGGCCGCCTTGGCCGCCTATCCGGACGCCGAGGAAACCCTGCAACCGCTCGTTGCCTACCTGGCCACGAACGGCCTGATCACCGTGCAGGAAAACTACGTCGCCACCTTCGACCGCAACCGCTCGCATTCGCTGCACCTGTTTGAACACGTGCACGGCGAAAGCCGCGACCGCGGCCAGGCCATGGTCGACCTGCTGGACACCTACCGCCAGCACGGTTTTGAGCCGGCTGTGTCGGAACTGCCCGACCACGTGCCGCTGTTCCTGGAGTTCCTGGGCGTGATCGAACCTGCCCAGGCGCAGGACCTGCTGGACGAGGCCATCCATGTACTGGCCGCAATCGGCTCGCGCCTGGCGCGGGGCGGCAGCCCTTATGCCGCCATCTTCGCGGTGCTGCGCGCGCAGTCGCGGGTGATTCCGCGCGAACAAACCGAAGCCCCCGTGCGCGACATGGACGAGGCCATGGAAACCTTCGGCGTCAGCGCCGACGGCGTGGAGCCGCTGCTGCGTCCGTTCGCGGGCGATGGCGCGCAAGCCGTGCGCTTCTATCCCCGGGCGCCCGCCACCCATTAATGCTCAGGACGACGCATCATGAACTCCCTGAATCAGTTCCTTTTCGGCATCTATCCCTATATTGCGTTAACGGTTTTCCTGTTGGGCAGCCTGGCGCGCTTCGAGCGCGAGCAATACACCTGGAAGACCGACAGCTCGCAGCTGCTGCATCGCGGCCAGTTGCGGCTGGGCAATATCCTGTTCCACATCGGCATCCTGGGTTTGTTCTTCGGCCACCTGGCCGGGCTGCTGACGCCCGTTGTGGTGTGGGACACGCTGGGCGTCTCGCACACGCTCAAGCAAACGGTCGCCATGGTGGCGGGCGGCGTCATGGGCGGCATCTGCCTGGTGGGCCTCTTGATCCTGATCCACCGCCGCCTGACCGACCCGCGCATCGCGCGCACCACGCGCCCGGGCGACAAGCTGCTGCTGTTGTGGATCTTGATCACCTTGCTGCTGGGCCTGTCCACTATTGTGCTGTCGGCCGGCCACATGGATGGCGAAATGATGGTGCGCCTGATGACGTGGGCGCAGCACATCGTGACGTTCCAGGGCGACGCCGCCAGCCACATCGCCGACGTGCCGCTGCTGTTCAAGGCGCACCTGTTCATGGGGCTGACGCTGTTTGTGATCTTCCCGTTTACGCGGCTGGTGCACGTCTGGAGCGGATTCGCCTCGGTGGCGTATCTGGGCCGCGCCTGGCAACTCGTGCGTCCGCGCTAACCCCTGTACACCGGGAGACAAACATGCCTGTCATCGTCAATGGCGTCGAACTGAACGACGCCGATCTGGAACATGAACTGCCGCTGCATGCAGAGGCCAGCAACCCGATGCGCCACGCCATCACTGCGCTGGTGCTGCGCCGGGTGTTGCTGGACGAAGCGCGCCGGCTTGGGGTGCAGCCGGCGTTGTCGAGCGACGCGCAAGGCGCGCAAGGCGCGCAAAACCGGCAAGGCGCGCAAAACCCGAGCGAGGTGGGGGATAACGAAGACGCCATCATCACCGCCTTGCTGGCGCGCCAGGCCGCCGCGCCCGTGGCGGATGACGCCGCCTGCCGCCGCTTCTATCACGCCAACCCGCAGCGCTTCATGGTGGGCGAGCTGGTGGAAGCGGATCACATCCTGTTCCAGGTGACCCCCGACGTCAATCTGGACATGCTGCGTGCGCACGCCAACACCGTGCTGCAAGCGCTGATGGAAGACCCGTCGCGCTTCGCCCAGGTGGCGCGCGAACAATCCAACTGCCCCTCGGCGGCGGTGGGCGGCAACCTGGGCCAGTTGGGCCGGGGCGATACCGTCCCAGAATTCGAACGCGCGGTGTTCGCGCTACCTTCGGGCGGCCTGTTGCCGCAGTTGCTGCAAACGCGGCACGGCCTGCACATCGTGCGTGTCACGCGCCGCATCGAAGGGCGCATGCTGCCTTACGAACTCGTGGCCCAACAGATCGCCATGGCGCTGTCCAGCATGAGCCGCGACACCGCGTGGCGCCAGTACACCAAACTGCTGGTCGAACAGGCCGACGTGCAGGGTATCGACCTGGAAAGCAGTGAGGCGGATCGCGTTGTGGGCGGGAGGGCAGCGTGAGGGACGAACCGAAGGTCGGACCGAAGGACGGGCTTAAGGGTGGGTCGAAGGGCGGGCTGAAGGGTGGGTCGAAGTACGGACCGAAGGACGGCCCGAAGGACGAGTCGAAGGACGGGCCTGCGTCACGCTCGTTGCTCGATGGATACGGCCGCCGCATCGACTACTTGCGCGTGTCGGTCACCGACCGCTGCGACCTGCGCTGCACCTACTGCATGCCGAAGGATTTCAAGGGCTTCGAAACGCCCGCCAACTGGCTCTCGCACGCCGAGATGGCGCGCGTGATCAGCCTGTTTGTCGGCCTGGGCGTCAGCAAGGTGCGCCTGACGGGCGGTGAACCCTTGCTGCGCCGGGGCCTGCCCGAGCTGGCCGGGGCGATAGCCACGATGCCAGGGGTCATGGACCTGTCGGTATCGACCAACGGCACGCAGCTCGCGCGCCATGCGGCCGCGCTGCGGGCGGCGGGCGTGACGCGCTTGAACATCAGCCTGGACACGCTGGACGCGGACGCCTTCAGTCAAATCACCGGGCGCGATTGCCTGGCCGATGTGCTGGCTGGGCTGGCTGCCGCGCGGGTTGCGGGCTTTGCACCCATCAAGCTCAACAGCGTGGTGCACGCCGCGACGCCGCGCGCGCAGGTGCGTCGCCTGCTGGACTACGCCATCGCGCAGGGCTTCGTGCTGCGCCTGATCGAACCCATGCCGATGGGCAGTTGTGGCCAAAGCCTGCGGCATACGGACTTGAACGCGCTGGGCGCCACGCTGGCGGCCGAAGCGGGATTGGTGCCGGCGATGCCGGGGGCGGCATCGGGGGCGGCATCGGGGGCGGCGTCGGGGGCGGTGTCGGCGTCGGCGGCCCGATCCCACGCCGGCTCCGGCCCCGCGCGCTACTGGACCACCGGGCATGGCGCGCCGGTGCTGGGCGTCATCACGCCCATGTCGCGCCATTTTTGCGCCGCCTGCAACCGGGTGCGGCTGGGCGTGGATGGCACCTTGTACCTGTGCCTTGGCCAGGAAGAAAAGGTGCCGCTGGGCCGCATGCTGCGCGCCGGCGCGAGCGACGCGGCGCTGACCCAAGCCATCCAGGCGGGTATCGCCGCCAAGCCTGAACGGCACGATTTCGTCAGCCAGCCCGAGCGCATTGTCCGCTACATGGCGCAAACGGGGGGCTGAGATGCGAGACATCGAACGCTTCGTCGACGGCTTTCAGCGCTTTCAGCAGCAGTACTACGAATCCGCGCCCGCGCTGTACCGCAACCTGCGCGACGGCCAGCACCCCAGCACCTTGCTGATCGGCTGCTGCGATTCCCGCGTAGACCCCGCCATGCTGCTGGGCTGCGACCCCGGCGACATCTTCGCCGTGCGTAACGTGGCCAATCTGGTGCCGCCCGCCCGCGCCGACCGGGGCCTGCAAGGCGTGTTGGCGGCCATTCAATTCGCCGTGGAGCAGTTGCAGGTCAGCCGCATCATCGTGCTGGGCCATGCGCACTGCGGCGGTATTCGCGCCCTGATGGAACACCGCACCCGCAGCGATGGGGAAACCGATTACCTGGAACGCTGGATGGATATCGCCGAACCCGCCCGCCAACGCGTGCTGAGCCAAATGCCAGAGGCCACCGACGCCGAACGCCGCCGGGCCTGCGAGCAGGCATCCATCTTGATTTCGCTGCGCAATCTGGACGAACTGCCCTTCGTGCGCCGCGCGGTAGAGGCGGGCAGCCTGACGCTGCATGGCTGGTATTTCGACCTGGTGGCAGGCGCTTTGCTGGCATACTCGCCGCGGGCGGACGCGTTCTTGCCCATCGTCTGTCCCTTGTTTTCGGAGCATGCATGAGCGCAGTGTTCGGTATCGCCGGCCGGTCCGGCAGCGGCAAAACCACCTTGATCGAGGCCATGCTGCCTTTGTTGGCCGCGCGCGGCTTGCGCGTAAGCGTCATCAAGCACAGCCACCACGATTTTCAGATGGAGCCGCCCGGCAAGGACAGCGCGCGCTTTCGGTTGGCGGGCGCGCAGGAAGTGATGGTGGCCTCGCCGTACCGGTATGCCATCGTGCATGAATTGCGCAATGCGCCAGAACCGACGCTTGCCGAACAAGTGGCGCGCTTGTCGCCGGCCGATCTGGTGCTGGTGGAAGGCTTCAAGCAAGCCGCCATCCCGCGCATCGAGGTCTACCGCCCGGCGCTGGGCAAACCGCCTCTGCATACGGAAGACGGCAGTTTTCTGGCGGTTGTCACCGACGCGCCGCTGGACATCGCTTTGCCCTGCCTGCCGCTGAACGACCCGGCGCAGGTTGCGGACTTTGTCTGCCGCACGCTGGGGGTGGGGCAGGGGCAGGGGTTAGGGCGGAGTCCGGCGGAAGCGCCCAGCCAGACCCTGCGCTGAAGGCGAATACACTAGCAACCGCATCCCATCGCACCGCATCGCACCCCATCGCATCCCATCGCACCGCATCCCATCGCACCGCACCGCACCGCATCGCAGCCCATCGCATCGCATCGCATTCCATTGCACTGCACAGCATCGCATCGTAAGCATTGATCGTCATGACGTCCTCATCAACCCGCCCCGCCGACGACGGCCTGCCATCACCCTGGCACCGGCTGTCCACGCGCATCATCGCCAGCTCGCTGGCGGCGCTGGTGGTCGTGCTGTCGATGATCAGCTGGACGTTATGGCTGTCGTGGCAATTGGAAGGCGCGGGCGCCGCCATCAACGACACCGGCAGCCTGCGCATGCGCGCCAACCGGGTCGCCGTTGAACTGATGCGTCCGCAAGCGGGCCGCGCGGTGCGCACGAACGAACAGGTCGCCGTCATGGACGAGACCATCTCCCGTCTGGCGCGCGGCAATCCCGCCCGCCCGCTGTTCATCCCCAACGACGACACGATCCGCGCGCAATGGCGCGACGTGGCCAATTACTGGCACGACGTCATGAAGCCGGCCGCGCAAGCCGCGCTGGCCCAACCGGACGCCGCCACCTATCTTCAGACCCTGCCTGAATTCGTGTCGCGGGCGGACACGCTGGTGCGGATGATCGAACAGGACAATGCCGGCAAGACCACCATGCTGCGCCTGTCCCAAGGCGTGCTGGCCGCAATTGCCAGCGCCGGCACGCTGGCGATGATCTATCTGCTGTACCTGTGGATCATCGCGCCCGTGCTGCGCTTGCGCGATGGTCTGCAACGGATGGGCGACCGCGACTTCAGCACGCGGCTGCCGGTCGATAGCCAGGATGAATTCGGCGTGCTGGCGCGCGGCTACAACCGCATGGCCGACGAACTGCAAGACCTGTACACCAGCCTGGAACAGCGGGTAGAGCAGAAGACGGCGCAACTGGCCGCGCAGAACCGCGACATCGGCGCGCTGTACGACATGGCGGCGTTCTTGAATCAGCCCAACGACATTGAAGCCATGTGCGACGGCTTCCTGCGCCGCGTCATGCTGCAATTCGACGCCGAAGGCGGCAGCATCCGCGCGCTGGACCCGAACAATGAAAAGCTCAATCTGGTGGTGTCGGTGGGCCTGTCGGACGAACTGGTCGAATCCGAACACTGCATGAAAGTGGACGACTGCTATTGCGGCGTGGCCACGCGCCAGGCGGGCGTCATCGTCATTCAGGACTTCCGGCATACGCCGCCGGACAGGGACTTGAACTGCGTGCGCGACGGGTTCGCCAGCGTGGCCGTGTTCCGTATCGTGACGCGCGACGAAGTGCTGGGGTCGTATTCGCTGCATTTCCGCCAGCAACGCCGCTTGGCCCCGTCTGATTCGCAGTTGCTGGAAACGCTGGGCCAGCATCTGGGCGTGGCGCTGGACAACCGCCGCCTGAGCGCCCAGGCCCGCCAACTTGCCGTGGTGCAGGAACGCGGGCTGGTGGCGCAAGGGCTGCACGATAGCCTGGCGCAGGGCCTGAACTTCCTGAACCTGCAATTGCAAATGCTGGACGCGGCCGTCAAGCGTGGCGACGACGCCGAGGTCACCGAGATTCTGCCGCTGCTGCGCACGGGGGTCGACGAAAGCTATCAAGACGTGCGCGAACTGCTGACGAACTTTCGCAGCAAGCTGGGTCAGGGGGATCTGCAAGCCGCCATTGAAAGCACCGTTGACCGCTTCCGCCGCCAGACCGGCATCGATACCGAATTGCATTTCGGCCACGGCCAAGGCGCGCCGCTGCCGCCCGAGCAGCAGCTGCAAGTGCTGTTCATCCTGCAAGAGGCGCTATCCAATGTGCGCAAGCACTCCGAAGCCAGCCATGTGCAGGTAGCGGTTGGCAATGACCGCGACTTCACCTTGCTGATCACCGACGACGGCCAGGGTTATGACCCCGCCGACGTCGCCGCCCGGGGCGAAGCGCACGTAGGCCTGCACATCATGCACGAACGCGCCGCCCGCATGCGCGCCGTGATAAAAATCGAATCACAACCCGGCGCGGGCACCCGCGTCGCGCTGACCTTGCCCGGCAGTGAACGCCAGGCCGCCTGACCCGAACGACCATGCCCATTCGTATTCTGCTTATCGACGACCACACGCTGTTTCGCTCCGGCGTGCGCCTGCTGCTGCAACGCCAACCCGATTTCGAGGTGGTGGCCGAAGCGGGGGATGGGGTGGAAGGCATCAAGCGCGCCAAGGAACTCAAGCCTGATGTTGTGCTGCTGGACTTGAACCTGCCCGGCTTGTCGGGGCTGGAAACGTTGCAATTACTGACGCAGGACTTGCCTACTTGCGCCGTCATCATCCTGACGGTGTCGGAAGAGGCCGACGAGCTGGGCCAGGCCCTGCGCGATGGCGCGCGCGGCTACCTGGTCAAGAACATTGATGCGGACGTGCTGACGTCCGCCATCCGCCGCGCCGCGGCGGGGGAATCCGTCATTGCTGAAAGCATGACGGCCAAACTGGTGGAGCAATTCCGGGGCCAGGCCACGCTGGCGGCGCAGGCGCCGGGGCAGGCCGAACGCCACCGATTGACCGCAAGAGAAACGCAGATCGTTCAATGCCTGGCGCGCGGCGCTAGCAATAAGGTCATTGCGCGAGAACTCGACGTCAGCGAAAGCACGGTAAAGATACATGTGCAGAACGTGCTGAAAAAACTCAATCTGACGAGCCGCGTTCAGGTGGCGGTGTATGCCGTGGAGCACGGCTTGCATACCGAGGAATAGCGCTGCTGCGCATTCGATGGTGACAGTACCGACAGATTCCGACTAAGACAAAGATGGCGATGATTACGAGCCAACATTCAATATTGGTCGTCTGAATTCTGTCATTTCTGATATTCCTTGTTTTAGCGCCGCATACCACCAACGCCTTTCAGGCATCTACCGCAAGCCCATCAGTCAGCGCGTACTGATTGATGGGCGTTGACGCGTCAAACCCAGTCTCCATACCGCTTTCCACGTTGCTCCCTGCGCTGATGCCTGGCGTGGCGCTGGCGTTCGCCCGCGCGCGGGCCACCGCGCCAGCTGCCTATGGATTCAATTCAGTTATCTGATTAATCAAACGATATTTATATCGGGTTGCAGGTGATTGCTACACAACACAAGTCGGCCTTGGTGCGCTCACTAGGATTTCGCCCATCAATCTGGGAATTGGTTCGAAACAAAACTCTGATTCTTATTAATTGAATCGGCTTTGAACGAAGCCTGCGGGTGGCGAAGTTCGTCAATGGAGAGTGGCCGTGAACAAGATCTATAGCCTTGTGTGGAGCGAAATGGCGGGTGCCTGGGTGGCCGTGTCTGAATTGACGAAAACCCGAGGCAAGTCCAACCGGGCCTCGCGCCTGTCGGTGTTGCGCCGTGCGGGAATCGCAGCGCCCGTGATGGTGGCGGCGGCTATGGCGGGCCCGGTCTGGGCAGGCACCGCCATTCAAGGCACGGTGATCAGCACCACGACGACAGGCGGCGCAACGCCGGCCACGGCGGATGCAAACTCCATTGCCATCGGCGCCGCGTTGGGAGCCACGGCGTCGAACGTCAGTGTGGCGGTGGGCGACATGTCTATTGCCACCGGGTCGAATTCCGTTGCGGTCGGACGGTCGGCCAACGTGACCGGCAGCACGGCGACGGGCGTGGGGGCGCTGGTCGTGGCCAGCGGCACCAGCGCCACGGCGCTGGGGGCAGGCGCCAGCGGCACGGGCAACAACTCGGTCGCGCTGGGCGCGGCGGCCAATGCGTCCGCGGGCGGGGCGACGGCGGTGGGGCAAGGCACCGCGGCGGGCGGGACCGGTTCGGTGGCCTTGGGTTTCGGTGCGGCGTCGGCGGGCAACAGCGCGTTGGCGCTGGGTCAATCCGCCAGCGCTTCCGCCAACAACGCCGTGTCCATCGGCGTAGGCACGACGGCCAGCGCAGTGGGCGCGGTGTCGTTGGGGGCGTCGGCGGATGCCATGGGCGCCTCGGCCTTCGCCGGCGGGGTCAACGCGCAGGCCTTCAACCAGAACGCATTGGCGCTGGGAACCGGCGCCATCGCGGGGGCGGCCGTGGGTACGCCAACCAACGACACGGCTTTGGGCAACAGCGCTCAAGCCACAGGCAGCAGCTCGCTGGCGGTGGGCAACAGCACCCGCGCCTCGGCGCTGGGCGCGATCGCACTGGGGGGCAACACGAGTAGCGGCGCCAACGCTGCGGCCACCAACAGCATCGCCATCGGCGGACAGTCGTCGGTGAGCGCTTTGGCGACGTCCGGTATCGCGATTGGACGCGGGGCGCAAGCAACGGGCGTATTTGGCATTGCCGTGGGCGACGGCGTGGCGTCGAACGGAACCGGACAGAACGTGGCGATAGGCTCGTCAGGCACGGCGGCCAATAGCGGCACCGCCGCAGGGGCGGCCGTCGCCATCGGGCGCCAACAGAACGCGTCCGGGGACGGCGCGGTCGCTATCGGCGACCCCAACACCGCAACGGGTACCGGCGCGGTTGCCGTGGGCGCTAACAACAGCGCAACGGCGACGGGAGCGCTCGCCGTGGGCAGCGGCAACATGGCGGCGACCCCGGGGGCCATTGCGTTGGGATCGTCGTCACAGGCAGTTGGCGGCAGCGGCGCGTTTGGCGCGGGCCTGTCGTCGACGGCATCCGGGCGCGGCGCGGTAGCCATCGGCAACACCAACCCGGCCACCGGACAGGGCGCTGTCGCCATCGGCGACCTGAACACGGCCACCGGCCTGGCGTCCATCGCCCTGGGTTCCGGTTCCGCCGCCACCGCGGGCAGCACGATTGCGATGGGCTTCCAAGCCAGCGCGACCGCGGGGCAAGCCACCGCCATTGGCTACCAAGGCACGGCCAGCGGCGCCAATTCGGTCATGCTCGGTTATCTGGGCAATGCCGGCGGGGCGAGCTCGGTGGCGATCGGCCCGCAATCCAAAACCGTGGGGTCGTCGTCGATTGCGATTGGCGATCAGGCGGTGGCGATGGCGACGCAAGACACGTTCATCGGATATTTGACGGGTAGCGGCGCCAATGCAAGCGGCGGCAACAACACCGCCATCGGCGCACAGTCGGGCGTGTTGATCGCGGGGCAGTACAACACCGCAATCGGAAGAAGTTCGGGCCAGAACGTCAGTGGCAACTTCAACGTGGCGGGCGGGTATCTGGCGGGCAACAACACGGGGGTGGACGGCACGGTGGCATTGGGCTATCTGGCTTCGGCCAACGTGGCGAACTCGGTGGCGCTGGGCAGCGGCACAAGCACGAGCGCCTTGCTCACGCTCACAAGCGCCGGAACGACCGCCTACAGCAGCAGCACCATCAACGGCAATACCTACAACTACTTGGGCGGCCAGGGGGCGCCCACGGGTGTCGTCAGTGTGGGCAGCCTGGGCACCAGCCGCCGGATTCAGGGGGTGGCGACAGGCCTGCTCGGGCCGAACAGCACGGACGCGGTCAACGGGTCTCAGCTCTACGCCGTGGCGCAACAGGTATCGGCGTCGGCGCCTGCGCCGACGAACTACTTCAACGCCAACTCCACCGATACCGGCGTGGGCAGCAACACCCGCGCCAACTCGGGCTCGACGGGCGCCGACGCCATCGCCGTTGGTGGCAGCGCCAGCGCCACGGGTATCAACGACACCGCCATCGGCAAGACGGCGGCGGCCTCGGGCGGCGGCGCCATTGCGCTGGGCGCCGCGACGCAAGCGTCGGCCGCCAACGCCATCGCGTTGGGCAATGGCGCGACGTCGGGCGTTGCGGGCGGCATCGCCTTGGGCGCGGGCGCAGCGGGCTTGGCCAACGTGGCGACAAGCGGCGTGGTGTCGCCCAGCACGGCAGGCCCCATTACCGGCATCGCGTTCAACAACACGTCGAACATGGCCGCGGGGGCGGTCTCGGTAGGAACGTCCAGCGCCAAGCGCCAGATCAAGAACGTCGCCGACGGCTCGGATGCCAACGATGTGGTGACGGTGCAGCAGATGTCGGCGGTGGCTAGCGCCGCGAACTCGGGCATCAACAATCTGGGCACGAGCATGGCCAGCAACCTGGGCGGCGGCGCGGCCTACAACAGCGCCACGGGTTCGGTCAGCGCGCCCAGCTACACCATTCAAGGCACCACCTACACCAACGTTGGCACGGCATTGGCGGGCGCGAACACGGCGTTGAGCAATCTGGCGACGGGCAAGATCGGCCCCTTTGTGTCGGACAACAGCGTGACGACGGTGCAAGCGGTATCGTCGGGCGCGAACGCCGCGGCGGGTGGGTTTGGCGCGTCGGCCACGGGGGCGGCGTCGACAGTTGTGGGCAATCAGTCTACGGACAGTGGGGTCGCGAGCTCCACGGTGCTGGGGCAAGGCGCGTCGGTCACCTCCGGCCTCACCGGGTCCAACGTGGTGTTGGGACGCGCGTCCGCGGCAACGGTGGGGTCGCAGGCCGGCTATACGGGATTCGGGCTGGCGGCGGCGCAAAGCTCGGGCGGTGAAGTGTCGGTGGGTACGGCGGCCAGCCGCCGCAAGATCACCAACGTGGCGGCGGGCAGCGCGTTGACGGACGCCGTGAACGTGGCGCAGTTGAGCGGCGCGGCGTCGAACCTGGGCGCGAGCATCGCCACAAACCTGGGCGGCGGCGCGGCCTATGGGGCCGCGGCCGGCACAGTCAGCGCGCCCGCCTATACGATTCAAGGCACGGCGTATTCCAACGTCGGCACGGCGTTGGCGGGCGCCAACACGGCGTTGAGCAATCTGGTGACGGGCAAGACCGGCCCCTTCGTGTCGGACAACAGCGTCACGGCGGTGCAAGCGGTGGCGTCGGGCGCGAACGCCGCGGCGGGTGGCTTTGGCGCGTCGGCCACGGGCGCGGCGTCGACCATTGTGGGCAACCTGGCCTCGGACAATGGCGTCGCCAATTCGACGGTGTTGGGGCAGGGAGCGTCCGTGGCCACGGGGCTGGCGGGCGCTAACGTGGCGTTGGGCCAAGGGTCTTCGGCCTCAATCGGCGCGCAAGCGGGCTATACCGCGTTTGGTCTGCCGGCGGCGCAGACGTCCGGGGGCGAAGTGTCAGTGGGCTCGGGCGTCCGGCTGCGCAAGATCACCAACGTGGCGGCCGGCAGCGCGTTGACCGATGCGGTGAACGTGGCGCAGTTGAGCGGCGCGGCGTCCAATCTGGGGTCGAGCATCGCGGCCTCTTTGGGCGGCGGCGCGGCCTACAGCGCCGCGGCTGGCACGGTCAGCGCACCCAGCTACACGATCCAAGGCACGGCCTACACGAACGTGGGCGCGGCCTTGGGCGGCGCGAACACCGCGCTGACCAACCTGATGTCGGGCGATGCCGGCCCCTTTGTGTCGGACAACAGCGTCACCGCAACGCAGGCGGCAGCTTCAGGCGCCAACGCCAGCGCGGGCGGCTTTGGCGCGTCGGCCACCGGTGCGGCCTCCGCCGTGGTGGGCAACCAGGCCACGGACAATGCCGTGGCCAATTCGACGGTGTTGGGCCAAGGGGCGTCGATTGCCACCGGCTTGTCGGGCGCCAACGTGGCGCTGGGCCAAGGCGCGTTGGCGGCCTCGGGGGCGCAGGCGGGCTACACCGCCTTCGGCCTGGGTGTGGCGCAGAGCTCGGCGGGCGAGGTGTCCGTTGGCACGGCGGCCAGCCGCCGCAAGATTACTAACGTGGCGGCCGGCAGCGCGCTGACCGATGCGGTGAACGTGGCGCAGTTGAGCGGCGCGGCGTCGAACCTGGGGTCGAGCATCGCGGCCTCTTTGGGCGGCGGCGCGGCCTACAGCGCCGCGGCTGGCACGGTCAGCGCGCCCAGCTACACGATCCAAGGCACGGCGTACTCCAACGTGGGCGCGGCCTTGGGCGGCGCGAACACCGCGCTTACCAACTTGATGTCGGGCGATGCCGGTCCCTTTGTGTCGGACAACAGCGTCACCGCGACGCAGGCGGTCGCGTCCGCCGCCAACGCCAGCGCAGGCGGCTTCGGTGCGTCGGCCACCGGTGCGGCATCGGCCGTGGTGGGCAACCAGGCCACGGACAATGGGGTCGCCAACTCGACGGTGTTAGGCCAGGGGGCGCGCGTATCGGCCGGCGTGCCGGGGTCTAACGTGGCGTTGGGCCAAGGCGCCAATGCGAACACGGGGTCGCAGACGGGCTACACCGCATTCGGTCTGGCGGCCGCACAGACCTCGGCGGGAGAGGTGTCGGTAGGCACGGGAGCCAACCGCCGCAAGATCACCAACGTGGCGGCGGGCAGCGCGTCAAACGACGCCGTCAACGTAGCGCAGCTGAGCGGCGCGGCGTCCAACCTGGGGTCGAGCATCGCGACCACGCTGGGCGGCGGCGCGGCCTATAACGCGTTGGCTGGCGCCGTCAGCGCGCCGGGCTACACCATTCAAGGCACGAACTATGCCAACGTCGGCGCGGCATTCGCTGGCACGAACGCCGCCATCACTAATTTGCTGGCGGGCGATATCGGCCCGTTCGTGTCCGACAACAGCGTCACCGCCGCGCAAGCGGTTGCGTCCGGCGCGGATGCCAGCGCAGGCGGTTTCGGTGCATCGGCGGCGGGGGCGGCGTCAACCGTCGTGGGGAATCAGGCCACCGACAACGCGGTCGCCAATTCCACGGTGTTGGGCCAAGGCGCGCAGATTGCGACCGGCGTGTCCGGCTCCAACATCGCGCTGGGCCAAGGGTCCGTCGCCGCGTCCGGCGCACAGGCGGGCTACACCGCGTTTGGCTTGGGCGCGGCGCAGACATCCGCGGGCGAAGTGTCGGTTGGCACGGCGGCCAGCCGCCGCAAGATCACCAACGTGGCGGCTGGCAGCGCGCTGACCGATGCGGTGAACGTGGCGCAGCTGAGCGGCGCGGCGTCCAACCTGGGATCAAGCATCGCCACCAGCCTGGGGGGCGGCGCCAGCTACAGCGCCGTGGCCGGTACGGTGAGCGCACCCAGCTACAGCATTCAAGGCACGACGTACGCCAACGTCGGCGCCGCATTGGGGGGCGCGGACACCGCCATCACCCATTTGATGTCGGGTGATACCGGTCCGTTTGTGTCGGACAACAGCGTCACGGCGATGCAGCCGGTGGCATCCGGCGCAAACGCCAGCGCGGGCGGCTTTGGCGCGTCGGCCACCGGGGCGGACGCGACGGTGATCGGCAACCAGGCGACCGACAACGGCGTGGCGGGCTCGTCGATATTGGGACGCGGCGCATCGGTCGCGGCGGGGTTGTTGGGGTCTAACGTTGTGTTGGGGCAAGACTCCGCCGCCCTGGTGGGCGCCGAGACAGGCTACATCGGCTTTGGCCTGTCGGCCGGGCAGACCTCTGGCGGCGAAGTGTCTGTTGGCACGGCGGCCAACCGCCGCAAGATCACCAACGTGGCGGCCGGCAGCGCCTTGTCCGACGCGGTCAACGTTGCGCAACTGAGCGGCGCGGCGTCCAACCTGGGCACCAGTCTGGCCACCAGCCTGGGCGGCGGCGCGAGTTACAACGCTGGCACCGGCCAGATTGCTGCTCCGAGCTACAGCGTTCAAGGCGGCGCGTACAGCAGCATCGGCGGCGCGTTGAGCCAGCTGGATGCCGCCGTGTCAGGCATCAGCACCGGCAAGGCAGGCCCCTTTGTGTCGAACAGCACGGTCACGGCCACGCAGCCGGTGGCGTCGGGCGTCAACGCGACGGCAGGCGGCTTTGGCGCGTCGGCCACCGGCGATGGCTCGACCGTGGTGGGCAACCAGGCCACAGACAACGGGGTGCTGAACTCGGTTGTGCTGGGTGAAGGCGCAATGATCGCGGCGGGCCTGACGGGCGAGAACGTGGCGCTGGGCCAAGGCACGGTAGCGGCCGTGGGCGCGCAGACGGGCTACACCGCCATCGGCCTGTCCGCCGCGCAAAGCTCCAGCGGCGAAGTGTCCATCGGGGCTGCTGGCACGGAGCGCAAGCTCACGAACCTTGCGGCGGGCAGCGCGGCGACGGATGCGGTCAACGTCAGCCAGTTGAGCGGAGTCGCCAACGCGGCAACGACCGGCTTGAGCGCCTTGGGCGCCAGCGTGGCGTCTAACTTGGGGGGCGGATCGGCGTACGACCCCGCCACCGGCGCCGTCACCGCGCCCAGCTATGGCGTGCAAGGCAATACCTATTCGAACCTGGGTAGCGCGATTGGCGGGCTGGATACGGCGGTGACGGGCATCAGCAGCGCATTGACGAGCATCAGCAGCGGCAAGACCGGGCCGTTCGTGTCGGATAACAGCGTGACCGCCGTGCAGGCGGTGGCGTCGGGTGCAGATGCATCGGCAGGCGGCTTCGGCGCGTCGGCGACGGGTGCGGCGTCGACCGTTGTCGGTAACCAAGCCACCGACAACGGCGTTGCGAATTCGACGTTGCTGGGCCAAGGCGCGATGATCACGGCGGGTTTGACCGGTTCAAACGTGGCGTTGGGTCAAGCGTCAAGCGCAGCAGTTGGATCAGAGACCGGCTACACCGCCATTGGCTTGTCCGCATCGCAAAATTCCAGCGGCGAAGTATCCATCGGCTCGGCGGGTTTGGAGCGCAAGCTTACGAACCTGGCCGCGGGAAGTGCAGCAACGGACGCCGTCAACGTAGGCCAACTGACGGGCGTCGCCAACGCGGCAACGGCCGGTCTGAGCGCCTTGGGTGCAAGCGTGGCATCGAACCTGGGCGGAGGATCGACCTTCGACCCGACAACCGGCGCCGTCACCGCACCCAGCTATGGCGTGCAAGGCAATACCTATTCGAACCTGGGTAGCGCCATCGGGGGCTTGGACACGGCAGTAACCAGCGTCAATAACGCCGTGACCAGCATCAACAGCGCGGTAACCACCATCAGCAGCGGCAAGGGCGGCCCGTTCGTGTCGGACAGCAGCGTCACCGCGATACAGGCGGTGGCGTCTGGAGCCGATAGCGCGGCGGGAGGCTTCGGCGCGTCGGCAAGCGGGGTGGCGTCCACTGTCGTGGGCAACCAAGCCACGGACAACGGCGTCGCGAATTCGACGGTACTGGGCCAAGGCGCAAGCATCGCGGCTGGTCTTACCGGGGCGAACGTAGTGCTGGGCCAAGGTTCTACCGCAGTGATCGGCGCGGAAGCTGGCTACACCGCCATTGGCCTGACGGCAGCACAAAGCTCCAGCGGAGAAGTGTCGATCGGCGCGGCCGGCGCGCCGCGCAAGCTCACGAATGTGGCCGCGGGCAGCGCGGCGACGGATGCGGTCAACGTCAGCCAGTTGACGGGAGTCGCGAACGCCGCGACCACCGGCTTGAGCGCCTTGGGGGCTAGCGTGGCGGCGAACCTGGGTGGCGGATCGACCTACGATCCCGCATCCGGCGCCGTGACCGCGCCCAGCTATACCGTGCAGGGCAACACCTATAGCAGTCTGGGCAATGCCATCGGCGGGCTGGATACGCTGGTTTCCAACATCAGCAGCGGCCGGGCGGGGCCATTCGTGGCCGACGCCACGGTGACGTCCGCGCAACCTGTGGCGTCGGGCGCGAACAGTGCGGCCGGCGGCTTTGGGGCGCTGGCGACGGGGGCAGGCTCGCTGTCGCTGGGCAATCAAGCCAGCGACAACGGGGTGGCGAACTCCACGGTGCTGGGCCAGGGCGCCACAATCACGGCCGGGCTGACGGGCGCTAACGTGGCGTTGGGCCAGGGGTCTGTCGTTGCCGTGGGGGCGCAGACGGCCTACGTCGCCTTCGGCTTGGCCGGCACCATCAGCTCGGCAGGCGAAGTGTCGGTAGGATCTGCGGGCAATCTGCGCAAACTGACGAATCTGGCGCCGGGCAGCAATCTGACGGACGCGGTGAACGTGCGGCAACTGACGCAGGTGAGCACCCGAATTGGACAAGTCGGCACCGATGCCTTGATGTGGGACCCCACGGCCAATGGCGGCGTCGGTGCGTACTCGGCCGCGCACGGAAGCATTGGCGGCCCCAGCATCATCACGCGGGTGGCGCCGGGCGTGCTTGCCGCCAGCAGCTGGGACGCGGTGAATGGTTCGCAGCTGTACGCCACCAATCAGACCGTGACCCAGCTTGCGACCATGGTCAGCAGCTTTACCAGCACCACTGACCCGGTCGTCAATGGCCAGGGCGTTCGATACGAGCGCACCAACGATACCGGCTTGACGCAGACGGACGCGTTTGCAACGGGGCAAGGCGCCACCGCCATCGGCTACAACGCCAGGGCAAGCGGCGCGGGCAGCCTGGCGCTAGGCGAGTCGACGCAGGTGACGGTGGATGGCGGCATTGCGATCGGGCAGGGGTCCATTTCTGATCGGGTGTCCGTCACCCGCGCGGTGACGCCGGGGGCCTTTTCGGTGGGCGCGCCAGGCTTGTTGCGCCAGGTCATCAACGTGGCGGACGGCACGCAAGCGCAAGACGCCGTGACGCTGCGCCAGTTGCAGGGCGCAATCGCTTCGGTGACTGTGACGCCCATCCAGTACTTCCACGCCGACAGCACCAAGGCGGATGCGCTGGCGGTGGGCGCGGATGCCATCGCGGTGGGGCCGGAAGCGGTCGTCAATGGTGACGCCGGCATTGGGATGGGGCTGGCCGCGGAAGTGGACAGCACGGCGGCCAACGGCATTGCGATCGGATCGTCCGCCCGATCGTCCCTGGGTTCCGCCATCGCCTTGGGCGCATCGGCGCTGGCCAGCGGCGCGCAGTCGATGGCGCTGGGCGCAAATGCGGGGGCCAGCGGCGACAACAGCGTCGCGCTGGGTTCCACCGCCGCCGCCACCGGCGACAACAGCCTGGCGCTGGGCGCAGGCGCCCAGGCGCAACAGGCGGGCGACGTGGCGCTGGGCGCGGGGGCAGTGGCCAACACGGGCGCCGCACCGGCCTACACCGGCAAATACTCGGGCGTGTCCAACACGATTGCAGGCACGGTGTCGGTGGGCGCTACGGGTGCGGAACGCACCATCAGCCACGTCGCCGATGCGCAGAATGCGACAGACGCCGTGAACCTGCGCCAATTGGACGGCGCGGTGGCGCAGGCCAACCTCTATACCGACCAGCAGATTGCGACGGTCAATCGCGGATTGACGCAAGGCGGCAGCGGCATGTTCCAGGTCAATCAGACCAGCGCCACGCCTGCGCCCACCGCTACGGGCGCGGACTCGACCGCGGGCGGCGCGGGGGCGGTGGCGTCGGGGGCAGGCAGCACGGCGCTGGGCAATGACGCGGAATCCCGAGGCGCCAACTCCGTCGCGCTGGGGGCGGGCAGTTCTGACGCGGGCCGGGACAATGTGGTGTCGGTCGGCGCGGCGGGCAAGGAACGGCAAGTGACCAACGTCGCGGCCGGCACGGCCCAGACGGATGCCGTCAACGTGCAGCAGTTGAACGCGTCCCGGCAAGGGACGGTGCAGTACGCCACCACGCCCGGCACCAACGCGGTGGACTACTCCCAGATCACGCTGGGTAATGGCGGCGGGCCGGTCACGCTGAGCAATGTGGCAGACGGGGTGCAGAACCACGACGCCGTCAACGTGCAGCAACTGAACGCGGGCTTGAGCGGCGCGGTACAGCAGTCCAACGCGTACGCCGACGGCAAGTTCCAGAACCTGCGCAACGATATGGACCGCTACCGGCGCGACGCGGCGGGCGGCACCGCCACGGCGATGGCGGTGGCGGGCTTGGCGCAGGCCTATCTGCCAGGGCGCGGCATGTTCTCTATTGCGGGCAGCACGTACGACGGCCAGCAAGGCTTTGCGATGGGCTTGTCAACGGTGTCGGGCAACGGCAAGTGGGTCTACAAGATGTCCGGTTCCACCAACACGCGCGGCACGTTCGGCGCGGTGGTCGGGGCAGGTTTTCAGTGGTGAAGGCGCGGCAGTTGGCAAGGCGTTGCCCTTGCCAGCCAGCCTGTTCCCGTCAGTGCGGTGCTTTTCTTTTTATTGCGAGGACTTATGCAACAGACGAACATGATCTCTCGTGGCGTGCGCGCCAGCCTTTTGTGCAGCGCCATGGCGTTGGCCGCGCCGGCGCTGGCGGCTGACCCGTCGTTGGACAGCGCGGTGTCGGCCGCCCGGCAATGGGCGTCGATGTCGGACTCAGGGGCGACCGACAAAATGTGGGGCGCCAGCAGCGACATCATGAAGCAGCGCATCGACAAACAGGGTTGGGCCGATTATCTAAGCCAGGTGCGCACCGAAGTCGGCCGCTATACCGGGCGTGAATGGGTGCAGGTGGTGCGCGTGACGGACCCGGTGGATCTGCCGCAAGGGCAATACGTGAACGTCATCTTCACCACCCAGTTCCTCAACATGCCCGCGACCGAAACGGTGTCGATGGTGGCGAACAAGAACCGCTGGGTGCCCATGGGCTATGTGGTGCGCAAGATTGCCGCCAACGCGCAGCCGGCCATGCAGTAAGGCGCGCGCGTCAGCCGCAAGGTTGATCTGTGACAAGGTCCGGCCGATGGCCGGACTCTAGACTGCCAGGCATGGAAACACCTTCCCA
Organism: Achromobacter sp. NPDC008082; assembly: GCF_042957345.1. Classification (NCBI taxonomy): domain Bacteria; kingdom Pseudomonadati; phylum Pseudomonadota; class Betaproteobacteria; order Burkholderiales; family Alcaligenaceae; genus Achromobacter; species Achromobacter sp. NPDC008082. Next base: position 154,935 of record NZ_JBIBIB010000007.1, read on the forward strand.
TCCCCTGGAATTGGTGGCGCCAGCGGGCAGCCTTGCCGCGCTGGCCGCCGCCCTGGACGCAGGCGCCGATACGGTCTATCTGGGCTTGCGCAACGCCACGAACGCCCGCAACTTCGCCGGGCTGAATTTTTCGGAAAGCGATATCCGCAAGGGCGTCGAGCTGGCGCATCAACGCGGCCGGCAGGTGCTGTTCGCCATCAACACCTTTGTGCAAGCGGGCAGGGGCCAGGAATGGCGCGCGGCGGTGGACGCTGCGCATGACCTGGGCGCAGACGCCGTCATCATGGCCGATGCGGGCTTGCTGGCCTATGCCAGCGACCGTTACCCCGATCTGCGCCTGCATCTGTCTGTGCAAGGGTCGGCCACCCACACCGACGCCATCGAACTCATGAAAGAGCAGTTCGGCATCCGCCGTGTGGTGTTGCCGCGCGTGTTGACGCTGGCGGAGATTGCGCGCATTTGCGCCAACGTCAGCGTTGAAGTCGAAGTCTTCGGGTTTGGCAGCCTGTGCGTCATGGCCGAAGGCCGGTGCCTGCTGTCGTCCTACGCCACGGGCGATTCCCCCAACAACAAAGGCGTCTGTTCACCCGCCCACGCCGTGCGATGGGTGGAAACGCAGGGCAGGATGGACGCGCGCCTATCCGGCATTCTGATTGATCGATACGAGCCGGGCGAGCCTGCCGCCTATCCCACATTGTGCAAAGGCCGCTTCGAAGTTGAAGGGCGCGCCGACCATGCGCTGGAAGAACCCACCAGCCTGAACGCCATCGGCCTGTTGCCACGCCTGGCAGAGATGGGGGTGACGGCCATCAAGATAGAAGGGCGGCAGCGCAGCCCCGCTTATGTGGCGCAAGTGGTGTCCACGTTGCGGGCGGCGTTGGACAGCGCGCACGCCGACGCCGCGCGTTTTTCTCCGCTGCCCAAGTGGAACGCCTTGCTGGCGCGCCACGCGGAAGGTTCCCAAGTCACGCAAGGCGCATTCGAACGGCCATGGAAATAGATCGCAACCCCACCCTTGAACGCAACACCTTCCAGATTGCGGTTGGCCCGCTGCTGTATTACTGGCCCCGCCAACGCACGCTGGATTTCTATGCCGAACTGGCCGACAGCGCCGCCGACATCCTGTATGTAGGCGAAACGGTGTGCAGCCGCCGCCACGAATTGCGCGCGGCCGATTGGCTGGACCTGGCGCGGGACTTGCGCGCCACTGGCAAGACGGTGGTGCTGTCGGGGCGCACGCTGATCGAAACAGGCGCGGAAGCGCTGGCGTTAAAGAAACTGTGCGCGCAGGAAGACTTCATGATCGAAGCAGGTGAAGTGGGCGCGTTGCGGCATTTGGGCGGGCGGCCCTTTGTGGCGGGGCCACACGTCAATGCGTATCACGGCGGCACCCTGCAATGGCTGGCCAGCCTGGGCGCAATACGCTTTGTGGCGCCGCTGGAAATGGATGGCCAGACGCTTGCCCGGCTGCTGGAAGAACGCCCGGTGGGGCTGGCCGCCGAAGTATTGGTGTGGGGGCGCATGGCGCTGGCGTTTTCGGCGCGCTGCTTTACCGCGCGGCATTTCCGCTTGAAGAAGGACGAGTGCGGATTCCGGTGCATTGAACACCCGGATGGGCTCGACATGCGGACACGCGAATCCAATGAATTTCTCAGCATCAACGGCATCCAGGTGCAATCGGCCGCCTGTCTGGACTTGCTGGCGCAGGCGCGCGAGCTCGCCAGCATGGGGGTGGAGGTCATGCGGGTGAATCCGCAGTCGGCAGGAACGCTGGACGCCATTGCCGCGCTGGACGCGATCCGCGCGGGCGGGGCGCCCGGGGCGGTGACGCCGCCCGCAGGGATGGGGCGTTGCAATGGCTACTACTACGGCCGCTCGGGCATCGCACTGCTGGAGACGGCGGCATGAGCGTCGCGATGGGGTTTTCGGGTCTGCTGGCAAAGGTGGGGCGGCGCCTGCCTACGCCGTTCGTATCGATGCACTTCGTGGCCGGGCTGGAGTTGGCGCGCCGCTTCAAATGGCTGTCGCCGCCGCCCGAACTGGAAGGCCGCAGCTTCGCCATCACCATCGAAGACCTTGGGCTGCGCAGCGGTTTCGAGATGCGCGGCGGCGCGTTTCGGCCGCTGTGGAACCGCGCGCCCGCCGAGCTGGAACTGGGCGCAACGATGGCGGACCTGCTGAGCTTGATGCGCGCCGACACCGATGCGGACACTCTGTTTTTTCAACGGCGCCTGCGCATTTCGGGCGACACCGAATTGGGGCTCATCGTCAAGAATTGGCTGGACGCCGCCCCGCGCCCCGCGTGGCTGAAGCCTGCGGGGTAAGGCCCGGCACACGTCCCCCGTGGCACGCGCGCGCCAAAGCACCAAGGGTTTCCCCTCATTAGCCAAACGAATTTAGCGGATAAGAAATAAGAATTTTTCTTATGGTTGGGGCAGGGCTATAACGATCATCTGCTAGACCTCAACTACGTTAAGAGAGATAAACATGAGGGGAAAACCCGTGACGGGCCACCAGCCGGTGCGCGCGTCGACCGCCGCTTTTGTCGGCACGATGATCGAGTGGTACGACTTCTACATCTACGCGACGGCAGCCGCGCTGGTGTTTGGCAAACTCTTCTTCCCATCGGCCACCGGCTTTTACGGCACCTTGGCCGCCTTTGGCACGTTTGCGGTGGGCTTCTTCGCCCGGCCGCTGGGCGGCGCCATCTTCGGCCATATCGGCGACAAGATCGGCCGCAAGAAATCGTTGGTGATCACCTTGGTGATGATGGGCACCGTCACCGTCTTGATCGGCCTGTTGCCCACCCACGCGTCCATCGGCGTTTGGGCGCCGGTGCTGCTGATCCTGCTGCGCATCGTGCAGGGGATTGCGGTGGGCGGCGAATGGGGCGGGGCGGTGCTGATGGCGGGCGAGCATTCGCCGGACCAAAGTAAGCGCACGTTCTTTGCGTCGTTCGCGCAACTGGGCAGCCCGGCTGGCTTGATCCTGTCGATGCTGATGTTCAAGCTGGTGACGGGCCTGGACGACGAAGCGTTCCTGAGCTGGGGCTGGCGCGTGCCGTTCCTGTTCTCGGCGGTGCTGCTGGTGGTGGGCTTCGTGATTCGCTTGAGCGTCAACGAATCGCCAGACTTCATCGCTGAAAAGGCGGCGCAGGCCAAACGTGCCAACCCCGCCAAACCCGCCCAGGCCCCGCTTGCGCAAGTGCTGCGCGGCGCGCCCCGTCTGCTGGCGCTGGCGGTGGGCGCCAACGTGCTGGGCATTGCCGGCTTCTACTTCACCAATACGTTCATGATCGCGTACACCACGCAGTACGTGGGCTTGAACCGGGCGGTGATTCTGGATTGCCTGCTGGTCGTGTCGATCATGCAGTTCTTCATCACGCCGCTTGCGGCCTACATCGCCAGCCGCGTCGGTAACCTGCGGTTCCTGGGCGCGATGGCGTTTGTGTCCATCTTCACGCCCTACGCGATGTTCAACCTGGTCGACCAGGGCTCGCTTTCCAGTATTACGCTGGGGGTCGGCGTGGCGGTACTCTTCATGGGCGCCTATTACGCGGTCATCGCGGGCTATGTCAGCGACAGCTTTCCGACCGGCATCCGCTATACGGGCATCTCGATGGCCTATCAGTTGTCGGGCGCCATCTTCGGCGGTTTGACGCCCTTGCTTGGCACCGTGCTGGCGGAGAATTTCAAAGGGCAGTGGTGGCCGCTGGCGCTGCTGTTCTCGGCGATTTCGTTGCTTTCCCTGATTTCCGTTCTGCTGCTGGGCAATGCTGGCCAGCGCACCGAGCAATTTCACCTGAAGGATCAGCAAGCATGAAGGCATTTTTTCACGACGACCAGAAGCTGCATCATCCGCAAACCTATTTTTCGCGCGGCAAGATGCGCACGCCGCAAGAAGTGCCGGCGCGTCTGGATGGCCTGGTGCAGGCGGCCCGCAAGCTGGGCTTTGACGTGCAGACGCCTGCCGACCACGGGGGCGGCGCTATTTCGGCCGTGCATTCGCTGGACTATCTGCGCTTTCTGCAAAGCGCCCATGACGACTGGATGAAACTGCCGGGCGATTGGGGCGGCGAGGTCGTGTCGAATGTGTTCGTGCGCGAACCTAACGCCTTGCGCGGCGTGCTGGCCAAGGCCGGGCGCTATCTGGCGGATGGCAGCTGCCCGGTCGGCCCGAACACGTGGCAGTCGGCATATTGGTCGGCGCAATGCGCGGTGGCGGGTGCCGAAGCGCTGCTGGCGGGCGACCGCCACGCTTACGCACTGTGCCGTCCGCCCGGCCATCATGCGCGCCGCGACGCCGCGGGCGGCTTCTGCTACCTGAACAATGCGGCCATCGCCGCGCAGCACTTGACGTCGCGCTTTCCGCGCGTGGCGATCCTGGACACCGACATGCACCACGGCCAGGGCATCCAGGAAATTTTCTACGAGCGCAGCGACGTGCTCTACGTGTCGATCCATGGCGATCCCGAAAACTTCTACCCTGTCGTTGCAGGCTTTGAAGATGAGCGCGGCGCGGGCGACGGCTACGGCTACAACATCAACCTGCCCATGCCGCACGGCTCGCCGGAATCCGTGTTCTTCGACCGGCTGACTCAGGCGCGCCAGGCCATTGACCTGTTCCAGCCGGATGCGCTGGTGCTGTCCTTGGGCTTCGACATTTTCGAGAAAGATCCGCAAGCCATGGTCAGCGTGACGGAAGACGGCTTCGAGCGCCTGGGGCGGGCGGTGGGCGGCATGCGTTTGCCGACCTTGATTGTGCAAGAGGGTGGCTACTATATTGACGGCCTGGAATCCAACGCGTCGCGGTTTTTCGCGGGGCTGACCGGCGCTTGACTCTTGGGGCGGCGGCCGGCTGGGCGTGGATACACATCCCTTTCCCGCCGCCTTTTCTCACCCCGCCCATGTCACAGCCTGCCTGCCGTACCCCCTCAACGCTGTCGCTGGCGCCCGAACGCATGGACTGGAACCTGCTGCGCACGTTCATGTTTGTGGTGCAGGAACGCGGGGTGGGCAGGGCGGCGCAGGCGCTGCACCTGAGCCAGCCCGCTGTCAGCCAGGCGCTCAAGCGGCTAGAGGACGCGGTGGGCGGCATGCTGCTGCACCGGCGCAATGGCGAGTTCCGGCTGACGGGTTTGGGCGATGAAATCTACGCCATCGCGCGCGACATGTACGGCACCATGGCCCGCATTGAAAACGCCGCCACGCAAGACAAGGCCGAAGTCGCCGGCACGTTGCGGCTGCTGGTAATGAGCAAGGTGCAAAGCCCGGCTTACGATGATTTCCTGGCGCAGTTTCATCGCCGCTATCCCAAGATTGAATTCCATATCGACGTGCTGCCCAGCGCCGCCATTCTGGACGCGCTGGCCAAGCGCGTGCCAGCGCTGGGCATCTGCCTGTGCCGCAAGCCGGTGCAAGGGCTGGAACGCCGGCTCTTTCTTCGGCATCACTATGCGGTGGTCTGTGGCCGGCACCATCCGCTCTTTGCGAAGCAACGCATCAGCATCGAAGACCTGATGGACCAGAACTTCGTGTGCTTCGCCAGCGACCAGATTGGCGACACCTTGTCTCCGCTGACCATCTTCCGCGACCAGCAGGGCTTCACCGGGCGCATCGTTGGCACGTCGCCCAACATCGAAGAGGTGCGGCGCATGGTGGTGGCGGGCATCGGGCTGAGCTTTCTGCCCGAGCACTTGATTCGCCAGGACGTCATGAGCGGCGAACTGCGGCGCTTGCCGCCGGCCGAATCCGTGGCCGAGATCGACGTGTTTCTGACCTGGCACAAGCAGCGCAAACTGACGGCGGTGGAAGGCGCGTATCTGGCCGCCTTCGACCGCTTCCTGGCCCGCACGCCGCTGGACTCGCGGGCGGGCTGACAAGCGGTAATGGCATCAGAGAGCCACCATGACGACAGACACCGGCAAGGCAACGGGCGCGGACGCCAGCGCGTCCGACAAGATCGACGCCCGCATCCAGGAATTGGACGATTGGCGCGGCAAGACGCTGGCGCACGTGCGAAAGCTTATTAAGCAGGCGGTGCCTGATTTTCCCCGGCTACCCGCCTCGCGTTTCCATGCGGCGGGCCACGCGCGTCAACGCCAGGCTCGCCGCGAAGTACAGCAGCGCCACGGCCAGATAGACCTCGACGTGATAGGGCCGCCAGTCCGTGCCGGCCACCACCGCCTTGGCCGCGCCCAGCACGTCGAACACGCCGATGATGCTGACTAGCGACGTGTCTTTCACCGCGCCCACGAACACGCCCAGCGCGGCGGGCGCGGCGATGCGGCGCGCTTGCGGCCAGATGACGGTGGCGTAGGCGGTGGCGGGACGCATGCCCAAGGCGCGCGCCGCCATCATCTGGCCCGGGGGAATGGCTTGCAGCGCGCCGCGCAACACTTCAGCCAGCAGGCAGGCGGTGTGCAAGGTCAGCGCGGCCAGCGCCATGCTGAACTTGGACACGCCGCCGCCCAGCAACATCGGCAATACGAACGACGCGAACAGCAGCTGCGTGACCAGCGGCACGCCGCGCACCGCTTCGATCAGGCCGGCGGCAGCCAGCGACCCTGCACGGCTGCTTGAGCGCCGCAGCAGCGCCAGCGCAAAGGCCAGCGGCACGGCGGCGGCCAGCGCGGCAATGGCCAGAATCAGCGTGACGAGCAGGCCGCCCCAACGTTGCGGACCGATCAGCGCGCCGCCCCAGGGCCAGCCCGTCAAGGCGGCCGCCACTACCGCCATCAACACCATCAGCAAGCCTGCACGCGCCTGGGCGGGCAGCCGGCGCGCGCCAAGCGTCAACGCGATGCCCGCCAGCAACGCCGCGCAGGCGATGAGCGCCGGGCCACGGTCGGCCTCGGCCATGGTGCCGAAGAACAGCAGCGGCAGGTTTTCTCCGACGGCGGCCCAGCACGCGCCCGCCGCGTCGGCGCAAGCGGCGGGGCCGCCTTGCCACACCGCGTGCAGCACGGCCCAGTCCAACAACGCCCACGCGGCGGCGGCCAGCAGCAGCGCCAACACGGTGGACGCCAGCTTGCCGCGCCAAGGATGCCGTGGGCCATCGGCCGCATTCCACAACGGCCGGTCGCCCAGCCGCGCGCCATGCGTGTCGCCGGGGCCGTGGCGCGTGTTGCGCGCATTCCAGGCAGACAGCCCGCCGCCCAACATCAGCGCTAAGGTCAGATACACCGCCACCGCTACCGCAATGCCTTCCAGCGCCAGCCCGGTTTGCGTGATGGCGGTGTTGATGACCGCCATCAGTTCCTGATAGCCAATGGCGATGGCTAATGTGCTGTTCTTCACCAGTGACAGGCACTGGTTGGCATAAGGCGGAAGCGCCACGCGGGCAGCGTACGGGGCGATCACCAGCCGCAGCACGGCGCGCGGCGCCAGGCCCATGGCTTGGCCGGCTTCAACCAGGCCGATTGGCACGGCGCGCACCGCGGCGCGCACGATGTCGGCGATGTAGGCGGCATGAAAGACGACCAGGCCGATCAGCAACGCCGCGAATTCGATGCTGGGCTGCCAGCCGCCTTGCAAACCCAGGCCACGCTTGACGGGCAGATCAATGTGCAGGTCGATATGCAGGGCGGGCAGCAACATCCAGGCCAGCGCAGCGGCGGCTAGCGATGCGTAAATGGCCAGGTTGCCAACGCGGCGTCGTGCGCGCCAGCCGATCATCAGCGCCACCCCCAACACGGCGGCATAGGGCAGCCACCCTTGCAGGGCAGGCAAGGCCAAGCCGCGATTGGACAGCAGCACGGACGGCAACGGTTGCCACGCCTGGCGCACGTCAGGCAGGCGCAGCAGCAGGCCGTACCAGACGAACAGCTGCAACAGCACGGGCGTATTGCGCAGCGGCGCAATGATGACGGCGGCGCAGCGGGCGGCCAGCGGGTGCGACGACAAGCGCATCAGCCCCAGCGCTATGCCCAAGAGCGTCGCCAGCGGAATGGCCACAGCGGCCACCGTCAGCGTATTGACCAGACCCGCCGCCATCGACATCCAATACGGGTCATCGGGTGTGACGTCCAGCAGGCTTTCCGAAATGCGAAAGCCCGCTGGCTGGAAGAGAAATCCGAATCCGCCCTGGATGCCGCGTGCAGTCTGCACGGATTCAATGTGCAGCAACAGCGTGGCGGCCATGCCGCCCAGCGCCAGCATCCAGACAATTGAGGGCAGCCAGCGGCGCAGCAGCGACGGGGCGGGCAGGGGAAGGGAAAGAGCAGTCATGGTGGATCGTGCCAATGCAAAAGGCGGGCCATTGGCCCGCCTGCCGCGTTCAGGAAGTCACGCTCATTGGAAGGGGGGCGAATACAGCAGGCCGCCCTTGTTCCATTGCGCGTTCAAGCCACGGTCAAGCTTCAGCGGCGTGGCGGCGCCCAGGTTGCGGTCCCAGACTTCGCCGTAGTTGCCCACGGCTTTGATGGCGTTCTTCGCCCAGCTTTCATCCAGGCCGAAACTTTTGCCGACGCCGGGGTCCACGCCCAACAGGCGGCGCACTTGGGCGTCGGTGCTTTGCGCCTGGCTGTCGGCGTTCTTCGACGTGATGCCCAGTTCTTCGGCCGCCACCAGCGCGTTCACCGTCCACCGCACAATCGACGCCCAGTTGGGGTCGTCCTGCCGCACGAAGGGGCCTAGCGGCGACTTGTTGATGCGTTCAGGCAAGATGACAAAGTCGTCCGGCTTCGCGGCACGCGCGGCGCGGCTGGCGGCCAGCGTCGATGCATCGGACAAGTACACGTCGCAGCGGCCGGCGTAGAAGGCTTGTTCCAGTTCCACCAGATTCTCGATCACCACCGGGCGGTACGTGAGCTTGTTCTTCTTGAAGTAGTCGACCAGGTTCTGCTCGTTGACTGTGCCAGGCTGCACGCAGACTTGCGCGCCATCCAGTTCGGCCGCGCTTTTCACGCCCAGTTTGCGCGGCACCAGAAAGCCCTGTCCGTCATAGAACACGATGCCGGCGGACGTAATGCCCAGCCCGGCGTCGCGGCTCGAGGTGATGGTGGTGTTGCGGTTCAACACGTCGATCTCGCCAGACTGCAAGGCGGGAAAGCGTTGCTGCGAGCTCAGCGGCACGAAGCGCGTTTTCTCAGCGTCGCCCAACACCGCGGCGGCCAGCGCGCGGCAGAGGTCGGCGTCCAGGCCCGTCCAGCGGCCTTGTTTATCGGCAATCGACAAGCCGGCCGAACCTTGGCTCACGCCGCACACGAGTTCGCCGCGTTTCTTGATGGTGTCGACCGTGCCGGCTTGCGCGGCGCCTGCTGTCAGTGCGCCCGCAATCGCCAACGCTGTGGCCACGCCAGCCGTCTTTAGTAGAGGATTCAATCGCATGCCGTTCCCGTATTGTCTGTATGCAAGAAAGGCATGAATTCTAGGGGCGCGCAGGCGTTCGCAGAGCGACTATATGGTCATATGAATATAAGAACTAAGCCTTATCCAGATGCACGTCATATACCTAGAATTCCGCCATACCAAGTTGGAATCACAGAGAAGGTTGCGCATGAGCTGGCAGGACGAATTCAGGCAGTTGTTTCCCATCACGCGTGACAAGGCCTACGCCAATATCGCCTACACCAGCCCGCTGTCGCCGAAGGTGGCGGACGCGGTGGCGCACTTCTTTGACGGCATCACTTACGCCCGCAGCGACAAGCCGCAATGGCTGCGCGATGCCGACGCCTTGCGTGTGCGCCTGGCCCGGTTGATTGGCGGCGAGGCGCGCCGCCTGGCCTTCACCAAAAACACCACCGAAGGCTTGAACACCGTGGCGCAAGGCCTGGCCTGGCAAGACGGCGACAACCTGATCGTGGATGACCAGGAACACCCCACCAACGCCTTGCCCTGGCTGAACCTGCGCCGTCGCGGCGTGCAGGTGCGCGTGGCCCAGGCGAAGTCGCATCGCTACACGGTGGATGATCTGTGGCAGCACGTGGATGCGCGCACGCGTTTGATCGCGGTGTCGTGGGTGCAGTACGGCACCGGTTTGCGTACCGACATCGCCGAGCTCGGCCGCCGTTGCGCGGAGCGTGGCATCTGGCTGATCGTGGATGGTATCCAGGGCGCGGGCTTGCTGCGCGCCAAGGTCGATGAATGGAAGGTAGATGCGTTTGCCTGCGGCGCGCACAAGGGCATGCTCGGCCCCTTGGGCGTGGGCCTGTTGCATGTGTCGGCGAAGCTGCTGGACGCGCTGGACCCTTTATACGTGGGGCCGTCTGGCATTACCACCTTGGACAAGTCCGGCCTGCAATGGCAGGTGGGCGTGTCGGATGCCGGGGACGCGCGCCGGCTGGAGACGGGCAACCTGAACTATCCTGGCATCGCCGGCTGGGCGGGCGCGCTGAGCTTGATCGAAGGCGCGCAGCCGGATCGTATCGAACCCTGGGTGCTGGAATTGTCGCAAGCGCTAAGTGATGGCTTGCGCGCGCAGGGCGTCCAGGTGGTGTCGCCGCCTGACGCTGAATTGCGCAGCACCACCACCGCCGTGCGCGTGGCGGACCCCGCCGCCGCGTTGGCGCACCTGACCCGCGAAGGCGTGGTGGCCAGCGTAGTGGAGTATGGTTACGTGCGCCTGTCCGTCGGCGCCTATAACAATCACGCAGATATCGAACGCATCCTGCGCGCCGCGCGCGCCTTGGCCGTTTGAGTCGCCATATCAAATTCGTATTTTCTGGAGAGACACATGACTGAACCGAAGAAGCCCAACTGGCGCCTGGAAACCGTGGCCGTGCATGGCGGCTACCGCCCCGATCCCACGACCCGCGCCGTGGCCGTACCCATCTATCAAACCGTGGCCTATGCGTTCGACGATACGCAGCACGGCGCGGATCTTTTCGACCTGAAGGTGCCGGGCAACATCTACACCCGCATCATGAACCCCACGACCGACGTGCTGGAGCAGCGCGTGGCGGCCCTGGAAGGCGGCATCGCCGCGCTGGCGCTGGCCTCGGGCCAGGCCGCCGTCACCTACGCCATCCTGACCATTGCCGAAGCGGGCGACAACATCGTGTCTTCCAGCACGCTGTACGGCGGCACCTACAACTTGTTCGCGCACACGCTGCCGCAATACGGCATCACCACGCGCTTTGCCAACCCCAGCGACCTGGCCGCATTCGAAGCGCAGATTGATGACCGCACCAAGGCCATCTTCGCGGAATCGGTGGGCAACCCCTTGGGCAACATCACCGACATCGCCGCGTTGGCCGACATCGCGCACCGCCATGGCTTGCCGCTGATTGTCGACAACACCGTGCCGTCGCCGTACCTGCTGCGCCCGATCGAACACGGTGCGGATATCGTCGTGCAGTCGCTGACCAAGTACCTGGGCGGCCACGGCACGAGCCTGGGCGGCGCCATCATTGATTCGGGCAAGTTCCCGTGGGCCGAACACAAGGCGCGCTTCAAGCGCCTGAACGAACCGGACGTCAGCTACCACGGCGTGGTCTACACCGAAGCTTTTGGCCCGGCCGCCTACATTGGCCGCGCGCGTGTGGTGCCGCTGCGCAACACGGGCGCGGCGATCTCGCCGTTCAACTCGTTCCAGATTCTGCAAGGCATCGAAACGCTGGCGCTGCGCGTGGACCGCATTGTTGAAAACGCCCTCAAGGTCGCCACGTTCCTGCGCGAGCATCCGAAGGTGGAATGGGTCAACTACGCGGGCCTGTCGGACCACCCCGATCACGCCCTGGCGCAGAAGTACCTGGGCGGCAAGGTGCCGGGCCTGTTCACGTTCGGCGTGAAGGGCGGCCGCGACGCGGGTGCGCGCTTCCAGGACGCGCTGCAACTGTTCACGCGACTGGTCAACATCGGTGATTCGAAGTCGCTGGCCACGCACCCGGCGTCCACCACGCACCGCCAGTTGAACCCGGAAGAACTGCAAAAGGCCGGCGTGCGCGAAGAGACGGTGCGCTTGTCGATTGGTATTGAACACATCGACGATTTGATTGCCGACCTGGAACAGGCATTGGCGCAGGTTTAAGGCATGACGCAGGTGCTGGCCAACGACAACGCCAAGGCCAACGCCAACGCCAAGGTCAACGCCAGCACCTCCGTTAGCGCTTGCGCAAGGCCGAGGGCGCCACGCCCTCGGTGCGCTGAAACACCCGGCTGAACGCGGCTTGCGACTGATAGCCCACGCGTTCAGCCGCATCCTGTATTCCCATCCCCTGGCTGAGAAGACGGCGCGCGACCCGCATGCGCAGCAATTGCAGCAGCTGCGCGGGCGTGGTGCCGCTTTGCAGTGTGAAGCGCCGGTGGAAGGTGGCTTTGGACATATGCAGGCGGTCGGCCATGTCCTGCATGCTCCAGGGCGCGGCGGGGTCGGCCAGAATGGCTTGCAGCAGGCTCGCCATGGCGGGGTCGCGCGCCAGCACGAACAGGCCATAGGCCTGGCGGTCGTGCAGCGCCAGGTGGCGCAGCATGAAGAAGATCAGCAGATCGGTCAGCCGTTCCAGCACCACAGGTGAACCACCCGGGGGGTGCGAGGTTTCGGCCAGAATCAAATCGAACACGCCGCGCGCGGTGCGAAAGCGTTCGTCGTCGGCGCGCAGCACCAGGTAGTCGGGCAGGGTGTCGGCCAGCAAATCGGCCAGGCCCGGCCGGAATTGAAAGAAGCCGCAAGCCAGCCCCGTGCTGTCTGCTTGCCGCGGCAATAGTGGCTCCATCGGGCGGCACAGCGCCGTGCCGGGCGCCGGGGCGTCTAGCGGCGTCAACGCGTGCGGGATGTCGCGCAGAAAGAAAATGCCGTCGCCCGCGGCGAGCGTCAGCGCGTCCTGTTCCATGCCGTGGGCATCCAGCAGCGCCACGCGGCAGCGGCCATGCAGGATCAGATGAAAGCTGGCACGCGCCCGCCCGCTGGTGCTGGCGGACCAATTGCCGCAATACTGCCCCAAGTGATACAAGCTGGACTGCACTTCCAGGCTGGACAACAGCAGCGCATCGACAGCGGCTTGATCGGTGTGGGGAGCGTCGTTGGACAAGATAGGTGAGCCGGGCTTGAGCGGTGAACGTGAACTGATCGGGTCCGATGACCGTAGCAGTTTGCGAGCATGATGGCGGACGGAACGCGGGTGGTAATTCTGGTTATAAGCGAATAGCTGAAAGTCGATAAGATCGAGCATCAAGTTGCGATCTTCGCGCATTGTCGCTTGTGGCCGGCCGCCCGCACAATATGGTTTTCAACGATACCCCGGGAGATCTTCATGGCCCGTTTGCCCGTCCATACCGCGCAAAGCGCTCCCGAACCCACGCGCGCTGCGCTGGCCGCTGCGGAGCAGGGCGCCGGATACCTGTCGAACCTGCTGGGGGTGCTGGCCAACGCGCCGGTGGCGCTTGAGGCCTATCAGACGCTGTCGCAGCTTAACGCGCGCGCCGGGCTTACCTTGCAGGAACGCGAAGTGGTGCAACTGGTGGCGGGCACGCGCCACGGCTGCACGTTCTGCGTGGCGGGGCACACGGCCATTGCGCGCAACAAGGCGCGGCTGTCGCCTGAAGTGATTGAGGCGTTGCGTGCTCAAGGCGTGTTGCCGGATGAACGCCTGCAAGCGCTGGCGGCCTTTACCGAAGCGGTGATCCTGACGCGTGGCCGTGTCACGGACGACACGCTGCAAGCCTTGCGCGATGCCGGCTACACGGACGGCAACGCGTTGGAAGTGATCGTGGGCGTGGGGCTGGCCACGATCTGCAATTTTGGCAATAACCTGGCGCAGACGCCGTTGAACGATCAGCTGCGCGACTACGCCTGGAGCGGCGCGTGATGACGGCGCAAGCGCTGCACACCGACGCGCCATGGCGCTTGCCGCAGGATCTGGCGGCATGGCTCACCCAGCATGCCGACGCCTTGGACGATGGCAGCCAGGACGCGGCCACCGTGCTGCCCAAGCTGGCGGCTGCCGGCGTGTTCCGCATTGGCGTGCCGCAGGCGCTGGGCGGCCAGCCCGGCACCGACATCGGCGACGCTATCGAAGCGGTATCGCAAGTGGCCGAACACTCGGTCGCCAGCGCCTTTGTGGCGTGGGGCCAGCGGGTCTTTATTGAATACCTGTTGCGCAGCCCGAACACGGCGCTTGCCCAGCGCTGGCTTACTCCGCTGCTGACGGGCGAACAAGCCGGAGCCACGGCGCTGTCGAATGCGATGAAGTTCCTGAGCGGCATTGAATCGCTGCAAATCAGTGCGCGGGAATCCGATGGCCACTGGGTGCTGGATGGCCGCATGCCGTGGGTCACCAATCTGCGGCCGCAGGGCTTTTTGGTGGCGGCCGCCGTCACTGCGCCCGACGGCACGCCCGCCGTGGTGGCGCTGCCGCACGATATTACGGGGCTTACGCGCAGCCCGGATCTTTCCTTGATGGCCTTGCAGTCCAGCAATACCGCCGCGCTGGAAGTGCAGGGCGTGCGCATCGGGCCGGAATGGCTGATCCACGCCGACGCCCGGCAGTATTTGCCCGGCGCGCGTCCGGCGTTCGCGGGGCTGCAATGCGGCTTGTCCATCGGGCTGGCGCGGCGCGCGTTGCAAGCCGCCGCGCAAACCGGGCAGGGCCAGGCGTCGCGCGGCATTTTGGGCGAGCCCCTGGCCGCGTTGCGGGCGCACGTGGAAGCGTTAAGCGCCAGCTTGATCGCCGGGGTGCGCAGCGCACGCTTCGTCACCGAGCCGTGGGCCTTGTTTGAAATTCGCATTGCGTTGGCCGATGCCGCGCATCAAGCGGTGCAACTGGAGCTGCAAGCCAGCGGCGGCGCGGCCTATCTAAAACCGGCAGGCGCGAGCTTCGCCCGGCGTTGGCGAGAGGCGGCGTTCCTGCCCATCGTCACCCCCAGCCTCGTGCAACTGAAAACCGAGCTGGCCAAACGGCAGGCCAAGCTGGCCGCCGAGGCGGCGGGAGCCACCGCATGACGGCAGGCGCGCCGCCGGTGTTGCAAGCGCGCGGCCTGGCCTTGCGCTATCCGGCTGCGCCGGCGCCGGTCTTTCAAGACGTGGACCTGGACTTGGCGCGCGGCGAAGTCGTGGCGGTGCTGGGCGCAAGCGGCGCGGGCAAGTCCAGCCTGCTGCGCGTGCTGGCAGGCTTGCAGTCCGCCACGGCGGGCTCGCTGCGCATGGAAGGCGCGCCGCTGAACGGCGTGCACCCGCGCGTGGCCGTGGCGTTTCAGGACCCCAGCCTGTTGCCCTGGCTGTCGCTGGAACGCAATGTGGCGTTCGGGCTGGACTTCAAGCATCAGCCCGCGCTGACGGACGCGCAGCGCCGGGCGCGCGTGGATCAGGCCATCGATGAAGTCGGCTTGTTGCATGCGCGGCATCTGCGCCCGGCGCAATTGTCGGGCGGCATGGCGCAACGCACGGCCTTGGCCCGCTGCCTGGCGCGCCAGCCGTCGGTGCTGCTGCTGGACGAACCCTTCGGCGCACTGGACGAAGTCACCCGCAGCGACATGCAGGTGCTGCTGCGCAAAGTGGTTGCCGACTTCAACACCGCCGCCGTGCTGATCACCCACGATATCGACGAAGCCCTGGTGCTGGCTGACCGCATCGTGCTGCTGGGCGGCGCGCCCGGCCGCATCCTGGGCACGTGGCAGGTGGACCTGCCGCATCCGCGCGCCGACCTGCTGTCTGAAATGGGCGCGCTGCGCCTGGAAATCCTGACCCGTCTGCGCAGCGCGCTGCGGGCCGGGCGTATTGACGCCGTGCCGGCATGACCGGTTCGCCTTCCCCAAGCAAGGAGCTTATTGATGTGCCTGGAACACATGTCGCGTCGCGACTGGTTGAAACTCTCGGCCCTACTGACGGCAGGTGGCGCGGCGTCTTTGCTGTCGGCGTTCAACGCCCGTGCGCAAACCGACCCGGACGCGACCGTGCGCATCGGCTATCTGCCCATCACCGACGCCGCGCCCTTGCTGGTGGCGCATAACAACGGCTTGTTCGACAAGGCGGGCGTCAAGGCCGAAAAGCCGACGTTGCTGCGCAGTTGGGCGCAGGTGATCGAAGCCTTTATTTCGGGGCAGGTCAACGTGGTGCACTTATTGTCGCCCATGACCGTGTGGGCGCGGTTTGGCAGCAAGGTGCCGGCCAAGGTGGTGGCGTGGAACCACGTCGGCGGATCGGGCCTGACCGTGGCGCCCGCCATCAACAGCGTCAAGGAACTGGGCGGCAAGACGGTCGCCATTCCGTTTTGGTATTCCATCCATAACGTCATGCTGCAATATCTGCTGCGCGAAAACGGCTTGACGCCGGTGGCGCGCAAGGACGGCACGGTGGGCGCCAACGAGGTCAACCTGATCGTCATGGCGCCCGCCGACATGCCGCCCGCGTTGGCGCAGAACCGCATCGCGGGCTACATCGTGGCGGAACCCTTCAATGCCGTCGCCGAAACGCTGGGCGTGGGCAAGGTGCTGCGCTTTACCGGCGACGTCTGGCGCAATCACGCGTGCTGCGTCGTGTTCATGCATGAACGCGACTTGGAACAGCGCCCGGAGTGGTCGCAGAAAGTGGTGAACGCCATCGTGCAGGCGCAACTGTGGATACGCGACAACCGCGCCGAGACCGCGCAGCTGCTGTCCAAAGAGGGCATCAACCGCTATACGCCGCATGCGTTGCCCGCGCTGTCCAAGGTGCTGGCGCCGCCCGTGTCCGACCGCGAGCAGTACCTGGCCAGCGGCGCCATCCGCCATGCCGATTGGGACGAACGCCGCATCGACTTCCAGCCCTATCCGTTTCCCAGCTACACCGAAGAATTGGTGCGCCGCCTGCGTGACACGCTGATCGAGGCTGACCGGGGTTTCCTGGCCGACCTGGACCCGGCGCGCGCCGCAAGCGAGCTGGTGGACGACCGCTACGTGAAGCGTGCGATTGAATCCGTGGGCGGCCTGAGCCGCTTCGGTTTCCCCAACGCCTACAGCCGGACTGAAATGGTGCAGGCGTGACGGCACGGGAGTCGGTGGCGGCAACGCCCGCAGGCGGACAGGCGGCGCCATCCGCGAAGGCGACGAATCGCGCGCGTGCCACGGGCTTGAGCCTGGGCGCGCGTTGCGCGTTGGGCCTGGGTGGCTTGGCGGCATTGCTGGCGCTGTGGTGGCTGGGCACGGATGTGCTGTCGCCCGCAGGCGGCATGGCCCGGCGCTTTTCGCCGGGCGCCACCTTTGTGAGCCTGGCCGAACTCTTGACTGCATCTGATCTGCCGCTGCACATCATGGTCAGCCTGCGGCGCATTGCGGTGGGCTTGGGCTTCGCGCTGGCGATCGGCGTGCCGCTGGGGCTGGCGATAGGCAGCTGGCGCCGCCTGGAGGCCACGGTGTCGCCCGCAATGCAGTTCTTGCGGATGATCTCGCCGCTGTCGTGGATGCCCATCGCGGTGATGGTGTTCGGCGTGGGCGATGACCCGGTCTACTTTCTGCTGACCTTCGCGGCCGTGTGGCCCATCGTGTTGAACACGGCGGCCGGCGTGCAGCAGCTGGACCCGCGCTGGCTGCAACTGGCGCAAAGCGTGGCGGCCACGCGCTGGGAGACCTTGCGCCGCGTGATCCTGCCGGGCGTGCTTGGCCACATCCTGACGGGCGTGCGGCTGGCGATTGGCATTCTGTGGATTGTGCTGGTGCCCTGCGAAATGCTGGGCGTGTCGGCGGGCATGGGGTATTTCATTCTGGACACGCGCGACCGTCTGGCCTATTCCGAACTGATGGCCATGGTGCTGATGATCGGGGTGTTGGGCTTTCTGCTGGACGCCGCGGCGCGGGGGCTGTACCGGTACTGGCGGGGGTAGGGCGCGGCGTGGCCGCCGCGCGCCAGAGCCACTACTTGCGGGCGTTCTTACCCGGCGTGGGGCAGACCACGCCCCGCAGCTTGCGCTGCACGGGGTCGCGCGCGACAGGCGCGTTATGGATGCCCGCTACGGGAATCGATTCCACCAGCGCCCCGGTGGCGTCGTTCCCGGCATAGTGCTGAGTCTGGGTGACGGTGTAGGTATTGGCGGTGCAATTCAAGGTGATGGGCTGCGAAACCGACGCATACGGCTGGCCATTGGTTTCGGACACGCGCGGCTGCGCGTAGAACCAGGCCACGGTCACCGCCATCACCACGGGGCGCTCGGATACAGGGGCAATCGATGCGCTGTCGTAGAACACGCCGGGCATGGCTTGTGGGTCCAACGGTGTCCAGGCCGGGCTGCCGCCGAAGGTGATGCCGGACACGTCCAGGCTGCGAGGCACGATGGTGACGGCGCAGGCGTCGGGGGGAATTGGGTCGCCTTCGCGCACCGTCACCGTCGCGCAGACGTCAGGCGTAGCGGCCAGCGCCGGCTGCCCCCATGCGATTGCCCCAAAAACAAGCAGGGCGAAGGTGAGGGGGGCGTGCCTTGCGATCATGTCCGGGTTCCGTGTATGGCCAATGCGGCGTAAGAGTATGTCACGCCAGTATAGAGAACCGCGCGTGACACGCTATAGTTTCGTCCGTTCCCCCAAACGTCACTGGCCGAATGGCTGGTGCTGCTGCCTCTGGATGCGTTGCCCTCATGAACCTTAGACTGCTTGCCAGCGGTGCTGCGATCGCCGTCGCCGGGGTGATCGGGTATGGCATCTACCAACTGGTTCCCTTGGGCAAACCGCTGGCGCGCAGCGAGATCATCGGCGAACTCAACGGCCCGGCGCTGGCCTCGTCTTCGCGGGTGGCGCTGCAACGTTACGGCGAACGGCAGTTGCTGATCGGGCAGCGTCTGGTGTCGGCCAAGGATATGCCCGCGCTTGAAAAGGCCCCGCTGCTGGATGCGCAAGTGCCTGCGCTTGGCACGCGCCAGCAGAACCCCTGGCTGCAGACGGATACGCGCAACCTGATCTATGGCGGCCAAGGCACGGGCATTTTTGATCTGCTGGGCTCCATCAGCGGCGACGCCGGGGTCAGCATGATCGGCACGCCGGAGGGGCGCGAGCTGTACTTGATCACCGCCATTGAACGCACCGCCGCAGACGGCGAACAGCCCGCCGCATTTGAAACCTTGCGCTCGGACGACCTGGGTAAGACGTGGGCGCGGGACGCGGACGTGGTGCTGGGCCCCGGGCAGCAGCACACCGTGTTTCTGACGCAAGACCGCGTCATTGCCATGGAACGCCATGACGCGGGCTACCGCTTGCTGGTCAGCCAGGACGGCGCGCGGCAGTGGTCGGGGATCTCGCTGGATGAACAGGTGTGGCCGGATGGGGCCGCTTTTGAACGCGCCTTTCGCGACATGCTGGCCAAGGACGGCGGCGCCCGCGCCGAAGACCAACTGGCCTATGACTGGTCGCTGTATCCGCTGGATGAGCGGCGCGCTGTGGGCTGGAGCTGGCGTACGCGGATCAGCCTGAGCGCGGCGGACAAGAACGAGGTGCTGGAAACCCGGCGCTTTGAAGTCGAGCTGCAAGACGGCGCATCACCGGCCTTTCGCATCACGCAGGGCGTGGCCCCGGTGCCGCCCCAAGCGGCTGACGCGCGGGTGACGCGCGATGAGCCGGTGTTCGAGACTTCGGGCGACGCCATTTACGAGCTGGACAAGGCCGAACGCATCTGGCATCGGCGTGCCGATTCTCCGTCGGTGCAGGGCAAGCCTAGCTGGATCGGCGACGCCTGGTTCAGCGGCCGCGCCTGGGTGATCAAGACCTACGCCGACCACCTGTTCTCGTTCAACGAGTACACCAAGACCTATTTCTATACGCGCGATCAGGGCAAGACCTGGCGCCCGTTCCAACTGCCGCAAGACGTCGAGACGGGGCTGCTGGGCATGGATGCGTCGGGCGATGCGCTGCTATCGCTGGCGGACAAGGATGGCAAGACCATCATCCGGCGGTATCTGCTGGAATGATGGCGGGACTGCAAAATCGCGAAACCGCGAAATCGCAAACCCGCAAACCCGCAAACCCGCAAACCGGCAACACCGCAACACCGAGAAACCGCGTGTAGGCGCCGGACACGGCCCGTCATTCCGCCAGCACGTACTCCGGATACCGCTTGCAGATCTCGGCCACCTGGCTCAGCGTGCCAGACAAATGTTCGCGCAGCACCTGCTGCGCCCGCGCGGGTTCCTGCGCCACGATGGCGTCCAGCAGGCGCTGATGGTCGTCCATGATGCGTTCGGCCTTGCCGGCTTCGGGCAGGTGCAGCCGGCGCAGACGGTCCAGGTGGCCGCTGTAGCGCTGCTCCAATTCCCATAGGCTCGTCACGCCCGCGGCGGTATGCATGTCGCGGTGAAACGCCTGGTCCGCATTGATGAACTGCTGGTATTCGCCACTGGCGTGGCTCACGCGTTGCAGGTCGATGCTGGCTTGCAGCCGCTTGTGCAGCATCGCGTCAGGCCGTTGCGCCAGCATGTGCACGATTTCCAGCTCCAGCGACTGGCGCAGGAAATGCGCCTGCCGGGCGGCGGGGATGTCGATGCGGCTGACGACGGTGGTGTGTTGCGGATAGATTTCCACCAGCGCTTCTTCAGCCAGCCGCATCAGCGCGTCGCGGATGGGCGTTTGGCTCAGGCCGTAGGTTTCGGCTAGCGTCACGCGCGACAGCGGGGCGCCGGGGGCGAGTTCCAGCGACACGATCTGCTCGCGCAGATGTTCGAAGACCTGGGGCGCGGCGTGGCGGGAGCGGTCCAGTCGGAGCTTGGGGCTTTGCATCAGGGGGCCTGACGGGAGTACGGTAGTAAAGCCCGCAGTGTAGCGGGTTTTCACCTAGCTGACGCACTAATGTATTAGTGTTTAAATGCTTTCATCCCCACCACGCCTCACCCCCATTCCCCCTATGAAACGTTCCTACGAAAGTCTGCGCAGCGCCGCCTGGATGGCCAAGGATGACCTGCGTTCGTTCGGCCACCGTTCCCGCATGATGCAAATGGGCTACGCGCCGGATGACTGGGTCGGCCGGCCCATCATCGCCATCATCAACACCTGGTCTGACCTGAACCCCTGTCACAGCCATTTCAAGCAGCGCGTTGAAGACGTGAAGCGCGGCGTGTTTCAGGCGGGCGGATTTCCGGTGGAGCTGCCGGCCATTTCGGTGTCGGAATCCTTCGTCAAGCCCACGACGATGCTCTACCGCAACTTCCTCGCCATGGAAACCGAAGAGCTGCTGCGCAGCCACCCGGTTGATGGCGCGGTGCTGATGGGCGGCTGCGACAAGACCACCCCGGGCTTGCTCATGGGCGCCATCAGCGCCGGGCTGCCCTGCGTGTACGTGCCGGCCGGCCCTATGTTGCGCGGCAACTGGAAGGGCAAGATCCTGGGGTCGGGCTCGGACGCCTGGAAGCTCTGGGACGAACGCCGCGCCGGCAAGATCACCCAGGAACAATGGACCGAAGTCGAAGGCGGTATCGCCCGCAGCTACGGCACCTGCATGACGATGGGCACGGCCAGCACCATGACGGCCATCGCCGAAGCCATCGGCATGACCTTGCCCGGCGCGTCCTCGATTCCCGCGGCAGACGTCGGCCACATGCGCATGTCCGCGGAATGCGGCCGCCGCGTGGTCGAGATGGTCTGGGACGACCTGACCCCCAAGCGCATCTTGAGCCTGGCGTCATTCAAGAACGCCATCAATGTGGCGATGGCCATGGGTTGCTCCACCAACGCCATCATTCACCTGGTGGCCATGTCGCGCCGCGCAGGCCATGCCGTCAGCCTGGAAGACTTTGACGCCGCCAGCCGCAAGGTGCCCGTCATTGCCAACATCCGGCCCAGCGGCGACACCTATCTGATGGAAGACTTCTATTACGCCGGCGGCTTGCCGGCGCTGATGACGCGGCTGGACGGCCACCTGGACCTATCCGCCATGACCGTCACCGGCAAGACGCTGGGCGAAAACATTGCGGGCGCCGAGGTCTATAACGACGACGTCATCCGCAAGGTGGACACCGCCATTTACGACGAAGGCGCGCTGGCCGTGCTGCGCGGCAATATCGCGCCCGACGGCTGCGTGATCAAGCCCAGCGCGTGCGCGCCGCAATTCCTGCAACACACGGGCCCGGCGCTGGTGTTCGACGACTACCCCAGCATGAAGGCGGCGGTGGACGACGAAAACCTGGACGTCACCCCCGAACACATCATGATCCTGCGCAACGCCGGCCCGCAAGGCGGCCCGGGCATGCCGGAATGGGGCATGCTGCCTATTCCGACAAAGCTCGTGAAGCAGGGCGTGCGCGACATGCTGCGCCTGTCTGACGCCCGCATGAGCGGCACGAGCTACGGCGCCTGCATCCTGCACGCGGCGCCCGAGTCCTATGTGGGCGGCCCGCTGGCCTTCGTCAAAACCGGCGACCTGATCACCGTAGACGTGCCGGCTCGCAGCATTCACTTAAACATCAGCGACGAAGAACTGGCCGCGCGCCGCGCCGCATGGACGCCGCCGCCCAAGCGCTACGAGCGTGGCTACGGCTGGATGTATTCCAAGCACATCCTGCAAGCCAACGACGGCTGCGATTTCGATTTCCTGGAAACCGAGTTCGGCGCACCCGTGCCGGAACCCGAAATCTTCTAAGCGCGCAGGCGGGCATGGCCCGCCGCGCGTTTCTTTCATTCTGTTTATTGCCCGGAGTCATCGTGTCCCAAATGAATCCCGAAACCCGTGCCCGCCTGTCCGGCATCAGCACGGCCACCCTGTGCACGGCGTTGTTCAAACGCGGCCTGCGCAATCAGTTCATCCAGGACGTGCGCCCGCTGAACGCCAACCTGCCCAACATGGTCGGCCCGGCGTTCACCCTGCGCTACATCCCAGCGCGCGAAGACTTGAACACCATCAAGGTGTTTGAAGACCGCACGCACCCGCAACGCGTCGCCGTCGAAACCTGCCCGGAAGGCGCGGTGCTGGTCATGGACAGCCGCAAGGACGCGCGCGCCGCGTCCGCTGGGTCCATCCTGGTCACGCGCTTGATGAAGCGCGGCGTGGCCGGTGTCGTCACCGACGGGGGCTTTCGCGATTCCCCTGAAATTGCCGAACTGGGCTTTGCCGCGTATCACCAGCGCCCCTCGGCCCCGACCAACCTGACGCTGCATCAGGCGCTGGACATCAACGCGCCCATCGGCTGCGGTGATGTCGCCGTGTGGCCGGGCGACATCGTCGTGGGCGACCGCGAAGGCGTGGTCGTCATCCCCGCGCATCTGGCCGACGAGATCTCGATCGAAGCCGTGGAGATGACCGCGTTCGAAGACTTCGTGACCAGCCAGGTGCAGCAGGGCGCATCCATCCTGGGCCTGTACCCGCCCACCGATCCGGGCACCAAAGACAAATTCGCCGCCTGGCGCAAAGAACAAGGCCGCTGAGCCTTGCCGTGGGCGGCCGGTCGAACCGCCGCCTGCGACCCCATACCTATAAAGCAATAAATCAAGGCAGGAGACAACCATGAATACGCAACGACGCAGCGCGTTGGCCGCGCTGCTGGCCAGCGCCGTCCTTGGCACGCTGGCCATGCCGGCCAGCGCCGCCGATTGGCCCACGCAAAAGCCGATTTCCTATGTGGTGCCGTTCACCGTCGGCGGCTCTACCGACGTCGTCGGCCGCGTGCTCGCCCAGAAGCTGGGCGACCGCCTGCACCAGAACGTCATCGTCGAAAACAAGCCCGGCGCGGCGGGCGGCATCGGCGCCACCTACGTTGCGAAAGCACCGCCCGATGGCTACACCTTGTTCGGCGGCACGATCAGCACGCACGCCATCAACGCCAGCCTGTACAAGAACCTGAAGTACGACCCGGTCAAAGACTTCGAACCGGTGTCGCTCATCGCCTACCTGCCGAACGTGCTGCTGGTAGACCCCAACCTGGGCGTGAACTCGGTGGCCGACCTGATCGCGCTGCTCAAGCGCGACCCCAACAAGCGCACCTTCGCCTCTTCCGGCGCAGGCACGTCCACGCACCTGGCCGGCGAACTGTTCTCAAGCATGATCGGCGTGCCGCTCACACACGTGCCGTACAAGGGCACCCCGCCCGCCATGGTCGACGTGTCATCGGGCGCCGTCACCTTCATGTTCGACCAGATGACGGCCGCCTTGCCGCTGCTGCAAACCGGCAAGCTGAAGCTGCTGGCCGTCACCACCAAAGACCGCATCTCGCTCGCGCCCGACGTCCCCACCATGCAGGAAGCCGGCGTGCCGGGCTTCCAGATGGCGTCCTGGCAAGCGGTGTATGCACCGAAGGGCACGCCCAAACCCATCCTGGACAAGCTCGCCGCCGAAATCGCGCTGATCCTGAAGGAACCGGACGTGCAAGAAAAGCTCGGCAAAACGATGGGCATGGAACTCGTCGGCAGCACGCCCGACGAACTGCGCGCCCTGATGGCCACCGAGATTCCGCGCTGGGCGGAAGTGGTGAAGAAGTCGGGGGCGACGGTGGAGTAGGTCCCCGGGAAACTATCGAGGCCAAATCAGAAAGGGTTGCGGCTGGCCCTGACTGATTTGCGCGGCCAGTATCTGGTTGTCAACGGCCGACCTGTCCACCAACGCTTTGAGTTCGCCCAGCGATTTGATGGGGTGCACGTGAGCCAGATGCTGGAACCGTTGAATCTCCGCTGGGCAGCATGCTCGGCGAGCATCACGAAGCAGGCCGTTCGTATTTAGCAGACGCAGGTTCTCTGGATGAATCAGCGCCAGCAGACTTTCGGCCTTGCCTATCTTCTCGTGCAGGTGCTGTAGCGCATCGGCCTGATTCTGCACGTCATAGCGCTTCCACGCAGGTTCATGATGAAAAAGCCGATTCCGAAAATCTCGCAAGGTGGCGACCAGGTCGTGGGCATGGGTGAGTAGCGCGCGCGTCTGGTGAGTGGGCCACGGCCCACGGAATATGGTTGAAAGGTGCTTGGGCCAAATCAAGCCGCGTCCTTGGAATTCCGGGTTTAGCAAGTACCCCCAGGTTGAGAATGTTGTCTTGGCAATGACACCTTCATGGCGCGGGGCGATGCGGCCATGTGCGCCGTGTCGGCGCCGGCTTTCCGCGATGTAGCTGCGGGTGGCCTTGGAAAAATTCTCTCGTAATGCTTGCACGGCGTGCGGCGCATCGATATCCGGTTTGAACGATCGATAGCGCAATTTGCTGCCAGCCCACCAGAATTGACCGAGATCAGCCGTTAATGATTGGTCGATGGCATTGCGCAGCGTGACTTCGACGGCCGCAAGCAGCGGGTAAAGCGCACCGCATACTCGGCCGTTCCACAAGTACGCGCCCATCAACTCCACATCGTTTGCAGGGTGGAAAATGGTCTGATAACTCTGGATGCGTTCGTTGGTGATGAATGTGTCTATCAAAAGGGGGCGATAGTGCAGCGTTTTTGGCATGGTGTGGGCCTCAAGGAAGCAAGGATCGGGCCAGCCGTGTTGACTGACACTACATCCGTTGAATAGAATCCCCACAGGTTGGTGATGGCTTCCAATGGGCGCAAGCCTAAGACCCATCATGTAAGACCTAGTCCCACCCCGCCCTAGAGGCGGGGCTTTTGTTTTATGGCGGTCCACCATCTTTCCGCGGCCCACCGCAAGGGCGGCGCGCATAAAAAAACCGGAGCATTGCTCCGGTTTTTGTTTGCCCCGCATTGTCATGTCAGGCGTGGCACGCGCATCAGTTGATCTTGATATTCCGTTCCTTGACCAGCGTCTTCCACTGCTCGGTTTCCTTGGCCAGGTGATCACGCAGGGCGTCTGACGAGCTGCCGATCGACTCTGCGCCAATCGAATCCAGCGTGGCTTTCACCTTCGGTTCGGCCAGCGCGTTGCGCATCGCGTCGTTCAGCTTGGCCACCACTTCCGGCGGCGTGCCGGCGGGGGCGAAGGCGGCGAACCAGGGCATCAGCTCGTAGCCGGGCACGCCGGCTTCTTGCAGGGTGGGTACGTCGGGCAGCGCGGCGGAGCGCTTGGCGGTGGTGACGGCCAAGGCGCGCAGCTTGCCGGCGGCAATGTGCGGTTTGGCGGACGTGATGCTGTCGAACATGTAGTCGACTTGGCCACCCAGCAGGTCGGCGACGGCGGGGCCGCTGCCCTTGTACGGCACGTGCAGCATCTCAACGCCCGTCATCGACACGAACAGCTCGCCTGCCAGATGGATGGACGTGCCCACGCCGGCCGAGGCGTAGGTGTAGTGGTTGGGCTGCGCCTTGGCCTTGGTGATGATGTCTTGCACGCTGGTGGCGCCCGTGCGCGCCGGGTTGGTGACGAGCACGTTGGGCACCACGGCCAGCAGCGAGATCGGCGCAAAGTCCTTGATGGGGTCGTAGTTCAGGTCCGTGTACAGGGCCGGGTTGACCGCCATGCCGTTAGCCACGATCAGAATCGTGTAGCCGTCCGGCTTGGAGCGCGCCACGCTGGCCGCGCCGATATTGCCGCCTGCGCCCGCGCGGTTTTCCACGATGAAGGACGTGTTCAGCTGCTTGCCCATGGATTCGCCCAGGGTGCGGGCGATGCTGTCCATGGCGCCGCCCGGCGGGAAGGGCACGATCCATTTGACGGGGCGGTCGGGATAGCTGTCGGCCAGCGCGGCCGACGCGCCGCCCAGCAGCGACAGCGCCAGAATGGCGCGGGCAAAGGGTTTGAATGCATGACGCATGGTTGTCTCCGTGATGCTTGAATTATTGTGGGGTGCGCCCTGCCTGGCGGGCGCGGCCGAGTCTTCTGGTCAGGCCGCCGTTGCGCGGTCCCGCCGATAGAAATTCAGTTTGTCTTCGTCCAGCGTCAGGCCCAGCCCGGGGCCGCTGGGCAGTTCCAGTTCAAAGTCCGCGTAACGCGGCGGGTTGGCGACGATGTCGTCCTTCAACAGCAACGGCCCAAACAATTCCGTACCCCACGACAAGCGCGGCAGGCAGGCAAAGCCATGCGCCGACGCGATGGAACCCACCGAGCCTTCCAGCATCGTGCCGCCATACAGCGACATGCCGGCCGCATCGCCAACGGCGGCGGTGCGCAGCATTTCGTACAGCCCGCCGGACTTGGCGATCTTCAGCGCCAACACATCCGCCGCGCCTTGGCGCGCGATGTCCAGCGCGTCTTCGGGTCCGTTGACGGCTTCGTCCGCCATGATCGGCACGACGAAGCGGGCAGCCAGCCGCGCCATGCCAGCCAGGTTCGCACGCGGAATCGGTTGTTCGATCAGGTCGACGCTCGCCGCTTCCAAGCGCGCAATGGCGCCGGCCGCATCGGCCTCGTTCCAGGCCTGGTTGACGTCCACGGTGACGCGAGCGCGGTCGCCCAGCGCTTGCTTGATGCGCGACACGTGCGCCACGTCTTCCGACACGGCGCGGCGTCCGACTTTCAGCTTGAAGGTGTTGTGGCGGCGGCTTTGCAGCAGGGACTCGGCTTCTTCGATGTCGCGGGCGGTGTCGCCGCTGGCCAGCGTCCACAGCACCGGCATCCGGGTGCGGACAGCGCCGCCCAGCAGCGTAGCCACCGACACGTTCAAGCGCTTGCCTTGCGCGTCCAGCAACGCGGTTTCCAGCGCGGATTTGGCGAAACGGTTGCCGCGCGCCACTTTCTCCAGGCGCTGCATGGCGGCGTGGATATTCGTGGCGTCCAAGCCAGCCAGCGCGGGCGCCAGGTAGGTATCAATCGCCAGCTTGATGCCCTCGGGGCTTTCTTCGCCGTAGGACAGGCCGCCGATGGTGGTGGCTTCGCCGATGCCTTCGATACCATCGCTGCACGTCAGCCGCACGATCACCAGCGTCTGGCGCTGCATGACCGCCATGGCCAGCTGATGGGCGCGGATGGTGGGCAGGTCCACCAGAATGGCTTCGACGGAAAGAATGCTGGGCTGATTCATACTTTTACTGCCAGGGATTGAGCGATAGTGGCAGTATCGCTTGCACTTTCCCAGCAGGTCCAAGACTATATAGGTTCCAATTAATACCTTTCAAGTCTGAATAAGCCATGCAACTCAGGCATCTGCGTTACTTCCAGGCCGTGGCGGAAGAGGGCAGTTTCACCCGCGCCGCCGCCCGCCTGCACATCGCTCAACCCCCGCTTAGCCGGCAAATTCGCCAGTTTGAAGAGGAGCTGGGCGTGGTGCTGTTCGAGCGCACGACCCGGGCGTTGCGTTTGACCGAAGCCGGCCGCTTTCTGCTGGAGCAGTCCCGGCTGCTGACCGCGCGGCTGGATGAAGTGCTGGAAGGCACCCGGCGTTTGGGGCAGACGCAGCGCCGATGGTTTGGCATTGGGTTTGTGCCGTCGACGCTGTACGGCTTTGTGCCGGAACTGATCCGCCAACTGCGCAGCGCTGATCCGCAGGTGGAGGTGGGGCTGATGGAGATGACGACGTTGCCGCAGCTTGAAGCCTTGAAGGCCGGGCGGATTGATCTGGGTATCGGGCGGATTTTGCTGGATGACCCGGCCATTGAACGGCGCGTGCTGATGACCGAACCGCTGATGGCTGCCGTGCCGTTGCATCACCCGCTGGCAGGGATGAAAAGCGTGTCGGTGGAGCGCCTGGCGCGCGAGCCCTTCGTGCTGTATCCGGCGCGGCCGCGGCCGAATTTTGCGGATCACGTGCTGGGCTTGTTTCGGGCAGCGGGGTATTCGTTGCAGGTGGTGCAAGAGGCGAACGAGTTGCAGACGGCGATTGGGCTGGTGGCGGCAGGCTTAGGGGTGAGTGTGGTGCCGGCGTCGGTGCAACGGTTGCAGCGGCAGGATGTGGTGCATGTGCGGATCGAAGGCGATGGGTTTGTGTCGCCGGTGATTGTCAGCTACCGGAAGGACGATGGGTCGGCGTTTTTGTTGCGGGCGTTGGCGTTGGCGGGGGAGTTGGCGAGTGGGGGCGGGAAGGGCATGTCTTCATAGGCCGCCCGTTGCCGGTGCCTTGGCTGCGTGCGCTGCCAGAGCGCGCCTGAATCCTGAGTGCGCCTGAATACCGAGCGCGCCGGGGCCGCCGAATTGCCGCCACCCGGGCGGCGGCAATCGGCATACGTCAATACGTCTCCCGCGACGTCGAAAAGAACGTTCCGCCTTTTCCATCCGGCGTCAACGTCACTTTGAACGGAATCTGCTGATTGCACAGTTGCACAATCCACCGTTCATCCACGCTTCCATACTGCCGGGACGCGGCGGAATTGCCCGTGCCAATCGGGTTGACCTTCACGACTTCCGTTTGAATGGCGTCGACCTTTTGGCAATTCAGTTGTACTTGGGCCTGCATCGAAATGTTCTGGGCGACGTCGGCTTTCAACGTGGCGCCGGCGTGCGTGTTGCCAGTGATGGGCGCTTTGGTCTGCGGCGCGGCGCAAGCGGCAAGCATCGAGACGAAAGCGGCAGAGGCGGCAATAGCGATCACGCGCGGATGGCGATTCATGTTGACTCCCTTGGTGGTCGGGTTTGTGGCCGGACTCAGAATACCGTAGATCGCTTGAACCGCGCGCGGCGGGCTTGTCTTCGACAAGGCGTGGGAAGCTCCTTATTATTTGTCTTCACCTGCCGCAAGCCGCAGCGTCAATCCAATCACTTCACTCACCCCGCATGGCACTGGCTCACACGCTCTTGCACACCACTCGCGCGGCGATGTTTGCGCTGGGGCGAGAGCTGGCCGCGTGGAAACCATCCCGGGCGCGCGGCACGTTCGCCACGGAAGCGGTGCTGTCCGTGGTGCTGTCAGTGGTGCTCGCCAATGTGCTGCACCTGTCTTACACGTGGTGGGCGGCCATCAGCGGGTTTGCCGTCATGCAGACGAGCTTCAGCAGTTCGGTTGAGCGGGCGGCGCATCGGGTGATTGGCACCTTGCTGGGTGCGGCGCTGGGGGCGTTGGCAGGGCCGTTGATCGGCGATCGCCCGTGGTTGTTCGTGCCTGCGTTGGGAGTGATTGGCGGGGTTGCGGCGTACTACGCCAATGGTTCCAAGGCGCCATATGCATGGATGCTGGGCGGCGTGACGGCGCTGATGGTGACCTACGAAGCGCACATGCTGTCCTCACTGGAGGCGACTGCCGTGTTCGCGGCGTTGCGCGCGGCCGAGGTCATGGTGGGGACGCTGGCTTGCGTGCTGGTGGCCAGCGTTTTTCATTTCGGCCCGCAATGGTATCGGCGCCTGCGGCCGCCACCGGTGTCGGCCACGCCATTGGCCATTGGCGAAGGCGCGGCCGCGCTGCAAACAAGCGCGCAGCCGTCCCCCGACGTCCTGCACCGTAACCGCCTGCTTCTTGGCGGGCAGGCCGCATTGGCTATCGTGCTGCTTGCCGCCCTGACGTACTGGTTCGACATGCCCGGCTTCGCGCAGGCGATGGTGACGACGATTGCGGTGTTGATGTTGCCGGCGGGCAAGCTTGTGGACAGCACGCGCCAGCCCATCATTGAAAAAATGGTGCAGCGTGTGGCGGGCTGTTTGTTGGCTGGCGTGGTGGGCATGGCGCTCTTGCCGCTGATGCACGACCAACCCGTTTGGCACATGTTGGTGCTGTCCTTGGGTGTGTGGGCCGGATGCCATGTGCAATCGGGGCAGGAAGGCGCCAGCTACGTTGGCCGGCAATTCACCATCGCCTTCATCATGGTGTTCGTGCAGGACCACCATTGGGCGAACGATCCCGCGCCCGCACTGATGCGGCTGTCCGGCATTCTGGCGGGCATTCTGGTGCTGGGGGGAGTGATGCTTGCCGTATCAGTGGCCGCGCATCGCAGAGGTCAAGTCGGCGCCCATCATGAATAATGCAGCTTCGACTTGGCGAGCCGTCCAAGCGCCGGCAGGGGACTGCGCAGCGGCTGCACAGATGATCCAGTTGGCGCGCATATTCCAGGTCGCGTGGCGCTGATGCTCTCGCAGCGGTCCCGAAGCGGCGAAGTAGGGGAATATTGCCTGATCGGGTGAGCGCATCTTGAGGTTGGCTTTACCTGTGTTCGCGCGCATGCAGGCAAATCGCAGGTGGGCGGGCACCGCGATGCCTTCCTGTTGGCTCCACCGCAGCGCCAGCCACGCCAGAGCGGCAGCGACACGGCTGTCATAAATCACGAAATCAGGCAGCGCCAGCGAGTGAATTTTAGTGGTGCCGGCGTTCGACCTGAGATCAGGTAGCGCCTTGTGCGCAGAGCCGCCCGGGTCGGATAGCGCTTGCAGTACGGGGCGCAGGTATGTAGAGAAGCCCACTCGCTTGCTGTCCAGCCATGGGCCATTGCCACGCTTGGTGAACACGCCACCCCATCGCATGATGGCTTCGGCCCAATGCGCAAGCTCAGCGTCATCGACTTTCGTCTGATCCAGGCAGCGGCGTAGACCCGCTTGGAGCCGCCCGAGCAGGATGGCGTTGACTGAAAAATTGCTGTGGGCAGGGATGCTGAGTTGGCCGTCTGGGGTCGGAATGTCGATTCGTTTGTTGGGCCAGCTGTAGCGGTCAAGGGCGTCGTTCAAGTTGGCGTCCACGCCATTGTCATGTCGATAGCCGAGCGGCGTCTGTCCGGAGACAACCGTGGCAAGCCAGTGGATAAAAGGCGCTGAGCGCGCGAGATATTCAGTTTTGGTCATGGGATGCTAGGGCGTCACCTAGTGGTGTCACCTAGGGTGTCACCTAAGGGGAACTCAGGGTGTTGCAAGGCTGCGCACACGCGCAGGTTCAGCGTTACGAAGTCGTCCCAGGAAATTTGCTTCGCGTAATGCAGGGTGTATTGCCGGTCCACCCTGCAGAGGTCGGGGCGCTGCTCGTAGATGCCACATTGCAGGCGGACGGCGTCGAAGTGCAGACACGTGCCATCGCCGCGGTCCAGGTGCCTGGTGAGCGCAGAGCGATCCACCATCTGGCAGCATCGCCCGCACTGTGAGCAGGGAAACGGCGAGTTCACTTGACCAATGACGCGAGCCAACTGCGTGTGCTGTCGGCATTGCCCATTTCATAGGGCAGTGCGATGCCGCGCTCTTTGACTTCTCGCAAAAGCACGGCGCCACGCGCCGTTTCGGTTCTTGCACTGCGCAGATCCAAGGCGAAGTCTTCAAGTTCGTCGACGTCGATGTTCAATTCGATACGGGCGATATCTTCCAGGTACTCATCCAACTGCGCGTTCAGCGTTTCGAATTGCCGCAGTGTGAGCGCGTGGCTGCTGCGTTCAATCAGGAGCCAAATACGCTCCATCATTTTGCTGTGCAGCAGAACGTAGTGCAGACCCATGGTAACGATGCCGGTCGTCAAGGCGCCGATGAACGCCGCAAGCTCTCCGCCGAAGGGAAAGCTCATGACAGGCACCAGTTGTGCGTAGACCAGGCTTCCTACGGCGGTCGCAACGCCTGCAGACAACGCAGCGACCACGGCCTTTGTCAGATCGACGGTGGACAGGCCATCGGGGTTGAAGACCAACAGCTTCAAGGCTGCCGTCATTTGCCCCCACATTTCGCGAATGATCTTGACGGCGCTCTTGCCAGTGGTGGCCACGACGTTAAACATCGTGGTGGTCACGCTGCCCAGGATGCCGGCAAACGCGCCGTCTTTGAATGCGGTCAGAAAATCCTTGAATCGGGCCTTCACGCGAATCCAGATGCCCTGGAGCGTACGTTCCGCCTCTTGCAGGAATGTTGCCAACGAGAAATTCACGCGCATCTTCTGCATCAGCGCGGGCAATGCTTCGCGCAACTCGAACCAGATTTCAGCGGCCACCAGGCCCAGCATCTGGCGGGTTCCCATGCTTACCCCAGCATTGCCTGACGCGCTCAGGGTCGAACCCCAGAATTTGCTGCTGGTGTAATACTTTTTATTAATGGCGCCGTCGTATTGCTGCCTGGCCTTCAAGTCCTTTTGTCGCATGGCCTTGGGGTCGATCGACTCCAGGGCCTGTAGTTTCGATTCGGCGCTTTTTATTTTGGCTTCTTGTTGGCGAGCGCGATCCTGCTGCTCAGGCGTGTTCCGTGGCATGTCCGCCAGAAGTGCACGCCGGGCATCCAGCGCCGTTTTCTGCTGTGCAATCTTGTCTGGCAAGCCGGCTAGAAATGCTTCGACGGGCATGGCCTGTTTCGACCGATTGATGCTCCTGTGCGTGGAAACCAAATTGGATTCATGGTTTGCCAGCGTAATGCCAGACATCTCGGCCAATACTCGGCCGGGATCGTCATGAATGGTCTTGGCCGCAATAACGTGATCGAGATCCCGAATTCCATTTTGAGAGGACATGCGGCTCGATGTGTAGCCGTCCTGGAGTTTTCCGGCCTGTTGCAGTGCAGCGTCAGACTTTCCCTTGTCTATGTAGCTGCGATCGCTGTGATACGCGCCCTTTACGTCCGAATAGGCGCCGCGCTGGACGTATTTGTCTTGCTCGGCCTGGTTCGCCCAGACTCCGCTTCGAGCATTGTGAATCGTGTCGACTTCGCCGCCGTGCTTGTCTTTGAATAACAAGAAATCTAAACCGAAACTCGTGACGAGGCTCCGAACGACGGTTTTTTCCAACTCTTCTGCCCAGGGATACTGGCTGGCGATAGCGTGCATGGTATTCAGAACGGATTAATAGCGAGGGGCCACGCAAAGGCGGCAATGGGGAGAGGGAGTCCGGCTCCCTCTGTGCGAAGAAAGAGTCGGCTAGCGGTGTTCGTAGCGCGTGGCGTCCTGTTTGGCGGCGTCGAGCGCATCGTCGATCTTGTCACCATTCAGCATCATCGACCCATCTGCGTCCTTGAGCATTTCCGGCAAGCCGTTTTCATCGACGACGATGGCGCCACGCGCTTCCTTCACCTTGAAGAGCGGCGTGGTAATGACTTTGGTCAGAATCGACGCAAGCGCATAACCGTTCTCAATGATCTGCGTGACCGACGTGCCCAGTTTGGCGAGCTCGGCGGCGACATCGACATTGCGGCCCTTCAGGTCATCCACTAGTGCGCTGACGTTTTTGAGATCATCGAAATAGCAGTGGAATTCACGGTAAATGCGCGTCAAGGCGCGCTTGATACGGCGTGCATATTCCTCGGTGTCGGCCAGGAACTCATCAGCCTTGCCCAGTTTCTTGATGGCGGCGTCCGCTTCGTCGGATGCCTTATGGGCGTTTTTAAGGGCTTCTTCGCCGTGGTTGTCATAGGCCCAACCTGCGATGGCCAAGATCGGTGCGGCCACGGCGGCGCCCAGAATAGCGGTGCCACCAGCCATTCCCAACCCCCCTGCAGCAAGCGAGCCGCCGCCAATGGCGGCCAGGGTGGCGTTGGTTGCCGCAGCGCCCGCCAACGCGGAAATTGCGGTGCCGGTTGATGCCGCGCCCAGGGCCATGACCCCGCCATACACTGCAAAACCTGCTGCCGCGCCCGCCGCGCCCGCACCCGCGATGCTGCCCAGCACACCAATGGCGGAATAACTGTAATTCTCGATTTTCTGAAGTTCCCGCTTGGGGAATTTGACCTCCAGCTTGTCTTGAGAATTCGCGTTCAGTTCGTTGATCAGCGCATCTGCCAGGGTCTTGAATTCACCGAAACTTTCGCCGATCTCAAGTTCCAGATTACCTAGCGCCGTCAACGCAACTTCAGTTTTCTTTTCTTGCGCATCAAAGATGGTGCGCCGTTCGTCGTATGCCGCTTTTGCCCGTTTGACGATGTCGTCAGCTTCGGAATGCTTTTGATAACCGTCATAACCTTTTTTGGCGCCGTAGCTGGCGGCCACTAAGGCTGCGGCACCGATGATCAAGGGAAGGGGCATTACCGTCGTCCTCTCTGTTAGAATGTGTTACACGAAAGTATAACAGTATATAAGTATAAGAAACGGAATATTGCCAACCATGTAGCGCCATATTGATGTTGGCTTATGCGTTTGATTTGAATTGGACCCAAGAGAATTGGGGATGGAGGGACATATGGCAGGCGAAGATTTCACGCCTTTGCATTGGGATGTGCTTGAAATGCTTCAACGTGACGGGGGATGGGTGTCGTCGCGCATGCTGTATGAGTGGTTGCGGCCTCGGTATGGATATTCGGCGTCTTCATCCAAGACCATGCAAAGGGCGTTGCAACGGCTATCTCAGGACGGCGTTATTGATTGCCGTGGGCAGGGAAGTGCGCGTAGTTGGCGCGGCATCCCCGAGAAAATGCCGGGTAAAGCCGAGGTCAAAAGTGTGGAGCTGGCGGTTGCACTTTTGCAATTAGAGCAATTTGCCTCAAACCAATTGCCTGCCGACGCGCTCAAAACATTACGCGAACACTGCGACCGCAGCCGAGAGCTTCTCGGTAGCCATCCCACGTATCCACGCTATCTGCAAGGCCGCGCCTGGCGTGGCAAAGCGGCCATCATCGACTCTGGTTTTCCCTTGATTGCTCCCGAGCAAGACGAGGCCATCATGGGCGCTTTGACGGACGCGCTATACCGCAATACGAGCTTGGACCTGGGCTATCAGAATGTGGCGTTATCTACCAACGCTCCGGTTCATTATCGAGTGTCGCCCCTGGCCTTGATCGAGCGTGGCAGTGTGCTGTATCTGGTGTCGTGCCGACGTTCCCGACGCAGCGGGAAGTTCGTGCGCTACTTGCACCGGGTTGACAGAATCACCAGCGCCGTCGCCACCCATGATCCCGCGGATACCGACACGGGCTTTGATCTCGAGCGATTCTTGCGCCACGAACATACGTTGTTGTTCTTTCCTGAAGCGCCTCAGCGAGTCACCTTGAAAGTCCGAGAGCGCGACTTCCGCAGTCGGCTGCGATACTACCGGCTCGCGGAGGATCAAGTTATCAAAGAGACGCGAGAGGGCTTTGAGCTCGTGGCGACGGTGCGTCCGTCCTTGACGTTCAAGCAGTTCGTGCTTGGATTGGCGCCGGACGTCATGCTGGTGAAACCGGCGCATTTGCGCAAAGAGCTCCAGGCGGTGCTTGCCCAGGGTGCGTCGGCTTACTTGACGGGTCAATTTGATCGAACCGCTGCGGACTGACTCGTACCCAGCCATGGGAAGCCCACCAACGCATCGATACGCAGGACGCCGTCAAGCGTCATGGGGGCCACGGCTGTTTCGTGCAGGTCTTGCAGGCCGGCTTCCACCAGCGTGCGTTCAAACGTTGCGGTCGGAACGCCCGCCACCGACAAGGCCGCGGGATGCATGAACGACGCTTCGGATACCTGTCTCATCAGCGCAGGAAAATCAACTTTATCGTTGTCGGATGCCGTAATGGCCAGCAGATTGCGCTGCGTCAAGGGTTGGACGGCCTGCCATCCTGGCAAATCCTGGTAACCCCGTTGCGGTTGCCATGCCATGGCCGCGAGCGCTCGAATCACCTCCTGCGTTTTGGTTTCCCATGCGAAGGCGTTCGCCGCCACCCATACTCCCAAGCGATCCACTGGCAACTCACTGAATTTTCCGCGGCAGACGGCTAGCGCCGGTTTGCCTGCCTCGCGTGCCCACCGCATGGCTTCGACAGGGCCAAACGTATTCCACACTGCATGTCCCGATTCGCCGGCCAACGCAGCGATATCAACCAGGTGCAACGTCAACGCCTCGCGGTCAGCGCGCGCTTCTGCAAACCAATCGAGCGCGGGCACTTGACGGTTAAGCGTTGTGGCCAAGGCGATGACCTCGTCAGCCGGCATACCCCATCCTTCGAGTTGTACGGCGGCCTTGTTAGTGCGTTGAATCGATTGATGATTGGTGGGCGTGTGCGACACAAAAGACTCCATTCAGACTTGGAAAATTGAAGTCTGAATGGCGCTCTGGACATTCCTTGTCCAGAGCCGAAGCTTTCCATCCACTGCGGCAGAAGCCCGCGCTATGGTCCGCGTGCACCCTCAAAAACTCACCGCCAGCCCCACCGAGAACCCCGACACGTTCGTGCCAAACACATACCGGCCCACCAATCGGGTGCGGGTGATGATCATGTTGTACGCGCTGGAATCCAGCTCCAGGCCGGCGCCAACGGATGTCAGGCGGTCGAATCCCAGCACGCCGCGCTGGTCGCCCAGAAACTCGGAATGGGTCAGCTCCAGCACATAGCGCAGCGGGCGTTGCAGCATCACAATTCCTGTAGGCGCCCGGTAGCGCGCCCACAGGTTTGCCGACTGGGCCACCGCGTTGCCTTGCACCGCGGCCGAGCTGTCGAAGCTTTTTAGCCGGATGTCGGAATAGCGCAATTCCACATCCACTTCATAGCCCGGCCGGTAGTGTTCGTAGTCCAGCATGATCGAGCCGCCCAGCCCATAGGCGTTCAGCGAACCCCTGTCCAGGAACGTGACGTCCTGGCCGGTTTTTTGGCCGACGTACCAGCTTGCGGCGCGCAGGTCGCTGGTGACGTTGCCCAGCGCAAAGTTGAAGATGGGGCGCAGCTTTAATTCGTCGGTCAGCTTGAAGTCCCAGCCGATGCCGCCGGTTGCCGACACGCTGTTCCATTTGGTGGGGATCGTGCGCGTCTCGGCGCCTTGCGTGGCGATGAAGGTGGGGTCGTAGCGGCTGCCGGCCAGCACGCCTTCCAGGTAGATGGGAACCGATTTCGAGATCGTGTCGCCGCCACCCAGCTGCGTCATGAAAAATTCTGTTGAGCCCGACGTCGTGCCGCCGCCGCTGCCGATGGATAAAGAACTGGTCGTGATGTCGGGCACGATAGAGAACGACATCAGCGCCAGCACCCCATTGGCGCGCTTCTGTAGGTCGTCTTTGTTCAAGCGCAGCGTCGGTTGGGCCAGTGCGGCGGGCGCGGCTACGCAGGCGAGGGCGGCGATCAGCCATGCAGAGGCCCGATGCGCGCGCCCTTTGGTTTCAGCGTTCTGGTCCACCGGCTGTCCTTGTCCGAAACTGAAACGCACAGGCTGAAACGCACAGGCGCCGCGCGCGGGGAGCTCCCTTGCGCGGCGCGCCATTCACCAGCAGCCCTGGCTTACTTGGGTCCCTTGCCCTGCTTTTTCTGCTCCTCGAAGTACTGGTCGATCTTCTTGTCCACTTCGCGCTGTACCTGGTCGGTACTGAAGCTGGGCGGATTCTGGCTGGGCGGCCATTCGACGAAGGTCTCCAGGAACTCCGACGCCTTGGCCGAGCCCACGAAGGCCAGATACGCGTTCTTCGTCAGCCAGTCGTTGTACTGATCGGAAACGATGTCAGCACGTTCGTAGGGGTCCATGCGCAGGTTGAACACCTTGGGCACGCGCAGGCAGACGAAGGGTTCCTTCCACACCGCAAAGCCGCCTGGCGATTTCTGCTCGCAGAACACGACCTTCCAGTTTTCATAACGCATGGCGACCAGCAGGCCGTCATCGTTGAAGTAGTAGAAGTCTTCGCGTGCGCTCTTGTCGCTCTTGCCGGTCAGGTAATCGATCTGGTTGTAGCCGTCCAGGTGGACCTTGTAGTCGCGGTTGGCGCCGTTCGGTTTCCAGCCCTTGAGCAGGCGTTCCTTAACGCCATCGTCACCGGCGGCGGCAAGCAGCGTCGGGAACCAGTCCATGCCGGACACGATATCGTTCTTGACCGACCCCGGCTGGATGTGGCCCGGCCAACGGATCATCGCCGGCACCCGGAACGCGCCTTCCCAGTTCGTGTCTTTCTCGCTGCGGAACGGCGTAGAGGCGGCGTCCGGCCACGAGAACTGGTTGGGCCCGTTGTCCGTCGTGTAGATCACGATGGTGTCGTTGGCGATGCCCAGGTCGTCGAGCTTTTTCAGCAGCTTGCCCACGTCCTGGTCGTGCTCCCACATGCCGTCGGCATAATCATTGCCGGGCATGCCGCTCTTGCCCTTGTGCTCAGGCCGGATGTGCGTGAACAAGTGCATGCGCGTGGAGTTCATCCACAGGAAGAAGGGCTTGTCGTCCTTGCCGTGCTTGTCCAGATAATCCAGCGCGGCGCCTACGGTTTCGTCGTCGATCGTTTCCATGCGCTTGGTGGTCAAGGCGCCGGTGTCTTCGATCTTGCCGTCCGCCGATGCCTTGATCACGCCACGCGGCATGTAGGCCTTGATGGCGGGGTCGGTAGAGTTCTTCGGGAAGTAGGGGCGTTCGGGTTCTTCCTCGGCGTTCAAGTGATAGAGGTTGCCGAAGAACACGTCAAAGCCGTGCTTGGTGGGCAGGTATTCGTCGCGATCCCCCAAGTGGTTCTTGCCGAATTGCGCAGTGTTGTAGCCCTGGCCCTTGAGCGCCTGCGCGATGGTGATGTCGCGGTCTTGCAGGCCGACGGGCGCGCCCGGGATACCAACTTTCGACAGCCCGGTGCGGCGGGCGGATTGGCCGGTAATGAACGTTGACCGCCCCGCGGTGCAACTGTTCTCGGCGTAGTAATCGGTGAAGATCGCGCCTTCGTTGGCGATGCGATCAATGTTGGGAGTGCGGTATCCCACCACACCGCGGGTATAGGCGCTGATGTTCGCCTGCCCGATGTCATCGCCGAAAATAACGAGAATATTTGGTTTCTTGCCAGATGCCTGTCCTTGCGTGCCAGACGCCTGTCCTTGTGTGCCGGACGCCGCATCTTTGGTTTGCGCCAAGGCGCCACCCATCGCGGAAAGTCCGCCGACGGCGAGTAACGCCGCTCCCAACCATCGCCTTGCTTTCATGACACCCCTCCTTGCCTTTGCAGGCTGTGTAACTCCCTGGGTCTATCAATAGCTTCAATGCGGTTCGATTCGGGACTGCTGGATGATGGCGCGGGGCCGCATGGCGCTCGCGCGATAGATGGCCATTCAGTGCTCTGACGGGGTGCGCGATGTGCGCGGCAGACGCGCAGCGGCGGGGCCAAGAAGGCCCGACGAGGAAAGAGAGGAAGTGTTTTGTCGGCGCGCCAGGCAACGCCGGGTTTGCGGCCAATCAACCTGCAACTGCTGCTTCACGTGCCCTCCAAACTTCCGACTTCAGACGGAATGCCGATCAGTGATCTAGGGTTACCACGAATTGCGAGTCATGCTGGGATTGAATTAACGCTTGCGAAACCGAGAGCTAGACGCGCCATCGGCGGTGTGCGCAAAAATCAGGATACATAACAATGTTCTGA
The DNA here is from genome assembly GCF_042957345.1 of Achromobacter sp. NPDC008082. Taxonomy (NCBI): domain Bacteria; kingdom Pseudomonadati; phylum Pseudomonadota; class Betaproteobacteria; order Burkholderiales; family Alcaligenaceae; genus Achromobacter; species Achromobacter sp. NPDC008082. The sequence continues at coordinate 194,705 of NZ_JBIBIB010000007.1, forward strand.
CTTTCTACCATTTCTCTTTCTCGCCACACCTTTTTTTTGACTGCCGGGAGGCTGGTTATAGGAAGACGCCCCTGACGGCTGTGGCCGCCAGGGGAACGGGTGCGCAAGCGAAATGCCGAAGCAAGATACGCCAGCGACTTTACTCGGGTTGAATACCCGCTTCCTTCACCACCTTGCCCCACTTGGTCAGGTCAGACTGAATCAGCGCAGCGTATTGCTGCGGCGTGCCGCCCTGGACTTCGATCCCGGCGGCTTCCAGCTTTGCGCGCACGGCGGGTTGCTTCAGCGCCGCGTTGATTTCGGCGTTGAGCTTGTTGATGATGTCTTTCGGCGTGCCGGCAGGCGCCAGGAAGCCGCCATTGGTGTTGGCGTCGTAGCCGGCCAGCCCTTGTTCTTGCGCGGTTGGCACATCCGGCAGCGCCTGGGCGCGCTTGGCGGTGGAGATCGCCACGGCGCGCACGTTGCCGGCCTTGACCTGTTCCTGCATGGCGCTCAGCGTGTCGATGTACAGCACGGTGCGGCCGGCCAGCAAATCCGGGTGCGCGGCGGATGAACCCTTGTAGGGAATCATCAGCATCGGCGCGCCGCTGACCATGCGGAACATTTCAGCCGCCATCTCTTGTGCGCTGCCCCGGCCCGAGGTCGCAACCTTGGCTTCGTCGGGGTTCGCCTTCATCCAGCTGACGAGTTCGGGCAAGGTCTTGGCCGGCACCTTCGGGTACACCGCAAACACCAGCGGAATCTCGTGCGTGTAGACGATGGGTTCGAAACTCTTTTGCGGGTCCCAGCCCAGGTTTTTGAACAGGTACTTATTGATGTTGTGGCTGCCGCCCACGATACCGATGGTGTAGCCGTCGGGCTTGGCGTTGGCCAGCAGCGCGGTGCCCAGGTTGTTGGAGGCGCCGGGCCGGTTGTCGACGATGACCGGCTGGCCCAGCGACTGCGACAGTTTCTCGCCGACCACGCGCGCGATGATGTCGATGCCTCCGCCCGGCGGCGCGGGGACGATGATGCTGATGGGGCGCGTGGGGTAGCTCTGCGCGCTGGCCTGCGTAGGCGTGATGGCGACGCAGGCCAGCGACAGGGCCAGGGTTTTGGGTAAGGCCTTGGCAAGAACCTTGGACAGGATGGTGATCGGCATGCTTGTCTCCTTCGGGGGTGATGGTCAACTTCAGTCAACTCTGTGTTTGCAGTGCTTGGGTGCCGCGCTTGGGCGCCGCGCTAGCCGCGCCCGGTAAACGGCATGGCGCTTGCCATGATGGTCATGGTCAACACGTTGGCGTCCAGCGGCAGGGCGGCCATGTGGCGGACGGCGTTGGCGACGTGCGTGGCGTCCATCATGGGTTCCGGCGCGGTCGTGCCGTTGGCTTGCAAGACGCCGCGCGTCATGCGTTCAGACAGCTCGGTCAACGCGTTGCCGATGTCGATCTGGCTGGCCACGATGTTGAACGCGCGGCCATCCAGCGACAACGCTTTGGTCAGCCCGGTGACGGCGTGCTTGCTGGCGGTATAGGGCGCGGTGTAGGGGCGCGGCGTATGCGCCGAGATCGAGCCGTTGTTGATGATGCGGCCGCCCTGCGGCGACTGCCGGCGCATCAGCCCGAAGGCGGCGCGCGCGCACAGGAAAACGCCGGTCACGTTGGTGTTGATGACGCTGAACCACTTGTCCAGCGGCAGCTCGTCCATGGGCACGGCCGGCGCGTTGACGCCGGCGTTGTTGAACAGCAGATCCAGCCGGCCGAAGCGTTGTTCGATGGTGTCGAACAGCGCTTGCACACTGGCCGGGTCGGTCACGTCGGTAGGCACGGCTAAGGCGGTCTGGCCGCGCGCGGTGGCGTCAGCGGCCAGCGTGTGCAAGGGGTCGGCACGGCGGCCCGCCAGCACGACGGTCCAGCCGTCGTTCAGCAGACCCAGCGCCGTGACACGGCCAACGCCGCTGCCAGCGCCAGTGACCAGAGCAATTTTTTGGGACGAGCTTGCGTTCAAGGGGAGACTCCTGATGGCGGAAAACGAAGGGAAGAAGGGGCATGATGGCGGTGGGAGGCGGCCTGTAGGGGCGGCGGGGTGGAAGCGCGGTTTGGGGCGGCGGGTTGAAGCCGCAGGTTCGCCTGCGGGGTCGACTGCGGGGTCGACTGCGGGTTCGGCATTACGCGGCACATGGGACGACGGTCATGGAAAGCTCGCCGGCACCGGCAATGCCGGCGGTGATGACGTCGCCCGGCACGAGCGGCCCCACGCCTGCAGGCGTGCCGGTGTAGATCAGGTCGCCCGGCATCAGCGCCACTGAACGGGACAGCATCGCCACCAGCGCCGGCACCGGCCACAACAGCTGGGACAGGTCGGTGCGCTGGCGCTCAACGCCATTCACAGCCAGCCACATCGCCCCGTGCGTGAGGTGGCCGGCGCGGCTGACAGGAACGATGGGCGTGCACGGTGCGGAATGATCAAACGCCTTGGCGGGTTCCCAGGGGCCGCCCGCAAGCTTGGCTTGTTGCTGCAAGTCGCGCCGCGTCAGGTCGAGGCCCGTGGCGTAGCCCCAGACGTGATCCGCTTGCGCCTGTTCCGGTGTCAGGTTCCGGCCGCCTTGGCCGATGGCGACGACGAGTTCCACCTCATGGCAGAACTCCGCGGTTTCGGGCGGGTAGGGCAGCGGCCCGCTTGCGGGTACGACGGCGCTTGCGGGTTTCATGAACCAAGCCGGCATGGCGAGCGGCGCGGGTTCATTGGCGTCCCAGCGATAGTTGCGGCCGATGCAAAACACGCGCGCCACGGGGAAACGCAAGGCGCTGCCCACTATGGCCAAGGTGACGGGGGCGGCAGGGGGAAAGACGAAGTCGGACATGGCGGGCGCTTGCGGCTCAGGTGGTCAGGCTCATCGCCGGGCGTTCGCCTGCAAGCGCCTGCGCCACGCTGTCCAGCACCATCTGGCCCATGGCGTGGCGGGTTTCCCACGTGGCGCTGGCGCGGTGTGCTTGCAGTGTGGTGCGATCGGATTCGCGCAGCGTTTGCGGCACACGCGGTTCGTCAACAAACACATCCAGCCCCGCGCCCGCGATACGGCCATCGGCCAGCGCCCGCGTCAGGTCGGCCTCATTGACCAGCCGGCCGCGCGCCACATTCACCAGGAAGCCGCGCGGTCCTAACGCGTCCAGCACGGCGGCGTTGATGATGCCCTCGGCCTTGTCGGCCGCCGCGCACAACACCAGCGCATCGGAACCCGCCGCCAGGTCAAGCAATGCAGGCACGAACGCATGCGGCACGTCGTCCATGGCGCGCAGGTCGGTATAGCGGATCGGGCATCCGAAGGCGGCGGCGCGCGTGGCGACGGCGCGGCCCACGCGGCCCATGCCGACAATGCCTACGCGCATGCCGCTGAAGCGGCGCGCCAGCGGAAGGGCGCTGGGCTGGGGGTTCAGTTCCCACAGGCCGTCGCGCACAAAACGGTCGCCGGCGCACAGGTTGCGGCACGCGGCGATCAGCAGGCCGATGGCCAGGTCCGCCACATCTTCGGTCAGCGCGCCCAGTGTGGCGGTGACGGGCAGATGGCGGCTGCGGCAGTACGCCAGGTCTACCGCATCCGTGCCCACGCCGTTCACGGCCACGACTTTGACGTTGGGCAATTGTTCCAGCATGCCGCGGGATATGCCCGTGTGGCCGCCCGTAATGACGGCGCTGATCGACGCGCCGTGCTCGCGCAGCCAGGCGGGCTGATCGGCAATCTCGAAGAACTTGTGCACCTGGTAAAGCGAGGCCAGCTCGTCGTTGATGGCGGGAATCAGGATGGGGTTCAGTTGCAGGACCTGGGGCTTCATAGGGTTCAGCTCAAGTGGGCGGCATGCAAAAGCATGCGCGTGGATGATTGACCCCATCGTATGTAATGATTGATTTGGCACGCAATATTGATCTATAAAATCAACATATAAACTTTGCAACACGACATCATGGGTTCCTGGATTTCAATGGCCGAGGTGTGCAGCCAATTGGGCGTGCGGCCGCAGACCATCTACGCGTATGTCAGCCGCGGCAAGCTGGAAGTGATGCCAGACCCCACCGACACGCGGCGCAGCCTGTACCGGGCCGAAGACGTTGCCGGGCTGGCCAAGCGCAAGCAGGCCGGCCGCAAACACGAGACGCTTGCCACCAATACGCTCTTCGGTGCGGAACCCAGTATTCCTACCGCCATCTCGGCCTTCATTCGCCAGCACTTGGTCTACCGCGGACAAGACGCGGTGGCGTTGGCGCAAACGGCCAGCCTGGAGGCCGCCGCGCAGCTGCTCTGGAACGCGGATCAGGCCGTGGATTTCTCGTCGGCGACGCGTGTGTCGTCACCCGGGCGGGTAGCGGCGTTCACAGGGTTGGCGGCGCTGGCCGCCACCGGACATTCCACGCATGGCCGTATGACGCGTGTGTTGCATGGCGAATGCCAGGCGCTGGTCGGGCAGTTGGCCAATGCGTTTGGCGCGCAGCCGGGCAAGCAGCCGTTGCATCTGCGCTTTGCGCAAGGCTGGAAGCAGCCGGCGCAGGTGGCCGAGCTGTTGCGCACGGCCATGGTCTTGCTGGTGGACCATGAGCTCACCAGTTCCGCTTTTGCGGCGCGCATCGCCGCATCGACGGGCGCGTCCTTGCCGGCGTGTTTGTTGTCCGGGCTGACGACGTTGTCCGGGCCATTGCATGGTGATGCGTCCGGCCGCGTCAAGGCGCTGTTCAACGAGGTGGAACGCTTGGGTGAAGACCAGGTGATTGCGCATTACCTGTCTACCGGCCTGCCGCTGCCCGGGTTTGGGCATCACCTGTATCCCGACGGCGATCCCCGCGCAGCGGCGTTGTTGGCGCAGTTTGAACCGCCGGATGTCATCGCGCGCTTTATTGAAAAGGCCACGCAGCTGACGGGCTTGCCACCGAATATCGATGTGGCGCTGGCGGCCCTGGTGGCGCATTACCGCTTGCCGGAAGATGCGGCGTTCGGGCTATTCGCCACCGCGCGCAGCATAGGCTTGCTGGCGCATAGCCTGGAACAACTTAGCGTGGCGCAGGTGATTCGGCCGCGTGGCCGATATGTTGGGGTCATGCCGGAGGCAGGCTAGCGGCAAGGGCACAGCCGCCATGGGAAAGCCGCTGCGGGATAGCCGCTACGGGGTACGCGCCTTCCATACGGTGTCATCTGGCCGGCGATGCAGGCAGCGATAGATGACGGCCGCGGCCGCAAGCAGAACGATAACGCCAACCAGGTAGAGGTTCATGGCGCGATTTTGCCATGATCATCTCGCTGATCGGGCGCGCGATGCGGCCGTCGGGTCAGGCCGCGATGGACATCGGCGACGGCCCGGGAAATTCCGGCAGCACGATGTCGCAATGGCCTGGCCGCACCCACCGCACCCGCTCACGCGTGGCGTCTATGCAGCCGCCTTCCGCGTAGACGCCTTGCGGGTCGCGGATGCGCGCCATGCGCTCAAGAATGGCGGCGGTGGCGTCCGGGTCCGCCAGTGTTTGCTGCACGCGTTCGTGAACGATTTGCTCGTTCATGATCAATTTTCCCGACGCGTCTTTCTGCAAGCCATGCCGCCAATGGAAGATCTCAACGCACTTCGATGTCAGCGTATAAGGGCTGCCGCGTTCCCAGAAATTATTGAACTGGCCATTGCCCAGATAAAACACCCACGACCCCTCGTAGCCTTCCACATCGGAAGACGCCGCGTCCGGGTTGCGAAACCAGAGCCGGTCACCCGGCACGTAAAAGCGCTGCGGCAAGGGCGCGTCCAGCGATCCGTATTCGTGCAGGAACGCGTCATGAAAACGCCCCGACATGACGGCACGCGTTTCCCATTGGCGCTGCAAACGGCGTGCGAGCTCCGGGTTGGCCTGCTGCAATTCCTGGGCAAGGCCCAGCACCGTCACGTACTCGGTAGCCCGATAGCAAGAGAACGCATACAACTGGCCCGACGCGTCAGGTTGCGTGGCGCGGCGCAAGCCCTCGATCAGCGAGCGTCCGGGCAGCACGGTAAAGCCGCTGTCTTCGTGATAGGTCCAGTAGTCCTCGGGCCGTTCGGCGTGTTCGGTGTCGAACGCCAAGGCCGTCTTGCGCGCGGCTTGCACGATATAGCGGCGGATGCGCACGGCCGATTTCAGTTCGGCGACATCGGGAAACGTGAAGGCGATGGGGCTGGCCAGCATCGCCAGCAGAATCTCGCGGTCGAGATCGGCGTCGTCCACGTCTGACCGCAGGCCCAAGCGCTGCGCGATGCCGGTGGTGTCATGGCCGGGGGCGATGGCATCAGCAACGGCCGTACGCAACCACGCATGCACGCCGGGCGAGGCGCCCGTCAAACCCGCAGCGTGTGCCGCATCACGCAGCCCGGAGGCCGACAAGAATCGGTCCAGGTCTTGCCGCGCGATGTTTGCCTGACGGGAATCTGAAGACTCGATACAAATGCCGCCCAGAGGCGGGTGAGCCGGAACCTGCTGAAGAAGCCGCATGGAATTCGAACCGCGAAGGCGGTAGAGATGCTATGCGGAAATTGTAGGCAGGCGGCCTTAATTGCACCTGTACGCAAATGGCAGCGCCGAGGTTTTGCGTTGGTAAATGTTGCGTGCTGGCCGCCTGCTAAAGACCGGTTACTTATTTGCTGACGTAGGCCTTTTTCTCCGGGTCGAAAACGTACGTCGTGATGTCGGCGGCGCCCAGATGGCGGGTTTTGTTAAGGCCGGAAATCGTCGTGCCCTTGGGCGTGATCTTCAACGCCGGCATATCGGTTTTGCCGTCGGGCAAAAACTCCAATTCGCCGGAGCTGCCCGTGCAGGGCATGACTTCCCCGTCGGCGCACGCCGCGCTGTTGTCTTCGCCCGTCAGCACGCCGCCCACGTAGGTCCAGACGTGGTCGTTGCCGTCACGCTTGAGGCGGTCCGGGTTGAACACCAGCAAGTCATAGCCGTCGCTGGTAATGCCGTTGTCAAAGCTGGTGGTCGGCACCGCCAACAGCAGCTTTCCGCCGGGCGTGCGGTGTTCGATCGCTTTGCGTTTGGGGTCGACGTCCGTACCTCGTTCGTACGCGCCGAACGTGCCGATGGTGGGCTCCATGCCGCGGAATTTCCACGGCTTGTCAGAGGCCGGGTCAGTCAGCGTGAACGTGACTTCCGCCAGGTTGACCTGCGTGCCGGGGCCGACCTGATCTTCGCCCGGTTTGCCATAGCGTTCCGCCGTGTCCCACGCGAAGCCGGTGTAATAGTGCGTGCCTTCGGATTCAAAGGCGTGTCCGAACCAGTACGTGGCGACGCTGCCATTGGTGACCTCATACGTGGTCTCGCCCTTGCCGTCCACGTCATAAATGAAATACATCACCGTGGGCGCATCGGGCGGCGTGACCGCCGCAGCGGCGTCCTTGGAGAGGGGGGCAGCGGCGGGCGCAGCAGCGGGGGCCGCAGCGGCCGGCGCCGACAACGCCGCAAACGCGGCAACAAGCAGTCCGGCCAAGGTGCTGCGCAGCGTCGGGCTGGCCTTCAAAGTCTGGGTCATGGAGTAGGCGCTTTCCTGTTGATTTTTTTTAGAACGCAAGGGGGCTGGTTTTTATATTGCAGGCCGATTATCTGTCACGCACCAACGCGGGTTTAAACCGCCGCAGGATGGGGTGTCATGCCATGCGGAGGCGAGTATAAGGGCGCGTGATTGCCGTTAGGCTTCACGATATTTCAGGTATTGCTGGGCGGTTACATATCAGTAAACGCGCGTTAATTTATTTAGTCTCCACCCGGCGCAGGCACCGGATTCGGCGCCGCGGACAGCACCGGCTCCGCGGCGTCCGCGCCCGGCACGACGTTGGTCAGGTCTTCCGTCATTTCGTGATCCAGCGCGCCTTGGACCAGGTCTTCGGTGACGCGCATCTCGACGCCGGCGGGCGACATCTGTGCGGCTGCCGCGAACGGGGCAACCGGTGCGGGGGCCGGGCGTTCGCCGCGCCGCCAGATGAAGAAGACCATCAGGCTCAGGTTCAGCACCGCAAAGCACCAGAAAAATCCGGCGGCGCCGAACCTCGACATGACAGGGGAAATAGCCAGAGGGCTCAGCGCTGAACCCAGCGAATTGATCAGCAGCAGGCCCTGGATCATGCGGACCAGCGCATCGGCCGGCGCGCGGTCGGCCGCGTGGCTGACGGCCACCGGATAGATCGCGAACACGCCGCCGCCCAATAGAAACAGCAGCACGATTAACAATGGCGATCCTGCGGGCAGCAGCAAGACCAACAGGCTCAGCACGGTGCAGAACACCGCCAGCGCAATCAGCACCACCTGGCGGTCGCGCAGGTCTGACCAGCGGCCCACGGGGTACTGCAACACCATCGCGCCCAGAATCACGGCGCTCATCATCTTGCCGACATCGGCCACGTCCAGGCCGATGCGCTGCAAGTACAGCGGCAGCAAGGTGTACACGGCGGCAATCGCCACGCCAGACCCGAAGCAGCCCATCACGCCCGTGGGCGTCATGCGGATCAGGTGTTGCGGCATCAGCGGTTCAACGCGTTCGACCAGCGGCGAGATGCGCGGAATGATCACCATCGGCATGACCGACAACGAGGCCAGCAGCCCCGCCACCATGAAGGGCGCCATGTCGCCCAACTGCGTAATGGCGCCCAGCTGAAGCTGGCCCAGCACCCCAGAGCCGTACAGCGCAATCATGTATAGCGCCAGCAAGCGCCCGCGCATCTTCGGGTCGCCCGCGAGCAGCAGCCAGCTTTCCACCACCAGAAAGACGCCCACGCAGGCCCAGCCATTGATCAGCCGAAGCACGAACCACGCCGTCGGCCCGTAGATCAGGCCTTGCAGCAAGACGGTGACGGCGATCAGCGACGCAAAGCTGCTGTAGGCGCGGATGTGGCCGATGCGCGCAATCAGCCGGTCGTTGAAGATCGCGCCCAGCGTCAGGCCGATGAAGTACGACGACGAAATGATCCCGATGACAGTGGCCGATTCGCCAGCCGCATCCAGACGCAGGGTAGTCAGAGAGGAGATGAACGCGTTGCCGATGCAGACAACGAACAAACCTAGTAGCGGCCCAAGGACTAAGGCCAACAACTGCCGGAACATGAAATTCTCGAAAGCGGGAGAGGGGGGTGACGCATCCGGACACGCCGGAATGAGGCGGAGAGGGCGGAAGCCGGCGGGGATTGTAGCGCTGAATGCGTGGCCGCCTTTTTGCCATAGGCGGACGGACGGGAACGAAAATTGCTGATTGCGCCGATTGGCGCGCCTATACGAAGCGGCCGTACCGGTCTGATCCCACGCCGCCAGTCATGCAAAATAGAGGTTTCGCGCCGATACAAATGCTTTACACCTATACGGCTTGCTTGCCCTACCATCGCGGGTCCTTCAGGCCGGGCCAAAACCAGAACACCAACGCCGCTGCACGCGGACTGAATAAGTATGATGAAAATTCTTTTGGTCGATGATCAGCCGATGCTGATCGACATGTTGAGCGAGTTCCTGCGTAGCGAAGGCTACGACGTCACCACGCATACCGATGGGTTGACGGCGTTGCAGCAGATGCTGAATCTGCGCCCGGACCTTGTGATTACCGATTTTTCCATGCCGGGCATGAATGGCGCCGCGTTGCTCACCGCCATGCGCGAAAACGCTTACCTGAGCGACACGCCGGTGCTGGTATTAAGCGGCCGTCCCGAACATGAGATCGATGCGGCCTGTGAAGGCTACGCGGCCTACTTGTCCAAGCCCGCTGATCCGGCGGAAGTGCTGCGAACGATCTGCCGCGTGACGCGCGCGTCTGCGTAGCGTTGCACCCGGTAGCGTTGCACCCGGCCCGCCATGCGCCCCGTCGCGGGGCGGTTTAATCTGCCGAAGGCGCGCCACCCTCATACGGACTCATGTCCACACCGGCATCCTGAAACCGCCGCACCGTCGCACGCAGCGCCTGCGCGCGCGAGGGGGACGCGATGGCCGCTTCGATGTGCTGCCGGCATTGCGCCACCTCATCAGGGCAGCCATGGTTGGCGGGCAGCTGACTGGCGTAGAACGCCACATTAATAGCCATCCGCGACACGTTGGCTTCGGTAGGCTTGCCTGCATAGAAGTTGGCCACATCGGCCTTCAGCGCAGCCACCGCCTGGCGCCCGACGACGGCGGCGTCCTGGCAATCCACGAAGGTGGGGGAGCGATCAACCACGCGCATCCTGGCGCACACGAGCGTCAAGCTTGCTGCCGCCGACATCCCCGGCGGAAGTTCGGCGCGCACCGTTACCGGGTGCGGGGTTGCGAAGGCGGCCATGTGCTTACCGCGCGCATCGCGTTCGATGGACGCGACGGCGCCAGAGATCAGCATCGCGTTGTCCACTGAGGCCGGGTAGGGGGAACTGGCGCCGCGGGCATAGGCCAGCGCGACCGCTACGGCCGGCGCCCGGGCCAGCCCCAGGCGGTTTCCGATGACCGTCTCGCCGCCTTCAAGAAAGGTGTTGAGCTCATCGCGCAAGACGGCTTCGAACACGGCGGTTTCCGTGGCGGTAGGGGAATATGCGGCGCTGCTTAGCGCGGGAAACACTGCGCAGAGCAGGGCGATGAGCCGGTTCATGGATACGTCGTGATCATGCAATGAAGGCGCAAGACAATGAAGGCGCAAGATTAACCGGGCGTTCGGAAAGGCCGCGATCCGCTTTATCGTCCCGGATGGTTAGCGGCCATTCGCAATCGGTGGCCGCTTTGTGCGCGTGCGCCTACTTCACCACGTAGTTATTCGCCTCGTTTTCGCCTGCCCACTTACGCAGCGCCGCAATGAACTCCGGGCACACGTTGCCGTCGACGCTGGTGCTGGTGATGACGCTGTTCTGCATGCGCATCAGCACCGTGCATTCATACACGCGCGAGCGGTTCTGATAGTGGCCCGTAGTGTTCGTCTGGAACACCGGAGTCGCGGCGGTGGTGTTGGTGGCGGGGATCATGCCTACCACCTGCTGGCTGGACCCCGTCGTTACCCACTCCGTGTACGGGGCGCTTTGATAGTCGGACCACTCCAGTTCCATCGTGTTGCCGACGGCGCGTTTTTTCGACGGCTCGCCCAACGCGGCAATCGCGTCGTTGATGGACCGGCCTTCCATGTTCTTGGCCACGTTCACGCTGGGTGAGAATGACAGGCCCGACTTGAACACATTGCCCAGCGAGGGCAGGGTGGAGCTGCCGCCGGTAGGCATCGGGGCGCAGCCGGCAAGCGTTGCGGCTGCGGCAATCAAGCTGGCCGACAGCAACAGGGGCCGGCGATTCAAGGTGTGCGATGGCGACTTCATGGCTTGCGGTCGATGCTCCGTGGCGGGTCTGGCCTTCGTGTTGGCCTTGCCGCAGGGCAAGGCACGGGCGTGGCGTAACGCGTTTTGTTTCTCTTCGTGACAGGCGCCGGGCGATGCAAGATGGCTCGCTTGACGGGACATGCCCCGCAGGCTGACGGCGCGCTTAAGAAAAGTCCGACATTTTTACCGGAAAACGGGGGCAGCATCCCTTTCGCGAGATGTGAAATTTGTTACGCAATATGCCTGCGCGGGCTTTCGCAGGGGGACGGAACCGGCGGAGCTTCTTGCTAAGATCGGTCCCGCTTCCCACTCGACTTCCTACCCACGACGATGATGCCTGCCCGCTTTCTACCCCTGATCCGCGCCGCATTCGCCGCTCTTGCTTTGATGGCTGGCCTGGCGTCTCCCGCCGCGCAAGCCGACGTGATGTACGGCGGCATAGCCACCGATGGCAACCACGACAAGACCTACTGGGCCTTGCCCGAGACGTCGCAGAAAGAGGCCGAAGCCGCCGCCTTGGCCGAGTGCCGGCGTCAGGGCGGCAAGGACTGCAAGAAGCTGTCGTGGTTTTCGGACAGTTGCATGGCCTATGCGCGCAACACCAACCACGATCTGTTCCCGGGCAACAGCGTGTCGCCTGAACTGGCCGCCAAGAAAGCCATGCGCCGCTGCACGGCGGGCAGCCCCGACGGCAAGTGCCGTTTGATGACGATGCCGCAGTGCGCGGGGCCAGGCTATAGCGCTGAAGATATGCAGGCCGCCAAGCGCGCGCGCCCCGCTGACGTGGAAGCGCTGTCCGCCAAGGTGAACGACCGCGCCTATTGGGGCGCGGTGATGGAGAACGCCGACGGCGGCTTGATCTATGCGGACGGCTACCCGAAGGAAGCCGACGCGGTCAACGCGCTGGCGAAATGGGAAGACTGCAAAGACTGCCGCAAGATCCTGACCTACCAGGAAACCTGCGCCGGCATGGCGTGGGTGAAGGGCAGCGAAGGCCGTGGCACGCGCTTCACGGCGCTGAACCCCAACCCGGTCTCGGCGCGGGAAGAATCACGCGCGACGTGCACGGCCAAGACCGGCGCGCCGTCGTGCGTGGCGATGGTGCGCTGCTCGGGCCGTGCGTACATCGACGGTTACGCGGGCGAAGACGTCAAGCCGAAGTAATTCACTTATCCAGCCAGGGCGCGTCTTTCCACAGTTGCTGGAATTCCGCTTCGCCCGCCTCCAGCTCCTTCGCGTAAGCGGCAGGGGGCAGATAGCGCAGCGGGGCGTACATGTCGCGGGCCTTGGCCTGGAATTCCGGGTCGTCTACCGTGCGCTTCACGGCATCCACCAGTTTCTCGCGCACCGCGTCCGGCAAGCCTTTGGGCGCGGCCAGCCCGCGCAGCGACGCCAATTCAAAGTCGTAACCCTGTTCCTTGAAGGTGGGCACGTCCGGCAACGCCGCCGAACGCGTTTTGCCCATCTGCCCCAAAAAGCGCAGCGGCGTTCCGCCTTTCTGGTACTGCAACGCCTCGCCCACATTGATTGCGCCGATGGCGATTTCACCGCCCGCCAGCGCGCCGCGCACTTCGCCCGCACCCTTGTACGGGATGTGGCTGAGCTTGGTGTTTGACGTGCGCTCAAAGCGCAACATGGCCAGATGGTCGTCAGACCCCGTGCCGGTGGTGCCCACCGTGACCTTGCCCGGATTCTTCGTGGCATAGGCTGACAGGTCGGCCAGCGTCTTCAATGCATTGTCGTTACGCACCGTGAAGGCGCCGGGATCATCGATCAGGTTGCCCAGCAGGTCGTAGCTTTTCCATGTGAAGTTGGATTTGCGTTCGATGGGAATCGTCAGCAGGTTGGGCGTGTTGATGAAACCGATCGTGTAGCCGTCAGGCTGCGCGCGCGCCAGCTCGGTGAAGCCGATGGCGCCGCCCGCGCCTGGGCGGTTCAGCACCACGATGCGGGCGTCGTTGCCCAAGTACTTTTGCAGGAACGGCGCCATCATGCGCGCCACCAAGTCGGTGCCGCCGCCAGGGCCGTAGGACACGATCAGGTTGATCGGGTGTTCGGGGTAGCCGGCCGCCTGTGCGCCGCTGCTGAACGCGGCCGCGCCAGACAGCAGGGCCACGGACGCGGCCAGCGCGCTCAGCGTGCGGCGCTTGTTGGGATGGTGCATGTTGTCTCCTCGTGGGGATGTCGGCGGCTTCGTGCCGCACTGTGTTTTCCGGTGTGGGGGCCGGGGTATTGCGGGATCCTGAAGTCACTTCAATTTGGCGATGCGCGCGGCGGCCACGGGCCAGACTTCAGGGTTGACCAACTGCGGCGGCCGTTCGCCGCGCAGCATCATCACCAGCTGACTGGCGGAGGACTGCGCCACGTTGCGGCGGGCTTCGTGCGTGACACCCGCGGTGTGAAAAGTGGCGACCACATTGGGCAGCGCCAGCAGCGGCGTGTCGCGCGGGGGCGGTTCCTGTTGCCAGACGTCCAGGCCGGCGCCACGCAGATGGCCGCCACGCAGCGCGTCATGCAACGCCGCTTCGTCATGAATGCCGCCACGCGCCGTCGATACGAACACGGCGTCGGGCTTCATCGCCGCAAAAACGCGCGCGTCAATCAGGCCGCGGGTGGATGCATCCAGCGGGCAATGCAGCGACACCACATCCGCCTGGGCCAGCAAGTCGGGCAACGACACCGGCTCCGCGCCACGGCGGCGGATAGTGTCGGCGTCCAGTAGCGGGTCATGCGCAATGACGCGCATGCCAAAGCCCTGCGCAATGCGGGCCACGCGTGAACCGATCTGGCCGATACCCACCAGGCCTATCGTGGTGCCGTGGATTTCGTGGCCCATCAAATCTTCACGCGTGAATCCCGTGTCGTGGCGCAGGCGGTTGTGCGATTCGACCACCCGGCGCTGCACGGCCAACAGCAACGCGAACGTGTGCTCAGCCACGGACGCCGCATTGCCGCCCGCCTGGTTGACCACCGCGATGCCGGCCGCCGTGCAGGCGGCCACATCCACCGTGTCATAGCCCGCGCCGCCCGACGACACGCAGACCAGATCGGGGCATTGCGCGATCAGCTCGGCGCTGACGAACCAGGGGCGCGGCAGCTCGTCTTTCGCGGCGGACACGTGATAGGCGTGGGCCGTCGCAAGGCCGGCCAAGGTGCGGGCATCATCCCCGCGCGCCGGCAGCACCGACAAAGCAATATCCGCTTCTTTGCCGATGATCTGGTCGAACGCCGGGTTCAGCCACAGGTCCAGGCGGCACAGGCGCTTGGGAAAATCGTGTTGGGGGTAACCGGCATCCGGCATGTTGCGTTGTCTCCGTATCTGGGATGGTCTGCTTTTGAGGCGACTCTACCCGGGCCAACACCGGAGATAAAGCGAATAATTTTCTGAACTAAGCGCGACTTTTTGGAAACGATTGCGTCGTCACACCATGCCGGATGGCGCGTCGAAGTCCAGCGTGTCTTGCGCCAGCACGCGCAGGCTTTCCAGCATGGGCCGGGTGTCGTCGCGCCGCCACTGGAAGGTGTAGGGCAGGGGGCGCAAGGGGGGCAGGCCGGGCAAGGGGTGCAAGTCGCCGCGTTGAATCAGAATGTGCGCCCAGGCGGTGGGCAGGAAACCCAGGCCCAGCCCTTGCCGCAGCATGCCGGCAATGGCGCCCCAGCTGTTGCAGCACTGCATGCGGCCCGGTGATATGCGCTGCTCGGTCAGCCAGTCGTCCAGCATGCGGATGACGCCGGAGCTTTGCGGCTGCGTGATCAGCGTCAGGCCGGGCAAGTCGGCGGGTGTCAGCGTGGCGGGGTCAGGCACAGCGCGTGTTGACGCCACCCATTCAAACGCCGCGCTGCCGATCAGGTGCGACGCGATCGACGCGCGCGACGACGGGCCTGCAATGACGGCAAAGTCCAGGTCGCCTTCTTCCAGCCCGCGCTCCACCAATTCCCCCACGCCCACATAGGGTTCCACCAAGAGGTTGGGGTGCGCGCGCTGAATTTCTTCGATCAGGCGCGGCATCCACGTTACCGACGTCAACTCGCCCGCGCCGAAGCGGCAGCGGCCGGAGTAGGTCAGGTTGTTGCTGGCCTGCTGCATGAACTGGTCGGCGTTGCGCAACAGGTCTTTCGCGTGCGGCACCAACTGTTCGCCCAGCGCCGTCAACGTGGCGCTGCGCGCGCTGCGGCTGAACAGGTCGGCGCCTATGGAGGCTTCCAATTCGCCGATGCGCTTGGATAGCGACGACACCGAGATATTCAAACGGCCGGCGGCGATAGCGAAGTTCTTGCAGGTTGCGGCCCAGTAAAAGGCTTCGAGTTGTTTGAGCGTCATGGGGGCGGGGGCGGCGAAGGGCGTGGCGAAGGGCGAAGGCAAAGAGCGAAGGCAAAGAGCGAGGGCTAAGAGCGAAGGCAAAGAGCAAGGGCAAAGAGCGAAGGCAAAGAGCAAGGGCAAAGGGCAAGGGCAAAAGGGCAAGGGCAAAGAGCAAGGGCAAAGAGCGAAGGCGAGGGCGAATAAAAGTGTAATAACCAATATCGATAAAGTCACTTTATTCAAAGTGGCTGCGCACCTATAGTCTTCCGCCAGTAGACCCACACCCCATGACAACAGCGCGGCGGCCCCAGTGCGGGCCGACCGCGGCGAGGAGCCCCGGATGTTTGACCCCCTGCGCCACCTGCTCAGCCTGCACGATTTCGAGGCGGCCGCGAAGAAGCGCTTGCCCAAACCGATCTACGCCTATGTGTCGGGCGCGGTGGAAGACGGGCAGTCCGAACGCGGCAACCGGCAGGCGTTTGCCGAATACGGTTTTCGGCCCAAGGTGCTGGTCGACGTGTCCCGCCGCAGCACACGCGCCACCGTGCTGGGCCGCGACTACGCCGCGCCGGTGGGTGTGGCGCCCATGGGCATTTCGGCGCTGTCCAGCTACCGCGGCGACATCGTGCTGGCGCGCGCGGCGGCAGAGGCGAACGTGCCGTGCATCATGAGCGGGTCGTCGCTGATCCGGCTGGAAACGGTGATGCAGGAAGCGCCCGGCACCTGGTTTCAGGCGTATCTGCCGGGGGACGACGCGCAGATCGCCGCGTTGATTGACCGCGTGGCGGCGGCGGGCGTGACAACCCTGGTGCTGACGGTGGACACGCCTGTTGCCGCCAATCGCGAGAACAATGTGCGCGCGGGCTTTTCCACGCCGCTGCGGCCCAGCGTCAGCCTGGCGTGGCAAGGCATCACGCATCCGCGCTGGTTGTTCGGCACCTTTCTACGCACGCTGTGGCGCCATGGCATGCCGCACTTCGAGAACAACTACGCCACGCGCGGCGCGCCGATTCTGTCTGCCAACGTGCTGCGGGATTTTTCGGATCGGGGCCATTTGAATTGGCAGCACGTGGCGGCTATCCGCCGCCGCTGGCAAGGGCAGATGGTGATCAAGGGCATCCTTCATCCCGACGATGCGCGCACGGCGCGTGCGCACGGCATGGACGGCGTGATCGTGTCCAACCACGGCGGCCGCCAACTGGATGGCAGCGTGTCGCCGTTGCAGGCGCTGCCTGCCGTGGTGGACGCGGCGGGCGGCATGGACGTGATGCTGGACAGCGGCGTGCGGCGCGGCACGGACGTGTTGAAAGCCCTCGCCCTGGGCGCGCGCTGCGTCTTCGTGGGCCGGCCGTTCAACTACGCGGCAACGGTGGCGGGGCAACGCGGCGTCGCGCATGCGATCAGCCTGATCGTGGAAGAGGTGCGGCGCAATATGGGCCTGCTGGGCGTGGTGGACGTGAATGGCGTCAACGCGGATTGCGTGCAGCGGGTGTGGGATGCGCGGGGCGGGGCATGACTAAGGCGGATTCGCTAAGACTGGCCCACTAAGACTGGCCCACTAAGACTGGCTTAGAATGCGGGCACCTTACGCATGGGACGCCGTCCGCCGAAACCGCCTTGCCTCAGTCTTCGAATGCCCCACGCTTTTCCCCACGCCTGATCGGTCGATGCGCCGCGATGGCGTTGGCGCTGTGGATGCCCGCCAATGCGCATGCGCAGCCGGCCGCACCGGACAAGAGTTACCTGAAGGCCACCGAACCCATCGGGGGCGATTTCGCGCTACGCGGCTATCCGCAATCGCAGCTGCGCGAGATTCTCTTTCGTGAAAAAACCTATCGGCCCTTGAATGCGGTCGAATTTATCCACGTCAAGGCCCTCGGCCCCACGCAAGACGGGCAGCCGATCCTGCTGGCGGTATCCAACGATTTCATGGGCGTCGGCACCATCCTGATCGCCGTGCAAAACGGCACGCCGCTTGCCCGCGTGCTGAGTCCCACGGTGGATATCCGAGACCCCGACCTGGGTCTGGCGCAACCGGGCAGGCAGGACGTGCTGCTGTTCACGGCGGGTTCGCGGGCGCTGGTCACATCGACCGGTCAGGTGTTGTGGTTTGAACACGCGCGGCCGAAGGAATATGTGCATGGCATGCCTTTGCTGGTCTCCGTGTCCCCCGACAACCAAACCGGCGCGCTGCTGCTGGACAACGAAATCCGGCTTAGCCGGGCGGGCGCGGGCGCATACGCCATGGTGCCGTTCACGAAGCCAATGCAGATCGACGCGTTCAAATCCTTGTGGGACGAGAGTTCGCAGGCCGCCAAGAAGGCGCTGGACGCAGGCCAGCGCATTGACCAGCGCCGGCTCTACGCCAATCTGAAAGCCGCTTGGATCAATCGGAACTTCACCTGGCATGAGGGTAAGGACGGATGGCGGCTGCAAGGGCGCGGCTTGACGTCCGCACCGCTGCCCGCGCTGCCGTCCACGTCCCGCCAGGAGCCATGACGTGATGCCGACTTCCATATTGCTTTTCGCCCAGCGCGCCACGCTGCTTGCTGGCATCGTGCTGCTGGCCGGATGCGCGGGCCGTGCTGATGTCTATGAACGGCACGTCCGCACCGAAGACGCGAACCCCGCTGATGTGGTGCTGACGCTGGATGTCGCCTTTGCGCAGGCGCCCGACTACGACCCCAAGACGAATGTGTACGGCGGCCCGGCCAAGCCGGGTTCGTCCCGGCTGGCCACGCCCGAGCGCGTGGAGTACTCCGGCTACCCCAGCATCGATGTGCCGTTCTATCAAAAGGGAATTGGGTTCGATCTGGGCGTGGTGGGCGACCCGCGCGCGTTGCTCGCCTTGCCCTATCCATCGCCCACCACGCGAACCACGTCGGCGCATTTGCAGATATTTGGAGCGCGTCGCGACGCCACGCATTACCGCTTTGTCGTCCTGCCGCGACAGGGCTGGAACAGCTACCAGAGTTTCCGGGTGTCGTTTGCGGTGAACGGCCGCCGCGAGGGCATGACTTTCGCCTACAGCGACAAGCTCGTTTGCGACAGCGCGTTTGATGTGACCACGCCCACCTACGGGTTTGGGATGTCGGTGGCGGCAAGCTTTGCTGGCGGCAAGCCGGGCTGCCTGAAAGCTTGCGATGAACGGCCCGGATACCCGGGATATTGCGCGTTCGGTTCGGATGTGGCGTCAGTGCTGGCGAAATAGCGGCCATTGCCGCTTGGCGCGTCAGCGCGCCATTTCCTTCACCGCCTGATCGATCAGCCCCCGTAGCCACGTCAACGCCGCATCGCCCGATGTACGGCGGCTGCTGACCATGTCGACGGCGAATGGCCCGGGGTCCACTTCCGCCGGCAAGGCGCGCAGGCTCAATTCAGGCCCCGCCAGCCGCAGCGCCGCACGGCGCGCCAGCGTGGCGATCAGGTCCGTACCCGCCACGGCATGGGGCAGGGCGACGATGTGCGCAAAGGTGCAGGCCACGCGGCGCTTGCGCCCCAGACGCGCCAGGCTGGCATCCACCACCCCGCGCGCCGAGCCGTCGTCGCTAGGCACGAACAAGGCGTGCGGCAGCGCAACATAGCGGTCCAGCGTGAGCTTGCGTCCGCGCAAACCCGGGTGCTGCTTGTCGGCGATGCAGACAAAGGTCTCTTCGTACAACGGCGTGACGCGCATGCGCTTGGGCGGCGTCAGATGCCCGCCAATGGCGACGTCAACCGTGCCGTTGTCCAACTGTTCGTAAAGGGTGGCGCGGTCCAGGCGGGCGACGCGCAGGTCGGCGGCAGGCGCTTCACGGCGCAGCCGGGCGACGATGCGCGGCACCAGCACGATGTCGGCGTAGTCGCTGGCGGCCAGCGTAAACCGCCGCCCCTGCGCGGCGCCCGGATCGAACACCGCGCCTTGCGCCAAGGCGCCGCGAATCTGGTCCAGTGCGCTGCTGATGGCGGGCATCAACGCGATGGCGTGTTCGGTGGGCTGCATGCCATCGGAGGTGCGCACGAACAATTCATCATTGAACACACGCCGCAAACGGTTCAGCGCGCTGCTGACGGAAGGTTGGGCGCGATGAATGCGCTGGCCGGCCAGCGTCACATTGCGCGTCTCGAACAGCGCTTCGAAGGCGACCAGCAGGTTCAGGTCTACGGTGGATAGATTCATGCCATCAATAGTACGAATAGTCATTATCGATTTCAACAATCAGGGCTGCGACTTCTACCATGGGCTTCATGGATACAGAAGAGGAAGTGGCCGTGCCTACCGTGCTGATTACCGGAATCGAACCTTTTGATGGCGAAACGCTGAACCCGTCCTGGGAGGCCGCCCGCCAGCTGGACGGCAGCCTCATCGCGGGCGCGCGCGTCGTTGCGCGCCAACTGCCTTGCGTGATCGGCAAAGTGGTGGGGGTACTGCGCCAGGCGATCAGCGACGTCAACCCGGATCTGGTGATCTGCCTGGGCCAGGCGGGCGGGCGCACGGATGTGTCGGTAGAGCGCGTGGCGATCAATGTGGTGGACGCACGCATCCCTGATAACGAAGGCCATCAGCCCATTGATGAGCCCATCGTGGAAGGCGGGCCGGCTGCCTACTTTTCGACGCTGCCCATCAAAGCCATCGTGCGCGATCTGCGCGCGGCGGGCGTGCCGGCGTCCGTGTCGTCTACAGCGGGAACGTATAACTGCAACACCATTTTCTACGGTCTGGCGCACCTGATCGCCACCGAACGCCCCGCCTTGCGCGGCGGCTTCGTGCATGTGCCGTACCTGCCCGAGATGGCCACCCGCCATCCCGGCGCGCCCAGCCTGGCGCTGGACGTGCTGGTGCGCGGCGTGCAGACCATGGTGGCGACGGCGCTTGCCGTGAAGCTAGACATCAAACTGGGCGCGGGCGCGCTGCACTGAACCGGGGGCAACGATGATGACTACAACCATGACTACAACCACGACTACCACATTGACCAGCGCCGATACCTTTGCTTTGGATGGCGTGCCGTTTCAGCACCGTCGCGTGCCGGTAGATGGGCTGGGCTATCACGTGGTGGAGGGCGGCGCAGGCCCCGCGTTGATTCTGTTGGCGGGCTTTCCGCAAAGCTGGTACGCGTGGCGGCGCGTGATGCCGCTGCTGGCGCCGCACTATCGCGTGTTCGCCGTCGACTTGCCCGGGCAGGGGGATTCGGACAAGCCGCTGGATGGCTACGACACCCGCAAAGCCGGTGAACGGCTGCGCGCCCTGTTTCACACGATGGGGCTGACGCGCTATGCCCTGGCGGGTCACGACATCGGCGCGTGGATTGCATACCCCTATGCCGCGCGCTACGCCGATGAAGTCGAACGCGTGGTGCTGCTGGACGCGAACATTCCCGGCGTGACGCTCAAACCCGCCATCGAGCTGGGGCCAGACAACTGGAAAAGCTGGCACTTTCTGTTCAACAGCGTGCCAGACCTGCCCGAAGCCCTGCTGGCCGGGCGCGAGCGCATCCTGATTGAATGGTTCTTTGCG
The DNA here is from genome assembly GCF_042957345.1 of Achromobacter sp. NPDC008082. Classification (NCBI taxonomy): domain Bacteria; kingdom Pseudomonadati; phylum Pseudomonadota; class Betaproteobacteria; order Burkholderiales; family Alcaligenaceae; genus Achromobacter; species Achromobacter sp. NPDC008082. Next base: position 215,781 of record NZ_JBIBIB010000007.1, read on the forward strand.
CGCAAGACGGCCAACAAGCCGGGCGTGTTCAGCCGCGTGGATATCGACGAATACGAGCGCGTGTATCAGACGCTGGGCGGTTTGCGGGGCATGTTGGGCTACTACCGGGCCGCGCAGGAAAGCGCGGCGCAGAATCGCGCGTTGCGGGATGCGCCGTTGACGGTGCCGGTGCTGGCGCTAGGCGGTGCGCAAGGCAGCGCGCCCGATCTGCATGACGCTTTGAAGCCCCTGGCGCTGGACTTGCAAGGCGGGGTGCTGGAGGCCTGCGGCCATTATTTGCCAGAGGAACAACCGCGCGAATTGGCGCGGCGCATGCTGACGTTCCTGTCGGAAAAGCGCTAAGGATATAACTCGAAGCCCACGCAAGAGGCACAGTATTTTCACATTGCGTATCGGTATTTGTTGAGCGCGTACGCGGCCCCTATGCTGTTTTTACCGAACAGACAGGGGCGGCACATGAGCACATTGGTACACACGCGGCTGGACGTCCGGCCGCTATCCGTTTTCACCGGCGCCGAGATACACGGCGTGGATTTGACGCGGCCGTTGACGCAGGACGCCGTCGACGAGATCAAGGCGGCGCTCTTGCGCTGGAAGGTCATCTTCTTTCGCGATCAGCATATCGACCACGCGCAGCATCTGGCTTTTGCGCGGCGGTTCGGGCGGCCGACGTCCGCGCATCCTTACGACGCTAACCCGCCGGAAGGCTATCCGCAGATTCGCACCATTTCGTCGGCGTCCACCACGGGGCGTCGTGGCGAACGTTGGCACACCGATGTGACGGGTGTGGTGAACCCGCCCGCGGGCTCCATCCTGCGCGCGGGCCGGCAAGTGCCGGCTTACGGCGGCGACACGATTTTCACGAATCTGGTGGCCGCCTATGAACACCTGTCGCCCGCACTACGCGCCTTGGCGGACGGCTTATGGGCGCGCCATCAATTCGGCGGATTCAACGGCGACTTCGACAACCAGACCGTCTACGCGCAACGCGTACAGGCCAGCCCTTTGGTGTCCGAGCATCCTGTCGTGCGCGTCCTGCCCGAAACGGGCGAGCGCGCGCTTTTCGTGAACCCCGGCTTCACCCGCCGCATCAAGGACGTGAACGATGAAGAAAGCCGCCACTTGCTGAACCTGTTCTTCGAGGAAATCACCCGGCCCGAATACACCGTGCGCTTCCGCTGGCAACCCGGCAGCATCGCCTTCTGGGACAACCGCGCCACCGCGCATCAGGGGCCGGGCGACTTCGCCTACCTGGACGTGGAGCGGGTGCTGTACCGCATCACGCTTGAGGGCGACGTGCCAGTGGGCGTGGACGGCCGCCATTCGAACGCGGTGCTGGGCAAGCCGTTCAGCGCGTTCGGCGTGGACACGGGAGCGGTGGCATGAGCATCAAACGCAAATCCGTGTGGCGTGCCGGCTTGGGATTGCTGGGCGGCGTCGTGTTGGGCGCCGGGCTGCTCAGCAATTTTGCGGGCTCCGCACCCGTGCCGGGCGAAGACGCCAACCGCTATCCGAACCGGCCCGTCAAGATCGTGGTGCCGGTGTCGGCCGGCGGCAGCGCCGACAAGCTGGCGCGCACCGTTGCGCAGAAGCTGGGCGAGAAATGGCATCAGAGCGTTGTCGTGGAAAACCAGCCGGGCGCCAGCAGCGCCATTGGCAACGCCGCCGTCGCGCATGCGCGGGGCGACGGCTACACCTTGCTGCTGGCGGGCGACGCCTTGTCCTTGAACGCCTTGCAGCCCGGCAAGCTGCCTTATGACCCGGTCAAGGACTTGCAGGGGGTGACGAAGGCCGTTGTGAACCCGCAATTGCTGGTGGTGCGGCCCGGCCTGGGGGTGAAGACCTTCCAGGAATTCGTGGCGCTGGTGAAGCAGAAGCCCGGCGAGATTTCGTTGGCGCTGCCGGGCGGCACGGGCAGCTTGCAGCACTTGGCGGTTGAATTGCTGAACGAGCGCATGGGCGCGAAGACCAATCAGATTCCGTATCCGGGCGGGGGGCCGGCCACACTGGACGTGCTGGGCGGACACGTCGACGCCATGCTGATCACGCTGGCCGCCGCCACGGAAAATGTGCGCAACGGCAAGCTGGTGGCGCTGGCGGTGACCACCCCGTACCGCTCCAAGGCGCTGCCCGATGTGCCAACCATCCAGGAGGCCGGGCTGGCGGACTACGTGGTGGAAAGCTGGCAAGGCTTCTCGGTGCCAGCGTCAACGCCGCGCGCCGTGGTGGACCGCATCAATCGCGATGTGGTGGCTGTGCTGCGCGAACCCGAAACGGCTGCTCTGCTGGAAAACCTGGGGTTCACGATTGCCGCCACGTCGCCCGACGCGGTGGACCAGACCGTGCGCGACGACATCGCGACCTACCAGCGCGTCATCGCCTCGGCGGATGTGAAGCTGAAGTAGGCGCCCGCCGCCAGAGCACGCAGTCAGCGCATGAAGGCGCCCGCGGCGGCCCCCGCATATTGATATCTGAAAGTCTTCTTTGTCTTGCCGGGACGGCGCAAGCAGCATGGACATCCGTTCAATGCAAATGACAAGAACCCTCATGGCAATTCATAAGAAGACAGCGGGCCCGGCCCGCGCCACACACGCCCTGGCGCTGGCGCTGACGCTGACGCTTGCCGCAGGCGCGGCCCACGCCGACGCCACGCTCGACAAGATCAAGCAGCGCGGCGCCGTCACCATCGGCGTGCTGGCCAACGGCGGGGTGTTCGGATCGCTCGACCCCGCCACGCAGCAACTGGTGGGCTGGAACCCGGAGCTGGCGCGGGAGCTGGCCAAGGGCCTGGGCGTGAAAGCGGAACTCGTGCAAGTGCAGACGGCCACGCGCACGCAGTTTCTGATCTCGGGCAAGGTGGACTTGCTGATCGCGTCCATGGAACTGAACCCCGAGCGCGCCGAGATTCTGGGCTACGCGCCCACGCCGTTCTTCCGGGTGGGCGGCGCGGCCGCCACCCTGAAGACCAGCGGCATCACAACGTGGGAAGACCTGCGCGGCAAGCCCGTGTGCGTGTCGCAAGGCAGCAGCTTCGCCAAGCCCTTGTCGACGGAATACGGCGCGGTGGTCAAGGGCTACAAGAGCTCGTCGGACTCGTTGCTGGCGCTGCGGGGCGGCCAGTGCGTGGCCGCCGTGCATGACTCCACGCTGATCCACCCCTTGCTGCGCAACAACCCGGAGTGGGCCGATTACCACGCGCCCATCAAGACCGACGTGCTGCCCGCGAACTCGGTCGTCTGGACCCGTAAGGGCGAAGCCGACACCATCGCCGCCGTCGACCGCGTTGTGCAGGACTGGCACCGCAGCGGCTGGCTGATCGCCACGGAAAAGCGTCTGGGCATTGAACCGGCGCAACCGCTGCTGCAAGAACTGCACGCGAAATTCAAGCAGGGCAGCTAAGCGCTGGCCCGACCAGAACGGAAGAACAAGATGAAGCACCTTGGCAACAAGATGGGCGCCGTGTTGGCGTGGGCGGGTATCGCCGCATTGACGGCGTCCGGCGCCGCGCACGCGGATGCGACCCTGGAAAAGATCAAGCAGCGCGGCAAGATCGTGATTGGTGTAGATGGCGCCAGCCCGCCGTTTGGCATTCTGGACCCGGCCACCGGCAAGGTGGGCGGCTTTCAGACGGACCTGGGCGCGGACATCGCCAAGCGCCTGGGCGTCAGCCTGGAAACCGTACCCGTCACCGCGTCCACGCGCGTGCAGTTCCTGCAGGCGGGCAAGGTGGATCTGTTGATCGCCAACATTCAATGGACGCAGGAACGCAGCGAAATCCTGAGCTACGCACCCACGCCCTACAACCTGGTGGGCGGCGCGGCGATGGTGTCCAAGCAAAGCGGCATCAAGCGTTGGGAAGACCTGAAGGGCAAGGTCGCGTGCGTGTCGCAAGGCAGCAACTTCGCCAAGCCCTTGCAGGACACATACGGCGCGGTGGTCAAGGGTTTGCGCAACATTCCCGAATCGTTGCTGGCGTTGAAGGGCGGCAGTTGCGACGCGTCGGTACACATCCAGCCCGCGCTGTATGAAACGCTGCACGGTCCCAACGGCGCGGAATGGAAGGACTTTGAACTGGCGACTTCCGACCAGCTGATTCCGTCGCCGACGGTGATCTGGACGCGGCGCAACGAAGCCGACACGCGCGCTTTTGTTGACGGCGTCATTCGCGACTGGCTGAAGACGGGTCTGCTGGTGAAGGAAGCGGACCGCTACGGCGTCCCGGCTGACTACCTGAAGCAAGCCACCGCGCAGGCGCAGACGGGCAAGTTCGACAGCGCGCCGCCCGAGGCGCAGGCCAAACCATGACGGCGTCCACCGCCGATTCCCTCTTGGCCGCGCTGCGCGCGCGCCTGGGCCACGACTGGGTCTGGACAGGCGCGGACGCCGCACCGTACCTGACCGACCAGCGCGGCCGCCTGCACGGACAGGCGCTGGCCGTGGCGCGCCCGGCAGACACCGAAGAAGTGGCCGCCGTGATTCGTCTTTGCCGTGCGGCCGGCGTGCCGGTCGTGCCGCAGGGCGGCAACACGGGCTTGATGGGCGGCGCCACGCCTGACGCGAGCGGACAGGCGGTGCTGTTGTCGCTGGGCCGCTTGAACCGCGTGCTGGCGCTGGACACGGACAACGACACCATCACGGTTCAGGCCGGCTGTGTGCTGGCCGCCGTGCAAGAGGCCGCGCGCCAAGCCAACCGGCTGTTTCCCTTGAGCCTGGGCTCAGAGGGCAGTTGCACCCTTGGCGGCAACTTGTCGACGAATGCCGGCGGCACGCAGGTGCTGCGCTACGGCAACACCCGCGAACTGACGCTGGGCCTGGAAGTGGTGACGGCCGAAGGCGACATCTGGAACGGCTTGCGCGGGCTGCGCAAAGACAACACCGGCTATTCGCTTCGGGACGTATACATCGGCAGCGAAGGCACGCTGGGCGTCATCACCGCCGCCACGCTCAAGCTGTATCCCTTGCCAGCCGGGCAGGGCAGCGCCTTCGTGGCGTTTCCGTCCATCGAAGCGGCGTTGTCGTTTCTGTCGCTGGCGCGGCAACGGCTGGGCGCGTCGTTGACGGGGTTTGAGCTGATCAGCCAGCCGGTGCTGGACCTGGTCGCGCTGCATGTGCCGGAGCAGCCGCAGCCTTTGCCCGGCTTGGGCCAGCCCTGGTATGCCTTGCTGGAAGCGGCGTCGGAAAGCCCGGAAGGCGCGGGCGCGGCATTGTTGCGGCTGGGGCAGGAAGCGCTGGAAACCGGGCTGCTGGCGGATGCCGTGATCGCGCACAACTTGCAGCAATCCGCCGCCTTCTGGCGCTTGCGGGACGAAGCCATTGGTGTCGCGCAGGCGCGCGACGGCGGCAACGTCAAGCACGATATCTCGGTGCCTATCTCTCGCGTGCCGGCCTTTCTGCGGGCCACAGCCGATGCGCTGCACGCGCTGGATGCCGGCCTGCGCCCCATGGCGTTCGGCCATCTGGGCGACGGCAACCTGCACTACAACGTGTCGCACAACCTGGCGCGCCCCGTGCGCCACCTGTTCGACCTGGAAGACCGCATCCACGACGTGGTGCATGCCCAGGCGCATGCGCAAGGCGGGTCGATCAGCGCCGAACATGGCATCGGCCAGGTCAAGCGTGATGCGTTGCCACTTTACAAGAGCCCGCTGGAACTGGCGCTGATGCGCCGTATCAAGCAGGCGCTGGACCCTTTGAATCTGATGAATCCCGGAAAGGTGCTGACATGACCGCAACCCTGTTTCCCGGCGCCTTGTCGCGCCGCGCCCGCAGCGCCGAGCTGTCTCCCATTGCCGCCGCCGGCGCCCGCGCGGCGCGGCTGGCGGCGGAGGGCCGGTCCATCATCGTGTTGACCTCTGGCGAGCCCGACTTTGATACGCCGGCGCCCATCAAGGACGCCGCGCGCGCTGCGCTGGAGCAAGGCCAGACGAAGTACACGCCCACGGCGGGCACGCAGGCGCTGCGCCGCGCGGTGGCGGACGGCTATCGCGCACGGCACGGGCTGGACGTGAACGCGTCCAACGTCATCATCTCCAACGGTGGCAAGCAGGTGATCTACCTGGCGCTGAACGCCACGCTGGACGACGGCGATGAAGTCATCGTGCCCGCCCCGTACTGGCCCACGTTTCCGGATGCCGTCCGCATCAACGGCGGCGTGCCGGTGGTGGTGAATACCGTGGCCGAAGACGGCTTCAAGCTGACCCCGCAGGCTTTGCGCGACGCCATCACGCCGCGCACCAAGTGGCTGATCCTGAACTCGCCGGGCAACCCGACTGGCGCGGTGTATTCGGCGGCCGAGCTGCAAGCCTTGTCGGACGTGCTGCGCGCCGCGCCCCATGTGCTGGTGTTGTGGGACGAGATGTACGAAGAGATCTGGTTCGGCCAGCCACCCGCGCAGCTGCTGCGCGTGGCGCCCGATCTGGCGGGCCGCACGCTGGTCGTCAACGGGGTATCCAAGGCCTATGCCATGACCGGCTGGCGCATCGGCTGGGGCACAGGCCCGCAAGCGCTGATTCATGCGCTGGAGGCGGTGCAGTCGCAGGTGTCGTCCGGCCCCAGTTCAGTGGGCCAGGCCGCGGCGCTGGCGGCGTTGCAGGGCGTGGCGGATGACTTCGTCGCCACCGCAAGACAGGCGTACGAGCGGCGCGCGCAGCGCGTGGTGCAAGGCTTGCGCGGCGTGCCGGGTTTGCAGGTGGTTGCGCCGCAAGGCTCGTTCTTCGCCTGGATCGGCGTGGCCGGCCTGATCGGCGCCGTGCGCCCTGATGGACAGCGGATCGAACACGACGGGGATGTGGTCGATTGGCTGCTGGAAGCCGAAGGCGTGGCGGTGGTGCGGGGCGCGGCTTACGGCTTGTCGCCATATTTGCGTCTGTCGTTTGCGGCGTCGGACGCGAACATCGATGCCGCCCTCACGCGCATTGCGCGCGCGGTGGAGGCCTTGGCGCCGCCTGACGTGCTGGAGGCCGCCGCATGATCGAATCGGTCTTGCAGGCCTGGGTCGGTTTCTTCAAGCCGCTGGGTCTTAACTACAGCTTTGTGCAGGACCCGGCCGAGTTGTCGGCGTTCGGCCACGGGCTGTGGGTGACGTTGCAACTGTGCGCATGGACCATCCCGGTCAGCCTGCTGTTCGGTGTGTTGATCGCCGCGGGCTTGACCAGTGGCCGCGCGTGGCTGGCGCGCCCCTTGCAGGCGTTTGTGGAAGTCACGCGCAACACACCCACCCTGGTGCAGCTGTATTGCGCGTTTCTGGTGCTGAACATGCTGATCACGCAGAAGCTGGGCGGCGGTAATCCCATCACGCCGTTTGCGTGGGTGGTGATCGTGGTGGCGCTGCACAAAGGTGTCTTCCACGCCGAAGCCCTGCGCGCCGGCATCGAGGCCGTGCCGTCGGTAACGATGGAAGCGGCGCGTTCGCTGGCGTTTTCGCGCCGCCAGATTCTGACGCAGGTGCAGTTGCCGCTGGCGGTGCGCTTCGCCTTGCCCGCGCTGGTGAACAACCTGGTGGACCTGGTGAAGATGACGGCAATCGCCTCGGCCATTGCGGTGGGCGACGTCACCTATGAATCCATCATGATCTGGTCGCACCGCGACAACGTGTTGGAGCTGCTGCTGCTGATCCTGCTGTATTTCGGCTTGCTGACGTGGCTGGTGAGTGTGGCGGGCCGGTGGCTGGAAGACCGTTTGAGGATGCCCGGCTATGGCCAATGAACTTGCATTGAACGCCAGCCGTGGCCGCAGCGCTGGCGGATTCCTGCCCGCCTTGGTGCGCGACCCCTGGTTCGTGCTGCTGCTGGCGCTTGCCGCGCTGGCCCTGACCTGGGCCGCCACCGGCACCACGCCCGCCGCCGTGCAGGCGCTGTGGCACTGGTCCCCCGCCTTGCTGCGCGGGCTGGGCATGAACATCCAGATCAGCATGCTGGCGATGGCGTTGGGCACGGTGGTAGGGCTGGTGGTGGGCGCGTTGTCGCTATCACCATCCGCGGTGCTGCGCCGGCTGACGCGCGCGTACGTGCTGCTGTTTCGCAACGCGCCCATTCTGGTGCTGGTGTATTTCACGACGTATGTGTTCCCGTTTGAAGTGAACCTGGCGGGCTGGTATCTGCCGTTTCCGGATTGGATCAAGGTGGTGATCGGGCTGGGCTTGCCCGCCAGCGCCAACGTGGCCGAAATCTTTCGTGGGGCGATTCAGTCGATTCCCAGCGCGCAATGGGAAGCCGCGCAATCGCTGGCGTTTCGCCGCACGCAGATCTTTCGCATGATCGTGCTGCCGCAATGCGTGCGGCGCATGCTGCCGTCGTGGATGAACCTGATGGCCAGCATCACGATGAGCACGTCGCTGGCCTCGCTGGTGGGCGTGCACGATCTGGTCGACACGGCCACCGTGGCCAGCAACACCGTGGCGCGCAGCGACTTCACCATCCTGGTCTATTTCACGCTATTGGCGCTTTTCTTCGCCTATTGCTATCCCATCGCGCGTTGGACGCGGTATTTGGAACGACGCCATGAACACCATTGAACGTAATCCGCTGGTCAGCTTGCGCGACGTGCATCTGGCCTTTGGCGACACCGAGGTCTTGAAAGGCATCGATGTCGAGGTCAAGCAAGGCCAGGCGGTATCGATTATCGGCCCGTCGGGCTCGGGCAAATCCACCATTCTGCGATGCATCACGGGGCTGCTGCGCCCGCAGCGCGGCGCCATTCAAGTGGGCGGCGTGCAAGTCGACGCCCTGAAAACGGAATCCGACTTCATTGCGCTGCGCAAACGCGTGGGCTTTGTGTTCCAGCAGTACAACCTGTTTCCGCACCTGAGCGTGCTGGAAAACCTGGTGATCTCGCCCATCAAAGTCGGCGGCCAGCCGCGCGCGCAGGCCGAGGCGCGTGCGCGCGAGCTATTGGCCAAGGTCAGGATGGAACACAAGGAACGCGCGTATCCGGGCGAGCTCTCGGGCGGGCAGCAACAGCGCGTGGCGATTGCGCGGGCGCTGACGCTGCAACCCGAACTGATTCTGTTTGACGAAGTGACGTCCGCGCTGGACCCTGAAATGGTCGGCGAAGTGCTGACCGTGATTCGCGACCTGGTGCAAGACGGCCTGACCTGCATGCTCGTCACCCATGAGATGCGCTTTGCCGAAGAGGTCAGCGACACCGTGTACTTCACCGAAGCCGGCCGCATCGTGGAGCACGGCCCGCCGTCGCGCATCTTTGGCGCGCCACAAAGCGAGCGCACGCGCGCTTTCCTGCAACGTTCATCCGGCGCGGCCGCCGCGCGCAAACCGGCGCCGGACCCCATCGCCAATTACCTGACGTTCGACCCGCTGCGTCTGGCGGTATGACCCCTTTGGAGCGATCTGCATCATGACTACTGAATCCGACATCACCACCCGCCGCCGCCAGCAGGTGCAAGCGGCGCTGTCCGACATCCGCCAACTGCTGACGTCCGACATCGTGACCCGCGAACAACTGGCCGCCGTGACCACGCGCCTGGAACAACTGGCGCAACACCGCGAGCTGTTTCCCGCGTCTGACTTCCCGCCGCCCGCAGCCGGGCAGGGCGTGGGCGCGTCCACGCGCTATCGGCTGAATCCCGATGACGCGCCGGGCGTGCCGGCGCTGTACTTGAATTCCATCAACCCGGGCAAGACCACCTTGCCGCATAACCACACGACCTGGGCGGTGATCGTGGCCTTGTCTGGGCAAGAGCTGAACCGCGTCTACCGCCGCAGCGACGACGGTTCCCAAGCGGGCCGCGCCACGTTGGAACAGGTGCGCGAAGTGGTGGTGCAGCCGGGGCAGTCATTGTCGTTTCTGCCCGATGACATCCACAGCATCCACGTCACGGGCGATTCGCCCACGCTGCACTTCCACCTGTACGGCCAGCCTTTGGAGACCTTGTCAGGCCGAATAGGTATCGACCTGGCTACCGGCCAGATCCTGAACTACAACGCCACGCAGATGAAGCCGGGCCAAGAGGTGCGCGCATGAGCGAAGATCAAGCCCAAGCCCAAGCCCAAGCCTACGGCCACGCTCAAGGCAAAGCGCACGATCAGCTCCAGGCCCACGTCCAGACAAGGCTGGTGCATGCCGGGTCGCCCGAACTGAAGCATGGCGCGGGGCCGGTGAACGTGCCGGTCGTGCGCACCAGCACGGTACGCTTTGCCGACACCGGCACGCAGGCCTCGTTGAATAAGCTGCGCGCGGCAGGCGATCGCGTGGCCACCTATGGGCGCCATGGCCTGGACACGCATCAGGCGCTGGAGGAAGCGGTGGTATCGCTGGAAGGCGGGTATCGCACGGTGCTGGCGCCGTCTGGCTTGTCGGCGATTACCTTGGTGCTATTGGCCACGCTTGCGCCCGGCGACCATGCGCTGGTGGCCGACAGCGTGTATTCGCCCGTGCGCAAGGTGGATAAATCGCTGCTGCAACGCTATGGCGTCGAGGTGGAATACTTTTCGCCGTCGCAAGGCCAAGACACGCTGGAATCGCTGATACGCCCGAACACGCGCCTGCTGTACCTGGAGTCGCCCAGCTCGCTGCTATTCGAGGTGCTGGACCTGCCGGCGCTTGCCGCCACCGCGCGCCGCCATGGCGTGCTGGTGGCCGCTGACAACACCTGGAGCGGCGGCCTGTACTACCAGCCGCTGGCGCTGGGCGCGAACATCTCCATTCAGGCCGCCACTAAATACCTGGCCGGGCATTCGGACGTGATGATGGGCGTGGTCACCGTCGACAGCGCCGAGCTCGCGCACAAGATCGGCGTCACCTACGACGCCTTGGGCCTGTCGGTGGGCGCCGACGACGCCTATCTGACCTTGCGCGGCCTGCGCACGCTGGATGTGCGCCTGGCGCGGCATCAGACCAATGCGTTGGCCGTGGCGGAGTACCTGGCGGGCCATGATGACGTCGCCCGGGTCTTCTACCCGGCGTTGCCGCAAGACCCCGGCCACGCGCTGTGGCGGCGCGACTTCAGCGGCGCAAGCGGCCTGGTGTCGTTCGCGTTCGGCAACGCAGACGCAGCGGCGGCATCTCGCTTCATCGACGCACTGCGCTACTTCTCTATCGGCGCCTCCTGGGGCGGCTACGAAAGCCTGGCGCTTGAAGCCGCGCCCGAACGGCTGGCCGAGCACAGCGTCTGGCAACAAGGGCCGGGCAAGTCATCAGTCGTGCGCCTGCACATCGGGCTAGAGCATCCGCAAGACCTGATCGGCGATCTGGAACGCGCCTTCAGCGTCACCCGTGACGCCTTGCGTCGTAGCGCGTAACGCATATGCAAATAAGCCTTGCGCTTTAGGGTTTCTGGCTATGTAGAAGCAATTACAACCTCTTTGTCCGGTTGTACCTTCGGGTACTAGAATTTGCCCTGTTCCATGGCTGGCAGCAGGGCATGACACCTTCTATTTCGATCGAATCCGTACAGCTTCCGTTCTTGTCGCATCGGGAGCAAGCCGTGCGGGACTTCTATCACCGCGTCATCGGCCTGGACGAAATGGCAAGCGCGGATGATCAGCGCCTGCTCTTTGCGCTGGGCGACGCCACCTTGTCGCTGTCTCCGGTTGACGAGGTCAGCCGCGGCGTCAAACCCGATTACCTCGCCATCAAGACCCATGCCTACGACGAGATCCTGGCGCGCCTGCGTCAGGCGGGCCATTACCCCGTCTGTTCACTGCCCGACGCGCTGCCGCGCGTCATGTATGTGAAAGATCCGTCCGGCAATCAACTGGCCTTTCTGGGCTGAAGGCGCAAGATGAACTTCCAGCAACTGCGTTCAGTGCGCGAAGCCGTGCGCCAGGACTTCAACCTGACCGACGTCTCGGAAAGCCTGCACACGTCGCAACCCGGTGTCAGCCGGCAGATTCGTGAGCTGGAAGAAGAGGTGGGCGTGGACATCTTCGTGCGCTCAGGCAAACGCCTGATCGGCCTGACCCCGCCCGGCGAACTGATTCTGCCGCTGGTCGAGCAGATTCTGCAATGCGCGGACAACATCCGTCACGCGGGTGCGGAGTACGCCGATAGCCGCAAGGGTGTGCTGTCGATTGCGGCCACGCACTCGCAGGCGCGCTACGCCTTGCCCCCCGTCATCAAGGAATTCCGCCAGCGTTACCCCGATGTGGTGCTGCATCTGCACCAAGGCTCGCCCAAGCAAGTCTCGGAAATGCTGCTGGAAGGCGAGGCCGACATCGGCGTGGCAACCGAAGCCGTGGCGGACTATCCCGGCCTGGTGAACCTGCCGTGCTACCGCTGGAGCCACAGCATCATCGTGCCGCGCGGCCATCCGCTGGAGCATCAGCACGACGGCATCAGCCTGTCGCAGTTGTCGCGCTACCCGATCATCACGTACGGACGCGGCTACACCGGCCGCGCCCACATCGACGAAGCGTTCGCGCGCGCCGGCATCACGCCGGATATCGTCATGACGGCCATGGACGCGGATGTCATCAAGACCTACGTCGAATTGGAACTGGGCGTGGGGATTGTGGCCGCCGTGGCGTGGGACGCCGAGCGCGACACCCGCCTGTGCGCCATCGACGCCCGCCATTTGTTCGAGATCAACCTGACCCGCCTGGCAATACGACGCGGCGCATGGCTGCGCGGTTATGCGTTTCACTTCATCGAAATGTTTGTGCCGACGCTGACGCGGGAGGTGGTGGACAGGGAGTTGAAGGGGGACGGCGTGTCAACGTAGGAATCGCACCATTATCCAGGTGACGTTTTGCCCGTTGATTTGAGGCATGGGGGTTTGATGCATGAAGGTCTGCGGACCGGTCGGCACCTGTTCGCAAGTCCAGGAGCCGGGGTAGGGGCAGGGTTGGCCTGAGCTTACTCGTACGGGTTTGGTCGCATCGGTGGCCGCATCGTCGTGCATCCAATGCCAAGCCACCGTCTGGCCTTGATACGCAGGCATCGGTTCGTCTTTGCGGACGGTGCACAAGATTGACCCTTTCTCGTCCGCGCGCCATCGGCCTGCTCGGGGAGCCGGTTGACCGGTCTGCGCGAGGCGGGCAGGTTCCGGTTCGGGGGCGCGTTGATCAATATCGCGCTGCCAGATGACTGTGCCGCGAGATCTATCCTGCGAGACGGGCGGGGCGAGCTCCCCGGCCTTGAAGTAGCGGCGGGAATGGGTTTTAGCCAGCGTGTACCACCAGCCGTCTGAGGGGATCAGCTCGCCCACGACGACGTGCGTAGCGGTGGGTTCGACGGGCGGATCGCCGGGCGTCAGGCCTCGAATCTCGGGCGTTGGCCAATCACTGTCGTCATCGAAGCGCGCTAGCCAGCGCTGGGTGTCAACGCGGTCGAAATAATGGTTCGGGTCGCCATCCCATTCTCCAAACCCCGTCAGTTCCAGTTGCGGATGCCGAATACGTCTGAGCAGGCGATTGAGCAAGACGGGAAGTTCAGGTACGCCAAGTTCAACGGGATACAACTCAGGTTGCGGACCCAGTTCAATCCATTGCCCGCAGCTGAGCGTGTCGATGCGGATGCGCGGGTCGTTCAGATGCGCGATGACCTCTTCGCGGGAGACCAAGAGCTTTTCTCGCCAGATGTCGGATAGGAAGAAGCCCCAGGTGGGGGGGCGGATGCCTGAGGGCAGTCCAGGCGTAAACGCCATGCCAAATGGATAGTCCGTGTCCAACCCGTAGAAATGCGGCGCAAGCGCGCGGTCCCAGACGGCCGCTTCGGAACGCATGCCGAATTCCAACGGATTACCCATGGCGAACCCGCTATAGACTGTTCTATCTTCACCCAATCGTTCGGAAACTTGATCTCTACCGCGGCAAACACGTTTTCAACTTCGAACGGCTGCTGGCGATACTCGACAATCACCAGATCTGGCGCCAAGCTTCCTTTTGGGCGGGGCCAAAAAGGGAAATACTCGCTGATCCGTTTTGGCCGGGTTGATGGGTCACCCAGCATCGCGGCAAACGACGTCCCGTGGTAATTCGGTTCGGCCTTCAGCGGGCTTTGCCACGCCAGCAGATCATCCACGGCTTCAAACACCAATGACGCTGTCGTCTGCTTTAACGCGATGTCGATCGTGGTCTCAATGACTTCGCCCGGAATCTTCTTGCGGATTCGCCTTGGCACGGTCAGCGGTGATTTCAATGCCCATTGGCACACGGTGCTGATCACGGGGCGGAACGGAATTTTGCGTTCGATGTACTGTTTGAACGTCATGTTTTCATTGCGGCCGCGCGACACGGTCGTGTTGCCGCCCGTACGGACGAAGGTCGAGCTTTTGATATCGATCTCTTCCTTCATGCCCTTGATGACGTCTTTCAGGATGGTCTCGACTTCCTTCTTGCGCTGGCTGATCTGGGCCAGGGTTTCGGCCGTTTCAATGGCGGTTTGTGCGGTTTCGTAGGCGGCATAGGCGCGATAGGCGCGGTATCCCCAAACCAGGGCGGCGACAACTGGGGCGGCCATCAGGTGTCTCCGTCGGTATGCAGGTTCAGGAAAGCGTCTTCTCTGGGACCGTGTTCGGGAAAATGCTCGCGCGAGCCATCCAGTTCACCCACCAGGTGCTCGGGGTCTTCGGATAGCCGTTGATCCTCTCGCATGATGGTTTTGTATGTGTGCACGCTGCGTGCGCGAGGCGTATTGATGAATTCGGTTTCACCGTTGTGATCCGTCATGCCTTCTTGCAGCAGCGTGGCGCCGGTCATGATCCGATATCGGTAACGTTCGAACGTGCGTTCGTCTGTCTTGCGCATGCGGAACCGGCCGGTGTAGTCGCCGGATGCGACGTCGGGTGAGGTGAAGGCCGGTAGTTCGGCGCTGCGCCCGGTCGGGCCGGAAAACGCATGCTGCGCCGCCTTGACCGTAAAGGTCCCCGGCATGCCCAATTCGATGTGCCCATCGGCCAGCTTGATGTACGCCCCGCCGCAAAGCAGCGTGATGTGCTTGTCGGCCGCGATCAGCACGTGTTGTTTGCTGGACGTGAGCTCGGCGCTTTGGTCAGCCTGAATGCGGATGGCGTTGTGCTGCGCTTGCAGCAGCATTTCGCCTTGGTGCGCGATGTGGCGCAGGGCGCCGCCTTGAGAGAACAGCCCCACGTCGCCGCCAGCGTTGATCACGACTTTCTCGCCCGCGCTGATCTGCTGATGGCGCTGGGCGATGCTGTCCAGGTGTTCGCCTGCGCTTAGCGTCAAGCTGGCGGGCGTGGCGGCGGCGATGCCACCGGGTGCGCTAAGCGCCATCAGGGCGGCATCGCCTTGGCCTGCGCCGTTTTGTTGATCATTTGCGCCGTGGCCTAGATCGCGCACGGACTCGCTTAGCGATTGCTGCGGGGCGGTGTCATGCTCGATGCCTTCGTGCTTGCCGGCGTAGTCGCCTAGCGTGCGGGCTAGTTCCAGCGCGGCTTCCAACACGCCCACCATCTCCGAGCGATCCAGTTGCCCGCCCTTGGCATGCCGTCGCGCCTCGGTCGTCAGCAGCAAGCCTTGCGCCGCACGCAACGCGCCATGCGCGTCCGTGCGCAACTCAAACCCTTCGCCACGCGGTTTGCCGCCGGCTGGCCTGGGGTGCGTCAAATAGCCCAGATGCAGTTCAGATGCCCCGTGTTCACTCATCAGCGCCGCGCTGATCTGCGCCGACGTGTCATCCAGCCGCAGTTCATTGGCCCGGTTGCCCTTGTGTTCCTTGCTTTTGATGGTGTGCAGAATGTTGTGCCGGGGCAGTTCATACGGCGGAAGATGGGTGGCGCGGTATGCCCGCGAGGTGATCAGCGGCTGGTCTGGATCGCCGTTCAGGAATTGCACGACGACTTCTTGGCCGATTCGCGGGATCGCCATCTGCCCCCACAGCGCGCCCGCCCAGTTCTGTGAAACCCGTATCCAGCAGGAGCTGTGTTCGTCGTGGTCGCCCAGCCGGTCCCACGGAAACTGCACCTTGACCCGGCCCCACTCGTCGCAAAAGATCTCTTCGTTGGGCGGGCCGACAACGGTGGCCATTTGCGGGCCGTCGATGCGGGGTTTAGGGCAGGGCGCGGGCTTCCAGTCGACTTTGTCGGGGACGAGTTCGGCGGTGTAGCCATATTGCGTGCCTTGTTCCGCACCGAAGCCGTCTTCTTCCTGGCTTGTGTGCTGCACGCCATGGTGGCGCATGCGGACGGGCCGCCAGCCGTGGTTCCAGTCTTCGCGCGGGTGACCGGTCAGGTCGAAAGCCACACCGGGAATCAGGCGCGCGTCGTCACCGTCGACGATGGCGATACGCGCATCGCGGCGTCGGCCTAGCAGTCTTGACTGGGTGAACGGTTTGCCCGCTTCGTCGCGCTTGTAGCGGCCGGGATAGTCGTAGCGTTCGTAACGGCGGTCTTGATGCGCCAAGTCTGCGGCGACAGGCGAATGTTCCTGGCTGTAGCGCGGATGCTTGTAGGTGTAGTCGCGCTGAGTTTGCACTGCGGTGCGCACACGCTCGGCGTAGGTGAAGCGATGCAGCGCGGGCTCGGGCTGATCGCCGCCCGGCATGGGGTTGTACAGAACCGGCCCGCCCGCGATTTCACCGTGAATGTAGATGCGGTCGCCGTGAATCAAGCGGTGGCTTTTTTCGGCATGTTCGTAGCGGTAGAAATAACCTTCTTCGGCGGCCAGACGGTTCAGAAATTCCAGATCGGTATCGCCCGCCTGCACGCAGTATTCGCGCGGAAGGTGTTCGTTCGTCGTGACCTGTTCATAGTCCGTGATGCCCTGGCGTTTGATGACATCCGCCATGATCTCCGGCACGGACAGGTGCTGGTAGATGCGCCAGTCGGAACAAAGGGCGGCGCGGGCCAGAGAGGGTTCAAGCACCGCCCGATAGCGGGTGCGGCGAAAGCCGGTCATCGATTGTTCAAACTCCGTCACGATGCCATGCACATGCCGCACCGCCATCCCGCCCCGCCAGATCGTGAACAGGGCGGGTTGATCCAGCAGGCCGCCAAAATCCACCGCTGGATCAAAGCTGGAAAGGTCCACGCTTAACCGGTAGGTCTCGGACAGCGCCTCGTCCAGCGTGAATTCAACGACATCAAACGCCGCGCCATGGACGGGCGTGAACGTGAAACGCATGTCTTTTACGTGCGGCAACATGGGCGTCCCTTCCGGTGTATCCAAGTCGAGCAAGAATCTTCGGCAATCGTCGGCACTGCCGTCTATAGAAGGAGTCTGATATTGCGGCTGCACTGACAGAATCCGCCGCTCTGCGTCCCAAAGCCGCCATTGCGCGCATATCCATAGACGCATTTCTACGTTGTCCGCCGCCCGGCGCGCACGTAGCCTGAAGGTCTCTTCAACCCGGACGTTCAGGTCATCTCATGAGCATTTCTTCCCCCGCGGCCGCGCCGGCCCAAAGCACGCATACCGCACGCGCAGAGGCCGTTCGCGCGTTCATTGCGCAGGTGCGCAAACTTGTTCCCGACGCGTCGCACGCGACGCCGGAACAGCTGGCGCGGGTGGCGGCGCTGTTGGAGGCCTTGGGCCAGCGGCACGAACTTTTCCCCGCAGACGCATTTGCCGTGGCGCCGGGCCGCCCCACCTCTATTTATCGCTTGGCCGAAGATGTGGACGGCGGCTACGCGCTCTACCTGTCGCTCGGTGAACCGGGCAAGGCGCAGCCGCCGCATGACCACACGACCTGGGCCATTATTGCGGGCGTGCGGGGCAACGAGCGCAACGAGGTGTATGCGCGGGCCACCACCGAAGATCCGTTGCGTGACGCCCTGACGCCCGTGCGCCGCGTGGACGTGGGGCCGGGCAATTCCATCGTGTTGGGGCCGGACGACGTGCACACCATCGAATTGGTGGGCGACGAACCCGGCGCGCATCTGCACTTCTACGGCTTGGCGCTGGACCGGCTCCATGGCCGCGTGGTGTTTGAAAGCACGGCGGGCGGCACGTATCGCACGTTTTCGCCGCCCGCCGCCATTTACCATGCACGGGTGTCGGCCCAGGCCTTGCAAGAAGAACTGCGCGGCGATGCCGAAATCGCCGTGCTGGACGTGCGCGAGGCCGGCCGTTACGCGCGCCGCCATTTGCTGGTGGCGGTGCCTGCGCCGCTGTGGCGCCTGGAGGTGCTGGCCGACCGCCTGGTGCCAAGGCGCGACACGCGCATCGTGCTGGTGGACGATGATGAATCCCAAGCGCATCAGGCCGCGGCCAAGCTGACGCGCCTGGGGTGGACGGACGTCTCTGTGCTGGAAGGCGGCACGGACGGCTGGGCGCGTGCGGGGCTGGAACTGTTCTCTGGCACCAACGTGCCGAGCAAGGCGTTTGGGGAAGTAATCGAACACGAAAAGCACACGCCGTGGATCGATGTGAATGAGCTGCACGAGCGCGTGGCGCGCGGCGACGACATCGTGGTGGTGGACAGCCGTACGCCGGAAGAATTCCACAATTTCACGTTGCCGTTCTCGCATAGCCTGCCGGGTGCGGAACTGGTTTATCGCATCCGCGAACTGGCGCCTGACCCGAAGACGTTTGTGGTGGTGAATTGCGCCGGCCGCACGCGCAGCATTGTGGGCGCGCAGACGCTGATTGATGCGGGCATTCCGAACCGAGTAGCGTCTTTGCGCAACGGCACGATGGAATGGTTGCTGTCGGGCCGCGAGCTTGCCTATGGCCGCCATGCCGCGCTGCCGGAACCGGGCGCGCCGGCGTTGGCGGCGGCGCGCGAACAGGCGCGCGATGTGGCGCAGCGGGCGGGCATTGGGTATCTCGACACGGCGACGCTGCACGCGTTTGAGGCCGAGCACGCGACGCGCACCTTGTTCAAGTTCGACGTGCGTACGCGCGAAGAGTACGAGACCGGTCACCTGGAAGGGTGGCGGTGGGCGCCGGGCGGGCAGTTGGTGCAAGCCACCGACGAATACCTGGCCACGCGCCGCTCGCGGGTGGTGCTGGCGGATTGGGATGGCGTGCGCGCGCTGACGACGGGCGCCTGGCTGGCGCAATTGGGCGCGGTCGAGGTCTATCTGTACCAGCCGCCTGCGTTGGCGCCGTTGCAAAGCGGCGTGGAGTCGCGCCGCGTATTGCGTCATCGTCCGGAGGCGGCCGGCGTGCGTGCGCAGGCGCTGCATGCGGCGTTGAACGCGGATGAAGCCATTGTGTTTGATGTGGAATCGCGCGTGGCGTATGAACGTGGGCATGTGCCTGGCGCGCGTTTCGCGGCGCCGGACCGGCTGGCGGAATTCCTGTCGCCGGATGATCCGCGCGTGATTGTGCTGACGTCGTCGGACGGTGTGTTGGCCAGTGTGGTGGCGGCCGAACTGGCGTGGCGCAGCAAGCGGCCGGTGCAACATCTGCTGGGCGGCACGCGCGCCTGGAAGACAGAGGGCTTGCCGCTAGGCACAGGCGCAGCGGGGGTGTTGACGGGAGACGACGACCAGAGCATCAGCCCGTACCTGTTTGATGATCTGGCGGCGCGCGATGACGGCTTTCGGGAATACCTGGACTGGGAGCTGGGGCTGGTGGCGCAGTTGGAACGCGATGGCAGCCAGGACATCAGCTTGATTCCGGCGAAGTAGGGCGGCTGGGCATGCGCGCCCCGGGCATCGGCATCCGCCGCAGAAAGGCAGGCGGCCGCCGTCCCGGGGCAACGAAATCTGCCTGATTATCCAAGGTGACGAAAAGGTTTACGCTTTCCGTTTCCTTCAGGAGATTCGACATGCAGCCTACATCGAACGTAGCCACCTATGCGAACGAAGCCACCTATGCGCTTGGCAGCAAGCGGGTCAAACGCCTGGGTTATGGCGCGATGCAGTTGGCAGGCCCCGGCGTGTTCGGCCCGCCGCGCAACCGCGATGCCGCGCTGACGGTGCTGCGCGAAGCCGTGGCCAGCGGCGTGAACCATATCGACACCAGCGACTTCTATGGCCCGCACGTTACGAATCAGTTGATCCGCGAAGCGTTGTCGCCATACCCCGATGACCTCGTTCTGGTGACCAAGATCGGTGCGCGGCGCGGCGAAGACGCGTCGTGGATTCGCGCCGACAAGGCCGATGAACTGACGCGCGCGGTGGAAGACAACCTGCGCAATCTGGGCCTGGACGTGCTGGACGTGGTGAACCTGCGCATCATGTTCGGCGTGCACGGGCCGGAAGAAGGCTCGATTGCCGAACCGCTGGCGGCGTTGCTGGCCTTGCAGCAGCGCGGCCTGGTGCGCCACATCGGCTTAAGCAATGTGACGGCCGCCCAAGTGCAGGAAGGCCGAGGCATCTGCGACATCGTTTGCGTGCAGAATCAGTACAACCTGGCGCACCGCGACGATGATGCGCTGATCGACGCGCTGGCGCAGGACGGCATCGCCTACGTGCCGTACTTTCCGCTGGGCGGCTTCAGCCCGCTGCAATCGGCCACGCTGACCTTGGTGGCGCAGCGGGTGAACGCCACGCCGATGCAAGTGGCGATTGCGTGGCTGTTACAGCGGTCGCCCAATATTCTGGTTATTCCGGGAACCTCATCCGTTGCGCATCTGCGCGAAAACCTGACGGCCGGGGATCTGGTGCTGCCCGGGGATGAGGTGCGCGCGCTGAACAACATCATCAACGAAGCGGAGTGACGTCGTGCTGGCGCGCTCGGACATTAGCCAAGTGCGAGCCGGCCCACTGTGTTCACTACGCAAGCTCCAGCCGGTTCCCGCCCATTGACTTGGCGCGATACAAGGCGCGGTCGGCCGCCGCCAGCGCCTCGCTTAACGGCGGCGCGTCCTGTTCGAATCTTGCCAGGCCGATACTGACCGTGGCCTGCACGTCGCCTCGGCCGATGTGGCCGGGCAGCGTGTCTGCAAAATGCGCCGCCATCGTTTCGCCCAAGGCTTGGGCGCGGCGCGCGGGGTCGCCGGTCAGCAAGGCGGCGAACTCTTCGCCGCCCAGCCGGGCGAGCATGGCGCCAGGCCCGACGATGCGTTGGGCGATGTCAGCGAAGGCCTTCAGCACCTTGTCGCCCGTCTCGTGGCCGTGACGGTCGTTAATGGATTTGAAGTGGTCCAGGTCAAAGGCGAGTACGGCGATGGGCGCGCGGCCGGCGCTGTCGCGAATCAGGCGCGCGCCTTCCTCGAAAAACCAGCGGCGGTTGCCCAGGCGCGTCAGGTAATCCGTTTGCGATTCTTGCAGCAGTTGCCCATGCGCTTCTTCACGAACAAGCTTGAGCAGCGCCATCGGCAGCAGCACCGAATACAGCACCCCTTCATACATGGTGATGTTGCTGGCCAGCGCCCGGATGTCCGGCCCATATTGCGCCACCAGCCAAGGCAGGATGACCGCGCGAAAGGCGTAGAACAGCGCGTGGATGACGGTGACGACGATGACGAAGTAGCGCGATGACAGCGGCTTCATTGGCGCGCATCGCCACATTTCCCAGGCGGTCAGCGCCGCAATGCCGGCGATAGGCGCCGCGCTGACGTAGGCCCACATCACGCCTTGCCCTTCTGCGCCCGCCGCGGCCCACAGCAGCGCCATCACGATCAGCAACGCGCACGACGCCTTGCGGTACTGCCGGCCGTTGAATGACGCCACGCCGTGCAGCACTAGCAGGTAACCGCTAAGGATGATGAGGTTGCTCAGGCCCGGGCCGATGGATGCGGGCAGGTAGCCGCGCAGCAGCACCACGGTGCATCCGGCGGCAAGCGTGGCGAAGCCCGCCGCGAACATCCGTAACGCCTGGCTGCGTGGGGAGTGGGTCCGGTGTTCCCAGTAGGTCATCCCAGCGCTGGCAAGCAGCGTACCGATGACAAGGAGATAAAGGGTGAAGAGATCGACGTGCATCCCGGCGGGTATAGGCAGTGCGCCGATACAGGCGTCGGCTGCGGGATTTTACGTGGAAAACTTGACAGCGGCGTGTTACAGCTGCGCGCTGTGCGCGGCATCCAACAGGTCGTCGGCATGCACCATTAATGCACGGACCTGGTGCAGTTGCGGGTACTGATTCAGCACGCCTGCCCATTGGGGAGAGGTCAGTAACGAATGCCAGACGGGGTGCAATGTGTGGGTGTCTGCCGGCTGCCCTTGGGCGAGTTGGCTGGCGAACGCGATGCTGGCAGGGGCAGACAACAATTGCATGCGGCTGGCGGCATTGAGTAGACGCGGCGCGGGGTCGGCGGGCGCGTCGCAGCAGTACAGCACCGTGTGCGCCAAGCCAGGCCCGTCTGTCGGCAACGCGCGCAAGGACTCGCCGCGTAGCGGCACGATGCCTTGCTGCGTTTTGAAGGGGTACGTGGTGTGGATGTCCGCATGCGCCAGCAATTGCAGGCCGCGCAACAATCGGGGCAAGTCCGTGCTGGCGGCGTCGACCGACGCTTTGGCTTCGACCAGTAGGCAGACATCCCACGCGGGCGCGTCATCCTCGTTACGCATCACGTCGGACCGGCGCAACAATGCGGCGTCCCATTCGCTCTTGGCCCGGTCGGCGCTGGCAGGTAGCGACGCGGGCACGCGCATCGACGTCACCACGCGATAGGGGGCGGTGGTGTTGGCCGCACGTCCATGTCTGGCGCGTATGTCGTCGGCGGGTTCGTCGTCGGGGGGTATGTCGTCGGGGGGTATGTCGTCGGGGGGTATGTCGTCGGGGCGTTCGTCGTCGGCGCGTGGGCTCATGCTGCGGCGTTCGCTTGCGTTCAGCCGCTGCGCCACGACTTCCAGCGCTTGGGCCGCCAGCGCTTCGACGGCCGCGCCGCGTTGTTGGGCGTCAGAGCCTTGCCGTAATGCTGTCGCGCTGCCCGGGCGCGGGCCGTTGCGATCCCACAGCGATTGGTAATGCCGCACCCGCGCGTCGGCCGCCAGCACGTCCAAGCGTTGCAGGCGTGTCAGCGCAGCGCTATCCAGCAGCCGGGCGCAGCCGCGGGCAAGCGCAACGTCGCCATGGGTGTCCGGCATCTCGCATAGCCGTTGCACGGCATCCGCTAACGCTTGCCATGCCCCAGAGGACGCAGCGGCTTGCACGTCGGCCAGCGTGTCCGCCTGCAAGCCGCGTGGCATGCGCGCCAGCTTGGCGGGGTGCGCGATGGCATTGGCGGCGGCCAGGATTTCGCGGCGGTCCGCGTCGGCGCCTGCGGCAAGCGATGCGTACTCGCGCACGGGCGCCACGCGATGGCGCAGTTCCATGGCCTGGATGGCGGGGTCGCCCTGGCCTTCACGCATGGCGTCGCGGATCAGTTGCGCCAAGGCGTCGACAAAGGCGCGTTCGATGTCAGCGTGCGGCGTGTGGCCTTGGGCCAGCGCCTGCCGCGCCTGGTCGATCGCCAACGCCAGCGCGGTGGCGCTATGCCCGTTCTGCGCATCCGTGGTGACAGCAGGCGTGGGCGGCACGCGATAGCGGCGCACCACAATGCGCAGCGTTTCATCCAGCAGGGCGGGGCGCGGGGGCAGGGGCATGTTGATGGGGACGGAATAGGACGGTAGCGGCGTAAGCCTAGCGCGCCGCGCGAAAACATGCAGCGTTTTCATGGCTGACAACTACCTGAACGGGTAATCAGAATATGAAAACAATGTCGTTCGCGCCCGGCAGCGCAGCCGATATCGTCCGGTTTGAACGGCGCATCAGCCGCCGCATACAGGAGAATCCGATGTCCCCACGCAAGTTGCTCGCTGGCGCGGTCGCCGTGCTGGCCACCTTTGCCGCTGCGCCCGCAGCGGCGCAACACGCCAAATTTCTGGTCACGACCGAGTGGCTGGAAAAGAACTTGAACGACCCCAAGGTGCGCGTTGTGGAGGTCAGCGTGAACCCGGGCCTGTTCGAACGCGGCCATATTCCCGGCGCGGCCAATGTGAACTGGCACACCGATCTGGTCGATACCGTGAACCGCGACATCGCGCCGCCCAAGCAATTCCAGGCGCTGCTGGCGCGCTCCGGCATCAATGCCGACACCACCACCGTGCTGTACGGCGACAACAACAATTGGTTTGCGGCGTGGGGCGCGTGGATTTTTGATATCTACGGCATCGATAACGTGAAGATTCTGGATGGCGGCCGCAAGAAGTGGGAAGCCGAAGGGCGCCCGCTGGCCAATAGCGCGAAGATTCAGCCGGCTGGCACGGCGCAGATCAAGACGCCCAACACGGCGCTGCGCGCGCATCTGCAAGACGTGCTGGCCGTGGCCCGCAAGGAAAAGCAGGGCGTGCTGGTCGACATCCGCTCGGCCGATGAATACAACGGCAAGATCTTCGCGCCCAACGGCGTGCCGGAACTGGCCGTGCGCGCGGGCCATGTGCCGGGCGCGGTCAACGTCACCTGGAGCAAGCTGGTGGCCGATGACGGCACCTTCAAGCCGGCAGACGAACTCAAGGCCATCTACCAGGCGGCCGGCGTGGACGGCAGCCAGCCCATCATCACGTACTGCCGCATTGGTGAACGGTCCAGCCATTCGTGGTTTGCGCTGAAGAAACTGCTGGGCTATGACGTGCGCAACTACGACGGTTCGTGGACGGAATACGGCAACAGCGTCGGCTCGCCCATCACCAACCCCGCCGGCACCGTGTGGGGCAAGACCTGACGTGACGACGTTGCGCTATGGATCGGCCGCCGCCGTGCTGGCGGCCGTGGTTGCCGCCGCCTGGCTGCTTGCCCCATTGCCGGATGGCGGGCGCAGCCTGGCCTTGTCCGTGCTGCTGGGCGCGGCGTTCGGCATTGTGCTGCAACGTTCGCGCTTCTGTTTCTACTGCATCGCCCGCGACTTCATCGACAAGAAGGAAACAGCCGGCATGTTTGCCGTGTTGCTGGCGCTGGGCGTGGGCATGCTGGGGTATCACGCGGTGTTCGGCGCGTTTCTGCCGATTCCGTCGGCTGACCGCCTGCCGCCCGGCGCGCACATCGGCCCCGTCAGCGTGGCGCTGGTGGCGGGCGCGTTCGTCTTCGGGGTGGGCATGCGCGTGTCGGGCTCCTGCATCAGCGCGCACTTCTACCGGCTGGGCGAAGGGGCGCTGGGCTCTCCCTTTGCGCTGCTGGGCGCAGGCGTGGGTTTCGTGCTGGGCTTTGCGACGTGGAACGCCTTGTACCTGGCGGTGATTCAGCAGGCGCCTGTCGTGTGGCTGCCGCAGCAACTCGGGTATGGCGGCACCGTGCTGTTGCAAGGCGCGGTGCTGCTGGCGCTGGCGTGGGCGGTGGTGCGTCGAGGCGGTGCGCAGACGGCGTTGCCGCAGCGGGCGGCATCGCCCTGGCATGCGGTCTTGCATGAACGTTGGCCGCCAGCGGTAGGGGGCATTCTGGTCGGGGCCATCGGGGTGATGGCGTACTTGCGGATTGCGCCGCTGGGCGTCACGGCGGAACTTGGCAGCGTGGCGCGCACGTTGGCCGCGCGTGCGGGCGGGTTGCCGGATCGGCTCGAAGGCCTGGATACGTTTGCGGGCTGCGCCACGGCGGTCAAGCAGGTATTGCTGTCGAACAACGGCGCGTTCGTGCTGGCCTTGGTGGCGGGCGCGTGGGCGGCGGCCTTGGCGGCGGGCGCATTCCGGCCCCGGCTGCCCTCGCTGAAGGACGTGGCGCGCAACTTTGCGGGCGGCGTCTTGATGGGCTGGGGCGGCATGACGGCGCTGGGGTGCACCGTGGGCACGCTGCTGTCTGGCGTGATGGCGGGCGCGCTGTCGGGCTGGGTGTTTGGCGCCGCCTGCTTCGCGGGGATCTGGGCGGCGCTGCGTGTGGTAAGAGCCCCCGCCGCCCGCCCCGCAACGCAACTTACTTGAACAGCGCGGCGTTCTCTTCCAGCACCGAGTCGGCGCACTGAGCGTCCAGGTTGCCGCCCGGGGCGCCGGCCACGCCGATCGCGCCGATGACATTGGCGCCCGCCTTGACCGGCACGCCGCCGCCCAGCAGCAGGAAGCCCGGGATGTCGGTCAGGTTGGCCGCGCCCGGATTCTTTTGCGCGTTTTCCATCATGGTCAGCGTCGGGGTCTTGGCGGACACGGCGGTGAAGGCCTTGGCGCGGCTGGCTTCGATGGTGTGCGGGCCGGCGTTGTCGGCGCGGGCAAAGGCCTTGAGCAGACCGGCGCGGTCAACGACCGACGCGCTGACGTTGTAGCCCTTGGCCTGGCAGGCGGCGACGGTGGCGGTGGCGAGCTTTTGCGCGTCAGCCATCGACAGATTGCTTTCGTTCAGCACGGCGGCGTTGGCGGCGCCGGCAAACGCCAGCGAGGACATCAGGGTGGCGAGCGTGATCCGGTTCATGGTCTGCATCCTAGTTTTTTGAAGGGGTTCGGTAGGAGCAGTCAGTGTGGCGAAAACGCGGCGCGGCCGGTATACGCCCGATTACGCCCAAACCTCCGTAGGGATACGGAGGCTAATCCAGCAACGTTGCGTACTGGCGGATCAATTGCGCCAGGGAATCTGCTTCCAGCTTGGCAAAGACATTCGCCCGATACGTTTCCACCGTGCGCGGCGATAAATCAAATTCGCGCGCGATTTCCTTGTTGCTCATGCCTTGCACGATGCGTTCCAGCACCTCGTGTTCACGGCCGGATAAACGCGCCAGCCGCTCGGTGGCGGCCTGCGTCACAGCTAGCCGTTCGCGGCTGGCGATGTGGGTGCGCACGGCCGCTTGCACGGCGTCCAGGAACACATCGTCGTCCACCGGCTTTTGCAGGAATTCCATCGCGCCGCCCTTGAAGGCGCGGCGGCACAGGTCCACGTTGGCATGGCCGGTCAGCATGACGACGGGCAGGTCGGATTGATCGGCCAGACGCGTCAGCACGTCCAGCCCGCTGATGCCGGGCATGCGGATGTCGAGCACAACGCAGCCGATGGCGCTGGGCGTCAGCTGCGCCAGAAAGGCCAGCGGGTCGCCAAAGCCCGCGCTGCGCAAGCCCACGCTACGCAGCAGCAAGGCAAGGCCGTCGCGCACGGCGTCGTCGTCATCCACCAGATACACCAGCGGCGAGTGTTCCAGCGTGCGGGGATCTTGAGCGGTCATGCGGGGGCTCCCGAGCGCGGCAGGCTCACGGTAAAGCAGGCGCCTGTGGGGGTGATGTTGCGCACGGCGATGCGGCCGTCCATGGAGCCGGCCAGCGTCTCGCACAGGGCCAGCCCCAGGCCCATGCCGTGTGGGCGCGTGGTGTAGAACGGCGCGAACAGCTTGGGCAGGGCGTCGGACGCGATGCCGGGGCCGGTGTCGCTGACGGTGAACAGATAATCACCGCCTTGGGCGTGGCCTTCCAGCCGGATGTGACGCGGGCCGTCGCTGGCGGCCACGGCGTCCGCCGCGTTCTGCACCAGGTTGTGCAGGATCTGCTCCAGCGCCACGCGGTCGCCCAGCGGACGTGCGCCGGGGCTGGTGTTGTGCCAGCTCAGGCGGATGCCCTGACGGGCCAATTCCGGTTCGCGCAGAAAGCGCAGCGATGCCACCAGCGCGTCCGGGTCCAGCGCTTCCCGGCGGGCGGGCGAGCTGGGTTGGACCAGTGCGCGCATGCGGCTGATGATGTCGGCCGCGCGCTTGGCCTGTTCGGCGCTGGCCAAGAGCGCATGGCGCACGGCGGGGCGTTCTTCCTCGTCATCCAGCAGACGTTCGGCGGCGCGCGTGTGCGCCAGGATGGCGGTCAGCGGCTGGTTCAATTCGTGCGCGATGCCCGCCGCCATTTCGCCCAGCGTGCTCAGGCGCGCCATCGCGGCCAGGCGCACCTGTTCCTGTTGCCGGCGCGCGTCGGCGTGCGACCGCTGCCAGGCGGCGGCGCCTGCCACGAGCAAAGCGCTGGCCGCCGCCCACAGCAGCCACGCGGTCCACGGCCAGAAGCCAGGCGTCAGCGTGCGCGTGCTGCGCATTTGAAAGGGCTGGCTGGCCGCGCCCAGCGGTTTTTGCAGCGTCATCGTCAGGCCAAAGGCGTCGGCGGGTTGCTTGTCCAGCAGGGTCAGCGGGGTTTGATCCACGGTCAGCGTCAGGTTCGCCAGCCCCGGCGGAAAGTCGGCGGCGGGGACCAACTGGCGGGCGTCCACCAGCAGGCTCCAGCTGGACGGCGCGATCAGCCAGTAGTGCGCCGCGTCCACAGGCAGCGTCACCGGCCGGCCCAGTTGGCGGGCGCGATCCAGGGCGTCGGACAGGCCCGGCGGCTGGGCCAGGCTGCCTGCCCACGCGCCATCGGCCAGATAGCCCAGCCCCTGCAACTGCGGCATGGCGGGCTGCAAGCTGGGGTAAAGACGTTCGGGGGTGGGCGGGTGCGACAGGGCAGCCAGCGTGGCCAGCACGGCTTCATGCTGCACGGTCTTCTGGCTCAGCATGCGTTGGGCCACGCTGGTGCTTTGAAAGAAGCGGTCGTGCTGGTCGACGTATTCCTGGCGGGCGATCCAGGCGGCGCCCAGGCAGAACAGAACCAGCCAGCAGAGGAGGGCGCGGGAGCGCGATAGGGGATTCACGCGGGAATTATGCCTTGCGGCCGCTGCGGACCGGAATCCGTAAGGCTACGGAGGATTCAGGCGGCGCGTTGCTTGGCGTGAGGGCGGGGGTCTTCGCCCGTGCCTGGGCTGGTGCCTCGGCCGTGGCGTAGGCTGGCGCGATGATTGCCGTCGCCGTCGCCGTCGCCGTCGCCGTCGCCGTCGCCGTTAGCCGGGCCGCCCGTCTCGGCGCCCGACTGCGAACTTGCCGACACCGCCATCTGGTAAAGCGCCGCCACCAGGTCCGACTGTGTGACCAGGCCGTGCAGGTTGCGCGCGGCGTCCAGCACCGGCACGCAGTGCAAGCTGTCCGACATGGGCCGGGCCAGCTCGATGACGGGCAGGCCCGGCGTGGCGAAGGGGACTTCGCTGCGCATGCAATCGGCCACCAGCAGGTCGGGCGCGGGGGCGCCGTCCAGCGTTTTCGCGGCCAGCCGGCTCTTGCGCGCCAGCACTTCGCCCTGCGCCACCATGCCGGCATAGCGGCCGGCCGAGTCGAGCACGGGCAGCGCTTGCAGGCGGTGCTTGTCGAACAGGCGGATGGCGTAATCCAGCGGGTCTTGCTCGTGCACGGTGACCACATCGCGCGACATGATGTCCGCGCAGGTCACGTCACCAAAACGCCGCAGGCTGGCGCGCAGTTCGGCGGCCAGCACGATGTCTTCCAGGTCTTCCTTGCTGATGTCCAACAGTTCGCCGCGTCGGGCCAGGGCCTCGTCGAGATCGGCGCGGCTGAAGCCCAGGCGTGCGCTGGGGGCGGCGTCGCGCGTGTGGTGCCCGGGCGCGGGGTCGGCATGGCGGCGCGGATAGTTGCGGCGCAGCGCGCCGTTGAACGCCACGGCAATGCACAGCAGAATCAGGGAATTCAGCCCCACGGGCCACAGCGCAAAACCGTAACCCAGGCTAGCCACCGACGGGCCGCCCAGCACTGCCGTCAACGCCACCGCGCCGCCGGGCGGATGCAGGCAGCGCAGGCTGAACATCGCGCCGATGGCCAGGGCGGCCGCCGCGGCAGCCGCCACACCCGGTTCGGGAATCATCTGCGCGCAGAATACGCCGACCAGCGCGGACACCAGATTGCCCGCCATGATGGACCAGGGCTGGGCCAGGGGGCTGGCGGGCGCGGCGAACAGCAGCACGGCAGACGCGCCCATCGGCGCGATAAACCAGGGGTTGGCGCCGCCCAGCGCGTGGCGGCCAACCCATTCCGTGCAGAACAATCCGAACAGCGCACCCAATACGCCATAGAGCTTTTCGCGCCCATTGACGCCTACCGGCGCTGGCGCGAACGAGCTCAGCCAGCGCTTCATTGCCACACCCAAAACGATCTCCTCGCGTGCTTGAAATATGTCGCGGGACGACAATTTATCACGCGGCAACTGACGGCCAGCTATCAGCGCACGGGCCACGCGTCAGCCAGCGTCGCCGTCGATGCGGGCCAGCAAACGGCCCAGCAGCGGGCGCATGGCGCGCAGTTCTTCCAGATGCGAAGCCGACAGGCCTTCCAGCACGCGTTCCGCTTTTGGGGTCAGCACGACCTCAACGCGGCGGCCGTCTTCGGCGTCGTCCTCGCGGCTGACGAGCTCAAGGCGGGCCAGCCGGCCGACCAGCTCGGCCGCGGTGTGGGGACGAATCAGCAGGCGTTCGGCGATTTCGCCCACGTACAGGCCGCGCCGCCCAGGCGGATGCTTGCGCGTGCCTTTGATGGCCAGCAGGGTCTGGTGCTGTTGAGGCGTTAGATCGAACTCGGCCGCCGCGCCCTCGCTGAAGGCGGCGAAGGTGCGCAGTGCGTATCGGAAGTCGGCCAGCAGTTCGTAGTCAGCAGGCGACAAAGTGGTGGGGGACGGATCATTGTTCACCCGGCGATTCTAATAGATCATCGGCGCCGCGTGGCCTGTCCGTTTGTCCTACTTCTTGTTGGCGGGGTGTCAGGGTTTGGCTCAGGATGCCGCCGCCGCGCCGCTTGCCGCACGCAGTTCCCACAGCACGTCCAGCACATGCTGGGTCGCGCGTTCGACCTTTTCGGCGCGGTGCGCGATGCCCAGCGGCCGCCACAACGCGGGCCGCAGGGGGCGCATGATGATGCGCGGGTCGGCCTGCGGCGCGGTGGTTTCGTGCGGCAGCAAGGTCGCGCCGTAACCCGCGGCCACCAAGCTTTTAATGGCGTCGTTGTAGTTCAGCTGGATGCGGGCACGCGGATTCAGCCCGGCGTTGGCGAACCATTCGCCGGTTTGGCGCGACAGGCGGGTGGTGGCGTCGTTCAGAATCAGCGGGCGCGCCGCGAGCCAGGCGGGCGTGACGCGCGCGGGGGCGGGCCAGCCCACGGGCAGAAAGGCCATGACCGGGTCACGCCGCCAGGGTTTGATGATCAAGCCATCGATAGGCGGTTGCGGCAGCGCCACCAGCCCAATGTCCAGCGTGCCGTCGTTTAAGCGCTGCAACGTTTCCTGGGACGTCAGCACCGCCACTTGCACGTCAATGCCCGCGTGGCGCTGGCCCAGCGTTTCCAGCGCCTGCGGCAGCAGATGCGCAATGGCGCCGGTGGATGCGCCCAAGCGCACGCGTCCGGACAAGCCCTGCACCTGCCGCTGCACATCGTCCAGGGCTTGATCGGCTTCGGCCAGCAGCCGGCGCGCGCGTTCCAGCAGCGTATCGCCAATGGCGGTGGGGCGGACCTGTCCGCGCTTGCGCGTCAGCAGCGGTGCGCCGATGCGCGCTTCCAGGTCGGCCACATGCAGGCTGACGGTAGGTGGGGCCAGATGCAAGGCGCGCGCGGCGTCCGCAAACGAACCCAGGTCGGCAATGGCGACCAGCGTACGCAGGCGGTCCAGGCTGATTTCACGCATGGGTTATTCGTTCAGAAAAGATGAAGTTGACGGTCATGATATTCGACTTTTCTTATGTTGAGCGCAGGCCGATGATACCGGCTGGCTTCATTGATTCCCTTACTTTTTCTCTTTACCCCACCCTTGACCCCACCCCTTACGCGACGGAGCACGTCATGACGCACCCCCTGGTTTTTATCGACGGCGACCAAGGCACGACCGGCCTGCAAATTCACGAGCGGCTGCATGGCCGGACTGATTTGCAGTTGCTGACGCTGCCCGATGCCGAGCGCAAAGACCCGCAACGCCGCGCCCAGGCGATCAACGCCTGCGACGTGGCCATTCTGTGTTTGCCTGACGAACCGGCACGCCAGGCGGCGGCATCGGTGGTGAACCCGGCGGTGCGCGTCATCGACGCCAGCTCGGCGCATCGGACCACGCCGGGCTGGGTGTATGGCTTTCCGGAAATGAGCGCGGGGCAGGCCGAGCGCATCGCCCACGCCAAACGCGTCAGCAACCCGGGCTGCTATCCCACGGGCGCCATCGCCTTGCTGCGGCCGTTGATTCAGGCGGGTCTGGTGCCGTCGGATTATCCGGCGGTGGTGCACGCCGTGTCGGGCTATTCGGGCGGCGGGCGCGCCAGCGTGGACGCTTACGAGGGCGCGGGCGGCGTGCAAGGTCCGGCGTTTCAGCTGTATGGCTTGGGCCTCGCGCACAAGCACACGCCGGAAATCGAAGCGCACGCCGGGCTGACGCAACGCCCCGTGTTCGTGCCGGCTTACGGCGCGTTCCGGCAGGGCATTGTGCTGACGATTCCGCTGCAACTGCGTTTGCTGCCGGCGGGCGTCACCAGCCAGCAATTGCACGATTGCCTGCAACAGCACTATGCCGGCACGACGCATGTGCAGGTGGTGGGCCGGCAGGAAGCCGCCGCGCAGTCGCACTTGGACCCGCAGGCGCTGAACGGCACCAACGATTTGCGCCTGGCGGTGTATGGCAATGAACAGCACGGCCAGGTGTTGTTGACGGCCGTGTTCGACAACCTGGGCAAGGGCGCATCGGGCGCGGCCGTGCAGAATCTGGACTTGATGCTGGCTGCGATGGGCTAGTGGGATGGGCTACTGGGATCGGCCAGCGTGGCTTCTACCAGCCGGCGCAGCCACATCGTGCCCGGGTCGCTTTCAAAGCGCGCATGCCAATGCACGGTGACGCACAAGGGCGGCAACGAGATGGGCAGCGGGCGGATGTCGAACGCGTGGTCGCGGTTGAACCAGAGGGCGGCGCGGTACGGCAGCGTTACGGTCAGATCGGTGCGGCGCACGATTTCGGCGGCGGCCGAAAAGTGCGGCAGCGCCAGATAGGGCTGACGATGCAGGCCGGCTTCGCCCAGCACGTCGTCCAGCAGGCGGTGCGCGCTGGCGCGCGAGGCCACCAGAATATGGTCCAGCCGTTTGAACTGGCCCCGCGTCAGGCCCGCGGACAGCACCGGGTGCCCGCGCCGGCCCATGCACGCATAGCGCTCGCTGAATAAATCGGCGTGGCACGTGTGGCGGCCCAGGCCAGCCAGGTTGCCGATAGCCAGATCGACTTCACCATCCTTCAACGCTTGCGGCAGCTGCTCCAGCGCCACCTCCAGCACTTCGATCTGCAAGCGCGGGGCCAGCGCATGCACACGTTCCATCAGCGGCGGCAGGAACACCATTTCCCCAATGTCAGACATCGATAGCCGGAAACGCCGCGTGCTCGTCGCCGGGTCGAATTGCTGGCGCAGGCTGACCGCTTCGGCAAAGCTGTTCATGCCGCGCTCAATGGGGTCGGCCAGTGCAAACGCGACGGGCGTGGGCTGCATGCCGGTGGCGGTGCGCACAAAAAGCGGATCGTTGAATTGTTCGCGCAATCGGCCCAACGCGTAGCTGACGGCAGGCTGGGTCAGGTTCAGCCGCTGCGCCGCGCGCGTCACGCTGCGCTCATGCAGCACGATCAGGAAAACCCGCATGAGATTCAGATCAAAGTCCACGCATGCCCTTGGTATCAGTCTGATTTATAAGATAAATAATACCCATAAATTTGACACATAAATAGTTGATTCCTAGACTAATTCCACAGAGTCGCGCGATGCCACGCAGCGGCCGAACCGCTGGGGAAGCGTTGTCATGCATGCGTTGACATTGCCGTCGTTATTGGTGGAGCAGGGCGCCCGCTTGGGCGATCAACTATGGGTTCAAGCGCCCGGCGGCGCGCTGCGTTTCGGCGACGCGCCGGCCCACGCCGCAAGCTGGGCCGCGCGTTTGGCGGCGGCGGGCGTGGCGCTGGGCGACCGCGTGGGGCTCATGGCCGGCAACCGGCATGAATTCCTGTCCGTCGTGCTGGGTTGCGGCTGGCTGGGCGCGGTGGTGGTGCCCATCAATACCGCATCGCGCGGCATGCAGCTGCGGCACATCCTGGCCAATAGCGGCTGCGTGCTGCTGGTGGCGGACGCAGCGTCCTGTGCCGCGTTGGCGGCGCTTGCGTCCATGCCCGCCATGCAGGATGGCAATGCCGGCAAGCACGCCGGGCAACACGCCGCCTTGGCGCTGCGCCAGATCTGGCTGCTGGACGAGGTGGCGGACGTGGCGGGCCTGCCTGCGCCCGCCAGCGCGCCGCCCGCCCTGCACGCGAGCGATGCGGGCGTGCCTGCCGCCGCCGACATCGGCCCCGGCGACATGCTGGCCATCTTGTACACGTCTGGCACATCGGGCTTGTCCAAAGGCGTGTGCTGTCCGCATGCGCAGTTCTATTGGTGGGGCAAGATCGCCGCGCGCAATCTTGAAATCACCAGCGCTGATGTGCTCTACACCAGCTTGCCGCTGTTTCACACCAATGCCTTGAACGCCTGCTTTCAGGCGCTGGTGACGGGCGCGTCCATCATTTGCGACGAACGCTTTTCCGCAAGCCGCTATTTCGACCGGCTGGAAGCCACAGGCGCCACCGTCACGTATCTGCTGGGCGCGATGGTGCCGATGCTGCTGGCGCATGAACCCGCTGCGTCCGAACGCCGGCATCGCACCCGCATCGCCTTGGCGCCCGGCGTGCCCGAACGTTTTCATGCGGCCTTCACCGAGCGCACGGGCATCGCGCTGCTGGAAGGCTACGGCTCTACCGAAACCAACTTCGCGCTGGGCGGCACCTTGGCCCAGCAGCGTCCCGGCACGATGGGCCGGGTGGCGCCCGAGTTCGACGCCATCGTTGCCGACGAACACGACGCGCCCGTGCCAGATGGCGAACCCGGCGAATTGCTGCTGCGCGCCACGCCGCCGTTTGCGGTCGCCACCGGCTACTTCGGCATGCACGACAAGACGGTCGAAGCCTGGCGCAACCTGTGGTTCCACACGGGCGACCGCGTGGTGCGCGACGCCGATGGCTACTTCCGTTTCCTGGACCGCATGAAAGACGCCATCCGCCGCCGCGGCGAGAACATTTCGTCTTACGAGGTGGAACAGGTGCTGCTGGCGCATCCGGCGGTGGCCGTGGTGGCGGTCTATGCCGTGCGCTCTGAATTGGCCGAAGACGAAGTCATGGCGGCGCTGGTCTATAAGCCCGGCCAGACCTTGACGCCTGCGGCCCTGCTTGATTTCTGCCAGCCCCGCATGCCGTATTTCGCCGTGCCGCGCTATCTGCGCGTGCTGGACGATCTGCCGCGCACCGAGAACGGCAAGGTCCGCAAGTTCCGCTTGCGCGAAGAAGGTATCACCGGCGACACCTGGGACCGGGACGCCGCCGGCTATCGCGTGGCGCGCTAGCGCGCCATTGATCCATTCAAAAATCCAAGGGGCGGCAATGACGATGGCATACAAGGGGGCGGCGTTATCCGCCGCCGACGAAGCGAAAAGAAAGCGCACGCGGCGCGTGGTGACGGCTTCCGTCGCGGGCAACGCGATGGAGTGGTACGACTTCTTCATCTACGGCACGGCGGCGGCGCTGGTGTTTGGCGAACTGTTCTTTCCCAAAGGCACCGACCCGTTACTGGGCACCATGGGCGCGTTCGCCGGCTTTGCCGTGGGTTTTCTGGCGCGGCCGCTGGGCGGCGTGATCTTCGGCCATATCGGCGACCGCTATGGCCGCAAGCTCGCGCTGGAGTGGACGCTGGGGCTGATGGGCGCAGCGACTTTCCTGATCGGCCTCTTGCCCACCTACGAGCAGGTCGGATTCTGGGCGCCCGTTGCCATGGTGGTGCTGCGTATCGTGCAAGGCGCGGCCGCGGGCGGGGAGTGGGGCGGCGGCGTGCTGCTGATCAGCGAAGCCGTGGGCGGCAAGCGGCGCGGCTACTTCTCGTCGTTCAGCCAGTTGGGCGTGGCCGGCGGCTTTGTGCTGTCGTCTGGCGTCTTCATGCTGGCGCAGCAATTGCCGCAGGATTCCTTCATGAGCTGGGGCTGGCGCCTGCCGTTTTTGCTGAGCGTGCTGATCTTTGGGGTTGGCCTGTATATCCGCAAGCACATCCCGGAAAGCGATGAATTCGTGCAAGCCAAAAAGACGGCCAAGCGCGGCATGCCGGCGGTGGAAGTGTTCCGGCGCTATCCGCGTCAGGTGTTGACGGCGATGGGGCTGCGCGTGGCCGAGAACGGCGGCTCGTACATCTTCCTGGCCTTTGCGCTGGCCTATGGCAAGTTCCTGGGTATTTCCAACGACATCATGTTGGGCGGCGTGCTGGCGTCGATGTTCATCGAGCTGGGTACGCTGGTGTGGTTCGGCCATTTGTCTGACCGCATCGGGCGGCGCGCCGTGTATTTGATTGGCTCGGTGGGCTTGGTGCTGGTCGCGTTTCCGTTCTTCTGGATGGTGCAGACAAAGGAGCCGCTGTGGATTTTCCTGGCCTTCTTCCTGGGCAACACGGTGTGCCACGCCGCCATGATCGGCACGCAGCCCGCCTACTTTGCCGAGCTGTTCCCCGCTGAAGTCCGCTACACCGGTTTGGCGCTGGGGCATGAGCTGGCGTCGGTATTCGCGGGGGGCTTGTCGCCGCTGATCGCGATGGCGCTGCTGCGTAAATATGAATCGGCCACGCCCGTGGCGTGGTTCCTGGTGGGCATGGCGGCCATTACCGTCATCACCTTGCTGCTGACGCGCGAGCCGCCCCGGCAGGACACGGAATGAACGCGATGGCCAGTGACGGCGGCGACGCCAGCCCGGACGACGGCTTCAATGCTGGCGCAGGCGCCAGCCTCCACCGCGGCCCCGGCATTGTCAGCGTCGGTGAAACCCCCGCGTTGCGCCATCCCGACGCGTCGTGCTCCACGGCCGGCCTGATGGCGCAGGCGGTAGGCGAAGCCCTGCGCAACGCCGGGCTCAGCCCCGCGCAGGTGGATGGTCTGGGCGTGGCGTCGTTCACGCTACGCCCGGACCGCGCCATTGATCTGGCCTGGCGGCTGGGGCTGCGCTTGAACTGGTGCATGCAGGACGAGATGGGCGGCGCCAGCGCCATCAACTTGCTGCGTCAGGCGTGGCTGGCGCTTGCGGCCGGGCAGGCGGAAACCATTGTGCTGGTGTCGGGCGACCACTTCACCGGCGCCGATTTTGCCGGGCTGGTGCGCGGCTACAACCGTACCGCGCAAGACTACCTGAGCCCGCTGGGCTGCGAAGGGCCGAACCCCATGTTCGCGATGCTGACGCAGCGGCAGATGGCGGCAACCGGGCTGCGCCGCGAAGACTATGGCGCGCTCTGCGTGGCGCAACGCCAATGGGCCGCCGGCAATCCCAACGCCGCCTATCGCCAGCCGCTGACGCTGGCGCAATACCTGGACGCGCCCATCGTCGCGCCGCCCTTGAGCCGGCTGGACTGCGTGCCGGTGGTCAGCGGCGCCAGCGCCCTGGTGCTGCGCGCCCGCCCGCAAGGCGTGCACGTGCGGCTGGTGGCAAGCGGCGCCCGCTACAACCACGATCAGCAGGAAGGCGATGGCCTGGAAACCGGCATTGCCGCCTTCGCGCCCGCGCTGTGGCGGGCGGCAGGCATGGGGCCAGACGACATGGATGTGGTCAGCGTGTACGACGATTACCCGGCGATGGCCTTGGCGCAGCTATGCGACTTGTGCGTTGCCCGCGCGGGCGACTTGCCCGGCTTCATCGCCCGGCGCATCGCCACCCGCGATCTGCCGGTGAATACCGCGGGCG
The DNA here is from genome assembly GCF_042957345.1 of Achromobacter sp. NPDC008082. Taxonomy (NCBI): domain Bacteria; kingdom Pseudomonadati; phylum Pseudomonadota; class Betaproteobacteria; order Burkholderiales; family Alcaligenaceae; genus Achromobacter; species Achromobacter sp. NPDC008082. Next base: position 253,060 of record NZ_JBIBIB010000007.1, read on the forward strand.
GCCAGTTGTCGGCGGGCCAGGCGGGTACGGCAGGCGGCATGCACGGGCTGGTTGAGGTGGCCCGGCAACTGTTGGGTCAGGCGGGCGGCCGCCAGTTACGCGGGCTGCGCCATGGCGTCGTTACCGGCTACGGCATGGTCCAGGTGCGTTACGGCATGTGCGCCAACGCGGCGGTGCTGACGCGGGAGGGGGCATGAGCCTGAATATTGATCAATGCCGCGCATGCGCGCACCGGTGCTATCCGTCCCGGCTGTGGTGCCCGGCTTGTGGCCACGACCAGGTGCTGCCGGTGGCGGTGGACGATGCCGAGCTGCTGGCGTGGACGGTCATGCCGGCAAAAGGGGACGCGGCCGATGAGGCCGGCCCCGCCATCATCGCTACCGTGCGCGCCTTGCCCGACGGCCCCATGCTGGTCGCGCGGCTGGAAGACATGCCCACGCATATCGGCCAGCGTTTGCGCCTGTTCGGGCGCGAGACGCAGGGGCGGGTGTTGCCGTGGGCGAGGACGCTGCCCGGGTGAACGGCGATGGGCGGAAGGGCGCTTGGGTAAGCGCTGGTTGGGTGTAGACCACCTAGTCGCCGCTGTCCGCCGCCCGGATCGATTCCAGCCGCTGCGCGAGCGACGCCGTGGACAATTCACCCACCCGCAAATCCACCAGCCGGCCCTGCGCATCCAGGAACAACGTGGCCGGCAAGCCCCGGTTGCTGAACTTGCGCGACGCCTCGCCGGCCGGGTCAATCAGCACGTTGCGTAGCGCGGGCGCGTGCTTGTCCAAGAACTGCGCTACGTCTTGCGCGGCTTCCGCCTGATTCAGAAATACGAAGTTGACGTCCGCGTTGGCCGCCTGCGCCGCCGCAAAGGCCGGCATCTCTCGCCGGCACGGCGGACACCAACTGGCCCACAGGTTGATCACGGTGGGCTTGCCGTGAAAGGCCGACATCGTGGCGGGCGCGCCATCCATGCCGTGGACGGCCAGCGCAGCCAGTTCGGGTTGCGGCTGCGGCGTCGGGGCCAGCCAGCGCCCGCCGCCCAGCCACGCGGCGCTGGCCAACGCCAACGCGCCCAACAAAGCCACGCGCGGCGCCTGGCGGCGCAATACAGCGATGACGGCATAGGCCCACGCTGCCGCGAGCCCCGCCAAGCCAATCCAGCCGCCATCGCGCAAGTCCAGCATCTTGACCGGGTCGGGCAGGTAGTGGTCGCGGTAGCGCCAGACGAAGCTCAGGCGGGCGGCCAGCAGGCCGATGATCAACGCCCGCCACAAGACGGTGCTCAAGTGCGCGGCGCGATCGCGGTCGCGATTCACGAGCTTGGCCGCCAGCAGGCCGACCACCCCGGCGGCGATCAACAGCGCAAGTTCAGTAGGCAATACCAGAGGGCCGAGCCGAATGGCGGGCGTCATGCGTCCGCCTTGGTGTTGGCCGTGTCAGGCGGCGCAAAGCGGAAGGCAATGCGCATGTTCGCACCCAAGCCGGTAATGCGCAGGTCGTGAATACGCGCGCTGCCGGGCAGGGGCAGGGGGCCTTCAGCGGTGAAGCCGTGCCCGTCGATATCGTCCTGCAACGTGCCGCCATCTTGCGCCTGAAATAGCGCGGCGTAGGTCTCAAAATGCGGGGACGGGGAAAAGCTGCCTTCCATTAGCACGCCGCCAGACGTGCGCACCTGCGCCACGCCCACGAGCTTGCCCCCGCCATCCTTGATGTTGAATTCCATGCTCGGCTCCCGAATGAAGCGGACTAGCCTAGCATGCGGCGCGCCCCGCAGCGCCGGGGCAACCGGCATGGTCCGGCAGTAACGCTAAAATGGCGGCTCGCGGCTGCCTGTCCAGCCTTTCCGGCATTCTTATTCTTGCGCCTGGCGCACCCATAACTATGAAAAAACTGACCGCTGTTCTCCTCGTGTCCGCCACCACGCTGCTGACCGCTTGCGGCCCGAGCGACAACGCGACCCCGGCCAGCGCGGCCGCTTCGAAGAAGGTCGTCGTGGGGCTGGATGACAACTTCCCGCCCATGGGTTTCCGCGACGCAAGCAACCAGATCGTCGGTTTTGACGTCGATATGGCCAAGGAAGCCAGCAAGCGCCTGGGCATGGAAGTGGAATTCAAGCCGATCGACTGGAGCGCCAAGGAAGCCGAACTCAACGGCAAGCGCGTCGATGTGCTCTGGAACGGCTTGACCATTACCGAAGAGCGCAAGAAGAACATCAGCTTCACCGCGCCGTACATGGCCAACCACCAGATCATCATCGTCGGCACGCAGTCGCCCGTGAAGGTCAAGAACGACCTGGCCGGCAAGGTGGTCGGCGCGCAGGATGGCAGCAGCGCCACCGACGCCATCGCCAAAGACCCGGTTGCCGCGCAGATCAAGGAAGTGAAGAAGTTCGGCGACAACGTCACCGCGCTGATGGACCTGGCCGCTGGCCGTCTGGACGCCATCGTCGTGGACGAAGTGGTGGGCCGCTACCTGATCAGCAAGCGCGCCGGCGAATACCGCGTGCTGGACGAGAACTTCGGCACCGAAGACTACGGCGTTGGCGTGCGCAAGGACGACACCGAACTGCTGGGCAAGCTGGACAAGACGCTGGATTCGATGAAGCAGGACGGCACCGCCGGCCGCATCGCCACCCAGTGGTTTGGCGCGAACATCATCAAGTAAGCGGCGCGCGAACCCACTGAATGGACTACGTACTCTCTTTGCTGGGGCCCATGGCGGAAGGCGCGAAAGTGACCTTGACGCTGTTTTTCATCACCCTGGCCCTGGCGGTGCCTTTGGGGTTGGTGCTGGCCCTGGCGCGCATTTCTAAGTGGCCGCTGCTGAGCAGTCTGGTGAACGGCTATATCTGGCTCATGCGCGGCACGCCGCTCATGCTCCAGATGCTGTTCATCTATTTTGCGCTGCCGTTCGTGCCGGTGATTGGCGTGCGGCTGCCGGATTTTCCGGCGGCCGTGGTGGCGTTCGCGCTGAACTATGCGGCGTATTTCGCCGAGATCTTCCGCGCCGGGATTCAGTCGGTGGATCGCGGCCAGTACGAAGGCAGCAAGGTGCTGGGCATGACCTATCTGCAAACGTTGCGCCGCATCGTGCTGCCCCAGATGGTGCAGCGCGTGCTGCCGCCGATGAGCAACGAAACCATCACGCTGGTGAAGGACACGTCGCTCATCTACGTGCTGGCGCTGAACGACATCCTGCGCACGGCGCGCGGCATCGTGCAGCGTGATTTCACGACCACGCCTTTCCTGGTCGCCGCCGCCTTCTATCTCCTCATGACGCTGGTTCTGACGTGGTTCTTCCAGCACATGGAAAAGCGCTATGCCAAATATGACCAGTAATCCGCAGGCAGGCGCCAGCCTTTCCGGTACGGAACGCTCCGCTGTCGTCCGGCCCGGTATGGACCAACCCGGCCTGGACCGCCCCGTCATGATCCAGGCCAGCGGCATCATCAAGTCGTTCGGCGCCAACCGCGTGCTGGACCAGGTGTCGCTGACGCTGGGGCAGGGCGAGGTCGTGGCGGTGATCGGGCCGTCGGGCTCGGGCAAAAGCACGTTCCTGCGCTGCCTGAACCACCTTGAGACCATCGACGAAGGCAGTATCGATGTCGAAGGCGAATCGATGGCGCGCGCGGTTCCGGGCGGGCGCAGCCAGTACGCCAGCGATGCCGAAGTGCGCCGCATCTGCCGCAAGATGGGCATGGTGTTTCAGTCGTTCAACCTGTTCCCGCACATGACGGTGTTGCAGAACATCATCGAAGCGCCGATCACGGTCAAGGGCATGACGAAGGCGCAGATCATCCCCAAGGCGGAAGAGTTGCTGCGCAAGGTCGGCCTGCTGAACAAGCGCGACAACTATCCCACGCGCCTGTCCGGCGGCCAGAAGCAGCGCGTGGCGATTGCGCGCGCGCTGGCGATGGAGCCCGACATCATGCTGTTTGACGAGCCCACCTCGGCGCTGGACCCCGAACTGACGGGCGAAGTGCTGCGCACCATGAAGCAGCTGGCCGACGAACGCATGACGATGCTGGTCGTTACCCACGAGATGGGCTTTGCCCGCGAAGTGGCGCACCGCGTCATCTTCATGGACGACGGCCGCATCGTGGAAGAAGCCCCATCCGCCACGTTCTTCAGCGCGCCGCAACACGCGCGCAGCCGGGAATTCCTGGCGCACATGCTGTAAGGCAAGCCGGGTGCGGGCAACGGCCTTGCACCCCTCTCGGAGGTGACCATGCGCCCTGACAACGTTCCCGTCCTGCGGTTGCGCGGCGTGTACAGTCAGCGCCTGGCCCCCGTCAGCTTGGATTTGGCGGCAGGCGAGTGCGGCGCGATTGTCGGGCCGTCGGGGTCGGGCAAGTCATTGCTGCTGCGGCAAGTGGCGGACCTGGACCCCGGGCATGGCGAGATCGAACTCGATGGCAAGCCGCGTTCCGGGATGCGGGGCTACGAATGGCGGCGCCAGGTGGTGTATTGCCAGGCGGAAGCCGGGTGGTGGGACGACCACGTCGCGCCGCACTTCCCAGACCGCACCCAAGCGCAAAGCTTGATGCAGGACTTGGGCCTGCCCCCCGAAAAGCTGGATGCCTTAGTGCACGAGCTATCCACGGGCGAGCGCCAGCGCCTGGGGCTTGCGCGCGCGTTGGCGCAGCAGCCGCGCGTGCTGGTGCTCGATGAGCCCACGGCCGCGCTGGATCAGGCGGCCACCGCCCGCGTGGAAGCGGCATTGCAGCAATTCCTGGATCGTGGCGCGGCCATTCTGATGGTCACGCACAACCCGGAGCAGGCCCGCAGGCTGGCGCGCCGCACCTGGCGCATGGCGCAGGGCCAACTGGAGCCGTTATGGACGTGATCAAGCTGCAAGCGCTGGACCTGGTCATTGCGTCGTTATTGGTGCTGCTGTGCGCGGCGATCTCGTTTGCGCTGCGCTTGAATTTGCAGCGGCAGGTGTTGTGGGCGGCGATCCGCACCGTCGTGCAATTGCTGCTGGTCGGCCATATTCTGCGCGTGGTGTTCGCGCATGCCACGCCCTGGCTGACGGCGCTGGTGGTGGCGGTGATGATGGCGCTGGCCGCGCGCGAAGTGGCAGCCCGCCCCAAGGCGCGGCTGGCCGGGCATGGCAATGGCTGGGTTGGCACGCTGGCGGTGGCGGCCACCACCCTGATCACGGCCATGTTCATTCTGAACACCGCGCTGCGCCCCGACCCCTGGTTCGACCCGCGCTACGCCATCGCGCTGGTGGGCATTGTGCTGGGCAGCGTGCTGAACGCCGCCAGCCTGGCGCTGGACGGCGTGCTGTCGGGCGTGCGCCGCGAAAAACTGGCGATCGAAGCGCGGCTGGCGCTGGGCGCGACCCCGCAGCAGGCGTTCGCAACGCTGTTGCGTGAATCCGTGCGCCGCGGCATCGTACCCAGCATCAACCAGATGTCGGCGGCGGGCATCATTACCTTGCCCGGCATCATGACGGGCCAGATCATCGCCGGCATGGACCCCATCGACGCGGCCAAGTACCAGATTCTGCTGATGTTTCTGCTTTGCGGCGCAAGCGGCATGGCGGCCATGGCGGCGGCCTATGGCGCCATGCGTCGGCTGACGGACGAGCGCGGGCGCTTGCGTCTGGATCGTCTGTCGGCGCCGAAATAGGGCGCCCATCGGCGTCGGCAATTCAATAAATTTAAGATCGTTTTAAGAAATTTCATGAGAACTCGACGCGCGCCTTCTCATAATGAGCGCAATGTCGAGCCTTTTTGAACGTTTCTTCCTACGGACTTTCATGCCTTTTGAGTCTTGCTTGCCCCCATTTTCTGGCCACTATCGCCTTGCCGCCGTTCGTGCGGCGCAGGAGCGCCGGGCATGAGCGCCGTCCTGACCCCAACCGCCCAGTCCACACACGCGGCGGCCACGCAAAGATCCATTCCCGGCTGGCAGGTATTGCTAGGGCTGGCCGTCTGGCTGGCCGCGTTGGCGTGGGCGCGCTGGCTGACCTTGCCTGACGAAGGGCGGTATGCCGGCGTGGCGTGGGAGATGCTGCGCAGCCAGTCGCCCATGGTGCCGCTGCTGGACGGGATGCCGTATTTCCATAAGCCGCCCTTGTATTACTGGCTGGCGCAAATCAGCTACGCCTTGTTTGGCGTGCATGAATTCAGTGCGCGCCTGCCGTCGCTGCTGGGCGCATGGAGCGCAGGCGCGGGGCTGTATGCGTTTGTCTCGCGCTACCGCAACGTGGCGCAGGCGCGCTGGGCGGTCGTCATCCTGGGCCTCACGCCCTTGTTCTTCGGCGCCGCGCAGTTCGCCAATATGGACATGTTGGTGGCCAGCATGATCACGCTGTGCGTGTTGGCCGCTGCGGACACCGCCTTGCGGCGCGCAGAAGGACGGCCGTTTCGCGCGATGTCGATTGCAACCGGGGTGCTCGCGGCGCTGGCGGTACTGGCCAAAGGCTTGATCGGCCTGGCGTTGCCCGGCGCCATCGTGCTGGCCTGGCTGGTGTTGCAGCGCGACTGGCGCGGCATGCGCGCCTTGCTGTGGGCGCCGGCCTTGCTGGCGTTCGCCGTGGTGGCCGTGCCGTGGTTCGCGTTGATGCAGATGAAGTTTCCGGGCTTCTACCACTACTTTTTTGTCTACCAGCACTTCGAGCGCTTTGCGCAAAGCGGGTTCAATAACGCGCAGCCGTTCTGGTTCTATGTGCCGATTGTGGTGGGCCTGGCCTTGCCGTGGTCGATCTGGGGGGCGGCCATTTTCACGCGCGGCTTCTGGCGTGACGCCGATCCGCAGGGCTTGCGCCGGCTGATGGCGATCTGGATCGCGGTGGTGATGGTGTTCTTTTCCATCCCGCAGTCCAAGTTGATTGGGTATGTGCTGCCCGTGTTCCCTGCGCTGGCGTTCCTGATCAGCGAACGTATCGCGCCCGCTTGGGCGGCAGGTAAACGCCGGGGCATAAGCATTGCAGTCATCGTGGCGGTAGTGATCTGCCTGGGTGCCATTGTTGCGGCGGCCGCCAACCCGCGCGGCAGCGCCGGGCTGACCATGAAGGAACTGCGCGGTGAAATCCGGCCGCAAGATACCCAGGTCGCGCTGCATGCGTTGCCGTTTGACCTGGGCTTTTACACGCAGGCGTCTGAACCTGCCTGGATTGTGGATGACTGGCTGGACCCCGCCATTCCCACCCGCGACAACTGGCGCAAGGAACTGTATGACGCGGCCGAGTTCGACCCCATCGTGGGCAAGCGCGTGCTGGTGCAAAACGGTGATTTGACCGCGCGGCTGTGCGCGTCCGCCGACGGTACGCGCTTTTGGATCTGGGGCCGGGACGATGACGCGGGGCGTTATCCCGCCATCAACGGCGTGGCGCCGCGTCTACCGGGCGACAAGCGCGCCGTGTGGCGGCTGGACATCGACAACGCGTTCCGCCAACGGATGTGCGCAGGGCAGGCGGCGAAGTAGCCAGGCAACCCAGCTCGCAAGCGATAAAAAAGCCGGCAGCCTTTGAAAGGGCTGCCGGCTTTTTTTGTACTGGCGGTAACTCAATACCGCCAGATCCTGACGCTTAGCCGATGGAGGCCAGCACCTGGTTCAGCGTGGCGCTCGGGCGCATGGCTTGGCTGGCCTTGTCTTCGTTCGGCTGGTAGTAGCCGCCGATGTCAACCGGCTTGCCTTGGGCCGCCTTCAGCTCGTCCACGATCTTGGTTTCGTTTTCGGCGAACGCACCCGCAGCGCCAGCGAACTGCGCAGCCAGGGCGCGGTCGTCGGTTTGCGCGGCCACGGCCTGGGCCCAGTACATGGCCAGGTAGAAGTGGCTGCCGCGGTTGTCCAGGCCGCCAACCTTGCGGTCGGGCGACTTGTTCTCGTCCAGGAACTTGGCCGTTGCCTGATCCAGCGTCTTGGCCAGAATCTGCGCGGTCGGGTTCTTGTACGTGCGGCCCAGGTGATCCAGGGATTCGGCCAGCGCCATGAATTCGCCCAGCGAATCCCAGCGCAGGAAGCCTTCTTCCAGGAACTGTTGCACGTGCTTCGGGGCCGAGCCGCCCGCGCCCGTTTCGAACAGGCCGCCACCGGCAACCAGCGGAACGATCGACAGCATTTTGGCGCTGGTGCCCAGCTCCATGATGGGGAACAGGTCAGTCAGGTAGTCGCGCAGCACGTTGCCGGTGACCGAAATCGTGTCCAGGCCTTCGCGGATGCGCTTGACCGAGAACTTGGTGGCTTCAACCGGGTCCAGAATGCGCAGGTCCAGGCCGCTGGTGTCGTGGTCGTTCAGGTACTGCTTGACCTTGGCGATGATCTGGGCGTCGTGGGCGCGATTTTCGTCCAGCCAGAAGACGGCGGGCGTCTTGCTGGCGCGGGCGCGGTTGACGGCCAGCTTGACCCAGTCCTGGATCGCGGCGTCCTTGGTCTGGCACATGCGCCAGAGGTCGCCAGCTTCCACGGCTTGTTCCAGCAAGACCTTGCCCGACGCGTCGGTGACGCGCACGGTGCCCGATGCCGGGACGACGAAGGTCTTGTTGTGCGAACCGTATTCTTCGGCGGCTTGCGCCATCAGGCCGACGTTGGGCACGCTGCCCATCGTGACCGGATTGAACGCGCCATGCTTCTTGCAGTCGTCGATGACGGCTTGGTAGACGCCAGCGTAGCTGCGGTCGGGAATGACGGCCTTCGCGTCTTGCAGCTGGCCTTCGGCGTTCCACATCTTGCCGGAGTCGCGAATCATGGCGGGCATGGACGCGTCGACGATGACGTCGCTGGGCACGTGCAGGTTGGTGATGCCCTTGTCGGAATTCACCATCGCCAGTTGCGGCAGGGTCTTGTAGGCGGCGTCGATGTCGGCGGTGATCGCGGCTTGCTGGTCAGCCGGCAGCGATTGGATCTTGGCGTACAGGTCGCCAATGCCGTTGTTGGGATCGAAACCGGCTTGCTTGAGCACGGCGGCGTGCTTGGCCAGCACGTCTTTGTAGAACACGGACACGACGTGGCCGAAGATGACCGGGTCAGAGACCTTCATCATCGTGGCCTTCAGGTGCACCGAGAACAGCACGCCGGTGGTCTTGGCGTCGTCGATCTGGGCTTGCAGGAAGGACTTCAGCTTGGCGGTCGACAGCACGGCGGCGTCGATGATCTCGCCGGCCTTGACCGGGGTCTTTTCCTTCAGGACCGTCTTCGTGCCGTCAGCAGCGGTCAGTTCGATCTTGACGTCGCCGGCGTCGGCGATCAGGGCCGACTTTTCGGTGCCGTAGAAATCGCCTTCGGACATGTGCGCCACGTGCGACTTCGAATCCGCCGACCACGCGCCCATCTTGTGCGGGTGCTTGCGGGCGTAGTTCTTCACCGACAGCGGCGCGCGGCGGTCGGAGTTGCCTTCACGCAGAACCGGGTTCACGGCGCTGCCCTTGACCTTGTCGTAACGCGCCTTGACGTCGCGTTCGGTGTCGTTGGCGGGGGCGTCCGGGTAGTCGGGCAGCTTGTAGCCTTGCTCTTGCAGTTCCTTGATGGCCGCCTTCAGTTGGGGCATCGAGGCGCTGATGTTCGGCAGCTTGATGATGTTGGCTTCGGGCTTGACGGCCAGCGCGCCCAGTTCGGCCAGAGCGTCGGACAGCTTCTGGCTGTCGTCCAGATAATCCGGGAACAGCGCGATGATGCGGCCGGCCAGAGAGATGTCACGCGTCTCGACTGTAATGCCTGCGGGCTTGGCGAATGCCTGGACGATGGGCAGCAGCGAACGGGTTGCAAGCGCCGGCGCTTCATCGGTGAGGGTATAGATAATCTTCGGAGTAAGAGACATGATCCTTGAATCTGTTCGGCGCATAGCGCTTTCGGCGCAAACCCGAACATGCTAAGCGGCGTACGCCGGTAGATGTTGTCGAGAGTGGGTTCGTATGGGCAGAGGCGGGGCGGACCCCGGATTTGCTCAATCCGGCAGGCGCCTGCCCTTTATTTGTTGGCTCGATGACTCGGCCAATCTGGGAAGTACGACTGCCACGAAGGCGACATTGTAAACCCGTGACAAGGGCGCCGCGCATGGAAATAGCTGCAAAATGCCGTCTTATGAGCAGGATATCGCGGCTATATGCGTGGGATATGGCGGGCGGCGTTCTCGAATTCACGCTTGGCGCCGTTTCCGCCCGGTGTGATTTGACAAAATCCCGCGCCAAGCGCATTCTTTGCGCCATGAATTTCCGCGCCGTCCGCATTTCGCTGATTATTACCATCATTCCAAGAATGGTGGGTTAGCGCGCGACCGCAATAGTCACAAGCCACCCGCCCCACGAGGCGGGTTTTTTGTGGCCGCCTCTGCCGGGCAAATTTCCTAAGCAGAGAACCGCATGCAATCCTCCCCGACCGACACCGCATTCCAGCACGGCAACGCCTCGCCCATGGAATACCTGCGGCAGATTCTGACCGCGCGCGTTTACGACATCGCCCGCGAAACCGAATTGGACGCGGCGCGCGGCTTGTCGGTCCGGCTGAACAACACCGTGTTCTTGAAGCGCGAAGACAACCAGCCGGTGTTTTCCTTCAAGGTGCGCGGCGCCTACAACAAGATGCGCAACACGCCGCAGGCGGCGCTGGACCGGGGCGTGATCACCGCGTCCGCTGGCAACCACGCCCAAGGCGTGGCCATTTCCGCGGCCAAACTGGGCGTGCGCGCCATTATCGTCGTGCCGCAGACCGCGCCGCAGGTGAAGGTGGATGCGGTGCGCGCCCACGGCGGCCCGACCGTCACCGTGGTGCAGGCGGGCGATTCCTATAGCGACGCCTACGCCCACGCGCAAACGCTGGCGCAACAGCACGAGATGACCTTCGTGCCTGCCTTTGACGACCCTTATGTCATCGCCGGCCAAGGCACGGTGGGCATGGAAATCCTGCGCCAGCACGCCGGCCCGCTGCACGCGATCTTCGTGCCCATTGGCGGCGGCAGCCTCGCCGCAGGCGTGTCGGCCTATGTGAAATCCGTGGACCCGTCGGTGAAAGTGATCGGCGTGCAAACCGAAGATTCCTGCGCGATGGCGCAATCGCTGAAGGCGGGCGAACGCGTGAACCTGCCGGAAGTGGGGCTGTTTTCAGATGGCACCGCCGTGAAGCTGGTGGGCGAGGAAACGTTCCGCCTGTGCCGCGAATACCTGGACGAGGTGATCCTGGTGGACACCGACGCGGTGTGCGCGGCGATCAAGGACGTGTTCCTGGATACGCGCAGCGTGCTGGAGCCGGCGGGCGCGCTGGCGGTGGCGGGCTTGAAGAAATATGTCGAACGGGAAAACGCCCAAGGCTTGTCGATGGTGGCCATCACATCGGGCGCCAACATGAACTTTGACCGCATGCGTTTCGTGGCGGACCGCGCCGAAGTGGGCGAAGCGCGCGAGGCCGTCTTCGCCGTCACCGTGCCGGAAGAACGCGGCAGCTTCCGCCGCTTCTGCCGCGTGATCGGCCAGCGCAGCGTGACCGAATTCAACTACCGCATCGCCGACGCGCACACGGCGCACATCTTCGTCAGCATGCAGATTGCGCGCCGGGGCGATGCGGCCGACATCATGGCGGCGTTGCAGGAACAGGGCTTTTCCGCCAGCGACCTGACGAATAACGAAGTCTCGAAGCAGCACATCCGCTACATGGTGGGCGGGCGTTCCCCGCTTGCGGGCGGGGAGCGGCTGTTCCGCTTTGAATTCCCCGAACGCCCCGGCGCGCTGATGAAGTTCCTGTCAGAGATGGCGCCTAACTGGAACATCAGCCTGTTCCATTACCGCAACCAGGGCGCGGATTTCAGCTCGGCGCTGGTGGGCATCCAGGCGCCGCTGGCCGATAGCGCGGCGCTGGACGCCTTCTTGCAGCAACTGGGCTACGCGCATTTCGAAGAAACCCACAACGAGGCGTACCGCCAGTTTCTGATCTGATCTGGCTGGATCGAGTTGGGTCGGGTTGGGTCGGGTTTGGCCGGATTTGGCCGGGTTGGGCCGGGTTTAGCCAAAATCGATTTGACTCCCGCGCGTTCAGCCCGGCTTGCAGTTCGCCTTTGCGCGTGACGTCGCCGTGGGCAACGTCACGCCGGGCTTAAGCTGCAACGTGGCGCGGCCCTGTGTTTGCGCCAATTGCAGCGTGGCCGCGCGCCAGGCGGGCACATCGTCAAACAAGACTTCCGGCCGGGACGACGACGGGTACAGCGGATCGGGCCGGTTGAATTCAATGGCGGGCAGCGCCAGGCACGTGTCTTTGAAGTTCAAGCGCGCCAGCTCCCGTCCATCGCTTAAGCGCACCGCACGAAACGCCAGCGGCGCGTCCACGAACTTGACGACTTCGGGCACGATCCGCATGTCGCCCTGCGCGTCCTTGATGCGCGTGGCGGGTTCCACCACCACCACGTCTCGGCCCGGCGCAATGGCCAGATACGCCACGTCGCCGTCCACATCCAGCAGTTTTCCCTGGCCCAGATTCGTTGCCTTGAGCGGCGCGTGGCGGATCAGCACCGTTTCTTGCCAGGCGGTTTCCACGCGCGTCCAGCCTGGCAGGCGTGCGTCTTCGAAGCGGGTGCCGCCGGGTTTGTCGCGGTCGCGCTGGTTCGATAGCGCCATCCGGTTCACGCGCAGTGCGCCGTTGGCGACCTGCAAGTGGGCCAGCACCGGATCGGCGCTGGAGCTGGTGAAGTAGGCCAGCACGGCATCGGTTTCAAGCGCCTTTGCGTTGGCGGCGCAGAAGAACGCGGTTGAGGCCATGTCGCGGCCGTCGGGGTAGAGCAGCTTGCCGACGTCCTTGCCGCAGAGCTTGTTGCCTTGGAACGTGATGGTGGTGCTGCGGGTGTTTTGGCGCTGGCCGGTGTTCCAGTCCTGACGCCCGCCCGTCGTGATCTCGACGACGAGGCCGTGATTGTCGTAGACGACCGATGCGCCTGCGGGCGCGGCAAGCAGGCTGAGAAAAAACGCCATGATGCGGCTTCTCGTCATTTCCGCGGACTCCCTGGAATGGCTGGACCGGTAAATATATACCGCCGCACAGGATGTGCCGCCGTTGTATATACCGCCGCACAAGATGTGCCGTCGTTGGCCCGTGCCGTCAGACCCCGGCCAGCCCATCCACGTGCACCTGCGCCTGCCCCTGCGGGCAGCGTTCCACGCGGGCTTGCACGCGATAGACCTGACGCAGCGAGTGCGGCGTGACGACGTCGGCAGGCAGGCCCTGGACCTGGATCGCGCCGCGATGCAGCAGCAGCGCGTGGTCGGCGTGGCGCAGCGCGATGTTCAAATCATGCAGCACCACCAAGGTGATCAGCCGGTGCTGGCGCGTCTGGCGGCGCAGCACGTCCATTACATGGAATTGGTAGTTCAGGTCCAGCGCGGACAGCGGTTCGTCCAGCAACAGCAGACGAGGGCGGCGCACCAGCGCTTGCGCCAGCGAGGCCAGTTGCTTCTGGCCGCCCGACAGCTCATCCAGATACCGGCTCGCAAGCGCCGCGATGCCCAGGCCGGTGATGACGGCCTGCGCGTCGTGCATCAGCGATTGACCGGTTGCGCTTTGGGTCCCCACACCCTGGCGGCCTGAACGTGCGGCGACCAGCACCGATTCGAACACCGTCATGTGTACGCCCTTGGGCAAGGCCTGCGGCATGTACATGGCGCGCTCGGCCCGGCGCGCGGGGGAGGCGCGCGCCAGGTCTTCGTCGTCCAACAGGATCGCGCCGCGCATCACTGGGTTCAGCCCGGCCAGCGTTTTCAGCAGCGTGGATTTGCCGCTGCCGTTCGGGCCCAGCAGCGCGGTGACCGCGCCTTCGGCCAGCGGCCCGGCGCTAAGGTTTTGAAGCACCGGCTTGCCGCCGTAGCCAGCGTCCAGCCCGCGGATGTGCAGCGCTGTCATCGTCAGGGTTGCAGCACCAGCGTGCCGCGCATGTGTTGGGCGTGCGCGGGGAACGAGCAGTAGTAGGTGTACGACTGCCCAGCGCGCAGGCGGCTGACGGGGAAGGTCACGGTGGCGGTTTCGCCGCCGCCCAGCATCGGGGTCTTGGCCAGGATGCGCGCATCAGCAGGCGCCAGAAATTCGTGCGGCGCACCGGCTTTCATGCCGTCGATCATCACGGCATCAATATCTTCCGTCTTCGTCAGCACCCAGTTGTGGCCGGCCTTTTCCTTGCTGTTCTTGCCTGTGTGAATCAAGCGCACGGTGAACGCGGTGCAGGTGGCAGGCACGACGATGTGGTCCGGGCCGAACTGCTTGCCGGGGCGGCCTTCAACGTCGATAGCGCAAGCGGGGGCGGCTTGCGCCGCGCTGGCGACGAGCAAGCTGGCCAATGCCAGGGTCAGGCGGGAATGCATCAGGGGAGTCTCCTTTGGGAATGCAGGCTTAGGGGGCGTCAGGTGCGCTTTAACGCACGCACGACGATGGTGAGAAAAAACGGAATGCCAACCAGCGACGTCACAATGCCCACCGGAATCAGCGCGCCGGGCAATACCGTCTTGGACGCGACCGACGCCAGCGACAGGATCAGCGCACCCGCCAGCGCACTGCCGGGCAGGTAATAGCGGTGGTCTTCGCCCAACAGCAGGCGGGCGATGTGCGGGGCGACCAGGCCAACAAAACCAATCGTGCCGACGAACGACACCGCCAGCGCCGCCAGCGCGCTGACGCGCAGCAGGCTGACCAGGCGCAGGCGCTTGACGTCTATGCCGAAGCTGGCGGCGCGCTCTTCGCCCAGCCGCACGGCGGTCAGCTTCCAGGCGTCGCGCATCGAAAAGGGCAGGGCCAACGCCACGGCCGCCGCCATGACGGACACCGTGGTCCAGTTGGCGCGCGCCAGGCTGCCCATCGTCCAGAACACAATGCCTTGCAAGGCCTCTTCGCTGGCCACGAATTGCAGCAGCATCACCAGCGCCTGAAAGGAATAGACCAGCGCGATGCCAAACAGCACTACGCCCAAGGTTGAACCGCCGCGCCAGCGCGCCACGCGTTCCAGGATCAGCACCGACACCAGCGTGCAGGCAAAGGCCGAGATCGACACCACCATGCCGGGCGGCAGCGCCGGCACATGCCAGTCCAGCGTGATGGCCAGCGATGCGCCAAAGGCCGCCGCAGCCGACACCCCCAGCGTGTAGGGGCTGGCGAGCGGGTTGTCGAGCATCGTCTGCATCTCGGCCCCGCCCAGCCCCAGCGCCACGCCGACCAGCAAGGCCATCAGCGCATAGGGCAAACGAAACTGCCAGACGATGACGCGCGTGCCAGCGCTGGCCGCGTCGGGATGCAGCAGCGTGTGCAGCAGGTCGGCAAGCGGCAGCGACGCCGGGCCGCTGGCGATGTCGGCCAGCAGGCTGGCAAGAATGGCCAGCGCCAGCACCGCGGTCAGGAACCGGCGCTTGCGTACGGTGCGGCGGTAGGCGGCGATGGCGTCGTCTGCGCTTGCCGTAAAGGCCGGTGCGGCCGCCGTGGTCGGGTTGATCATGGCGCGATTAGCGGGCGGAAGGCGCAGAAGCGTCCAAAGACCCCGCAGGCGCCGTCCAGTACGTGCCGGCGTTGTCCACGTCCAGAAACTGGCGGTACAGCGTGTCCAGCGTGTCTTGCGGGTTCAGCGCGGCGGCGCGTTCCGGGTAGAACCACGCGGCCATCGCTTCGATGGCGGCCACGTTGTAGGGCGAGTTGTAGAACGCATGCCAGATGCCGTAAGCGCGGTGCTGCGCCACTGCGTTCAGATCGCGGATGCCATCGCGGGCCAGCAGCGCGGTGAGGCTGCCTGCCGACACATGCGCGGCGGCGCCTGGCCCGACCAGCAGGCCAGGGCGGCCGGGTTCGGAGCGGCTGCCGGTGGCGATGTAGACGTCGGGTTTGGCGTCCAGCAAAAACTCCAGGCTGACGTCGCCGATTGCGCCGGGCAAGACGGGTGCCGCCACATTGACGCCGCCCGCCGCCTCCAGCAAGTCGCCAAAGCTGCCGTTGCCGGTGGTGTGGCAGCAGGCCGGCCATACACCCGCCAGCATTTCCACAAACACGCGCGGGCGCTGCGCCTGCGGCACGGGGTCTACCATCTTGCGCACGCGCGCCAGCCTGTCTTCATAGAAAGCGATATAGGCTTCGGCTTCAGCCTGGCGGTCCAGCGCCTGCCCCAAAATCCGCATGCTGGGCACGGTGTTCTGCACGGGGTGCTGGCGAAAATCGATGAACACAATGGGAATGCCGGCGTCTTGCAGCGCGGTGATCATCGGGTTGTTGCGCCCCGGCCCGTGGCCGCTCAGGCTGAACACCGCTACATCGGGCGCCAGCGACACGATTTTTTCAGGGCTGACGCTGGCTTCCGACGTCTTGCCAATCAGCGGCACGCGGGCTGCTTTCGGATAGCGCGTGACGAGCTGGTTCCAGGAATACGGGTCTTGTTGCTTCAGCTCGCCTTGCCAGCCCACCACGCGGGCGACCGGGTCCTTCTTGTCCAGCAGCGCCATCGCAAACACGAAGCGGCCTTCACCGAGCAGCACGCGTTTGGGGTGGTCAGGCACGGTGACGACCCGGCCGGCCAGGTCTGTAACCTGACGCGCGTGGGCGTCAGCAAGCACGCCCAACCCGGCGCAAAGCAGGGCGGTAGCGGCCAAGGCCGCACGAAGCAAAGAAAGCGTACGCATCGAAACATCCCGGGTTGCGCCGTTCGCCGCAGGCTTGCGGGTAACGCGAACCATTCTTATCGACACGCAGTGTCCGCCAAGCCGTCTCAAGAAATCGTTAAGAGAAATCGTTAAGACGTGGCCGCCAAGGCAGGGCGCCGCCGCGCCATGCCATAACGCTTATGGACCCCTCAGGTTTATTCATTGGGCGCTAATGCTTCGCCTGCCCATAATCCAACAGGCCTACGCGATACCCCTCACCCATAAGGAAACGCCATGCCTAAACTTACCCACGCCGTCTGGCATTACCGGCGCGACAAGATGACCGCCCTGATGGACGATCTGGCGGTCGACGCCATCATCTTTACGTCCGCCGACTTCTTCCAGTTTGCGACCAACTTCCATACCGACGTCCTGCCCTGGGAACGCCCGATCTTTGCCGTGGTGCCGCGTGACGGCACGCCGTTTCTGGTGATGAACGAACTGTCCACGCACCATATGCAGTTTTCCCAGGAGCAAGGGAAAGTCTGGATCACGGACATCACGTACTACGCGGAGCATCCGCGCGTGTCGAACCGACTGCCCTTGATTACGCAGCTGCCTGAAGTGTTGGCGGCAAGGTTGAAGGCCGCGGGGCTGGCGCGGTCGCGCATTGCCGTTGAAGGCGGCAGCCCTGTGCTGGCGCAGGCGGGCCGCATCCTGCCCGACATCGTGCTGCGTCCCGCCACGCCGGAATGCCGCTCGCTGCGCTGGCAAAAACATGATGAGGAACTGGCGGTGATGGCCGCCGCCGCCTCTATTTCCGATTGGATTCAGGACCGCTACCGCGAGAACATCCAGCCGGGCCGGCTGGTGCAAGAACTGGACTTTGCGATGGCGTCGCTATTCGTGCAAGAAGCCGCCAAGCGTTTTCCGGGCGAGCATTTCGAAGTGATCCGCTGTTGGACGTTAAGCGGCCCGGCCTCCGCGTCGCCCCATGGCGATGGCGCGTCTTGCGGCGCGCGCATCAACAAGGGCGATGTGCTGGTCAATATCGTCATCCCGCGCCTGAACGGGCTGACGATTGAAAACGAACGCACCTGGTTCTGCGGCGCGCCCTCGGCCGAGCAGACCCGGCTGTGGTCCGCCGCCAAGGCCGCAAACGAAGCCGCCATTGCCGCGGCGCGTACGGGCAACCCGGTCTGCATGATAGATGCGGCGGCGCAGGCCGAAATCGAAAAGGCCGGCTACGCGGATTTCATCCGCCATCGCACCGGGCATGCAGTGGGCATCATCCACCACGAATACCCGGAAGACATGGCGTTCTGCCAGCGCCCCTTGCTGGACAACGAGGTCTATTCGGCCGAACCCGGCATCTACGCCTATGGCATCGGCGGCTTCCGGCTGGATGACACTGTGGTGGTGGGCGACACGCCGCGCGTGTTGACGAACACGCCCAAGACGCTGGAATACGCGACGGTCAAGTAGTTGAAGCCGGGCCAGCGCCGCCGCCTTCGAGCAGGCGCTTGGCCTCTTCGCGCAGCGTCTCGCACAAGTCCGGCAGCACGATGCTGGGCGAGTTCGCCGCCCACAGCATGCCAATGGGGCCGAACTCCAGGCGCGACGGCATGGGCACGATGCTGATCAGGTTCCAGCGTTCGTACATCCGCGCAACCGAACTGGCCAGCGTGGCGATGTAGTCGCGGTCTTGCAGCATGGATAACAGCGCCACCAGCGAGCTCGTTTGCACGGCGGGCCGGGGCGGCGGCATGCCCGCTTCCGACACCGCCTGGTCCAGCCGCACCCGCGACAAGATGCCGGGCGGCGGCAAAATCCAGGGGTAGCCGTCTGTGTCTTCCCAGCGCGGCGCGGCCAGTTCCGTCAAGGGGTGGCCGCGCCGCGCCACCACGCTGAACGTATCGGTCATCAGCCATTCGGTGCACAGCCCGGAGCGGCTGGCGCGCACATCCAGCGGGCCGATGATCAGATCAATTTCACGGCGCTCCACGCGTTCCACCAACGGCTCAAGCAAGCCTTCAACCAGTTCGATCTGCACCTTGGGTGAACGCTGGTGCAGCGCGGCAATGGCGCGCGGCAGCAAAACCGGTGCGGCGGACAGGATCGTGCCGATATGCAGATGCCCGGCCACGCCGCCTTTGACCGCTTCGATCTCTTCGCCGGTGCGCGCCGTGTCGCCCAGCACCCGGCAGGCGTATCGCCACAGCGCGCGCCCGGCCTCGGTCAGCGTCAGCGTGCGGCCGCGCACAAATAACGGCGTGCCGACCAGGTCTTCCATGTCGCTCAGCCAATGGGACAGCGCGGGCTGCGTCATGTGCATCGCCTTGGCGGCGCCTGTCACGGTGCCGGCGCTTTCCAGCGCGGCCAGCACTTGCAGGTGCCGCAGCTTCAGGCGGCGGGTCCAGGAGAGTTCAGTCGGGGTGGCATCCATGCGGAAATGGTAATGGATATCTCAGCTTTATTCATTGGCCGGATATGGTTCGTGGCCCGCAAAATGCCTCATCCCTTTCATGAGGCAGACCCGTGACGAGTTCAAACGATTTCAAGCCGCAGGCGCTGGCGTTAGGCGGCGTGGCGCAAGCGTTGGCGCAAGATTCGCAGCCGGAGCGCGGCTTGCAGGCATTGGCCGATGCGCTGTCGGCGCGTATCGGCTACCGCTTGTTTACGGTACTGGTGCTGGATCGGCAGGCGGGCCTTAGCCGCCGCTACTTTTCCAGCCAGCCTGTGGCTTATCCGACCGATGGCGCCAAACCCATACGCGAAGACAGCGATTTCTATGCCCGCGTCGTTCAGGCCGGACAGCCCCGGCTATGCCAGGACCGCCACGAGTGCCAGCAGGCGTTTCCAGATCACGATCTGATTTTCTCGCTGGGCTGTGAAAGCGCGGTCAACGTGCCGGTGCGATGGAACGGGCAGACCATTGCGTCATTGAACCTGCTGCATGAAGCGGGCTGGTACCGGCAAGACATGCTGCCCGAACTGGCCTGGTATTCGGCGCTTGCCATTCCGCTCATACAAACAATCCACCACACTACCTGATATCCACGGGGAAAAACCATGAAACGTTTTAGCGCAGGATTCGCTGCATTGCTGATGTCGTGGGGGCTGACGCCGGCCTACGCGGCGGATGCCTATCCCACCAAACCCATCACGATTGTTTATCCCTATGCGCCGGGCTCGGCGTCGGACACCATGACGCGGCTGCTGGCCGATGCGATGTCCAAAAAGCTGGGCCAGCCCGTCATCGTGGAAAGCAAATCGGGGGCGGGCGGGTCGATCGCCACCGAACACGTCGTACGCGCCGCACCCGATGGCTACACGCTGCTGCTCAGCGCAAGCGGCACCATCGCCGTCAATCCGCATATCTACAAGCTGCGCTACAACCCCGTCGAAGACCTGGCGCAGATTTCCATCGCGGTCGAAGTGCCGTTCGTGTTTGTCGTCAGCAAGGATTTTCCGGCGCAGGACTACGCGTCGTTCAAGGCGCTTAGCAAGCAGAAATCCGGCGGCCTGACGTCCGCTAACGCCGGGCTGGGCACACAGGCTCACTTGACGCAGGCCGCCTTCGCCAGATTGGCCGGCGTCAACCTGAACATCATTGGCTACAAGGGCGCGGCGCCTGCCGTCAACGACATTCTGGGCGGGCACGTGGACTCGATGATGGACAACGCCGCGTCGCAGATTCCGTATGTCACGTCGGGCAAGACCACGGCGTTGTTCGTCACGAGCGACTACCGCTTTGAGGGCTACCCCAAGGTGCCGACGGCGAAGGAACTGGGCATTACGGGGCTGGTGCCCGCTGGCTGGTTCGGCCTGGCCGCGCCCAAGGGCACGCCGCCCGCCGCCATCGACAAGGTTCAGACGGCGTTGACGGCGTCGCTGAAGGAACCCGACATCCAACGCAAGCTCAAGGACCTGGGTTGGGTGATCGTGGGCAATACGCCCGCGCAGGCCCTGGAACGGGCGCGGGCCGACTACACGCTGTTGGGGCAAGTGGTTCGCGACATAGACTTGAAGCCTAACTGAGGCGGCAGGCGGGGCGGGGGCGGGCGCCTGTGTAGGCATCTATAAAGACCTGAACATAGGTCTATGCAAAGGCCTACGCAAAGGTATATCCAAAGGCCAAGGCATCGGCATATCCAAAGGCCTACGCATCGGCGTATCCAAAGGCCGATGCAAAGCCCCCTAAAATGTGCGATTGATTTCCATTCCCCGCCTTGCCCCATGCGCGTTCTAGTCATCGAAGACGACCCCGACATCCTGGCCAACATCACCCACCACCTGACGCGGCGCGGCTATATCGTCGACTGCGCCGAAGATGGGCAGCGCGGCTACGCGATGGCGGCGCAAGGCGGGTTCGACCTGATTGTGCTGGACCTGATGCTGCCGCGCCTGGATGGCTACGAGCTCTGCCGCCGGTTGCGCACCGAAGCCGCGTGCGACACGCCCGTGATCATGGTCACCGCGCGCGACACGCTGGATAACCGCCTGACCGGCTTTGACGCCGGCGCGGACGATTACCTGGTCAAGCCCTTTGCGCTGGCCGAGCTGGCTGCGCGGGTCAAGGCGCTGCTGCATCGCGCAAGCGGTGCGAGCGCGGCGCGCGTGTTGTGCGTGGGCGATCTGACGCTGGACACCCGTACTTTGTCGCTGGCGCGGGCGGGCCAAGCGCTGCGCCTGCCGCCGGCTCCGCTGCAACTGCTGACCTTGCTGATGCGCGCAAGCCCGGCAGTGGTGCATCGCGGCCGGCTGGAAGAAGCGCTATGGCGCGACTCGCCGCCCGACAGCGACAGCCTGCGCACGCACATCCACCAGATCCGCCAAGTGGTCGACAAGCCTTACGGCGCGCCGCTGCTGCACACCGTGCACGGCATTGGCTACCAGTTGCGGGCGGCGGATGAAAGCTAAGCCGGCGACGCGGCGCGGGCTGGCGCGCCATCTGGTGCTGACCTATGTGGCGTTGGCGCTGCTGGTGGCGGGGCTGCTCACGGGCTTGTCGGTCTGGAGCGTGGGCAAGCTGGAAGCGCACCTGCAACGCATCGACATGGGCATGGCGGTGGAGCGGGTGCGCGGCGATTTCCTGGCGGGCATCGACCCCGGCCGGCCCAACCGTTTTTTTCACGGCGAGCCGGGCAGCGATGCATTTCCAGATTGGCTCCGGCCGCTGTCGCCGGGGTTTCACAAGATCGAACGCGCGGGGCGAATCTGGCACGTGATGGCCGACGACCAGGGCGGACAGCGCTACATGCTGCTGCGTGACTACACCGACTATGAACAGAGCCAGGTGGCGTCGCACTGGGCCGCCGTCAGCGGCTTGGCGGGCAGCCTTGCGCTGGCGTTCGCGCTGGGCATTCTGGCCACGCGCAGGCTCTTGCGGCCCTTGTCGCGGCTGGCCGCGCAAGTCAACACGCGCGGCGCGCAGCCGCCGCAGACCCGGCTGGCTGAAGACTATCCGCCTGATGAGATCGGCCAGCTGGCCGCGGCTTTTGACGCCACCTACAACCAGCTTGAACAGGCGCTGCGGCGCGAACAACTCTTCACCGCCGATGTCGGCCATGAATTGCGGACGCCGCTGATGGTGATCTCAAGCTCCTGCGAGCTGCTGCGTGAAGAACAGGCTTTGGATGCGGACGGCCAGGCGCGGCTGACGCGCATTGAAGCCGCCGCATCCGACATGAGCGACCGGCTCGACACCTACCTGATGCTGGCGCGCGGGGGCGACGCCGCCGAACGCTTCGCCCGCGAAAGCGCGGTAAGCACGGCACGCGGGCAACTGGCGGCGTGGGCGGGCGTGGCCGAACGCCGGGGCATGCACCTTTCGCTGAAAGAGGCCGGCGCCCACACCCAACCGCTGCAATTTCCCGCGCCGCTGATGCGTGCGGTCTTGTCCAACCTGGTCCGCAACTCGCTCCAGTACGCGGGGCCGCAAGCGCAGGTCGTCATCACGGCGGGGGCGGATTTCATGCAGGTGGCCGACAACGGGCCGGGCATTCCGGCCGAACGCCAAGCGGCCATTTTCAGCCCCTTCGTGCGTGGCGAACAGCCGGATGCCGGCAACCTGGGGCTGGGCCTGTCGCTGGTGCAGCGCATCTGCGCGCACCAGGGTTGGCGTGTGTCGTTGCAGTCGGCGCCGGGGCGCGGCAGCGTGTTCCGCGTGGACCTGGCCGCGCAGGTGGCATGACGCGGGGTGGGTGAACGCCGCTTAAGAACCCGTACCGCGCCCTGTTGCCTGGCCGTTCAGCGTCCGGCGAACACCGGCTGGCGCTTCTCGGCGAAGGCGGCGGCGGCGTTGCGGTAGTCCTCGCTCTGGTTGGCCTGGTCCGATAGGGCCTGGATGCGCGCCGCGTCTTCGATCAGCGTGCCTGCCGAGATCGCGTTCAACTGGAGCTTGCTGCCCGCGATAGACAGCGGCGCGTTGTCCATCATGCCCGCCCCGAATGCCAGCGCGCCAGCGACCGGGTCGTCGTAGATGGCGTCGATGAAGCCCGCCTGACGCGCCGCGCCGGCGTCGACGAACTCGCCGGTGTAGAGCCAGCGCCGCGTCTGGCTGACGCCGATCAACTGCGACAGGCGCTGAAGCTGCACGGTGGGGTAGACCAGGCCCAGACGCGCCACTGGCACGCTGACCCGCGCGCTGTCGTCGCCCACGCGGAAGTCGCAGCACAGCGCCAGGCTTGCGCCGCCACCCACGCATACGCCGCGCATGGCCGCGATGACCGGCAGCGGGGCGGCCTGCACCGCCGCGAAGCATTCCTGGATCACTGCGCGATAGGCGTCGGCGCGCACGGGATCTGACAACGCTTCGCGAAACGCTAGGATGTCGTCGCCCGCGCAGAAGTGGCCCTGCGCGCCGGTCAGCACCGCCAGCCGCAGCGACCGGTCTTCTGCAAAGCCGCGGAAGACGTCGCGCAGATCGCGCCAGGCAGCCAGGTCGCAGGCATTGCGCCGATGGGGCCGGTTGATCGTGACGATGGCGACGCGGCCCCCGTCACGGCTGTCCACACAAATTTCAGATGCCAAGGCAATCTCCTGTGCCGCGTTCGCGGCGTATCAGTTCAGTTTGATGTGCGTGGTGTCCACCACGGCATTCCATTTCTCGACCTCGGCACGCAGCGCCGCATCGGCCTGCGCCGTGTCGGTGTAGATCGGCACCACCCCTTGCTGGCGCAGCTTGTCGCCCACCGTCGGCCCGTCGTGCAGGCGCTTGAGCGCGCCGTTAAGCGCCTGCACCACCGGCTCGGGCGTATCGCGCGACACCAGGATGGCGTAGACCGACGACGCGGTGAAGTCCGGCAGCCCTTGCTCGATCAGCGTGGGGGTATCGGGCAGGGACGCCAGCCGGTTGCGCGCGGCAACGCCCACCGGCACGATGCGGCCGCCAGGCAGATTGGCCAGCGCCGTGGGGGCGGTAGCGAACATCATCTGCACCTGGCCGGCCAGCAGATCGACCATGGCGGGCGCAGCGCCGCGATACGGCACGTGCAGCAGCTCCAGTTTTTCACGCAGGCGGAACATCTCGGCGATGGCATGCTCCATCGTGCCCGGACCCGAGGAGCCATAGGCGAACTCGCCCGGCGCGGCGCGCACCTTGCTCACCAGTTCGGGCAAGGTCTTCACGCCCATGGCCTGGTTTACCACCAGCACGATGGGCAGCTCGCCCACCACGCCAACCGAGCGGAAATCCTTCAGCAGATCGAAGCCCACGACGTCTTTGCCCATCAGCCGGCTATTCAGCACATACGATGTGGTGGGCGCCATCAGCAGCGTATAGCCGTCGGCTTTGGCGCGCCGCACCTGCTGCGCGCCGATGTTGCCGCTTGCGCCGGCTTTGTTCTCAACCACGACGGTCTTGCCGAGCTGTTCGCTCAAGCCCGTGCCAAGGATGCGGCCGACCACATCGACGGCGCCGCCTGCGGCGAAGGGCACGACCAGCGTGATCGGGCGTTCGGGATACTGCGCCTGCGCGGGCAATGCCGCCAGGCTCAATACGCCAGCGGCGAACCAGCCGGCGCAACGTGATTTCCATTTAAAAATGGTGTTCATAGACTTCCCCTTGATGCGGTGCGCTTTCGCGCCCGCGGATTCTGATGTGTCCGTTGAACTGCGGTTGTAGTACTGCGGATGTGGTACTGCGGGTGACGTGAAACGCGCTACTTGCCGACCTGGTATCCCGAGGCCTGTAGATCCCACACACCGGCGGTCTGGCGAGACAGTTCTTTTTTCTGAATACGTTGCGTCGGTGTCTTGGGAAATTCGTCAACGAAGGCCACAAAGCGCGGGATCTGGTAATACGGCAGCCGCGGCTCGCTCCAGCGGATCAGGTCGATCGGGGCCAGCGCACGGCCATCGCGCAAGCGCACGAACAGTTTGAGTTCGTCTTCGCCCAAGTCGCTGGGCACGCCCACCAATGCGGTCTCCTCGATATCGGGGTGCTCGGCAATCACGCGCTCAACTTCCCATGCCGAGATGTTGATGCCGCGCCGCCGCAGCATGTCTTTCTTGCGGCCGGCGTAATACAGAAAGCCCTGTTCATCCTGGCGCGCAAGGTCGCCCGTGCAGAACCAATCGCCTCGGCGAGCGTCGCGCTCGGCGTCGGGATTGCGGAAGTAGCCCAGAAAGCCCAGCCCGGGCACGCGCGCCCGCACGGTGATTTCGCCGGTTTCTCCCACGGCCACCGGCTCGCCGTCGTCGCCGGTGAGCTGCACGTCGTAGTAATCGAGCGGCTTGCCCACCGAGCCTGCGGGGCCGGCGGGGTTGACGGTGACAAAGGTGATCAGCTCCGACAGCCCATAGCCCTCGCGCATTTCCACGCCAAAGCGTTGCGAGAACGCCTGCCACAGCTCTGGCGGGCAGCCGCCGCCCCACGCGATGCGCACGCCGTGGCTGCGGTCGTCGGCGCGCGGGGGCTGCTTGAGCAGCATCGGAATGACGGTGCCCAGGTAGTGGATGTGCGTCACGCCGTAACGGCGGGCGTCGTCCCAGAAGCGCGACGCGCTGAAGCGCTCCACCATCGCGAGGCGCGTGCCGCCCAGCAGCGCCGAAATGATCACGGCCACGCCGGCGCCGTGGTGTAGCGATTCCCACAACAGAAACACGCTGCCGGGCTCGGCGCCGGTCAGCCGCAGAATTGCGAGCGGCCCCGCACGCAGGGTGCGGTCGGATTTCAGCACACCCTTGGGCGCGCCCGTCGTGCCTGAACTCGGCGTGAGCGCGAGGATGTCGTCGGGGCCGGGCGCAACCGGCAACGGGTCGGCCGGCGTGTCGGCATAGCGTTCGAATGCGCGGCTGGCGTCGGCATCCGGGCCCAGCCCGTTGCGCCACAGCACCACGTCCAGCCGTTGGAGCTCGGGCGCCAGCGCGCCGGCATACTCCGCGTCGGCGATCAGGGCGCGCGGCGCCAGGTGCTCGAACAGATGCGCAAGCGACGCGCCTTTCAGGTGCACGTTTACAGGCACCCGCACCAGGCCCAGGGCGGCCAGGGCGAAGATGGCGACGATGTGGTCGGGGTGGCTGGGCAGCATGAGCGCCACGCGATCGCCGGGGCGCAGCCCTTCGCGCCACAGCAGGTTGGCCAGGCGCAGCACGCGTTCGTGCAGCATGGCAAGCGTCAGTGGCACGTCATTGAAAAGGCAATACACCTCGTCGGGTGCTTCGGCGGCGCGGCGCGCGATGAGCTGCGCAAGGGTTTCATCGGAAGCCGATGGGATGTCGATGTGAGTGTCTGCGGTCATGATGCGTAAAGCGGTCAGGGAATCGGACGATGCGGCCACATCAGTTGGCCGGCTTGTTGGCCGGCTTGCGGCGCTGATCCCGCTCGGCGAAAAAGGCCTGCATCATGCGGGCGGGTTCGCCGCTTTCGTAGGATTCGTGATGCAGGCGCGCGGCGGCCTGCATGGCGTCGCGAAAGCCCGCCTCGGTCATTTCCTGAAAGCGCTGCTTGTCCAGGCGCAGCGCGACGGGCGGCTTGGCGGCGAGTTCGGTGGCGATGGCCAGCGCCCGCGCGCGGACCTCGTCCGCCGGCACCAGGTGATGGATCAAACCCAGCTGATGGCATTCTTGCGCCGGCATCATGCGGCCGGTCAGCGTGAGTTCGATGGTGCGCGACAGGCCCAGCATTTCACGCATGATCCACGGCCCCGTGACGCTGGCGATGCCCGCATTGATCTCGGGTTGTCCCATTTTCACGCCGTCGTGGGCCACACGGATGTCGCCCAGCAGCGCCACCTGGAAGGCCGAACCCGCGGCCGTGCCGTTCAGCGCCATGACCAGCGGCTTCGGAAAGCTGCGCAGCAGGTGGTAGTAGGTTTCCCACTCACCGATCCACGTTTCGGCCCGAGCGCCGTCGAAGTCGCGCGCTTCGTTCAGATCCTGGCCCGCGCAGAAGGCGCGATCGCCGGCGCCGGTCATCACCAGCGCGCCGACGGCCGGATCTGTGGCGGCCTCGCGCAGCACTTGCATGATTTCGGCACGCATCGCCGTGTGCCAGGCATTGAGGCATTCGGGCCTATTCAGCGTCAGCACCGTGACGTTGCCAACGCGTTCCAGCTTGATGAAGTCCATGGAGTTCTTCCTTTACATGAGCATCCGCCGCCATCTGCGGCAATAATTGAATAGTAATTTACGTAATTGCTATTTAATTTCGAATGATCATATTCCGGATTTTTCCTGGCGCGTACCAGGGGATTTCCCGAAGGCGAGCGCATGCGATGGCAATAAAATTGCCATTCAATTTTTATAGGAAGAGGGGAGGGTTACGCGGGAATCAGGTCTTGCGCGGTCTGCGTGACCAGCGGCAGCAGGCGCGTACGCACGGCGTCCGCATCATGGCGCGTGGCCAGCGCGGACAGATTGATGGCGGCAATGGTCTGGCCGCGGCTGTCCACCACCGGCACGGAGATCGACACGCTGCCCTGGCCAAGATTCTTCTCGGTCATGGAGTGACCTTGCGCACGAGCCCTGGTGAAGAAGCTCAGAATCTCATCGTCGTCACGGTCGCCAAATCGGGCGCGCACACTGGGCGGCATCGCGACGATGCGGGCGCGCAGCGCGTCATCGGGAAGATGCGCCAGCAACACCTGTCCCGACGAGGCCGGCATGGCGGCGAAGCGGCTGCCTACCGGCAGGTTCACCGACACCGGGTGCACGCTGGGAATGTTGCCCAGGACGATGATCTCGTCGCCGTCGAGTTCGACCCATGAAATGGATTCGCCGGTTTCCCGCGCCAGCTCGACCAGATTCGGCCACGCATGCTGTAAGGCCGCGTTTCCGCCCAGCATGGCGCCGGCAAGGCCCACCAGCCGCGCCGACAGCCGATAGGTTTTCGCACCCGGCGGCCGTTGCAGATAGCCCAGGCGGTGCAGCGTATACACGAAACGCTGCGTTGCGCTGCGGCCCAACCCCGTGCGTTCGTTCAGCTCAAGAATCGACAGCGCCTGGTTGTCGCGGTCGAAGCTCTCAAGCACGCGCATCGCCTTCTCGACCGACGCCACGAACAGGCGTTCGTCAACATCGTCCTCGCGGGCGATGTCGGTAGCGGATACAGGGGCGGAGGACGTAAGCGGGGCGATGGACACGGTCGGACGGCAAGCGCGCGGGGCCAGGAAGCGCACAGTGTAACGCCCCGCCGTGCCCGTCACGCCGCTTCCCTTGGCCGACAGCTTCAGGCTACATTCGCCCGTTGACTCGGATCAAGAAGGGATGGGGTATGCGCGAAGTAAGCCCGCTTTCAGATGACAACGCCGTGTACCGGACTTTGCTGGAGTCGACCAAAGCGATTCCTTGGAAGATCGATTGGGCCACGATGAAATTCGCCTACATCGGCCCCCAGATCGAGTCGTTGCTGGGCTGGAGCGTGGATAGCTGGGTGAGCGTGGAGGACTGGGCCATGCGCATGCACCCCGAAGACCGCGAGTACGTGGTGAATTTCTGCGTCACGCAATCCCAGGCCGGCGTGGACCACGAGGCCGACTACCGCGCGCTCACCAAAGACAACGGTTATGTCTGGATTCGTGATGTGGTGCACGTCGTGCGCACGGACAACGGCGAGGTCGATTCGCTGATCGGCTTCATGTTCGACATCACCGAACGCAAGAAGACCGAGGAAAAACTGCTGAGCCTGCAGAAAGAGCTGGAGGTGCTGTCGTTTAAGGATGGCTTGACGAATATTGCCAACCGGCGTCGCTTTGACAGCAGTTTTGAATTGGAATGGGAGCGTGCGCAAACCGAACGCCAAGCCTTGTCGGTATTGTTGTTCGACGTCGATTTCTTCAAGCAATACAACGATTTGTATGGCCATACACAGGGCGATAAATGCCTGGTGGATATCGCGCAGACGTTGAGCTTGGCGCTGGATGGCCCCCGTGATCTCGTGGCGCGCTACGGCGGCGAAGAATTTGTCGTGCTGTTGCCCGAGGCCGACGCCGAAGTCGCCCGCAAAGTCGCGCAACGCTGCCAGCGCTTGCTTGAGAAGAAGTCGATTGTGCATGCGCTGTCGCCGCATGGCCGGCGCGTTACGGTCAGCATCGGAGCGGGTACGGTGGCGCCCGGCAAGCAGGCGGACCGTGCGAGCTTTATCAAAGCCGTCGATCAGCAGTTATATGCCGCCAAGAAAAACGGGCGGGACCGCATTGAACATGTGCAACTGCAAGCCTGAGCGGCTTCGCATAAGTAGTGACGAACCCTTGGGCCACGTTTTGCCGATACCGGTTTTTTGAACCATGAACCTGACAATGGGCCGGCGGCGCGCTTTCTGTGCGCAGAAATAATAAGCGCCCAGCGGAATAGATGGGCGGAAAATTATGCCGAGTTCCGGGCTTTGGCGCCGGACGTAATAGCGTTAAATGACCCGTCGTCCATCAACATAATGGGAAGATCGATGCTCAAGGTTGAAGCCGCTACTGCGATTATTGGCCGTTCGTTTGTGAAACCGGGCCAATCCAGCCAGATGCCTGGCGCTTTTGCTGATGCGCTTGAAGAAGCGCAGCGCGGAGCCGGCCGATTCCAGGTCAAGCAAACTGCGCCTGCGTTGTCCAGCGCCGAACAGGAACTCCATGAGTTGGTGGCCATGAGCCCCGAAGAGCGCTTTTTTGACATGACCCTGCGGTCGCTTGGCATTTCAAAAGAAGAATATGCCGCGATGAGCCCGGCGGAAAAAGAAGAAGTGGCCCGGCTGGTTCAACAGCGCATCGCAGAGCGAATTAAAGACA
Organism: Achromobacter sp. NPDC008082; assembly: GCF_042957345.1. Lineage (NCBI taxonomy): Bacteria > Pseudomonadati > Pseudomonadota > Betaproteobacteria > Burkholderiales > Alcaligenaceae > Achromobacter > Achromobacter sp. NPDC008082. Next base: position 282,802 of record NZ_JBIBIB010000007.1, read on the forward strand.
ATGCCAACAGTGGGCGCGCCTCGGTGTTTGAGTTCGCGTAAGCCCAGGCGTCTTGCCGGTCAAGCAGGCTCGTCGCCAAACAGGTCGGCTTGGCGCGGGTCGGCTGCGGCGAGGTCATAACCGATATCATCTGCGACTTCACGCAAAATCGCCTGTGCCAGGTTGAACGCGGTGTTCGCCGCGGGCACGCCGGCGTAGATCGCATTTTGCAGCAGCACCTCTTTCAGCTCGTCGGGCGTCAGGCGCGAGTCGTCGGGGGCGGTGAGGGCGGCGCGTACGTGCAGCTCGAATTCTTCCCAGCGCGCCAGCGACAACGTGACGGCAAGCACCATCATGCGGCGCGACTTGCGCGCGAGACCGTCGCGGCTCCAGATGTCGTGCCACGCGTAGCGCGTGATCATGTTCTGGTATTCGGCGGTAAAGCTGGTGGCGCGCGACAGCGAGCGCTCGACCCAGGCGTCGCCCAACACGGCGCGGCGGTTGGCCAGGCCCTTTTCGAAATCGTCTTTGCGGCTCATGGAGTCTCCTGCTGTGGTGATTCGGGGTGAGCATAAACGAGAAACGCCGGCGCGCGTGGGGCGCGCCGGCGTGGCGGCATCAACTGCGCCGTAATCAGTTCACGTTGATGTGGTTGGCCTTGACCACAGCATCCCAACGCGTCTGCTCTTCGTCAACAAACTTGATGAAATCGGCCGAGCTGCTGCCCACGGGCGTGAGGCCGAGCTTGCCCAGCTTCTCGCGGGTGTCCGGACGTTGCAGCGTCTTCTGAATCACGTCTTGCAGCTTGGCGACGACGTCAGGCGGGGTGCCGGCCGGCAGGAAAAAGCCGTTCCATTCGACCACATCAAAGTCCTTCATGCCGGCTTCGGCCACGGTGGGCACGTTGGGCAGTTCGGGCATGCGCTTGGCCGACGATACGGCCAGCGCCTTGAGCTTGCCGGTCGTCACGTAGTTCAGGCTTGACGCTGCGTTGGCGAAGTAGACGTCGACCTGGCCGCCCATCACGTCCACGATGGCCGGCGCGCCGCCCTTGTAAGGCACGTGCACCGCTTCGATCTTCGCGTCTTTCTTCAGCAGTTCGCCCGCCATCTGCGCCAGGCTGCCCGGGCCGTAGGACGCGTACGTGTAGCGGTTGGGGCTGGCCTGCGCGGCCTTGATGAAGTCGGGCAGCGTGTTGAAGGCCGAGGCGGGTGCGGCCACCAGGATGTTGGGCACGCTCACCGCCTGCGACACGGGGATGAAATCCTTCTTCGCGTCATAGGGCAGCTTGCGCAGCACCGGGTTGATCGAGAACGCCGAGGCGTCGTAGAGCACCGTGTAGCCGTCGGCCTTGGCACGGGCCACGAAGGCGGCGCCGATCGAGCCGCTTGCGCCGCCCTTGTTTTCGATGACGACGCTTTGGCCCAGCACTTCACCCATGCCTTGCGCAATGATGCGCGCGGCGTTGTCCGCGCCGCCGCCGGCCGAGTAGGGCACGACCACGGTGATGGGTTGCGACGGATAGTCGGCCGCGATGGCGGCGCCTGCGAAGCTCAGGCCGAAGCCGGCGACGAGCGCGGCCCGGATCAGGGTTGTTTTGTTTTTCATGTCTTCTCACTTCTCCCGTGCAGGGGGGTCAAACGGATTGGAATAATGGTGCATGGCGCGACCGCTGCGTGCCCGGCCCGATAGGCCGGAGCCAATCAGACGGTCGCGATGGGGTTGACCGGCGCGCCGACCAGACCCGGCACATACATGGGTGCCGCAGTCAGGAAGAAGGCGTGCCGGCCCCGCTGTCGCAGCCAATGCGCCAGCGGGGTCAGGTGCCAGAGCTCGCCCAGCGGCAAGCCCAGCTTGAAAAGGCACTGTTCGTGCAGGGGAAGCAGCGGGCCACGTTCGGTGGCCAGGCTGTGGTTGCGCAATTCAACCGCATGATTGTCGGCCGCGATGGCGGCGATGCGGCTGCTCTTGATCCAGGCCAGCAGCTCGGCGTCGTCGCCGTCCAACACGCAGCAATGGGTCTTCAGACGATGCAGTTCATCGTCGGGCAGCGTCAGGGCCAAGTCGGCCAGACCGGTGTGCACGCACAGCACGTCGCCGGGCCGCACGGTCACGCCGTCGGCCTGCATCACGCGTTGCAGGTCGGCCAGGCCGATCTTGCGCTGTTCGTCGCCAAAGTGCGCGCGCAGGTCCACCATCACGCCGCGGCCTTGAATGCCATGACGCGCCATCGGCGCAATCGACAGGTCGCGGGTGCCGGTGAAGCCGTCGGTAACGGGTTCGCTGACGGTGAAGCCGTTGTAGCCGGTGGGCCGCGCATCGCCGTTGCCCTGGGCATCGTAGAGCGAGCCCACGTGGCCCAGCGCATCCCACTGCGTCGAGTATTGCGGCGATATCGTGACGCTGTCATCGCTGATGACGTCGGTGGCGCCCGGCACATCGGTGGCCAGCGGATAGCGGTAGACAGGCACGCCGTTTTTTTCGGCGGGGCGAATCACCGGACCTTTGCGGCGCGGGTTCAGCACCGGTGCGCGCGGCACGGTCAGCGGCAGGCTCAGCGAAAACGAAATGCCCTCACGCACCTCGGCAATCGCGGCCAGACGCGTTTGCGCATCCAGATAGTTCAGCGTGCCAAGCTGGTCGTCGTCGCCGAAATCACCCCAGTTCGATCCGGCGGGCCGCTGGTGGTATCGCTGTTGGCTCATCGCCATGTCTCCTCGCGCCGCGTTTGATGTGGCGCGCTTTGTTCTTTCGGCCGGCGGCGCTGGGCCGCCGGCGTTTTTTCTTATCGTGACGATGCGCTCAGCGCACCGCCTCCCGGCCCATCAGGGCGTCGATGTCATGCTCCCCGTAGCCCAAATCGGCCAGGATCTCGCGGCTGTGTTCGCCCAGCGTCGGTGCGCCAATGCGAGCCGGGGCCGTGGTGTCGTGCACCGTGCCGTCGGGGGCGAAGTGCGCCCACTGGGCCAGCCCCAGGTAGTTGCCTGCCGCGGGGCTGGACAGGGGCTGCATGAACCCCATGGCCTGCACCTGCGGATGGTCGAACATGTCTTCAACACGGTTGACCACGGCGCACGGCACGCTTTGGCCAAACTGCTCGGCCCATTCGGCGGCGCTGCGTTGCGCCAGCGCTTCGCGCACTTGCGGGATCAGCACCGCAGCGTGGGCTGCGCGTTTCTTGACGGTATCGTAGTCAGGGTGCTCCGCCAATTCGGCCAGCCCCAGATGGCCACACAGCGAACGCCAGAAGTGCGGTGTGTTCGCCGAGATGTACAGATGGCCGTCGCGCGTGGGATGAATGCCGGTGATGCCGCCCGAGCGCATGTCGCGTTCGATGTGGCGCGGCTCGTTCTCGGCCCACACCAGACGCGCCGACTGCATCGCCAGCGCGCTGCCCAGCAGCGACACCTCGATGGCCTGGCCGCGGCCGGTTTTCTCGCGCTGATACAGCGCGGCCGCCACGCTGTTGGAAATCAACGCGGCGCCGTAGTAGTCGACCACCGAACCATAAAGAATTTCGGGCGGGCCGTCGGCTTTGGCTTGGGATGCGCACATGCCCGTCATGGATTGCAGCACCTGGTCGTAGCCGGCGTGGCCCGCCATCGGGCCGGCCGCGCCGTAGCCCGTCATCGCGCAATACACCAGGCGGGGATTAATCGCCGCCAGCGTGGCGAAGTCGATACGCAGCCGCTCCGGCACGCCCGGACGGAAGTTGTGGACCAGCACGTCGGCCTCGCGCACCAGACGCGTAAGCACTTCGTAGCCGGCCTCGTCCTTCAGGTTCAGGCACAGCCCGCGCTTGTTGCGGTTGATGCCAAGAAAGGCGCGGCTTTCGCTCTCCAGCGTCGACGGATACTTGCGCAGGTTGTCGCCCTCGGGCGGCTCGATCTTGATCACTTCGGCGCCCATGTCGCCCAGCAGCGCGCAGCCATAGGGGCCGGCGATGTAGGCGCTCAGGTCCAGCACTTTAACGCCGGACAGGGGCAGGGAAGATACGGAAGGGTGTTGCATCGTGCGGGTCACTCTGTCTTGCGGATTAGGGAATGGGCTTAAGCGCGGCCGGCGGCTAGCAGCACGTCTTCGGCGCGGCGCACGAAAGGCGCGTCGATCATGCGGCCATCCAGCAGGAACGCGCCCATACCTGCGTTTGCGCGGCTGGCCTCGACCACGCGGCGAGCCTGTTCGATCTCTTCAGGCGAGAAGCCGAATTCCTCGTTCGCGATGGCGATCTGGCTGGGGTGGATGCACGATTTGCCCAGAAAGCCCAGCGAACGCGCCAGGCGCGCCTCGGCGCGAAAGCCCTCGATGTCTTTGACGCGGGCATAGGCGGCGTCCAGCGCGAACTTGCCGGATGCGCCGGCGGCCAGGCGTACCGCCAGCAAGATCGGGCGCAGCGTTTCAGGCGCATAACGTGCAATGCCCAACGGCTCGAACAGGTCAGCCAGGCCCAGTTGCAGGCCGCAGACGCGTTCGTGCGCCGCCGCCAGCTCGGCGGCGCGGGCCAGCGCCTGCGGCGTCTCGATATTGACGAGGAAGCTGCCCGTGAAGCCCGCGGCGCTGGCGCGCGACACTGCGTCCAGCACCGAGGCGGCGTCCTGGGTCTTCGGCACGTTCAGGATGTCGAACGGCACGCGGCCCAGCACGGCCAGGTCGTCGGCGTAGTAGGGGGTGTCGGAGGCGTTGATGCGGACGATAATTTTCTTGGCATGCGCGGCGCCTGCCTGCTTGCCTAGCCAGTCGGCCAGCAGCGTGCGCGCCTCGGCTTTGCGTTCCGGCGCGACAGCGTCTTCCAGATCAAAGGAAATCGCGTCGGCGGCACTGGCCATGGCCTTATCGAACAGCTCCGGGCGTGATGCCGGAACAAATAGCTTGCTTCTCATGCTTGTCTCCTGGGCCGCATTGTGGCCCGGGCGCAAGCACGGTTGGGCGAGCTTGGTTACGATCAAACGATAGAATATCTATCATCATGAATACCGACTTTCTCCAAACACTTGTCGCCGTGGCGCGCCATGGCTCCATGGCCGAGGCCGCACGCCGGCTGGGTCTGACGCACGGCGCGGTCGCGCAGCAGATTCGGGCGCTTGAACAAGAACTGGGCGCGCCGCTGGTAGCGCGCGCCGGCCGCACCGTGCACCTCACGGCCAAAGCGGCCGAATTGCTGGCGCCAGTGCAGGAGGTCTTGGCTAGCCTGGAACAGATCCGCTACCTGGCGCGTTCCGGCGAAGTAATGGGCGAACTGCGGCTGGGCGCGGGCAACACCGCGCTCAACTCCATGGTGCCGTCCATCCTTGAACGCCTGGTGGCGCGCCATCCGCTGGTAAACGTGGCGCTTACGCCGGGCCACTCTGCACGCTTCTATCCTGCGGTTGAGGCCGGCGAATTGGACGCGGCCATCGCGCTGGAAGCCCCGTATCCGCTGGCCAAGAGCCTGGGCTGGCAATTGCTGCGCGAGGAGCCCTACGTGCTGGCGACCGCGCCACGGCTGGCGGGGCGCGATCCGCATTCGCTGCTGGCTAGCGAACCCTTCATTCGCTATCAACGCAACGATTGGGGCGGCCGCCATGTCGACGACTACTTGAAGCGCGTCGGCATCACGCCCCGCGACCGCTTCGAGCTCAACGCCATCGAAGCCATTGCAGTAATGGTCAGCCGCGACCTTGGCGTGGCCATCCTGCCGCTGGCGACCAACGGCGCGATCGAGCGGCTGGGCCTGGCGGTGTTGCCGCTGCCCGCGCCCTGCGAACCGCGCCGCTTTGGGCTGATCTGGCCACGCGGATCATCGCGGCTGGCGCTGATACAAGCGTTTCGCGACATTGCGATTGTGGAGTACGGGGCGTAGACACGCGATGTTCGCCAAGCAACGCCTTTAGCTTGATGTATGGGTTTTTATCGTTTTAATTTTCTAATAAAACCATACATAACAAATAATTCAACTATTTGTATGGATCTTGGCGCTAAACTTTGACCCTACAAGGGGAGTCTGCGGCTCGCTCTCCAATGCTCCCTGGCGCTTTCAACGTTGCTTTGTCTTTGCCTGGCCCACGAGTCGTGAATGAAGCTGCTGATGCAGCGTTTTGAGGAAATGATGAATTTTTGGGTCCCTGTAGTCTTCGGTACGTTCAAGCTCCTCGTGTTGGGCACGGGCATGTATCTCGCCATCAAGTCTCACTACGACGGAGAAAAAAAGGAGAAGAAGGAAAAGGAGAAGGAGATGAACGCGCAGTAGGGCAGCAGGGCTGGCCGCGTTGCTTACCTGCTTAGGCGCACGGCGCGGCGCGCCCGAATTTCTCCCGATAGGCAACGGGGCTGGTCTGCACGATGCGCCGAAAGTGCCTGCGCATGGACTCCTCTGAACCGAACCCTGCCAACTCGGCGACACGGCCGATCGGCAAGGGCGTTGGCGCTTCAAGCATGTCACGGGCAGCCGCCACGCGTTCGCGCACCAACCATTCATACGGCGCCATGCCTGTCGCGTCATGAAATTGCCGTTGCAGCGTGCGCGGACTCATGGCGGCGCGTTCCGCCATGGAGCGCAGCGTGTGCGGCAAAGCGGGATGCTGGCGCATCCAGTCCATCAACTTCGTCAAGCGCCCGCTGTCATCATGCAGCATGGGGCGCGGCACAAACTGCGCCTGGCCACCTTCGCGGTGCGGCGCCACCACCAGCCGCTGCGCGACCCGGTTCGCCACGGCGCCGCCGTAATCACGCCGCACCAGATGCAGCAGCATGTCCAGCCCCGCCGCCGAACCCGCCGACGTGATGATCTGGCCTTCATCGATGTAGAGCGCATCCGGCTCAACCCGTAGCTGCGGGTAACGGCGTTGCAGCCTTTCGGCGTATCGCCAATGCGTGGTGACGGTCATTCCGTCGAGCACGCCGGCCGCGGCCAGTACGAACACGCCGGAGCAAATCGAACACAGCCGCGCACCGCGCTTGTAGGCCATGCGGATGCGCTTGAGCAACGCCTCGGGCGGCAATTCGTCGGCATCGCGCCAACCTGGCACCACGATGGTATCGGCGCGATCAAGCATTTTGAGCGTGTAGGGCGCGCTGACGGTGATGCCGCCAGCGGCGCGCAGCGGGCCGGGCTCGGCTGCGCACACGGCAAAGCGGTACCAATCGACGCCGAGCTCGGGGCGTTCCAGCGCGAAGAGTTCCGTCACGCACCCGAATTCGAAGGTGCAAAGCCGGTCATAAGCCAGCGAAACGACAAGATGATTAGCCATGGCGTGATCTTACCGAAGAATGGCAATTACGCCACTACTGCGGAAGGCCGCCAGCCGTCAGAATGCTTCGCCTGGACCTTTTTCCAGGCACGTTATTCCCAAATCATTTCTGCTGAGTTCAACCATGTCGACCCCTAACGCCGTCACCGCGATTGCAGCGGCCCACAGTGAAGCCGCCCTTGTCCATTTCCGCGCTGCGATGCAGTTCGAAACCGATTGTTCCGACGTAGCCAGTGCGCTCGCCAGCGGGGCGCCCGGCTTCGTGCTGCTGGATGTCCGCAGCCCGGCCCTGTTCGCGCAAGGCCACGTGCCGGGCGCGCTGAATCTGCCGCACGGCAAGATCGTCGAATCGAAACTCATGAGCTACCCCATGGATACGCTCTTTGTCACGTACTGCGCCGGGCCGCATTGCAACGGCGCGACGCGCGGCGCAATACGGTTGGCTCAGCTGGGCCGGCCAGTGAAGGTAATGATTGGCGGCATCACCGGGTGGTTGGACGAAGGTTTCGATCTGGCGGCGAGCGCAGTGCATGCGCCGTGATGGCGTTTGGAAGTCGGGGTCTTTGCTGCGAGAGCGCCGTATAGCGCATTTAGCGCATTCAGCGCATTCAGCGCATTCAGAAATTCGTCAACTGACTTGGATTAGTAATGTTATTACATTACAATCCCGGCTCGAATTTTCGCTGCATCGTCCCCGCCTGGGGCTTCGTCACACCTGCATCTTTCATGTCTGCCTCGATCCCCGTTTCCTTCGCAACGCGGCTGCGTTCCATTGACGCCTTGCGCGGCCTGGTCATCGTCATCATGTTGCTTGACCACGTCCGCGAGACGTTCTTTCTTCACCATCAGGTCAGCGACCCGATGGATGTCTCGGCCACCGACCCGGCCTTGTTTTTCTCCCGCTTGTTGGCGCATCTTTGCGCACCCGTCTTCGTGTTCCTGACTGGCGTATCCGCCTGGCTCTACGGCGCCAAAGCCGGCAGCCGGACGGCGGCAGCGGGGTTTCTGGCTAAGCGCGGCATGTTCCTGATCGCGCTGGAAATTGTGGTGGTGAATTTCGCGTGGACGTTTCAGTTCCCGCCGTCGGTGATCTATCTGCAAGTGATTTGGGTGATAGGTCTGAGCATGCTGGCGCTGGCTGCGTTGCTGTGGCTGCCGCGCGCGGCGTTGGTGGTAGTGGGCGTTGTGCTGGTGGCGGGGCATAACGCGCTGGACGGCGTGCACTTTGCCGCGGGCGAGTTCATGCACGTGCCGTGGGCGGTGTTGCATGACCGGGGCTGGATTCAGGTGGGCGACGCCTTGCGGCTGCGCACGTCGTACCCCTTGCTGCCGTGGATCGGCGTGATTGCGCTGGGCTACGCAGTGGGGCCGTGGTTTCAGGCTCGCGTGCCTGCGGCCATGCGGCAGCGTCGCTTGTGGGCGGCGGGCATCGCGGCGCTGGCGGGTTTCTTCGTGCTGCGCGCGCTGAATGGGTATGGGCAGGCGCAACCGTGGGCCGTGCAGGACGATGCGCTGCATACGGTGATGAGCTTCGTGAACATCACCAAGTACCCGCCGTCCTTGATGTTTTTGCTGCTGACACTCGGTTTGGGCTTGTGCTTGCTGGTGCTGATTGAACGCGTGCAAAGCGCTGCGTGGGTGGGCGTGCTGTGCGTGTTCGGCGCCGCGCCGATGTTCTTCTATCTGCTGCATCTGTACGTGCTGAAGGCCCTGTACCTGGCGGGCGAGAGCGTCTGGGGGCTGAACCAGGGCAAATTCTTTGGCGTGGAGAGCATGGCCAGCATCTGGCTGATTGCGGTGTTGTTGGCGGTGGCGCTGTACTGGCCGGTGCGTTGGTTTGGCCGGTTAAAGGCCGCGCGTCGCGATATCTTCTGGCTCAAGTATCTGTGATGGCGGCGCTTGGATGGCGTCAGTGGCCGCTGGGCGTGGCCACGCTGATGACGCCGTGCGTGGCCGACGCGCAGCAAAGCCCCGTCATCTTGTACGGCGTGGTCGACCTGAGCCTGGCGGGCTTCTCGACGCAGGAGCGCGGCACGTCCGTGAGCATGCAGTCGGGGGTGCAGTCGGGTTCGCGATGGGGCTTGCGCGGCAGCGAAGACTTGGGCAACGGCTTGCGCGCCAACTTCCAATTGGAAAGCGGCGTGCTGGCCAACAACGGCAAGTCGGCGCAGGGCGGGCGTCTGTTCGGGCGCGCGGCGTGGGTGGGCGTGTCAGGCGGCTGGGGCGATCTGCGCCTGGGCCGTCAGACGTCGGTGTCGTCGGCGACGCTGGCGGACTATGACGCGTTTCTGGCGTCGTACTTGATCACGGGCGCGCAGACCGCGCTGCTGCCTTACAACGCGAATCGGGCGGATAACACCGTGGCGGTGTGGAGCCCATCGATAAACGGGTGGCGCGCGGGGGCGGACGTCAGCCTGGATTACGACGGGGGCGGCGGGTTTCAGACGTCGGCCACGAACAAGCTCTATAGCGCCGCGTTGATCTATGAACAACCCGGCTACGCCGTGACGGCAACCTATGAAGGCGCGCGCTGGGCGGACGGCACGGTGCAGTCCGCCGCCATGAAGCAGGCGGGCGGGGCGCGCCAGCCCGATGCCTTTACGGTGGCAGGCCGCGCCACCGTCGACGCGGTCACGCTGTATGCGGCCGGGTCCCTCATGCGCAACGGGTCGACGATTCCGGCCGTGCCGTCGCCGGGGCAGCGCGCGTACTTTCCCGGCAGCACGGTGCATGCGGTGATGGCCGGGGCCGCGTGGCGGTTGGGGGCCAACACCGTCATGGCGTCGTGGCAGGGCAGTATGCCAAGCGGCGGCGTGCTGGCGCGCGATGGCGCCACGCACACGCAGCAGATCTATTCGGCGGGTTATGGGTACGACCTGTCCAAGCGCACCAACCTCTATGCCATCTACGGCTATATGCGGGGCGCCTGGTCAGATGCGTCGTGGCATCAATCGCAATATGCGGTGGGCATGCGCCACCGGTTCTAGTACGTCTTGCCGGAAATCTGCTGGGCGGTTTGCAGGTCGAGCCACTTGGGGTCTTGGGGAATGCGGTCCAGGTTACCCAGGTCGATCTGCGTTTGCAGCGCGTCTTTCAACGCTTGTTCCGGCACGGCCACGGAATCCGCGAACACGCCGTCATCGATCAGGCGCTGTACGGATGCACGCACCACGGCAGGGTCCAGGTTCGGGAACAGCTTCAACCCGCTGGCGACCGCAGCGGCCGGGTCTTTGTGGATGGCCTTCAACGCGCGGTCGATGCCGGCGACAAATTTCTGCTGCACTTGCGGGGAAACATCCTGGCGCGTGGAGATGGCCGAGAACGTGTATGGGCCAATTTCGCGTGAAAACGCCGATACGACCTTGTAGCCCTGCGCCTGCGCTTGCGACGCGCCCGGTTCATAGAGCACGGCGCAATCGGCCTTGCCGGAACTCAAGGGGCCAATCTCGTTGCCCAGCGGCACTTCCAGCAAATCCACGTCGCGCTTGGCGTCCAGGCCAGCGTTTTTCACGAGCTTCAGGAACGCGGATGTGCTCGTCGTGGGCATGGCGCCGGTGGCGATGGTGGCGCCTTTCAGGCTCTTGAAGCTGTCGAACTTGAAGTCTTGCTTGCACGTCAGCCACACGCCCAGGCGGTTCAGCGTGCCGCCCACGACTTTCACGGGTGCGCCGCGGCCAAATGAAATGGCCGTCCATTCAGGGCCGTGCAGCGAGAAGTCGGCGCTGCGGGAAATCACGGCGGCCAGCGCGTTAGTGGACGATGAGGCCACGTCGATGCGCACGTCCAGCCCTTCGTCCTTGAAGTAGCCGTGTTCTTCGGCGAAGTACACCGGCAGGTAGAACACGGACTTGAAGGCGGCGGATACCACGGCCTTGTCGTTGGCGGCGAAAGCGGAGACGGACAGCAAGGACGCCACGGCCGCCGTGGCCAAGCGCAGGGAGAGTTTCGGTTTCATAGGGAATGTGCAGGCGGGAAAATCGGGTTCAGAGCTTGAATTGGGTGGCGTAGGTTTGGTCTTTCCAGCGCAGCAAGCGCTTTTCAAGAACGTCCACACCGGCATACAGGACAAAGCCCAGCAGCATCAGCGAGAAGATGCCGACCCAGACGGTGTTCAGGTCATACAGCGACGAGGCCACGAAGATGACGTGTCCCAGCCCGTACTTGGACGAAATGAATTCGCCCACCACCGTGCCCACCAGCGCAAAGCCGATATTGATGCGGAACGTGCTGATGATGGCGGGCAGCGCAGACGGCACGACCACCTTGCGAAAGATCTGGCGGCGGCTCGCGCCCAGCGACACCATCATTTTCTGGATGTCGGGGTCGGTGTCCTTGGCGGCTTGAAACGCGGCCAGCAGGGCCACGATGGACGTCAGCGACACCGACAGCGCCACTTTGGAAATGACGCCGGTGCCGAACCACAGGATTACCAGCGGCGCGAACGCAATCTTTGGCACGCTGTTGATGGCCACCAGAAACGGTTCGACGACCCGCGCGGCATAGGGCGAATACCACAGCGCCAAGCCGGGCGCGGTGCCAAGCAGGGTGCCGGCCACAAAGCCTACGGCGGACGCCCAGAGCGTGTAGTTGGCGTCTTCCCAGAGTTTGCCGGACTGGATCATTTGCCAGGCGGCTTGCAGCACGCCGGCGGGCGATCCAAACAGAAAGCCGGACACGGCGCCAGATCGCACGCCGGCTTCCCAGGCGCCGAACAGCACGGCAAGAATCAGTAGCTGGGTGGCCAGCACGGGCAGCCGGAAGCCCGCGGGGCGAGGGGGGCGGTTGGCCCGGCCGGCGGGCGCCATGGGATGTTGCCGGCTATCGCCCAAGGCGGCGCTGGCGGCAGGGGTAACGGTGGTCTGGCTCATGCGTGGGTTCCGGTTTTGCGGCCGGTTTGAATATCGAGTTCCTGGCAGAGCAGGTCGAAGTACGCGGGAAAGCGGCTGTCGTGGCGCGCGGCTAGTGGCGAGCGTGTGCCAAGCTCGATCTTGTGTTCGCTTTTCAGCCGGCCGGGGCGGGCGCTCAAGACGAAGATGCGTTCAGACAGCGCAATGGCTTCGTCGATGTCGTGCGTCACCAGCACGACTGTCTTGCCCTTTTGGCTGACGGTGTCAGCCAGCATGGACTCCAGGAACAATCGGGTTTGGTAGTCCAGCGCCGAGAACGGTTCGTCCAGCAGCAGCACATCCGGGTCCGGCAGCAAGGTGCGCGCCAGCGCCACGCGTTGCCGCATGCCGCCCGACAGCGCCTTGGGGTAGCTGTCTTGAAACGGCAGCAAGCCGAACGTGTTCAGGTATTCGCGCGCCAGTTCCACGGATTCCGCGCGAGGCGTACCGCGTATTTCCAGGCCAACGAGCACGTTGTCCAGCACGGTGCGCCAGGGCATGAGCAGGTCGCGTTGCAGCATGTAGCCGACGCGTCCGCGCAGGTTGGGCAAGGCCTTGCCATCAAGCGCGATGGTGCCGGCATCGTGTTCAAGCAGGCCGGTCAGGATGTTGAACAAGGTGGACTTGCCGCAGCCTGAGGGGCCGATGATGCTGACGAATTCGCCGCTGGCGGCGTTCAGGCTGATGTCGTCCAGCACCTGAACCGGGCCGGTGTCGGTCTGGAACCGCTTGGACAGATTGCGGATTTCCAGTTTTAAAGCAGGGGCTTGTGTCATGGCGGTGCAATCTCAGGCCGCCTCAGGCCGCGCCGTGCTCCAGTTCCAGCGCCACCACATCTTCATGCGGCACTTCCAGCGCCTCGTTAAAGCGCTTGAAGAAGCTGCACAGGGCGATGCGTATCGTCAGTTCCACAATCTGTTCTTCGCTGAAGAACGATTGCAGCTTGCTGTAGAACGCGTCGCTGACTTGCGACGGCGTCAAAGTCACCAGCACCGCGTAGTCGCGCACCACCAGGTCTTTTTCATCCAGCCCGGGAACGCTGGGTTCCAGCAGGCGGTCGATGGCGTCTTGCGAAATGCCGTGCGCCGCCAGCTTGGGCGTGTGCAGCGTGACGCAGTAATGGCAGGCATGCGCCTTGGATGCCGTCAGCAGCGCAATTTCAAGATGGCGCGGCGAGATCAGGCCGTCTTCGCGCGACTGCACCAGGTACGAGAAAAAATGCTTCAACGCCGGCGGCCGCGGCGCGAACGCGCTCAGCATGTTGGCGTACGGGCCGTAGTCTTGAAGCAGTTGATTGAAGAGGGTGGCGGTGGCGGGGTCTAGCTTGGCGGGGTCCAGGGGTGTCAGGCGGGGCACGGCGATTCCAGCGGAATAAGAAAATGACGCTGTCATCCTAAAAGACGCATGCCCGCTTGAAAAATACCGATATCACATATGGTTATGGGGACGCACGGCGCTTATGCCGACAGCCAATTAGCATCGCCTTCGATCAGCGTGCCGCCATGGCTGGTGGTGTCGCCTTGGCGCGCGACCGGTTGCCCTTCGATGGTGGCGGATGCGGAACCGCTGACGATGACGGCGCCGCAGCTGATGCGGTCGCCCACGCGGGCAATGGGCCGGCCGTTGATGGCGGCGGTGGACGCGCCGCTGACGATGGTGCCAGGGCCGTGGAGCGGGCAGGCGTGGGCATGGCCGACTAGGGCGACGGGGATCATGGTGGCTCCTTTGATCTGAATGGCGTTGGCCGGAATGGCTTCAATCAGATTGGCCTCCATGTTATGGAGCCGCTCAAAATTAGCCATAGGACAATTCAGAAAAGCAGCCGCCCCGTGTTCGCCTGTTGCGCTTTCCGCCTAGGCCCTACAAGCGCTGGCCCCCCGTTGCGTCAATGCTCTGCCCCGTCACCCAGCGTCCTTCGTGGGACGCCAGGAACGCCACGATGTCCGCGATGTCTTCCGGCTGGCCGACGCGCCCCAGTGCAATCGTCTGGGCAATCGTGCGGCTGATGTCCGGGTCGCGGGCGCGGGTGTTCATGTCGGTGGCGGTGGCGCCGGGCAGCACGGCGTTCACCGTGATGCCGCGTGCGCCCAGGTCGCTGGCCAACAGCAGCGTCAGCGCCTCCAGCCCCGCTTTGGCCGGCGCGTAGACGCTCATCTCCGGATACGCGGCGCGGGTGCCCATCGACGAGATATTGATGATGCGCCCGCCGTCGCGCAGGAACGGCAGGCAGTGCTGAATCAAAAAGAACGGCGTCTTCAAATTGACTTGCAGCACGCGGTCGAAATCATCCGGCTTGACGTCAGCCAGCCGCGCACGCAGGCCCACGCCCGCGTTGTTGACGAGAACATCCAGGGCGTCGGCGCCAGTGTGCTGCTGCAATGTGTGGCGCAGCGCGCCGGCGAGTATCTCCGCCGCGTCGGATGCGGCCAAGTCGGCTTGCAAGGTCCAGGCGCGGCCGCCCGCGTCGCGGATCAGCGACACGACCTCGTCGGCCGCTTCGCGGGCGGCGTTGTAATGCACGGCGACATGCGCGCCGCGCCGGCCCAGCGCCAGCGCAATGGCGCGGCCGATGCCGCGGCTGCCGCCCGTGACCAGCGCCGTCTTGCCGGCCAGGGAATCTTTGGTGTGGCTCATGCGGCCTCCGTGGCGGTCAAGGTCCAGGCTTGTTGCGCTTCCAGCGCGCGCGCCTGCAACAGCAGGGCGTTGCGATCAACCTTGTTGGTGCCGGCCCATGGCAGCTCATCCACGAAGCGGATGCGGCGCGGGTGCTGATACGCAGGGCCGTTCGCCAGCGCATGGCGCTTAAGCGCGTCGGCATCCAGCCCACTGCCGTCGCGGCGCACGACGAAGGCCACGGGAATGTGCCCGCGTTCTTCGTCGGCCAGCGGCACGACGCAGCTTTGGCGCACGTCGGGGTGAGACTCCAGCAGCTTTTCCACTTCAACGGGATAGATGTTTTCGCCGCCGCACACGAACATGTCGTCGGCGCGGCCGACGAAATAGTAGAAGCCGTCGGCGTCGCGGCGCATGACGTCGCCGCTGTAATACCAGCCGTCTTGCAGCACCTGCGCGCTTTTTTCGGGCAGGTTGTGATAGCCGGACAACACGGCCGGGTTCTTCATCAGCAGCACGCCTTCGTCAGCGTTCGGGCCGTCCGCCAGGCGCACGTGAGACGGGTCCAGCGGATGGCCCACCGCCAGCGGCGGCGTGGGCAGGCCATCGGGATGCGGGCCAAACACGGCGGGGCCGGCTTCGGTGGTGCCGTACCCATGCGTGATGCGCACATGCGGCAGCGCTTGCTGAATGCGTTCATACAGGGCCGCTGTCATCGGGGCAGAACCCAGCATCACGCGCGCCAGCGCTGAGAGATCGCGGCCGTGCAGCAGCGCCGGGTCTTTGACCAGGCGGGCGAACATCGTCGGCACGGCGGTCAGCACCGTGATGCGGTAACGCTCCAGCGCATCGGCGTAGGCGGCGACGTCAAAGCTGGGCTGGATGACCAGCAGGCTGTTGCTGGCGAATGCGCGCTTGGCCATGAACAGGCCGTTCATGTGGAACAGCGGCTGGGCCAGCAGATAGTGTTCCTGCGCGGCGTGGGCCGCCGCGGGAGCGGAGGTGGTGGTCAGTGCCCAAAGTTGGCCGGCGTGCGTCAGCGGCACGCCTTTGGGCTTGCCGGTGGAGCCCGACGTGTACAGCATCTGCGCCACCTCGTCGTGCGCGGGGGTGATGGTGTTGAAGTCCGTGGGCGTGATCTGCGCGGCGAAGCCGTGGGGGCCGTCATCGTCAAAGTCCAGCACAGGCACCGTGGCTTCGAAGGCGGCGCGGCGCGGGCCGTCGACGAACGCCAGCGCGATATCGGCGTCGCGGATCACGTAGTCGATATTTTCTTGCGACTGCTTGATGTTGATGGGCACGGCCACAAAGCCGGCGCGCATGATGCCGAAATACGTAATCAGGTATTCGGCGCGGTTCAGCGCGGCAATGGCCACGCGCGCGCCTGGCGGCAGGCCGCGCGCCGTCAGCCAGGCGGCCACGCCGCCCGCCAGTTGGCGGACCTGTTCGTGGTCGTAGCGCGCGGGTGCGCCGGGCTGGCGCAGGTCAATGAGGGCGGGCAGGGCGGCGGCGCGGCGCGGGTCGGCCAGGTCGCCAAGATTATTCAGCGTATGCGTCATGGGAAATTCCGGGTTTGCAGTTGCGGTTCAACGCTTTTGCAGCTTGGGGTTGAGCGCGTCGTTCAGGCCGTCGCCCACCAGGTTCAGCGACAGCACGGCAAGCATGATGGCCACGCCGGGAACGGCGCAGATGTACCAGGACGAGCGGATCAGGCTGCGGCCTTCGCCCACCAGCCGGCCCCAGCTGGCGATGTTGGGGTCGCCCAGCCCCAGGAACGACACCACCGATTCGTACAGGATGGCGCCGGCGACCACCAGCGACGACATCACGATGACGGGCGGCAGCGCGTTGGGCAGGATCTCGGCGGCGACGATGCGCAAGGGGCGCATGCCGACGGCGCGGCAGGCCTGCACGAATTCGCGTTCCTTGAATGACAGGAATTCCGCCCGCGTCAGCCGCGCGATGGGCGGCCACGACACCAGCCCGACGGCCAGCGTGATGGTTTCAATATGCGGCCCCAGCACCGACACGATGGTCAGCACGAAGACCACGTTGGGAATGATCTGGAACAGTTCGGTGACGCGCATCAGCGCTTCGTCGATCCAGCCGCCCGACCACGCGGCCGCAGCCCCCACGCTTACGCCGATCAGCGTGGCGGTGGCGGCGGCGACCAGGCCGATCAGCAAGGTGGCGCGCGCGCCGTGCGCGATCAGCGCGGCGATGTCGCGGCCCATGGAGTCGGTGCCTAGCGGATAACGCCAGGACTCGAACGGCCAGATTTCGGGCGCGCCAACGATGCGCAAGGGGTTGGTGGGATACAGCCAGCCGGCGCTGGCGGCCAGCAGCACCACCAGCAGCAAGACGATGGCGCCCGCCACCGCGCCCCGGTTGCGGGCGTAGCGCGCTACGAACGAGGCCGGGCGATGGTGGCCTGCGGCCGCCGGGGAAGCTTCGGTGGTGGCGGCAGTTGTAGCGCCGGCGGCAGGCGAAACAGAAGACGTTGCAGACATATCAGGCAGCCTTGATGCGCGGGTCCAACCGCGTGTAGAGCAGATCGACCACGATGTTGGCGACGATCACGACAAAGGAACTCAGCACCAGGATGCCCAGCACGACGGGGTAGTTGCGGGTCATGACGCTGTCAAACAGCACGCCGCCTATGCCGGGCCAGCTGAACACGGCTTCCACGACAATGCTGCCGCCCAGCACCGCGCCCAGTTGCAGGCCCAGCAGGGTCACGATAGGCAGCACCGCATTGCGCAGAATGTGGCGCAGCACCACGGCAGCGCGCGTCAGGCCCTTGGCGTACGCGGTACGCACGTAGTCCATGCGGCTGACTTCCAGCATCGACGCCCGCATCACGCGCGCATAGGCCGCCGAATAGAACAGGCCTAGCGCAATGGCGGGCAGCGCCAGGTGGTGCAGCACGTCCAGCGCCTGGCGCCAGAGCCCGCCGTCCAGCCCAATGGTGACCATGCCGCCCACCGGAAACCAGCCCAGCTTCACGGAAAACAGAATGATCAGCATGATGCCCAGCCAGAAGCTTGGCGCGGCAAAGCACAGCACCGCAAACGCCGACACCGCACTGTCCCACCACGTGTTGACCTTGACCGCCGACACGATGCCCGCCGCCATGCCCACCAGCACGGCGATGGCGATGCTGGCCAGCATCAGCACCAGCGTGGCGGGCAGGTGCGCCAGAATCACGTCCAGCACCGGCAGGTTGTGCCGGTACGAAAAGCCAAAGTCCAGGCGCGCGACCGACCCGATGTACTTCAGCAGCTGCACTGTTGGGGGCTGGTCCAGGCCGTAGGTGACGCGCAGGCGTTCGATCAGCGCAGGGTCGGTGACCTGCTGTTCGGCCGTCATCACGTCCAGGAAGGTGCCTGGCACGGATTGGATCAGGGCAAAGTTCAGCACCACCACGCCCAACAGCAGCGGAATGGCCTGAAGCAAGCGGCGGGTGATCAGTCGGATCGGCATGGCGGGTCGCTTACGCTTGCAGCCAGACGTCGGCCAGGCTCTCGCCCTGCACGTTGGCGCTGGTCGTGAAGTTGCGCACCTTCTTGCCGGCCAGCGTGAACGCCTGGATCTCCACCAGCGGCACCAGCGGCACGTCGGTGGACGCCAGCTTTGCGAATTCCGCGGCCAGCGCGCGGCGGGCCTCGGGCGCTGTTTCCACCGCGAGCTTGGCGACGATGCCGTCCATCTCGGGGCTGGAATAGCCCGTGGCGTTGCGGAACGCCGCGCCGCGCACGATGCCGTCGGTCGTGAAGAATTGCGTCACGGTCGGCACCAGTTCCAAGGGCGACGTGAAGTTCGACACGGCGATGTCGTAGTCGTAGTCGCCATAGATGCGCTTGAGCGCGGTGGCGCGGTCAACCGAATCCAGCTTCACCGCAATGCCCACGTCTTCCAACGCCTGCTTCAGGTATTGGCCCAGCTTGGCGTTTTCTTCGAACCAGGCGGCGGCCAGCAGGTTGACGGTGAAGCGCTTGCCGTCTTTGACGGGCAGGCCGGCGGCGTCCAGCAGCGCCGCCGCCATCTTGGGGTCGAACGGGTAACGCGGCACGTCTTCCGTGAAGAACAGCGGGTTGCTGCTGAAGATGGGCGCAATCGCGGGCTTGCCACGGCCGTAATAGATGGTTTCGACGATGAATTGGCGGTCGATGGCGTGCAGGATGGCCTGGCGCACGTCGCGGCGCTTGACGATCTCGCGGCGCTGATTGAACTCAACGGTGACCGTCCAGGCGGTGTTCTGATAGCCGCGCGTATCCACGACGACCTTGCCGGTTTTCACCAGACGGTCGATGTCGCGCGCCGGCACCGGACTTGAATACGCCAAGCCCAGTTCCCCCGTTTCCAGCGCGGCTCCGCGCGAAGCCGGGTCGGCCCACCAGCGGATGACGAGCTTGTCCAGGTAGGGCATGCCGGCATTCCAGTACGCATCGTTGCGCAGGTATTCGACATGGCTGCCGCGCACCCACTTGCCGTACTTCCACGGGCCGGTGCCGACCGGCGTGTTGTTCAAGGGGTTGGTGATGATGTCTTTGCCGTCGTACAGATGCTTGGGCAGCAGCAATTGGAACTGGCCGGCCAGCGTGGACTTCAAGAAGAATTCCGGCACGGGTGCGTTAAAGCTCAGCACGACGGTGTGCGGGTCGGGGGCGGTGGCGTCCGTCAACGATTTCAGCGCAATGCCGGCCGAGATCGGCTTCCAGTGTTGCAGCACGTTGTAGACGACGTCTGCGGATGTGAACGGCGCGCCGTCATGCCAGGTGACGCCTTCGCGCAGCTTGATGGTGTAGCTGCGGAAGTCGGCGGCGGGCGTCAGGCTTAGCGCCAGCGCGGGCTGGAACTTCAGGTCGGCGTCCAGGCGCAGCAGGCGTTCAAGAATCTTGGTGGACGTCTGGAACGGGCTGGAGCCGCCGCCGCCCGGCACAAACAGCGCCTGCGGTTCCAGGCCGCCCCAGCTGGCGACGAGCGTGCCGCCCTTGCGGGCCGGGCCGGGGTCCGAACCCGGGGTGTCGGTGGCGGCGATCAATGCGCGGGGCGCAAGCCCGAAGCCCGTGGCGGCCAGGCCGCCAGCGGCGGAGCGGGTAAGGAAGGCGCGCCGTCCGGGGCGCGGAGTCTGGGTCATGATGAATCCTTAAGGGGCAAGGCGGGCTTCAGCCTTGGCTGAGCGTGGCGTAGGTGGCGCGGCCGATGGCCACCAGCGCGCCCTGGTCGTTGTAGAGGTCTACGTCGGCTACGCCGACGCTGCGGCCGTTGCGGCGCACGCGCGCGACAGCGGTCAGATTGGTGTTGACGGCGGGGCGCAGATAATCAACGCGGAAGTTGATGGTCGGCAGCCCACGGCCCAGCAGCATGCCCACGGCGAAGTCGCCCACGGTATCGATCACGGCGGCAAGCGGGCCGCCATGCCATTGGCCGCTGGCCGCGCCGCGTTCGAACTCGGCGCGCATGGGGGCCAGCACGGTGAGCTCGCCACGGTCATGGTCGACGGCGGTGACGCTCAAGCCCAGCCAGGCAATGAACGGGGAGCCGTCGAACTTGGCCTGGATGGCTTCGGCGCTAAGCGTCGCACTTTGGGCCGCGCCGGGGGCAGGGTGTTGCACGGCGCTCATGACGTCACCAGCACTTTGCCGACGATCTTGCGATCTTCCAGCGAGGCCAGCGCCTCTGCGCCTTGTTCCAGCGGCCAGACGCGGTCAATCGGCACGTGCAGGCGGCCATCGCGCACAAGCTCCAGCAGCTCGTAGAGGTCGTCGCGGTCCCAGCCGTTGGAGCCGCGAATCTGCAATTCGAAGGTCCAGATGTAGCGCAGGTCTTCCTTGGGGTCGAAGCCCGCGGTGGCGCCGCAGGTCAGCAGGCGGCCGCCCAGGCGCAGGCAGCGCAGCGACTTCACCCAGGTGTCGCCGCCCGTGAAGTTCACCACCACGTCCACGCCGCCCGACTTGCCGCCGCGGCGGCGCGCGGGTTTGCCGAAACGCTCTTGCACGGCTTTCAGGAAGTCTTCCTGCGTGTACAGGATGATGTGGTCGGCGCCCAGCGCGCGCAGCGCTTCGCCCTTTTCAGGGGTGCCGGCGCAGGCGATGACTTCCGCGCCGGCCAGCTTGGCCAGCTGCACCGCGCACACGCCCACGCCGCCGCTTGCGCCCAGGATCAGCACTTTTTCACCGGCCTGGATCTGGCCGATGCGGTTCATCATGCGCAGCGCCGTGCCGTAGGCCACAGGCAGCGCGGCGGCTTGTTCGAAGCTGACGGCATCGGGCAGGCGCAGCAGCTGGTGCGCGGGCACGCGGCAGCGTTCGGCCAGGCCGCCGTGGATGGTTTCACCCACCAAGCCGCCGTTCACGCGGTCGATCGGGTCGACCAGCACGCGGTCGCCCACTTTCCAGTCGCTGACGTTGGCGCCGGTTTCCAGAATTTCACCGGCCACGTCCAGGCCGATGATTACGGGAAAGGGCAGGTTGATGCCGGGCATGCCACGGCGCGTGAACACGTCGTGGTAGTTCAACGACGACGCGCGCACGCGGATGACAACGTCGTCAGGGCCCGCGACGGGGTTGGGGAATTCGGGTTCGAAGCGGAGCTTGTCGCTGCCGCCGTGTTCACGCAAAACGATTGCTTTCATGACTGCCAATAAAGTGTGGGAAGGGGGAAAGAGGCGTTACCAGGCGGCCACGCCGGCGATGGCTTGCCGCGTGATGGCCAGGCCGTGCGCCAGGGCGCTACGGCGCCAGACGCTCGAAACCGGAACGAAGGCGTCGACCAGGTCGGCGCGCAGTTGGGCGTCACGCGCGGCATCGGGCGATAGCGGGGCCTTGAAGCGCAGCCATTGGTCCAGCCTGAGCGCGGGCCGCATTTGCAGGCCGCGCGTGCCGAACTCAACGACGGCGCCCGCCAATGCGCGGCCGCCCAAGGCTTGCTGCACGCCACGGAACACCAGCCCCTGGTAATCGGGGCGGGCCAGGCCATGCGGACGCTGGTCGCGTACGCGGTCTGCGCCCCACCATGCGGCGGCTTGCGCTTGTTCGGCGCTGCCTTCGTCGTTGAAGCACAGGAAGAACGGCTCGCCGTATTCGCCGATGCCGGTATGCCAGTCAATGAACGCCACGCGTTCGCTGGCGGCCAGGTGTTCGTCAACAATGCGGCGCAGCGTGCGGTTGGACCACTCGGGGCCTGCGCCGCCATACACCAGGCCATCGGGATGCGTGTACTGGCCGCTGGCGGTGACGTTGAACAAGGTGTCCGCGCCATGCGTGTCGCGGAATTGTTCGACGGCGCGCGCGCCGGCTTCCAGGCTGGCTTCCGTCCACTCGGCTGGAATCAGATGCGGATGCAGCGTGGCGTAGTGCGGGTTGGCCGGCTTGGTGCGAGTGTGGTCGATGAAGTTGCGGTTCAGGTCGACGTTGTTTTCGGTGGTGCGCGTGTCGTAGGCGTAGCCATATGGATTCAGCGCGTGCACGAAGATGACGTTCACGTCGTCGGGCAGGGCGTTACCGCCATCGGCGCGCAGCCAGCCGATCTGCACGGCCGAACCCGCTGCGCCTTCCAGCCCGTGCGTGCCGCTGATGGCAAGGTGCGTGCGCGGTGCGTCAGGCCGCCCCAGCACGGCGACGTCCACGCTCAGCGGCTGACCTTGCGGGTCCTTCAATGACGGGTGTTCGTGGCGCGACAAGGCTGCACCGCGCTCGGTGGCGGCGGCCACGAAGGCGGCGCGCGCCGCCGCGTAACCGGTGGAAAAGCAGTCCCAATAATCGGGCAGGGTCTGGCTCATCTCAGGCCTCTTGCACGAAGACTTGCAACGCGCCCGCCGCGTCTTCCGGCGCCACGACCAGTTCGCCCTGCGCATTGGCGCGGTAGTTCACCTGGTTGGCGTCAAACAGCGCGCGGGTCTTGGCCAGGTCACGCACGCCGATGACCGAGCCGGCAAACCAGCCGCCTTGGGTTGCCGCCGGCAACCCGGCCGGCACGCGGACGCGGGGGTAGCGTTGTTCGAAGGCGGCGGGGCGCAGGAAGTCGATGCGCAGGCTGCCACGGCGCACTTGCAGGCCGCCGTCGGGCAGGTCACTGATGGCGATGGGGCCGAACACGCGCTCATAGCCCGCGCGCAAGGACGCGGGATCGGGGTGCACGGCGATCAGCGCTTCGATGCGGCGCGCGCCGTTGGCGTGGTCTTGCCATTCGGGGCGATAGACCAGGTGGCGCGTCAGGTGGCCGCAGGTGAAGAAGTCTGGCACGCCCAAGAGGCCGCTCGGAAAGTTCGTGTTGTTCCAGGCGGCGTCTTCGCTGCCTTCAGGCAGATGCACCGGGCGTCCGCCGCGCAGGGGCGGTTCGGCGTCGATGCCCAGGCGCGCCAGTTCCGCGTGCACGGCGGTGCTGTCGGTGGTTTGCAGCGCGGCGGCCACGGGGCCTTCGTAGACGTCGTCATAGCCGCCAAAGCGCGAATCGGCCTTCAGTTCTTCCGGGAAGAAAAGCAGTTCCAGGTAGTTCGCATCCAGGATGATGGTCTGGTTGCGCGTGCCGCGATGGTGTCGGCCTTGCGGCGCAAGGCTGAAGCCCAGCTTCACATAGCGGTCGGTCGCCGCCTGCAGGTCGTTGACCCGGATGATGTAGTGGTCAAGGCCGGTGACTGAGGGTAGGGACATCGGAACTCCAGATTGCGCTTTGGGAAAAAGGCAGTCTGGCGGAAGCGGCGGCGCGCTTGAACGATTGAATCCGCATGTCGATATTTGGTTTGTGATGGCGCGGGGCGGCGCCGCTGGCGGCATATTCAAATCACTAATGCGTGTTTGCCGAGGATTTGCCGCCTTGCTTAGAGTTCTGGTTCTTTCAGCTGCCTGAACTTCCACACGCCATCATGACTTCTTCTTTGCGTTCCCTGCGTTTCCTCGCCCGCGGCGCCTCGCTTGCCGCCGGCCTGCTGTTTGCGGCCTTGATGGCTGATGCCGCCCATGCGGCGCCCGCGGTACTGCGCGTGGGTGTGACGACCGGCCCGCATGAACAGGTTTTTGAAGTGGTCAAGAAGGTGGCCGAACGCGACTACGGCCTGAAGATTCAGATCGTGCCGTTCACCGACTACGTGCGTCCGAATGCCGCACTGGATGCGGGTGACCTGGAAGCCAATAGTTATCAGCATCGCCCGTTCCTGGCGGCGCAGATCCGCGCGCGCAACTACAAACTGGTGGGGCTGGGCCGCACCTGGATCGGGCCGATTGGCATCTATTCGAAGAAGTACAAGCAGTTCAAGGACATTCCCAACGGCGCCACGATTGGGATACCCAACGACCCCGCCAATGAAAGCCGCGTGTTGCTGTTGTTGCAGCAGGCTGACGCCATCAAGCTGCGCACCGGCATCGACCCCGTGGCGGGCGTAAACGCCACCCCGCGCGACATCATCGACAACCCGCGCGGTTTCAAGTTCGTGGAAATCGAGGCCGCGCAATTGCCGCGCACGCTGGATGATTTCGACGCCACCACCATCAATGCGGACTACGCGTTGAAAGCGGGGCTGCACCCGGTGCGCGACACCTTGCTGGTGGAGGGCGCGGATGGTCCTTATGCCTGCCTGATCGCCGTGCGCGAAGCCGACCGCGACCAGCCTTGGGCGCAGCAGCTGGTGCAGGCGTATCAGTCGGAAGAGGTCAGGGCGTTCATTCAGAAAAAGTTTGAAGGCGCGATCATTCCAGCTTTCTGATCGCTGCGGCTGAGCCGTAAGCGTCAGAAAAAAGGCCGCCTTCTATCGAAGGCGGCCTTGGCCACATCGCGGTGACGCGCGTGGGATCAATGCAGGATCTGGCTCAGGAACAGCTTGGTGCGTTCGTTCTGCGGGTTGTCAAAGAACGCGTCCGGGTTGTTCTGCTCGATGATTTCGCCGCGGTCCATGAAGATCACCCGGTTGGCGACCTTGCGCGCAAAGCCCATTTCGTGGGTCACGCAGATCATCGTCATGCCGCTTTCCTGCGCCAGCGTCACCATCACGTCCAGCACTTCCTTGACCATTTCCGGGTCCAGCGCGGACGTCGGCTCGTCAAACAGCATGACCTTCGGGTTCATGCACAACGACCGCGCAATCGCCACGCGTTGTTGCTGGCCTCCCGACAACTGGCCGGGGAATTTCTTCGCCTGATCGGGAATGCGCACGCGTTCCAGGTATTTCATCGCTGTGGCCTCGGCCTGCGCGCGCGGCTGCTTCAGCACCCACATGGGGCCGAGCGTCAGGTTTTCCAGCACGGTCAGGTGCGGGAACAGGTTGAAGTGCTGGAACACCATGCCCACTTCGCGGCGGATGGTCTCAATGTGTTTGAGATCGTTGGTGAGTTCGGTGCCGTCAACGATGATCTGGCCTTGCTGGTGCTCTTCAAGACGGTTGATGCAGCGGATCATCGTGGACTTGCCCGAGCCCGACGGGCCGCACACCACGATGCGCTCGCCTGGCGCCACGTCCAGGTTGATGTTGCGCAACACGTGGAACTGGCCGTACCACTTGTTCACGCCCTGCAATCGAATAATGGAATCCGACATGCTTGGTCTCCGTAAGGTTTACCGGGGGTTACGCCGCGCAATCAGCGCGCGTGCCCGGTGGCCAGCCGCTTTTCAAGCGCTTGGCTGTATTTGGACATGGAATAGCAAAAGACGAAGTAGATCAGCGAGATGAAGAGATAGGCCTCCACCCCGAAACCCCGCCAAGCCGCGTCGGACAAGGCTGCTTTGGCTGCCAGCGTCAGGTCGAAAATACCGATGATCACCACCAGCGACGTGTCTTTGAACAGGCTGATGAAAATGCCGACCAAGGGCGGAATCACGATCTTCAACGCTTGCGGCAGGATGATCTTGCGCATCTGCTGCCAGTAGTTAAGGCCCAGCGAATCGGCGCCTTCGTATTGGCCTTTGGGAATGGCCTGCAAGCCGCCGCGCACCGTTTCCGCAATGTAGGCGGCGGCGAACATGATGATGGCGATCTGCGCGCGCAAGAGCTTGTCGATGGTGAAGCCTTCGGGCAGAAACAGCGGCAGCATCACCGACGACATGAACAGCAGGCTGATCAGCGGCACGCCACGGATCAGCTCGATGTACACGACGCACAGCGCCTTGATGGCGGGCATTTTTGAGCGCCGGCCCAGCGCCAGCATCACGCCGATCGGGAACGCAAAGGCGATGCCGAACGTGGCCAGAATCAGCGTCAGCGGCAGGCCGCCCCAGCGCGAGTTCTCGACATACGTCAGGCCGAACACGCCGCCCCACATCAAGAGCGCAACGGCCGTCAGGCCGCCCGTCCAGATGAGCGCCAGCTTGCCGTTCCAGAAGCGCCGCATGCCGCTGCATGCGATGACCGCAACGAGGATCAGCGTGGCGATCAGCGGACGCCATTGCTCGTCAAACGGATAGGTGCCGAACAGAATCAGCCGATGCTTTTCGACGATGAACGCCCAGCAGGCGCCGCCCACAGAGGCGCGGCATTCCATGGCGTTGGTGGCGGTGAAGTTGGCCTTCAGGAAAGCCCATTCCACCAGCGCCGGCAACGACATCAGCAGGAACCACGCCAGCAGCACCGTGATCAGGATGTTCAGCGGCGACGAAAACAGGCGGGACCGTACCCAGGCCCAGGCGCCCACCTGGGTGCTGGGCGGGGGCAGGGGTTCGGCGAAGGAGTGCGTAATGCTGCTCATATCAACGCTCCACCAGCGCGATGCGCTTGTTGTACCAATTCATGAATATCGAGATCGACAGGCTGACCGTCAGATAGGCGCCCATGATGATGAGGATGCCCTCGATGGCTTGCCCGGTCTGGTTCAGCGTGGTGTTGACCACCGACACGATGTCGGGATAACCAATCGCGACCGCCAGCGAACTGTTCTTCAACAGGTTCAGGTATTGGCTGGTCATCGGCGGGATGATCACGCGCAAGGCTTGCGGCAGCACGACCAGCCGCAGCACCTTCGCGCGCGGCAGGCCCAGCGAGCCAGCGGCTTCCCATTGGCCGTTGTTCACCGCCTGGATGCCCGAGCGCACCACTTCAGCGATGAACGCCGAGGTGTAGACGGTCAGGCCCAGGAACAGGGCGACGAACTCCGGCGTCAGCGTCAGGCCGCCAACGAAGTTGAAGCCCTTCAATTCCGGCATGTCCAGCGTCAGCGACGCGCCGCTGGCCAGCCAGCCCACAACGGGCAAGGCCAGCAGCAGGCCCACCGCCGCGCGGCCCAGCGGGAACACACGGCCCGTGGCTTCCTGGCGCTTCGTGCCCCAATGGCCCAGGAACAGGATGGCCACAATGGCCAGCGCCAGTCCGCCCAGCACCCAGTCCAGCGATGCGCCTTCCAGGCCGGGCACTTTCAGACCCCGGTTGGAAATGAACACGCCCGGCAGCGGGTTGTGCGCCTGGCGCGGACCCGGCATGTTTTCGGTGATCAGCGCGTACCAAAAGAACAGTTGCAGCAAGAGCGGCACGTTGCGCATCACTTCGACATACACCGAGGTGATTTTCTTCACGAGCCAATTCTTCGACAGCCGTCCGACGCCAATGAACACGCCCAGAATGGTGGCGGCGACCAGCGCAAGCAGGCCCACGCGCAGCGTGTTCAGCACGCCCACGAAGATGGCGCGGCCATAGGTGTCGGCCGGGCCGTAGGCAATGACGGATTCGCCAATGGCGAAGCCCGCCTCGCGGTTCAGAAAGCCGAAGCCCGTGGCGATGTTGCGCATCGACAGGTTGTGCAGCGTGTTGTGCACCAGGAACCAGACGCCCGCCCCGACAAGCGTCAGGGCCAGCACCTGGTAGACCAGCGCACGCGTGGCCGGGTCGTTCCAGGACACCCGGTGCGGTGGCCTTGCCACCGGGGATTGCGCGGTGTGCTTGGCCACGGCTTAGTCCGCCATCAAGACTTTGACGGCCGCTTCCAGGCGGTCCATGCCTTGTTCGATGACTTCGGTGGACGTCGCGAACGAGAAGCGCACATAGGGCGACAAACCATAAGAACCGCCGTCGATGACGGCCACGCCGGCTTCGCGCAGGAAGAACAGGCTGACGTCCAGGTCGGTCTTCAGCTCGCCTGCCGGGCCGGTGCGTCCGATCAGGCCTTGCACGTTGGCGTAGACGTAGAACGCGCCGTCGGGCATGGCGCACGAGATGCCGGGAATCGCGTTCAGGCGGCGCACGATCAGGTCACGGCGCGCCTTGAAGATGTCGACCATCTGCGTGACGCTGGACTGGTCGCCTTCCAGAGCGGCCTGCGCGGCCACTTGCGAAATCGCGCTGGGGCAGGACGTGCTTTGCGACATGACCGTGCTCATCGCCTTGATCAAATCCGCCGGACCCGCGCCGTAGCCCACGCGCCAGCCCGTCATGGCGTACGACTTCGACATGCCGTTGACGATCAGCGTGCGCGGAATCAGCTGCGGTTCCACCTGCACGGGCGAGGCATGCGCCTGGCCGCTGTAGCAGAAGGGCGCGTAGATTTCGTCGCTAAGAATCCAGACGTGCGGATGGCGCAGCAGCACATCGGTCAGCGCGCGCAGCTCGGCCGCGCTGTAAACCGCGCCGCTGGGGTTGCTGGGGGAATTCAGGATCAGCCAGCGGGTGCGCGGCGTGATCGCGGCTTCCAGCGTGGCGGCGTTCAGCTTGAAGCCTTGCGACTCGGGGCCGGTCACGACAACGGGCTTGCCGTCGTTCAGCAGCACCATGTCGGGGTACGACACCCAGTACGGCGCGCACACGATGACTTCGTCGCCCGGCTCCAGGCTGGCGGTCAGCGCCGCACCGATGATCTGCTTGGCGCCCGCGCCCACGGTGATCTGGTCCATGCCGTAAGACACGCCCAGCCCCAGTTCCAGGCTGTTGGCGATGGCGCGGCGCAAGCCCACCGTGCCGTTCGGGCTGGTGTAGCGGATGTCGCCGCTGGCGATGGCTTCCTGGCCGGCGCGCGCAATGTGGGCGGGCGTGGCCATGTCCGGTTCGCCGAGCGTGAAGTCGGCGATTTCGCGGCCCTGGCGGCGCAGTTCGTCGACGACGATCTTGGCGGCCATGCTGGGCGAAGGTTTGATCTGTTTCAGGCGGGCGTTGACGATGCTGTTCATGGTTACAACGTAAAGAGGCTAAGACAGGCCGCGCGTTGCGGCCGGACATGCGGGTAAAGAGAAAAGCGGCTTCCCCTGTCAGGCGAAGCCGCGCATGAGTCAGGCTTAGCGCACCGGCCAGCCGTACATCAGGCCGCCTTGCGTCCACTGCTTGTTCAGGCCGCGTTCCAGCTTCAGCGGGCTGTCCTTGCCCATGGCGCGGTCATAGCTTTCGCCGTAGTTACCGACTTGCTTGATGATGTTGTAGGCCCACTTGTCATCCAGGCCCAGGTTCTTGCCCATGCCCGGCGTCACGCCCAGAATGCGCTGCAC
This sequence comes from Achromobacter sp. NPDC008082, assembly GCF_042957345.1. Classification (NCBI taxonomy): domain Bacteria; kingdom Pseudomonadati; phylum Pseudomonadota; class Betaproteobacteria; order Burkholderiales; family Alcaligenaceae; genus Achromobacter; species Achromobacter sp. NPDC008082. Next base: position 311,897 of record NZ_JBIBIB010000007.1, read on the forward strand.
ATTGGGGTTGGTGCTCTTCAACATTTCATCCACGTTCTTCGACGTGATGCCGTATTCCTCGGCTTCCAGCATGGCGTTCAGCGACCAGCGCACCACGTTGAACCACTGCTCGTCGCCTTGGCGGACCATCGGGCCCAAGGGTTCCTTGGACAGGTTTTCGCTCAGGATTTCCCAGTCTTCCGGCTTGGCCAGGCGCGTGCGCATGTTGGCGGCGGTGTTCGACTTGTCGTTGGTGTAGGCGTCGCAACGGCCCGATTCGAGCAAGCGGAAGTTCTCGTCGTAGTTCTCAACCAGCACCGGCTTGAACGTCAGGCCGCGGCTGCGGAAGTAGTCGGCCAGGTTCAGTTCGGTGGTGGTGCCCGGCTGCACGCAGATGGTGGCGCCGTCCAGTTCCTTCACGCTCTTCACGTTCATCGACTTCTTGACGATCAGGCCTTGCGCGTCATAGAAGTTCACGCCCACGCCGATCAGGCCCAGCGTGGTGTCGCGGGTCAGCGTCTGCGTGGTGTTGCGCGACAGCATGTCGATTTCGCCCGATTGCAGCGCGGTGAACTTGGCTTGCGCGGTCAGCACGTTGCCCTTCACTTTGGAGGCGTCGCCGAACATGGCGGCGGCGACGGCGCGGCACATGTCCACGTCCAAGCCGGTCCATTCCCCCTTGCTGTCCAGCACCGAGAAGCCGGGGATGCCGGCAAAGCCGCACTGCAAGAAGCCTTTTTTCTTGACGGCGTCGAACGTCACGCCGGCTTGCGCGCCAGAGGCGACGCACAGCAAAGTCGCCGCAACGGCGGTGGTCAAAAACTTACGCATGGAGAATGCTCCTGGGGAGGTCGGAAAGCGCTTGGATAAGCGGGAAAGGAAAACGCGGGAACCCGGCGCGCACGCGCAGTCGTTGCTCAGGCTGTAGCCGGAGCGGGCGGTGACGCGTGAACGCAGGAGTAAGGGAAGGGGGCGCGGAGAGGTCCGCGGATGACCGGGAACCCGGTCAGGTGATGTGCCGATGGATACGCGTGGCGTAGCGGTGGAACGTCGTGCGGAGGGAAAGAATCGGGCTCATCAGCGGCACTTGTACAACGTGGGTCATACGGAAAGCGGGGCGGTGTGCGCAACGGCTGGCGTCACATCGCACGGCTAGGTCATGAGACGTATGATGGCAGCTGTCATACAAGCTAGCAAGTAAGGGGATTCCCGTAATTTTGAACCCGGCAGGGCGATGCCTGCCGGTTTACGTCTGGGGCTACTGCGCGGGCGCTTGCGACAGCAGCTTGCGGTAGCGCGCGATGCTATCGCCCAGATGGCGCGCCATGGCGGCGCGCGCGGCGCCGGGGTCGCGGCGCATGATGGCGGTCAGAATGGCTTCGTGTTCGCGCACGTTGCGCGTTTCGTAGGTTTCCAACTCTTCAGGCGTCTTGCCGCCGTGCTTGATGTTCAGGTCCAGCATCACGTCGCGCACCGCGGCCTTCAGCAGCGCGGGAAAGTGCGGGTTGTTCGACGCCTTGGCAATCGACAGGTGGAATTCGTAGTCGGCTTTGACGGCGGCTTCCATGTCGCGGGTTGCGCGGTTGAAGGCGTCGAAGGCTTCGACGATGCCGCTCAAATCCGTTGCGGTGCGGCGCTCTGCCGCCAGCCCACAGGCTTCAACTTCAAGGCCGGCGCGCAGCTCCATGATGTGCAGCGCCCAGCGCGGGTCGGCGGCGGGTTCGATGACAAAGTCGATGGGCTTTTCGCGGTCTTCCGTGACGAACACGCCAATGCCGGGCTTGCTGACCAGGCGGCCGCTCAGACGCATGGATGCGACGGCTTCACGGATGACGGTGCGGCTGACGTCGAACTCATCGCACAGCGCGTGTTCGGAAGGCAGCTTGTCGCCGGCGCGGTACAGGCGCGCGTCCAGCCGCTTGTTCAGTTCCTCGATCACCACGTCGGTCAGGCGCGAACGCGGGCGGGGCCGGGCGGGAGTTTGCATCGTCTCTCTTATAAGTGGGGGTGGCGGGAAGGGCAGGCCCGTAGCCCGCAGCCGAGCAAGTGTACGCTTTTCGCGTGCCGTGTCCGGGTGTCCGGCCCGATGACGGCGGCTAGGCTGGGGGGGAGTCAGGCGAGTATTCAGGCAGAAACTCAGACAGAAATTCAGGCAGAATTTTTGATACCCGTATGACAACATACAGCGGCCATTCCGCCAACTATTGTTTGTTTTTGTGATGGGTTGGGGCGCGCCTAAGAAAAAGCCCTCCCGATGCGGGGAGGGCTGGATTCATTGCGGGCCGGACCCGTGGCGCATATCAGCACCAGATATCAGCACCAGATATCAGCGCCGCATGCCGATGCGGCTTACTGGGCCCCGAGCTTCTTGATCAGGGCGTTGAGCATTTCCATTTCTTCGCCGGTCAGGTCGGTCAGCGGTGCGCGCACGGGGCCTGCGTCGTGGCCGACGAGCTTGGCGCCCGCCTTGACGATGCTGACGGCGTAGCCAGCCTTGCGGTTGCGGATTTCCAGGTACGGCAGGAAGAAATCGTCGAGCAGGCGGTTGGTGGTGTCGGAATCGCCCGCGGCAATCGCGCGGTAGAAGTCCATCGCGGTCTTCGGCACGAAGTTAAAGACGGCCGACGAATACACCGGCACGCCCAGTGCGCGGTAAGCGGCTGCGTAGACTTCAGCGGTGGGCAAGCCGCCCAGGTACGAGAAACGATCACCCAGTTTGCGGCGGATGCTGACCATGGCTTCGATGTCGCCAATGCCGTCTTTGAAGCCAACCAGGTTGGGGCAGCGCTCGGCCAAACGGGCCAGGCTGTCAGCCGACAAACGCGATTGCGCGCGGTTGTAAACGATGACGCCGATCTTCACCGACTTGCACACCTGTTCCACGTGCGCCGCGATGCCGTCTTGCGACGCTTCGGTCAGGTAGTGCGGCAGCAGCAGAATGCCCTTGGCGCCTTGGCGCTCGGCTTCTTGTGCGTAGGCAATGGCGGTGCGGGTGGGGCCGCCGGCGCCCGCCAGGATCGGCACTTTGCCGGCGCAGGTTTGCACGGCGGTGCGGATGACGTCCGAATATTCCTGCGGGGCCAAGGAGAAGAACTCGCCCGTGCCGCCAGCGGCGAACAGCGCGGTGGCGCCGTACGGGGCCAGCCATTCCAGGCGGGCGGCGTAGGTCTTGGCGTTGAAGTCGCCGTTTTGGTCGAAGTCCGTTACGGGGAAGGAGAGCAAACCTTCCGAGACAATTTCCTTGAGTTCCTGAGGAGTCGTCATGCTGGCATCCAAATGGTGAGGAAGAAAGAGGCGAAAGTAAGGCCGGCAATGTGTCGGCCCGGTGGTTGATCAGTAGAGGTTAAGCAGTAGAGGCTAAGCAGCAGATGTATGTCATCGTACAACATACAAGTACGAGTGGCAATGCGGCGAAGCGGAATTCATAGTCGTCGTACAACAATACCGGGTAAATCCTAAGAGATTCGGAATTTCCCTAGATTGAAAGACCACGCAGCAGGACGTATTCTGCTTCTCCGTAAGTCGTACGACAACGTACAAGATAAGACGACAACGTAAGACCTCACTCTTACCCATTCAGGAGACAAGCTTGAAGCAGGCATTCCCCGTATTGCGCCGCACGTTCGCTGTTCTGGCCTTGGCCGCCTTGGGCGCCTCTGCCGCCCACGCCGCTGACGATTGGCCCAAAGCCAAACCGATCACGCTGGTGGTGCCGTTTGCAGCCGGCGGCACGTCCGACGTGCTGGGCCGCATGATTGCCCAGGAATTGGGCGCGAGCCTGAGCCAGACCGTGCTGGTGGAAAACAAGGGCGGGGCGGGCGGCGTGCTGGGGGCGGATGCGGTCGCGCGCGCCAAGCCCGACGGCTACACGCTGCTGCTGGGCACCATCGCCACCCACGCGATCAACCCGTCGCTGTTGCCGGGCATCAACTACAACGCCGCGAAGGACTTTGCGCCCGTCATTCTGTTGGGCAGCATTTCCAACGTGCTGCTGGTGGGGGCGAACCAGCCGTACAAGTCGGTCCAGGACGTGGTTAGCGCGGCCAAAGCCAACCCGGACACCGTCGCCTTTGGTTCGGCCGGGCAGGGCACGTCGCAACATCTGTCGGGTGAAGTGTTCAAGCAACTGACGGGCGCGCATCTGACCCACGTGCCGTACCGCGGCAGCGCGCCGGCCATTCAGGATTTGATTGGCGGCCAGATCCCCAGCTCGTTTGAAACCGCGCTGGTGGCGCTGCCCCATGTGCAAAGCGGCAAGGTGCGCGCGCTGGCAGTCACGTCCGCCAAGCGCACCGACGTCATGCCGGACGTGCCGACCATGCAGGAAGCGGGCATCGCCGGGTTCGACGTCAGCAGCTGGCAAGCCATCTACGCGCCGGCCAACACGCCGCCCGCCGTGATTGACCGCTTGAACAAGGCCATTGCCACCATCATTGCCAAGCCTGATGTCAGCGCGAAAATGAAGGGCTTGGGTCTGGCTTACACGCCGAATACGCCGGCGGAGTTCACCGCGTTCCAAACGGGTGAGCAAGCCAAATGGGCAAAGATTATTGCGGATGGGAATCTGCGGGCACAATAAGTGCACTTGCTGTTTAAGGTATATGGGGGCGGCAGCGAGCCGCCCCTTTTTTTTACCGCGCATTTTGCAATGCAGAGATTATGATTCTGCCGCTGCGGATAGAAATAATTCCCGTGTGTATTTCGATAATGGCCGGGGTGGTGCGACTTGCGTCACGCGAATGTATGCAATGTCATATCGCCAACAGAGAGGACTAAGTGATTTTGCCCGGTATATCGGCAACGCGGCATCCGGCACTAGCGCTTACAGACTAGCGCGCCCAGCAAGAGCATTCCGATCAGGGTTCCCCCTATGGCCAGCGCGGCTCTTTCTGCCCGTTCACACCCATGCATATAAAGCCATGCCGAGACAGACGCCGTCAAAACAATGGCTATTCCCAACAAAAATGGCCGCCAATGGGCGCGCAGGCGGCGAAATAGGTTTGAATTTTCGATATTCATTTTCCTCTCGCCTGTTGAGAAACTGAAAGCCGTGGGTCATTTTGCCAAGAAAACCATAATCGGAAAATAGTGTTACAAAATTGACGCGAATTGGCGGGATTATCAACGCGTGTATTGACAAGCAGAAATCAAAAAAATAAAACGCCGCGCAGGGAGCCTCGAATTGAGACAACCCTGCGCGGCGTTTTTTGTGAGACGCGTCTGATTTGAAATGGGGCTTCAGAGGCCACCATGAAATCCATGGCCACACATCTGAAGCATCACCGCTGCCGCCTTATATTCGCGGCATCGCAGTCACCCCATCACGCCTTCGTCATCACCCCATCCACCATGCGCGTGAGCGACAGCGGATTGGCGCGCTTGACGCCTTCCGGCAGCAGCGCATCGGGCAGGTCCTGGTAGCAGACGGGGCGCAGGAAACGGCGAATTGCTGTCGCGCCGACCGAGGTCGATGCGGCGTTCGACGTGGCCGGGAAGGGGCCGCCGTGCACCATGGCATGGCTGACTTCCACGCCCGTCGGGTAGCCGTTGGCCAGGATGCGGCCGGCCTTGCGTTCCAGCACGGGCAGCAGCGCTTGCGCTTCTGCAACATCCGCGTCGTCAACGAAAAGCGTAGCCGTGAGCTGGCCTTCCAGGTGCTCGGCCACGGCCGTCATCTGGGCGACGTCTTTGCAAGCCACCACCAGCGATGCCGGGCCGAACACTTCGGCTTCCAGCTCGTGCGAAGCCAGGAAGCGGTCGGCTTGCGTGCCAAAGACGACAGCGCCTGCCGCGTTGGCGGCGGGCTTGGACGCTTCGCCACGGCCCAGCGTGGAGACGCTGGCGTGCTTGGCCAAGGCGTCTGCGCCATCCTGGTAGGCGGCGAAAATGCCCGGGGTCAGCATGGTGGCGGCGCCTTTGGCTTCGACGGCTTGGGCTGCGGCCTGGCGGAAGCGTTCCAGCGCGGGGCCTTCCACGCCAATGACCAGACCGGGGTTGGTGCAGAACTGGCCCACGCCCATGGCCAGCGAATCCACGAAGCCGCGGGCGATGGCTTCAGCGCGGGCTTCCAGCGCGGCCGGCATCAGGAACACCGGGTTGATGCTGGACATTTCGGCGTAGACGGGAATCGGCACCGGACGGGCGTTGGCGGCCGCAACCAGCGCCAAACCGCCACGGCGCGAACCGGTGAAACCGACGGCGGTGATGGCCGGGTGCGTGACCAGCGCCGTGCCGATATCGCTGCCCGCGCCGAACAGCAGCGAGAACGTGCCTTCGGGCAGGCCGTGCTTGGCGACGGCGGCTTGAATCACGCGGCCCACCATTTCAGAGGCGCCGGGGTGCGCATTGTGCGCTTTGACGATGACGGGGCAGCCCGCGGCCAGCGCCGACGCGGTGTCGCCGCCCGCCACCGAGAAGGCCAGCGGGAAGTTGCTGGCGCCGAACACGGCGACCGGGCCCAGCGGCACATTGGCCAGGCGCAGATCGGCGCGCGGCAGCGGCGTGCGCTCGGGTTGGGCGGGGTCGATGGTGGCGTCCAGGAAGTAGCCATCGCGGACCACGCGTGCAAACAGACGCAGCTGGCCGACGGTACGGCCGCGTTCGCCTTGCAGGCGCGCCACGGGCAAACCGGTTTCCAGGTGGGTGCGTTCGATCAGGGCGTCGCCCAGCGCCAGGATGCCTTCAGCAATGCTCTCCAGGAACTGCGCGCGGGTTTCCAGCGGCGCGGCGCGATACGGGTCGAAAGCGGCGCGGGCCAGCTCGGCGGCGCGTGCTACGTCGTCGGCCGAACCGGCGGGAAAGCCCGGCTCCAGGCGTTCGCCGGTGGCGGGGTTGATGGCGTGCTGGGCAGCGCCGGCGCCCAGAACGGCGGTGGCGCCGATCAGCATTTGGCCGGTCAAAGTCATGATGAATTCTCCGAAAAAAACGCCCCCGAATCGGGGGCTGGCTTGCAGTTCAGTGGCGCGGCTTATTGGGGGCCGAGCTTCTTGATCAGGGCGTTGAGCATTTCCATTTCTTCGCCGGTCAGGTCGGTAAGCGGTGCGCGCACCGGGCCGGCGTCATGGCCGACAAGCTTGGCGCCCGCCTTCACGATGCTGACGGCGTAGCCGGCCTTGCGGTTGCGGATTTCCAGATACGGCAGGAAGAAATCGTCCAGCAAACGGTTGGTGGTGTCGGAATCGCCTGCGGCAATCGCGCGGTAGAAGTCCATCGCGGTCTTGGGCACGAAGTTGAAGACGGCCGACGAATACACCGGCACGCCCAGCGCGCGGTAAGCGGCTGCGTAGACTTCAGCAGTGGGCAGGCCGCCCAGGTACGAGAAACGGTCGCCCATCTTGCGGCGGATGCGAACCATGGCTTCGATATCGCCAATGCCGTCTTTGAAACCGACCAGGTTGGGGCAGCGCTCGGCCAAACGGGCCAGGCTGTCTGCCGACAAGCGCGATTGGGCGCGGTTGTAGACGATGACGCCGATCTTCACCGACTTGCACACCTGTTCCACGTGCGCGGCGATGCCGTCTTGCGAGGCTTCGGTCAGGTAGTGCGGCAGCAGCAGGATGCCCTTGGCGCCTTGGCGCTCGGCTTCTTGTGCGTAAGCAATGGCGGTGCGGGTGGGGCCGCCGGCGCCCGCCAGGATCGGCACCTTGCCGGCGCACGTTTGCACGGCGGTGCGGATGACGTCCGAATATTCCTGCGGGGCCAAGGAGAAGAACTCGCCCGTGCCGCCAGCGGCGAACAGCGCGGTGGCGCCGTAGGGCGCCAGCCATTCCAGACGGGCGGCGTAGGTCTTGGCGTTGAAGTCGCCGTTTTGATCGAAGTCCGTCACGGGGAAGGAGAGCAAACCTTCCGAGACAATTTCCTTGAGTTCCTGCGGGGTGGTCATAGTGCGTTCATCCGAAGTAGCCGTCTTGGCCGCTGGCTAGGGCCTTGCACGGGATGCGGTGTTGAAAAGGTAAGTCATCGTACAACATGATTTTGGCGGTTTCAAGGGCCGTCTCCCTATGACAGCACTTGTTTACAAGGGGAAACCCGAAATTTATTTTTGAACGGGTTCAAGGATATTCTTCTGGTTGTACGATAACGTATCGGATGCCGGACCCTCGCGCATCCTTCCAGGCAAAAGGATTTTTCATGCAGGTTGCGGCAGACCAAGCGCCCGTGCTTATCAAGATTCATCCGCAGGACAACGTGGCAATCGTGGCCAATGAAGGGGGGCTGCCTGCCGGCACGGTGCTGCCCGATGGCTTGCAACTGGTTGACACCGTGCCGCAAGGGCACAAGGTGGCGCTGGCGGATCTGGCAGAAGGCGACGCCGTCGTCCGCTACAACGTGGTGGTCGGGTTTGCGGCGAAGGCGTTGCCGCGCGGCAGCTGGATCAACGAACGCGTCACCACGATGCCCGCCGCGCGCACGCTGGAAGACTTGCCCGTGGGCACGCGCATCACGCCGCTGCCGCCGCTGGAAGGCTATACGTTCGAAGGCTACCGCAATGCCGACGGCACCGTCGGCACGCGCAACATTCTGGCGATCAGCACCACAGTGCAATGCGTGCAAGGCGTGGTGGAGCACGCGGTGGCGCGCATCCGCCAGGAAATGCTGCCGCGTTATCCCAACGTGGATGACGTGGTGGGCATCGAACACACGTATGGCTGCGGTGTCGCCATCGACGCGCCGGGCGCGGCGATTCCGATTCGCACGCTGCACAACATCGCGCGCAACCCCAACTTTGGCGGCACGTCGATGGTGGTGAGTCTGGGCTGCGAAAAGCTGCAACCCGAACGCCTGCTGGCGCCGGGCGCCATTCCGATCCGCGCAGGCGAGGGCATGGGCGCAGACGGCAACGGTGTAGACACCATCGTGCTGCAAGACGAAGAGAATGTCGGCTTCCAATCCATGATTGACCTGATCATGCGCACGGCCGAACGCCATCTGGAAAAACTGAATGCGCGCCGCCGCGAAACCTGCCCGGTGTCGGACCTGACGGTGGGCGTGCAGTGCGGCGGCAGCGACGCGTTCTCAGGCGTGACGGCCAACCCTGCCGTGGGCTTTGCGACCGACCTGCTGGTGCGCGCGGGCGGCACGGTGATGTTCTCCGAGAACACCGAAGTGCGCGACGGCATCGATCAACTGACCGCGCGCGCGGCCACGCCGGAAGTGGCCGACGCGCTGGTGCGCGAGATGGCCTGGTACGACGAATACCTGCAACGCGGCATGGCCGACCGCAGCGCCAACACCAGCCCGGGCAACAAGAAGGGCGGGCTGTCGAACATTGTCGAAAAAGCGATGGGGTCCATCGTGAAGTCGGGCTCGTCGCCGATTCATGGCGTGCTGTCGCCCGGCAACCGCCTGACGCAAAAGGGCCTGATCTTCGCGGCGACGCCCGCCAGCGATTTCATTTGCGGCACCTTGCAGTTGGCCGCGGGCATGAACCTGCACATCTTCACCACGGGTCGCGGCACGCCGTATGGCCTGGCGCAAGTGCCGGTGATCAAGGTCGCCACCCGCGACAGCCTGGCGCGCCGCTGGCATGACCTGATGGACGTGAACGCCGGGCGCATCGCGACCGGGCAGGCGTCCATCGAAGACGTGGGTTGGGAGCTGTTTCGCCTGATGCTGGACGTGGCCAGCGGCCGCCAGCAGACCTGTGCGGAAAAGCTCAAGCTGCATAACGCCCTGGCGTTGTTCAACCCGGGGCCGGTGACCTGACGCCCGGGGGTTGCGCCCCATTCCCACGCTAGACCGCATTGCCATCGCATTACACCGATAAGAGGAGACACCGATGGAGCATGCCCCCTTGGCCCAACCCGGCCGCCGCCGGCTGCTGGGCGCCGCATTGGCGCTTGGCCCGGTTGCCCTGGCGCAAGCGCAACCCGCTGGCCCCGGCCCATCATTCAATTTCACGCCGCAACAGCGCTACCCGGACCCGTCCATCCGCATCCTGGACCCGGAGTTTTCCAAGTACCGCATCTACAGCAGCAGCGTCGAACAACTGGCCAGCGGCTTTCGCTGGCTGGAAGGCCCGGTCTGGGTGGGCGACGGGCGCTATCTGCTGGTGTCCGACATTCCCAACGACCGCATCCTGCGCTGGGACGAAACCACGGGCGCGGTCAGTGTCTTTCGGCACCCGGCCAACTTCAGCAATGGCTTGGCGCGCGACCGCCAGGGCCGTTTGCTGGCCTGCGAACACTTGACGCGCCGCGTCACGCGCACCGAGTACGACGGCTCCATCACCGTGCTGGCTGACCGCTACGACGGCAAGCGCTTCAACTCGCCAAACGACATCATCTGCCAACGCAACGGCGCCATCTGGTTCACCGACCCGCCGTTTGGCATCGGCGGCCATTGGGAAGGCGACAAGGCAACGCCCGAACTGCCGCATGGCGTGTACCGCATCGCACCGTCGGACGGGCGCGTGACGCGCGTGCTGGAAGACCTGGCCGGCCCCAACGGGCTGTGCTTTTCGCCCGACGAAAAAATTCTGTATGTCGTGGAATCGCGGCATCAGCCGAACCGCGTGATCTGGGCCTATGACGTGGGCGCCGACGGCGCGCTGTCCGGCAAGCGCGTGCATGTGGACGCGCAAGGCCCAGGCGCCATCGACGGCATCAAATGCGATGAAGACGGCAACCTGTGGTGCGGCTGGGGCAGCAACGGCGCGCCCAACGCCAAGTCCGAAGAGCTGGATGGCGTGATGGTGTTCAACCCCGCCGGCAAGCCCATCGGCCACATCCGGCTGCCGGAACGCTGCGCCAACCTGTGCTTTGGCGGCGCCAAGCGCAACCGGCTTTTCATGGCCAGCAGCCATTCGCTTTATGCCCTGTACGTGGAAACGCGCGGGGCGGCGTGAATCATCAAGAACACATCAGACGGAGTGGAGACAATGAACGTAAGCAAGAGGCAGTTCCTGGGCGGCGCCGCGGCGCTATGCCTGTCGCCGTTGGTACCGGCATGGGCGCAGCAGGCCGCGTCGTCCGCCGGCGGCAACGCCGCCAATTGGCCGACGCGCCCCGTGCGCATCATCGTGCCGTACCCGCCCGGCGGCTCGTCGGACATCATCGCGCGCATCCTGGCGCCGCGTTTGTCTGATGCGCTGAAGCAGACCGTCGTCGTCGAAAACAAACCCGGCGCCAATGGCAACCTGGGCGCGGGCATCGTGGTGCAATCGGCAGCGGAAGGCCATACCGTGCTGCTATGCGATGTGGGCGCGCTGGCGATCAGCCCGTCGGTCTATACCAAGCTGTCGTTCGATCCGTCCAAGGACTTGCGCGCCGTCAGCATGCTGGCGTATTCGCCGCACGTGTTGGCCGTGCATCCCGATGTGCCGGCCAAGACGGTTGAGGAATTGGTGGCGCTGTCGAAAAAGCAGCGGCTGAATTTTGCGGTCACGGCCATTGGCAGCGCGCCGCACCTGGCGGCGGTGGCCGTGCAGCAGGCCACCGGGGCGCAGTGGGAATACGTGCCATACAAGGGCGGTTCGCAAGCGGTGACCGACACCATTGGCGGGCAAACGCAGATCATCATGAATGGCTTGCTGGCCACCTTGCCGCACATCAAGGCCGGCAAGCTGCGGCCGATTGCGATTTCTAAGGGTGAGCGCATGCAGCTTGTGCCCGACATCCCGACCATTTCCGAGCAAGGCGTGAAGGGCTTTGAGTCTGGCACGTGGCAAGGCGTGATGGCGCCGGTGACCACCACCGACCCGGTGGCTGAACGGCTGGCGATGCTGATGGCGGAAATTGTGAATCAGCCCGACGTGAAGGCGCAGTTGAACGAGCAGGGCGCGGAAATCGTGACGCGCAATCCCGCCGAGCTGACGAAGTTCTTCAACAGTGAACGCGCGCGCTGGGCCAAGGTGGTGCAAAGCGCCGACATCCGTCTGGATTGATCGGGGGCAGGGCGCGCGCCTTGCGGCACGATGGCGATGGGCGCAAACTCGCAAGACGCAGGCTTGAAACCTTGCCGTCTTGTCACCCTTGCCGTCTTGTCACGGAGCTGTCATGAAAGCCCTGATTCTTGCCGCATGGATGGCGCTGGCCGCCGCGCCCGCTGTCGCGCGGGACGGCGTGCCTGCCGTGCCGCAAGCGCCGCCGTCGGCGCGGACCTTGCCTGATGCGTGTTTAGGCACGTCGTGCCCAAAGACCGTGGACCCGAACAGGAACACGCCGTGCTTGGGGACATCGTGCCCGGAGTCCGGGTATTCCGCTCCTGGCACCGCAGCCGGCGCAAAGCCCGGCACCAGCACCACCCCCGCGCCGTGGAGCGGCGGCCCGGCCCAGCCGAAGCTGCCGCCGATGCCGTCGCGTTCGGGGCAGCCCATCGGGCCGTTGACGCCGGGGCCGGTATTGCCGCGTTAGTTGCGGCTGGTAGTGGGGCTTGCAGTGCGGCTTGCAGTGCGGCTGGTAGTGCCGCTATTAGTGCCGCGTCCGTGCGTGTGCTCCAACGCGGATGCGCCAAGATTTTGCACAGCGGTGGTGCATCAGTTATCTGGCTTGAAAAAAATCATGACTGCGCTTGTTGCCTGTCAACGTAGCCTGCTATCTTCTGCCCCGTAGCGCGTTCGTCGCACACTCGGACCCCCATCCATGCCTGCCCGTCAACGCCTTTCCCTCGACCCCACGCCTGTGCCCCCGCCGTCCACCGACGCGTTGGGGTGCTCGGCCAGCAAGCTGCTTTTGAACCAGCACTTCGAGGGCGGCGGCCTGACCTTCTATCGCAAGAGCACCGACAACGCGCAATTCGGCAACGTTGAAACGCCGGCATCGGACCGGGGTTTTCTGGTGGGAGTGGCCATGCAGGGCGGGCACCGCCGCCGCATCCTGCAAGGCAATCACGCGTCCACACACGACTTCGATACGGGTTCGATTTACATCCGCGATTTCCACGACGACTATCGCGCCGACCTGCAAGGCGGGTTTGACTTCGTGTTGATCGAACTGTCGCGCGCGTTCATCGAGCGCGTGAACGACGAGAAGGGCGGCCCACGTATCAGCAGCCTGGCGCCGCGCGCGGGAACGGGCGACCCGGTGCTGGCGCACCTGTCGCACGTGCTGGCCGGCGTGCTGGAGCAGCCCGCCCAAAGCAGCCCCTTGTTTGTGGAGCATCTGGGGCTGGCCATCGGCACGCATTTGCTGGAGCACTACGGGGCCGGCGCCACCACGGGCTGGTCGGACTCGGGCAGCCGGGTGTTGTCGCGCAAACTTGAGGCGCGGGCGAAAGACATGCTGCTGGCGACGTTGCGCGACGACAGCTCCATTGCCGACATTGCCGAAGCCTGCGGCTTGTCGCGCAGTTACTTCATCAAGGCGTTTCGGCAAACGGTAGGCACCACGCCGCATCGCTGGCTGCTGGAGCAACGCGTGCAAAAGGCCAAGGAGCTGTTGCTGGTGCCGGGCCGCTCCATTACCGACACCGCGCTGCTGTGCGGCTTTGCTGACCAAGCGCACATGACGCGGGTGTTCACCAGCCTGGTCGGCGTGTCGCCGGGGGCGTGGCGCCGGGCTAATGTGACGTAGGGGTGGTGTAGCGGCCAACGGGGCGGCGCTATCCCGCCGCGGCCATCACTAGCGGCCATAGCCAGTGGCCATACCAGCGTCCATATCCGCCGTCATGGCGCTTTCATACAAAGCAGGACGCAACTGCGCAAGACGCGGCCGGCAGCAGCAAGATACCGTTTGGGGTATCTTGCCGCTTTCCCCGGCTGTTTCGGATTGAGTCCATGAACCGTCTTGCCACCGATGCGGCCTGCCATCCGGCCGATCTGCCGGCCTTGCACGCCCAGGCGTTCCCGATGCTGACGCGCGCCCTGATTGACCGGGCGGCGTCCCATGGCGAGACCATCTTGGTGTCTGCCGGCACGGTGCTGCTCAAAAGCGGCGAATGCGAAGCCGCGTTCTATATCGTGCTGGACGGCTACGTTGAAGTCCTGGAATCCGAACCGGGTGGCGCGATGCACCACTTGCTGATGCATCGCGACGGCGAGTTCACGGGCAGCCTGGACTTGTTTACCGACCGGCCCAATGCGGTGACCGTGCGCGCCGATTCCCCCAGCCGCTTGTTGCGCATCAGCCGGGCGGCGTTGGCCCAACTGCTGCTGACGGATCGTGAACTTGCCGACGTCGTGCTGCGCGCATTCATGCTGCGGCGCATCGGGTACTTGCGCCAACGGCCGTATGGCGGCGCGATCCTGCGGTCGGCCACGCCGCCCGGCGAAGAGGATTCCGTGCTGGACCTGACGGTGATTGGCGGCGGCCCCGCCGGCTTGGCGGCGGCAAGCTACGCCGCCTCTGAAGGCTTGCAGACCTTGCTGGTGGGCGGTTCGCTTTGCGGGCCGGACGCGTTGCGCGACGACGTATTGCCGGGCTTCCCTGGCACGATCACGGGCTTGTGCGGGGGCGGGCTGCTGCGCCGCGCGGAAGTGCAAAGCCGGCGCTTCGGGTCGCATGTGCTGCCCGGGCGCACCGCCACCGCGTTCGACGATGCCTGCTATCCCTATCGCGTGTGGCTGGATGACGGCCAGGTGATTGAAACCCGCAGCCTGATCGTGGCGACGGGCATGCAGAAAGGCGCAACGCCCCAGACGCCGGGGGACGCCAATACCGCGTGGCTGGACGGCTGCCTGGACACCGACGACCACGGCTACATCCACACCGGCCGGGCGGCGGCAGGCTCCATGCAGGCGCGCGCCTATGAAAGCTCGCAGCCCGGTGTGTTTGCAGTGGGGGCCGTGCGGGCGGGGTCAGACAAGCACGTGTTGGCCAGCATCGCCGAGGGCGCGGCCGCGGTGCGTGTCGTGCACCGCTTCCTGGACGCCTCGGCCCACTGAACGCGCGGGCCGGGCAGGGGGGCCGGGCAGGGGGGGCGGGCAGGGGGCCGGGCAATGTGCCGTCAGGCCGCCGGCCCCGGCTTGGCCTGACGCGTGTCCAGCGCCAGGAAATGGTGCACCACGGGTTTCTCTGGCCCGATGTGAAAGCGCTGCGCTTCGCCTTGCAGGTCGGCATCGGCTTGCGACACGCGCTGGTGCTGCCGCATGTGTTCCGCCCATGACTCCACCAAAAACCATTCCTGCACGCGTTCAGGGTCGCTCGTGTGTTCGGCAATGCCCCAGGCGTAAGCGCCGTCGCGCCGGCGCTCCTCGGCCACCGCCTTCAGCGCTTGCAGGAACGCCGGGCGGTCTTGCACACGGATGCGGTATTCGATCTGCACCATGACCGGGCCGCGATCATGCTCAACCGGCGCGTCCAGCAAGGGTTCGGGCCAATGGTTGGACGGGTCCAGATTGGCTTCGCCCTGCGGCAGACGCAAGCGGTGCAGCAACACCCCGGCCACCAGCAGCCCGGCCGCGCCCGCCAGCAAGGTGGCCGGCACGCCGATCTTCTGCGCCAACAAGCCCCAGCCCAGGCTGCCTGCGGCCATCGCGCCGTTGAACACCATCAGGTAGATGGCCAGCCCGCGCCCGCGCACCCAGTTCGGCAGAATGGCTTGCGCGACGCCGTTGAAGGTGGTCAGCGCAACAATCCAGCCCAAGCCCAGCACCAGCAACAGCAACACCGCCGCCCATTGCGGCGGGGCAAAGGACAGCGCGGCCATCACCACCGCCGTAACGGCGGCCGCCGCCAGCACGAGGCCGTCGGTGTTCAAGCGCTGGCGCAGCTTGGGCAGCACCACCGCGCCCAGAATCGCGCCCACGCCTACGGCGCCCAGCAAAATGCCGTAGAACCCGGCGGTGCCGCCCAGCATCTTGCGCGCCACCAGCGGCAGCAAGGCCCAGACCGAGCTTGCGAAGATGAAGAACACCGCCGCGCGCAGCAGCACGATGTGCAGCTCGCGGCTGGCGCGGGCATAGCGCACGCCCGCGCGGAAGGCGCCAAAGAATTGTTCGGACAGGCCGTCGTCCACCTTCTTGGGGCGCTTCCACCAGAGCAGCGCGCCGATCACGAATACATAGCTCAGCACGTCGGCGCCATACGCCGCCGCCGCGCCAAAGGCCGCCAGCAACAGGCCGCCCACGGCCGGGCCTAACGCGCGGGCGATGTTGATGCCCAACGAGTTCAAGCCCACGGCGGTCTTGAGTTCCGCCTTGGGCACGAGCTCAGGCACGATGGCTTGCCAGGTCGGCCCCATCAACGCCGTGCCCACGCCGCCCAGGAAAGTCAGCGCGATCAGATATTCCACGGTCAGCGTATTGGTCTTGGCCATCATCAGCAGCGTGAAGCTGACGCAGGCCAGCAGCACCTGGATGATGATCAGAAAGCGCCGGCGGTCCAGGATGTCGGACAAGACGCCTGCGGGAATGGCCAGCAGGAAGACGGGCAGCGTGGCCGCCGTCTGCATCATGGCGACCGCGGCGGGGTTGTTGGACAGGTCAGTGACGAGCCAGGCGCTGGCCACGTCGCGCATGAAACTGCCGATGTTGCCCAGGATGGTGGCGCCCCACAGCACGGCGAACAGCGTGTGCTTGAGCGGGGCCATGCCGCCTATGGCGGCGGGCGGGGGGGTACTGCGGTCAGCTCCGGCCATGCGGGCGCTCCGTAAAATCATGCCAGGCAACCAGGACCCACGCCCCAGCCAGCCCAATGTGCTCGTAAAAGGCGTTCATATTCATGAAGCGCGTGTCGGCGGGGGATTCCCAGTAGCGGTTGGCCATCAGGGCGGCCGCGGCGGTGAACACCGCCAGCGCCAGCGCGCCCAGCCAGCGCAGCCGGCCCGACAACACCAACGCGCTGGCGCCAAGTTCCAGCAGAATAACGGCGGCGGCCGCCAGCGCGGCAGGATGCAAGCCGAAATGCGCCATTTCGGCTTGCGCGCCGTCGAAATCCAGCAGCTTGACCAAACCGCCCTGCAAGTAAGCGCCGCAAAGCGCCAGCAGGGCCAGCCAGCGCACGGCGGGCGATGTCATCACGGCGCGCATCGTCATACCGCCCAGCAGGCGCAGCCCAGCGCGCCCCAGAACCCTTTCAGGTCAGAGACGGGCAGTTTGCTGGCCCAGGCGCCCGCGTGCTGGTGGCCGTGGACGTTGCAGTCATTGGCGCAGGCGCAAGCGGCAGCGGCTTCGCGCAGCGTGGCTTGCAGCGGCTTGCCTTCGCTGTCGCCCCACGCGCCGTAGCCGCCGAAGAGCCGCGTCGGCGACCAGTCCGGCATGGCGGGCGGTGGCGCGGCTTCGTCAAAACCGGCGAATTCACCCGCGCCCCAGACGACCTTGCCGCCCACCATCGTCAACAGGCTGGAGGTGTCGGCGATGTCGGATTCGGGGCAGGCGAAGAAGTCGCGGTCGGGCACCACCAGATCCGCCAATTGGCCTTCGGCGATGCGGCCCTTCTTGCCTTGCTCGTTTGAGAACCAGGTGACGTTTTCGGTCCACATGCGCAGCGCCGCGTCGCGGTCCAGGCAGTTGCGTTGCGGCGTCAGGCGCAGGCCGCCGACCGTCTTGCCGGTGATCAGCCACGACAAGGACACCCACGGGTTGTAGGACGCCACGCGGGTGGCATCGGTGCCGGCCGACACGTTCACGCCTTTTTCCAGCATGCGTTTGACAGGCGGCGTGGCTTCGGCCGCGCCTGCGCCATAGCGTTCAACAAAGTACTCGCCTTGATACGCCATGCGATGCTGCACGGCCACGCCGCCGCCCAACGCGGCGATGCGGTCAATCGAGCGTTCCGAAATCGTTTCGGCGTGGTCGAAGAACCAGTTCAGCCCTTCCAGCGGCACGTCTTTGTTCACGCGTTCAAAGACGTCGAGCGCGCGCGAGATGGTCTCGTCATAGGTGGCGTGCAGGCGCCAGGGCCAGCGGTTCTGCGCCAGGATGCGCACGACTTCTTCCAGCTCGCCTTCCATCTCGGGACCCATTTCGGGGCGCGGCTGGCGGAAGTCTTCGAAGTCGGCCGCCGAGAACACCAGCATTTCGCCCGCGCCGTTGTGGCGGAAGTAGTCGGTGCCTTGCTTGTACTGCGACGTGGCCGTCCAGTTCAGGAAGTCTTCTTTTTCCTGTTTGGGCTTTTGCGTGAACAGGTTGTAGGCCAGGCGGATGGTCAGCTGGCCCGCGTCGGCCAGTTGCTGGATCACCTGATAGTCCTCGGGGTAATTCTGAAAGCCGCCGCCCGCGTCGATGGCGCCGGTGACGCCCAGCCGGTTCAGGTCGCGCATGAAATGGCGCGTGGAATTCAGCTGGTAATCAAACGGCAGCTTGGGGCCTTTGGCCAGCGTGGCGTACAGAATGGACGCGTTGGGTTTGGCCAGCAGCAGCCCCGTGGGGTTGCCGGCGTTGTCGCGCACGATTTCGCCGCCGGGCGGGGCGGGCGTGGTCTTGTCGTAACCCACGGCGCGCAGCGCCGCGGCGTTCAGCAGGGCGCGGTCATACAGGTGCAGGATGAACACGGGCGTATCGGGCGCCACGGCGTTCAGCTCTTCGATGGTGGGCAGGCGCTTTTCAGCGAACTGGTGTTCGGTGAAGCCGCCCACCACGCGCACCCACTGCGGGGCGGGGGTAATGGCGACTTGGCGGCGCAACATGGCCATGGCGTCGGCCAGGCTCGTCACGCCGTCCCAGCGCAGTTCCATGTTGTAGTTCAGGCCGCCGCGAATGATGTGCAGGTGGTTGTCGATCAGGCCCGGCAGCACGCCGCGCCCGTTCAGGCTGATCACTTTCGTGGCGGGGCCTGCCAGCGGCAGCACGTCAGCGGACGCGCCGACGCGCGTGAAGCGGCCATCTTTGATGGCGACGGCGTCCGCCGTGGGGCGGGCGGGGTCCAGGGTCGTGAATCGGCCTTGATGCAGGATCAGGTCGGGGGCGCCGTGGCGCGCGGGGTCCAGAGTGTCAGCCATTGCGCTTGTCTTCACAGAGGTTGGCGGGGGGCGGCGCGGGGGTTTTCGGGCAGCTGGGCAGCTCGCCGAACATGTGCGGCTTGACCTGCTGGTGTATCCACGACGTGCGCGTAGGTTCGTCGGACAGCAGGCGTTTGACCAGCGGGGGAATCTGTTCCCCCGCCAGGATGCCAAGCAGGCCTACCAGGGCAATCACCGGAGGCGCGGGTGAGCGCACGTTGAACAGCGCGTAAATGACCCCGACCAGCAGGCCGAGCCCCAGGGAAACCAGGTAGACCTTCATCAGCGTGCTCCGATCAGCCTTCGTGGGCGTTGAACATGGACTTGGCGTAGAGGATGCCCAGGCCATAAGCGCCGCCGAACTTCTTGGCGATGCCGGTCGTCATGTCATACGTATCGGTGCGCGCCCAGTCACGCTGCATTTCCAGCAGGTATTGCAGTGCGGTGATGGGCTGGCCGCCCGCTTGCACGATACGCTCGATGGCGCGATTGTGCGCTTCGGCCGACACGTCGCCGCAGGCGTCAGTGATGACATAGACCTCGAAACCCTGATCCAGCGCCGACAAGGCCGGGCCCACGATGCAGACGCTGGTCCACAGACCGGCCAGCACAATGCGCTTCTTGCCGATTTCGTTGACCTGCTTGATGACGGCGGCGTCTTCCCAGGTGTTCATGGACGTGCGGTCCAGCAGCGCCTGGCCGGGGAAGGGGGCGACGACTTCGTCGAACATCGGACCCGAGAAACTCTTTTCAGCAACGGTCGTCAGGATGGTGGACGCGCCAAAACCGGCAGCGGCCGAGGCGACCAGCGCGGCGTTGTTGCGCAGCGTGACGGCGTCGATGGAGTGCGTGGCGAACGCCATCTGCGACTGGAAGTCGATCATGATGAGCGTGTGGTCTTTGGGCGAAAGCAGCTTGGCGCCGGGCGTGGCGGTGGCGGTGATAGGCATCAGTAACTCCTGTGGTGCCGGGTGAGGAAACACCGGCAATGTGCCTGCGCACGCGCGCGGCGTATTGAACATTTGTCCGCCCCTTTGAAGATTGTGACTGCGCGCGCCCGCCTGACGGCAGCCGCGTGATGGGAAACGCCTGGTCGCGTGCAGAACAATTTTGCAATCGGCTGTAAAAACTCCACTTAGGGCTGAGGGCTCCGCACCTCCCAAGCGCCCGCCAGGGCGCTTTTTCTTTGTGCGGGCTGGGCGCGTCCCGATTCACGCCGGGGTTGGGTGCGGGTAGCGTCCGAAAGCGGGCAACCCCCGCACTGCCTTGGTGCGCGGCGCGCCGCGGCAGCGTGCGCAGCGGGGCGGGAAGGCGTTGCCGCCGTTCGGGTTTCCCCTTGAATTGTCGACAACGCGGGCGCGCCAAAACTTGGCATGCAAGTTGCTTATTTTTTTAACGAGCTATTGCTACTATCGACCGTCGTGCCTGCTGGGTCAGGGGGCTGACGGGCCCGACGTTGTCAGCGTGACCTTGCAGTGTGGAGACTTTCATGAAGCATCTCATCAAGCACGTGACTCGCTACCGCTATGCCGCCCCAGTTAACTACAGCATCCAGACGCTGCGCCTGACGCCGCGCCGCGACGAGCATCAACACGCCTTGCGCTGGCAGATCCAGACGCCCGGCGAGATCCAGGCGCAGGTCGACGCTTATGGCAACGTGACGCACACGCTCACGTTGCACCGCACCCATAGCGAAATCGAAATCCATGCCGTGGGGCAGGTCGACATCCATCCGCTGGCGCAAGGCCATGTGGGCGACGAAGACGAGCGCCTGCCGGTCTACATCTATGGCGTGCCCACCGCGCTGACCCAGTGCGACGACAGCATCCGCGAATTTTGCCGACACGTGGTGCCGCGCGGCGTGCATACTCCCGAAGACGTGCTGCGCTTGAGCGCCGCCATCCGCGAACGCGTGGCCTACACGCCAGGCGTTGCCGATGCGCCTGTACCGGCGGCGCAGGTGCTGGCAGCCGGGCGCGGCGGCAGCCAGGACCACACCCATCTTTTGCTGGCCTGCGTGCGCGCCTTTGGCACGCCGGCCCGTTTTGTCAGCGGCTATTGGCACATGGCTGGCGATGACGCCGCCAGCCATGGCTGGGCCGACGTCTGGCTGGCCCGTCACGGCTGGGTCAGCGTGGATGTCAGCCATTCCTGCTTCGCGTCAGACGGCCATTGCCGGCTGGCCGTGGCGCGCGACTATGAATCGGCTTCGCCCGTGCGCTGGTTGCATGGGGCGGCGGCCGCGCTGTCCATGAATGTGTCGGTGCAGGTGCAAACCAGCCACTGACTTGCCCAGTCGACCCGGAGAAGGCAGTGACCATCCACGTAGCACTCAAGCACGTCACGCAATACAAATACGACCGTTTGGTCAGCCTGTCGGCGCAGGTGCTGCGCCTGAGACCCGCCCCACATAGCCGCACTCCGATCCTGTCGTACTCGCTGACGGTGGAACCCGCCGACCATTTCATCAACTGGCAGCAGGACCCGTTCGCCAACTATCTGGCGCGGCTGAATTTCCCGACGAAGACGCGTGAATTCAAGATCACGGTGGATCTCGTCGCCGAAATGGCCGTGTACAACCCGTTCGACTTCTTCCTGGAGCCGGACGCCGAGGAATTTCCGTTTACCTACGACGACGGCCTGGCGCGCGAGCTGGCGCCGTACCGCGTGTGCGACAAGGCTACGCCGCGCTTTGCGGAATTCCTGTCGCGCGTGGATGTGCGGCCGCAGCGCACGGTGGATTTTCTGGTGGGCTTGAACCAGCAGATCCATAAGGAAATCAATTACTTGATCCGTATGGAGCCGGGCGTGCAGACGCCCGAGGAAACGCTTACGCGTAACGCAGGCTCATGCCGGGATTCCGGTTGGCTGCTGGTGCAGGCGCTGCGGCATCTGGGGCTGGCGGCGCGTTTTGTGTCTGGCTACTTGATTCAGCTGAAGCCGGATGTGCGGGCGCTGGACGGCCCCAGCGGCGCGCAGACTGACTTCACCGACCTGCATGCGTGGTGCGAGGTCTATCTGCCGGGCGCGGGATGGATTGGGCTGGACCCAACGTCCGGCCTGTTGGCGGGCGAAGGCCACATTCCGCTGGCAGCCACCCCCGAACCCGGCAGCGCCGCGCCCGTGACGGGCGCGGTGGACGAAGCCGAAGTCGAATTCACGCACACCATGTCGGTCACGCGCGTGTTCGAATCCCCGCGCGTCACGAAGCCCTATACCGACGAGCAATGGCACGCCATCCGCGACCTGGGCGACAAGATCGACGACCATCTGGACCACATGGATGTGCGCCTGACGATGGGCGGTGAACCGACCTTCGTGTCGGTGTCCGACCGCGAAGGCGCCGAATGGAACACCGCGGCGCTGGGGCCGACCAAGCGCGGCTACGCCGTCGAACTCTTGAACCGGCTGCGCACGCGCTACGGCGGCAACGGCTTTCTGCATTTCGGGCAGGGCAAGTGGTATCCGGGCGAACAATTGCCGCGCTGGGCGCTGTCGATCTATTGGCGCGCAGACGGCCAGGCCTGCTGGGATGACCCGGCGCTGTTTGCCGACGAGCGTCAGCGCAGCGCCTATACGGTTGCCGACGCGCGGCGTTTCATGACGAAGCTGTGCGAGCGGCTGGGCGTGGAAGATCGTTTCGTGGTGCCAGGCTATGAAGACGTCTTCTACTACCTGTGGCGCGAGCGCCGGTTGCCCGTCAATGTGGACCCCTTCGACGCGCGGCTGGACGACGAGATGGAACGCGCCCGGCTGCGCCGCGTGTTCGAGCAAAAGCTTGATAGCGTGGTGGGCTACGCCTTGCCGATCCAGGCGGGCGAGGGCGGGCCGTGGGTGTCCGGCCCCTGGTTCCTGCGCGACGAACGCATGTATCTGTTCCCGGGGGATTCGCCCATGGGATACCGGCTGCCGCTGGATTCGCTGCCTTGGGTGGATGAGGCCGATGCGCCGGTGGTTGTGGACCGCGACCCCTATGACGCGCGGCGGTCTTTGCCCGGGCCGGCGCAATTGCTGACGCAGCATGCGCGGGGCGCGGGGCGGCAGGAGGTAAATGGCAAGGGGGCGGCGGCCGGCGCGGGAGCCGCGGGCGCAACGGCGGCGGCAGGCCCATCAGACGCCGCCGCACCCGCCCGATTCGAATCCGCCGCCGGGCTGACGCGCACCGCCATGTGCGTGGAAGCGCGCAATGGTGTGCAGTACGTGTTCATGCCGCCGCTGCCGCGCCTGGAGGATTATCTGGCGCTGGTGGCGCAGGTTGAAGCCACGGCGCGTGAGTTGAACACCCGCATCGTCATGGAAGGCTATCCGCCGCCGCGCGACCCGCGTCTGAAGGTGTTGCAGGTGACGCCCGACCCCGGCGTCATCGAAGTCAACATCCACCCGGCCAGCAACTGGGCCGAACTCGTCGACCATACCGAATTCCTTTACGAAGCCGCCTTTGAAACCCGGCTATCCACCGAGAAATTCATGGCCGATGGCCGCCACACCGGCACGGGCGGCGGCAACCATTTCGTGCTGGGCGGGGCCACAACGGCCGACAGTCCGTTCCTGCGCCGCCCCGACGTGCTGGCCAGCCTGCTGGCGTACTGGGTCAACCATCCGTCTTTGTCGTATCTGTTCTCGGGCTTGTTCATCGGGCCGACGAGCCAGGCGCCGCGTATCGACGAAGCCCGCAATGATCAGGTCTACGAGCTGGAGCTGGCGTTTCAGGAAATACATCGCCGTTGCGCCGAACAGGGCGCGGACGTGCCGCCCTGGATGATCGACCGGGCGCTGCGCAACATTCTGGTGGATGTCACGGGCAACACGCATCGCTCGGAATTCTGCATCGACAAACTCTATTCGCCCGACAGCGCCACGGGGCGGTTGGGCCTGTTGGAGCTGCGTGCGTTTGAAATGCCGCCGCATGCGCGCATGAGCCTGGCGCAGCAGCTGCTGTTGCGTGGGCTGATTGCGCATTTCTGGAAGACGCCGTACACCGCGCGGCTGACGCGCTGGGGCACGGAATTGCACGACCGCTTCCTCTTGCCGACCTTTGTGAAGATGGATTTCGAGGATGTGCTGGCCGACCTGAACGAGGCCGGCTACGGGTTCGACGCCGCCTGGTTCGCGCCACATTTCGAGTTCCGCTTCCCGCTGTTTGGCGATGTGGCCGCGCGCGGCATTCATCTGGAACTGCGCGGCGCGCTGGAGCCGTGGCATGTGATGGGCGAAGAGGGCTCGTCCGCCGGCACGGTGCGGTATGTGGATTCGTCGCTTGAGCGGGTGGAAATCCGGGTATCCGGTTTGAACGACAACCGCTATGTTGTGACGGTCAATGGCCGGGCGCTGCCTTTGCAGCCTACCGGACGCGTCGGGGAATATGTGGCGGGCGTGCGGTACAAGGCCTGGTCGCCGCCGTCGGCGCTGCACCCCACCATCAGCGTGCACGTGCCGCTGACGGTAGACATTGTGGATACCTGGAACCGCCGTTCTTTAGGAGGCTGCAAATATCACGTCGCGCACCCGGGCGGGCTGAACCCGGAGTCGTTCCCGGTCAATTCCTACGAGGCCGAGAGCCGTCGCTTGGCCCGCTTTGAAAAGATCGGGCATACGCCCGGGCGTATGGATGTTGCGCCCGCCAAGGTCAGCCGGGAATTTCCGTTCTCGTTGGATTTAAGGCACGATTGAGCCCTACCAGATGTTGAACCCCGGCGGTCCCGCCGCCGATAAAGCTGCTATGCCGCAATTTCTTTTTCAGACGGACCCGTCGCAGGATGTCGCATCCCTGGCGGTTCATGCGGCGTTGCCCGCACGCGCCGGGCACTACGACGAGCTGCGCGACACGGCTGACGCGTCCGGGGCCACGCGCCTGCGCGAACCCTGGCCCCGTTTTTTTGAACTGCTGGGCACCAGCGGCTTCGCCGACCTGGACCGCCGCGTCGACGTCGTGGCGCGGCAGATCCGCGAAAACGGCATCACCTACAACATCTACGCCGACGCCAGTGGCTCGGCGCGGCCCTGGTCGCTGGACCTGCTGCCCTTTGTCATCAACGACGCGGACTGGTCCGCCATCGAAGCGGGCGTGTGCCAGCGCGCCAGCCTCTTGAACCGCCTGCTGGGCGACATCTACGGCCCGCAAACGCTGCTTGCCGACAAGCTGATTCCGCCTGCGCTGGTGTTGGGCCACCCGGGCTACCTGCGCCCGCTGCGCGGTTACGCGCCACCGGGCGGCACCTTTCTGCACATCGCCGCCTTTGACCTGGCGCGCGCCAGCGACGGCGGCTGGTGGGTGGTGTCGCAGCGCACGCAGGCGCCGTCCGGCCTGGGCTATCTGCTGGAAAACCGGCTGACGATTTCGGGCATGTTCCCCGAGGCGTTCAAGGAATTGCGGGTGCAGCACCTGGCCACCAGCTATCGCCGGCTGATGGACATGCTGTACAAGCTCAGCCCCGGCGCGCTGACGGCGCAAACGCCGCCGCGCATCGTGCTGCTGACGCCCGGCCCCTACAACGAAACCTATTTCGAACAGACCTATCTGGCGCGCTATCTGGGCGTGACGCTGGTCGAAGGCGGCGACCTGGTCGTGCGCGACAAGGTGCTTTACCTGAAAACGCTGCACGGGCTGGAACGCGTGCATGCGGTGCTGCGCCGGCTGGACGACGATTTCTGTGACCCGCTGGAATTGCGTTCAGACTCCACGCTGGGCGTGCCGGGTTTGCTGCAAGTGATGCGGGCGGGCAATGTGCTGGTGGCGAATTCGCTGGGCACGAGCTTTCTGGAATCGCCCGCCATCAATGGTTTTCTGCCCGCCATCAGCCGCCGCTTGCTGGATGAAGACCTGTTGCTGCCGTCGCTGCCGTCGTGGTGGTGCGGCGAGGCGGCCGCGCGCGATCAGGCGCTGGCGAATCTGGCGGGGGCGGTGGTCAAGTCTACGTACCCCAGCAATACGCGCGGCGGATTCGAGCCGGTGATAGGCGGGGCGGTGCCGCCGTCCGAGCGCGACGCGCTGCTCGCCCGCATTGCCGACCACCCCGACGCCTACACCATCCAGGAATACCTGCCGCTGTCGCAGGCGCCCAGTTGGTCGGCCGGCCACATCGTGCCGCGCGCCGCCATGCTGCGCGTATTCGTCATCGCAGACGGCGAGGGCGGCTGGACGGTCTTGCCCGGCGGGCTGACCCGCATCGCCAGCCGTGAACAGCAGATTGTGTCCATGCAACGCGGCGGGAGCAGCATGGATACCTGGGTCACCACGCGCGGGGCCGTCGATACGTTTTCGATGCTGCCCGCGCAGTTGCGCCCGGAAGACATCGTGCCCGCCCACCGGCCGGTGTCCAGCCGAGCCGCTGAAAACCTGTTCTGGATGGGCCGCTATACCGAACGCGCCGAGAACGATGTGCGCCTGGCGACGGTGGCGTTGACGTGGTTGAACAGCGACGAAGACAACGCGGGCGAACTGTTCGCCGCGGTGGCCGCCCTGTGCCAGCGCAGCGGCCTCGTGCCGCCCGCGCAGACCTTGTCGGTGCGCATGTTCGAATCCACGCTCGTCGCCGAGCTGGCGGGCGCCGACGCGCAGGGCGGGGTCGCTCGCAACCTGGGCGCGCTGGCGTTTGCCGCCGGCCAGATTCGTGACCGCTTGTCGCCCGACCATTGGCGGCTGGTGGTAACCGCCCATGAATGGTTTTTGCGCATGGCCGCCAACCAGGCCAAGGGCCGCGACGACGATACGGTGTCAGACGCGCCGGTCTCCGCACCGGACGTGCTGCGTGCGCTTAAGAACCTGGGCATGCAGTTATCGGCCATTACCGGTTCGCAAACCGACCGCATGACGCGCGATGACGGCTGGCGGCTGCTGACCATCGGCCGCCAGATTGAACGCCTGTCCGCCATGGCGAGCTTCTTGGGCGAACTGTTTCGCCGTAACGCCGTGCTGGGCGACAGCGGTTTCAACATTCTGCTGGATCTGTTCGACAGCAAGATCACGTATCGCGCCTATTACCCCGGGCGGCAGGAAGTGCCGGCGTTGCTGAACCTGCTGGTGCAGGAACCCGCCAACCCGCGCTCGCTGGCGTGTGTGTTGAATGTGTTGAAAAAGGAAGTGGCGCGCTTGCCCGACACGGTGGCCGGGCCTGCATCCGACTTGTTGGCCTTGTTGCCGGCGCAAGGGGCGGGCGTGACGCTGGCCACGTTGTGCGAGCAGACGCAGGGTTTGTACGCCGGCGTGCTGGCGCTGTCGGAGCAACTGGATGGGGCGGCCAGCAACCTGTCCAATGAAATCAGCCGCCGCTACTTCAGCCACGCGGCGGGTTACGACCAGACGCTGTCGGCATAGGCCGGGCGCCTTCATCGTCATGAACCAGACCTCACTTTCCGTTGCCCCCCTGGAATCCGCGTCCGGCGTGACGCTGGGCGTGGACCACGTCACCGCTTACCGCTACGACTCGCCCGTCGAACTGGCGCACCACCTGGGCTATTTGCGTCCGTTGACCGACGTCAGCCAGGTGGTCGAGACCTACGCGCTGAGCGTCACGCCCGCACCGTCTGATATCGCGGAATCTGTCGACGGCTTCGGCAACACGCGCTGCACCTTCGCCCTCTATGCCCCGCACGAGGCCTTGACCGTGCGCGCCACCAGCCGCGTCACCGTTCACCCGCGCTTTGCCGCCTTGGACCCGGCGACCGGCCTGGCGTGGGAAGCGGCCGTGCAACGTTTGCGTTATGACCCGGCCTTGCCTTTCGCGCCAGAAGTGGAATTCACGTTCCCGTCGACCTATGTGCCGCTGCACGCCGAGCTTCAGGCATACGCCTTGCTGTCGTTCACGCCAGGGCGGCCGGTGGCGGCGGCCGCGATCGACCTGATGCACCGCATACACACCGACTTCACCTACCAGCCCGCACACACGCAAGTGTCCACGCCCATCCTGCAAGCCTTCCAGGAAAAAGTCGGCGTGTGCCAGGATTTCGCGCATGTGATGATCGGCTGCCTGCGCGCCATTGGCCTGCCGGCGCGCTATGTCAGCGGCTATCTGATGTCGCAACCGCCGCCCGGCAAGCCGCGCTTGATTGGGGCGGATGCGTCGCACGCGTGGGTGTCGGTGCACTGCGCAGGCGTTGAGATCAATGGCGGCTGGGTCGACCTGGACCCCACCAACAACGTGGTGCCAGGCACGGCGCATGTCGTCCTGGCCTATGGCCGCGACTACGGCGACGTCACCCCCTTGCGCGGCGTCATCCGCGGCGGCGGCCATGAACTGGATGTGCGCGTCACCGTCGCGCCCATCGATGAATTTCCTACAGGGAACGATGCATGAGCTATTTCTTCGACGCGATCAACCGCCAACTGCGCGCCCCGAAACGCCAGCGCGTGCGGCATGCGCGCGCGAAGGCCTTTCAATGCGTATGCGGCCAGCCCATTTTTTTCAGCAACACCGAATGTCTGAATTGCCATCGGCAACTGGGCTTTGACCCCAAGCGCGGCCACGTGCTGGCTCTGGACGAGGGCGCCACGTCCGGCACGTTTCGAGAATCGGGCAGGGCGCGCGGCAAAACCTACAAACGCTGCGCCAACTTCAGCTCGCCAGCCTTGTGCAACTGGCTGCTGCCCGCAAATTCGCCCGATGCGCTATGCCTTGCGTGCAACCTGAACCGCACCATTCCCGACCTGTCCGTGCCCGAGAACGGCCCGCTGTGGTTCAAGGTGGAAGTGGCCAAGCGCCAGATGGTGGCGCAATTGATGACGCTCGGCCTGCCTATCCGGCGTTCCGTCGAACCCGACGACGGCGGCCTGGCCTTCGACCTGCTCGCGCCCACCGCCGACGGCGCACCGCTGTTGACCGGCCACGCGCAGGGCCTCATCACCATCAACATTCTTGAAGCCGACGACGCCTACCGGGTCAAAGTGCGCGAAGACATGCGCGAACCCTACCGCACGCTGGTCGGCCATTTCCGCCACGAAATCGGCCACTACTACTGGGACCAGCTGATCGCAGGCGGCCCCTGGCTGGAATCCTTCCGCCAGGTTTTCGGCGATGAACAAGCCGACTACGCCGAAGCCCTGAAACGCAACTACGAACAAGGCCCGCCCGCCGACTGGGCGCTGCACTTCATCAGCACCTATGCGTCGTGCCACCCCTGGGAAGACTGGGCCGAAACCTGGGCGCACTACCTGCACATGATGGACACCCTGGACACCGCCATCAGCTTCGGCGTCACCCGCACAGCGGTAGAACAAGCCTACGAACCGTTCACCACCGCCGCCCTCTACGACCCGCAAGACCCCGAAGGGCAAGCCTTCCTGGATCTCGTCAACGCCTGGGTGGCGCTGACGGGGGTGCTGAACGAGCTGTCACGCAGCATGGGCCAACGGGACTTTTACCCGTTTGTGCTGCCGGCGGAAGTGGTGGGGAAATTGCAGTTCGTGCATCGGGTGGTGAAGGGGGCGTCGGTGGGGGCTTGAGTGTAGAAAAAAAACCGGCAAAATTACCGGAAATTTGCTTTCTTTAGAAAGTACATTCGTTTCTATTATTTCGTTTATTATCAACGTCTTGAGTTTTAAGATGGCCGGAAAGAAAACCGGCAAATAAACCGGAAACACGTGTACGACTCGCCCCATCAATTTCTTCCTCTTCAGCCCGCAGATTCGTTGCTCGCGCCATTGCGCGAGCGGGCCTCTGCCGTCGTTAACGACGCTGCCGGATTGGCCACGCAGGCCCATCCGGCTACCAAGCTTGCGCTACGCGAATTGCTGCGCAGCATGAACTCGTACTACAGCAATCGGATCGAAGGGCAGAGCACCACGCCCCGGAACATCCAGGCCGCGTTGCATCAGGAATTTTCGGATCGCCCGGAAATCGCCCAGCTTCAACGCATCGCGGTGGCGCATATCGAAGCCGAAAAAGTCGTGTCACGGCAGGCTGACTCCACGTCTGCGCTTAGCGCGGACTTCGCCAAGATGGCGCATGGCGCGTTGTACCGCCATCTTGCGCCCGCCGATCGCATGACAAGCGATGGGTTGGTGGTAGAGCCGTCGGCCTTGCGTGAAATCAACGTTACGGTTGGCCGCCACAATCCTCCTGCGTGGCAGTCGCTGCCGCGCTTCATGGATGCGTTTACCCAGCATTACGACCGCCAGCGTCCGGCCGACCTGCAAATCATTGCCATTGCTTGTGCACATCATCGCCTTGCCTGGATGCACCCCTTCGCCGATGGCAACGGGCGAGCCGCCCGCTTGCAAACCCACGCCGCGATGCTGCCAGTAACGCGCGGGTTGTGGTCAGTGAACCGGGGATTTGCCCGAGGCGTGCAGGATTACTACGGCTATCTGGCCGCGGCCGATGCGCCACGCCAGGGGGATTTGGACGGGCGCGGCAACCTGACCGAGCGCGGCTTGGTTCAATGGGTGGATTATTTCCTGCGGGTGTGCGAGGACCAGGTGAGCTACATGGCGCAGATGCTGATGCTCGACTCCATGAAGGCGAAGATCAATGCTGTCGTGCAGATTGAATCGGCCCACGGGCGTCTGCGGCCAGAAGCCGCGCTTCCCCTCTATCACCTGTTTGCGGCGGGCCCCGTCACGCGCGGTGAGTTCATTCAGATGACGGGACTGGGCGAACGCACGGGGCGATCGTTACTGGCGGCGGCATTGAAAAGTGGATTGGCGGCATCCGATAGCCCGCGCGGCCCTGTGCGCTTTGCATTCCCCCTGGATGCATTGCCTGTGCTGTTGCCGTCGCTGTACGGGGGGGTGGACGATGTGGGCTGATAGAGGGCGAGGTTGACCTCTATTCAAGATGGATCGGCCGGTGCGCTGTGTGCGCCGCTTAGGCAAAGCCAAGGGCGTGCACCTTGTTGTAGCGCGGCCCAGTGCATGTCGGGCAGCGCATTCACCACTTGACGCGGCCAGTGGGGTTGATCGGACGTGGTGTCCATCATGCCGCTCCCGTATGACTTGGAGCGTTGAGCGTAGCGTCGACTATCCGCAGGATGGGGAGGGGCAGGACGTCAGGTGCTGAAGGCATGGCGTGCTCTTGGGGGGACGGCCCTTGGTGGCCGTCCGTGGCATCAATTGGCGATGACCACTTTTAAAAGCAACTGCCAGAGCTAGTAAATGAGAACAGTCTGATAAGCGTGTGAGATAGTTCGCAAACGTCCGTTGCTTACCGTGTGGAGCGCTGTGGGTGGACTTAGTTGCCCACCATCCGCATCCCCCCGCAATACGGCTCCGCCGCCGTCATTTCCCCCAGCACATCCCGCAGCATTCCCTGCACGATCTTCACCGCCTGCGTCGTCGGGCGGCTGGCTGCCGTGGCGAGCATCAGGCGGGTGGACAGGCCGGGGTGCGTGATGCGGCGGATGACGAGCGTGCCGGCTGCGACTTCGCGGGCCACGGCGGGCAGGCCTAGTACGGTGTGGGCCATGCCGGCGGCGACGATGTCTTTCATCAGCTCCAGCGCGTCCATTTCAAATGCGATGTTCAGCGGCATGTCCGACTGCGTGGCGGCGTGTTCCAGCGTGCGGCGCAGGCCGTGGTTGCGGGTGGGCAGCACCAGCGGCAGGTCGCGCAGCTGATCGAAGCCGATGGAAGTCATGGCGCGGGCGGCGGGCGACAGGTTTTGCGGGGGCGACACCAGCGCCAGGTCCAGCTCGGCCAGCGGGTCGACCGCGATGTGTTGCGAGCGCCGCGCGTCGTGCAGCACGGCGATGTCGACGCGGGCGTTCGTCAGCCATTCCAGCACATAGCCGCTGTAACCCGTAATGATGTTGAGCTGGATGCGCGGGTGCTGCTTCCACACTTCCGCCACCAGCCGCGCGCCAACCATGTGCGACAACGTGGGCGTGAGGCCGAGCGTGACCTGGCCGGATGGCGACTTCTGGTCGTTGTGGAATTCGGTGACGACGTGATCCATCTGCCGCAGCAGCGGGCGCAGGCGCTCCAGCAGTTTTTCGCCATCGGGCGTGAGCGACACGCCGCGCCCATTGCGATAGAGCAGCGCGCAGCCGCATTCGTCTTCCAGCTTTCTGACCTGCCGGCCCAGCGCCGATTGGGCGATGCCCAGCACGGAGGCGGCCTTGGAAAAACTGCCCTGATCGGCAACGTGGATCAGGTTTTCGATCTTGCGTAAGTCCATCCCGGGTCCGTGGCGGGCAGGGGCGCCGCTGTCTGTCGTTTGCGTTTCTTGTATATCTGATTGCCAGAGTATGCCTAGTTGGCCCCGCGTTGCCAATCTAGAATTTCCGCTGAGCCCACCCTTATCCGCGATCCCTCCATGACCCTTTCCGCCCAGCCGAACACGTCCGCCCACGCCTTGCTGAAGGTGTTTTGCGCCAACGGCATCGACCGCGTTTTCCTGGTGCCGGGGGAAAGTTATCTGGGCGTGCTGGATGCGTTGTACGACTATCCGCAGATTGATGTCGTGACGTGCCGCCATGAAAGCGGCGCCGCGTTCATGGCGGGCGCCGATGCGCGGCTGACGGGGCGGCCCGGCGTGGTGATGGTGTCGCGCGGGCCAGGGGCGACGAATGCGTCCATTGGCGTGCATGCCGCGCAGCAGGATGCGGTGCCGATGATTCTGTTGATCGGGCAGGTGCCAAAGAAGGACGTGCGCAAAGAGGCCTTTCAGGAGATCGACTACCAGAAGATGTTTGGGTCGATGGCCAAGTGGGTGGTTGAAGTTTCCACGCCCGAGGAACTGGCGGCGGCGGCGTTCAAGGCGATACGCGTGGCCACGTCTGGCACGCCGGGGCCGGTGGTGATGGTGGTGCCGGAAGACGTACAGCAGGCGGCGGTGCCGCAGCCCGGCTGGGTTGCCGCGCCGGAGAGTCCCGCGCAGCCCGCGCCCGCCACATTGGCGCGCGTGCAGGCGCTGCTGGCGCAAGCGCGGCGGCCGCTGATCATTGCGGGCGGCGCGTTCAACCGTCCGGATGGGCGCGACGCGCTGCGGCGCTTGGCCGAACGGCACACCATTCCGGTTGCGGTGTCGTTTCGCCAGCACGACGTCTTTCCGAATACGCACGCCTTGTACGCTGGGGATCTGGACTTGGCCACGTCCACCGCGCAAATCGACGTCTTCAATTCCAGCGACCTGATTTTGGCGCTGGGCACGCGGCTGGGCGACATCACCACGCAGGGCTATGCGTTTCCCGCTTATCCGAAGCCATCGCAGGCGTTGGTGCATTGTTATGACGATCCGCACATCGTGAACCAGCACTTTGCCGCCGATGTCGGTTTGGTGGCGGACCCGGTGGCCACGGCGCATGCGCTGGCGCAGTTGCCGACGACGGCGCACGAACACGGCAGCGCCCGTGACGATTGGGCGGCGTCGCTGCGCAGCATTCAGCAGCGCACGGCCGCGTGGCCGAACCCGCAGGTGGAAGACGGCGTGCCGTTTGTGCAGGTGGTGCGCGCGTTGACGGAGCAGGCGCCCAATGATGTGGCGATCTGCCTGGACGCAGGGACGTTTGCCGCGCCGGTGTACCGGCATTTTCCGTTCGTGTATCCGCAACGGCTGATGGCGTCGCAGTCGGGGGCGATGGGCTACGGCACGCCCGCCGCCATCGCCACGCAGCTGCGCCACCCCGACCGCAAGGTGGTGTGCCTGGTGGGCGACGGGGGCTTCATGATGACGGGTAACGAGATGGCGGCCGCCGCCGAGCGCGGGCTGCCCATTTTGTTCATCGTGTCGAACAACAATTGCTACGGCTCGATCCGGCTGCATCAGGCGCGCACGTACCCGGGCCGCTACGTGGGCACGAACCTGTCCAGCCCGGATTTTGCGATGATGGCGCGCGCGTTCGGCATGGCAACTGAAACCGTGACGCGGACCGATCAGGTCAGCGCGGCCATTGCGCGGGGCTTGGCGGCTGCCGGCCCGTACTTTCTGGAAGTGCGCACCAGCTTGGCGGCGATACTGCCCAAGGGCGTGAGCCATGAGGCTGGCACGGGCTTGGCGCCGCGCGCGGACCCGGCCTAGGTCCGCCGCAAGCGTTATGGCCCAACCGCATCACAGCTTGTAGCCCGGGTCCTTGCGGTCCATCAG
The DNA here is from genome assembly GCF_042957345.1 of Achromobacter sp. NPDC008082. NCBI lineage: Bacteria > Pseudomonadati > Pseudomonadota > Betaproteobacteria > Burkholderiales > Alcaligenaceae > Achromobacter > Achromobacter sp. NPDC008082. The sequence goes on from NZ_JBIBIB010000007.1 coordinate 345,709, forward strand.
CCGCAGCATCGCCGGCCATTCCAGTTCACCGAACGGGCGGCGGGTGGTGGGCTGGTACAGATGCCACGTTTTTTCGATGACGTCCGGCGGGGGCAGGCAGAGTTCGCGGTTGGCGCTTAGCGCGTCGACTTGCGCCTTGCAGGCCATCTCCAGCCAGTACAGCGTATTGAACGCCTGCGCAATGGTCGGCCCCACGGCGAGCAGGCCGTGGTTGCGCAGAATCATCGCTTCGGATGCGCCCAGGTCCGCCACCAGGCGGCCGCGTTCGTCCAGGTCGATGGCCACACTTTCGTAGTCGTGATACGGAATTTTCGCGAAGCGCATGGCCGTTTGCGTCAGCGGCAGCAGGCCGCACTGAAGCGCGGAGACGGCCATGCCCGCGCGCGTATGCGTGTGGATGACGCAGCCCACGTCGTGGCGTGCGCCATGCACCGCGCTATGAATCACATAGCCCGCCGCGTTGATGCCGTAGCCCGTGGGCGACTCACTCAGCAGCTTGCCCGCAAGGTCGATCTTGACCAGATTGGAGGCGGTGATTTCGTCGTACATCATGCCGTAGGGGTTGATCAGCAGGTGATCATCCGTATCTGGGATGCGCGCGGTGATGTGGTTGTAGATCAGGTCGCTCATGCCAAAGTGCGACACCAATCGGTAGCAGGCGGCCAGTTGGACGCGGGTGTCCCATTCTTGCGGGCTCATGTCGGGGCTAGCGTGCATCGTTGCCGGTTCCTGTTCAGTCAGTGGCTTTGACATTGAATTCGCGGACCACGTTGCCCCACGATTCGTATTCGTTTTTCATCATGACGCCGAAGTCGGCGGGCGTGGCCGTGGTGCGCACCTGCGCGCCCAGGTCGGCAAGCTTGTCGCGGACCGCGGCGTCGGCCAGCACCGTATTCATCTCGCGCGACAGCCGCGTCTGGATGGCGGGCGGGATGCCGGCCGGGGCAATCAGGCCCAGCCACGCGCCCATGTCGAAACCGGGGTAGCCCTGTTCGGCCACGGTCGGCACGTCGGGCAGCATGGCGACGCGCTCTGGCGTGCTGACGGCCAGCGCCTTCAGGCGTCCCGACTTCACCATCGCTAGCGACGACACCATCGTGTCGAAGGTGGCGGTGGTGCGCCCGCCCACGATGTCGGTCTGCGCCTGGCTGCTGCCCTTGTACGGCACGTGCACCATCGTGGCGCCCGCTTTGGACAGCAGCACCGACGTCACCAGATGGCTGGTGGTGCCGATGCCCGTGGTGGCGTAGGTGAGCTGATCGGGCTTGGCCTTTGCCGCCGCCAGGAATTCCTTCAGGTTGTGGGCGGGGTTGTCGGGGTTGACGACAAACAGGTACGGCAGCCACGTGATCAGCCCGATGGGCGCAAAGTCCGTGCGCGCGTCGTAGTTCAGGTTGCGGTAGACGTGGGGGTTGATGGCTTGCGGCGCAGACGCGCCGATCATCAGCGTGTAGCCATCGGGCTTGGCGCGCGCGCCCAGACCCGCCGCGATGGAGCCGCCCGCGCCGGGCTTGTTTTCCACGATGAACTGCTGGCCCATGCGCTGCGCCAAGCGCTCGGCCAGCATACGGGCCACGGTGTCGGTTGCGGTGCCGGGCGGAAAGCCCACCAGGATGGTGACGGGCTTGGTGGGGTAGGGCGAGTCCTGGGCCTGCGGTTGCGCTGCGGTTTGAGCTTGCACTGCGCCCGTCAAGGCGGCCGCAAGTGGCGCGGCCAGCAGCAGCGCCAGTATGGGATTGCGCATCGTTTGTCTCCGATCATTGTTCTGATGGCGGGACAGCGCTGGCGCCGGCCCGCATCGGAGCGGGCGCCTCTTGGTGACGTCATGTTGCTTGCTGCGCCGCCTGCCCCGATGCCGTTTACGGTGGCACAAGGGCAGGCGGGCTTCAATGGCCTGGACGGCCAAGCAGATCACGCGAAATGGCAAGGCGGGCCGGAATGCTCCAGGCCCGCCTTGCGTCGCGCCCTGACGCGATTACACGGTCAGGCTGATCCAGGTCGTCTTCAAGTCCGAGTACTTGTCCAGCGCATGCAGCGACTTGTCGCGGCCCGAGCCCGACTGCTTCACGCCGCCAAACGGCACGGTGATATCGCCATCGGCATAGCAATTCACCCACACCAGCCCCGCGCGCAGCCGGCGCGACAGGCGATGCGCGCGCGACAGGTTGGCCGTCCACAGCCCTGCGCCCAGGCCGTACACCGAATCATTGGCCAGTTCGATGGCTTCGTCTTCGGTGGTGAAGCGTTGCGCGGCCAGCACCGGGCCGAAGATTTCTTCGCGCACCAGCGCGGAGTCTTGGCTGGCGCAGTCGAAGATGGTGGGCTCGATGTAATAGCCGCCCGTGGCGCTGCGGGCCTGCTTGCCGCCCAGGCGCAACGTTGCGCCGTCGGCTTGGCCGGCCGCGATGCGGGCCAGCACGCCCTGCATCTGGCGTTCGTCAACCATCGCGCCCATGGCGGTGGCTGGGTCCAGCGGGTCGCCGGGTTGCAGCGTGGCGGCAAAGGTGGCGACCTTGTCCATGAACGCGTCGTAGATGCCGGCCTGCACGTACAGGCGCGAGCCGGCAATGCAGACTTCGCCCTGGTTCGAGAAGATGGCCAAGGCGGCTGCCTGGGCGGCGCGGTCCAGGTCAGGGCAGTCGTCGAACACGATGTGGGGCGACTTGCCGCCGCATTCCAGCCAGACGCGTTTCAGGTTCGATTCGCCGGAATACGTCATGAAGCGCTTGCCCGTGGCGGTGGAGCCGGTGAAGGCGACGCAGTCCACGTCCGGATGCAGGCCCAGGGCCTGGCCGGCAACCGCGCCCAAGCCCGGCACCACGTTGAACACGCCCGCAGGAATGCCGGCTTCGGTGGCCAGTGCGGCCAGTCGGATGGCGGACAGCGACGCTTGTTCGGCCGGCTTCAAGATAACGCTATTGCCCGCGGCCAGCGCGGGCGCCACTTTCCAGGCCGCCATCATCAGCGGGTAGTTCCACGGCACCACGGCGGCCACCACGCCCAACGGTTCGCGGGTGATCGTGGCCAGCGCATCGGGGCCGGTCGGCGCGATTTCGTCGTAGATCTTGTCGATGGCTTCGGCGTACCAGGCGTAGCAACGGGCGGTTTCCGGCACGTCAAAAGCCAGCGCGTCGCGTATGGGCTTGCCCATGTCCAGCGTTTCCAGCAGCGCCAGTTCCTCGGTGTGCTGGTCGATCAGGGCGGCCAGACGCAGCAGCCGCGCCTTGCGTTCGCGCGGGGCCAGTTGGCTCCAGACGCCGGCTTCAAACGCACGGCGGGCGGCGGCCACGGCGCGGTTCACATCGGCCTGCCCGCAAGCGGCCACGTCGGCGAGCTTGCGGCCGTCGATGGGGCTGGACGCGGGGAAGGTGGCGCCATCGGCGGCGTGGCAATAGGCGCCGTCGATATAGGCCTGGCCGTTGAAGGCCAGGGCGGCGGCACGGGCGTGCCAGTAGGCGGAATCGTGTTGGCTCATGCGGAGGCTCCCGAGTGGTTGGCGCGCGCGACCATGGCGTCCAGCAGCACGTTGCAGCCAGCTTCCAGGTCCGCAGGTTTGGCGTCTTCGATTTCGTTGTGGCTCACGCCGTCTTTGCACGGCACGAAGATCATGGCGGTGGGCGTGACGCTGGCCATGTAGACGGCATCGTGGCCGGCTCCTGTGACGATGTCCATCGCGGCAAGTCCGCGGCGGGTGGCGCCGTCGCGCACCTTGCCGACCAGGTCCGTATCAAACGGCGTGGGCGGAAAGTACTGCACCTGCTTCACGTCCACCGTCACGCCGTGGCGTTCGGCCACATCGGTGCAGGCCGCCAGCCAGCGCGCGTCCATCTGCGTGAGCGTGGCCTCGTCTTCATGGCGCAGGTCCACGGTAAAGCGCACCTGGCCCGGGATGACGTTGCGCGAGCCGGGGTGGGCGTGGATTTCGCCCACCGTGCCGCGGCCATGCGGCTGGTTGTCGTTGGCGATGCCTATCACCGATTGCAGCAGAAAGGTGGTGGCGTACAGCGCGTCGCGGCGGATGGGCATGGGCGTGGGGCCGGCATGCATTTCCATGCCGGTGACCACCACGTCATACCAGCGCACGCCCAACGACCCCGTCACCACGCCGACCACTTTGTCTTCGTGCTCAAGAATGGGGCCTTGCTCGATGTGGGCTTCGAAATACGCGCCCACCGGGCGGCCGCCGACCGGGTCCGCGCCGGCGTAGCCAATGGCGGCCAGCTCGTCGGCCACTGATTTGCCATCGTGGTCGCGCGCGTTCAGCGCCACTTCCAGCGGGAACTTGCCGGCGAACACGCCGGAACCCATCATCACCGGCAGAAAGCGCGAGCCTTCCTCGTTCGTCCAGATGGCGACTTCCAGCGGCGCCTCGGTGACGATGCCGTGATCGTTCAGGCTGCGCATGACTTCCAGGCCCGCCAGCACGCCATAGCAGCCGTCGAACTTGCCGCCGGTGGGCTGGGTGTCGATATGGCTGCCCGTCATGACGGGCGGCAGGTCATTGTTGCGGCCGGCGCGGCGGGCGAAGATGTTGCCCACCTGATCGACCCGCAGCGTCATGCCGGCGTCGCGCATCCAGCCGGTGACCAGATCCCGGCCCTGGCCGTCCAGCGCGGTGAGCGCCAGCCGGCAGTTGCCGCCCTTGGGCGTGGCGCCGATTTGCGCCAGATCCATCAGCGACTGCCACAGCCGCTGTCCGTTGATAGAAATCGTCGTTGTCATGGCATGGGGTCCTGTCAGTGGCCGGGTTTGTCATTGCGGGCGATGCGCGCCTGGGCGGCTTCGCGGATGCCCATCAGGGTTTCGCCCGGCGCAATGCCGTTGGCGTCGTAGCGGATTTCCAGCAGCGCGGGCAGGCTCTTTTCCTGCGCATAGGCCAGCGCGCGTTCGAATGCGGGGCCGAAATCCTCGGTGGTTTCCACGGCTTCGCCATAGCCGCCGTAGCCGCGGATGATCTGCGTGAAGTCGGGGTTCTCGAAACCCAGCGCGATCGTGCGCGCGGGGAATTCGCGTTCCTGGTGCGCGCGGATGGTGCCCCAGATGCCGTTGTTGAACACCAGCACCACCACGCCCAGCTTGTACTGCAAGGCCACACCAAGCTCTTGCATGTTCATCTGGAAGCAGCCGTCGCCTGCGTAGCAAACGACGGTGCGGGCGCGGTCTTCCAGCTTGGCGGAAATGGCGGCGGGCAGGCCGTAGCCCATCGAGCCTACCGTGGGCGTCAGGCTCGTGCCGGGGCCGGTGTAGCGGCGGTAGCGGTGCGGGTACAGCGCGTAGTTGCCCGCGCCCACGGTGATGCAGGCGTCCGCAGGCACGTGCGCGTCGACATAGGCGGCGGCCGCGTCCAGGCTCATGGGGCCGGGCGAGGGCAGCGGCGTCAGGCTGTCGGCCAATTCCTGATGGGCGGCGCGAACGGCCGCGGCTCGCGGCGTGGCGTGGCCGGGCGTCAGGTCCGCGACGCTGGCGGCGAAGCTGGCCACGTCGGCCACGATGGCCTGCGTGGGCGAGAACACGCGGCCCAGCTCGGCGGCGTCCGGGTAGACGTGAATCAGCTTCTGGCGCGGCAGCGGGCTTTCAATGACGGTATAGCCTTCGGTCGTGGCTTCGCCCAGACGCGTGCCTACGGCCAGGACGAGATCGGCGTCGCGCAGGCGTTGGCGCAAGGCGGGCGTCATGGCCCAGCCGACGTGGCCCGCGGCGTTGGGATGGCGCTGGTCGAAGCATTCCAGCCGGCGCCAGGCGGTGCCGACGGGCAGCTCGAAGCGTTCAGCAAAACCGGCGATCTGGTCGATGGCGGTTTGATGCCAGCCATTGCCGCCCAGCAGCAGGAAGGGGCGTTCGGCGGCGTTCAGCAACTGCGTCATGCGCGCCAAGTCGGCCGCGCCGGGGTGGCTGTGCACGCGCGGGTAACGCGGCAGGTCCGCCACGCGGGCGGTGCCCCACAGCGTGTCTTCCGGCAGCGCCAGCACCACGGGGCCGGGCCGGCCGCTGGTGGCTACCGCAAAGGCGCGCGAAATGAATTCGGGGATGCGGTCGGTGCGGTCGATCTGCGCTACCCACTTGGCCATCTGGCCGAACATGCGGCGGTAATCGATTTCCTGGAAGGCTTCGCGCTCGATGAAGTCGTTGCCGACCTGGCCCACGAACAGGATCATCGGCGTGGAGTCCTGGTAGGCGGTGTGCACGCCGATGCTGGCGTTGGTGGCGCCGGGGCCACGCGTCACGAAGCAGATGCCGGGTTCCCCCGTCAGCTTGCCATATGCCTCGGCCATATAGGCCGCGCCGCTTTCCTGGCGGCAGACGATGGGTTCGATGGCGTCGGTGTGCTCGTTTAACGCATCGATGCAGGGCAGATAGCTTTCACCGGGAATCATGAACACGCGGCGCGCGCCATGGATGCGCAACTGCTGCATCAGGATCTGACCGCCATTGCGTTCGGGAATTGCGGCTGACGTCATGCGGAGTCTCCTTGTTGCGGGACGGCCTGCGCGCGGCGCTCGGCGGCCCATCGTTCGAATTGGTCGTGGCGCGCCAGCAAGCGGCGCGCGGTGTTGTAAGTGGGGGGATCGATGCGTTCGGCGTCGTGGCGGCCGGCGCGCTGGGCTTCAAAGCGGGCCACGCGGTCGCGCGCGGCGTCGATGTCCGCGGCCGATGGCGTGAACACCGCGTGAATCAGCGGCACCTGCTCGGCCACGGTGGCGCACTTGGATTTCAAGCCCAGGCGGCGCGCCCAGCGCAAGTCCGTTTCCAGCGCGGGCAGGTCACGGTAGTTGAACGGGCAGTCGATGGGCACGCAGCCGGCGGCAGTGCAGTCCACCAGGAAGCGGGCGCGCACGGCGTGCAGTTCGATGCCGTCCTTGCCGCGCTCGGCGCCCAGGCTGGCCGTCAGGTCTTCGGCGGCCAGCAGGCAGGCGGACACGCGCGGGCTGGCGGTCAGGATGTCATAGGCGCGCACCAGCCCCAGCGCCGATTCCAGCGTAGGCACAATTTCGGTGCTGCCGGCGGGCAGGCCAAGCTCGGCTTCAAGCGCGCTGATGGCCGCGTCCAGCGCGACGATTTGCGCGGCGCTTTCGGCGTGCGGCAGGAATACCGCATCCGGCGCGCCGGGCATCACGCCGCGCAGGTCAGCCAGGCCATCGTCTTCCAGCTTGTTGATGCGCACGGCGGCCACCACGCCTTGGGCGCGGCAGGTGGCGAACAGCGCGGCAATGCGCGGGCGGGCGGCCGGCCGTTCGACCGGCGCGGTGAACTCTTCCAGGTCGGCCACCAGCGCGTCCGTGCCGCTGGCCAGGCCCGCGGCCTGCGCGGCCGCGTCCATGCCGGGTACGAACATCCAGCTGCGGCGCAGCGCGGGGGGACGGCGTAGCGTTGAAGTGTGGGTCATTGCACATGCCTCGGCAGGAACAGCACCAGTTCAGGAACAAAGGTCAGCAGCAACATCACGGCGGTCATGGCCAGCATCATCCACGACAGCGGGCGCAGCGTCTGCATCATGTTGATGCCGCCAATCTTGCAAGCGGCCATCAGGTCCACCCCGACCGGCGGCGTGTTGGCGCCGATGGCCATGTTGATGGACAGCAGAATGCCGAAATGCACCGGGTCGATGTTGTAGTGTGCCAGCACCGGCATCACGACGGGGGCCACGATGATGATGACGGGAATCGCTTCCATGAACGTGCCCAGCAGCAGCAACACCACCGTCAGCACCAGCAGCACGGCCGTCTTGCTGTCGGTCCATTCCACCAGCAGCGTGGATAGCGCCTGCGGCACCTGTTCGGCCACTAGCACCCAGGCGAACAGGCCCGACGCGCCAATGATCAGCAGGATGGACGCGCTGCTTTCGCCGGTGGACTTCAGGTTGTCCCACAACGACTTCAGGCTTAGCGTGCGATACCAGAAAAAGCCGATCAGCAAGGCGTAGACGATGGCGCTGGAGGCGGCTTCGGTAGCGGTGAAGATGCCAAAGCGGATACCGCCGATGATCAGCACGGGCACCATCAGCGCGGGCAGCGCGTCGATGGCGGCGGCGCGCAGTTCGCCCCAGGAAAAGGGCTGGCCGCCCGCCCAGTTGTGCTTGCGCGACTGCCAGATGGCCACGCCGATCAAGGACAGGCCCAGCAAAATGCCGGGAATGATGCCGGCCACGAACAGCTTGCCCACCGACGTATCGGTGATGGTGCCGTAGACGATCAGCACGATGCTGGGCGGAATGATGGTGGACGTGGCGCCCGCGCTGCCGACCAGCGCGCACGAAAAGCCCTTGTCGTAACCGCTGCGCGCCATGGCGGGCAACAGCAGGCTGCCGATGGCGACCACGTCCGCCACGCCCGAGCCCGACAGCGCGCCGAACATCAGGCAGGCCAGCACGGCCACCACGGCCAGGCCGCCCTTGATGTCGCCCACGATGGCGGCGCACAGTCGCACGATACGCTGCGTCAGGCCCGCGCCGTTCATCAATTGCGCGGCCAGGATGAAGAGCGGAATGGCCAGCAGCGTGAAGCTGTCCAGCCCCACCACGTACTGCTGCGCCGCCACCATCATTGGCGCGGAGTCATAAACCGCCAGATACGCCAGGCACGCCAGCACCAGGCCAAAGGCGATAGGCATGTCGATCAGCACCGTGACCGTGAACACGCCCATCAGAAAGAGAGCACCCGAAGACATCTTGTTAATCCTTTGCCGCGGCGGGGGCGGGTGAGAACAGCTGCGCCACATGCACGACGATGGTGATCGCGCATGCAAACGGCAGCGCCAGATAGACCGTGCCGGCGGACACGTCCAAGGCGGGCAGCGTCTGGTCCATGGTCAGGTCGGCCAGTTGCCAGCCCGCATAGCCCAATGCCGCCAGGCCGACGATGATCAACGCCTGGTTCACGCGTTCAACCGCGTTCAGCACGCGCGGGCTGCGCACGAAGAAGGGCAAGAGGCCGGCCATCAGGTGAGAGCGGTCTTGGCTGCACGCCACGCCGCCGATGAAGGCCGACCACACCAGCACCAGCCGCGGCAATTCCTCGGCCCAATGCGGCGTGGTGTGCGTGACGAAGCGGGCGAACACCACGTAAGAAATCAGGATCGCCAGCAAGGCCACCGCCACGGCGGCGAAGGCCTTGCTGATGCCCGACAGAATGGCGGACAGTCGGTTAAGCATTACTGAGCCTCGCGGTACTTCTGCACAATCGCCATCAGCTCGGGGCCGTAGGTGACCGAATAGGTCTTCCACACCGGCTGCACGGCGGCGGCAAACGCGGCCTTGTCGACCTCGTTGACCTGCATGCCTTTCTCTTTCAGCTGGGCCACGAATTGCTGGTCGCCATCGGTGATCATCTTGCGCTGGGCGTCGCGCCACTTGTCGGCGGCGGCTTGCACCACCTTCTTGTCGTCGGCCGAAATGCGGTTCCAGACCGGCTTGGAGATGATCAGGTTGGCGGGACCCCAGACGTGGCCGGTAAGCGACAGATACTTCTGCACTTCAAAGAACGACGACGTGTAGATGATGGACAGCGGGTTCTCTTGCGCATCGAACACCTTCTGTTGCAGCGCCGAGTACAGCTCGCCAAAGGCCAGCGGGGCGGGGTTGGCGCCCAGCGCGGTGAAGGTATCCAGGCGCATCTTGTCCGGCGTGACGCGGGTCTTCAGCCCGGCCAGGTCGGCGGGCTTGGCGATGGCGCCCCGGTTGTTGGTCACGTGGCGGAAACCGTTTTCCCACCACGAGATGATGGTCAGGTTCTTCTTGTCGGCCAGTTTGGCCAGGGCTTCGCCCAGCTCGCCGTCATAGGCCTTGTAGGCCTGTGCGGACGACGACCACGTGTACGGCAGTTCCACCACGCCGAACTTGGGTTCAATGGGCTGCAACGAGCCCGAGCCGATGATGGCTGCACCCTGGCTGCCAATCTGCAAGCCTTCGAGCATGGTCTTTTCATTGCCCAGCTGGCCGCTGGGGAACAGCACGAAGTTGACGCGGCCGGCGGTTTTCTCTTTGACCTCGGCGGCGAAGCCTTCGGCGGCCTTGTTCCAGCTATGGCTGGGCGCCAGCACGTGGCCCAGCTTGATGTCCAGGGCATGGGCCGACAGCGGCGCAAGGCCAGCCATCGCAACAAGGGCGCCACCGATCAGGGCGCGGAGGGTTTTAGGAGCGTGGGTCATGGGGTAACTCCAGATGCGAAAAAAGGGAAAGGTGGAAGAGCGGTAATTGGCGGGGTGCGGCCCCGCTCAGTAGGATTGCGCCCGCATGGATGCGGGGTGGCCGGGTAGCGCGATGCGCGTGCCGGTATCGGTCAGGCCGTTGTCTCCCACGGCCAGCACCTGCATGGTTGCGTCCAGGAAATTGCCCACGTACAGATAGCGGCTGTCGGGGCTGAACGCGATGCCTTCGGGCAAGGCGCCTACGTCGATCGCGCCCGCACGCGTCACGCGCTTGCCGTCGATGCGCAGCAGCACAATCTGGCCGTGGGGGTGATGGAACCATTCGGATGACGGGTTGTTCGAGCCTTGCACGATGGCCACCGCGGCGTGGCGGCCGTCGGGGCTGATGGCGATGCCTTCGGGGCCGTCTTCCACCATCACGCGGTCGATCACGCGCGGCGGCGTGGCTTGCAGGTCCACCACGCTGATCGAATCCGCGTGGCCATCGGACGCCGTCGGGCTGCCCATGTCCACCACCAGCGCCAGCGCGCCGTCGGGCGACACCACCAGGTTGAAGGGCACCAGGCCAGTCGTCAGGTCTTCGGCGGGGTCATGCGTGACGCGCGGCGTGGGGCCGCTTTCATCGATGTGCAGCACGGCGAGCCGATGCGTGTCGGTTTTGACGGCAAAGGCGCGGCGGCCATCCGCCGCGAACGAGACGGCGACCAGCGCGGTGCCCAGGTCGACTTCACCGCAGACCTCCACGCGGCCATGGCGGATCGTCAGCACCGACACCGACTTGCCCGCCTTGTTCGCCACCAGCGCCAGCGTGCCGGCACGGTTGATCGACAGGCCCGACGGCTGCAAGCCCACTTGCAGCGTTTGCACGATGGCGGGCGGCGTGGCGGTCAGGTCCACCACGTAGAGATCGCGGCCGGGCGTGGGCTGCCAGCCTGCGCCGTCAGCGCGCGCGGGCCACGCCATGGAATCGGCGACGAGCGCCAGCCGTTGGTCCGGCGTCACCGCCAGATTCACGGGCGGGCCAAACAGCGAGTTGGGCAGCGGGATGGTCGCGACCAAGGCGGGGGCGGCCGGGTTGGCGGCGGCGTCGAACAGGCTGAGCGTGTCGTGGCCGGGCGGCAGAAAACGGATGCGGCCGTCGTCCCAGGTGACTTTCTCGTCGTTGCCGACCAGCAGGTAGTGCGGCGACGCCGTCCCGGCCGTCGTTGTTGCCGTGGTTGCTGTGGTTGCCGGTGGTGTTGTGTTCGGCGTCATGCGGCCAGCTCCTGCGCTTGCGGCACGGCCAGCGTCGCGCCGATCAGTTGCCGGGTGTACGGGTGGACGGGCGAAAAATACACCTGGTCCGCCGTGCCGCGCTCGACGATGCGGCCGCCTTGCAGCACCACGATGTCGTCGGCAATGTGCTGCACCACCGCCAGGTTATGGCTGATGAACAGATAGCCCAGGCCGCGATCGCGTTGCAGTTCCATCAGCAGGTTCAGAATCTGCGCTTGCACGGACACGTCCAGCGCGGAGGTCGGTTCGTCGCAGATCAGCAGTTGCGGTTCCAGCATCAGCGCGCGCGCAATCGCCACGCGCTGGCGCTGCCCGCCCGACAGTTCGCGCGGATAGCGGGTGGCGAAGGCAGGCACCAGACCCACGGCGTCCATCATGCGGCGCACGGCCGCGGCCTGCGACGCGGCGTTGCCCATGCCATGCACGCGCAGCGGCGCGGTCAGGATTTCGTTGATGGTGCGGCGCGGGTTCAGCGACGAGTACGGGTCCTGAAACACCATCTGGATGCGGCGGGCGCGGGCGCGCGCCGGCATGGCGGCAAGCGGCTGGCCGTCCAGCAGCGCTTCGCCTTGCGTGGGCGCGAGCAGCCCAAGCATCAGCTTGGCGATGGTGGATTTGCCGCTGCCGGATTCGCCGACGAGACCAATGGTCTGGCCCGCAGGCACATGCAGGTCGATGTCGTGCAGGATGCGCGGGGCCGCGCGGCGCGAGAACAAACTGGCGCGGCCATATTGAAAAGACAGCGCGTTCAGCCGGATGCTGGCGGATAAGGTCGGGGCGTTCATGCCGGGGCTCCAAGGCGCAGCGCGCCGGGTTTCACGCACAGGCAGCGGTGTTCGCCCTGCACGCGCGCCGGGAACGGCTGCGCGCAGCGGGCTTCGGCCACCGGACAGCGTTCGCGGAACGCGCAGCCGCGGATGGCGGTGTCCAGCGACGGCACGGCCCCGGCGATGGTGGGCAGCTCGGTGCGCGGCGCGGTGCGGCCGGGTTGGGGAATGCAGTTCAGCAGCATGGCGGTGTACGGGTGGCGGGGGTGGGCCAGCACCTCGGCCACGCTGCCGCCTTCGACGATGTCGCCCGCGTACATGACGATGACGTGGTCGGCGATGCGCGCCACCAGCCCCATGTCGTGCGAAATGAACACCATGCCCAGCCCGAACTCCGCCTGAATGTCGCGCAGCAGGTCCAGCAGTTCGGCCTGCACGGTGACGTCCAGGGCGGTGGTGGGTTCGTCGGCAATCAGCAGTTCGGGGCCGCACATCAGCGCCATGGCGATCATCACGCGCTGGCGCAGCCCGCCCGACAATTCGAACGGGTACTGGCGCATGCGTTCGGCAGGGTTCGTGATGCCGACGCGGCGCAGCAGGTATTCGGCGCGCTCGGCGGCGGCGCGGCGGCTTACGCGCTTGTGGCGGCGCATCACGTCGATCAGCTGCGTGCCAATCTGAAAGACGGGGTTCAAGGACGTCATCGGGTCCTGGAAGATCATGGCGATACGGGCGCCGCGCAGCTCGGCCAGTTGGCGCGGGGTCAGCGCGGCCAGGTCCTGCCCGGCGAACTCCAGCCGCGTCATGCGGCGGCGCGCGGCGGCGGGCAGCAGGTCAAGCAGCGCCAGCGCCGTCAGCGACTTTCCGCAACCCGATTCGCCCACGATGCACAGCGTCTTGCCGCGTTCCAGGCTGAAGTCCACCGCGCGCACCACATGCTTGGTGTGCGTGGCGGTGTGGATGTCGATGTGCAGGTTTTCAACGCGCAACAGGGGGTGGGTGATGGCTGTGGTGATGGGAGTCATGGCGTCAGCCCTTTTTCATCTGGATGGCGCGCAGCGTTTCGCCCGCCCGGTTCACACACAGCACCAGCACGAACAGCACGATGCTGGGGATGACGACCAGCGACGGCTGGAACAGCATGTTTTCCTTGCCTTCGGCAATCATCAGGCCCAGTGACGGCATTGGCGCCGGCACGCCCAGGCCCAGGAACGACAGCGAGGCTTCCAGCGTGATGGCCATGGCGGCATCCACTGTGCCGATGATGAGCAGGTTGCCCACCAGGTTCGGCAGAATGTCGCGCCAGATGATTTGCAGATGCGTGCAGCCTTGCAGCCGCGACGCCGTGACGAATTCCGCGTTGCGCAGACCCGCCGCCATGGTGCGCGCGACTAGCGCGTAGCGTTCCCACAGCAGCAGGCCCAGCACCAGCACCACCACCGTCAGCGACGCGCCCACCACCGACACCACGGCCAGCGCCACCAGAATGATCGGCAGCGCCAGACGCGCGGTAATCAAGAACGACACGGCGCGGTCCACAGCGCCGCCAAAGTACCCGGCGATAACGCCCAGCGTGGTGCCGATCAGCCCGCCCATCAGGGCGACCGACAAGCCGATCAGCGCCGAGACGCGTACGCCGTACAGCGCGCGCGCCAGCACGTCGCGGCCCAGCTGGTCGGTGCCAAGCATGTGGTTCCAGTCGCCGCCTTCGGCCCACACGGGTTCTTGCAAGCGCGCGAGCAGGTCTTGCGAATACGGGTCGTGCGGAATCAGGTACGGGCCGATCAGGCCGGCCAGCACCAGCAGCGCCAGCATAATCAAACCAAAGCGGCGGCCGGCGCGCGCCAGACGGTCGCCACGCGGGGCGGCGGGGGAGGGGGAGGAGGCGGCAACGGTGCTCATGTGGCGGCTCGCACGCGGGGGTCCAGCCAACCGTTGATCAGGTCGGCAACCAGGGTGAGGACGATGTAGATCAGCGCAAAGATCAGAATCAGCGCCTGCATCGTGGGAAAGTCGCCGCGCAGGATGGACGTCCAGGCCAGCAGCCCGGCGCCATTGATGGCGAACACGGTTTCGATGACGACGGAGCCGGCCAGCAAGGTGCCCATCTGCGCCGCCGCCAGCGACACCAACGGCCGCAAGGCGTTGCGCAATGCGTACTTCAGCACCACGCTGGCGCCGCCCAGGCCCATGGCGCGGGCGGTGCGGATGTAGTCGGTGGCCAGCACGGTTTCCATTTCGGATTTCATCAGCCGCAGCATCGCGGGCATGGCGAAAAGCCCCAAGGCGACGACCGGCATCACGTAGTGCTTCCAGGTGTCAAAGCCCGAGGCGGGCAGCCACTGGTGGTTCACGCTGAACACGATGATCAAGAGAAACGCCAGACAGAACGGCGGCATGGCTTGCGCGCAGGCCGACAGCAGCATGGTGGCGCGATCCAACAGCGAGCCTTTGCGCAAGCCCGCCAGCACGCCCAGCGGAATGGCCAGCAGCAACGCAAAGGCCATCGCCGCCAGGCCCAGCTTGGCGGTGGCGGGGAAATGCTGGCCCAGCAATTCGGCCACGGGGCGGCTGAAGTACAGGCTGTCGCCAAAGTCGCCACGGACCACGCCCGTCAGCCAGCGGCCGTACTGCACCAGGATCGGGTCGTCAAAGCCGTGCTGCTGCGACAGCCGGGCGGCGTCTGCCGCGCTGCCTTCACCGGCCAGGCGCGCGGCCGGGTTGCCGGATGCGAACACCAGCGAAAAGCTGATCAACGACACGAACACCACCAGCAAGGCGGCGACCAGCAATCGGCGAAACAGGAATGTCATCATGGGTCAACCTTTGTCGGCGTGCACCGGCGCGCGCCATCCCGCCCGGGCGCTTCGCGCGCCCGGACCAGACTGGCACAGCGTCAGGTGCGTGAGCCGCCCGGATCAGTTCCAGGTGGCCTTGTAGAAGCGCGGGAATTCGTCGCCGTCCACCGAGAAGTTCAGGTCCTTGGCCTGCACGGCGTTCAGCGAGTGGTTCCACAGCGGCACCCAGTACGCTTGTTCAGCCACGATCTTCTGCGCGGCGGCGTAGTTCTTCGCGCGCAGCTCGCGGTCCACCGACGTATCGGCCGCTTCCAGCAACTTGATGACTTCGGGGTTGCGCGCCTGATCGTCCGGGCCGCCGCGGAAGAAGTTGCTGGTGGACAGCGCCGCATCCGCAATGCCGTACGAACCCCAGTTGGACGACAGCATGGCGATCTTGCCGTCGCGCCAGTTGGTCATGGCGGTGCCGTATTGCTGTTCAACCAGGTTCACTTTGATGCCGGCCTGCGCCATTTGCGCGGCGGCCGCATCCAGGATGCTGCGCGGCGGCGCCGAGATCACGAGATCCAGCGTAATGCCGTTGGGGTAGCCAGCAGAGGCCAGCAATTGCTTGGCGCGGGCGGGGTCGAACTTGTAGGTCTGCACATCGGCCGAGCAACCAAACTGGGCCGGGTTGCAGGCCGCGTTGATGACCTTGGACGCGCCGCCCACGAGCGCGCGGCGGATGGCTTCGCGGTCGATGGCGTAGTTGATGGCCTGACGCACTTCCTGCTTGGCCAGCGGCGACTTGCCGTCGTCGATGCGCGGGTTCAGCGAGATATAGCTGATGCGCATGATGCTGCTGCTTTTCACCGTGACGGACGACGTCTTCTCCATGCGCTTGGCTACGTCCGGCGGCACGCGCCAGATCCAGTCCAGGCCGCCCGAGAGCAGCTCGGCGTATTGGGTATTGGCGTCGGGCAGCACGCGCACCACCAGCTTTTGTACGGCGGGCTTGGCGCCGAAGTAGCCGTCAAAGCGTTCGTAGACGTAGCGGCTGCCGGGCTGGCTGTCGGTCAGGCGGTAGGGGCCGGTGCCAATGGGCTTGGCGCCCATATCGGACTGATTGGCTTCGTAGTACTTGCGCGGGTAGATCGGCAGGTTCTCCGACAGCATTTCCAGCGCCAGCGGGTACGGCGTCTTCATCTTGATGCGCACGGTGTCGTCGCCGGCTTTTTCCGCCTTGGCGATCCACGCCACCTGATTCTGGAAGCGGGCCTTGAAGGCGTCGGACGACACCAGATTCAAGGTGTAGAGCACGTCGTCAATGGTCAGCAGCGAGCCGTCGTGAAACTTCACATCGCGGCGGATGGGCAGTTCGATGGTGGTGTCGTCCACGAACTTGTAGCCCGTGGCGATGGCCGGGCCGAACTCGCCCGTGTCCTGATTCTTTTGCAGCAGCCCCGAGAAGACCATGCGCGCCAGCGCCAGGCCGGGCCGGTCCGATTCCTTGTAGGCGTCCAGCGTGGCGGGGGCCGCGTCGAAGGCGATGTTGAGGGAGTTGTCGGCCTTGTTGGCCTGGGCGGCATGGGCGCCTAGCGCCAATAGCGCCGCGCTCACTAGTTTCACGGTACGGGTCAGCTGCATGTTTTCACCTTGATATGTTTTAAGTATTTGGACTACGGGTAATTCAACAGACAAGCCGATCCCCTTGCCGCAAGCAGCGCTTTTCGCGCCGGCGGTGCATGCACACGGTCGGTAAGGGGAGGCGGCCCGCCGGGTTAGGGCCTGCCGGATCAGATCCGGCAGGGCTAGGCCCGGGCCTCAGGCCATCGTTGTTAGCGGGTCATCAAATCATCGAATCCCAACGTTGCCGAAGTCTTCGCGCAAGCGCGCCAGGATGCCGACCAGGTGGTCGTGCATGGCGTGGCGGGCGCGGATGGGATCGCGGTCAGCAATGGCCGCGAGGATACGTTCGTGTTCTTTCTGCGCTTCGATCCACACCTTGGTGGTCACGAAGTGTTCTTCCAGCCGGTGGAACACCGGGCTCAGCGTGCTCAGGTGCCAGATGTGCGAAATGGCCGCCGCCAGCGCCGCGTTGCCGCAAGCCGCGCCAATGGCGCTATGGAAAGCGCGGTCGTGCACGCTGGGCGATTCGGTCAGCGACATGGCGTCGTGCGCGGCGCGGATGGCGGCAATCTGTGCGGGCGACGCCTTTTGCGCGGCAAGCGCGGCGCATTCCGGTTCGATCAGCAGCCGCGTTTCCAGCAGGTCGAAGGGGCCGATGTCGGTGGCTTCGACGCTGTCGGCCGCCGCGGGCTGCGCGGCGTCCTGGTACTTGCCGTCTTCACGCGGCGGGCAGACAAAGACGCCGGTGCCTACGCGCACATCCACATAGCCTTCGATTTCCAGCGCAATCAGGGCCTCGCGCACCGACGCCCGGCTCACTTGCAGTTGCTCGGCCAGCTCGCGCTCGGCCGGCAAACGGCCGCCAGCGGGAAAGTCGCCCGCCTTGATGCGCGCGGCGATCTGGTCGGCAATCATGCGGTAAAGGCGGGTCGAGGCTACGGCCTGAAGGGAAGTCATCGTGGGAGGCGTTGAAGGATTCGGGGCCTAGAGGGTAATAGTTCCGGGGCGGGGCTGTCTTCTGCGGCGGGAGCTACGCGGTGAATTTTGTTTGGCTGCCTGATGGTCCAGTGGTCAGGCCACTGGACGAAATGTACCGGACGGAACGGGGCTTGGGAATCAGGAAGTGGCGGTTTTCGGTGGTTTTCAGGGAAAACCACTAGTCATGTTCAGCCAGCACGCGCGCGTGGTGGCGGGGCAGATCGATGCTGACCTGACGCGTTTGGCCATCGTCTTGCAGCGTGATGATGCCGTCTTCCTGTAGCACCCCATCCAGCGTCACGCGCGCCAGGCCATCGCCTTCGCCTTCACCGTCGCCTCGCTGCGCGGTCACGGTGTAGGTCGAACTGCCATGACGGTAGCGCAGCGTGAAGGTGTTCCAGTCGCTGGGCAGGCAAGGCGAGAAGCTGAGCGTGCCCTCGCGCAGCCGCATGCCCAGCACGGATTCGAGGATCAGCCGGTACATCAGCCCGGACGACCCGGTGTACCAGGTCCAGCCCCCCCGGCCCAACTGGCCGGGCGTGGTGTAAATGTCGGCCGCCATGACATAGGGTTCGACCTTGTAGCGGGCGGCAGAGGCCGGCGAGTCGGCATGGTAGACGGGGTTCAGCATGTGCAGCAGCGCCCCGATACGGGCCTCGTCGCGCAAGGTGCAGAAGGCCATCGCCGTCCAGATCGCGGCGTGCGTGTACTGCCCGCCGTTTTCGCGCACGCCCGGCACGTAGCCGCGGATATAGCCGGGGTTCATCGGGGCGGTGTCAAACGCGGGCGTCAGCAGCCGGATCAAGCCCAGCTTGTCATCCACCAGCCGGTTGGCTACCGCCTGCATGGCCGACTGCGCGCGATCGGGGGACGCCACGCCCGACAGCACCGCCCAGCTTTGCGATAGGGAATCGATCTGGCATTCCGGGTTTTGCGCCGATCCCAGCGGCGTGCCGTCGTCGAAATAGGCCCGGCGATACCACTGGCCGTCCCAGCCGGCTTGTTCCAGGTCCAGCGCCAACTGGCGCGCCACGGATTCGCAATAGGCGGCGAAGGGCAGGTCAGCGTGCGCGCGGGCCACGCGGGCAAAGCGGTTCAAGGTGTCATGCAGGAAGAATCCCAGCCAGACGCTGACGCCGCGGCCGGCATCGCCGACCTTGTCCATGCCGTCGTTCCAGTCGCACGACCCGATCAAGGGCAAACCGTGCATGCCGAACTGGCTCAAGGCGTGGTTCAACGCGCGTGTGCAATGGGCGTATAGCGTGGCGGACTCGCGCGCGGGCTTGGGGAGATCGTAGTTGGACGATTCGCCCGGGTTCAGTGCGCGGCCTTCGATAAAGCCGACGTCTTCGGCCAGCACGCTCATATCGCCCGTCACGTCGACATAGTGGCTGACGGCGAACGGCAGCCACAGGTAGTCGTCGGAGCAGCGCGTGCGCACGCCGCGATTGGAGGGCGGATGCCACCAATGCAGCACATCGCCCTGGACGAACTGGCGGGCGGCGCTGCGCAGCAGGTGTTCGCGGGTCAGCTCAGGCCGTGCGGCCGTCAGCGCCATCACGTCTTGCAATTGGTCTCGGAAGCCATACGCGCCACCCGATTGATAATGCCCGCTGCGCGCCCACACGCGGCATGCCAGGGTTTGATAGAGCAGCCAGCCGTTGGCCAGCGTGTTCAAGGCGGCGTCGGGCGTGTGGATGCGCACGACGCCCAGCGTATCGCGCCAGTACTGCCTGACGTCTTGCAGTTCGCTGGCCGCGGCGCCGGTTTCGCGATAGCGGCGCACCAGCTCGCTTGCGTGTTCCTTGCCCTGCGCCGACGCGCCCAGGTGGAACAGCACCTGTTCCTCTTCGCCGTCTTCCAGCGTAACGGGCACCTGGATGGCGGCGCAGGGGTCCAGCCCCGCGCCCGTGCGGCCGGACAAGAGGCTGCGGCGTAGCGCCTGCGGGTGGCGCAGGGTGCCGTTGCGGCCGATGAATTCCTTGCGGTCGCCGGTTACGCTGCGCGCGGTGCTGGGGGTGCCGAAGAACGCCACGTGCCGCGAGAAGTCAGTGTTGAAGCTGTTGCGGGCAAACAGCGCGCCGGTCTGGGCATCCACTTCGGTTGTGACGTGCATGGCGGATTTGGTGCGCAGGTCGCCCAGCACCCATTCCACATATCCCGTGACCGACAGGCGGCGGCGTCGCCCGGACCGGTTGCGCACGGTCAGGGTATAGAACTTCACGGGCGCCTCCAGCGCCACGTGCACGCACAGCCGGGATTCGATACCGTCTTCCACGTGTTCGAACACCGTGTAGCCGAAGCCATGGCGGGTGACATAGGCCGAAGCGCCGCCTGCGGGGTAGGGCGCGGCCGACCAGACGTGGCCGCTGATCTCGTCGCGCAAGTAAAAGGCTTCGCCGCAGGCGTCGGTGACGGCGTCGTTGCGCCACGGGGTCAGCCGGAATTCATGCGCGTTGCCGCTCCAGCTGTAGGCCTGGCCGCTTTCCGACACCACGGTGCCGAATTGGGCATTGGCGATGACATTGACCCAGGGCGCGGGCGTGCGCTGGTCGTCGGATGTGGTGATGACGTATTCCTCGCCATCGGGCGTGAAGCCGCCCAGGCCGTTGGCGTGCAGCAGGCCTTCGGGGGCGGCGGCTGGCGGCACGAAAGCGCTGGGCGGCAAGGGCGGCGACGAAACCACCAACGGCGCCACACGGCTTTCGGGCAATGCCAGGCGGTTCACCTGGTTCGACAAGGACCCTGACGCATCGCTCAGCGCCACCCGCGACACGGCCAGCAGCAGCGTCCGGTCTTCTTCCGAGATCTGGTCTCCCGGCCGTACAAAAATGCCGCCCGGCCGGTCGATGATGTGCGACTCCACGCCGGCGGAAATCAGGCCCATCATGCGGTCTTGCAGGGCTTGGCGGTAGGTGCCGGTGTCTTCGTTCCAGATCACCAGGTCCACCGCCACGCCTTTTTGCCGCCAGTAAGCGTGCGCCTGCACCAGCTGGCGCACCAGTTCAAAGTTGGCCGGGTCTTTGATGCGCAACAGCACGATGGGCAGATCGCCCGAGATCGCGTAGCCCCACAGCCCCGATTGCCCGCGGCGGTTCTTCAGCAGCGTCGCGGCGTCGGCACGCAGCGCGGGGTTTTGATAGACGATGGCGTTGGCAAGGCGGGCATACAACTGCGCATCCGCCTCGGTGGCGTTCAGCTGGCGCACGATCACCTGGGCGTGCGTCCAGGCAAGTTCAAGCGCGCGGTCGGCCAGATGGCGGTCTTGATACTTGCTGATCAAGTGGGTGCAGGCGCTGCGGCTGTCGCCCACGCCTTGCACCAAGTCGACGACGACGCTTTGTTCAGGCAGCAGCGTGATGCTGCACCGGATAGCGGACACCGGTTCCAGCACCGGCCCTTCGCTACCCGACAGCGGGCCGCCGGCGTCCATGGCCTGCGGGTTGACGGCAGAGCGGCCCCGGCCCAGGAACACCGCGCGGTCCGTTTCATAAGATGCCTCGCCCGGCTCTGCGCCATGGATCGCCAGCAGCTGGAACATCCACGGCGGGCTGTCGGCGGGGCTGCGCGCGCGCCGGGTG
This sequence comes from Achromobacter sp. NPDC008082, assembly GCF_042957345.1. Lineage (NCBI taxonomy): Bacteria > Pseudomonadati > Pseudomonadota > Betaproteobacteria > Burkholderiales > Alcaligenaceae > Achromobacter > Achromobacter sp. NPDC008082. The sequence continues at coordinate 366,859 of NZ_JBIBIB010000007.1, forward strand.
CTGAGAATGGCGCGCTCGGCTGGCAGGATTTCGGTTTGCACGAACAGGTTGCTGAAGGCGGGGTGCAGTTCGTCGGCCATGGCGGGGGCGATAACGATTTCGCTATAGCTGGTGATTTCGATCGTGCGCGTTTCGCGGCTGCGGTTGGTCAGGTGGCAGCGGCGCAATTCAATATCGTCTTCGGGCGAGACGACGATTTCGGTGTGCGTGTCGATCTGATGGTCGGTGCGTTTGAACTCCGCGCGGCCTTCCGAAAAAATGACTTCGTAATGATCGGGCCGTGTCAGCGTGGGCTGAAATGCCGTGGACCAGAGCTTGCCGCTGGCGGTGTCGCGCACGTAGCAAAAGGTGCCCCAGTTGTCGCAGGTGCTGTCTTCGCGCCAGCGCGTGACGGCCAGGTCTTTCCAGCGGCTGGAGCCCGCGCCGCTGTTGGTGACCATGACGTGATACCGGCCGTTGGACAGCAATTGCACTTCGGGGATGGGCGTGTCGGCGGTGTCCAGTACGCGCACCGACACCTCGTTCTGCCCGGCGGGCGTGCTGCGGATGACGGCAAGTTCCGCGCCTTTGGTGTAGGCGGCCGCCGCACGCGGCACGCGCTCTTGCAGCAGCAGCATCGTGGCCTGAAACGATGGGTCTGCTTCGAACCGCGCCTGCATCGTGCGGCCCAGCAACACGCTGGCCAGTGACAGAAAGCCCATGCCCTGGTGATGCGCCATGTAGGCATGGATGATGGTGCTGCTTTTGCCGGGCGGCTGGCGGCGCGCGGTGTAGTCGACGGCTTCGTACAGGCCATAGCGGCCAAGCAGCTGGTCTTTGGCCAATCGTTGAAGGTTGCGGCAGGCGGCGTCGGGCGCCACCATCAGCGCCAGCATCGACGCATAGGGTGCTACGACGACGTCATCGGCCAAGCCGCGTTTGAGGCCCAGGCCGGGTACGCCGAATGCCCGGTACTGATAATTCATGGCGGCGTCGAACAGGTGGTAGGCGCTTTCGGACATGCCCCACGGAATGCCGAGCTTGTCGCCGTATTCGATCTGCGCACGCACGGCCGACTGGCAGGTCTGGTCCAGCAAGGTGTGCGGGTAAGACGGCATGACAAGCCGGGGCATCAGGTATTCGAACATGGAGCCGCTCCAGGACAGCAGCACGGGGCCGCCCGGAGAATTGTTCAGTTGCCGGCCCAGCGCAAACCAGGTTTCTTGCGGCAGCTGGCCTTGGGCGATGGCGACAAAGCTGCACAGCCGCGCCTCGGAGGCGAGCAGGTCGTACAGGCCTTCGTCGCGCCGGCGTTCGGTCAGGTTGTAGCCGATGGCCAGCAGGCGGCTGCCCTTGTCGTACAGAAAGCCAAAGTCCGCCACCGCCATCTCGGCCACCGTGGCGGCCAGCCGCTCCAGCACCGCGCAACGCTCGGCGGCGCGTTCGCCCGCCATCGCCACGGCCTGTTCCGTTTCCCGCAACCAGATGCGCTCGTCATCGGACGTGTCTTCGGCTTCCAGGCGCGTTCGCAGCGCGGGCAGCAAGGTGGCGCGCTGGTCGGCGACTTGCTGCAAGGTGGGTATCGGCTGCAATGCGGGCAGGCCTTCCCACGTGACCCCGGCGGGCGCGTCCCGCCATGGCGTGAACAGCGCGAGCTCGTCGCGCGCCTCTTCGCATTGGCGCAGCAGCGCCTGACAGTGCCACAGGGCCTCGGCATGCGCCGGGCCGGCGTAACCGTCTAGCAGCGCATAGGCCAGTTCCCGCACATGCGCGATGCCATGTTTGGCTTCGGTCAATGTCTTTGAGCCGTGCAGGCCCTTCAAGACCTGATCCATCCGGTCCAACGGCGCGTGGCCGGTGGCGGCGACATGCTCACGCAGCACACCCAGCGCATCGGCCAGGCCGTCGAAAGTGCGCGGATGCAGAATGGGCGCCTGGGCCAGCGCCAGCAGCCCCGGCCGCAGCGTCAGCAGGTGACCCGACAGGTTGCCGCTGTCTACCGTCGAGATATATAGCGGGTGCAGCGGTTTGAGCGTCAGCGTGTCGTACCAGTTGTAGAAGTGGCCCAGATACCGTTCCAGCGTTCCCATGGTGCCCAGCGTCGCCTGCGTGCGTTCAAGCAGGCGGCTGGCTTGCAGGTAGCCGAAGTCGTAGGCGGACAGGTTGGCCAGCAGCGCCAAGCCCAGGTTGGTGGGCGACGTGCGGTGCGCGGTGGTGGGCGTGGGGCGGTCCTGGATGTTGTCGGGGATCAGCCAGTGGTCTTCCGCGCCGCCGTGGCCGTCAAAGAACGCCCAGGTCTTGCGCGCCAAGCGCCGCAGGAATTGTTCCTGTGCGGGCGCCAACACCACTTTCGCCACCGCAGGCGGGCGGCTCAGGCGCGCGGCGATCAGCGGCAGCAGCGCCCACAGCGCCAGCACTGGCAGCGCGGCAGGCCAGGCGGACGGATTCCAGCGCATGACGCACGCACCGATCGCCAGCGCCAGCAGCGGCGAACCCCAGACGGACAACAGCAGAGGGCCCGCCCGCGTTGTGCCTTCGCGGTTGGTGACGCTGGACGGCTTCCATTCCAGCAGGCGCCGGCCCGACACCGTAAGCCGGTACAGGGTGCGCAAAATGGCGTCCAGGCTGTACAGCGCCTCGTGCGCCAGGCAGGCCAGCGCGAAGGCCGTGCGCGCAAGCTGCTGCAAGATGGAGGGCGCCCACCCGGCCAGATGCTGCGCCAGCACCACGTCTTCTTCTTTACGCACCGCGCCCAGGGCGGACGCGAACAAGCCCGGCAGAAACAGCACCATCAGGCTGGCGGTGGTCCACAACCAGGGGTAAGGCAGCAGCGTCCAGCCCAGCGCCATCAGCAGCACCAGACAAAGCGGGACAAGGCTGCGGCGCAGGTTGTCCAGTATCTTGCAGCGCGCGAGCCACGGCAGCGGCTGGCTGACCGGTGCGCCCGGCGTGCTGGGCGGGCGGCCAAACAGCCAGCCCAGCAGTTGCCAGTCGCCGCGTATCCAGCGGTGGCGGCGGCTGACATCCGACGCGTAGCGCGCCGGGTGGCCTTCAAACAGTTGCACATCACTGAGCAAACCCGAGCGCGCGTAGCAGCCTTCAAGCAGGTCATGGCTTAGCACCCGGTTGTCGGGGAAGCGGTCTTTCAGCGCGGCTTCGAATGCGTCCACTTCATAGATGCCCTTACCGATGAAGGAGCCTTCCTTGAAGATGTCCTGATAGACGTCGGACACCGTGTTCGTGTACGGATCAATCCCGGCGTCGCCGCCATGCAGGCGTGCATACGCGGAGCCGCTCAGGTCGGCCAGGCGCACCGCCACACGCGGTTGCAGGATGCCGTAGCCGCGCGTCACCCGTTGCTGGGCCGCATCGAACCGGGGCTGATTCAGCGGGTGCGCCATCGTGCCCACCAGCTTCCACGCGCTTTCGCGGGGCAGATCGGTATCGGTGTCCAGCGTAATGACGTACCGCACGCTGGGCAGCCAGGCCAGATCGCCCACCAAGCAGGAAAACGCACCTTCGCCCTGACCGCGCAGCAACCCGTTCAAGTCGGCAAGCTTGCCGCGCTTGCGCTCACGGCCCATCCAAACCTGTTCACGCGCATTCCAGCGGCGGGGCCGATGCAGCAGATAGAACGGGCTGCGGCCCAAATGGCGGTACTTGTGGTTCAGCCCCTGGATATGCGCTTTGGCGCGTTCCAGCAGCAACGCATCGGCGGGGAGGTGTTCCGTTTGCGCGTCAGCGAAATCCGTCAGCAGGCAAAAACTGAGATTGTCTCCGGGGTTGGCCAGAAAGCGGATCTCCAGCGCTTCGCTCAGTTGTTCGCCGTCGTCCGGTTCGATCAGCATGGACGGCACCGCAATCAGGCAACGCGCATCGTTCGGGATGCGTTTGGCGTAGTCCATGCGCGGCAGCCGCAGCGGCCGCACCAGCCACGTCAGCGACCAATTGACGATGGCCACGGCCAGATGGCTTGTGGCCACCACCGACAACACGGCAAGCGCCGCCAACACCCACGGGCCGGCCCCCGCCGCGTGGGCAATGCCCACCAAGACGGCGCTGGCGGCAGCGGTAAGCAAGACGATGGCGCCCGCGTAGCCGGCCAGCGCGGTGGACGGAGACAGGCGCGCCAACTGCGCGCTCAGGCTCTGTCTGACGGATGCGCGTTGCACAAGCTCGCTCTGGCCCTGATCAATCAGGTAGAAGCCGACGTGCCCGCGGCGCGGATCGGCGTCGGGGCTGGGGTCACTGGCGGCTGCCGACGCCATCGCAATCGCCATCTCGGCGATGCCGATCTCGGTATGCGGCGAGTTCAGAGACAGGCGCTCGACGCGGTGGCGGTAGCGGTCCCGCGTGGCGAAGTCCATGTCCGCGTAGACGCCGGCGGGGTCCTGGCGCAGCGTGCGCTCGACCAGGCTCACGTCTTCGACAAACTCGTTCCAGTTTGTCGTCGATAGCGCGCGCAGGCTGCCGATGCTGTTGCTGATGGAGACCTGGTCCGCCGCCTGTTGCTGGTTTTCGGCCACCACCATGTGTTCGATGGTCAGGTTCGACTGCGCCAGGCGCTGCTCGAACCACGTCAAGGGCAGCGCCAGCGCCGGGCCGTGTCCCTGCAAGCGCCGGGCCAGTTCGGCCACGAAAGCGCCGTCGATGGGCGGATTCGAGCTCGCCATGTTGGCAATGACCAGGATCAGGCTCGTGGGGTCGTCTTCAACCGCCTTGCGCATGGCGTTGGCCCAGGTATCGGCCAGCCCGCGGTTCATGTTGGCGTAGGCCAGGCGGATAGCCACGCGGCGCAGGTTCTCGATCAGCGCCAGCCGCATCATGATGGGAATGGCCCAGAGTTCGCCCAGCTGCAAGGGCGCCACCGTCTGATACGCACTGACGAATGCGTTGATGCCCGCGGCATCGATGCGCGCATCGCTATGCGAAATCATCTCCAACGCAATGTCGTAGGCGCGCGGCAGGCCTTGCGACGGCCCCGCTGACAGCTTGGGCAGGCTGCGGCTGTAGCCCTTGGGCAGATGGCGCTTGGCCAGCCGGATCTGCTCTTCGATCAGGTAGAAGTTGTCCAGCAACCATTCGTCGGCGGGCGTGATCTGGCGGCTTTGCTGCATGGATTCCATCAGCAGCGCGCAGGCCTCGCCTAATAAGGTGTGGTTTTCGGTCAAGCGCGGCAGCAGCGGGTCATGCGCGCCGGATGCGCCCAGCACGTGAACGTGGGCCAACGCGATGCCGTGCGCTTCCATTTGCGCCGCGTTGAACAGTTCCGCGCGCAACGGCGGCTCGCTCTTGGCCGCGCTAAGCGTGGGCTTGCTGCGGGCGAACAGGTCTATCCATTCGGGGGCGGCCTCTAGCGAGGGCCAATCTATGGGTTTCATCGACGCGTGGCCATGGGTGATCCGTCAGGGCAGGGCGTCGCCCGGGCGGGCGGTGTCCCCCACATAGATTGACCATGCGCGCGCGCAAGCTCTGTGCGCTACCGCACGGACGGCGTGTGCGGCGTGTGACATAACCGAGCCAAACCCCCTGCATGGCGTGGCGCAACGTCGCGACGCTGGCGGGCAGATGGGAGGGGCGATGGGCATGGACAGACAAGCATCGGCGGGCCACGAAGACGCTGCGGCCTTGCCCGCGAGCCCGGCGTGGCAGGCGCTGGCGGCTCATGCCGACGCGATGCGCGCGACGCCATTGCGCAGCTTGTTCCACGAGGACGCGGGCCGCGGCGAACGGCTGACGTTGGAGGCGGCCGGATGGTATCTGGACTACGCCAAGCAGCGCGTCACGCCTGACACCCTGGCCTTGCTGGTGGACCTGGCCCGCGAACGCGGTGTGCAGTCGCGGGTTGACGCCATGTTCAACGGCGAGCCCATCAATATCAGTGAACGGCGGCCCGCGCTGCATACCGCGTTGCGCCTGCCGGCGGGCGCCCCTGTGCGGGTGGATGGCCAAGACGTGACGCCCGCCGTGCTGCGGGTGCGCCACCGCATGGCCGAGTGGGCCAATGCGCTGCGGGCAGGCGCCTGCCTGGGCGGCACGGGTCAACCCATCCGTAACGTTGTCAACGTGGGCATAGGCGGGTCGGCCATTGGCGTCGAGATGGCGTGCGCCGCATTGCAACACTATGCGCAGCCCGGCCTGCGTATCCGCTTCGTGTCCAACATGGACGGCGCGGATTTCCAGCAGGCCACGCACGATCTGGACGCGCGTGAAACCCTGTTCATCGTGTGTTCGAAGTCGTGGCATACCGCGGAAACGCGCTACAACGCGGCCGCCGCGCGCGCCTGGTGCCGCGCAAGCATGGAAGACGATGTCGCCGTGGCGGCCCACTTCCTGGCGGTGACCGGCAACCCGGATGCGGCCATGCAGGATGGGATGGCGCCAGACCGGGTGTTTGAGATCTGGGATTGGGTCAACGGACGCTTTTCCCTGTGCTCGGCGATGGGCCTGACGCTGATGGTGGCGATTGGGCCGGACGGCTTTGACGACATGCTGGCCGGCTGCCATCAGATGGACACCCACTTTCACCGCACGCCGCTTGCGCGGAACCTGCCCGTCATGCACGCACTGCTGAGCGTGTGGAACAACAATTTCCTGCGCGCCAGAACCGTCGCCATCTTGCCTTACGACCACTATCTGCGCCGATTTCCCGCGTACGTGCAGCAATTGATGATGGAGAGCAACGGCAAATCCGTGACCCAGGACGGGGCCGATGCGGCGGGCCATACCAGCCCGGTGTATTGGGGGGCAAGCGGCACGAACGGCCAGCATTCGTTTCACCAGCTGCTGCATCAGGGCAGCCAGTGCGTGCCGTGTGACTTCATCGGATTTCTGACGCCGCTTGAGGCCCCGCCCCGGCAGCATGACGCGTTGCTGGCCAATATGTTTGCGCAGGCGGAAGCCCTGGCTTTCGGCCAGCCGCTGGCCGAAGGCGGCAAACCGACAGCGGCGGTGGCGCACCGCCACGTGGCCGGCAACCGCCCCAGCAATACCTTTCTGGCCAAGCGCCTGACCCCGCACACGCTGGGCGCGCTGGTGGCGCTGTATGAGCACAGCGCCTACACCCAAGGCGTCATCTGGAATATTGATTCGTTCGACCAATGGGGGGTGGAGTTGGGCAAGACGCTGGCCCTGCGCATCGTTCAGGAACTGGAGGCGGGCACCACCGGCATGCAAAACCACGACAGCTCCACTCGCACGCTGATGCGGAAAACCCTGGATGCCCGTCTTGGCTAAAGGAATGGCAAGGGTTGACCGGCCCAGAGTGCGCTACCCTGGGATGACTCCGTTCGGTAGCGCACATAGCGCTTGCCGATTACCCCTGCCGAGCGGGTAAGGCCTATCGGAGCCCCTTCGGATTGCGTTCCCAGCACATCGGGGCGCTGCAATGCGGCTTGTTGCAGGGAGCCATCATGCCTGAAGCCCACCATCCCACCCAGAATCGCCTGCTGGCGGCGTTGCCGCCTGATGAAATGGAACGTCTCTTCCCGCAGCTTGAGCGTGTCGCCATGCCGCTGGGCAAGGCGTTGTACGAACCCGGCGGCCGCATGCGGCATGTCTGCTTTCCCATCGACTGCATCGTGTCGCTGTTGTGCGTGATGGAAGACGGCGCGTCCACCGAAATTGCCGTGGTCGGCAACGAAGGCATCGTCGGCATCTCGTTGTTCATGGGCGGCGAAACCACGCCCAGCCGCGCCATCGTGCAAAGCGCGGGCTCGGCTTACCAATTGAAGGGCCAGGTGCTGAAAGAGGAGTTCTACCGCGGCGGCCCCATGCAGCATCTGCTGTTGCGCTACACGCAGGCGCTGTTGACGCAGATGGCGCAAACCGCGGTGTGCAACCGGCACCACTCGCTGGACCAGCAGCTTTGCCGCTGGCTGCTGCTGAGCCTGGACCGGCTGCGTTCAAACGAAATCATCATGACGCAGGAACTGATCGCCAACATGCTGGGCGTGCGCCGCGAAGGCGTCACCGAAGCCGCCGGGCATTTGCAGGAGGCCGGCTTGATCCGCTACCGGCGAGGCCACATCGCGGTCACCGACCGGCCCGGCCTGGAGGCGCGCGTGTGCGAGTGCTATACGGTGGTCCGCCACGAATACGAACGCCTGCTTGGCCAAGCGCCGGCGTGATGCGCGGCGGGCTGTACTGGAATCCGGAACCTGGAGCCGAACGTGCCGCACCCCCATCCTATGCGCGACGATGTGTCCAACCGGCTGCTCAACGCCTTGCCGGAGGCCGAACGCGCGCCGTTGCTGGACCGCTTCGACCGCGTTGAGCTGGAATTTGGCCAATGCCTGTTGCAGCCCGGCGGACAGATGGCGGATGTGTATTTCCCCGCCGGCAGTTATATCTCGCTGATTCTGCCGCCCAAGCGCGGCGTGGCGTTGGAAGTGGGCCTCATCGGCAACGAGGGCATGTGGAGCGTAGACGTGGCCTTGGGGATCAATGTTTCGCAGCTGCGCGCGGTGGTGCAGGGCGGGGGCGCGGCGTTGCGGATGCCATCGGATCGCTTCCGGCACGAAATGGCCGCCAGCCACGCGTTGCGTGAATTGATCAACCGGTACACCGGGGTGACGTTGCAGCAGCTGGCCCAGGCCGCGGCCTGCATGCATTCCCATCTGGTCGAGGGCCGGCTGGCGCGTTGGCTGCTGATGACGCAAGACCGGGCGCATGCCGACCACTTCCACCTGACGCACGAGTATCTGGCGCACATGCTGGGCGTGCGCCGGGTGGGCGTGACGGTGGCCGCCTCGGCTTTGCAGCAGCGCAAGCTGATCGCCTATCACCGTGGAAACATCGCCATCCTGGACCGGGTGGGGCTGGAAGTGGCGGCGTGCGACTGCTATGCGGCGGACTTGCTCAGCTATGCGCTGCATCTACACTGCGCGGCGTTGCCCCGGTAGCTTCACCTCAAGCACCGACGCAAACAGCCGCTGCGTATACGGGTGTTGCGGCGCGTCGAACACCTGCGCCGTCGTGCCGGCTTCCACCACCTTGCCTTGTTGCAGCACGTACAGCCGGTCAACCATATGGCCGACCACGCCCAGGTTGTGGCTGATCAACAGCAAGGCCAGGCCCAGCTCCTGCCGCAAGTCTTGCAGCAGGTTCAGAATCTGCGCCTGCACCGATACGTCCAGCGCCGATGTGGGTTCATCGCAAATCAGCAGCGGCGGGCGCAGCGCCAGTGCGCGCGCGATGGCCACGCGTTGGCGCTGGCCGCCCGACAGCGCATGCGGATACGCCCCACGGGTGCGGGCAGGCAGGCCCACTTGATCCAGCAGCCGGGTGGTTTCGGTGGCGATGTTCACGGCATCGCCCCGGCCCGCGCGCAAACGCAAGGGCAGGGCGAGCAGGCGTTCGACCGTGTAGCTGGGGTTGAGCGACCCGTACGGGTCCTGAAACACCGGCTGCACAATGCCGGCGATCTGTTGCCGGGACAACCCGGCAATCGGCTTGCCGCCCAATTGCACGGCGCCGGCGCTGGGCGAGTCCAGCCCCAGCAACAGTTTTGCCAGCGTACTTTTTCCCGACCCGGATTCCCCCACAATGCCGACGGCTTCACCGGCATTGATGTGGACGGACACCGCATCCAGCGCGGTGTGCACGTCGGCCGGTTTCCAGAACGCGGTGCGGCGCGTGTAGCGGCGTGTCAGGGCGTCGGCCTGAACCAGAGCAACGGTAGTCATGGGCGCGCCTCAAAGGGAGCATGGCAGCGGCGCAGGCGCTGGCTGCCGTAAGCGGTCAGCAAGGGCGGCGGGCCGGCGCAGATGTCGGCGGCGTGGCGGCAGCGGGGCGCGAACACGCAGGCGTCGGGCGTTTGCGTCAGGGCCGGCACCACACCGGGAATGATGGCCAGGCGTTCGGACGAGACCCGCCGCGTCACTTGCGGAATGCTGCCCAGCAGGCCTTGCGTGTACGGATGCGCGGGGGCCGACAGCACCTGGGCCGTGGGGCCGGCTTCCACGATCTGGCCGGCATACATCACCGACACATCGTCGGTGTAATGCGACACCACGCCCAGGTCGTGCGTAATCAGCAACACGGCCAGGCCCATTTCCTGTTGCAGCGTCTTCAGCAATTCCAGAATCTGCTTCTGGATGGTGACGTCCAGCGCGGTTGTGGGTTCGTCGGCGATGATCAGTTCCGGCTCGCACATCAAGGCCATCGCGATCAGAACGCGTTGGCGCATGCCGCCAGAGAGTTCATGCGGATATTGATTCAGGCGCGCCGGGCCATTCGCAATGCCGACGCGGTCCAGCAGATGCAGCGCACGTGCCCGCGCCGCCGCCGCGCCATCCGCGCGATGGCTGCGGTACACGGTCATCAGCTGTTGGCCGATGGTGAACGTGGGGTTCAGCGCCGTCATGGGTTCCTGGAACACCATGGCGATGCGGTTCCCGCGCAACGCATTCATCTGGCGGTCGCGGGCGGTGAGCAGGTCTACGCCATCGAACGTCATGCGTTGGGCGTCGATGCGCGCGCCGCGCGGCAGCAGCCGCAGCAGGCTCAACGCCGTCAGCGATTTGCCGCAGCCGCTTTCGCCAACCAGGCCCAGCGTGGCGCCGCGCGCAATACGCAGGTCAATGCCGCGTACCGCTTGCAGCAGCCCCGCACGGGTGGGTATCGCAATGCGCAAATCCAGCACATCCAGCACGGGCGTCAGGCCGGAAGCCGCCATCATGATTCCCGCCGCGTGCGCAGGCCGTCGCCCGTCAGGTTGATGCCCAGCACCAGCAGTAATAGCGCCGCGCCCGGCAGCGCGATCAGCCAGGGGCTGAAGAACATGAATGACTTGGCTTCGGACAGCATCAGCCCCCACGATGGATAGGGGGCCGGCACGCCCAGCCCCAGAAAGGACAGCGCGGCTTCCACCAGAATGGCGTGCGCCATTTCAACGGTGGCGATCACCAGCAGCGGCCCGCGGATGTTCGGCAGAATTTCGCGCACCAGGATGTGCCAGTGCGTGCACCCCATGGCGCGCGCGGCCGTCACGTAGTCGGCGTTGCGCAATTGCATGGCGGCGCTGCGCGCCACCACCGCAAAGTGATCCCACAGCAACAGGCCCAGCACCAGAATCACGGTGGTCAGCGAATTGCCCGTCACCGACACGATGGCCAGCGCCGCCAGCACGATGGGCATGCTGATGCGCGTGTTGATGATGAAGCTGATGACGGCATCGGCCACGCCGCCCGCATAGCCTGCGATGAGTCCTAAGCTGATGCCGATGAATCCCGACACCAGCACCACGGCAAACCCAATCGCCAGCGAGATCCGGGCGCCATAGACCAGCCGCGCCAGATAATCACGGCCCAGCTGATCCGTGCCCAACCAGTGCGCGGGCAGGGTCTTGTCGTGCCAGAACGGCTGCGCCAGGCGCTGCCCAAGCGATTGCGTGAACGGATCGTTCGGCAGCAGCATCGGCCCGAACACCGCAATCAGCGCCAGCGCGGCAATGATGCTCAGGCCGCAATAAAACCCCAGGCGGCGGCGCATCATGATGCCGCCCGCTTCAGCCGCGGGTCGAGCAGGGTGTTGAGAACATCAGACAGGAAGGTCAGCACGATATAAGTCAGTGAAATCATCAGGACGACGGCCTGAATGACAGGCATGTCGGCGCGGATCATCGACTGCCACGCCAGATAACCGATGCCGTGGATGGCGAAGATGGACTCAATGACGATGGAGCCGCCCAGCATGAAACCGAACTGCACCGCGCCCAGCGACACGACGGGCAGCAGTGCGTTGCGCAGCGCGCTCTTGAACAGGATGACGCGCGTGGGCAGGCCCATGGCGCGCGCGGTGCGGATGTAGTCGGATTCCAGCGCCTGCACCATGCCGCTGCGGGTCAGGCGCGTTAACGCGGGCAGCGCATACAGGCTGAGCGCAACGGTGGGCATGACGTAATGGGCCAACGTGCCGCTGCCCGAAATCGGCAGCCAGCGCAGCTTCACGCCAAAGAAGATGATCAGCAGCAGCGCCGCCCAGAAGCTGGGCATGGCCTGCACCACGGCGGTCACGAACGACACGATGCGGTCCGTCCAGCCGCCGCGATGGGCGGCGGCCATCACGCCCGCCGGCACCGCCACCGCCAGCGCCACCAGAATGGCGGTCAGCGCCAGTAAGGCGGTGACGCCCACGCGGTCGGCCAACATGCGCGACACGGGTTCGCCCGTTAGTTGCGATGTGCCCAGGTCGCCCGCCAGCAGCCGCCCCAGATACGCGGCGTAGCGTTCGGGCAGCGGCCGGTCCAGCGCATAGCGCACACGCAGCGCTTGCAGGTCAGCTTCGGTGGCGCTGTCGCCCGCCAGCGCGAGCGCGGGGTCCACCGCCACGTTCGACAACACGAAGCACAACAGGGAAACCGTCAGCGCCACCATCAGCCCCAGGCCGGCGCGCCGCAAAAGCAAAGAGAGCATGGCGGTTTACTTGGCGGCCCAGCCCAGCTGATAAAAACGCGGGATGCCGTCGGGCGAGGGCTGGTAGCTCAGACGCTTGTCGGTGGCGTAGCCCACCACGATGGTGTGCATCGGCACAAAGTAGGCGCTTTCGGCGGCCAGCTTGATGGCGTGCGAGTATTCCGCGCGGCGCGTTTTTTCGTCGATGGCGTTGTCGGCGCGTTGAAGAATGTCGCGCAGTTCGGCGTCGTGGAAACCGTCTTGCGGGCTGAAGTTGAAGAAAGCCGACAGCGATGCCGACGTATCGAACATCGACGACGAGCCCCAGTCGCCATACCATAGGTCCAGCTTGCCTTCCCGCCACTTGCTGAAGCTGGCGCGCGATTGCAGCATTTCTAGATTCGCGTCGATACCCACCGCAGCCAGGTAGGCCTTCACGGCTTCGGCGCGCGGACGGTCACGGAATGACGACAGGCTGACCTTGAAGCCCTTGGGGTAGCCGGCCGCAGCCAGCAGCTCGCGCGCACGCGCCGGGTTGTAGTCATAGACCACGGCGGCCGCTTCGTCGCAACCGAATTGCAGTGGATGGCATAGCGTGGCCAGCTGCTTGCCTTCGCCGCCCAGCAGCGTTTCCACAATCTTCTTGCGGTCAATGGCGTGGTTGATGGCCTGGCGCACGCGCAGGTCTTTCAAGGGGCTGTTCTCGCCGCTGGCGCGGCCGCGGGCATCCAGCAGGATGGTGGCGATGGTCAGCGTGGAACCGAATTGCGCCTGGATCGTCGGCACGGCCTGCAAGGCGGGAATCTGGTCAGCGGACAGGTTCCACGTCCAGTCCACGCTGCCGCCGATGACTTCGGCGATGCGCGTGGCTTCATCGGGGATGACGCGCACCGTCACGCGGTCCAGTTTCGCCACGCCCTTGGCGCCGCCGAAATAGGCCTTGTTCTTCTCCAACACATATTCGTTGCCGCGCGCGGTGGCAAGCTTGAAGGGGCCGGTGCCTACCGGCTGCTTGCCAAACGCCTGCTGGCCGACCTTTTCGAAATAGGCCTTGGGGAAAATCGCCAGCGACCCCGATACGAATTCCAACGCCGCGGGAAAGGGCGCTTTGGACGTAATACGCACCTTGTGGTCATCCACCTTTTGCACGCTGGCGATCCAGTCCAGCCAGTTAGCCGAGCGCGCACCCGATTCCGGGCGGGCGTAGTACTGCAAGGTGAAGACCACGTCGTCCGCCGTAAAGGCGTCGCCGTTGTGGAACGTGACGCCTTGGCGCAAGTCGAATTCCCACGTCTTGTCGTCAATGCGGCGCCACGCGGTGGCCAGCGACGGCTCGTACTCGCCCGTGGCCAAATTGCGTTCGATCAGCGTGTCGTATAGCTGGCGCGATGCCACGATGCCTTCGCGCGCCGTGCTTAAGTACGCGTCGAAGCTGGGCATTTCTTCCGTCAGCGCCACGACGGCGGTGTTGTCTTGCGGGCCTGCATATGCAGGATGACCCAGGATGAACGCCGCTGCGAGCGCACCACGAACTGCCGACTTGCCAAACGAGAACATGAGAACCACTGCTTGAGGTTTTACAGGACGAGCGATGCTACAGGAGCCAACACGCGGCGCTTAGCCGCATTGGCTATGTCGATATGTCGAATCGATCGGCCAGCGGGCGGGCCTTTCTTGCCATAATCCGCGTCTTTGTTTTCGCCCGTGGCCGGGCATCGGCGCGGCGCGCGCAGCCCTGGAAGGAATCCGCATGAACGCAGTAGCAGAAGACACCTTGAACGAGGTCGTCGCCGAAGCCGGCGAGTGGCGCCGCAGATTCCACGCCGCGCCCGAGCTGCGTTATGAAGAGCACGGCACCGCCGCCTTCATCGCCGACAAACTGCACGCGTTCGGCTTTGACCGCGTGGAAACGGGCATTGGCAAGACGGGCGTGGTGGGGCTGCTGCGCGGCCGGCGCGCGGGCCCCGGCCGCAACATCGGCTTGCGCGCCGACATGGACGCCTTGCCCATCCACGAAGCCAACGACGTGGCGCACAAGTCGCGCCACGCCGGCATCATGCACGCCTGCGGCCACGACGGCCACAGCGCCACCTTGCTGGCCGCGGCGCGCTACTTGTCGGCAGACCGCGACTTCGCCGGCACGGCCGTCTTCATCTTCCAGCCCGCCGAGGAAGGCGGCGCAGGCGGCAAGGCCATGATCGACGATGGCCTTTTCACCCGCTTTGACGTGGACGAGGTGTATGGCCTGCACAACATGCCGAACCTGGCGCTGGGCAAATTTTCAACAACCGTCGGCCCGATCACCTCCGCGTCTGACCGCTTCACCATCGACATCGAAGGCCGGGGCAGCCACGCGTCGCGCCCGCAGGAAGGCGTGGACACCGTCATCGTCGGCACGCAGATCGTGAACGCCTTGCAGACGATTGTGTCGCGCAATGTGCATCCGCACGAAAGCGCGGTGGTGTCGATCACCATGTTCCATGCCGGGGAAACCGACAACGTCATTCCGCAGAAGGCGCAGCTGCGCGGCACCGTGCGCACCTTCAACCCCGTCATTCAAGACACGGTGCAAACACGCATGAAGGAAGTGATTGCAGGCATCGCCGGCACGTTCGGCGCCACGGCCAAGCTCACGTATCTGCGCGACTACCCGGTGACGTTGAACCATGCGGATCAGACGGCGCATGCGGTGCGCATCGCCCGAGACCTGGTCGGCGCCGACCGCGTGATCGACAATATGAAACCGGTGATGGGCGGCGAGGATTTCTCGTTTATGCTCCAGGAAAAGCCCGGCGCGTTCGTCTTCTTCGGCAACGGCCCGTCGTTCGGCTTGCACACGCCCAACTACGATTTCAATGATCAAGCCATCAGCCATGGTGCGGCGTTCTGGATCAGGCTGGTCCAGGATCGCGGCGCGCTCTGAGCGGGGCGCGCCATGAGCCGCACCCGTCACCCGTCCCTGGCGCACTGGGGCGCCTTCACCGCGCTCGTCGAAAACGAACGTGTGGTGGATTGCGAACCGTTCGGCCCGGACCCATCGCCTTCGCCCATGCTGGGGTCGATTGCGGAAATGCTGCATTCGCCCTTGCGTATTCAGCGGCCTTCCGTGCGCAAAGGCTGGCTGGCCGGCAACCGCGACCGCGAGGGCGATGAATACGTGGAAGTGTCGTGGGACCACGCGCTGGATCTGGTCGCCGGCGAACTGGCGCGCGTGCGCGCGCAGCATGGTCCGGCGGGCATTTTCGGCGGGTCTTATGGCTGGTCATCGGCCGGGCGCGTGCACCATGCGCGCAGCCTGATCCGCCGTTTCCTGTTCCAGGGCGGCGGATGCGTAGACCAGGTGGGCAACTACAGCTGGGGCGCGGCGCAATTCCTGTTGCCGCACGTCATCGGCACCACCAGCCCCGTCAGCGGCGACGTGACCGACTGGGAAAGCGTCTTGGCGCATACGCGCCACATCGTGGCGTTTGGCGGCATCCCGATCAAGAACAGCCAGGTCACCTCGGGCGGCGCAGGCCTGCACAATTTGCCGGGCTGGCTGGCCCGCGCGCAGGCGGTTGGCATTCGGCTCACCGTCATCAGCCCCACGCGCGCCGACATGCCGGAAGGCGTGGCGGCGGATTGGATTCCCATCCGGCCCAATACCGACACCGCGTTGATGTTGGGCATGGCGCATACGCTGCTGGCGCAAGGGCTGCACGACACCGCGTTTCTGGCGCGCTACTGCGTGGGCGTTGAAACGTGGTCCGACTATCTGACGGGCGCGGCGGACGGCCAGGCTAAGGATGCGGCGTGGGCGTCGAGGATTTGCGGCGTGCCGGCGGACACCATCGACGCCTTGGCGCGCAGCATCGCCACCCAGCGCAGCCTGTTGACGGCGGCGTGGTCGTTGCAACGCGCGCAACATGGCGAACAGCCGTACTGGGCGTTGATCGGCCTGGCGGCGCTGGCCGGCCAGATCGGTTTGCCGGGGGGCGGGTTTGCGTTTGGCCATGCGTCGCTGAACAGCATCGGGCAGCCGCGCAGGCAAGTGCCTGGCCCCGAAGTGCCCGTGCCGAAGAACCCGGCCCAACTGGCGATTCCCGTCGCGCGCATTACCGACATGCTGCTGTCGCCGGGCGCGGACTACGAATTCAATGGCGCGCGCCACACGTATCCCGACATCAAGCTGATCTATTGGGCGGGCGGCAACCCGTTCCATCATCACCAGGACCAAAACCGCTTGCGCGCTGCGTGGCGCAAGCCGGAAACGGTGATTGTGCATGAATCCTGGTGGACGCCGCTGGCCCGTCGCGCCGATATCGTGCTGCCGGCCACGACGTCGCTGGAACGTTGCGACGTGGGCGGTTCCGCGCGCGACCCTTATGTGTTCGCCATGCACCGCGCCGTGCCGCCGCAAGGCGAGGCGCGCAACGATTTCGATATCTTCGCCGAACTCGCCCGGCGCGCGGGCTTTCATGACACGTACACGGCCGGGCGCGATGAAATGGGCTGGTGCCGGCACGTCTATGAAGGCATGCGGGGCGGCTGCGCCGAACGGGGCGTGGTGTTGCCGCCATTCGACGAATTCTGGGCGCGCGGCCACGCTGAAATCCCGCCGCCCGACTCGCAGTACGTGTTGTTCGAAACCTTCCGCCGCGACCCGGACGCGCATCGGCTGCGCACGCCCTCGGGCAAGATCGAACTCACCTCGGACGTGGTGGCCGGCTTTGGCTATGCCGATTGCCCCGGGCATCCAGCCTGGCTGGCCCCGTCGGAATGGCTGGGCGCGGACGCGGCCAGGCAGTGGCCGCTGCACTTGCTGACGAACCAGCCGCGCCATCGGCTGCACAGCCAGCTGGACCCGGCCGCCTTGTCGCGCTCGGCCAAGATCCAGGGCTGCGAACCCATCGCCATGCATCCGGACGACGCCGCCGCGCGCGGCATTCAAGACGGCGGCGTGGTCCGGGTATTCAATGCGCGCGGTGCGTGCCTGGCGGGCGTGAAGCTGGACGCGGGTTTGATGCCGGGCGTGGTGGTGATGTCGACGGGAGCATGGTCCGACCCGGATGGCGACCTGGACCGCCACGGCAACCCCAACACGCTGACGGCGGACATC
Organism: Achromobacter sp. NPDC008082; assembly: GCF_042957345.1. Taxonomy (NCBI): domain Bacteria; kingdom Pseudomonadati; phylum Pseudomonadota; class Betaproteobacteria; order Burkholderiales; family Alcaligenaceae; genus Achromobacter; species Achromobacter sp. NPDC008082. The sequence goes on from NZ_JBIBIB010000007.1 coordinate 384,331, forward strand.
GGCACGTCGCGTCTGGCGCAGGGGCCCAGCGCGCAGACGGCGCTGGTGCAGGTAGAGGCTTACGCGGGGCCGGCCACGCCGCATCGCGCGTGGGAAAGCCCGGCGGTGCAGGCGGCAGCGTAGCGGCCGTTGCGCTCTTATGACTGCTTGCGGTAGTCCACGGCTGCGTCAAGCATTTCCCAGACATATGGATAGAACGGCACGTTCTGATTTCTCGCGGCAAACTCCTGATTCCTTATTTACCGACTGCGACATTGTGCCCCGCTGCGCATGTCCTTTGATCCGGAGTGCGCATGAACCGTACACGCTACCTGGGCTTGAGCCTGGCTCTGTCCGCGTCTGTTTTCACCGCCGCCCACGCGGCCGATATCACGCTGGCGCTAGGCACCGAGCCGTCCACGCTCGACCCGCAAACGGCGCAAGATGGTTCCGAGCGCGCCGTGTCGCGCAACATCTTCGAGACGCTGATCACGCGTACGCCCAAAGGCGAGCTGGTGCCGCAACTGGCCACCGCGCTGCCGCGCCAGACGGGCGCCGACAGCTGGGAAGTGACGCTGCGCCCCAACCTGAAATTCAGTGACGGCCAGGCGCTGGACGCCGCTGCCGTGGCCGCCAGCATCAACCGCATCGTCGACCCCAAGACCGCCTCGCGCCAGCGTCCGTTCTTTCTGGGCATCAAACGCGCCGAAGCCGTCGACGCCGTGACGGTGCGTGTGCTGACCAATGGCGCCGACCCCGCCTTGCCCGCGCGCCTGTCGTGGCTGACCATCGTGTCGCCCACGGCCGCCGCCGACGGCAGCCTGGGCCAGAAGCCCGTGGGCAGCGGCCCTTATGTGTTGACGGAATGGGCCAAGGGCCAGCGCATCGTTCTGTCTAAGAACCCCCATTACTGGAACCCGTCGGCCGTTGGCAATGTAGACCGCGCCACCTACCGCTTCGTGGCCGAACCCGGCACGCGTTTGTCGGGCCTGCGTGCGGGCGACTTCGACTTCATCACCAATGTGTTGCCCGAAGACACCAAGCGGGTCGCCAAGGCCGTGACGCTGCAAGGCACCGACTTGCCCTTCGTGTCGCTGAACGCCTTGAAGGGCCTGACCAAAGACGTGCGCGTGCGCCAGGCGCTGAACTACGCCGTGGACAAGGAAGCCTTGGCCAAGGACTTGTACGGCGGCTACGCGGCTGTATCGCACGGCCAGTTGCTGGCCCCGGGCTGGTTCGGCTATGACGCCAGCATCCAGCCGTATCCGTACGACCCGGCGCGCGCCACCGAATTGCTGAAGGCCGCCGGCGCGTACGGCAAGTCCATTGACTTGTATGCGCCGTCGGGCCGCTGGCTGAAAGACAAGGAATTGGCCGAGACCATCGCCGCCTACTGGGAGGCCGCCGGCCTGAAAGTGAATTTCCGCGTGCTGGCCTGGGCGGAATACCTGGACGCCATCAACAAGAACCGTGTGCCCACCGAAGCGCAAATCAGCAGCAGCCATTCCAACCAGTTGCTGGACGCCGACCGCACGCTTAGCGCCTATTACGCCGATGGCGGCGTGGCGGCCGCCAATGACAACGCCGAACTCAAGGGCCTGATCGATCAGGCGCGCCAGGAAGCGGACCCGGCCAAGCGCCAAGCGCTGTACTCGAAAGCGCTGAAGATCGGCCGCGACGAAGCCTATCTGGTGTTCTTGCTGGAAGGCGGCGAGATCTTCGGCCTGTCCAAACGTATCGACTTCGCGCCGCGCGTCGATGGCCTGATTCCGGTGAAGGACATTCGTGTCGTCGAATAATCATGCCGGGCGCGGCTTGCCGCGCTTCTTGCTGGGCCGCTTGATGCAGGGGCTGCTGGTTGTGCTGGGCGTGACCACCATCGTGTTCATCGTGACGCGGCTGGTGGGCGACCCCGTGCAAGCCATGCTGCCGGTCGACGCCTCCGCCGCCGACCGCGCGGTGCTGGCGCAGGCACTGGGCATGGACGGCCCGATCTGGGCGCAATACCTGCACTATCTGCGCGACATCGCCTTGTTCGACTTCGGCAACTCCATCTGGCAGCAACGTCCCGCCATGGACATCGTGCTGGAACGTTTGCCCAGCACGCTGACGCTGTGCGTGGGCGCGTTGGGCGTGGCCATCGTGGCGGGCGTGCCGCTGGGCATCATCGCGGCGCTGCGGCCAGGGCAATGGGCGGATCGCTTGTCGGTGCTGTTGAGCTTGGGGGGCTTGTCGTTGCCGCAATTCTGGCTGGGCTTGCTGCTGATTCTGTTGTTCGCCGTGACGTTGAATTGGTTGCCATCGTCGGGCTCAGAGGCGCCCGGCAGCGGCGTGCTGCCCATGCTGACCTTGGCGTTGCCCGCGCTGGGCCGCATTGCGATGATGTTGCGATCGGCGTTGATCGATGAACTGAATTCGCTATACGTGCGCACGGCGCGCGCCAAGGGGCTGCGCCCGAGCCGCATCGTGCTGGTGCACGCCTTGCGCAATGCCGCCGTGCCCACGGTGGCGCTGCTGGGCTGGGAGTTCGCCGGCATGCTGGCCGGCCATACCGTCGTCGTGGAAACCGTATTCGCCTGGCCCGGCCTGGGCCAGACGGCCGTGCAGGCCATCGAGCGCCAGGACCTGGTGCTGTTGCAGGCCGTCGTCTTCTTTATTGCGTTCCTGATCGTGATCATCAATTTCTGCCTGGACATCCTGTACCGGCTGCTGGACCGGAGGATCGCGGTATGAGCACCGTTCCGGCATGGATGGGCGCGGCCGACGCTGCGCCCGAAACCGCTGCGCCGCGCGGCTGGCACGCGCTGTCGGACCGGCAGCGGGGTTGGATTCTGGCCGCGTCATTGCTGGCGTTACTGGCCGCCGTTGCGATCGTGCTGCCGTGGCTGGCGCCCTATGACCCCGCCGCCATCAAGCTGTCGGCACGCCTGCGTCCGCCCGTCTGGGAGGCGCGCGGTTCATGGGCCAATCTGCTTGGCACCGACAACCTGGGCCGCGACGTCTTCAGCCGCATCCTGCACGGGGCGCGCCTGTCCATCCTGATTGGCGCGGCCGTTGTCGCGGCGTCGGCAACGTTTGGCGTGCTGGTCGGTTTGATTGCGGGCTTTGCCGGCGGCCGGGTCGATGCGGTGCTGATGCGCTGGGTGGACGTGCACGTGGCGTTTCCGGGCTTGTTGCTGTCGCTGGTGATCCTGGTGATTCTGGGGCCGGGACCCGGCACCGTGATCCTGGCCTTGGCGTTAAACGGCTGGATGGTTTATGCGCGCCAGATACGCAGCGTGGTGCTGTCCGTACGCCAGCTTCCCTATATAGAGAGCGCCGAGATGGCGGGCGCGCGCGCCGGGCGCATCCTGTTCCGCCACATCCTGCCCAACCTGGCCGCACCGCTTATCACCTTGATGGTGCTGGAGTTTGCGCGCGTGGTGTTGGCGGAAGCCGCGTTGTCATTCTTGGGCGTGGGCGTGCAACCGCCTGCCGTGTCGTGGGGGTTGGACGTGGCCAATGGCCGTAACTATCTGACCAGCGCCTGGTGGCTGGCTACGTTTCCGGGCCTGTCGATTGCGTTGACCGTGTTGATCGTGAACGTAGCGGCCAGCCGCCTTCGGCTGGCGCTGGACCCGCGCGAGCGCGAGAAAGATTTCGCCCGCCGCCTGATTGCGAAGGTGCGCCGATGAACTCATCGCCTTTGCTGAGCGTGCGCGACCTGAGCGTCGAGTTCCTGACGCGTCACGGCACCGTCAAAGCCGTCGACGCGGTGTCGTTTGATCTCTATGCCGGTGAAACGCTGGCGCTCGTCGGGGAAAGCGGTTCCGGCAAAAGCGCCTGTGCGCTGGCGCTGATGGGGCTGACCACCTTGCCCGGCCGTGTCGCGGGCGGGCAGGTGCAGTTCGATGGGCAAGACCTGCTGGCGGCACCCCCGCGCGTGCTCGAAGACTTGCGCGGCAACCGCATCGCCATGGTGTTTCAAGACCCGATGAGCGCGCTGAACCCGCTGTTGACCATCGGCACGCAGATGGACGAGGTACTGGTGCGCCACACGCCGTTGACCGCGGCGCAGCGCCGCGCCCGCATCATCGACCTGCTTGCGCAGGTAGGCATACCCAAACCCGCCGAGCGCCTGGACCGTCTGCCGCATGAGTTTTCGGGCGGCCAGCGTCAACGCATTTTGATCGCCATGGCGCTGGCCTGTGATCCGCAAATTCTCATTGCCGATGAACCCACGACGGCGCTGGACGTCACCATCCAGGCGCAGATTCTGGAACTGCTTGCCCAGCTGAAACAGCGGCTGGGGCTGGCGATGCTGCTCGTCACGCACGACCTGGGCGTCGTCGCCAAGGTGGCCGATCGCGTCGCGGTCATGTATGCCGGCCGGCTGGTGGAACTGTCGGACGCCGACGCCTTGTACGCCGCGCCCGCGCATCCCTACACGGCAGGGCTGCTGCGCGCGACGCCGCGCTTGACCGACACGCGCCGCCGCATGATCGCCATCGACGGCGTCCCGCCCGACCTGCGCCACCGCAGCCGCCATTGCGACTTTGCCCCGCGTTGCCCGGGCGCGGACGCGGCCTGCGCCGAGCGCCCGGTGTTGCGAGACGTCGGCCAGGGCAGGGTGGCGGCCTGCGTGCGCCCCTTTACTCCTGTTTGGACCCAAGTGTCATGAGCGACGCGACTCCGTTGTTGCAGGCGCGTGACCTGCGCGTGCATTACCCCGTGCGCTCGGCCGGCTGGTTCGGCAAGCCCGTGCTGGCGCGCGCCGTGGATGGCGTGTCGCTGGAACTGGCGCGCGGCGAGACGCTGGGTCTCGTCGGAGAATCCGGCTCCGGTAAAACCACGCTGGGCCGCGCCGTCTTGCGACGCACGCCGCTTACGTCGGGTTCGCTGCATTTCAAAGGCGAAGACATCACCCATGCGGGCCGCGCGCAACTGCGCGACTTGCGCCGCCACATGCAGCTGGTGTTTCAGGACCCGTCCACCAGCCTGAACCCGCGCCACACCGTCTTTGACGCCATCGCCGAACCGTTGATCGTGCATGGCTGGAGCGACGGCCGCGACGCCTTGCGCCGCCGCGTCGGTGAACTGATCGCCCAGGTCGGCCTGCCGGCGGATTCAGCGGAACGCTATCCGCATGCGTTCTCGGGCGGCCAGCGCCAACGCGTGGGCATCGCACGCGCCTTGGCCATCCGGCCCGATCTGATCGTGGCGGATGAGCCCGTGTCGGCGCTGGACGTCTCGGTGCGCGCGCAGATCATCAACCTGTTCCAGGACTTGCAGCAAGAGCTGGGCCTGTCCTTCCTGCTGATTGCGCATGATCTTGCGGTGGTGCGGCACGTGTCGCACCGCATCGCCATCATGTACGCGGGGCAGGTGGTTGAGACCGGCGCACGCGACGACATCTACGAGCGTCCGCTGCATCCCTACACGCGCGGGCTGCTCGCCGCCGTCCCCGAACCCGAACGCGGCCACACCCGGCCCGCGTACACCGTGGCCACGGGCGAGCCGCCCAGCCCGATGTCGCCGCCTTCTGGCTGCCGTTACCACCCGCGCTGCCCCTTGGCCGCCGAGCGCTGCCGTCTGGCCGCGCCGCCGCTGGAAACCCGCGCGCCCGGCCATGCCGTGGCGTGCTGGTTCGCAGAACCCATTCCTGCTACACCCTAACTCATCCCTTTTTGGAGAAACTCGTCATGTCCGTGCAAGCCTTAGCTCCCGTTGACGCCGCCGACGCCGAAGCCGTGCGCGCCTGGTTCAAGGAATTGTCCGACCACGTGCAAGCGGTGGACTACGCCGCCGCCCGCCATCTGTTCGCCGACGACTTCGTGGCGTTTGGCACCTACACCAACTTCGTCAGCGGCCGCGAACACGCCGAGAAAACGCAGTGGCGCAACGTCTGGTTCACCATCGACGACTTCATCTGGCGCCTGGACGACGTGCAAAGCTTCGTCTCGCCCGACCGCCTGTTCGCAGTCGGCCTGGCAGTGTGGGATTCCACCGGCTACCACCCCGACGGCAAACCCTTCGACCGCGTCGGCCGCGCCACGGTCTCGTTCGCGCGCGAAGCGGTGGGTGAGCCCTGGGTCGCCACGCACACGCACATGTCCCTGTTCCGCGATACGCCGAGCGTGTCGCACGGGAACAAGCCGGCGCGTAGTTGAACGGAGTCAGGGGCGTTGTCCCTTCGTTGTCCCTTCGTTGACGCTTTGTTGTCATACGGCGGGCGTTCAGAAGGTGACTGTTCAGAAGGTGTCCGTTCAGAAGGTGGCTGTTCAGAAGGCGTGTGTTCAGAACGCTTTGATAAGCCGCCACGACACGGCCTGGCCGTTCACGTGGGGCAGTATCTGGCCATGCATGAAGGTCTGTTCTCGCTCTTGGGTTGCGCTGCCGCATTTCCACACGCCGGGCCAGGGGCACGGCGTGCCGGAAGACGCAACCATTCCGCCGGTGGATTCGCCCGCCTGTGACGACGTGCCCGCTGCGCCCGGGCGCAAGCGGATGGATTCGATCATGGCGTCCCAAAGCGCTAACGCATCGGCGTCTGTCGGAAATGCCGGTGGCGGCGGGTTCCCCTGACCGTCGGGGTTGCGTTCCAGCACGCCTAGCTGCGCAGCCAGGTTCGGCTCGGTAATGGAGTCGTCCTTGCCTTGCGATTCCCAGGTAAAGGAATAGAGCCGCTGCCCATCCTGGCTGCCGGCGGTAGCGAATTCTTCGGCCTGGATCGGGCCTATATTGCGCACGCCTTTGCGCAATGTGGTGATGCCGGCGGCCAGTTTGGCAATCCCCATCAGGAAGCCGCCCATTCGTTCCAGCAAACGGTTTTCTTCCGCGCCGGTGCTGGAACGAAAGAGGAATCGCGCGCCGGGGTGGTTGGGGAAGGTCACACCGATTCGGAAGCTCTCCACTTGGAAGGCGCTGCCGGCGATGAAGCCGTCGTTGATGCAGAAGCCGGGTTCAGTGGGGATTTCGAGAGGGCCGCGTGAGCGGAGATGGCTGGTCCAGGCTGCTGCGCGCTGTAACGCACGTTCTTCACGGTCGTAGGAAACGCGCGTTTGAAGTCGGAACACTTTCCCTGCGGGTTGCGCAATAGCGTAATTCTCAAGGCGGTAGATCTTCGTGTTGATATCGGAGTACCAAGAGTACAGACCCGTTGCGTTCGCCCCGAAGACAATACGGCGTACGAACATACTTCCATTGGTCTTCAAATGAGGTTGCGCCTTTAGTTCTCGCTCCCGCGTGTCGAGTGCGCCGCTCAGAGCGGATACCGGCATTTGAAGGGACTCTAATGGGGCTCCCCATAGTCTATGGCTTGGGCTGATGACGGCAGTCGGAGGAAGGTCAATCAAAAAGCGGCCAAAGCAATGCGTGATCCATCCATCTTTGTTCATCGACGAACTCCGGGATTGGGTTGAGAAGGAGCTGCACCCGGAAAGCGCTATGGCTGCCATCGTGCTGATCGCGGTGAGCACTCCGATGAGCGAGGTCATGCTTGCTCCTGTTGGGAGGGGTGCCAAGTCGCCAGCTGTGCAATCTTGATCACGCTGAATAGCGTGGCCCATTGCGCGCGGTCGTCGACATAGCTGTCCGCGTGCTCATAGCCGTTATCCTTGTTGTATTCGCCATAGCCTTTGGTGCCGTGGCGGAAACTGGCTTTGATTCCGCTTCTTCCTGGCATCCGGCCAGAATCGGTTGGAACCGTTCCATCTCCGCCACTGCCATGCGCATCCAGGCTCTCGGCGCTCCAGGCTGACGTCGTTGGAATCAGCTTGGGCCGCTTGGGAGCGAACAGGCTCTGGTAGCTTCCCTTGCCGTCATCCTGAGGCTTTGCACCGAACATCTCCAAGGAGGAAGAATCGCCTTGCCAAATGATCTCGCGCCAACTATGCAGACCATCCTCTGCACCGTAGTGGGCATAGGTTTGAGGGTGATAGCCCGCTTCCGCCAAAGCGCCTTGGAATTCTGTCACGCGGTCTACCAACTTGTAGAAATTCGATCTCGAATCCAAATTGGCGTCTGACCCTGCCGATTTCTCCAACATATTCAAATACTTCGTATTCTGTTCCGGCACCAGCCCATACCAAGCCTTGGTCTTGTAAATTTCCTCGTACGGATCGCCCCGTTGCGGATACGCCCGGGGTCTTCCCTCAGCGTCTCTCAACACGGGTCCTGCAGCGTCCCGCAGAAACAACCACGGCCTGCCGCCACGATGTTCCGCCGTCGGCATCAGTTCCAGTCCGCCCGGAGAGCGCCCAACGACTGCGGTGACTTCTCCCGCGTTTGACCCCAAGATGACCTGGACCATGCCTTCGTAGCCGCAACGCATGTGGTGATAGATGGCAGATGCGCCGGAGGAGGGCTGTACGCCGTGCACCACGCCGAGCACGCGGTCATATCCCAGTAGCTCGGTCAATGCCCGGCTGACGATGCCGCCCATCGAGTGGGTAACCAATATCACTTTCATGGTGTCGGCTTGTTTGGCGCTGATGCCGCCTTCTTTGCGGTAGTGGGCCAATACGGTGTTTTCGATGTAGTCGCGTATGTCTGCTGCGGACTCTGCATTGGATTGCAGCCAGTTGTAGCCACCGCACCAGACATCAAACTGATATTTGCCTGCATGGATCAGCTCGTCTTCGCTTAGCGCCGTAACTTGGCCCCGTTCCTCGCCATATTCTTCCGGCTCACGCAAGCCTTCTTCGTTCCACCACTTCTGAATTTTTCGGCCACGATAGATATTGTCGAGCCGTTGTTCCATGCGGGCCAGGAAGGGGTGGTAGTACATCTTGTGCGCGCTGCCCCAACCGCGTAGCCGTGCGGCTTCTGCGCTCAGGCCGGAGTCACCCAGGCTGATGGGGCCGGAGTCGTCGACTTCGACGGCAGCCGGGTCAAGCAACTTCTGGCGCACCTTCGGCCCCCGGGACCACCACGTAAATATCGCCGCAATCAGCCCGAAAATATCGCTGATTGAAAAGCCGGTGTTAGGCGGCATCCAGACCTCGGCCTTGGTCTCCCTATTGCGCAAATTCGTGCCCATGATCCCGGGCAGGAACACCACGGGTATCGGTGCTGGCAGGGAGCAAAGCAACACCTTTTCTCGTTTATCTGCGGTTGGGGTCAGCCGCGTGGCGTACACGCGCCGGCCTAGCGCGTCCCGGGTGCAGGGAACCAGCACTTCATCATCGGGAAGGGGCGAATTCACGAGCTTGCCTCCGGGTCGGGTTCAGCGGCAGGATCGGACGACATGATGCGCATGTTGACCAGATCCATCAACAGGTCCTGCTGCATGGGCAGGCGGCCTTTTGCGTCGGTGATCAGGCGAACGAGCGCGCCGTCTCCGCGGCGAAGCTCTACCGCCGTATGCGCCAACGGTTCATCGGTTGAGGCGTCTCGAATGATGTAGGCATCATCAAACGGCGTTGCATCCCACGTGTTGAACGCCATCGACGCGCTGTTCGGCCCTGAAAAGTTGTGCTGCGCCGCCTTGACCGTAAAGGTGCCCGGCATGCCCAGTTCAATGTTCCCATCGGCCAGCTTGATGTACGCCCCGCCGCAAAGCAGCGTGATGTGCTTGTCGGCCGCGATCAGCACGTGTTGTTTGCTGGACGTGAGCTCTGCGCTTTGGTCGGCCTGGATACGGATGGCGTTGTGCTGTGCTTGCAGCAGCATTTCGCCTTGGTGCGCGATGTGGCGCAGGGCGCCGGCTTGAGAGAACAGCCCCACGTCGCCGCCAGCGTTGATCACGACTTTCTCGCCCGCGCTGATCTGCTGATGGCGCTGGGCGATGCTGTCCAGGTGTTCGCCTGCGCTTAGCGTCAAGCTGGCGGGCGTGGCGGCGGCGATGCCACCGGGTGCGCTAAGCGCCATCAGCGCGGCATCGCCTTCGCCTGCGCTATTCGGCTGATCATTTGCGCCGTGGCCTAGATCGCGCACGGACTCGGATAGCGATTGCTGCGGGGCGGAGTCATGCTCCACGCCTTCATGCTTGCCGGCGTAGTCGCCTAGCGTGCGGGCTAGTTCCAGCGCCGCTTCCAACACGCCCACCATCTCCGAGCGATCCAGTTGCCCGCCCTTGGCATGCCGTTGCGCCTCGGTCGTCAGCAGCAAGCCTTGCGCCGCACGCAACGCGCCATGCGCGTCCGTGCGCAACTCAAACCCTTCGCCGCGAGGTTTGCCGCCGGCTGGCCTGGGGTGCGTTAAATATCCCAGATGCAACTGCGAATCGCCGTGCTCGCTCATCAACGCCGCGCTGATCTGCGCCGACGTGTCATCCAGCCGCAGTTCATTGGCCCGATTCCCTTTATGTTCCTTGCTCTTGATGGTGTGCAGGATGTTGTGCCGGGGCAGTTCATACGGCGGAAGATGGGTGGCGCGGTATGCCCGCGAGGTGATCAGCGGCTGGTCTGGGTCGCCATTCAGGAATTGCACGACGACTTCTTGGCCGATTCGCGGGATCGCCATCTGCCCCCACAGCGCGCCCGCCCAGTTCTGTGAAACCCGTATCCAGCAGGAGCTATGTTCGTCGTAGTCGCCCAGCCGGTCCCACGGAAACTGCACCTTGACCCGGCCCCACTCGTCGCAATAGATCTCTTCGTTGGGCGGGCCGACGACGGTGGCCATTTGCGGGCCGTCGATGTGGGGTTTAGGGCAGGGCGCGGGCTTCCAGTCGACTTTGTCGGGGACGAGTTCGGCGGTGTAGCCATACTGCGTGCCTTGTTCCGCACCGAAGCCGTCTTCTTCCTGGCTCGTGTGTTGCACGCCATGATGGCGCATGCGGACGGGCCGCCAGCCTTGGTTCCAGTCTTCTCGCGGGTGACCGGTCAGGTCGAAAGCCACACCGGGAATCAGGCGCGCGTCGTCACCTTCGACGATGGCGATACGCGCATCGCGGCGGCGGCCTAGCAGTCTTGACTGGGTGAATGGCTTGCCCGCTTCGTCGCGTTTGTAGCGGCCGGGGTAGTCGTAGCGTTCGTAACTGCGGTCTTGATGCGCCAAGTCCGCGGCGACCGGGGAATGTTCCTGGCTATAGCGCGGATGCTTGTAGGTGTAATCGCGCTGAGTTTGCACTGCGGTGCGCACACGCTCGGCGTAGGTGAAGCGATGCAGCGCGGGCTCGGGCTGATCGCCGCCCGGCTTGGGGTTGTACAGAACTGGCCCGCCCGCGATTTCGCCGTGGATGTAGATGCGGTCGCCGTGAATCAAGCGATGGCTTTTCTCGGTATGGTCGTAGCGGTAGAAATAACCTTCTTCGGCGGCTAGCCGGTTCAGAAATTCCAGATCGGTATCGCCTGCCTGCACGCAATATTCGCGCGGAAGGTGTTCGTTCGTGGTGACCTGTTCATAGTCTGTGATGCCCTGGCGTTTGATGACATCCGCCATGATCTCTGGCACGGACAGGTGCTGGTAAATGCGCCAGTCGGAACAAAGGGCGGCGCGGGCCAGAGACGGTTCAAGCACCGCCCGATAGCGGGTGCGGCGAAAGCCGGTGCCGGCTTGTTCGAACTCGGTGACGATGCCGTGCACATGGCGTACCGCGACGTCACCGCGCCAGATCGTGAACAACGCGGTTTGATCCAGCAGGCCGCCAAAATCCACCGCCGGATCAAAGCTGGAAAGGTCCACGCTTAACCGATAGGTCTCGGACAGCGCCTCGTCCAGCGTGAATTCAACGACATCAAACGCCGCGCCATGGACGGGCGTGAAGCTGAAGCGGTAGCCGCAAGGTCGGGACACCTGACGCTCCTCTTTTCGTTGTGCAAGATCCAACCAGGCATCTTGCACAACGGACGAAGGCGGCGTCCATTAGACGACTACGAAACTACGGCGCGCTTTCCTATGCGGCGAGGTTGCGCTTCAGCGCTTGCACCAGGTCTGTGCGGGCTTCTTGCGCTTGCGGCAGCAGGCGCGTCATGCCGATAAAGCTATGCGGCACGCCGGAGTAGACGATAAAGTTGGGCGCAGCGCCCGTGGCGAACAGTTTGTTGGCCAGGTCGAGCGTGTCGTCCAGCAGCGGGTCCAGCGCCGCGGCTTGCAGGATAAGGGGCGGCAGGCCTGCGACGTCGGCGTGCAGCGGGGCGACGCCGGGGTCCGTCAGCTGTGCGGCATCCGTCACGTATTGCCGCCAGAACCAATCAAGCTTTTCCGTGGACAGACCAAAGCGGCCGTCGCCAAAGGATTCGTGCGAGGAGGTGTCGCGGCGGGCGGACAGCATGCCGTAGATGACCACGCCGGTCTTGATGAAGGCGTCGCCTTCGTCGCGCAGGCGTTGCAGGGCGGCCAGCGTCAGGTTGCCACCGGCCGACTCGCCGCCCACGGCCAGGCGGGATGCGTCCAGGCCCAGCGCCGGCGCCTGGTCACGCAGCCAGCGCAGCGCGCCCAGCACTTGTTCCAGCGCGACGGGGTAGCGGGCTTCGGGCGACAAGGCGTAGGACAGGCCTGCCGTGACGATGCCGGCTTCGGCCGCGATCTCGCGTTTCCAGCGGTCCAGCGTGTCCAGATCGCCATGCGCAAAACCGCCGCCATGCAGATGCAGGTATAGCGGCAGCGGCGCGTCCGAAGCGCCTTCGGGGTAGTACAGGCGCAGCGTGGCGGGTACGGGCAGATGATCCAGGCGGTGTTCCACCACGCGTCCGACGGGCGGGGCGGGCTGGCTCAGCCATTCTTGATACGCGCGGCTTTTTTCGCGGGTTTCGGCGATGGGGGTGGTCAGCACGTTGGGCGTGCCTACGCCGTGCTGCTTGGCCAGCGCTTGGGCGGCCAGCACGTCAGGCGCCAGGGTGGGGGTGTGGGATGCGTCACTCATGGGGGTTCCAGTGCGGGGTCCAATGCAGGCAGCAATGCAAGGGGGCAATGCTCGGAACCCGCCAGTATGACGCGGTTTGCGCTAGACGGAGAAATACGCGTTAGGCATATGCATCCAACCCCGCCAAAAAGCGCCGGATCGCCCCGGTGTAGACGTCGGCGCGGTCTTTACCTTTCCAGTCTTCAACCAGCGTTGCGTGCGGGGCCAGCTGGGCAATTTCCCGAGCGATCTCAACGGGATGCAGGATGTCGTTGCCCGCCAGGATCAGCAACGGTGTCCGGGTTGCGGCGACCGCAGCGCGGGTGACGCTGTAGACGAAGTCGCCATCGAAGAGGTTGGCGCGCAGCGCCTGTAGCGCCGCCTCGTCCACGCCGCCCGCACGCTGGCGCAGGCCGTCGGCCCAGCTGTCGAAGGACTCGGCGCGGTGGGCGGCGTTGGCGGCCGATAGCCCGATGGGCTGCTGAAGAATGGCGGCCGTAACGCGGTCAGGCGCCAGTTCGCACAGCTTCAATGCGAAGGACGCGCCGATGCAGGAACCCAGCACATGGAAGCGCTCGATACCCAGGTGGTCGAGCAGCCGCAAATGATCTTCGGCGTAGGTTTGCCAGCCATCGGTGGCGCGCAAGGGCGCGGTGGAGCGGCCGGCGTTGCGCTGGTCCATGGCGATGCAACGGTAGTCTTGCGAGAACGCAGCGATGGGGTCCGGGTAGTCACGCGGTTTGCCGTCGCGCGTCACGCGCCAGAGTTCCACATGCGACAGCAGGCCGCCAGGCGCCAGCATCAGCAGCGGATGGCCGTGGCCATGGGTTTCGTAATAGAGGCGGGCGTCGGCCACGTGAGCAATAGGCATGACAGGGCAGGGGGTCAATTGACGGATACGCCGGCCTGCTGGAGCAGGACGGGAAATTTCAGGGCGTCGCTGGCGATGCGGTCAGCGAAGTCGGCGGACGATCCGCCGATGGCTTCGAAGCCTTGCGCGCGCAGCCGCTCGCGAAAGGCCGGCTCGTTCAGCGCGGTACTGACTGACGCGCCGATGCGTTGCACGACGTCAGGCGCGGTGCCGGCGGGCGCCAGCATGCCGAACCAGCCCGAGCCGCTGTCCAGGTCCAGGCCGGCTTCGCGGGCGGTGGGCACGTCGCCAATGATGGGGCTGCGTTCGGCTTGCAGCACGGCCAGGCCGCGCAGCTTGCCGGTGCGGATCAGGTTGGCGGCGGCAGGCACGGCGACGATGGCGGCATCCGTCTCACCCGCCAGCAACGCCACGACGGCGGGGCCGGCGCCCTTGTACGGCACATGCAGCAGCGTGTCGGGGTACAGGCCTTGCAAGCGCGCCAACGCCAGATGATTGCTGTTGCCGTAGCCCGGCGTGCCGACATTGACGAGGCGTTCGGCGCCCAGCTTGCGCAACCCGGCGATGTCGTGAATCGGCGAATCCGCGCGCACGACGATCACGGGCGGCGTTACGGCCACGATGCCGACCGGCGCAAAGCTGCGTACGGCGTCGTAGTTCACGTTGTTCTTGAATAGCGTCTGGTTGGCGACCAGCATGTCGCCGGTGAGCAGCAGCGTGTAGCCATCGGGCTCGGCGCGCGCCACCATTTCAGAGGCGATGTTGCCACCCGCGCCGGCGCGGTTCTCGACGATGACGGGCACGTTCCATTGCGCGCCCAACTGTTCGGCCAAGCCGCGGCCCAGCGCGTCCATCGCACCGCCCGGCGACAGCGGCAAGACGAGCCGCACGGGTTTGTCAGGAAAGGCGGCCTGCGCGGATTGCGCGGCAAGCATGCTGAACAGGGCGGCCGCGGCCAGGGCGTGCCGCAACCAAGCGCGGGGAGACATAGGGAATTCCAGGGCTAGGGAGAACCCCAAATCCTAAGCAGTCGCGCCGCGCGGGTGAACGATGGATTTCGCATTTGGATAGTTGGAATGCGATGCGGATGTGCCGTGGACGGCTATCTTGGCGCTATCATCGTTTCGATTCCGGCTCATCCGAAACGACTCTTCCGAAACGACTCTTGGACACTCCAGGCATGAATGATCGTCTGCATCAGACGCTGCTGCGCTTTGACCACTACAACGGCGCGGACCCGAACCTGTTTACCTGGCAGGGCGAGACCTGTCCGCAGGAATTGTTCCTGGCGCAGAAGCTCCACGAGTGGGTGCTGAAGCTGGCGCCGGATGCGGCCGAGCCGCTGGTGCTGGCGTCCCGGTGCCAACACATCGGCCGATGGGAAATTGCCCGCAACAGCTATCCCGAAGGGCGTATCGGTTATCTGACGTGGCGCAAGGCGCTGGCGCGGCACCACGCGGGCATTGCCGAAGGCATCATGCGCGACACGGGGTATGCGGATGATGTGATTGACCGCGTCAAGACGATTGTGATGAAGCAGGGCATCAAGCAGGACGCGGATGTGCAGACGATGGAGAACGCGCTGTGCCTGGTGTTCCTGCAATATCAGTACGAAGCCTTTCATCCCGCGCACGCGGAGAAGATCGTGGATATCTTGAAGAAGTCATTGCTGAAAATGGACGCGGCGGGCCATAAGTGGGCGCTGACGTTGCCGTATTCCCCGATTGGGATGGCGTATATAGAACAAGCGTTGCGGCCTTGAAGGCACGAGCAAAAACCCGGCCTGCGAAGCCTCGCAGGCCGGGTTTTTGTATGTCAGGCGGCGCGGTGTAAACCGGCGCCGCAGCCGATTCAGGCAGGCTTATCCGACGAGGAATCCGCCGAAGATTCAGCAGAAGATGCAGCCGGCGTTTCAGCGGAACCTTGATCCGCGCCTTCCGCCTTCTTTTGCTCGGGGGCAGCGGCAGGCGTTGCCTCCACCGGCACGTCCGCCACCGGCACGTCCACAACCGGCGCTTGAGCCGCGGCGGGTGCATCGGCATTCACTGCGGGCACGGCGGGCGCGGCAACATTATCAGCACCTGCAACCGGCGCAGCAGCGGCGGCGGCTTCCGCCTTCTTGGCCTTGTTGCGGGCGGCGGCGTTTTTCGACGCGCTGCGCGACGCCATGCGCTTGGCATGCTTGGCTTCGTTGGCGGTGACGGCGCCCGAGGGTTCGCCGTTCAGGTCCACGCGCGGCGCGTCTTCGACCATGCACGCCCAGTAGCGGCGGCCATCACACCAGGTCTTGACCGCTTCCTTGATCTGCGCTTCGTCCAGTTGCAGCGCCTGGGCATGTTGCACCAGGTCCGCCAGCACGCCCAGCTTCAGCGGAAGCTTGGGCGCGGGGTTCTTGGGGAAGGCCTTGGGAAACTGGCGTTGCAGGCGCGAGATGGCGACGACGACGGGGTCGACGGGCGTGTCGCGGCGCTCGGCGCGCTGCGGCCGCTGGCCACGGTCTTTGTCGCCGCCTTGCGGACGGGCGCCTTTCTCGCCTTGCGGGCGCGGGCCCTTGCCGGCGTTTGCCGAGCGAGGTCCTTTACCGCCGCCTTGCGGACGCGATTCTTTCTTGGGGGTAGGCTCTTCGGGCGCCTGCTTGGTAATCAATGCCCGGATCGCGGCTAACTGTTCTAGTCCCATGTGCTACACAAAAAAAAGGTTGAGGCCGTGAGCATCAGCGCTCCGGCGGCTATCCCGACAGCACGACAAGCAGTGCCAGGGACAAAAGAATGCCGAACGCGGCCAGGGCAAACGGCAGTAGTAGAACATACACGCTGCGTTCCTGCCCTTGGCCGTGGGCCAAACCGGCCGCAATCGACATTCTGACAGGTGAAAAAATACCCATGGCCGTACCGGAAACGTGTAACAGCGCAGCGGCTGCCGGTACGTTCAAGCCCGCGTGAAGCGCTAATGATAGCTGGGAAGGCATGAACAGGCTGTTGGGCGCGTTGCCGCTGTTGGCCAGAATACCAAACGCGCCGGCCAAGAGGGGCGTGATGAGGATGGTCCAGTCTTGCAGTGTTGCAAAAAGACCATCGGCATAGGCCTGCGAAATACCGGCGCCTGCCAGCACTTCGGCCATCATCGCAAACAGGAAGACGGACATGACGGCGTGGCGGCCGGTTTTCCACGAGGCGCGCGCCTGCGCCGCCAACGCACGCGGCTGGCGGCGCCAGACCGCCATGGCGAGCGCGCCCGCAATCAGCCAGCTGCCCGCGTGCAGAAAGGGCATCCAGGCGGGCAGGTCGGCAAAGGGCCGGATGTCAGCCAACGCGCCCAGCGCGCGGTTCAGCGCGGGGATGAGGCGCGTGGCGACCAGGCAGGCAATCACCAGAATGTAGGGCAGCGCGCGGCGCGCAGCGGCCAGCAGTTGATGGCGGTCGGGCCGGCGGTCCATCACGAAGCGCAGCACGATCAACGGGCCGTAGGCGGCCAGCAGCGCGGTCTCGGGGCCAAGCACAGCGGTAGCGGCGCTAAGCAGGCCCAGGCTGGCCGCCATCCACACGGCTTCGCGCCGGTGTTCGGCCGCATCCGCGCGCAAGCCCGCAAGCCGCGCCGTGCGCCAGTACAGCAGCATCCATACGGCCATCAGCAAGGCCACGGCCACCATGCTGTAGAGCGCCAGCTGCGCGGCCGGCACGCGCGCGTAGGCGGATGCCAGCAAGGTGCCGCTGCCCATTGCGCCCCAGGGAATCAGCGTCTGGCTCAGCAGGGCGAACACCATGATGTCGCGCGGCTTCAAGCCCAGCGGGCGGATCAGTAGCACGGTGCCCAACATGCCCACACCAAAACCCGTGGCGGATTCCGCAAACGGGCCGATCAGAAAACAGGCGAAGAACAAGCGCCGGCGGCGAGCGAGCGGGTCGTTCAGTTCGGCATGGCCGGCTGCGGCTTGCGCGGACGATGGTTGCGGCGCGTGGCCGTGGGACGCCATCTGCCAGAACAGCAAGCCGCCCAGAATGTACGGCGTGATGATCCAGCCAATCCACAGCCCGCGTTCGAGCGTCACCGCCAATTGCGCGCCGCTGAATGGCGCGGGCGCGGCGAAAAGCGCAATCGGCACGGCGGCGCACAGGCCCAGCACGGCGGCGATGGTTGTGTTCACGCGCCCGCTGGCGATGGCGGCAATTACCGTCAGGGCGGGCAGGGACCACAGCAGATAGCTCATCATGGCGGGCGCGGGGGGATGGACCTATTGGGCGGCGGCCTTCGCCGGCGAGCGCAGCACGATCTGCGTAATTTCCGACGGGCGGCCCAGGCGCACCGGGAAGCCCGGCCACAAGCCGGTGCCGTTGCTGACATACAGGCGCATGCCGCCGACCTGATACTCGCCCGACACATAGCCTTCGTTAGCCAGTTGCGTCAGCAGGTGCGGCCCCAGAATCTGCCCGCCATGCGTGTGGCCGGACAGTTGCAGCCCGGCGCCAGCCTGCGCGTTGCGCACCGCGCCAATGGGGCGATGGCTCAGCAGAATGACGGGGTCCGTGGCCGGCACGCCATCCATCGCACGCGCCACATCGGGTTCCGGTTGGCCGTAAGCGGCCGCCATCTTGTCGGTGATGCCAGCCAGCACCAGACGCTGGCCATTGGGCATGAGCGTCACGTGTTCGTTCAGCAGCAACCGCAGGCCCAGTTTTTCAAAAGCCGGCAGCCAGCGCTGGTACTCGGCGTAGTACTCGTGGTTGCCCGGAATGGCATACACGCCGTAGCGGGCGCGCAGCGCTTGCAGCGGCAGCACATCGGCCGCGCGCGCATCGGTGGTGCCATCGACGAGATCGCCCGTAATCACGATCAGGTCCGGGTTCAAGCCATTGGTCTTGGCGACGACGGCTTCCATCCACGGCGCTTCCAGCAGGCGGCTGGCGTGCAGGTCGGTCAGCTGCACCAGTTTGAAACCGTCGAGTTCGGGCGGCAGCTTGGGCAAGGCGATTTCAAGCGTCTTCACGTCAGGCACACGCACCGCTTGCCAGACGCCGATGGCGGACAGCACCACCGACACGAGCGCCGCGCCCACCCCCCAACCGCGCGCGGCCCACAGGCGCTTGCCGCTCACGCGTGAGAACCCATACACGGCTGCGCCCGCCACATCGCGCACGAGCAGCAACATGGCCAACAGCAGCAGGCTGCCGAACATCCAGCCCAGCACCATCAGCAGCGTGGCGGGAATTTCCGGCGAGGCCATGGAGCCAAACAGGTTGCGCGTCACCAGATGGTGCTCGGCGGCGGCCACCAGCAAGACAGACAACAGGACCTTTCCGGTTTTGGAGACGGACAGGGGCAAGACGAAACGCCAGATGACGTAGAGACTGATCAGTCCCGTAAAGACATGGAACACGTGGAGATTCCTACGGAGGGCGGCTATGAAGAGAACAGCGTGGCCGGAGCCAGCGACATTATGCCGGGCCGCGAATGGCGCGGCGGGGTAAACCCGCCCTGTGTAGGGATAAAACAGCGGCGCGCGGCGGATGCGCCGGTGCGCCAGCCGTGGGTGTGCGGTGCGTCAAGCGTGGGCGCGAGGTGCGTCAAGCGTGTAGGGGCGGCACGCGGTGGCGCCACGGACGGGCGCGTTCCAGCTGGCCCGCGAGTTCGAACAGCGTGGTCTCGTCGCCATAAGGCGCCATGAACTGGATGCCGATGGGCAACCCCGCCGTTGTCTGAAAGAGCGGCACGCTCATGGCGGGAATTCCCGCGGCGTTGGCGGGGCGCGTGTAGACGGTGCCGTGCATGAATTCGTCGGCAAAGGCGCGCCAGTCGGGGCCGCGCACGTTCAACGCGCTCATCGGCGGGGGCAACGTGGGCAATACCGGCGTCAACAGGATGTCGACATCGGCAAACACCGCGCCCAAGCTGCGCGCCACGCTGTTGACCGTGTTGCGCGCGGCCAGCAGTTGCGGCGCGGACAATGAACGGCCAAATTCCGCCAGCCCCAGATTGACGGGTTCAAAGCCGTCGGCGTCGGCTGGCCGGCCGGTGTCGGCGGCAATGGCGTCGACTTCCAGCGCCGTGTAGGCGGCGATGATGCGCACATAGGCGTCGGCGAAGGCCGAAGCATCCAGGGGAAAGGCGCTGGCGTGCACGGCGTGGCCCAATGTGCGGCACAGCGCGGCGGCGTCTTCCAGCGCCGCGGCCACCTCGTCATCCAGCCGCAAGCCCAAACCGGGCTGTGTGACGACGCCAATACGCAACGGCCGGGGATCGCGCGTCGCGGCCTCGGCATACGGGCCGGACTTGGCGGGCGCGGCATAGAGCGCGCCGGCTTCGGGGGCGTCGGTCAGATCCAGCAGCAAGGCGGAATCCCGCACCGAACGCGTCAACGCGTGGTGGCTGACCAACCCGCCCCAGTTCTCGCTGGATACCGGCCCGCAAGGCGTGCGCCCGCGTGAGGCCCGCAAGCCGAACAAGCCCCCGCACGAGGCCGGAATGCGTATGGACCCCGCGCCGTCGTTGCCGTAAGCCACGGGCACCATGCCGGATGCCACGGCGGCGGCGGCGCCGCCGGAAGATCCGCCGATGCTGCGGCGGGCGTCCCACGGGTTCAGCGTCGGGCCATGCAGCGTGGGCGAGGTGGCGATGTTGCCGGAAAACTCAGGCAGGTTGGTCTTGCCGACGATGACCATGCCGGCTGCCTGATACCGCCGTACGATTTCATGGTCGTGCGCGGGCACATAGCCGCGCGCCGCGCGGCAGCCAAACGACATCGGCACGCCTGCGTAGGTGGGGCAGTCGTCTTTCAGCAGCACTGGCACGCCGCGCAGCGGCGCGTTGGCCGGCAGTCGGCGGAGTTGTTCCTCGGCCGCCTCGCGCATCGTCAAGATGACGGCGTTCAGTTGCGGGTTGACGCGGTCGATGGCGGCGAACGCGTGCGCCACCGCCTCGGCCGGGCTCAACTGGCCGGCACGGATGGCGGCCGCCAGGGCGACGGCGTCGGACGCGGTGTAATCAGTATCGGTAAAGGACATCGCAGAAGCCAGAAGTCAGAAGCCAAAAATCAGAAGCCCAAAAAATCAGGGCTGGGTCTTGGTCACGCCCCAGAATCGGTGCGTGCCTGCCGGCCAGCCTTGATAGCCCTGCACCACGGGCCGCAGCGCGGTGACGACGGGCAGGTTGTACAGGCCGATGATGGGAATGTCGCGGGCCATGAGCTCGTGCATCTGGTTAAAGAGATCGCGGCGCTTGGCCAGGTCGGGCTCTACCGCCACCTGCTTGAGCAGGGCGGCCGCCTGCGGGTTGTCCCACTGGCGGGTGGGCTCGACCTTCTTGTCGCCAATCAGCGATTCATACATCAGCAAGGGGTCCAGCCGCGCGGAATAGCCGAAGATCGCCAGCTCGTATTGGCCGCGTCCGTACAGGTCCAGCTGCGAGGCCCAGTCGCGCACCTTCAGTTCGACATTGATGCCCGACGCGGCCAGCATCGCTTGCACGATGGTGGCGGCTTGCACGCGCTCCTGGCGGTTGGCGACGAGCAGCGTGATGGGCTGGCCCTTGTAGCCGGCCTGCGCCAGCAGCTTGCGGGCGGCGGCAGGGTCGTATGCGGGCCAGGTCTTGCTGCGCGCATCGTAATAGGGGCTTTGCGGCGCCAGCACCGACGGGTTGGCCGTGTACAGGCCTTCGCCCGACGCCTCGGCCAGGTCCGGCAAGCTGAGCGCGTGGGCAATGGCCTGGCGCATGCGCACGTCTTGCAGCGCGGGTGCGGTGGTCTGCACCTGCATCACCAGCCAGCCCGGCGTTTGCTGAACCTGGATGGCGATGCCCTGGCCACGCAGCGTTTGCATGGTGGCGGGTTCAATGCCGTCGACCACATCCAGGTCACCCGACAGCAGCCCGTTGCTGCGCGTGCTGGCGTCAGGCACCGTCATGAACCGCAGCGTGGGGATGGTGGCCGTCTTGTTGCCGGCGTAGCCATCGCGGGCGCCGGGCAGGGCGTCATAGCCTTCGAAGCGTTTCAGGTCCAGCTGCCGGCCTTGCATGAGGCCGCCGAACGCGTAGGGGCCGGTGCCGATGGGTGTGTTGAAGCTGCCGTCCGCCTTGACGGAGTCGGGGTGCAAGATCCACGGCGTGCATTGGATCGTGGCCATCGTCATCGGGAAGTTGGGCGCGGGCGCGGCGAAGGTGAAGCGCACGGTCAGCGGGCCGGCAGCCTGCACGTCTTGCAGCGCGGGCCCAATCTTGCCGTTGTAGCGGTTGGCGCACTGGAAGTTGGTCTTCGGGTCCAGATAGCGCTTGAAGTTCCAGACGACGTCGTCAGCCGTCAGCACCTTGCCGTTCTGAAAATGCACATTCGGACGCAGCTTGAATTCGTAGACCTTACCGTCGTCTTTCACTTGCCAGCTTTCGGCCAGCACCGGCTTGATTTTCAAGTCTTCGCCGTAAGCCACCAGCCCTTCGACGACGTGAGCCAGCACCATGTCGGCATTGGCGTCGCGGTTGACGCCGGGGTTGATGCTGGCGATATCGGCATGCAGCGCCACGCGCAGCATCTGGGCCTCGCCCGCAGCGTGGGCCGATGGGGCAAGCCATGCGCCGGACAAAAGGCCGCTGCATAGCAGCGTGTGCAAGACCGTGTTTCGCTTCATGTTTTTCCCCTTGTTATGAACGGCTTAGCGGCGCGACTTCAAAAAGTCTTCGAAGAACGCTTCGACAGGTTCAATGACCTTGAACGGCTCATGCGCCACGCCCGGCACGGTGTCGCGGCGCACCTTGATGCCATGCGCTTCGAAGCTTTGCGCCAGCGCGTCGATCCGCTGGATGCGGTTGTCGCCTTGCAATTCAGCGCCCGGCATCCACAGCTTGCTGTCGCGCGCAATGGTGATTTCCCACGTCGCGGTATCTTCCGTGCCCACCAGGGTCTGCACCGCCACTTGCCGCATGGCGTCGATGTTCAGCCTGATGCCAAAGCGGGCCGGCACATCGCGTACGCCGACCCACCAGTCGTAATCCGGATTCAGTAAAGTCACCACGCCGGGCGCGCCGATGGACACCGCTTGCAGGCGTTCGGGGTGCAGCATGAAGAATCGCTGGCAGAACTGGCCGCCGCCCGAAAATCCGTACAGCAAAAAGCGTTTGCCGTTGATGCGGTACTTGGCGATGACCTCGTCCACCATCGACAGCAGGGCGTGGTCGTAGCGGATGTCGTGAAACTGGATGCGCTTGTAGTTGGCCAGGTCGCCCGGCTCGATGATGCCCACCGGGAACAGGGGGGCCAGCACGATGCAGTCATTGCGTTGGGCGAAGTCGGCGAAGCGGTCGCGGTATTGCGACGCCGTGCGGCCGGTGCCGTGCACGATGACTGCCAGGTCATAGGCCTTGCTGGCGGCTTCGTCGTAGTCCTGCGGCACATACAGGCAATAACTGAAGCGCTGGTCGAACTGGCTGGCGAAGAATGGCGTGGGGCCGAAGTCGTAAAAGCTCAGCTTGACGCCGTGGCCCTGGCGGCCGGCGGGGGGCGTGGACATGGAAGGGGGCTCCTAAGAAAAGGTGTCGGCGGTGACCGCCTGTTCAGCGCGGGCGTCGTTGCGCCACTTCAGGCGCACGCCGCCGCTGGCGGTCGGCTCCAGCATGGGAATCGCGTCCAACAGCTGGCGCGTGTAGGGTTCGCGGGGCGCGTCGAAGATGGCGTCGCGCACGCCTTCCTCGACGATGCGGCCCGCCTGCATCACGATGACGCGGTCGGCAATCTGTTCGACCACGCCAAGGTCGTGGCTGATGAACAGACAGGAAAAGCCATAGCGCTGTTGCAGGTCGGCCAACAAGTCGAGCACTTGCGCGCGCACGGTCACGTCCAGCGCCGACACCGCTTCGTCGGCAATCAACAGCGCCGGCCGGCGCACCAGTGCACGCGCTATGGCCACGCGCTGACGCTGGCCGCCAGACAGTTCATGCGGGTAGCGCAGGCCGAAGTCGCCGCCCAGGCCCACGTCTTGCAACGTGGTGGCGACGCGTGCTTCTTTTTGCGCGGGGGTCAACGCGGGCGCCAGGCGCAGGGCTTCGGCCACCAGCGCGGACACCGTCATGCGCGGGTCCAGCGACGAGTACGGGTCCTGGAACACCATCTGGCAGTTGTAGCGGTAATCGTTAAAGACCGGGCCGCGCGCGGCCAGAGGCTGGCCCTTGTAGCGCAGCACGCCGCCCGTGGGTGCGACCAATCCTGTCAGGACGGAGCCCAGGGTGGTCTTGCCCGAACCGGATTCCCCCACCACCGCCACAACTTCGCCCGGGTGGATATCCAGGTCGACGCCGTGCAGCACGCGATGCCCGGCCTGCTTGCCGAACCAGCCCGCGCGCGCGCCGTATTCCACGGTCAGGCCGCGGGCGGACAGCAGCGGCGCGTGGGTGGCAAGCGGACGTGGCGGCCGGCGTTGCGGCAGCGTCGCCAACAGCTGGCGGGTGTAGTCGTGCGCCGGCGCGGCCAGCAATTGCGCGGTGCCGCCCGTTTCTACAATGTCGCCGCGGCGCATCACCACCATGCGCTGCGCGTAGCGGGCCACCATCGGCAGGTCGTGGCTGATCAGCAGCACGGCGGTGCCGTTTTCCTGCGTCAGCTCCACCAGCATTTCCATGACTTCGCGCTGGATCACGGCGTCCAGCGCGGTGGTGGGCTCGTCGGCGATCAGCAGCGCGGGGCGCAGCAACATGGCCGACGCGATCATGATGCGCTGGCGCATGCCGCCCGAAAATTCGTGCGGATAGGCGTCCAGCACGCGGGTCACGTCACGCAGGCCGACGCGGCGCAGCATGGCTTCGATGCGGTCCCGATGCGTGGCGCGCTCAGCAGGCGCGTGCTGTTCCAGCCCTTCGGCCAATTGCTCGCCCACCGTCAAGGAAGGCGTCAGCGACGTCATGGGTTCCTGAAACACCATCGCAACCTTGGGGCCGCGCAGCGCGCGCAACTGGGCAGGGCGCAGGCTGAACACAGACGTGCCGTCCAATTGGATGTCACCGCCCGCGCGCTCGATCGCGGGCGGGGTCAGGCGCATGATGGCGCGGCCCAGCAAGGTTTTGCCCGAGCCGGATTCGCCCACCACGCCCACAATTTCGCCGCGCGCGACGTGCATGCTGGCGTTCGACACCAGGTTGCGGCCATGCCCTGCGGTCAGGGTCAGCTTGTCGATATTGAGCAATGGGGTCGTCATGCGCGCCTCCGCATGCGGGGGTCGAGCCGGTCGCGCAAGGCGTCGCCCAGCAGGTTGATGCCCAGCAGCGACAGCGAAATCGCCAGCCCCGGGAAGATGGCCAGCCACGCGGCCTGACCGATATAGCTGCGGCTGCCGGCAAGCATGTTGCCCCACGTGGGCGCGGGCGGCGCCACGCCCAGCCCCAGAAAGCTCAGCGAGCTTTCGGCCAGGATGATCCAGCCGCACATCGACGTCGCCATGACGATGACGGGCGCCAGGCAATTGGGCAGCAGATGGCGCATCAGCGTGTAGAGTTCGGAGTTGCCCATCACTCTTGATGCCCGCACGAATTCGCGTTCGCGCAGGCTCAGCACGGTGCCGCGCACGACGCGCACCACCGATGACATATAGGCCAGCGCCAACGCCAGGATGATGCCGGTTTCGCTGGCGCCGAAGACCGCCAGCAGACCAAGCGCCAGCAACAAGCCGGGAAAGGCCAGCAGCGCGTCGTTCAGCGCCATCAGCACGCGGTCGGGCCAGCCGCGCAGATAGCCGCTGACCGCGCCGATCAGCACGCCCGCGCCGGTGGCCAGCAACACCGTCATCAGGCTCACGCGCAGGCTGGCGGTGGTGCCGCGCATCAGCCGGCTGAACACGTCGCGGCCCAGTTCGTCGGTGCCCATCCAGTGCGTCAGGCTGGGCGCGGCCAGACGCGCCTTGAAGTTGAGTTTCAGCGGGTCGTACGGCGTCCAGAACAGGGCGACCAGCGCGGTAATGACAACCACTGCCACCAAGACGCCGCCGATTGCGGCCGTGAGGGATCGACGGTTCATTTCGCAGCCACCCGGGGATCAAAGAGGGGATAGAGCAGGTCCACGATCAAGTTCACCAGCACGTAGACGGTGGCGATGAACAACAGACAGCCCTGGATCACGGGGTAGTCGCGCGCGAAGATCGCATCGACCAGCAGGCGGCCCAATCCGGGAATGGTGAACACGGTTTCGATGACGGCGATGCCCGCCAGCAGGTTGCCCAGAATCAGGCCCAGCAAGGTCCAGGTGGGGCCAAACGAATTCTTGAAGGCGTGCCGCCACATCACCTTGCTTTCCGGCAGGCCCTTGGCGCGCGCATGCGTGATGTAGTCCAGATGCAGCACCTCCAGCGTGGAGGCGCGCGTCATGCGCAGGATGACGCCAATTTCATGCAGCAGCAGCGTGGCCACCGGCAGCACCAGATACAGCAACGCGCGGCCCGGGTTTTCGCTAAAGGCCACAAAGCCCACCACGGGAAACCAGCCCAGCTTCAGCGCAAAGAGCAGCAAGAGCAGCAGCCCCATCCAGAAGGCGGGCAAGGACAGCAGCAGCGTGGCGCCCGCCACCAGCGCCAGATCGGCCATGCGGCCCTGGCGCCAGGCGGCGAACATGCCTGCGGGGACGGCGACTAGCGTCGCCAGCAGCACGGCGGGCAGCACGATCTGCGCGCTGACCGCAAAGCGCTCCAGTATCAAAGCCATGACCGGCTGGCGGTTGGCAATGGACTGGCCCAGGTCGCCTTGCAGCACATGGCCCGCCCAGATGGCGAACTGGGCGGGCCAGCTGGCGTTCAGCCCCAGCTGTTCGCGCAACGCGGCAAGGCTGGCGGCGTCGGCCGAATCGCCCAGCATCAGGGCCGCCGGATCACCCGGTATCAGACGCACCAGGATGAAGACGGCAAGCGCGACGATCAGCAGCGTAGGCAGCGCCATGCCCACGCGCGAGGCGACGAATCTGAGCATGGCGTTCAGCCTGCGGCGAGCTCGGACTCGCGCACGTCGACCGCGTCAAGCGGCTCGTCGCCATCCAGCCGATAGGTCGTGAAGCGCCGGTTGGCCGCCGGCATGGGCGCAATCTCCATCAAGCCCAGCGCCGGCTCCATGACGATCATCGCCACCGTGGCCGTCAGGTTGCCGCCGTCGCCATGGCGCGCGGGGCGGCAGACGGAGTAGGGCGCCAGAAAGTCGTCGAACAGGGCGGCTTTGACGCCTTCGCGGTCCAGCAATCGGCCTTGCGCTTGCAGCAAGCGGCGCACGCGCCAGTCACGGTAAAAGCTCTCGGGGACGTGCGTAATGCCGGTGTCGCGCAGCTTGGTCAAGGCGATGGCGCCCACCCAATGGTTGGCATGCACGATCAGGCCATCGTCGGGATACAGCGGGAAGGCTTCATCGGGCGCGCATTCGAAGTCAATGCCGAAGCCCGCGGCCGACGCGATCATGATGTTGTTCGAGCAGGACTTGGGCGTTGTGGCGACCACTTTGGTGGCCAGCGCGAAGTGTTCCTGTTCCAGCACCTTGCGGCGGATCAGGCCCAGCGGCACGCCCAGCGATTGGTAATCGCGGTCGCACTCCAGGTAGTTGGCGGTGATGGACACGCCGGCCGCGTTCAACCCGCTGCGCGCCAACCCGCCCGCTTCGACAAAGGTCAGGTAGTCGGGGCCATGTTCCTGGCGCACGCGCAACACGACGCCGGTGTCCACGCATTCCGCGCGCCAGTCCCAGTTTTGCGCATGGATGAGGTTGCCCGAGGCGCTGCGCTCGGGCAGCAGGATGGCGCCGGTGCAGCCGTCGTCGGGTTCATCGTCCGGGCAAGCGGCGGCGCTTTGGGCGCGGGCCAGCGCCATGACTTCGGTGCGGGCGTTGATCATGACGATGTCTTCGAACGGCACGTCGGCGCCCGCGGCGATCCCGTGCATTTCTTCGACGTACCGCTCGTCGAAATCGGCGATGCGGCGCGCGTAATCGGCGATCAGCGCCGTTTTCTGCGCGGCGCTCATACCAAATCCGTCCAGCGCCCCGCCATAGAGCGCCACGCTAGCGCGGATGCGGGGTTTAAGCGCCTGCCCGTATTGGCGGCCGCGGCTTTCGGGGCCGCCCGTCAACGTCACGCAGGGAAAGGGGGTCATCGCCATCTCGCCTTCCTTTTGTATTTTGGTGCTGTGTAATACACTAAATACCGGGGTTGCTGGCTGTCAATGTGTTTTATGGCCGGGTATATGAAATCTAGGGAAAACGTGAATGCTGCGCTTTAGCGTGGGCGTTGACGATAGAATCCCGCACACAGCGAGAGGAGCGCGATGCCATGCAGGAGCTCAGTCCCCTACAGATCGAAGTGGCCCGCAAACTGACCGCCCTGATCCAGAGCGGCCGGTGGCAGGTAGGTGAACGGCTGTCGGACGCGCGGTTGGCGCAAGAGCTCAAGGTGTCGCGCACGCCCATTCGCCAGGCCCTGAATCTGCTGACGCGGCAGGGGCTGGTGGCCTACACGCAAGGCAAGGGCTACCGGTTGGAACGCGAGACCAGCAGCGACGAAAGTCTGGATGATCTGATGCCGCATTCCGAATCGGAAAGCCTGTATGGCGAGCTGATGAGTGCGCGCGCCGTGGGCCGGCTGGGCGCCGAAGTGTCCGAGGCGCAATTGGTTGAACAATTCCAGGTGACGCGCGGCGCGGTGCGGCGCGCGTTGATGCGCTTTGCCACAGAAGGGCTGGCGGAGCGGCTGCCGGGGCATGGCTGGCACTTTGCCGAAAGCCTGGACAACGAGCAGGCCGTGAACGAGAGCTACGAGTTCCGGCTGATCGTCGAATGCAATGCGCTGATGACGCCGGGCTACGCGCCGCGGCCCGATCAGCTGGCCGCGTTGCAGCGCGAGCAATCCGAGATTCTGCAAATGCCGGTCGAACAATTGCAGCGCGACGCCTGGTTCAATGCCAACGCCGCCTTTCACGAAACGCTGGCCGCGTGGTCGAACAACCGCTTTCTGACCGAAGCCGTGCGCCGCCAGAATTCCCTGCGCCGCATGACGGAATACGCCAACTTCGGGCATCTGGCCGAAGTGCATATCCACCAGGCCTGTACGGATCACCTGGGCATTCTGGCGGCGCTGGCAGAGGGCGATCGCGACTACGCCACGGCGTTGTTGCGGCGTCATATCACACGGTCGGCGGACATTTAAGCCAGGGCTCTCTGACCATCCTGACGATGCGCTACCAGTACTGAGCGTCGGCGCGCTATCGTTCGCGCGGGCTTGCCCGGTGCTGCGGCGCCAATGGGCAGGCCGCGCAGTATTGCGCGGTGGGCAGCAGGTGATACAGGCAGCATTCGCGGTGCAGCGTCACTGCGGGGCCGGGGCCGCGGGACGTTCTGGGCGGCAGGCATAGCGGGTTGGGCCGGCCTGCGGCCTCGGGTCCCCACCAGGGGCTTTCCAGCAGGTGCAGCCGGTCTTGACGTACGGAGTCGCTTGCGGGCGTGTGCTGCGTTTGGGCTTCGACGGCTTTCAACACCACTTCCAGATAGCGCACCGCGCCACCCCACACGGTTTTGCGGGGCAGCCGGCTCGCGGCGTGCAGGGCATCGGCCAAGGGCAAAAGATGCCGCCAGACCAGCGCCTCGTAGCGGCGCCACACATCGCTGCCGGGGGCGGCATGGCCCAAGTCTGCAATCTGGAAACGCGCAGGGGCGCTGTTGTCGTCAAGCTCAAGCGACATGGCGTCGCCGCTTGCGGGCAGCACCTGGCGCGCGCCGCTGGCCGCAGCGGCCACAGGGGGCAGCAAGGCCCACAGATAGCTCATGGCCCAGGCAGAGGCGACGGCGCGCGGATCGGCGTCGGACCAGTGCTTGCGATGACGCGCCAGCACGTGCGCCAGCGCTGGCCCGTCGCCGAGCAAGGCGCTGGCCTGCCGGCTGTGCGCCGACGCGCGCGCATGCTGCACGGTGGCGGCATACGGGCGCCAGTCTTCTCGGAAAAAAGGTTGCAGCAACGCAATCATGCGCAGGGAATCGGCGGCGGCCAGTGCAAGCAAAGACCCGCAGCGTAAAGAGAAAACACCATCGGCGCAAATGCGCCGCGCGCGCGTCAGCCCGTGGCGCAAAGGGCGACCGGACAATCCCGCAAAAGCTCGGCCAGCGCAATGCTGCCGGTGGCGTCTACGTTGACGGGCTGGCCGGAGAGCACGTTGCGCATCGCGCCCAGGCCCTCCGGCAGTTGCACGAGGGTGCCATCCCAGAAGCGCGCCGCCTGCGCCGCCTGATCTTGCGCATAGGGAGCCAGCGCCAGTGCGCAGTGATGCGGCGCCACGACCAGCACGGCACGTGCTTCGTGCTGGCGCAGATAGGCGATGACATGATCCGCGCGCGGACCTTGCGCGGTCAGAGGCAGGTAGTCGCCGTGATCGAACAGGCCAGGGTCCGACGCGCGCAGGGCCAGGCAGCGCTGAATCAGTTGCAGCTTGATGGCGCCGCTGCGCCATGCGGAGGAATCGGTGGCGATGGGGGAGCTGCTTGTGGAGGCAGCTAGGGCTGCCCCAGCCTGGGCTGCCACAGCATGGGCTGCCCCGACACGGGCTGCCCCCGGATCGCCCGCCGCCAGCAGCGCGGCGCGCGCTGCGTAGTCGACGGGACGGCGATTGTCGGGGTCGACCAAACTGAAATCCCACAAGTCCGTGCCTTGGTACAGATCCGGCACGCCGGGCAGGGTGTTGCGCAACAAGGTCTGCGTCAGGCTGTTCACCAATCCGGCCGGGGCGATGCCGGCCGTCCACGCGGCGATGTCGCGTAACAGCGCTTGCCCCTTGTCGGTGTCTTGCAACGCGGTCACGCAAAGGCGGGCGGCCGCTTCGTAGCCGGCGTTGGGGTCCGTCCAGCTGGTGTGCAGCTTGGCTTCGCGCAGGGCTTTTTCCTGCCATTGAACGATGCGTTCAAGGAATGCCGCGACGTCGCCCGCGTGCTCCACGGACAAGGTCAACGGCCACGCGCCGACCAGGCTTTGCAGCAACAGATAGCGGTCGGCGGGGGTGGACGTACCGGCCGATCCCAAACGCGGAATCCAGTTTTCGGCCGCGCGCTGCCAGCGTTCGGGCATTTCGCTTAGCACGGCCAGACGAGCGCGCGTGTCTTCGCCGCGCTTGTGGTCATGGGTGGCGGTGGCGAGCATGGCGTGCGGATGGGAACGCGCGCGGGCGTAGGTCAATGCATGGAAGGCGGCGAGCGGCAACGCGAATTGGGTAGGACTGGAGCCGACCTCATTGCGCGACAGCAGCGGCCCGCGCCGGTAGAACAAGGTGTCTTCCAGCGCCTTCGCGGCAAGCGGCGGCGTCAATTGCTGGAAGCGGCGAAGTGCGGGGGATGGTTCATCCGCACCCCTCTGCTGCGGCCCCGCGAGCCATGCGCCGATCTGCTCAAGCAGCTGGATATCGGATTCGGACGCGTCCAGCGCCTCGCGCGCGCGGTCCAGCGCCAGGCGGCACCAGCGTTCGTCTTCGGCGCTGCGGCCGCCGTCTTCGGCGTAGCTGCGATACACCGGGAAGGCCGCCAGCAAGGCGGTCAACACGCGGTCGATGGCGGTGGGGGGCCAATCTCGCGTGCGCAGGTCTTGCTGTGCGATGTGGGTCAGCGCGCGCACCAAGCCTTGACGTTCCACGGGGAAGTGGCGCGCCAGCATGCGATGGCGTGCGTCCAGTAATTGGGCGGGCGCACTGCGGGCGTCGCCGCTCAGCGTGGTCCAGAATTGCTCCAGCGGCGCCTGGGCGTCGGGCGCATGCAATAGCGCGCCGGCTTGGTCCATGAAGTCGTAGCCGGTAGTGCCATCCACGGGCCAGCGCGCGTCCAGCGTTTCGTCTTCGGCCAGGATTTTTTCCACGACAAGATAGCCGGCGCCGCCGTCGTTGCGTAAGGCAGGGGCTACGCCGCTGCCCAAGCGGATGTCGCCGCCATTGCGGGCGCGGGCCTCGTCAAGCTGCTGTCGCAAGCGCCGCAGGTAGGCGCCGGGGCTGGCCAGGCCGTCGACGTGGTCGATGCGTAATCCATCGAGCACGCCTTCCCGAACTAGCTGCAACGGCAGCGCATGCACGGCGTCGAACACCGCGTCGTCTTCGACCCGCACGCCAACCAGTTCGCTGATTTCAAAGAAGCGCCGCCAGTTGATCTGCTCGGGCGCGGTGCGCCACCATGCCAGCCGGTAGTGCTGGCGTTCCAGCAGCGCATGCAGGCGCGCCGCGCCGCGCGGCACGGCGGGGTCAAACGCCGCGCAGACGGCATCGGGGGTATCGCCAGCCGGGGCGGTGCCGGGTGCAACGGGCAGACGCTGGCCACCCGCCTCGATGGCATACCCCTCAGCGGCAGCACTGTCGTGAATCAATCGGATGTGGCCTGCGGCGAGCGACTCGCCATAGGGTTCGCCCAGCACCGGCAGCAGCACCTTGCCGTGCAGCGCCGTGTCGGCCGGTTGCCAGTCGATGTCGAACGTGCGGGCGTGACGGCTTTGCGCGCCGTGGCGCAGCACATCGGCCCACCACGCATTGGTGGCGTGGGCGGCCATGTGATTGGGCACGATGTCGGCGATCAGCCCCAAACCGTGGCGGCGGGCGGTGTCGCTCAGCCTGCGCAGCGCGGCTTCGCCTCCCAGTTCCGGGTTGATGCGCTGATGGTCAATGACGTCATAGCCATGCGTCGAGCCGCTACGCGCTTGCGAGATCGGCGACAGGTAAAGATGGCTGATGCCCAGCGCAGCGTAGTACGGCGCCTGCGCGCAGGCGTCGTCCAGCGTGTAGCCGGCGTGCAGTTGCAGGCGCGCGGTAGCGCGCGGGGGGCTCATGCGCGCCCCCGTAAGGCGCGCACGGGTTGCAGGCGCGCCTGGCTGGCGGGCGCGTTCAGGCACTCGGCGACCGACAGCGGCGTGCGTTGCCGCCAGTTGGGATGGCGGGCGACGGTGCCGGGCAGGTTGGGCTGGTCGAGCTGGCCCGCCAGATCTTCCAGCGCCACCAGCATCAGCGGGCAGGGGGTGGCGGCGACAAAGCCCAGCAGTGCGGCGCTGGGCGCGCGGCGCGGCAGCGGCAAGGTGGACGCCGCAGGAGAACTGGACTGCACCGACCGCCACAAGGTTGCGCGGTCTTCCAGGCGGGCGGCGCGCAGGGCCGCTTCTTTCTGATCGGGCCCCAGCAGGCTCAACCGCGAGCGCCACAGAATGTCCTGCGCGTGCCACCAGCCTTCCAGCGTGGGCAGGTCGTGCGTGGTCGTCATGGCGACGGCGTGGGCGGGCCAGTCGCCGGGAGCCAGGAAGGCGGCGGGCGACGACGCGGCAGGTTCTTCCGCCGTCGGAGGCGGCTGCACAGCGCTATCAGCGCCATCAGCCGCCTTCGCAGGCTCCGCCGCCTTAGCCCCGTTCGCCTTAGCCCCGTTCGCCTTAGCCTCATCCGCCTTAGCCCCGTCCGCCTTAGCCCCGTCCGCCGCCCGCATGAACCACAGCACATTCATGCCCAGCACGCCGTGCGCTTCAAGTTGCGCGTCGAATCCTTCGGGAACGGTGCCCAGGTTTTCACCAATGATCAGCGCGTGATGCAACCAGGCCTCCAAGGCAATCAGCCGCAGTAATTGCGGCATCGGGTATCGCAGATAGCCGCCGTGTTCGGGCGAAGCGCCGTCCGGAATCAGCCACAAGCGCGCCAGCCCCAGAATGTGATCAATGCGCAGCCCGCCCGCGTGCGCCAGGTTGGCGCGCAGCATCGCCAGAAACGCCGCATAGCCGGATTCGTGCAAGGCGGCGGGCGACAGCGCGGTCAGGCCCCAGCCTTGTCCCAGCGGGTTGTACAGATCGGGCGGTGCGCCCACGCTGGTGGATTTCATCAGGTCGGCTTGCCGGCTCCAGGCGTGGCTGCCTTGGGGGCTGCCGCCCACGGCCAGATCGGCCACCAGGCCCACGCGCATGCCCGCATCGCGCGCGGCCTGCTGGGCGCGCGACAAGCTGGCGGAGGCCAGCCATTGGCTGAACCGATGCACGTCGACGGTGTCGGCATGTTCGGCGGCATAGCGTTGCGCGGCGGGCGAGCGCGGGTCGCGCAGCTCTGCCGGCCATTCGGTCCAGGACAACGGCGCGTCGCGCCCTTGCGCGTGGCCGCCGTGCAGCGCTTCGAACAAGGCATGGTCGCAAAGGTCTGGCCCCGCCGCGTTGCAGAAAGCCTCATAGGCCTGCCGTTGCCCGGTGGTGGCGCCCGTTACGAAGCCCGCGTGCAGGCGTCGCAACAATTCGTGGCGCAGGCGGGCGGCGGCGGGCCAGTTGATCAGCGGTTGGGCGTCAAGCGTACGCATCTGCGCGTGGTCCATGCCGGCCAGCGCGGCGCGCACCGCATCCTCGCCCAGCACGCCGGCGGGGTCTGCAAAGAGCGTGTTCACGAACAAGCGGCTGGAGGGCGAATAGGGGCTGCATTGGGCGGGGTCGGCGGCGAACATCGCATGCACCGGGCTGATGGCCAGCGCGTCGGCGCCTGCCTCTCCGGCCGCCGTGGCCAATTCGCGCAGGGCGCCAAAGTCGCCAAAGCCGTGCGTCGACTGCGTCACGTCAGCGGACGGGCGGCGCAGGCTATAGACCTGCGCCGCCAGCCCCCAGGCGCGCGGGTGCTTCGTGCGGCAGATGTCTTCCATGGACGGCGCGCGCGGCGGTGCGACGGCCAGCGTGCACTCGCCGCCTTGCGTACTTAACGCGTAGTAACCCGGCGTGGCGGGCGCGCGCAGCGTGGGTTTCAGATCCGGGCCGTGGGCGGTGCGGCCGGCGATGCGTGCCGACGCCGCCGATTGCAACTGGTAGGCCCCCGCGCAGTCCGGCGGCAGCGACACCAGCTCGCCGGGCAGGGCGATCAGCATCGCGGGCAGATGAGTCCGGGAGACGCTGGCCGCCAGACGCTGCCGGCTATCGCGGATGTCGTCATCGCAGTCGGCCGGCAGGTCCATTGCCTTGAGCAAGGCCCGCAGGGTGTCGGGCGACACACGGCGCGGGCGTTGGTCGGCGCCGGTCCAGTCTTCAGCAAGGCCGGCTTCGGCGGCCAGGGCGGACAGGGGGCTCATGATACATCCTCCAGCAGCCACACGGTGCTTTCGGAACACAGGCTGCCCGATGCCAATGCCGCGAACGCGCCCGCGCGGGATTCAAATAGCAGCGACGACGGCGAGTGCGCGGCGGCTAGCGCGCGCTGCGCAAGCTGTTCGCGCACCGGACCCAGGTTGACGTACACCGTCAGCAATGCGCCGTCGCCCAGCCGCCACTGCGCGTGTACGCCGTGCCGGCCCAGCGCGCGGGCGAACACGTTGCGCGCGCCCGACAAGCGCGGGGCGATGGCGTGCTGGCGCAGATGCAGCAGCGCTTCGTACAAGGTGCGCCATTGCTGGGCGTCCGGCCGTTCGGCATCGCGCCAGGGCACGCTTTGCGCCCAGGTGTATTCGGAGTTGGGGTCTGGCACCGTCTGGGCGTGTTCACCGCTGAATTCAGGAAAGGCCGCGAATTCGCGCTGGCGTCCTTCGCGCACGGCTTGCACCAGCGCGGGGTCCGTGTGGCTGGTGAAATACAGGAAGGGCGCGCGGCTGCCGAACTCCTCGCCCATGAAGATCAGCGGAATCTGCGGCGCCAGCAATTGCAGCACCACCGCGGCGCGCAAGCGTTCGGCATTCTCGGCCAGCTCCGTCAGCCGTTCGCCGCGCGCGCGGTTGCCGGTTTGGTCATGGTTTTGCAGGAACAGCACAAAGGCGGTGGGCGGCAAGTGGCCGCTGGGTTCACCGCGCGTAGCGCCTTGCCGGTATGGCGAGGGCTGGCCTTGATACAGCCAGCCTTCCGCCAGGCAACGCGCCAGCGACTGCGCGGGCCGCTCGGCGTAGTCAGCGTAATAGCCCCGCGATTCGCCCGTCAGCAGATGGTGCAGCACGTGGTGCGCGTCGTCGTTCCATTGCGCGTCGTACCCCTGCGTCAACAGGCTGGCGCGGTTGTCGTCGTTCTCCAGCACCAGATGCACGTGGCGATGCGCAGGCACCTGGCCGCGCAGAAATTGCGCAAGCTCGACCAGCCAGTCGGGGTCTTCAATGGCGTGCACCGCATCCAGACGCAAGCCGTCAAAGCGGTACTCCATCAGCCAGTACAACGCGTTCTCTTCGAAGTAACGGCGCACCGCGGGTTGCCGGAAGTCGATGGCAGGCCCCCAGGGGGTCGGCACATCCTCGCGAAAAAACGGCGCGGCATATTGCGGCAGGTAGTTGCCCTCGGGGCCGAAGTGGTTGTAGACCACGTCCAGCATCACGCTCAAGCCCAGCCCGTGGGCCGTGTCGATCAGGCGCTTGAGCGCTTGCGGCGGGCCATAGGCCGTGTCTGGCGCGTAGGGCAACACGCCGTCGTAGCCCCAGTTGCGCGGCCCGGGAAAATCCGCGATCGGCATCAGTTCAATCACGGTAATGCCCAGCGCGGCCAAGGCTGGCAGCCGCGCGGTCAGGCCGTCAAAGCCGCCGCTCAAGCCCACGTGCGCTTCGTAGATGACGGATTCGCGCCACGGCCGGCCAGACCAGGCGGGGTGTTGCCACGCATAGTCGTCCGGCCCGGCGACGATGCTGGCGCCATGCACATCGCCGTCTTGTTGGCGCGAGGCCGGGTCAGGCACCAGCCGCCCATCGCCCAGCCGATACCGGTAGCGCGTGCCGGGCGGGCAAGCGACGTCCGCCACGGCAAAGCCCTCGTCGTCAGGGTGCAAGGCAATGGGCGGGTGGCCGTCGACCAGCAACGCCAAGCCCGGCGCGGCCGACGGCGCCCAGAGCCGAAAGCGCGTGCGTCCGTCGGGCAGCGGCACCGCGCCGTGGGTGTAGGGTTCCGGCAGGACGGTCATGATGCCGCCCCGGGAATGTCCCCTGGCATGCACGCGGCCGATAGCAGCACGAGGCTATGCGCTTGCACGATGATTTCCGGTTCGGAGACGGGGGCCGATGGCACCGGCGCGGCCGAATCCAGTTCGCGCAACCACGGCAGCGCCGGTTCCGGCAGCGTGAAGGTGGCGGGTTCAGCGCCCGGGTTCAGCAACAGCAGCGTGATGTCGGCGCTGCCATCTTCACGCAAGGCGGCGCGGCGCAAGGCCATGGTGCGCCGTTGCGGGTCGTCCCAAGCGGCCTGGTCGATGGGGCCGCCGTCGGTGTCGAACCAGGCAATGGCGCTGACGCCCGGGCAGATTTCCTGCGCGGCGTCGCCAAAGCGGGCCGCGCGCAAGCTGGGGTGGTCGCGCCGCAATGACACGGCGCGCGCCACGAATTGGCTCAAGGCGCGGCCGGCTTCGCTTTGCGCCTGCGTCCAGTCCAGCCACGACAAGGGGCCGTCCTGGCAATAGGCGTTGTTGTTGCCGTCCTGGCTGTTGCCGAACTCGTCGCCCGCCAACATCATCGGTGTGCCGTCTGACAGGAACAGGGTGCCGAGCAGTGCGCGCTGCACCTGGCCACGGCGTTCCAGAATGGCCGGGTCGTCAGTGGGGCCTTCGGCGCCCCAGTTGTGGCTGTAGTTTTCAGAGTGGCCGTCGTTGCCGTCTTCGCCGTTGGCTTCGTTGTGGCTGCCGTCGTAGCTCACCACGTCTTGGGTGGTGAAGCCATCGTGCGAGGCCACGAAGTTCACGCTGGCCCAGGGGCGGCGATGGCGGCGGTCGAACACATCGCGCGAGCCGCACAGGCGCGCCGCCATGTCGCCGCGCATGCCTTCGTCGCCGCGCCAATAGCGGCGCACGGTGTCGCGGTAGCGGTCATTCCATTCGGCGAGCGCGGGCGGATGGTTGCCCAGCTGGTAGCCGTCGGGGCCGATGTCCCACGGTTCCGAGATCAGCTTCACGCCCGCCAGCGTCGGGTCTTGCAGCAAGGCGTCGAAGAAGCCCGAGCCCGGGTCAAAGCCTGTGCCTTCGCGGCCCAGCGTCACGCCAAGGTCAAAACGGAACCCATCCACGCCGTAAGACGACGTCCAGTACCGCAAGGAATCCATCACCATCTGCAAGACGCGCGGATGCGACAGGTTGACCGTGTTGCCGCAGCCGGTGTCGTTGATGTAATAGCGTTCTTCGCCCGGCATCAGCCGGTAATAGCTGGCGTTGTCCAGCCCGCGCCAAGACAGCGTCGGCCCCAGCTCGCTGCCTTCGCAAGTGTGGTTGTAGACCACGTCCAGTATCACTTCCAGGCCGGCGGCATGCAGGCGGCGCACGGCCTGGCGCAGATCATTCGGCCCGCGTTGCAGGTAGGTGGGCTCGGGCGCAAAGAACGACAGCGTGTTGTAGCCCCAGTAATTGCGCAGGCCCCGTTCGATCAGGAAGCGGTCTTGCAGAAAGGCGTGCACGGGCAGCAGTTCCACGGCGGTAACGCCCAGCCGCAGCAGGTGCTCGATGAAGCGCGGGTCGGCCAGCGCGGCGCAGGTGCCGCGTATCGGCTGGCGCAGGTCTTCGCGCTGCATCGACGCGCCGCGCAGGTGCACTTCGTAGATGGTGGTGTCCGACCACGGCGTGTTTGGCGCTTTGCTGTTGCCCCAGTTGAACGGCACATCTTCCGTGACGATGGCTTTGGGCATCGCGGGCGCGCTGTCGCGGCGGTCCATCGACAGGTCGGCGCGGGCATGGTTCAGCCGATAGCCAAAGAGCGCATCGCTCCAGCTGACCGGACCCGTCAGGTGACGCGCGTAAGGGTCCAGCAGGAGCTTGTGGGGGTTGAAGCGGTGGCCGTTGCGCGGGTCGTACGGCCCGTGCGCGCGGTAACCGTAGACCAGCCCGGGCTGGGCGTCGGGCAGGTAGCCGTGCCAGATTTCGTCGGTACATTCGGGCAGGTCGAAGCGCCGCAGCTCCTTGCGGGCGCGGGCATCGAACACGCACAGTTCAATGCGGGTGGCGTTGGCCGAGAAGACGGCGAAGTTCACGCCCAGGCCATCGCTGACTGCGCCCAGCGGATACGGCTGGCCGGTGGTCAAGCGGGTCAATTGAGTGGGGTCCATGTTCAGCCTTCATGCGTGAAAAAGAGGGTGGCAAGCGGAGGGAGCGTCAATGACAGGGACTGCGCGTGGCCGTGGGCGGACTCGGGTGCGGAGACGGCCGCGCCCTGGTTGCCTTGGCCCGTGCCGCCATACCAGCCGGCGTCGGTGTTCAGGGTTTCGGTCCAGCGGCCGGCCAGTGGCACGCCCACGCGGTAGCCGTGGCGGGCGACCGGCGTGAAGTTCGACACGGCCAACACCATCTGCGCGCCGCTGCGGCGCAGGAACGCGGCCACGCTGTTGTCGGCGTCGTCCATGACGACCCAGGCAAAGCCTTCGGGGTCGGCGTCCAGCGCGTGCAGGGCCGGGGTGTCGCGGTACAGCCGGTTCAGGTCAGCAACCAGGCGCTGCACGCCGTGGTGGCTGGCGTCGTCCAGCAGGTTCCAATCCAGCGTGGCGTCGTGGTTCCATTCAGCGGGCTGAGCCAGTTCGCCCCCCATGAACAGCAGCTTCTTGCCGGGGTGCGCCCACATGAAGCCCAGATACGCGCGCAGGTTCGCCAGCTTTGTGCCGTGATCCCCCGGCATCTTGTTCACGAGCGAGCCCTTGCCGTGCACCACTTCGTCATGCGACAGCGGCAGGATGAAGCGTTCGGAATACGCGTAGGCCATGCCGAAGGTGATGTCGTGGTGGTGATACTTGCGGTGCACCGGGTCTTCGTGCATGTAGCGCAGCGTGTCGTGCATCCAGCCCATGTTCCACTTGTAGTGAAACCCCAGCCCGCCGTCTTCGACGGGCGCGGTCACGCCCGGCCAGGCGGTGGATTCTTCGGCCACGACGATGGCGTCTGGCGCCTGCTTGCGGATGGTGGCGTTCAGTTCTTGCAGAAAGGCCACCGCTTCCAGGTTTTCACGGCCGCCGTATTGGTTGGGTATCCATTCACCCGGCTGGCGGCTGTAGTCGCGGTACAGCATCGACGCCACCGCATCCACGCGCAGCCCGTCGATGTGATAGCGGCGCAGCCAATGCATGGCGCTGGCGATCATGAAGGCTTTGACTTCCGTGCGGCCCAGGTTGTAGACCATGGTGTGCCAGTCGGGGTGATAGCCTTCGCGCGGGTCGGCGTATTCATACAGCGGCGTGCCGTCAAAGCGCGCCAGCCCGTGGGCGTCATCGGGGAAGTGCGCGGGAACCCAGTCCAGGATGACGCCGACGCCCACGGCGTGGCAGCGGTCCACGAAACGGGCGAAGGCGGCCGGCGGCCCAAAGCGGGCGGACGGTGCGAACAGACCAAGCGGCTGGTAGCCCCAGGAACCACCGAACGGATACTCCATGATCGGCATCAATTCGACATGCGAGAACCCCATGGCGTGCGCGTAAGCGGGCAGCTTGTCGGCCAGTTGGTCCCAGACGCAGCGTGCGCCGTCGGCCGCGATCCACGAACCGGCGTGCACCTCGTAGATGGAAATGGGAGATTGGGGCGCTTGGCGCGCACCGCGAGAAAGCATCCATGCATCGTCCGTCCAGGAATAGGGGGAGGGGTCGTCAACGATTGAGGCCGTGGCGGGCGCGGGCTGTGCGCGACGCGCCATCGGGTCGGCCTTGAGCAAGATTGCGCCGGTCGCGTCGGTGATGGCGAACTTGTAGCAATCGCCCGCCGCGACGCCCGGGATGAACAACTCCCACACGCCCGCCGCGTGGCGCAGCCGCATGGCGTGGCGGCGGCCGTCCCAGCTGTTGAAGTCGCCCACCACCGCCACGCGGCGCGCGTTGGGCGCCCACACGGCGCAGCGCAAGCCGGCCACACCATCCATGTCGCCCAGCCGCGCGCCCAAGGCATCGAGCGCGGCGTGCCAGTCGCCGCCTGCCAAGCCTTGCAGCGTGTCGTCGGACAGCAAGGGGCCAAAGGCGTAGGGGTCGGGGGTCAACTGTTCGGCGCCCGGCCATGAAATGGCCAATTGATAGGACGCGGGGTCGCCGGGGCGAGCACCGGGCGCCGCGCCCGTGTACAAGCCATGGGCTTGCTCGTGCAAGGCGGTACGCGCGCCATCGGGCCACACGACCGCCACGGCGGATGCGCCCGGCGCCAGCACGCGAACGGCGTCATCATGCGGGCCCAGCACCGAAAACGGATCGGCGTGCAGCCCCGCGGCCAGAGCGGCCAGCGTGGCCGCGTCAACCTGGCCGTCATAGCCGGCAGGGCGTTCCTGGGGCGGCGCCTTGGGCGGCACTGTCGGGGGCGACTTGGGTGACTTTGGCGACTTTGGCGGCGAGGCGCTGCGTTGGCGGTTCATCGTGATTGTTCCTCGTCGTGGATGGCCGCGTTCTGCATGATGAGCTCGCGCGCAAGCCCCGTCAGCGCGCACAGGGGGATGGAAATCCAATCCGGCCGATGGGCCGCTTCGTAGCTGACCTCGTAGGCGGCCTTTTCCAGCTGCGCCAGCTTGAGCAGCGCGCTTTCCCGATCGGCCGGCAAGGCAATGGCGGTGCTGGCGGCTTCTTGATAGCCCTGCAAAAAGGCCTCGGCCGCCCGGTGCCCGAAACGCGCCAGCAGCGCGTCGCGTAATTCCAGCGGCGCGCCGGCTGATGCGGACGAATCCGCCGGCCCCGCGTTCGCGTCGGTGGGTGCGCCGCCCAGCGGAGCGCCGCCCAGCGGATCGGCGCGCGCGATGGAGGCCGCCGCATAGTCGAACGAGCGCAGCATGCCCGCTACGTCCTTATAGGGCGTGAAGCGCAGCCGGCGCGATTCCATTGTCTGGATCGGTTCGCCTTCAAAATCAATCAGATACGCGTCCGTCTGCGCCACCAGCACCTGGCCCAGATGAAAGTCGCCATGCACGCGGATGAGCGGCGCCCCAGTCAGTGACTGCGCCATCTCGGTGACTTGCTTGATCAGCCGCGCGCGATGGTCGAAGAACCATTCGGCGCACGCATGCGACGGCGCTTCCAGCGTATCCAGCACGGCGCGCAGGTCGTCCGCCGCGCGGTCAAGCTGGGCGACGATGCGCGTGGCATGCTCGTCGGCGTCTTCCGTGGTGGCGGTGTGCACGGCAAACGTCTCGTCGTCGCTGGGTTGCGCCAGCACATTGTGCAGCTCGGCCAGACGGCGGCCGATGGTGGCCGCCACCACCGTATAGCCTTCCAGACTGGCTTCGAATTCGTCAGGCGTCGCGTTACCCAGCAAGGCGGCCCCCAGCGTGCGCTTCAGGTAATCCAGCGTCCACGTCCAGGCGTCGCCTTCGTTCGTCACAAAGGCGTGCAGCACGGCCAGCGTGTGCGGCACGCCTTCCGAATCCACCCGCAGCACTTCGCCCAGCAACGCCGGAATGTTGGCGTAGCCCGCGCGGGTCAGGTAGCGCGTCATTTCCACTTCCGGCGACACGCCCGGCCGCACATTACGCAGCAGTTTCAGAATGGCTTGTCCTCCGACAATGACGGAACTATTGGATTGTTCGCCGCTGATCCATTGCAGCGCAGGGTCGTCGCCCAAGTCCGTTTCAGCCAGCCCGGGTTCAGGCAGATAGCGGATGACGCCGGGCTTGTCGCCCGGCTTGCCGCCTTCGCGGCCATCCAGTTCGCCGCCTGCGCGCAAGGCGTCGACCACGCCCAGCACGAAGCCGGGTTGCAGGAAGGCGTCGGCCAGAATGCCGACCTCTGGCCCGCGGCGCACCCGCGCAATCGGGTACTGCACCTGGGCGGTTTCATCCCACACCAGCACGAAGGGCGCTTGGGCGCGCAGGCCGGCCACGCCATCTTCGGGTTCGATCTCGGCCCAATAGGCTTCGCCGCTGGCGGTGTGAAAGGGCGTGGCATACGCCAGCCGTGCGCGGGCGGGTGCGTGCTTGCCCGGGAACCAGCGCTGGCGCGCCAGGTATTCGGGCAGCACTTCATTTTCCAGCACCGCGCGCGACGCATCCGTCAGCGACGCGCCGCCGCGCGACTTCAGCACCAGCGTGGTCAGCTCGGGCATCTGGGCGGGGCCGCTGGCATGCCAATTCGGCGGCGCGGCGTTCAAGCTCAGGTCCATCCAGTAAAAGCCGTAAGGCGGCAGCGTCAGCAGATACGGCAATTCCCCAATGGCGGGAAACGGCGTGCCGCCCAGCATTTCCACCGGCACGCGGCCGTTGAAGGCCTGCAATTGCAGTTCGACAGGTTGCGCGGCGTTCGACAGATTGGCCACGCACAGAATCGTGGTGTCGTTCCATTGGCGCAGGTACGCCAGAATCTTGCGGTTGCCGGCCAGGATGAAGCGCAGCGTGCCGCGCCCGAAGGCGTGCGTCTGGCGGCGCTGCGCCAACATGCGGCGCGTCCAGTTCAAGAGCGAATGGGGGTCGCGCTGCTGCGCTTCCACGTTGACGGCCTCGTAGCCATACAGCGGCCCCATCAGCACGGGCAGCGGCAGGCGTTCGGGGTCGGCGCGCGAGAAGCCGCCGTTGCGGTCGGGCGACCATTGCATCGGCGTGCGCACGCCATCGCGGTCGCCCAGATGCACGTTGTCGCCCATGCCGAGCTCGTCGCCGTAGTACAGCACCGGCGTGCCGGGCATGGACAGCAACAGGCTGTTCATCAGCTCGACGCGGCGGCGGTCGCGCTCCAGCAGCGGGGCCAAACGGCGGCGGATGCCCAGGTTGATGCGGGCGCGCGGGTCCGCCGCGTACACGCTCCACAGATAGTCGCGTTCGCGGCTCGTCACCATTTCCAGCGTCAGCTCGTCGTGGTTGCGCAGGAAGATCGCCCATTGGCAGGTGGCCGGAATGTCGGGCGTCTGCCGGATGATGTCGGTAATGGGGAAGCGGTCTTCCTGCGCAATCGCCATGTACATGCGCGGCATCAGCGGAAAGTGGAACGACATATGGCATTCGTCGCCCGCACCGAAGTATTCCTGTGCGTCTTCCGGCCATTGGTTGGCTTCGGCCAGCAAC
This sequence comes from Achromobacter sp. NPDC008082, assembly GCF_042957345.1. NCBI lineage: Bacteria > Pseudomonadati > Pseudomonadota > Betaproteobacteria > Burkholderiales > Alcaligenaceae > Achromobacter > Achromobacter sp. NPDC008082. Next base: position 427,773 of record NZ_JBIBIB010000007.1, read on the forward strand.
AGGCGGCCGGGGTATTCGGCATCGATCACCGCGCGAATCTGCTTGAGCACCTGATGCGTTTCGGGCAGGTTCTCGTTGTTGGTGCCTTCGCGTTCCACCAGATACGGCACGGCGTCCAGCCGCAGCCCGTCCACGCCCATGTCCAGCCAATGGCGCATGACGGACAGCACTTCCTTTAACACCTGCGGGTTGTCGTAGTTCAGGTCGGGCTGATGGGAATAGAAGCGATGCCAGAAGTAGGCGTTGGCGACAGGGTCCCACGTCCAGTTGGATTTTTCCGTGTCGCAGAAGATGACGCGGGTGCCGGCGTAGGCCTTGTCGTTGTCGGACCACACGTAGAAATTGCGCGCGGCCGACCCCGGGCGCGAGGTGCGCGCCCGCTGAAACCAGCGATGCTGGTCCGACGTATGGTTCACCACCAGTTCGGTAATGACGCGCAAACCGCGCGCATGCGCCTCGCGGATCAGCTTGCGCACGTCGGCAACGGTGCCGTAGTCGGGGTGCACGCCGCGATAGTCCGCGATGTCGTAGCCATCGTCACGCCGGGGCGACGGGTAGAACGGCAGCAGCCAGATCGTGTTCACGCCCAGACTGGCGATGTAGTCCAGCTTCATGATCAGGCCAGGCACGTCGCCTACGCCGTCGTCATTGGAGTCAAAGAACGACTTCACATGCAGCTGGTAAATGACGGCGTCCTTGTACCAAAGGCTGTCGTCTTTGAGCGGTTGGGTTTCACTGATCATGGGTATGGGCTCCGGGCGGCGTCAGCCATTAAGCGACAGCCGCCAGATGCGATAGGGTTGATCGGGGGACAAGGTCACCGCGCGCGTCGCATCGCGCCAGGTGTCGCGGGTGTCCGTCAGCAAGTCTTCGGCTTCCAGGTGATCGGGGCGGGTTGCACGGGCTTCTGCGCCGGGGGTTGCGCCGGAGCTTGCGCCGGGACTCACGTCAAACAGCCAGAAAGGCGTTTCCACGTAGGCGGTCTGCGGGTGGAACGGGTCTAGCGAAATCACCGTCAGCACCACATTGCCCAGCCCCGGCGTGGCTTTCACAAAGGCCAGCACGCGGTCGTTGCCACTGGCCATCGCCGTCAGCCCACGATGGGTTTGCAGCGCGGGGTTGGCATGGCGGATGTGATTCAGGCGCGTGATCTCGGCGCGGATGTTGCCGGGCTGATGCCAGTCGCGCGGGCGCAGTTCGTACTTTTCGGAATCGAGGTATTCCTCCTTGCCTGGCACCGGCGCGGCTTCGCAGAGTTCGAAACCGCTGTACAAGCCCCATAACCCCGACCCCATCGCCGCCAGCGCCGCACGAATCAAGAAGCCCGGCCGGCCCGAGGTCTGCAAGAACACGGGGTTGATGTCGGGCGTGTTCACAAAGAAATGCGGACGGAAGAAGTCGGCCGGCGGCGGCTGCGAAATCTCTTCCAGATAGGCTTGGAGCTCGGCGCGCTCATTGCGCCACGTGAAGTAGGTGTACGACTGCGTGAACCCCACCTTGGCCAGCCGGTACATCATCTTGGGCCGCGTGAACGCTTCAGACAGGAACAGCACATCGGGGTGCTGCCCATGCACTTCGGCGATCAGCCATTGCCAGAAGGGCAGCGGCTTGGTGTGCGGGTTGTCTACGCGGAAAATGCGCACACCTTGGTCCACCCAGAACAGCACCACGTCGCGCAGCGCGCGCCACAGCGCCAGCTTGCGGGCGCGGCGGGGCGGCGAACCATAGAACGAAACATTCACGATGTCCTGATACTTCTTCGGCGGGTTCTCGGCATAGCGCAACGAGCCATCGGGCCGCCAAGAAAACCAGTCGGGGTGTTCGGCCAGCCAGGGGTGGTCGGGCGAACACTGGATGGCGAAGTCCAGCGCCATCTCCATTCCGTGGTCTTCGGCCGCGCGCACCAAGCGCAGAAAGTCCTGCAAACTGCCCAGCTTGGGCTCAATCGCGTCGTGCCCGCCATCGGCAGAACCAATGGCGTAGGGGCTGCCCACATCGTCCGGGCCGGCAATCAGACTATTGTTCGGCCCCTTGCGGTTGCGCAGGCCGATGGGATGGATGGGCGGCAGGTACAGCACGTCAAAGCCCATTTCGCGGATGTCGGGCAAGCGCTCAATGACGTCATCAAAGGTGCCGTGGCGGCCGGGTTCGCGCGCCTGCGAACGCGGGAACAGCTCGTACCAGGCGCTGTGGCAGGCTTCGGGGCGGTCCACCCAAACGGGGAACGGCTCGGGCGTGACAGATTCGAACGGGTGCGCGTCCAGCTCGCGCATGGCGCGGGCCAGTTCGGGGCTGAGCAAGAGGGCGATCTGCTCGTCGGTGGGCGGCGTGTCGTCCAACGTGATGGCGGTTTTGGCGTTGGGCTTGGCCTGGGGCAGCGCGGCCAACGCGTGCTTGATGACCGCTACGCTGCCTTCAACACCCGAACCCTTGCCCGCACGCTTTTCGGCTTCGTGCAGCAGCAAGACGCCTTCAACCACCTCCAGGCGCACGTCCACGCCTGCGTGATGTTTCACTTCGATGTCATGGCGATAGGTTTCCCAGGCGTCGAACCATGCCGCCACCTGAAACTCATGCGGGCCGATGCGGCGCGGCCGAAAGCTGGCTTGCCAGCGGTCATTGTTAACCAGCGCCAGCGGCGCATAGCGCCAGCCGGCTTCGTCGGTTGCGCGCCAACGCAGTTCGCCCGCGATACGGTCGTGGCCGTCCATCAGCAGGTCGGCCTGCACTACGACGCGTTCATGCACCACGCACTTGATGGGCAGGGCGCCGTCATTGACGGCGGGCGACACATTTTCGATTGCGATGCGCAGGCCGGCGCCACCCTCGGTACGCGGGCCGGGATGGCGCGAGGCCTCGCGCACCGGCGGCATGGGGTTAATGACCAGCAGCGCGCAATCGGCCGCGGGCAGCGTGGCGCGGTCGAGCGCAGGCGCGTCGGTCTCGTGCTGCGGCTGAATGTCGCCGGGCGGCAAGCTGGGCGCGGCGGCGTCCCAATCGATATGGGCGGGGGCGGTGGCCGATGGGTTGAGCGCCAGAATGCCGGTTGCGCCGGTTGTGCTGCCTGCGCTGCTTACGCCGGTTGTGCCGCTTACACCGCTTGAGGCATCACGCAAGATCAGCGTCGCGCGGCCGTCGCGTCCGCCCAGCAAGCGGGGCAATGACGCGGGCGGGTCGGTTTCGGCCAGCCAGCGGTTGACGCCGGAAGCATCGGCCAGCGCGTCGATGTCGGATTCATTGGCCATCCAGCCTGCCGCCGTAAACGCGGCGGCCCAGGCGCGGCGGCGGTCGGCGGGCGTGCCCGGGCCGCCATCCAGCGGCGACGCGCTGGCCAGAAATGGACCCAGACGGCTCAGCCGGCGCGCCTCGTCGGCCAGCCACGCAGCCTTGTAGTCCCACCACGCCAGCGACGAAAACCCTGCGTCAAAGCCCGCGCCGGCCAAGGCGGCCACCTGCTCGGGGGTCAAGCCCGGCGTCCACACCAGGCAGCGTGCCGGCGTGTCCCGTTCACGCAGCGGGGCCAGTAGGTGTTGCCACGTTGCGGCGGGCAGGCATTGCGGCGCTTCGAACAAAAATCCCGACACGCCCGCATCGGCCCAGCCGTTCAGGCGGCGCGACCACGCCTCTGCAAAGGCGTCCGGCGGCGGCGCGTGCAGCGTCTTTACGCCCCATTCGCGGCTGGGCAAGCGCGGGTCGCGCGCCGGGTCGTCGGCGCGGGCGTGATACCAACCGGATGGCGCGGTCGAGGCGGCGGCGTGCACCGACACCCGATCAAATGCCACACGCACCATCAGCGCCAGCCCGTGCGCCGACGCGGCGCGCGCCAGCCGCGCGTAGGTGTCGACGATAGGTTCCGTGCCGCTTCCCGTCGGGCTCAAGTCGGCATCAACCGGCGCCAGCGTTTGCGCATCCGCCGCTTGCAACCAGGGCGGCGGAATCAGCACGGCGTTGAATCCCGCCTGCTGAATGCGCGCCAGCCGGGCGTCGGGCGTGGGGCTGCCGCCTGCGCGGCCATTCGCGTCGCCATCCGGGTCGGTATCCCGGCCAGCGGCGGCGCCAGGTAAGCGCGCAAAGCCCTGTTGCGCATGGCAGATGCGCAACAGGGCGGGCGTGGGAAGGTGGGGGCGGATAGCCATGCGGGGTTTGCCTTTTGGTTTCGCCTTCGGGTTTGTCTTAGACCGGCATCATCGAGCCCCGCGCCTGACGGGGGCGCCGGTTGCGGTCAGGTTCCGCTGCCGGCGTGACGGCAACGGCGGCTCGGCCTTGGTCTTCGCCGGGTATCGAGCTTTGTTCTTGGGCGTCTTCGGTGGATGCCAGGGACGCCAGCAGTTCCTCATACGCCCCGACAGCGCGTTGCCAGCTGAAGTCGGTGCTCATGGCGTTGCGCTGCATCGCGCGCCACAGCATCGGATGCTTGCGCAGGTGCATGGCGCGCGACAGCGCGTTGGCCATGGCGTCGGCGTGGTCGCCGTCAAACAGCAAGCCGTTGGCAAACGCCATGGCGGTCAGCGGGGTGTCGGCGCCCGGGTCTTCGATGGTGTCGGCCATGCCGCCCACGCGCGAGCCGATCGGCACGGTGCCATAGCGCATGGCGTAAAGCGGCGTCAGGCCAAAGGGTTCAAAGCGGCTGCCGTGCAGCAGAATGTCGCCGCCCGCATGCAGGCGGTGTGCGCCCGCTTCGTTGTAGCCAATGCGGGTGGCGCAGCGCTGCGGGTACTGCACCGCTAGCGCCTTCAGCGCGTTTTCCAGACGGCGGTCGCCCTGGCCAAGAATGGCGACCTGCATGTCGGGATGCGTTTCCAGCACGCGTGGCAAGGCTTCGGCGGCGACGTCCGCCATTTTCTGTTCGGTCAAGCGGCTGCCCATCACGACAAGCGTTGCGTTCGGGTCTTGCAGCAAGCCGAATTCGCGTTGCAGCACCGCCTTGCACAGGCGCTTGTTCGCCAGGTCGCCCGAGTGGTATTGGAGCGAGCCCAGGTGCCGGTCGCGCGACGGGTCCCACAGCGCGGTGTCGATACCGTTCGGGATGCCCATCAGGTCGGGCGCGCGTTCTCGCAACAAACCGTCCAGGCCGCAGCCGAAGGCGGGCGTCAGGATTTCGCGGGCATAGGTGTGGCTGACGGTGGTGACCCGGTCGGCGTACCCGATACCCGCCTTCATGAAGTTGAGCTTGTCCCAGGCGACGGTCGCGTGTTCGCCGCGGCACGCCGGGGGGATGCCAAACGCGGCGGCATCTTCCAGCGGGAATTGCCCTTGGAACGCCAGGTTGTGAATGGTCAGCACGCTCTTGACGTCGGTAATACCGGCTTCACGTATCAACATGGGCGCCAGGGCCGCGTGCCAATCGTGCGCGTGCACCACGTCGGGGCGCGGCAGGCCGGGCAAGCCACGCGCGATGCGCACGGCGGCGTGCGACAGGGCGGCATAGCGCAGGCCGTTGTCGGGGTGTTCCTGGCCCTCGTCATCCACATACAGGCCGGCGCGGTCATAGAGCTCGTCGTTTTCCAGCAGCAGGAACGGCAGCTCGGAGGTCGGGCAGACGCCGGCGAGCAAGCGCGCGTCGCCACCAGGCAAATCTTCCAGCCGCGCGACTTCATGCGCGCTATCCAGCCGCTTGGCCACGCCGCGGTAGGCGGGCAGCAGGATGGTTGCGGGAACGCCGCGTTGGATCAACGCACGCGCCATGCCGGTGATGGCGTCGCCCAGACCGCCCGTCTTCGCCAAGGGGAACGCTTCGGCTGCCACTATGAGTATCGTCGTCGCCATGCTTCTTGCTCCGGGGAAAGTCGGAAGGCCGCTGAAAAAGGGGGCCCGATTCCGTAAGTCTTCTAATGCGCAAGTGACGTGCCTGAGCCGATCAGGTGAAACCCTGCGGGGCGGCGGGGCGGGAGAGGCGTCGTTGTTGCTGGTGTTTGTAAATTTGGGAGCAGCGCAGCATTCAGGGGTGGGGGGTTGGCGCGGCAGCGCGCAGGCATGGGGATTGCGGCGTCGGCGGATCTTGTCCGCAACTACCGTCCGCAACCACGGTCGGCAACTACCAAGGAGCCCCAACTTGAAAACTGTTTCCGACTTTGTCCTGGCCCGCTTGGGCGAATGGGGCGTGCAACGCGTGTTCGGCTATCCCGGCGACGGGATCAATGGGCTGATTGGCGCGTTCGGCAAGAACAAGGAGCTGGAGTTTGTCCAGGCGCGTCACGAAGAGGGCGCGGCGTTCATGGCCTCCGCGCATGCCAAGTTCACCGGCCAGGTCGGCGTTTGCCTGGCCACCTCCGGCCCCGGCGCCATCCATCTGCTCAATGGCCTGTACGACGCCAAGCTTGACCACCAGCCCGTCGTGGCCATCGTCGGCCAGCAGGCGCGCAGCGCCCTGGGCGGCGATTATCAGCAGGAGGTGGACCTGGTCAGCCTCTTCAAAGACGTGGCGCATGACTTCGTGCACATGGTGACGTCCCCCGTACAGGCGCGCCACATGGTTGACCGCGCCATGCGTATCGCCATGGAACGCCGGGGCGTGACCTGCCTGATTTTCCCCAACGACGTGCAAGACCTGGAAGCCGTGGAAGTGCCCCCGCGCGAACATGGCACGGTGCACACCGGTATCGGCCTGACCTCGCATGCCGCCGTGCCGCCCGAAGCGGCGCTGGACAATGCGGCGTCCATTCTGAACCAGGGAGAACGCGTGGCGATGCTGGTGGGGGCAGGTGCGCTGGAGGCCTCGGACGAGGTGCGCGCCGTGGCCGAACGGCTGGGCGCGGGCGTAGCCAAGGCCTTGCTGGGCAAAGCCGTGCTGCCTGACGAGCTGCCGTATGTGACGGGCGCCATCGGCCTGCTGGGCACGCAGCCGAGCTGGGAAATGATGAACGAGTGCGACACCTTGCTGATGGTGGGTACGTCTTTCCCGTACGCGGAATTTTTACCTAAGGAAGGGCAGGCGCGAGCGGTGCAGATCGATATCGATGGCCGCAGGCTTAGCTTGCGTTATCCGGTAGAGGCCGGGCTGGTCGGCGATGCGCGCCTGACCTTGCAAGCCTTGTTGCCGAAACTGCAAGCCAAGCCTGCCGACCGGTGGCTGAAAGGCATCGAAAAAAAGGTCGCGCGCTGGCGCGAAACCGTGGTGTCGCGCGCCATGGTCGAGGCCAAGGGCGTGAACCCGCAGCGGCCGTTTCTGGAACTGTCGCGCCGCCTGCCGCCGCAGTGCATCGTCACCTGCGATTCCGGGTCGTCGGCCAATTGGTATGCGCGCGACGTGCATCTGCGCCAAGGCATGATGGGCTCGGTCTCGGGCGGGCTGGCCAGCATGGGGTGCGGCGTGCCTTACGCGTTGGCGGCCAAGCTTGCCCACCCCGGGCGGCCGGTGGTGGCGCTGGTGGGCGATGGCGCCATGCAGATGCTGGGCATCAATGAACTGATCACGATTGCGCACCGCTGGAAAGATTGGGCCAACCCGACCCTGGTGGTGCTGGTGCTGAACAATGGCGATTTGAACCTGGTGACGTGGGAACAACGCGTCATGGGCGCCGACCCGCGCTTTGGGGATTCGCAGTGGCTGCCCAAATTTTCCTATGCGGACTACGGACGCATGCTGGGTCTGGAAGGCATCCGCGTCACTGAACCCGATGAGGTCGGCCCCGCGTGGGATCGCGCGCTGTCGGCCGACCGGCCCGTGGTGCTGGAAGTCGTGACCGACCCCGAGGTGCCGCCCATGCCGCCACATATTTCGGGCAAGCAATTCGCGGCCTACATGACCGCGCTGCGCAAAGAAGACGCCGCCACCGGGGCGGCCGCACTACGCGCCACGATCAAGCAATGGTGGGCCAGTTAAGCCCACGCAGATGCCGCGCGCCGTGTGGCACGGCGCTTGCGGATAAGACGATTCCTACCACCACAACGCAGGGCATTTGCCCGGCAAAGGAGATAGACCATGGAAAACCAGACCAATATCGTGGGCGGCCCCAAGAGCAATCCTGGCGGCCCTGGCCCGCAGGTCATGGCGGCGGATACGCTGGAAGGCAATGACGTCTACAACTCGGCGGGTGAAGAGTTGGGCTCGATCAAGGACATCATGATCGACGTGCCGCGCGGCCGGGTGGCCTATGCGGTGCTGTCGCGCGGCGGTGTGCTGGGCATTGGCGACAAGCTGTTCGCCATTCCCTGGGCCGCGTTGACGCTGGACACGGACCGCAAGTGCTTCGTGTTGAATGTCGACAAGGAAACGCTGAAGAACGCGCCGGGCTTTGACAAGGACAACTGGCCGGCCATGGCTGACGAGACGTGGGCGCGCGACCTGCATACGTACTACAAGCAGGACATCTATTGGTAAGACCGGACGCCCGGACGCAGGTCCGGGCATCGCGTCACGGCACCGGGCGCGGGTCTCCCATCCGCGCGCCGGTCACCATTTCGGTTACCCAGTTCACCAGAATGGATGTGTACGCGCGCTGCGCGGATTTTTCCGTCAGCGCGTGGTCGGCGCCGTCCAGAATGCGATGCGTGAGCGAATGCGAACGGCGGAAGGCCGAACGGTAGCTCATGATCGTGGAGTGCGGGATGAAGGTGTCGTGTTCCGCCTCGACAATCAGCACGTCCCCGCCAAAATCCGCGCAGGCTTTCAACGCGCGATTGGACTCCGGCGGCACATAGCTATTGCGGTAGGCGCGCAAGGTGTCGCGGTTCAGCTGGTTCTTGGGCAGCAGCCATTCATCATCCAGGTACAGCGCCGGCACATGCAGCGCCAGCCAGCGCACCCGCCGCACATTGCTGAGCAACGCGGCCAGATACCCGCCATAGCTGCTGCCCACCACCGCCACGGAACCCGAATCCAAGGACGGATGCGACGCCAGGCGGTCATAGGCCGCCACCACATCGCGCAGGTTGTCTTCGCGGGTGACTTGCATCTGCTGTTCGCGGGTCGCGGCGTGGCCGCGCAGGTCGAAGGTCAGGCATACGCATCCCAAGGCGGCAATGCCCTTGGCGCGCGACAAATCAAATTCCTGGCTGCCGCCCCAACCGTGGATGAACAACACGCCCGGGACTTTGTCTTCGGGCGTCAGGAAGGTGCCGGCGAGCGACTGGCCGTCAACCTCCAAGGCGATGGGGTCACTATGCGCCGCCATCGGCATCCTCCAGTACGCCGCCCGACTTGCTGATATGGCCCACGGCGGAATCCACGCCATGAAAGACCAGATGCTGCGGGATGGGGCGAGGCGCGTCTTCGCCGTAGCGTTCCCGGGTGGCGGCGCGCACCGACGCCATGGAAGGCGACAAGGCAAACGCCTGCATGGCGGCCAGTTCGGCCAGGCTGGCGCCGCCCGCACGCCAGGATTGTTCAAGCACCCCGGCTCGCGCTTGGCCGGATGCGCCCACGCCAAACGCCACGTCGTAATTGCGGCGCGAGGCGAACAGTTGCGGGTAGGCGGTGGACACCGCCGTGTCGTATTGGCAGGCCATGGCGACGGCCTGGCGTTCGTGTTCGCTTAAGTCCAGCGCGCGCAAGGCGTCGAACCCGCCGCGCGCCAGGCGCAATTCCGAGCCGCCATAGACCGACACGCCCTGGTTGTCGGGCGTGAGCGACTGCGTGCCCACATAGGCAATTTCCATTTTTCCTACCCGCGCCCAGCCGACGCTGTAGGTGACGACCTCTTTCAAGTCTTCTTCCAGCACCAGCCCCAGCCGGCGCATGACGGCGGCGGATTGCTCGGCCAGCCCCGCCCGTAATTCGTCGGCGTTGCGCACCACCACCTGCCCGCGTCCGGCGTTGGCGTCAACAGGCTTGATCCGTAGCGGCCCGTGCTTCAGCAGCGCCATCCCGGCGGCTTCGGCGTCCTGCGGGGTAAAGGCCGTGTAACCCGCCAGCACCACGTCACGCAGCGCATCGGCCAGGCTGGCGACCCAGGCTTTGGGCGCCTTGGCCTGCGGCCCGATCAGCCCATGGGTGATGGCCTTGCCCGCCACGAAGGAATGCGGGGCCACGCCGCCGTACAGGTCCGCCGCCCGCGTAATGCCCAGGCGGCCGGCGCGCGCTACCCCAATGATGGTGCGGTCAGGCACGTAATAGGGCGGGGGCTCGCCTCGGTGGCGGCTGGGCCGGAAGTGGGGGTCGAAACGGCGGCCCAGCAAGGCGGCCAGCCGGGAGGCCAGCGCTTCTTGCGACGCAATCTCGTGCTCCGACGCGGTGGCGCGGCGCGGGTAGGCGACGACAAGATCGGAGACGGAGGGGGGCGGTTTGGGTGTCATAGGGACGGGATCAGCAAAGGGCGTGCCTGGGTGGGGGGCGTAGTCATTCGGGCCTCATAATTGCGGTTTCTGCTGCCCCGGCAAGGGCGTGCCGGGCGCTTGCCGCTTGCGCCACGCGATACCGGCTTCAATCAGCGGAAAGGCAATCAAGGCCAGACACAGCGGGGCCAGCGCATAGCAGGCACGGTAGGCCAGCGCCGCACCCAGTGCTTCCGAGTACGGGATCTTGGGCGCCAGCACGGCCACAAAGATGGCTTCGGTGGTGCCCAGCCCGCCCGGCACGCGCGTCAGCACCGCCGCAAAGCTCGAACACAGCAAGATGCCCAGCACCACGGGATAGGGCGCCTTGCCTTGCAGCAGCACATACGCCACCGCGCCCATGAATAGCCACGACAGGCCGGCCGTGACGCATTGCATGACGGCCATGCGGCCGCCCGGCAATGAGATGTGTTCGCCCATCAACGTGGCTGATCGTGTGGTTGCTCGGGCGCACGCCCAGACATAAGCGATGCCCGCCGCAAGCATCCCTGCGCCGATCAGCCGCAACACGCCTGTCCCGACTTCCCAGCCTGCGGGCACAGGCAGCGCGCCGCTGACAAACACCGCGCCCGCCACCCAGGCGTAGCCGATCCAGTTGGAGGCCGCCGAGAACACGGCCACCCGTGTGGCCAGGGCTTTGCGGCAACCCAAGCGGGCATACAGACGCAAGCGTGCGCCCAGGCCGCCCAGCAGCACGCCCAGACTTTGGTTCAGCGCATAGCTGACAACCGCCACGCCCAGCACCGTCGGCCAGGGCAGCTTGTGCTTCGTGTAGCGGCGCGCCAGCAGGTCCAGCGCGCCATAGCTCAGGTAGCCCAACACGACAAAGCCCCCGGCCATCAGGATGGCGTCGCCGGGAATGCGGCGCATGGATTGCCACACTTGCGGCCAATCAACCGACCGGCCGAAGTAGAACAGCAGGCCCGACACCACGGCCAGAATCAGCCAGGGCAGCACCTTTTTGATGCGCGGCCAGCGGTGGCGCATCGATCGCATGAAGTTTGTGCGGTAGACCCTCATGCGGCCTCGCCTTCACCCGGCGTACCGGGCGCAATGGTGCGCAAGCGGGGCTTGTGGGCCGGCAAAGAACCCGCCCACGCCGGAAAGCGCCGCAGAAAGTGGAACACCACCACCCCGATCCAGAAGCGGCGCAGCGCCCACTTGGGTTGCGGTTTGACGGGTACGGGCTTGCAGTCATGCGCGATCAGGTGTTCCAGGCTGGCTCGCAGCGCCTGGTTCAACGATGCGTCACGGGCGACCACGTTCGCTTCCAGGTTCAGGGCCAGGCTCAAGGGGTCCAGGTTGCTGGAACCCACGGTGGACCAGTCGTCATCCACCACGGCCACCTTGCCGTGCAACGGGCGCTTGCAATATTCATGGATCTCGACGCCCGCGCTCATCAGGTAGTCGTAGAGCATGGTGCCGGCCAGGCGGGCCACCGGCATGTCCGGCTCGCCCTGAAGCAGGAGACGCACGCGCACGCCGCGCCGCGCGGCCTTGGCCAGCTCTCGCAGCAGGCGGTAGCCGGGAAAGAAGTAGGCGTTGGCGATCAGCACATCCTGTTTGGCCGAACGCAGGCCGGCGCGGTAGTAGCGTTCAATGTCGGTGGTGTGTTCGATGTTGTCGCGCACCACCAGCCGGCCGCCGCCGTCGCCTTCGGGCATGGAGTCTTTCGGGGTGCGCCGCCACCGGCGCGGGCGGGGGCGGTCCAGTGCGGCACGCGCGTAGTCGGCGATATCCACGGCAAGCGGCCCCTCTATGCGTATGGCGTAGTCCTGCTTGGCCTCGGGACCGAAGTCCGGCAGGTGGTCCGCCGAATAGTTGATGCCGCCCACAAAGGCGCACACGCCATCCACCGCCACAATCTTGCGGTGCATGCGGCGGAACACGTTGGTGCGCACGCCCAAGAGCCGTGGGCGCGGATCAAATATGTGCACGCGCACGCCGCTGTCCGTCATGGCGCCGATGAATTCAGGAGTCAGCTCGTCCGAGCCGTAGCCGTCCACCAGCAGGTCGACGCTGACCCCGCGCCGGGCGGCCGCAATCAGCGTCTGCTGCAATGCCTGGCCGACTTTGTCGTCAAACAGAATGAAGGTTTCAACCAGCACTTCTTTCTGCGCGCCATCAATGGCGCGGTTCACGGCGGGAAAATACGCCTCGCCATTTTCCAGCAGCGTGTAGCGGTTGCCTTCGCGCCATCCCAGGTTCACGGTATTCATAGCGCAATCTCCGCCGAGATCGGCACATGGTCCGATAGCCGCGACCACACCCGCGAGGCCAGCGGGACCGGCCGCCAGTCGCGCACGTTGCGCACGTAGATGCGGTCAAGCCGCAAGAGCGGCCAGCGGGCGGGAAAGGTGCGGGCGGGGCGGCCCAGCCGCGTCGTGAAGACCTCCTGCGTGCCGCAGCCGCGCATCAGGCGGTCGGCATTCAGGCGCCAGTCGTTGAAGTCGCCCGCAATCAACAGGGGCTCGCCGTCAGGCACTTCGCGCGCAACCAGTTCGCACAGATCGTTCAACTGCTGCCCGCGATGGCGTTCCAGCAAGCCCAGATGCACGCAAATGGCGTGGACGGGCGTGGCGTACTCCGGGATGCGCAGCACGCAATGCAGCAGGCCCCGGCCTTCGTGGCCGTCGACGCTCACGTCATGGTTTTCATAGCGCTCGATGGGGTAGCGCGACAGGATCGCGTTGCCGTGATGCCCGGCCGGATACACCGCATTGCGGCCGTAGGCAAAGTCCGTCCACAGGGTGTCGGCCAGAAACTCGTACTGCGACAAGGCAGGCCAGGCATGGGGATGCCGTTCGGCGTGCGTCTGGTGCTCGCCCAGCACCTCTTGCAGGAACACCACATCCGGCGCTGCGGTGCGCAAGGCTTCACGCAGGTCGTGCAGCATGAAACGCCGGTTGAAGCTGGTGAATCCTTTATGGGTGTTGACGGTCAGCACCGTCAACGTCCGTGGGGAATCGTCGTTGGGGGCGGGCATGAACTCTCCGGGCGTGGAAAATTCCGCTCGTCCGCAAGTATCGTGCCTGGAATGCGGCTACGCCCGGGGAGCGCCCGGGCGTAGAAGTTGCCATGACAGCCCGCGCGGGGGCGGGCATTCAGGACGAGTCCGCCGTCAATACTTCCAGGTGATATGCAGCGAACCCGCATTTTCCCGGTTGCCGCCGCCGAATTGACCACTATAGGTCAGGCCGATGGTGGCGTTCTTGGTAATGGCCGCTTCCACGCCCAGCTCCGCCAAGGCGGCATCGCGGGCAATGGGGGCGCCGGCAACGGTGAAGGCTTGGCCGCCGTCAAACGCCATGGTGGTTTGCGGCAGCACATCGCCAAAGGCATGGCGCCAGCCCAGTGTGGCTTGCAGACGGCTTTCGGTGCGGCCCACGGTAAAGTTCGTCAGCGCACGCAAGCCCAGCGTGCTGGTGGTCTGCGTGTCGCTATTGCTTTGCCCCCGCAGCGCGGCTGACCCGCCCGACTCCGCGAACCCGCGGGTGCGCGTGTTGCTCCACGCCAGGCCGGCAAAGGGCTCAAGACGGGTCTGGTCCGACACAGGCAGCGCGTATCCCAGTTCGCCGAACAGCTGCGTGGTGCTGGCGCCATAATCGGCCGTCAACTTTTGCGATGCGCCGGCCACGCTGGCGTAGCGTTCGGTGGAGATGTCGTGCCAGGTGTAAGACGCGCCCGCCATCAGGTTCAGCTTGCCGGGGCCGGCTTCAAACACCTTGCCGCCAAACAGCGCCGCGGTATAGCCCGCAACGTCCGCTTTGGACGAGCGGTCGTCCACGCGCACATTGCCATCGGTGAACCCCAATGCGCCGCCCAGGCGCCAGCCGCCGCCCAAAGCATGATCCACGCCGGCGAAGACGCCGCCCGTGTTCTGGCGCACCTGGCCCGCATCGCTGTTGCCTTTCAGGGTCTGCCAGTTGCCGATGACTTCGGCCCAGGCGGGCTGCGCGGCGGAAGAGGGCAGCGCCGACGCCGACAAGGTGCCGCCTGCTTGCGCCGTGGGCGCGCCCGGCGCCATGCCCGCGCCCAGATTGGCGCGCAGGTGCGACAACGGCACGGTGCGCACGGTGGTGTTCAAACCGGTCAGCGTCGACGTGACACTTGCGTGGGCTTCGCCCGACAGGCTGTTGAACGCGGCCGCCGTCGCGCCTTCAGGCAAGGTCAGGATGTAATTGTGCAGGGCGTTGTTGGCCGGCAGGCTGTCCAGCGCATTGGCGACGGCGCGTTGGTTGCCCGTTTGCGCGGCGTCGGCGAAGGCGATGGGGCGGGTGGGCGTGTCCGGGGTTTGCGGCGACCCCGGGTCCACCGGCACTTGCTTGCGGCCCAGTTGCAGCACCACATTCTGCGCGTCGTATTGCAAGGCCGGGTCCAGGTAGGCGTAACCCGAGGTCACCGCGCCGAACTGCCCGTTGACCGCGCCTGCCGTCAGGATGGTGTATTGCCGTTGCGTCTGAAAGCCGCTGTCCGGGCCCACATGCACCACCGACCCCGCCAGATTCGCCGTGCCGGTAACGGCTACGCGCGAGCTTGCGGACGATTGCGAATCCGCCGTCACCTGATAGACCGTGCCGGGTGAGAACGTCAGGTCACCGGCTACTTTCAAGGTCGTGCCGGCCACGCCCGGCGCAAGAATCGCGCCGCTTTGCAGCAGGGTCGTACCGACCTGGCCACCGCCTTGCAGCGTCGCGCCGCTGGCCACGGTCAGGCCGCCGCCCAGCACGCCATTGACGGCCAGGGTGCCGCCCAGCACTTGAGTCTGGCCGCTGAAGCCGCTTGAATCGCCGGTCAGGGTGGTCTTGCCCGCCAGCACGTTGATGACGCCCATTCCCGGACTGATGGAATTGATGGGGCTGTTGAACTGGTAGTCGGCGCCGGTGTGGTTGAACACCAGCTTGCCATCCCCATTGCCAAAGCGCACGCCAAGCGCGGCCTGCACGTCGCCCGGCGCGGTGGCGGCATCGCCTGCGGCCGCGCCGATGTTCAAGACGCCGGTCGAACCTGCCGAATCGGCGATGCGCACCCGGTTGGGGGTCTCGATGGTGGCGCCGTTCGTCAAGGTGGTGACGCCATCGCCCAGAAAGCCGACCAGAAACGCGCCCGATGTCTTCAGCTTGGTGTTTGCGCCGTCGGCGGTCACGGCGCCTTGGCTGCCGGCTTCGTAGCCGACGATGAGCTGGTACGCGTCAACGACCGCGCCGTTGCTGGCTGCGAGCGTGCCCTTGGACCCGTCTTGGACGCCTACCGCGACATAATTATTCAACGATGACAAGCGGCTGCCGGCGCCCGAGATCAATACCGTCCCGACGCCGCCATTCCTGATCCCAATACTGGTGCGCGCGCCGGCGGTGACGGTGGCGCCATCCCGGATTTCAAGCGTACCGTTGCCGCCCGCGCCCACCGAGACGTCGATGGTTGTCTGTAGCGACGTGTTGGCGCCGATCAGTTGCGCCGTGCCGATGGAACCTGTGTTTGCCCCCACCAGCAGACTGGTGATTTGCGCCGTTGCCTGATCGGACATCATCAAGGTGCCTTTGCCGTCAGCGCCCACCGTGAGCTGCCCGGACTGCCAAAAGGTGCCCGCGCCCGAGATGTTCAGCGTGCCCACTGCGTCACTATTGGCGCCCACCATGGCGGTTTGTGACGAAATGGCTTGCCCGCCCGACGACACCGTCATCGTGCCGGTGCCAATAAAGCCCACGTTGAACGACGCGGCCGTCCATGTCGAACCCATGCCGGTGATGGTGGCCGTGCCGGATTCAAGCTCCATGCCAGGAACCAGACCATTATTGGAATTGCTGATAATCGCTGTGCTGCTGCTTAGCTGTCCGCCATTTTGCACGGTGAGCGCAGGCCCGCCCACCGCGCCCAAAAACAGGGTGCCGGCCTGCACGCTGACGTTATCAATGACGGGCGCATTGGCCGTCACGCTGTTGATGAAGACCACGTCCCCATTGGTCGGAAGCGTATTCGACGACCAGTTCTGCGCATTTTGCCATTGGCTGCTTTGCGTTCCGTTCCAGACGGGCGACTGGGCCATCGCGGGCGACGCCGATAACAAACTAAGCGCATACGCGCCAGTCAGGCCCATCGCACGCAAGGCGAGGATTGTCGACTGTCTTTTCAGAGGATAAGGAGGCATATTCGCTTTTCAACAGTTATAGGGGCGGCAGCAATCACGGCGGGCATTGTTTAAAGCCATGGCGCAGACGGTGGGAAATAAATCGCACAAGACGGCAGGAGGCATGCGTCCGGCATCAGGATCGGCGCCGCGCCGGGTCATCGGAAGCAAAAAAATCAAGCGTTAACGTTCGTCACGGCCGGGTTATTTATTTTTCATCGTGCAGAAACCGGGTGTCGAAAACCGAACTCAATCAATCGAACTCAATCAATCGTGCATTTATCAATTTGAATAAAACAGCGATTAAGGTCGTGCGGGAGCGATATTACGGACACGGGGACCATTCAAAGTCACAAGGAAAGCGCTTGTTTATGCCTACTCCTGTGATTCTCATGCGTCCCCAAAAAATAAGCCTATCGGTTAATCGCTATTCCCGGGCTCGATGCCGCGATCGAACCGTCCGCAATATAGGAAAAGCGTTTTCTGAATCTGCAAATTCAACGTTGTGCCGAGGTTTGTCTGGAGCCACAATCAAGCTCCATTCAAGGCAACCCCCGGAGAATTTGCATCATGACGATTGCACCCCAGCCCTTGGACGCTCGTGTCGTTCAGGCCCTGTCGGGCATCACCACCGCCACGCTGACTACCGTGCTGCTCAAGAAAGGCTTGCGCAACGTGTGGGTGCGTGGCGCGCAGCCGTTGGCGCCGGGCGCCAAGCGGATTGTGGGGCGGGCGTTCACGCTGCGCTTCGTGCCGGCCCGCGAAGACCTGGCCACGCCCGCATCATGGGCATCGCCCATTTCCACGCGGGCGGCCATTGAAGACATGCCAGAAGGGTGCATTGCCGTGGTCGACGCCATGGGCGTGACGGACGCGGGCATCTTTGGCGACATTCTTTGCGCGCGCATGCAAAAGCGCGGCGTGGCGGCGCTGGTCACTGACGGCGTGGTGCGGGATCTGGAAGGGGTGGCAGGCACCGGGCTGCCCGTCTGGTGCAGCGGCGCGGCGGCGCCGCCGTCGGTCGCCGGCCTGACGTTCGTGGGCTGGCAGGAGCCCGTGGGTTGCGGCGGCGTGGCCGTGTTTCCCAATGACGTCATCGTGCTGGACCGCGACGGCGCGGTGCTGATTCCGGCGGCGCTGCTGGACGAGGTGGTTGAGATCGCCATCGAGCAGGAACGGCTGGAAGGCTGGATCATGCAGCAGGTTGAAGCGGGCGAAAAACTGCCCGGGCTGTACCCGCCCAATCAGGAAAAACAGGCCAAGTACCAGGCGTGGCGCGAAAAGCAGAACTAGCAGCAAAATCGCCCGGCGCGGATCACGAAAGATCCAGCCGCCGGGCGAGAGGGTGCAAGCGATAACAGGGGCGCAAGCAATACCAAGGGCGCAATCAACTGCAAGGGTGCAAGCAACCGCTGGCTGGGTTAATACCCCGAATTGCCTCCGCGGATATTGCCCGCGACCCCGCCTGCAATACCGCCGATGGCGGCGCCCGTCCAGGCGCTGCCGCCCGCGATGGCGGCAATACCCGCACCGGCAGCCGCGCCGATGGCCGCGCCCGACACCGTGCCTTGCTGTTTGGGCGACATGTTTGTGCACGCGGCAAGCGTGCCGATGGCAATGCCGAGTGCTAGTGTTCGAATCATTTTCATGATGGGCTCCTTCAAGGCTTGCGTTTCGTGCCGGGTGCGACGACTTCAAACCACAGCGTCTCCATCACGGGGCGATCAAGCTTGGTGGGATTCGCGGCATACCACTTGTCCAGCGTATCGCGCACCGAGTCCAGCGTCTGGTTTTGCAGCCCGGTCGCAAACCGGGGAACCAAGGTCTGGGTGTCGGTCAGCTTGCGCTTTTCCTGATAGGCGCGTTCGACTTGCAGCAGGTTGGCCACGCCCAGCAGGAAGGCTTTCTTGTGGCTGGCGTCTGATTCCGTCCATTGCTTGCCCGTAACCAGGGGCGCAGGATCGGCGGGTTGGGCCACGCCAGGCGTGGTGAACAGCAGAGACAGCGCGACGGCTGTCGGGGCTAGCAGGTGTTTCACTTTCATCGCAACGCTCCTCGCGGGCTTAAAAGATAAAAAACAACCTTTCGACGCCGAGTTCTTCGGGTGGCACGAAATGTGCCGGTCGAGAAAAATCGGGTTCGATCAATTTATGCTCGAAAGAGGGCAACCGCAAGCAGAATGCAACGAGTGGCGCAGCCGGGCAGCCTGAGTAAAATGCCGCCTTGGCGCGGGCATTTGTTGGCGCCATGGATAGGACGCATGCGACCCGGTTTTTCCTGTCGATTTCCCCGCTTTGCCACCGCCGCCGATGTTGGGCGGCTGTTGTTGTTGCTGTTGCTGGTGGCGCGCGCGTGGGTGCCGGTGGGTTATATGCCGGATGCGGACGCGTTGCGGCAAGGCCGTCTGGCGCTGGGCTTTTGCTCGGCGGGCGGCGGGACGCTGGCGGCGCTTCAGGCGCTGTCCGTGCAGCAAAACCCGCATCAAAATCCGCAGCTAGACCCGCAATTAGACCGGCAGCTGGACCCGCAGTTAGCCCCACACCATGGCCACTATGACCATGGCGCAGGCCATGGCGACACGAGCTGGGCGGGGCAAGAGTGCCCTTTCGGGCTAAGCGCCCATCAGGTATTGAACGTGCCGCCGCTTGCCGCGCTGGCGCCGGTGCTGTTGCGTTGGCTGGCCCAGGAGCCGTTCCTGGCGGACAGCCCGCGTCCGCCCATGCCCGCTGCAGGGCCGCCGCTGGGGCAGCGGGCGCCTCCCTCGATTTTCGAATAACCGTTTCTGTTGTGCGCACATCGCGCACATGACGGCCGCCCGGGCAGGGCGGCGCCGTCCTATCTGAAACCCGGATCGAATTCCTATTTGGTATCCATATTCGGCATCCGTATTCGGCATCCGTATTCGACATCTGCATTCGAGGCTTCCATGTCCACCCAAACTCTGGATTCCCCCGCTGCCGCGCCTGCGCGCGCGCAAACGGCGGGACGCAGCGCCGTGCTGGCGCTGATCACCCGCCTGCATTTCTACATCGGGCTGTTCGTTGGCCCCTTCATCCTGGTGGCCGCCGTGACCGGCACGCTGTTCGTGCTGACGCCCCAGATCGAAAGCCTGCTTTACGCAGACCAACTCCGCACGTCGTCCACCGGGCCGGCTCAGCCGCTAGCCAAACAGGTCGACGCCGCGCGCGCCCGTATCGGCGAAGGGCCGCGCCTGTTCGCCGTGCGGCCCGCGCCGGGGCCGGGCGAGACCACGCGCGTCATGTTCACGCAGCCGGGGCTGGGCGATTCTGAAAGCCGCGCCCTGTTCGTGGACCCGGCCACGCTGGACATCAAGGGCGACATGATCGTCTACGGCACCAGCGGCACCTTGCCGTTTCGCACCACGCTGGACTACCTGCATCGCAATCTGATGCTGGGCGAATTGGGCCGCAATTACAGCGAACTGGCCGCGTCCTGGATGTGGCTGGCTACGTTGGGCGGGCTGGTGCTGTGGCTGGCGGGCCGCCGCCGCGCCGCGGCCGCCAACGCCGCGCGCAGCCCCCGCTTGCGCACGCGGCGCTGGCATACGCTGCTGGGTTTGTGGCTGGCGGCCGGGCTGATGTTCTTGTCGGCCACTGGCTTGACGTGGTCGAACTGGGCGGGCGGACGCGTGGACCAACTGCGCGCGCAACTGGGCTGGATCACGCCGTCGGTGTCGTTGAAGCTGCCGGTGGCGGGGCAGGCGCCGGGCCAATCCGCGCCTGCGCAGGCGGGCGGCGAACACGCGCATCATCATGGCGGCATGGCGGGGATGGCGTCGATGTCCATGCCGGCGCCAGCCGCGGCGGGCGATATCGACCGCATCTTGCAGACGGCCCGCCAAGGCGGCATTGACAGCAATCAGCTGGAAATCCGGCCGCCGCGCACGGCGGACCAGGCGTGGACGGTGCGTGAAGTGGACCGTTCCTGGCCGACGCAGGTCGACACCATTGCGATTGATCCGGCCACCTACACCATCACCAGCCGTGCCGACTTCGCCACCTTTCCACTGATCGCCAAGCTGATCCGCTGGGGCGTGGATATGCACATGGGCATTCTGTTCGGCTGGCCGAATCAGCTGCTGATGGGCGCCATCGGCATCGCGCTGACCGTAATGATCGTGCTGGGCTATCGCATGTGGTGGTTGCGCCGGCCGGCGGCGGGCGCAACGGGGCAGACGCTGACGCAAGCCTGGGCGGGGCTGTCGTGGCCAGGCCGCATCACGGCAGTGGCGTTGGCCGTGGCCTTGGGATGGTGCCTGCCCGTGATGGGCGTGAGCCTGCTGGCGTTTGTGGTGGTGGACGCCTTGCGCTCATGGCGCGTTCAGCCGCCGTCGCCGCCCACGCGCCGCGCATAGCTGGCCAGCACGATGCGCTCGGACTGCGCCAGGTAGTCCTTGAGCGCATCGGCGGCCACGCCGAACTCACCGGCTTCCACCCAGCGCAAGATGCGCGCATTCATTTCGGCGTAGGGCGCGTGCAGGAATTCCGGGTCTTGCAACAAGCCGAAGACCAGCCGCAGTTCGGCCAGCAGCAACGAAAACATGGCGTTCAGGCGGTCGCTGTCGGCCAGTTCCACGATGGCCATGTGAAAGGCCATGTTGGCGGTGCCAAGGCCCGTCCAGTCTTGTTGTTCGCGGCAGGCCAGCGCGTTGTCCACCGCTTGCCGCATGCGCTGGCGCGCCGGGTGGTGCGGGTACGCCTGCGCCAACGCCTGGCATTCGATCATGCGCCGCACGCGGTAGATGTCGATGATGGACGCCATGCTGGGCACCGCCACCGCCACGCCCCGGTTGGGCGAATGCGTCAGCAAGCCTTCCTTGGTCAGGTTGCGGAACGCTTCGCGCAAGGTATTGCGCGATACGTCCAGACTCTGCGTCAGCGTCGCTTCGGACAAGCGTTGCCCGGGCGCGAACTCGCCATTGATCAATCGGCGTCGGATCTGTTCAGTGACTTTATCGGTCAGGGTCTGGTGCGCGTTCGGATCAATCATGGGCACGATGGGGCGGGGGCAAAACCGGAGTGTATCCGACACGCCTGCCATTTTGCCCCTCAATGTTGCCTTTTTCGTACTGTGCTGGGGCAAATACTGATAGGCAGTACAGTCTGTTCTGATCTACCATTCAATCCGTTTTGTAGAACACAACTGTAACTTCCGTTCTACAGCTGTCTACCCGCCGGTGAATTGAGAATAGTGACATGGCACGCATTGATTTGAACAGCGACTTGGGCGAAAGCCTGGGCGCCTGGAGCATGGGCGACGACGCCGCCATGCTTCAGGTGGTTTCCAGCGCCAACGTGGCCTGCGGTTTTCATGCGGGCGACCCGGCCGGCATCCTGACCACACTGAAAGCGGCCGCCGCCAATGGCGTGACCGTGGGCGCGCATGTGTCCTATCCCGACCTGACCGGTTTCGGCCGCCGCAATATGGATGTGGCCAGCGCCGATCTCATTGCCGATGTCATCTATCAAATCGGCGCCCTGAAAGGCCTGGCCGCCGCAGCCGGTGTTGCGGTGCGCTACGTGAAGCCGCATGGCGCGCTGTACAACACCATTGCGCACGACGCGCGCCAGGGCAACGACGTCATCACCGCCATGCTGGAGATCGACCCGTCGCTGATTCTGGTGGCGCTGGCCGGTTCGCCGTTGATCCCGCTGGCGCGCGAACGCGGCTTGCGCGTGGTGGCCGAAGCCTTCGCTGACCGCGCCTATACGCCGCAAGGCACGCTGGTGTCGCGCCGCGAAAAGGGCGCCGTGCTGCATGATCCGCAAGCGGTGGCGCAGCGTATGCTGCGTCTGGTGGAAGAGGGCGTTGTTGAAGCGGTCGACGGCAGCCTGACGCGCGTTCAAGCGGATTCCATCTGCGTGCACGGCGACAGCCCCGGCGCGGTGGACATGGCGCGTGAATTGCGCCGCCGCCTGGAGCAAGCGGGCGTGGCCATCCAATCGTTTGCTGACGCGGCTTGAACGCTTATCTGCCGCCACTTCCCACTGACCCCTGACGTTGCCCCGGAAATTTCCGTCTAGGAGACTGCGTGCGCTTTTTGCCCGTAAACACCGATGCGCTGCTCGTTGAGCTTGATGATCTTGAGCAGACGCTGGCCCTGTTCGCCGCGCTACAGACTCAGCCGATTCATGGCGTGACCGAGCTGGTGCCGGCGGCGCGCACCGTGCTGGTCATCTTCCGCCCCGAAGCCGTGAGCCGCGACGCGCTGATTGCCGACATCGGCAGCCGCGACACCAGCGGCCATGTCGCCCGCGACGGCAAGCTCGTTGAAATTCCCGTGCATTACAACGGCGAAGATCTGGACGACGTGGCCGGCCTGCTGGGCATGACGCGCGACGAGGTCGTGCGCCGGCACACGGGCGGCACCTACAGCGTGGCGTTCACCGGCTTTGCGCCGGGCTTCGCGTACTTGAGCGGTGGCGACCCCACCCTGGATGTGCCGCGCCGCAAGACGCCGCGCACCCGTATTCCCGCGGGCGCCGTGGCGTTGGCGGGCACCTTCAGCGGCGTCTATCCGCAAGCCAGCCCCGGCGGCTGGCAGATTCTTGGCGTCACCCCGACCCCCATGTGGGACTTGTCGCGCGAGACGCCCGCCTTGCTGCAACCCGGTTACCGCGTCCGGTTCATCGATGCCGGCCCGTTGCCTGCCGCTTTGGAAACGCCAGCCGCCACCGCATCCGCCAGCGCCCCGCGCACGGCTGGCGGATCGCCGGCAATCGAAGTGGTGGCGTCCGGCCTGCAAGCCGTATTCCAAGACCTGGGCCGGCCCGGCCAGGCGCGCCAAGGCGTTGCGGCATCAGGCGCGATGGATCGCGGTGCGCTGCGCGCCGCCAACCGGCTCGTGGGCAATGCGCCCGGCGACGCCTGCATTGAAATTGTCTACGGCGGCTTCCAGATGCGTGCGCACGGCGCGTGCGTGGTTGCCGTGACGGGCGCGCGTGGCGAACTGACGCTGCGTGATGCATCTGGCGCCAGCTGGTCCGTACCGGGCCATCAAGCGATTGCGCTGAACGACGGCGACACGCTGTCGCTGGGCCAGCCCGAGGCCGGCATCCGTTATTACCTGGCGGTGCGAGGCGGGTTTGATATCGAGCCCGTGCTGGGCAGCCGTTCCACCGATACCTTGGCCCGCGTCGGCCCCGAGCCTCTGGCCGCGGGCGACCGCATTGGCATTCTGCCGGCCGGGCAGGGCGCGATCGTGGGCGCACCGGAATTGCCCGCGGCCGATCTGCCCGTTCAGAACACCGAGGTGGTGCTGGACGTGGTGTTGGGGCCGCGCACCGATTGGTGCGACGCCGATGCGGTAGCGTTGTTGTCGCGCCAAGCCTGGACCGTCACCCCGCAATCCAACCGCGTCGGTATCCGCCTGAATGGCGATACGCCGCTGCAACGCGCCAACCACGCCGAGCTGCCCAGCGAGGGCACGCGCAAAGGCTCGATCCAGGTGCCGGCCAGCGGCCAGCCCGTGCTGTTCCTGGCCGACCATCCGCTTACCGGCGGCTACCCGGTGATCGGTTCCGTTGCCCCGTGGCACCTGGACCGCGCCGCGCAGATTCCCATTGGCGCGCGTGTGCGCTTCAACCCTGTTTCCGACTTCGTCCCGGTTGATGTCCCCGCCGCGCCGGTCACAACGAATTAACCAGACCTAGCCAGCCATGAAGAAAGTCCTGATTGCCAACCGTGGCGAGATCGCCGTCCGCATCATCCGCGCTTGCGCCGACTACGGCGTGAAGTCCGTCGCCGTCTACGCGGATGCCGATTTCGACGCCCTGCATGCGCGCATGGCCGACGAGGCTTACGGCCTGGACGGCGACCGCCCGGCCGACACGTACCTCAACATCGACAAACTGCTTGCCGCCGCGCGCCGCAGTGGCGCCGACGCGGTGCACCCGGGCTATGGCTTTCTGTCGGAAAGCGCGGTGTTTGCGCGCGCCGTCATCGGCGCGGGCCTGACGTGGATCGGCCCGTCGCCGGAAACCATCGAACGTCTGGGCGACAAGGTCCAGGCGCGCAAGATCGCGCTGGAAGTCGGCGCGCCGCTGGTGGCAGGCACGGCCGACCCCGTCAATGGCGCCGAAGACGTGCTGGCGTTTGCGGAAGAACACGGCTTGCCGATCGCCATCAAGGCGGCGTTTGGCGGCGGTGGCCGCGGGCTGAAGGTTGTGTGGCGCATGGAAGACGTGGCCGAACTCTATGAGTCGGCCGTGCGCGAAGCCGTTACCGCCTTTGGCCGTGGCGAATGCTACGTCGAACAATTTCTGGACCACCCGCGCCACGTCGAAGCGCAGGTGCTGGCGGACCAGCACGGCAAGGTCGTGGTGCTGGGCACGCGTGATTGCTCGCTGCAACGCCGCAACCAGAAGCTGGTGGAAGAGGCGCCCGCGCCGTTCCTGTCTGACGACCAACGTCAGCGCATCCATGCATCGGCGCGCGACATCTGCGCGCACGCCGGCTATGTGGGCGCTGGCACTGTGGAATTTTTGCTGAGCGCGTCGGGGGCCATTTCGTTCCTGGAGGTCAACACGCGCCTGCAAGTGGAACACCCCGTCACCGAAGAAACCTGCGGGCTGGACCTGGTGGTGGAGCAGCTGCGCATTGCCGATGGCCTGCCGCTGCAAATCGACGCCGCGCCCGCGCCGCGTTGCCATGCCATTGAATTCCGCATCAATGCCGAAGACGTGGGCCGTGGTTTCCTGCCGTCGCCGGGCCGCATCACGACGTTCGCTGCGGCGTCTGGCCCGGGCGTGCGGGTGGACAGCGGCGTGGAATCGGGCTCGACCATTCCGGGCACGTTCGATTCGCTGATGGCCAAGCTGATCGTCACGGGCGCCACGCGTGAACAAGCCATTGCCCGCGCCCGCCGCGCCCTGGCTGAATTCCGTATCGACGGTGTGGCCTCGGTGCTGCCGTTTCATCGCGCGGTGTTGGCGCATGACGACTTCCTGGGCGATGGCGCCAGCTTCAAGGTGCATACGCGCTGGATCGAAACCGATTTCGCCAACGACCTGGAAGCCGCGGTGCGTCCGGCGCCGTTGGGTGAGGTGAACCTGCACCGCACGGCGGTGGAGATTGATGGCAAGCGCGTGTCGCTCGGGCTTCCGGCCGAATTGCTGCGCGGTCTGCAATCGGCGGGCGCTGCGGCGGCAGGCGAAGCCCAAGCCCAAGCCAATGCCGCCACGGCCAGCGCGCAAAGCGTGGCGGCCCCCATTGCGGGCACCATCCAGGCCTGGAAGGCTGATGACGGCGCCACCGTCAAGCAAGGCGAGCTGATCGCCACAATGGAAGCCATGAAGATGGAAATGCAGGTGCTGGCCCATCGCGACGGCGTGCTCAAGCACGAAGCCGCGCCGGGGCAGGCGGTGGCGGCGGGCGCGCCGATTGGCCGTATCGACTGAGCCGGCGTCGCAGATCACCACATCAATCTTGCCCAGGCGCTCGAACGCCTGGGCCGCCAGCGTGTGCACTGCGGCTGTATCGGCCATAGCCAACGTCGCATGCACGATCGGATGCGGAAAGCGCGCTTGAAGATCTGCGATCTTCGGTTTATCGCACCGCGTACTGCGCGTCGCTGACTTTTTCCATCCAGTCGATTGCCTTGCCATCCAACGCTTCGGCAATCGCGATATGCGTACACGGGTTTTCCGCGCAGTAAGTGCTGGCGGCGCGGGGCGATGCGCAGGCGGCGGAACGCGCAAAGGCGGCGTTGGCCCAGGCGTTGTCGGCAAAACAATAAGTGTTGGACGGCGCCAGGCTTACGCGTGCCTACGCGTGCCTACTAGAATACGTTGTCACACGCTCTCGACAACGAAGATGGAAACCACCACACAAACCACCGTCGCCATCATCGGCCCGGGCGCCATCGGGACGACGGTTGCGGCCGCGTTGCACGAGGCCGGCCGCATGCCATTGCTTTGCGGCCGCACGCCGCGCGAAAGCCTGACCCTTCTGGACGGAGATCGCCGCATCGTCGTGCCCGGGCCGGTGCGTACCGATCCTGACCAAATCAGTCGCAAAGTTGAACTGGTGTTTCTCGCGGTCAAGGCGACACAGGTCGAGCACGCGTCGCCGTGGCTTGCGGCATTGTGCGGTCCGCAGACCATCGTATGTGTTTTGCAAAACGGGGTAGAGCAGTTGGAGACGGTCGCCTTGCATGCCCCGCACGCGACGATTGTTCCCGCTGTGGTGTGGTTCCCCGCGCAGGCGCAGCCTGATGGCTCGGTGCGCTTGCGGGGCGATGTGCGGCTTAGCCTGCCGGACACGCCGGCGTCCTGCCGGGTGGCCGATACGCTGCGCGATACGCGATGCGCCGTAGACGTCACCGCAAGCTTCACATCCGAGGCCTGGCGCAAGCTGATGCAGAACGCGGTGGCGGGGCTGATGGCGCTGACGCATCGGCGTTCAGGAATGTTCAGCCGGCCAGACATCGCCCAACTTGCCCTGGCTTATCTGGAAGAATGCCTGGCCGTCGCCCGCGCCGAGGGCGCTGAATTGGGCGATCAGGTGCCGCAGGAAATCCTGCACAAGTTTCAGGCGTCGCCGGCCGACATGGGCACGTCCATCCTGACAGATCGCGAAGCCGGCCGGCCGCTGGAATGGGACATCCGCAACGGCGTCATTGCACGTCGCGGACGGGCTCACGGCGTACCGACGCCGATCAGCGACATCCTGGTGCCGCTTCTTGCCGCATCGAGCGATGGGCCGGGCTGACCTGTCGCGTGACCGTATTTGATCGGATTTTTGTGAGGGATCGTGATAATCTGACTCGCGATTTTATCGATGCATTCGGTTTTGGCATTCGGTATTGGCAATCGGTATTGGCATTTAGCATTTGGCAGTTAGCACGTCGAAGTGACTTATCAATTTCATTGTTAAGGAACCACGTATGGCGCTCAAGGCAATTTGCTCGACATTGGCGGTGGCTTCACTGATTGCGGGTTGCGGTTCGGCCCCGTCTGATAAATCTTCCAGCGCCGCTTCCCGGTACGATCAGCTCTCTCAGATTCCCTTGCAAGAAGGGTATTTATCCAAAGCGGATTCCGCGGCGCTCAAAGACGAATTGCTTTTTCAGCGGGCCGTCCAAAGCTATTTATGGGCGCAACCTGCGCTGAATATCTACGCCATGAAGGAAGGGTCCGAACGGCTGTTCGGCAAGGGCTACAACATCCTTCCGGTGTGGAAAGAACGGCTCAACGCCAACACGCTGGTCACGACGCCGAATTCGGACGTCATCTACGCCATGGGCTACCTGGACCTGAAGCAGGATGGGCCTATGGTGCTGGACGTGCCGCCCGGTCTTCAGGGCATTCTTGACGACTTCTTCCAACGCCCCATTTGCAACCCGGCGCCCGTCGCGGAACAAACCTGGTATCCCGAACCCTACGCCAAGGATGTCTGGTGCGGCGACGTCGGCTTGCCCGGCCCCGACAAGGGCAAGGGCGCGAAGTACCTGGTCATTCCACCCGATTACCAAGGCGAGATCCCGAAGGGCTACATCGTTTATAAATCGCGCACCTATAACGTCTTCGTTTTCTGGCGCGCATTCTTCAAAGACCCCGCCAATCTCGGCGACCCGGTCGACCTGGTCACGCGCACCCGAATCTATCCGCTGGGTAAAGAGGCGTCGGCCAAACCCATGCAGTTTCCGGATGGGTCCAAGGCATCGCCCAACATGCTGTACCCCACCGATGGCGCGGCTTTCGATATGTTGTCGCGGTTCATCGACAGCGAATACGTCGACCCCGTCGACGCCGACATGCGCGGCATGCTCGCCAGCATCGGCATCATCAAAGGCCAGCCGTTCAACCCCGACGCCCACACGCGGGAAATCCTGGACAAGGCCGGCAAGACGGCCTACCGCATGGGCCGCGCAATTGCCTACGACCCTCCGCCCATCGTCCCCAACACGCGCTGGTATCCCGACCGGCAATGGGTGAATCCGTTCCCGGTCAATACCGAATTCACCGGGCCTTCGTTCAAGTACCTGGATCTGCGCACGGGCTTTTTCGCATTGGCGTATTCCGCCAGCCCGGCGATGGCGGTGAACATGGCGGGCATGGGCGCCAAGTATCCCGTCGCCTTCCGGGATGCCGACGGCGATCCGCTGTCGGGCGGCAAGTCCTACCGGCTTCACCTGCCCAAGGACATTCCGGCCGGCATCTTCTGGTCCGTCACGGTGTATCGGCCCGAAACCGCAGCGGGCCTGGCCAACGGGCAGCCGTTCCCGTCCATCAACACCATGGACCGGCCCGACGTGAATCCCGACGGGTCGACAGACATTTATTTCGGCCCCACGGAACCCGCGGGACACGGCAAGAACTGGTTGAAAACCGTACCCGGCTCGGGCTTCTTCGTGATCCTGCGGCTGTATGGGCCGAAGCAGCCGTTCTTCGACCAAAGCTGGAAACCCGGCGACGTGGAGAAGCTGAAGTAGCAAGCCGAAAACGCGCGCGGGCCTGGCCTGCGCGCGTCCTGGCCCGATCTCTGCGGATTCCGCCTGCGCCACGCGACGGTTCGGCGGCCGCATACGCACTCAATCTGGGATGAAACGATGAAACGCACTTTCTTGGCCGCCTTGGGTTTGAGCTTTGCCGCGGGCCTGCCCGTGTATGCCGCGGACCCCGCCGCCGCGCCGCCGACCTATCCCTTCAACAAGGGCTTCCCCACAGAAAAGGCCAGCCAGCGCGCGCGCGACGACGCCGCGTTGCAGCGCGCGATCGTGGCGTACCGCTTCTGGTATCCCACCGTGTCCGTGGAAGGCATTTTCAATGGCAACCGCGCCGTCGGCATCGAAGACGGCAAGCAGTGGGGCATTGCCGCCACCGGCCCGCGCCAGGTGGGCTTCACGCTTAATTCCGATACGCCGTACGGTTCAGGCGTGCTGGATTTGAAAGACGGCCCCATGGTGATCGAATTGCCCCCGGGCCCGTTCATCGGCCTGGTAGACGACCACAACCAGGGCTGGGTGCTGGACATGGGCCTGCCCGGTCCCGATGCGGGCAAAGGCGGCAAGCATCTGGTGCTGCCGCCCGGCTACACCGGCAAGATCCCCGAGGGCTACTACGTTGGCCACTCAAAGACCTTCAAGAACCTGGTCGCCGTCCGGGCCTTGCCCGCCGAAGGCGATTTGCAGAAAGCGCTGGACGGCCTGCGCAACATCAAGATCTATCCGCTGGCCAGCGCCGATAACCCGCAACCGCTGTCCGTTGTCGACACGTCCAAAAAAGCGATGGACAGCACCTCGTTGCGCTGGGAAGACAATTTCCAGTTCTGGGAACGGCTGAACGGCATCATCCAGGCCGAAGCGCGTGTTCCCGAATTTTTGCCCATGTATGGGTTGCTGTCGGAACTGGGTATCGAAAAGGGCAAGCCTTTCCAACCTGATGCGCGCACCAAAGGCATCTTGACGCGCGCCGCGCGCGAGGGCCGCGACCAGATGCTGGTGAGCGCCTTCGCCAGCACCCGCCCAGATCGCAAGAACTGGCCGGATCGCCAATGGGAGTGGGCGGGCCTGGTGCCGACCAACGCGCAATTTGAAACGCCGGCAGGCATCGACCTGGAAGCGCGCGACCGCTGGTTCGCGCAAGCCATCGTGGCGTCGCCCGCCATGTTCCGGCGCGATGCCGGCGCGGGCTCGCTGTATTGGCTGGGCGCGCGCGACAGCAAGGGCGCCTATTTGGATGGCAGCAAACAGTACAAGCTGACGATTCCCCAGCCCGTGCCGGGCAAGCTGTTCTGGTCGGTGACGGTGTATGACGCCGCAACGCGTTCGCAAGTCCAGACAGACCAGGACATGGCGGCGCTGCGCTCGCTGTTCGAATTGAAAGACGTGGATAAAACCAAAGCCGTCGACCTGTACTTCGGGCCGAAAGCGCCCAAAGGCGGGGAGGGCCGGTGGATCAAAACGCCGCCCGGCAAAGGCTGGTTTGCCTACATCCGCATTTATGGCCCTGAGCCGGCCGCCTTCGACAAGAGCTGGAAGCCGGGGGATATCGAACTGGTGAAGTGACACTCGCCACCCCATTGCGCGGGGCGGCAACCCTTCCGTCAGCGCCGCTCGAACTTCGGCGGGCGTTTTTCTTCAAAAGCCTTTCGTCCTTCCTTGGCGTCGGCGGTGGCGAAGCAGATCGCTTGCAGATCGCGTTCGTATTCCACGGCCTTCTCAAGCGGCATGGACAGCGCGGCGCGCAGGTTGACGCGTGCCGTCTCGGCTGCGATGGGTGCGCG
Organism: Achromobacter sp. NPDC008082; assembly: GCF_042957345.1. NCBI lineage: Bacteria > Pseudomonadati > Pseudomonadota > Betaproteobacteria > Burkholderiales > Alcaligenaceae > Achromobacter > Achromobacter sp. NPDC008082. The sequence goes on from NZ_JBIBIB010000007.1 coordinate 458,419, forward strand.
CGAGGCGATGGTGGCGGCAAGGGCTTGCGCGCGCTCGCGCAACTGCTCTTGCGGCACCACCTCGCTTACCAGGCCCCAGGCCAGCGCCTGCTCGGCGCGGATGGGGTCGCCGGTTAGCACCATCAGTGCGGCGTTGCTCGGGCCGATCGCATGGACGAGCTGCGCCGTCATGCCGCCGCCGCCGATCCAGCCCAGCTTGATCTCGGGCGCACCCAGGCGGGCGTTGTCGGAGGCGATGCGGATATCGCAGGCCAACGCCATTTCCAGGCCGCCGCCGAACGTGTAGCCGTTGATCGCCGCCACCGTGGGCTTCTTCAACATGCGTACGCAGTCGCAGTAGTCGAGCCGATTGCGAAAATCCCAGGGCGTGGCGTAGCGGTCAAGCTCGGTAATGTCCGAGCCGGCGCAGAAGGCCTTGGGGCCAGCGCCGGTCAGGATCACCGCGCGTACCTGCGAATCGGTGTTGCATTGCTCTACCGCGGCGATCAGCAGGTCGGCCATCTCGGGCGTCATCGCGTTCAGCTTCTCGGGACGATTGAGTTCGATGATGGCGACATGGCCATCGATACTGAGATTGACGAGTGCGCTCACGTCGAAATCCTTAGGTTGCGGTGTGCATGGAGGCGCCGGCCAGGCTGGCTTGGAAACGCTGCGTCAGGCCGCGCGCCAACGCGTGGGAGGATGCGCGGGCGGCGACGCCGTCACGCAGGAACTGCGACGCCTGGCTCTGGAAGGCGATGTAGCCATCGTGCCGCGGCCGGATCGAAGCGGCTTCGAGCGTGCGGGCTGTGTTGGCGTAGAAGTTGCCGCTTGCCGCATTCACGTTCGCATCGGCCCAGCTGCCGCGATGGCTTGGCTGCCCCTCATGCTGCGGGATGAAGCGGCTTTGGGTATCGGCGGCCAGCAACCACAACAGATGCGCGCGCAGCTCCGGCCCCACGATGCAGCGCCGTGATATTGCAATGCCGGTGCCGCCGAGGATCGAGCCGGGCCTGCCCGCGTCGGCCTCGGGCGCGTCGCGGAAGGTAAGCGGTTTCGCCACCGCGGAGGTGGCGTAGTTCACATAGCCATAGACGAGCGGGCAGAGCGCGATGTCATCGTGCGAGCTCATGTGGCCAAGCAGCGCGATCGGGTTGTAAGCCAGGGCGTGCGCGGGCGTAAGCCGCGCCAATTCGCTGAGCACCTCGCACGCGTCGGCAAGCGTCGCCTCGTCGTGCCAAGCGCCGTGCGGGCGCAGGTCGGTGTCGGGCGCGATGGCTGCCGCGATCGACAGCAGCGACAGGAACGGGTGCGGACCGCCCCAACTGAGCGCAACCGCGCCGCTGCGTTGCGACAGCGTCAGCACCTCGCGCCAGGTGCGCGGCACGGGGCCGTCGAGCCGATCGGCGCGCGTGGCCATGACCTGTGTGGCGGCGTCCAGCGGCAGCGCCCATTGGCGATTGGCCATGCGATAGCTGTCGTACGACAGTCCGATGCTATCCCGCGCGATCCGCGCCAGCTCGTCGGGCGCGAAGACGGTGTCAAGCGCTTGCAGGCAATCGTGCGCCAGGGCCTCGCCCAAATGGGGGTGATCCAGCACGACCAGGTCATAGCGGGCGCAGAGTTCGGCGATGGGCGCCGATTCGAAGCCTTCAAGCGACTGCTTGTCCCAGTGCACAAGCGGCGTGTGGGCGGTGGCGGCGTGCAGCGCATTGAAGCCGCGCGGATGGTCCCAGGTAAGGCCGAGGTAGGGCAGGGCGGGTTCGCTCATTCAGAGGCTCCACGCAGCACCGCGCCCGAGGCCGCATGCGCGGCGATCTCGTCGGCGCTGAAGCCAAAATCGCGCAGCACTTCGTCGGTGTGTTGGCCGGTGAGCGGGGCGCCGCGCACCACCTGGCTTGGCGTCTTGGAAAAGCGGATCGGAAAGCCCGGTGTCTTGATCTTGCCTTCGGTCGGATGCTCGTACTCGACGAAGGTGCCGTTGTGCGCGATCTGCGGATCGTCGACCAGATCGGCGTAGCCATAGACGGGGCTGCACCAGATGCCGGCGGCATCAAGCTTGGCGAACCAGTCGGCCGTCGATGCCTTTGCGAGCGTGTCGCGCACCAGCGCATAGATCTCGTCGCGCTTTTCCCAACCGTCGCGCTCGCTGGTGTAATCCGCCAGGCGCGGCTCTTCTGTCACGCGCGCCAGCACTGTCATGTCGGGCATGGCAAGCGCCAGATAGCCGTCGCTGGTCGCGAAGGTGCCATAGGGGGCACGGATGTACACGTGGGCATGCGGCTCGGCGCTGCGCACCTGCGGCTTGTGGCCCACCGTGTAGACCGAGAGTTCCTGCATCTGGATCGTCGTGATCGCATCCAGCATGTTGACCTCGACCTTCTGGCCTTCGCCGGTACGCTCGCGGTGCAGCAGCGCAGCCAGCACGCCTTCGAAGGCGACATACGCGGTGACGGCGTCGACCACATACTGGCCGGCCGCGCGGGGCGCTTCGCCCGCACGGCCCGAAGACAGCATCGCGCCCGACATCGCCTGCAACAGCAGGTCCTGACCGGGGCGCGTGGCATAGGGGCCGTCTTCGCCAAAGCCCGACATCGATACGTAGATCAGGCGCGGGTTCAGCGCCGACAGGGTCTCGTAGTCCACACCCAGACGGCCGGCCACACCCGGCCGGTAGTTCTGGATAAACACATCGGCCTGCGCCGCAAGCTTCTGGATGATCTCTTTGCCGCCGGCACTCTTTAGATCAATCGCGAGCGAGCGCTTGTTGCGGTTCAGCGACAGAAAGGACACGTTGATCTTGTTGCCCGTGATACCACCGGCTGGCGCGTGCCGCTGCCATTCGCCGGCAGGCGGCTCGATCTTGATCACGTCGGCGCCCAGGTCGCCCAAGCGCTGCGCCGCGAACGGCCCCGCCATGGCGATGGAGCAGTCCAGAACCTTGTAGCCAGAAAGAATACTCATGCTTCTACCCTCTGCGTGCGCCGATGCGCCTCAATGCATGACCCAGCCGCCGTCAACCGCCAGCGTCTGTCCGGAAATGAAACCCGCCTCGTCCGAGGCAAGGAAAATAATGGCCGCGGCGATGTCGCCTGCGTGCCCGCGGCGCTTGACCGACTGGCGTTCGAGCACCATGCGGTTGTAGCCCTCGGGATCGGGATGGATTTTCTCGGCGTCGGTGGGAAACGCGCCCGGCGAGATAGCGTTGACCGTGATGCCCCACTTGCCGAACTCGCGGGCGAATGCGCGCGTGGCGCCCACCATCGCGCCCTTGGATTGCACGTAGGGCAGCAGGTTCTCCCAACCGCCGGACAGCGTGATCGACGAGATATTGATCACGCGGCCCCATTGCTGCTGGCGCATGCCGGGCAGCGCCGCGCGGACGATCTGAATCGCCGCTTCGACGTTGACGCGGTGCACGCGCGCCAGCTCTGCGTCGCTGTATTCCTCGAACGGGCGCGAGGGGTAGATGGCCGCGTTGTTGATGACCACATCAATCGGGCCTTCGGCGGCCAGCCGCTCAAGGTGCGATTGCAACGCGCTGGCGTCGGCCAGATCGGCTTGCAGGATGTGAAGCTGGCCGGAAAACCGCGCCGGCACGGTGCTGCGCAAGCGATCGATATGCCCGGCGTGGTTGTCAAGCGCGATCACGCGGGCGCCTGCTTCCAAGAGCGCAAGCGTGGTGTCCACACCGAAGCCGCCCGCAGCACCCGTGAACAGCACGCGGCGGCCTTGCAATGAGAAGCGCGCGCTCATGTGCGCCCCGCGATGGGCGCAAAGCGCCCCGACAACGGCGGATAGTCGTCCTCGGGCTGCACCGCGATCGCGCGGATGCGTGCTTCGCTAGCCGCGATATCGGCAGGGGAGGCCAGCACGCTGAACGTGGTGTCGTAGCGGCGCTCTTCGCCATGCTCAAGCCAGATGAGCTCGTTACGCTTACGCGCCGCACCCTGGCCCAGCACATGGTTGGTCGAGGGCTCGATGCCCATCGCATACTGGCCCGATTGCAGGTTCTGCCATTGATACTGGCAGGGGAATTGATGCTTGAAGGTGCTGACCTGCATGCCCAGACCCAGCCGATCGTTTACCAGGGCCACCGGCACGCTGCCGTCGGCGGCGGCCGCCATCTCGTGCTGCCACACCTGCTCATGAAAGCCCAACTGCGGCGCCGGCATACGGCGGTAGCCCACGCCTTGCTTGCGGTAGGCTTGCTCGTGCGCGGCCCACACCACATCGCGGATCGGCGCCAGATAGCGCGAGTCGGCGTCCAGCACCGGATAGCCCAGGTTGATGTGATAGCAGAGCATGTGCGGCGTGCGGTAGAAGCCGCGATTCACCACGCGGTCCGACAGTGTGATGTCGTTGGTGCCCACCTCGATCTCGATTCGGCGGTGCAGCTCCAGGTGCTCGCCGAAGACGGTGCCCTGGCTTACGATTCCCTCTGCCCACAGCACGCAGCGATCGCCGTCCCAGCGTTCGCCGTAGCCGGTCAGACGCGCCGGAATGGTGCCGACGCGGCCATGGATGGACTGCTTGGCGGTCTTGCGCGGGCCGTACACATAGTTGGCGGCCGGCGCGTCGTACATGAACAGAATGTGGTCCAGTCCGCAGGTGATCATGAGGCCCGAGAACGACCGCATCCAGCCCAGTCCGCCTTCGCCTTCATAGTCATGCAGGCCGGGATGCCGAAAGCCCGACGGCGACTGCCATCCCATGGCGAAGCCGCGGTATTCGCAATCGGCGATGTCCATCGCGCGATCCACCAGCACCGTAAACCGCAGGCCCGTGCCGCTGCGGAACTCCAGCATGCGGATACCGCGTTCCAGCCCGTCGTCCAGCGTCATCAGGCGTACGCCGGCAAACTGCGCAAGCTGTCCGGTGCGCGCCTCCACGTCGCGGCGCGTCATCCAGGTTCCGTAAATATCAGGCATGAGTTCTCCCTGGCAAAGGCGCGGGTGCGCGTTTGCCGGTGTCGGTGTTCAGAATCTTGTTTGCAGGCGGTCTACAGACCGTTCGCGCGCAGCCGCTCGTCCAGGAATTGCTTGGCGCGCGGCACGTCGTCTTCGGTCAGGTGTTCGATGATGATGGGAATGTTGGGGTGCTTCTTCGCCAGGCGCTGCAGGTAGAGGTCGTAATTCAGCGCGCCCAGTCCCGGCGCCGGCAGCTCGATCTCGCCCACGCCACGGAAGGTATGGCTCTCGGCCGCGCCGTCGTCACCAATGTCGCTGTGCTTTTCCGACTTGTCATCGCCCGAACGCTTCACGTCCTTGGCATGCGCGATGCAGATTTTGTCGGAGAGCGCGTCGAACACCTGATTGAGCGTGCGGTCCATCTGGTCGATGTTGTGCGCTTCGAAGTAGTTCGTCGGGTCCATCAAGAGGCCCAGGCCAGGGTGATCCACCTCGGCGAACATGCGCAGCGTTTCCTCGACTGATCCCACCACGTTGTTCACGTACGTTTCGAGCAGGAACACGGCGCCGTGGTCATAGGCATGTTGCGACAGCTCCGCGATCACCGCGCGGCACTGGTCCCAGCCTTCTTCGGTCTTGTTCTTGGGGTGATGTACCCAGTCGCTGTCGGTGGCGAACGTGCCGGTTTCCGAGATCACGTAAGGCGAACCCAATTGGCGCGCGTGCGTGAGGATCTCTTTGAGATAGCCGTTGCGGCGCTGGCGCTCGGCGGGATCGGGGTGAACGATATTGGTGTAGGCCGAGATGCAGGACACCGGCAGGTTGTAGTGGCGGAAGGTGTCGCGGATCTGTGTGCATTTCTGCGCGGTCAGCTGCCCCGGGCCGAGCTCCATGTCCTTGAAATGCAGGTCCAGCTGCACCGTGTTGAAGCCGTGCGAGCGGATCACCTTGGCGGTGCGTTCCAGCTCATAGGGAAAGTAGCCCGAGAAGATTCCGGTCTGGATCATGATGCTTGTCTCCGTCTGTTTTTTCTGTCTGGTTATTCAACAGCCGGCAGCCGTACTGTGCGGCCTTCGGCGATGGACGCATACGCGGCCTCGACCAGCGCCATCGTGCGTACGTTGTCGGTCACGCTTAACGCAGGCTCGGTGCCGCTGGCCAGCGCGTACTGCAACTGCTCCATCACGCCGATGAAGGCATGCGGAAACCACATCGTGTCCCACGTGGGGGTGACCCAACGCCCGTCGGTATGGCCCTTGGCCGCGCGCGAGGCGTAGCTCAGCGTCGACGGCTCGCCGGTGGGCCAGCCGATGGTGCCGCGCGCGACGCCCTCGGTGCCTTCCACGCGCCAGCGGATGTGCTGGTCGTCGGGGTATCCCTCGGCCCGCGGGCCTGACCACACATCTTCGAGCGACAGCGCAAGCAGGCCGTTGCCAAAGCGCAGCGTTGTGCTCACCAAACCATCCTGATGCTCGAACTCGGTGCGCGGATCGGGGCGGGTGATGCTGGTGATCTCGGTGGGTTCGCCAAACAGATAACGCAGCGCATCAAGGTGATGCACACTCATGTTCGATAGCGTCAGCCGGTCATAGCCGCGCAAAAAATCCTGCCAGTGCGGAATGGCGTGCATGTCGATCTGCGCGAACACCGGCGTGCCCAGCACGCCCTGGTCGAGCAGCTGTTTAAGCGTGCGCATCGATTGGTCGTAGCGCATGTTCTGGTTTACCGACAGGATCTTGCCGGCGGCCCGGGCCTCGTCGCGCAAGGCGCGGGCTTCCTCCAAAGAGAGGGCCAGGGGCTTTTGCGCCAGCACGCCGCGTACGTGCGGGGCGCGCAATGCGGCGCGAATCAGCGCGGGTTGCAGGTCAGGCGGATACGCGATGTCCACGATCTCGATCTGCGGATCGGCGATCAGGGCCAGCGGATTCTCATGCACACACGGGATGCCGTAGCGTTCGGCGACCTCGGCCGCTTTGCTGCGAGTACGCGACGCGATCGCCGCCACCGTGAAGCCGGCCTGTTGATAGGCCGCCAGATGGCACTTGGCCATGATCATGCCGGCGCCGATGCAGCCAATGCGAAAACGCCGTTCCCGAACGGGCGGGTCGGGCACCAGGGTAGGGTGCGTCATGTGCTCCTCCTGCCGGCTTGGTATGCACTAGCGACTTCCTGGCATCCTGCCGTGCGGTGTTTGATGTTATTGAGCCGCGATAATCACATCAAAACAATCAGGGGTAAAGGCGGTTAGCGCTCATAGGGCACGAACGTTACCTTTTTGATCCCGAATGATTGCAAATGATGGGTTATGATGGCATCGCTACCATCGTCCTGATGGTGTTTTAAGAGCCTCGTCCCGCATGCGTCCCACCATTTCCCTCATTGCCCGTGAAGCCGGCATGTCTACCGCCACCGTGGACCGGGTGCTGAACGACCGCGACGGCGTGCGCGGCAAAACACGCGACCGCGTGCTGGCAATCGCCAATCGCCTTGGCTACTTCGTTCAGGGCGCCGATGCCGCCAGCCAGGATGTGCGGGTCGATTTCGTTTTGCCCGCCGGCACCAACAGCTTCATGACCGCGTTGGGCCAGCACCTGCTTGAAGAAGCCGCCACCCGGCCCGATGTGCGGGCCCGCCTGCATCTGATCGAGGGATTCGACGCGAATAAGCTCGCGCAAAAGCTCTACGAACTGCGCGACCAGACGCAGGCCGTTGGCCTGGTCGGGCTGGACCATCCACAAGTGCGCGACGCCATCATGGCGCTGCGCGACAGCGGCGTGCACGTGAGCACGCTGGTGTCGGACATTCCGATCTCGGCGCGCCTGGGTTACGTGGGCATCGACAACCGCGCCGCGGGCCGCCTGGCCGCGCTGTTGCTGGGCCGGTTTCTGCCCCAGCACACGGAGCGCAGGGTGGCGGTGTTCGTGGGGTCACTGGCGTATCGCGGCCACGAAGAGCGAGAGATGGGCTTTCGCTCGCTGCTAAGCGAAGAGTTTCCGCACCTGCGCATTGCACACATCCTAGAGATTGGCGACGACCGCGACCGCGCCTTTGCCGTCACGCAGGATCTGCTGCGCAAAGAACCGCCGCATGCGATTTACAACATCGGCGCCGGCAATCAAGGCATCGCGCGGGCGCTGAAAGAGGCAAGGCCCGCCGAAGCGTGGCCAAACGAGAGCCGCTCAAGTAGTAAGGCAGCCTCCGCCCAACGCATTGTCTTCGTGGGCCACGACCTTACCGAAGCCACGCGCCGCCTGTTGCTCGATCGCACCATGGACGCCGTGATCGACCAGAACCCGCGCGTCGAGGCGCGCGAGATCGTCAAGCTGCTGGTAGCGGCCGTGAAGGGCGCACCCGAACCCAGCTATCTGCCGCGCCTTCAGGTCATCTTCCGGGAAAACATTCCGGAGCCGTGATGGCGACGCGAAGGCGCCAGGGCGGGATGGTGGGCAAGGTGGGCGTGGTGCTATTTGAGGTCTGTCGCGCCTGAGTTAGTGCGCCGATTGCCGGCCGAAGATTTCCCGCCAGTGGATCGCCTTGTGTACTTGAAAAACGGCCGGCGAGCACCGGGCAATTCGCTGGCGGCTTAGGTTCGGGATCAGGAATGGTGGGTGCCCCGCTAGCTTCAGGTGTAATGCGCATAATGTGTATTATGTAAAGTAAGGTTTATGGGTGGCCCCCCCTTTGGCCGTAGCCAGCCCCCGCAAACTCACCCACCGCAACCTTCAGGTTCAACGCACAAACCAGAACCACGCCGCCGCGCCCGCGATTACCCACACCGTCACGATCAGCGCTGCGCCGATTCTGCTGCGGGGCTTTGAGGCTGCGGAATCCATCCAGTCTTCTGCCTGGCGTCTGCAATCGACAAGAACGTCCGGCGGCAGGAGTTTGATGGCCAGGTAGATCAAGCCTGGCAACAGCAGTACGTCATCGACGTACCCCAACACAGGTATGAAGTCTGGAATCAGATCGATCGGGCTTAGCGCATAGGCCACCACGAACACGCCCACCGCTTTGGCATGCCAAGGCGTGCGCGGGTGCTTGCCGGCGAACCAGAGCGTCAAGCCATCTCGTTTGATGCGCTTGGCCCAGGTCTTGAGGCGTTCACTGATTTGCATGATGTTTGCGGTGGCTGTCGAGGAGGATGTGCGCACCCTATTCTAGATACGCAGCACGTTGTGCGCGGCGTGCTGTTGGAAAGCGGTTGAACATTCCGGGCGGCAGCGGACGTCTGTCTTTCTGATTTCACACTCGTGCCACACAATAGTTCAACACTCGTTGTATGATCGAACAATGAACGAAGATCAAACCGTTTCCGCACTCGGCGCCCTCGCCCACGCCCAACGTCTACGCGTTTTTCGCGCGCTTGTCGTGGCTGGGCTCGGCGGTCTTACGCCCAGCGTCCTTGCCGACCAGCTCGGCGTCGCGCGCAATACATTGTCTTTTCATCTGAAAGAGCTGTCGCACGCAGGCTTGGTGACTATTGAGCAACAAGGCCGAAATCTGATCTATCGCGCCGACTTCTCGCAGATGAATGCGCTGCTTGGCTACCTCACTGAACACTGTTGCCAAGGCGCCCCTTGCGAGGCCTCCGACGCCACACTTGCCACGCGTTGCTGCTAGCGCTTCGCATGTCTCACCCCCCTTTTAATGTGCTGTTTCTCTGTACGGGCAACTCGTCCCGCTTCAGGTTGCGCGGTATTGGAAAAAGCCCAGGATTAAATCGATGTCATCCCCTACACAGGCAGCCGCGCCGCAAGCGAACGTTGGAATGAGCGTCTTCGAGCGTTACCTGACGCTCTGGGTGTTTCTCTGCATTGTCCTGGGCGTTGCTCTGGGCCAGCTGATGCCCGCCCTGTTTCAAACCATCGGGCATCTCGAAGTTGCGCAGGTCAACTTGCCCGTTGGCCTCTTGATCTGGGTGATGATCATTCCGATGCTGCTGAAGGTGGACTTCGGCGCTCTCGGTCAGGTCAAACAGCACTGGCGCGGCATAGGCGTGACGCTGTTCATCAACTGGGCGGTGAAGCCCTTTTCAATGGCGTTCCTGGGGTGGCTATTCATCCGTCAGGTCTTCTCGCCGTGGTTGCCGGCTGAGCAGTTGGATAGCTATATCGCCGGCCTGATTCTTCTTGCCGCCGCCCCATGCACTGCCATGGTGTTCGTCTGGAGCCGGCTGACGGGCGGCGATCCGGTGTTCACGCTGTCTCAAGTGGCGTTGAACGACACGATCATGGTGTTCGCCTTCGCGCCCATTGTTGGACTGCTGCTGGGGTTATCGGCGATCACCGTGCCGTGGGACACGTTGCTCGTGTCGGTCGGGCTCTACATTGTGATTCCGGTCATCCTCGCCCAGCTCTGGCGGCGTGCACTGCTGCGTCGTGGGCAGGCAGCGTTCGAAACGGCCTTAGCGCGGATCGGCCCGTTTTCCATGGCCGCCTTGCTGCTGACGCTGGTGCTCCTGTTCGCATTCCAAGGCGAAGCCATCATGGGCCAGCCGCTGGTGATCGCCATGCTGGCGGTGCCGATCCTGATCCAGGTGCTCTTCAATTCAGGCTTGGCGTACTGGCTGAATCGTCGCGTGGGCGAAAAGCACAACATCGCTTGCCCGTCAGCGCTGATTGGCGCCTCTAACTTCTTCGAGCTTTCCGTCGCCGCCGCGATCAGCCTGTTCGGGTTTCAGTCTGGCGCCGCGTTGGCGACCGTGGTCGGCGTGTTGATCGAAGTGCCGGTGATGCTGCTGGTTGTGCGCGTTGTGAACCAGTCCAAAGGCTGGTACGACGCTGGCGCCAAGCCGGCATTGGGCCGTGATGGGCCACCCACGCGTTGACACCCACGCGTTGATTGCGTGCGATGGGTGACATCGCCTTTGGACGAAGCACGCGCTCATCAGGCAAGTTTGAGCAAGAGCCCAATGACGGCGCAGGCGGCGATGACTTCAATGACCCCGCGCTTGAACTTGAACAGCGCGGCCGCCGCGGCAATCGCGATCAGCGCCGAACGCCAGTCGAAATGGCCTGCAAGCCCCTGCGGCCATAGGACGTGATAACCAAAGAACACAGCCAGGTTCAGGATGACGCCCACGACCGCCGCGGTGATGGCGGTCAATGGCGCCGTGAATTTCAGGTCCTCTTTGGTGGCCTCGACCAGCGGTCCGCCGGCCAGAATGAACAGGAACGACGGCAAGAACGTGAACCAGGTCACGATGCAGGCGGCTAAGGCTCCCGCGACGAACGGCCCGTACGGGCCGAGCAGGTTTTGAGCGTACCCGCCTACGAATCCCACGAAGGCGACGACCATGATCAACGGCCCCGGGGTCGTTTCGCCAAGCGCCAGCCCGTCGATCATCTGAGTGGGCGTCAACCATGCATAGTGATCGACGGCCCCCTGGTAGATGTACGGAAGCACGGCATAGGCGCCGCCAAACGTCAGGTAGGCCGCCTTGGTGAAGAACCAACCCATCTGGGTGTAGGCGCCCTGCCATCCATAAATGGCCGTGAGCACCGCCATGGGCGCGGCCCAAAGCGCGACGCCGGCGGCCAAAATCCAGCTCAAGCGGCTCCAGCGAAAACGGGCGTGTTCTGGCGTGGGAGTGTCGTCGTCAACCAATGCCGGGCCATAGCCTTGCGACATCGACCCATGGCGCGAACCCACATGGAAATACTCGGGCCACCACCGGCCGCCCACAAAACCGGCCAATGCCGCGATGGCGACAATCAGCGGAAACGGTAGCCCCAGTGCGAAGATTCCCAGGAACGCTGCGGCCGCGATGCCCCAAAGAATGGGATTCTTCAGCGCGCGTGACCCGATGCGATGCGCGGCGTGCAGCACGATGGCGGTCACCGCCGGCTTGATGCCGTAGAACAGACCGGCGACGACGGGCACATCGCCCCAGGCCACATACACCCACGACAGGCCGATCAGGATGAATAGCGATGGCAGCACAAACAAGCCGCCAGCGACCACCCCACCCCACGTCCGGTGCAGCAACCACCCGATGTAGGTGGCCAGTTGCTGGGCTTCAGGCCCGGGCAGCAGCATGCAGTAATTCAGGGCGTGCAGAAATCGCCGTTCGCTGATCCACCGCCGGCGCTCCACCAATTCGGTGTGCATGATGGCGATCTGGCCCGCCGGGCCGCCGAAACTGATGAACCCCAGCTTCAACCAGAACCACAGCGCCTGCCGGAAGCTAACCGGCTGAGGGCGTTCGAGCGGCTTGTCGTCCGGCGAGCCAGTTGGAACCGCTGAGTTCTGGATTTGCGTGCTCATGGTTTCTTTCACTCTGGTTGCCGCCGATGTCCGGGTACGGACAGGTGTGTAGCGTACGCCGCCCCATCAAGCGGCCCAGGAAATTCCTGGTTGACGATGTGGTTTCCAATAATCATATCCCCCCGGGGGGGATATGATCCGATCATGACGAAACCTGATCCCCACCACCATCACGACGCGGTCGCCAAGCGTCTTAAGCGAGCGGAAGGCCACCTGCGCAGCATCTTGCAGATGATGGAAGAACACCGCTCCTGCCTTGAACTCGCGCAACAGTTGCACGCGGTCGAGAAGGCAATCTCCCAAGCCAAGAAGGTTCTGATTCAGGACCACATTGATCATTGCTTGCAGGACGCCGTCGGTGACCTGGACGTCGACAAGCAGCGCACGATCGACGAATTCAAAGCGATCACCAAGTACCTGTAAGGACGAAATCCATGCTGTCGTTTTCCGAGCTGATTGCTCAGGGCGCTACGCACGCCTGGCTGTTCATTCCAAGCGCCATCCTGCTTGGCGCCCTGCACGGCCTTGAGCCAGGCCACTCCAAGACGATGATGGCGGCGTTCATCGTCGCGATCAGAGGAACGGTATGGCAGGCGGTGCTGCTGGGGATCACGGCGACCATTTCGCACACGCTGATCGTGTGGGGCATTGGCCTGGGCGGCATGTACCTTTGGCGAGGCGTCGCGCCAGACGCGCTGGAGCCCTACTTCCAGCTGGCCTCTGGCGTCGTCATCGTCTTGATTGCCGCCTGGATGTTCTGGAGAACGTGGCGCGAGCAGCATGTAGATGCGCATGGGCGCGCTCATGGCCACGATCACGATCACGCACACGACCACGACCACGCACACGTTCACGCACACGTTCACGCACACGATCACCACCACGATCACGGCCCCATCCATCACGCGCCGCATGGGCTGGACGTTGCGGGCGACGGTTATCAGGATGCCCACGCGCTGGCGCACGCCAACGACATCCGCCGGCGATTCGCCAATCGGAATGTGACGAACTGGCAGATCGCCCTGTTCGGTCTTACGGGTGGCCTGATCCCCTGCCCTGCGGCCATCACCGTTCTGCTGCTGTGCTTGCAGTTAAAGGAGTTCACGTTGGGCGCGGTGCTGGTGCTGTGCTTCTCGATTGGGCTGGCCATCACCCTGGTGACGGTTGGCGCCATTGCAGCGCTGAGCGTGCGGCACGTCAGCCGGCGCGCGCCGTGGTTCAACAGCATCGCCCGGCGCGCGCCCTATTTGTCCAGCCTGTTGATTATTGCCGTGGGCATTTACGTGGGATTTCATGGGTGGCTTGGTTTGCCGCATGCATAACCGTGGCGGGCTTTGTTTTCTAATAATATTAAATGTGTCGATTCATGCCATTCTTGCCGTACGGATGGTATCTAAATAACTAGTATTACAAAACCGGTTGGTATCCAAATTTCCTAATTAATTCAAGGGGATGGTATCTAATACCCCTTACTTTGTGCTGTAAAAAAATTGGTATACATTGCGTCCTTTTTTTCGACGGCGCGTTCCATTTATTCGCTTATTTTGCCGTAACGTAATTATACGTTTTCAGCGATTTAGTAATGCGTGGGCGCCGAACTTAATAATCAAGAAGACAAAGGACGCACGTTTTGATCAATGGCACGAAGAAGTGGCTGACAGCAACGCTCGCTTTGAGTAGCACGTACTATGGCGGCGTCATGGCGGCAGACATGACGGTTACGCAAGGTAATACCCAGGTGTTCGATGGCTCGGTGAATTATCCCGGCGGCGTCGACGTAAATGGCGGCACGCTGGTGATTGGCGGCAACGGCGGCGGCGCTGGCGTTGCCCTGACTGGCAACGTCAATGCCGCATCGAACGGCACTGTCGCAGGCTTTGGCCGGATCAATGGCGACCTTAACGTGTCGGGCAACGCGCGCGTGGCGCCGGGCTATTCCGTCGGCACGCCGACGGGTGTGTCGAACGGCAATCTTGTCGTGAACGGCAACCTGTCGATGAACAATGCCGAATTTGCTTTTGAAACCGGCTACGCGGGCCTGCCCATTACGCAACCCGGCACCGGCGACAACATCACCGTCGGCGGCAACGCCGTCATCAACAACACCACGCTGAACGTCACGGTGAACACCCTGGGTGTGAACGCCGGCTACTACCGGATTCTGTCTTACGGCGGCACGTTAAGCGGCAACGGATTGTCGTTGGGCACGGTGACGGGCGACTCGCAGCCCGGCGCCACCATCCAGTCGCTGACGGGCGACAAACAGATCAACCTGATTCTTGGCCCCAGCACGACCAACTTGTGGAACGGCAACGGCGCGGCGTCCGCGACCCGTTCGGGCGGCGGCGATGGCACCTGGACGGCCACCGGCACGAATTGGAACAGCCCCACCAACGCCACGGGCGCCCTGCCCGATGCCGGCTATGCCATTTTCACGGGCGCGGCCGGCACGGTTACCGTTGATGGCAGCGCCGGCCCGGTGCGCGTGTCGGGCATCCAGTTCGCCACCGACCGGTACCGCGTGCAAGGCGCGCCCATCACGCTCGTAGGCAGCGGCGGCAACCCGCCCGCCATTGTTGTGGGCGACGGCACGTATGCGTCCGGCCAGTTTGTCGACATCATCGACAACCCGCTGCAAGGCACGCAGGGCTTCGTCAAGACCGGCCCGGGCTCGGTCATCCTGACCGCCGACAGCAGCGGCCTGACCGGCCCCATCCTGATCGCCGACGGCGCGCTGGAAATCGACGGCAAGTTGAACGGCCCCATTGATATCGGCCGCGAGGTCGTGTTGGCGGGGGTGGGCCAAGTGGGCACCACCACGTTGTACCCCACGGCTGTGGTGTCGCCCGGCAACGATGGATCGCCCATTGGCACGCTGACCGTCAATGGCAACCTGACCTTTGGCGAAAACACGATTTATCGCGTGCATGCCGACCCGGCCAGCAGCGCCAGCGACCGCATCCACGTCACGGGCGTGGCCTACCTGGATGGCACGGTGGCGCATGTGGGCCCCGACGGCAACTACGCGCCGCGCACCACCTACAACATCCTGACGGCGGACGGCGGCGTGCAAGGCACGTTCAAGGGCGCGTCCAGTTCGTATGCGTTCCTGACGCCCACGCTCAGCTACGACGCAAAGAATGCGTTCATGACGCTCACGCGCAACGACGTGCCGATTGGCAGCATCGGCGGTTCGGACAACGCGAACAACGTCGGGAATGCGCTGGATCAGCAAGAGCCGCCCGCGGCCGGCAACGGATCGTCGTCGGCCGGAAACGGCTCGGCGCCAGCGGGGAATGGTTCGGCGTCTAGCGGAAACGGTTCCACCTCCACCGGCAGCGGGCAGACGACGACCGGTAACGGCTCGGCCGCTGCCGGGAACGGATCGGCCACGACCGGGACGGGCACGGCCACCGGAACCCCCACTGGCACTACCACCGCCGGCACTACCACTGGCACCACCACGGGAGCCACCACGGGAACCACCACGGGGACCACCTCCCCCACCGCCCCGGCCGGATCATCCGTGGTCGCAAGCGGCAGCAACGCAGACAAAGCCTCTGGCGCGAGCCAGGTGACCGCGGCCGTCCTGACCATGACGCCGGGCGAAGCGCGTTCGGCGCTGTCGATGCTGTCTGGCGAAGCCTACGCCAGCACGACGAGCATCCTGCAAAGCCAGGGCGACATGGTGCGCACGTTGCCGCTGTCGCATTTCCGCGGCAACCTCGACGCGCCGGTGCGCGCCGGGCGGCCCACAGCCCAATTGGGCGCGCCGTCTGCCGACGCGCTACCGCAAAGCGGCGCCTCGCCTGTCTGGGCGCAAGCGTTTGGCAACTGGAGCAAATTCGCCGGTGATGGGAATGCATCCAGCGTCAGCCAATCGGCCGGCGGCATTTTCATTGGCGGCGATGGCGCGGTGGGCAACGGCTGGCGCCTGGGTGGCGCGCTGGGCTACATCGGCAGCCACAACTCGATGGCCGATGTGTCTTCGCGTACGAATGTCGACAGCTACACCGCCGCGTTGTTCGGCGGACGCAACTTCGAAGCCGGCGCGGGCCACATCCGCTTCATGGCGGGCGCGGCCTACACCTGGCACGAGATCGACGGCAAGCGCGATGTGGTGGCGGGCAGCCTGAACCAGCAGCTCAAGTCGTCCTATAACGCATCGTCGACACAGGTGTTCACCGAGCTCGGCTACAACATGCCGCTGAACGACGTCACCAGCATCGAACCCTACGCCGGCCTGGCGTGGAACCAGTTGCGCACGCGTGACTTCAAGGAGTCCGGCGGCACGGCTGCACTGCACGGGTCGGGCAGCACCGACGACGTCACCAGCACCACGCTGGGCCTGCGCGGCGGATGGCAGTTTGGGTCCGACTCGGCGCCGGGCCGTCTGACGGCGTCCTTGGGCTGGCGCCATGCCATGGGGGATGTGAAACCCAAGCAGGAGCTGGCGTTCGAAGGCGGCAGCACGTTCTCGGTGACGGGCGTACCCATCGCGCGCGATGCCGCCGTGGTCGGCCTGGGCGCCGAAGTGGCCCTGACGCGCAACACGACGGCGGGCGTTTCCTACGACGCGCAGTTCGGCGGCGGCAACCGCCAGCAGTCCGGCGTGTTGAAGCTGGCCGTGCGTTTCTAAGCTGACGCCAACCCAGAAGCAGGCGTCGTGATTGCGGCGCCTGCGTCGGCCAGCCCTTGCGAGGATAATGGCGGCTCTTCACATCAACTCGGACGTTCCGGATGCTGATTGCGCTGTTTGTCTTCGCTTACGGGCTGGCCGCTTACTTTTGGGGCGTGCCGCTGTGGGTCGGGCTGGCTTATGTGGCGCTTAGCCTGATCACGTTCGCCGTGTACGCCTATGACAAGTCCGCGGCCAGGGCGAAGCGCTGGCGGATATCGGAGCGCACGCTGCATGCCTGGGGGTTGATCGGCGGTTGGCCAGGGGCGTTGCTGGCGCAGCAATGGATACGGCACAAGTCCGTGAAACCCAGCTTCCGGGCGTGGTTCTGGGTCACGGCCGGGCTGAACGTGGCGGCGTTTGCGTGCCTGGCGTCGCCCATCGGCCGCACGCTGCTTGGCCGCCTGACGCCGCTGCTGGCTTGAGCGCGGCCTCTACTTCAAAACCCCGCTACTTCGAAATCGCCTCTACTTCAAAACCCCCTCTGCCGCGCTACCCATCGCCTGCCGTTGGGACAGCAGCAAGGCGTCGCTCTGGTCGATGCGTATTGCGCCGATACGCGGAAACTCAAAATCGACAATGATGTACAGCGCCACCGCCATCACCAGTGCGTAAATCAGCTGGTGCAGCAAGGTGTCGCGCTTGGCGCCGGCCAGATTGATGCCGATCAGGCACGCGCACACCAAGGCCAGGAAGCCCAGGAACACGTACGTGACAATGGGCGGATGGACTTTCTGCGCCACGGTTTGCGCCGTGGCCGAGTCGAACATGTCGTTGACCGACGCAATGTATGACGCCGCGAACGGTGGCACGGCGTGCTTGCTGGCGGCGATGGAGCTTTTCCAGATCTCGTTTTGCAGCGCGCCCACCTTCGTGGCGATGGCGTCGCGCTGTTCCAGGTCGGCCACGTGCTTGTAGTAACTGACCCGTTCGTCCACGTAGCGCCGGAATTGGTCGCGCAAGAGGGGCTGGTCGTCGGCATTGAGCAAATCAATGCGCAGCCACGCCGTGCCGATGGCGTTGACTTCGACAACCAGCAGGTTGCGCCGGTCGGCCATGCGTTGGGCCGCGCCCGAAAACGTGAAGGCGATCAGCAACCCAAGCAATGCGAATACGGAAGCCTCGATGGCGGCGGACCCCGCCGTGCCTTTGTCGTCGCCGGCATGGCGGCGCCCCAGGTATCGCCCTACGCGGATCGCGCCAAGCAACAGAAAAAAGAAGACAACCGCCGCGCCAGCCAGAACAAATGAATAGTTCAAAGTGCCACCTACGTTCAGCCTTCGTTGATCGGACTGCCCTCTTCCCACAGCGTGACCCGGTTGCGGCCTGCTTCTTTCGAGGCATACAACGCCAAGTCTGCACATTTAACAACCGCTTCAGGCGAATTGCCATGCTGCGGCCACAACGCCACGCCCACCGACACCGTGACGTGGCCCACGCCATCCGGCATCGGCTTGGCGGCCACGCTTGCCCGGATGCGTTCTGCCGTGTGCAGGGCCACGTCGGCCGTCGGCGCGTGAACGATCACCACGAACTCTTCGCCGCCGATGCGAAATGGGCGGTCTTGCTCCCGCACGCTGCTGATCAGCGTATTCGCCAATGAAATCAGCACCTTGTCACCCACGGGGTGGCCATGGACGTCATTGACCTGCTTGAAATGGTCCAGATCCAGCGCAATCACCGCAAAGGGCGAACCGGCCGTCACCAGTTCGTCAAAGCGCTGCTCCAGGGCGCGGCGGTTCATCAGCCCTGTCATGGGGTCGGTCATGGTTTCCGCGTTCAGTCGGCCCACCTCGCGCCGATGTTGCGCCAAGGTGGCGACCAGCGCCTGACGTAACCTGTCGGCTTCTTCGTACCAAGTTTTCAGCGTGCTGGCGCGCGGGCCTTGCGCATTCACGGCTTCGGCGCTGGCCAGGGCGCGTGTCAGCCGCGTCAAGGGGCGCGCGATGGCGTAGGCCAACGCACAGACCAGAGCCAAGGTCACGATGACGGCGGGTATGGCAAGCCGCAACGATTCGGCCAGCAAGGATTTCACGGGCGACAAGGCGGAATCCAGCGGCCGCTGGATAACTACCGCCCATTTGCCCCTGGCGATAGGGGCATACCCAGTCAGCATGGTGCCGCCCGACGCCTCTTTCACTGGCGCGGAACCCGGGCCGGACGTCGGCGAGATATCCGCCTTGATCAGACTGAGCACCGACGGGTCTGGCCCGCTTGTCTGATGGCTGTAGAGCACCTGACCTTCGACGTTCACCAAGTAAACATCGGTGTCGTCGGCATACGCGTGTTCGCCCAGCAGCTTGTCCAGCCGGGCGCCGCGTTCCAGGACCAGAACAGCAGCAATAAAGCCGTCGACAGCGCCCCCTTTGCCCGCGATGGGTTCGACCAGCATCAGCGCCGCGCGTTGGTCTTCTTGCGAGCAGCAAGGCATGACCCAATCCGCCCGCCGGCGTTCTTTCATGCCCAGATCTTGCAGCGAGTTCTTGCCGGAAAGTAGCGCCGATGCCTGGCCTGAATGCGCCACGATCACGCCGCTGGCGTCCGCCAGCAAGGCAACGGCTGCGCCCTGGGTCTGAGTCGCCAGACGCGACAGTTCCGCCGCGATGTCAGCCGGTGCGCCCTGGGACGCTGCCAGGCGGCCAGCGCTGGCGTTCAGTTGGCGGTGTACGGAATCGATATACAGGTTGATGAATTCGGCCAGCTTTTCCGAATAGGCCAGATTGGACTCCAGCGTATTTTTCACGACCTGCGCCTTCTGCACCTGGTAGCCGGCGTAAAGCGCGTTGAAAAAGCCGATGGCCACGCTCAAGACGGCCAAGGCGATCAAAACGGTCAACAGCCCTACTTTTCTTTTCATCGGGAAGCGTCCTGCCCGCTAGCTGCCAGCGTGCAGAATACCGAATCGAAGAAACGGGGTCCAGGCGCGCGTCACGGGCTATTGGACATGGCAGCCGGGGCGTCTGCCCGGGCGGTCTTGCCCTATCTCTTGCCCTATCTCTTGCCCTATCGCTTGCCCTATCCCTTGCCCGGATCAAACTCCATTGCCGCCATCGCCCGCCCCACCGCTTGCGGCGCGTAGTCGTCCCAGGGCGCGTTGCCCGCGTCCAGCCGCGTATGGATATTGCTGATGGTCCAGTGCGCGCTACTTTTCAAGCCGGCCAATTCGTCCCAGGCGACAGGCACCGACACACCCAAGCCCGGCCGGGCGCGCGCGGACCACGCCGCGACTGTCGTGGCGCCGAAGCCATTGCGCAGATAGTCGACGAAGATCTTTCCGACCCGGTTTTTCGGGCCGCTTTTGGCGACAAAGATCTGCGGCAAGGTGGCGGCCATATGCGCCACGATGCGCTGCGAGAACGCTTTGATGGTGTCCCAGTCATGCTGCCGGCGCAGCGGCACGACCACATGCAATCCTTTGCCGCCACTGGTTTTCAGCCAGCCGTCCAGGCCTATCTCTTGCAGCATCGTGTGCATAAGCTGCGCCCCCTGTTGCACGGCAGGCCAGTCCACGCCTTCGCCAGGGTCCAGGTCGAACAGCATGCGGTCGGGCTTGTCGATGGCGGTTTTCACCGCATTCCAGGTGTGGAATTCCACCACATTCATCTGCACGGCCGACATGATGGCTTCGGCCGTAGGCACTTCCAACAAGGGAGGATGATCGGGGTCGAGTTTGGCCGGCAGGGCTTTGACGCCCGGCATGGCCGCTTCCAGGTGCTTCTGGAAGAAGAATTGCGCATTCAGGCCGCCGGGCGCGCGCAGGAAGGACACGGGGCGGTTTTTCAGGTGCGTCAGGAGTAAGGGTGCGACGAGTCCGTAGTAGCGGGCCAGGTCAAGCTTGGTGATTCCGGTGGACGGGTCGATCACCCTTTCCGGGTGCGTAAGCTTGGCTGGCTTGGCGCGCGGGGTGGCCGCCGTGCGAGGTTGCGCGGACGTTGCGGCTTTGCTGGTCTTGTCTGCGCGACGATTCTTGACCGCCTTGCTGGCTTTGCCCTGCGGGCCGGCGGCCGGCCGTTCGCGCGTGATCTGGCGTGCGGGCTTGTCGTCGCGCAGCCCCCGGAACACCGAGTGCCGGATGTGGCCGTCGGTGGTCCATTCGCCAAACGACACCTCGGCGACGCGCTCGGGCTTCACCCAGTGCACGCCCTTCGCCTGCCCGCCTGACACGGGTTTGTCGCTGGTTTCAATACGCGCCAGCTCCTTTTGCAGCGCAATCAGGTTCGCCCGGTCAAAGCCCGTGCCGACCTTGCCGGCGTAGCGCAACGTGCCGTCATCATCGTGAACGGCCAGCAGCAGCGCGCCCAAGCCTTCGCGGGACCCTTGCGGCGCGGTGTAGCCCACGATCACGAATTCCTGGCGCTTGGCGCATTTGATCTTCAGCCAGCTATCGCTGCGCCGCGACACGTAGCGCGACGACAGGCGCTTGGCGATGATGCCTTCCATGCCCATCTTGCAGGCGGACGCCACCAGATTTGAGGGCGTCTCGTTGAAGGCCTCGCTAAAGCGCAAGTGGTCGTCGTGCGACGTGTCCATCAACTGCGCCAGCAACGCCCGGCGCACCTGTAGCGGCTCGTCGCGCAAGTCGCGCTGGCCGATGAACGGCAGATCGAAAGCGTAGAAGATGATGTTGCCGGTGCGGTCGCTATCGAAGGCGTTTTGCAAGGCCTGGAAATTCGGCACGCCGTTGTCGTCCAGCACCACGGCCTCGCCGTCCACCCAGGCGCATTTGGCGGGCAGCTTGCCGAACGCCTCGGCAATATGCGGCAGCTTCGACGTCCAGTCGTGCCCGTTGCGGGTATACAGCTTGACGTCGTCGCCATCGATGCGGACCAGCAAGCGGTAGCCGTCGAATTTCAATTCGTATAGCCAATCGTCGGACTCGGGCGGCGCGCCGTCGATGAGCGTGGCCAGTTGGGGCTTAAGCGATGCGGGCAAGGCCGCCGCGTGGCCGGGCAGCCTGCCCTCCTCTGCGGCGGGCTTGGAATCAGGTACAGGGCCAGGGTTGGCCTTCGCCTTCGCCCCTTTTTTCCCCTTGGCCCTTAATGGCACGACGCTGTCCGGCAATTCATCCACCACGCTGAAGTCCGCCTCGGCGCGTGCGAAATCGTCGCGGTCTTTGATCAGCAGCCACGGCGGCTGCTTGTCGCTTTCCTTGCCCTTCATCCGCACCAGCGCCCATCGGCCTTGCATCTTCTTGCCGTGCAGATCGAACTTCAGATGGCCGTCCCGATAGCCTTTACGGGCATCTCCCACGGGCGCCCACACGCCTTCATCCCAGATGATGACCTTGCCCGCGCCGTACTGCCCTTCGGGAATCTGGCCTTCGAACTGGTTGTAGGCGATGGGGTGGTCCTCAACCTGCACCGCCATGCGCTTGACCGACGGGTCGTAGCTGGGCCCTTTCGGCACGGCCCAGCTTTTCATCGCCCCATCCAATTCCAGCCGGAAGTCATAGTGCAGCCGGCTTGCCCAGTGCTTCTGAATGACGAAAGCGCGCGCAGTTTCATTCGGCAGCCCGCCTTCCGCCGGCTCGGACGTCACCTGAAAATTGCGTTTCTGCCGATAGGTCTTAAGCGTATCGGCCATGTCACGCCGCCTTGCGGGATTTAGCCGCGGTCTTCTGGGCTGAAGCCTTTTTTGCAGGCGACTTCGTTGAAGCTGCCTTGGTAGCCGTCTTAGTTGCAGCCGTCTTAGTTGCAGCCGTCTTGGTCGCCGCTGTCTTTTTTGCCGCCGTCTTGCCAGAGGCCGCCTTCTTCGCCGCGGGCGCCGCCTTCTTGCCGCCCTTCAAGCTGCGTTGCAACAGCTCGGTCAGGTCGATGACGTTGTCTGCATAGGCGGGGGATTCTTCCTGCGGCTCCAAGACCGTTTCGGTCTTGCCCGCTTTCACCTTTTTCTCAACCAGCCCCATCACAGCGGCCTTGAATTCGTCTTTGTATTCCGTCGGGTCCCATTTGCCGGACATGTCGTCCACCAGCATCTTGGCCATCTTCAGCTCGCTGGCGCTGGGCGTCATGCCTTTGGCGCCGGATTTGGGCAGCTCCAGATCGTCCATCGATTTGACGTCGTCGCCCCACCGCATCAGGTTGAGCACCAGCGCGTCGCCAGACGGAATCAACGCGGCCAGGTGCTGCTTGGTCTGAATCACCACCTTGGCGATGCCGATCTTGCCGGTCTTGGCCAGCGTGTCGCGCAGCAAGGCGTATACCTTTTGGCCTTTATTGATGGGCGCAACGTAGTACGGCCGCTCCAGATACACGAACGGCACGTCCGCCATGTCGACGAACTGTTGGATTTCAATGGTTTGCGTGGTGCGGGGGTAGGCGTCGGCAATCTCTTCCGGGGAAATGATGACGTACTGGCCGTCTTCGTATTCCACGCCCTTGACGATGTTGTCGCGGTCGATTTCCTTGCCGGTGCGCTTGTTGATGCGCTTGTAGCCAACCGGGTCCATCGAGCGCTTGTCCAGCCAGTCGAAGTCCACGCCGGACTCGGTGGTCGCGGTGTGCAGGCCGACCGGTATGTGGACAAGGCCAAACGAAATAGCCCCTTTCCAGATGGTTCTTGTTGCCATGATCAACTCCTCTTATTAGAGAATGATCAGCAAATAGTATTCCTGCTTGGGTCCGCTGCCTTTCCTGCTTGGGTCCGCTGCCTTTCCTGCTTGGGGCCGCTGTTTTTCCTGCTGGGGGCCGCCACTTCGGGCCGCAGCTTGGCGTCAGGTGCCTTCGGCTAGCGCACCGCCTGCGGGCGCCCTGCCCGCTTGATGGCCCGACGCCGCCACCACAGCCAGGCGCCACTGATGCCCAGCCCGCCCAGCGCCAATCCACCGGCAGCCACCGCTGCTTCCAGCGCAGCCCCGCCTAGTTCACCCGTATGCAGCGGATAGATCACCGCCGTGGCGCGGGCGCCCGGGTCCAGCTCGTTCCAGCGCTGCACCGCCAGCACCTGCGCCGTGCGAGCGTCGATCCAGACCGAGGTCATGCCATTGGGATGCGGATCATCGGCCAGCATCATCCGGAATCGGGTCGGCGCGTTGCCATGGGGTGGCACGACGATATAGCCGATGGGCGGCGCGTCGGGAAATTGCGCCACGGCTCGGGCGGCAAGCTGGTCCAGCGTCCAGGGTGAACCCCCAGCCGGTTCGCCCGCCAGGGCCGGCAACTTTGGCGCCTTGACGGGCGTAGCGCCGCTTAGCCAGGTGACGGCCGCGCCCAGCGGACGCCAGGCCATGTACGCGCCCGTCGCCACCGATACCGCGATCAGCAGGCCCAACGTGGCGCCACCTACGCGGTGCAGATCAAACAGCGAACGCAGCAAGCCGCGGTCGAGCGCAATATTCCAGCCCTTGGCCCAATGGCGCGGCCACCACAGGATCAATCCCGTAATCAGCAGGAAGAGATAAGCCAGCGCCACCCAAGCCAGAATGGCTTTGCCCGTGCCGTCCAGGTACAGCGCGCTGTGCAGCTTGAACAGCACGTTCGCCGCGCCCTCGGTGTCGCCGCGCCGGCCCTGCTCGGCTCCTGTCGCCGGGTCCAGGTAGACGGTGCCGCGCCATGAGCCGCGCACCCGCACTTGCAGCGTTTCGCCCGGGCTGCGGGCGGGCCGCAATACCAGGTTTGCGCCGTCGCCGAACTCTTTTCGGACGCTGCGCAATATTGATTCCAGCGGGACGGTGGCTTGCGCAGGCGCCATCGCTGAACGGATGCCGGACTGCATTTCGGATTGGATGTCGGATTGGATGTCGGATTGGACGTTGGATTGGACGTTAGATTGGACGCCGGCTTGGACGTTGGATCGGACGTCGGACAGCGTTTCGGTTCGGACTTCGAAAAGCTGCGGGTTCGCCCAGCGGTCCAGCGCCGGCGTCACCACAAGCGCCGCGCCGGACAAGCCGGAAAAGATCAGCACCCAGCCGGCGCTAAGCGCCAGCCAGCGGTGCACCCGCAGCCACACGCCGCGCAGGCCCTTCATTGGAAGGCTCCGGTTTGACACATGCCGGCGCGGTTCAGAATGCCACCGACGCTTGCAGGTAGACGGTGCGCGGCTGGCCCACGAACTTGCCGCCGTTGTTGTCGGTGGAGCGCGTGTAGTAGCGGCGGTCAAACAGGTTCTTGATGCCCACGGCCACCTTCATATTGTTCATGTCCTTGCCAAAGTCGTAGCCCGCGCGCAGCGCCACGGTGGCAAAGCCCGGGATGTCGCCCAGGCGGCCGCTGGCGTCTTCTTCCGTGACGTAGCCCGCGCCCGCATCTGGGGAACCGGGCGAATGTTGTTTCGACTGGGCAAAGACGTCGGCGTTGAACGTCCAGCGCTGCACTGCGTAGCGCGCACCAATGGACGCAACCTGGCGCGAGTACAGCGGCAGGTCGCGCCCTTCGAAAGCGCCTGCCTTGGCGATGGCTTGCGTGTAGGTGTAGGTGGCGTAGACGGACAGGCCGCGCAAGGCGTCGCTCAAGTCGCCCAGGTCGTATCGCAAGGCGGACTCCAGGCCGCGGTGACGGGTGGCGCCCAGGTCCGTCCACATGCCCTCGCCCACAATGGACCGCGTCAGCTGCAATTCCTTGTCGAAATCGATATTGAACAAGGTGAATTCGCCGCTCCAGGCATCTCCTGCAAAGTGCGTGCCGATTTCATAGGTCTTGGCCGTTTCGGGGTGCAAACCTTCGGTGGTGGACGCCAACTGGCTGTATTGCTGCGGCCCGAACGATTTGCCGGCGTTGGCGAACAGCGACCATTTTTCATCCATGCGGTACAGCACCGACAGCGTGGGCAAGGTCACGCGCGAGTCGATCGACGGCGACAAAGCGCTGGTGACCGCGCCCGTGGCGGTGTTGAAGTTGGTGACGTTGTTGTACGTGCTGATGCTTTCAAAGCGCACGCCCGGGGTGATGGTCCACTTGCCGATGTCGATGCGGTCGTCGATATAGAAAGCGTGGGCGGTGGTGCCGCCGTCGCTTGTCTGGTAGGTGGGCATTTTCAGGTCGAAGGCGTCGCCGCCGGCCGCCGGGTTGTAGTACGCCGTGCGCCCCGCCACTTCCGAGCTGCTTTCTTTCAGGTAGCGGTAGCCCACGCTGATTTCCTGCACCACCAAGCCCGAATCAAACAAGCGCGAATAGCGCGGCTCGAATCCGAAGTAGTGATAGCTGCGGGGGGCTGAGGTCAGGCGGAACTGGTTGGCCGTGGCCCCTGTACCGGCTTGTTCGATGTAGCTGCCGCGATACGAGTCCACGTAATACGTCAGCACTTCGACGTTGTTCACGCCGTCGTTGTGCGTGTACTTCAGCGACCCATCTGTGCGGCGGCCGGTGAACTGGTCGTACTGCCGGGTGGACTGGAACGGGTCTTCCGAATATTGCGCGGTGGTCAGGCCGCCCGGCATCCGGCCTTTGCCTTCGAAGTGGTGCAACGAGACGGCCACGTTGTCGGTTGACGAGAAGCGGTAAGCGCCCTTCAGGATGACGTCGTCGATGTCGGTGGAATCGTTGCTGGACCGGTAGCCGTCGCCGTGCGTGCCTGAATACAGCAGCGCGCCGCCCAGACCCTGGTCGGTGGTGCCCCCCAGGAACAGGCTGGGCGTGGTCTTGACGTTGCCGCCGTGGCTATAGATTTCGCTGCCTACGTTCAGGCTGGTCGTGAAGTCCGCGGGAATCTGGCGCGTCACAAAGTTGATGATGCCGCCCACGTTCTGCGGCCCATAGCGCACCGAACCCGCCCCGCGCACCACGTCCACCGACTCCAGATTGCCCAGCGACACCGGCGCCAGCGACAACTGCGGCTGGCCGTAGGGCGCGTAGGCCATCGGCACCCCGTCCATCAAGATGGTCGACCGGGGCGACAGCCGCGACGTCAGGCCGCGCACGCCCACGTTCAGCGACACGTCGCTGCCGCCCGTGCCGTTGCTGTCTTGCACTTGCACGCCCGGAATCTGGCGCAGCACGTCACGCACATTGCTGGACCCGCTTTCCACGATTTGCTGCTGCTCGACAACCGTGCGGGCGCCGGGATGCGACAACACCTTTTCTTCGGTGGGTGTGCCGAGCCAGTCGCCCGTTACGGTGACGGCGGCCAACTCCCCTGCTTCGCCAGCGGCGGCAGCGGTGGCAGATGCGGTGGCAGATGCGGTGGCAGATGCGGTGGCAGATGCGGTGGCAGATGCGGTGGCAGATGCGGCGGCAGATGCGGCGGCAGGTGCGGTGGCAGGCGCCGGGGCCGGGCCCGTCTGCGCCTGAGCCAAACCGGACAGACCCGCCAAGGCGGCGGCAATGGCCGCGGCGCGGCGATTCAGCGGGAAGAATGCCCGCACTTGCTTAAGGTTGGCCTTCGCCATCTTGCTCTTCTCCAGACGCCTGCTCAGGCGTCACCACAGGTAGCGGTCATCCTCAGTGCGACAGGAGGCAGCAAGAGTCAATGACACGACAGCCGGACACCCAGCGTCCGACTCCGGGCGGGAGTATAAATAGGATCTATTTGCAAGTAAATAGGCGCCAAAATGGTTGCCAGGTTAAGCGAAATTGGCGCCTGGCTTGGGTTTACGGCGCATTCAGAGCAAGCAAACGAAGGCGATTGGGTACTAACCTTGGGGCAACTTGGGCGAGCTTTTGGCTGGATTTTGGCTGGATTTTGGCTGGGTTTTGGGCTGGCTTTTGGGCCGATTTTTGAACCACTGCGGGCGAACTACGGCTTCAATTCCCGCGGCAAGGTCTTGCCCGCGTCGTCATCGCCGTAGATCAAACCGGGCAACGGCGACCTGCCCTTTGCTGCTTGTTCCCACAGCACTTCGATCCAGTCCGCGGCAGTGTCCGCAATGGCGTCATGCACGGCAAAGCCGGCGCTGTCGGGGGCGAACTGCGGCACTGCGGGGCTGAGACCCTTGCTCGTGTGGCGGACGTCGAACAAGGTCCGGTGGGCGTCCACCGCCTTGTTCAGCACGTACAAGTCGGGGCCGTCCAGGCTGATGACGACCGAGAACGTGCCCTCGCCGTCCTGGTCGGGGAATATGCCGAATTGGATTTCGCGGGCTTTTTCCGGCAAGGCGGCAATCAGCGCAGCCAGTTTTTCTTGGGCGCGGCCGGTGTGCTGGTCCAGCACGCGGCGCAGTGCAATTTGGTAGTCGTGTTGAGTCATCGGGAAATTTTACGGTGAAGATGGCTGGAAAATACCTCAACCATCACTTTAACTACTTCACTTTAGGTGTTCGGTATTTTATTAAATAAATCAACCTCTTGCCTTTAAATCATAAAGTCATTTATAGGCGCATTTCGGCATTCACCTTAGACGGTTTTTGACTTTCCCGGGAAAACCCGCAGAAACTTTTCTGCTTTCGTTCGGGTCGCTAATGATTCAGGTTAACGTCAGGCGCCTTCTCCGGCACGCGCCGCGCCTGTGTCCCGCCGCCTACCCGAGAGCCTCCGATGACTACCTCCTCCTCGCCCGCCGCCCACACCGAGGTGGAGGACACGCGCGCCGGCCTGTCAGTCATGGACGCGACCGTCGTCTTGGTGGGCGTGGTGATCGGCATCGGCATTTTTGGCTTCCCGCCATTGGTGGCGCAGCACGCGGGTTCCGAAGCCATGTACATCGGCTTGTGGTGCGCCGGCGGCCTGGTGATGCTGGTGGGCGCGCTGTGCTACGCCGAATTGGGCTCGGCCTACCCGGGCGCAGGCGGCGAATACCTGTATTTGACTCGGGCCTGGGGTCCACGCGTGGGGCTGATGTTCGCCTGGGCGCGGTGCACGGTCATCCAGACTGGCGCCATCGCCGTCGTCGCCTATATCTATGGCGATTACGCCCAGCGCCTGATGCCCTTGGGGGCGCACGGCCCGGCGCTGCATGCGGCGATTTCAGTGGTCGTGCTGACTGCGCTGAACGTGATCGGCACAAAACACTCCAAGCGGCTGCAATGGGTATTTACCGTGCTGACGCTGCTGGCGCTGGGCGCCGTCTTGGTCGCCAGCCTGTCCACCTCTACCGATAACACCGCCCTGGACGCCGCGCCCGCCGCGCTTACCGGCAACACCGCGGGCTTGCTGGGCATGGGCATGGTGTTTGTGCTGCTGACCTATGGCGGCTGGAACGAAGCGGCCTACCTTAGCGGCGAACTGCGCAACCCGGGGCGCAACATGAGCCGCGTGCTGCTCATCGGCACGGCCGTCGTGACGGGCGCCTACGTGCTGACCAATCTGGCGTTGCTGGAGATTTTCGGCCTGCAAGGCCTGCGCGACACGCCGGCGCTGGGCGCAGACGTCATGCAATTGGCAGCCGGCCCCTATGCCGCCGCCTTGCTCAGCTTGATGATCTGCGCCACGGCGCTCAGCACCATCAACGGCACCATCATCACCGGGGCGCGGGTGTATTACGCGCTGGGGCGCGACGTGCCGCGGCTGCGGGCATTGTCCGGCTGGAGCGCACGCAATGCGACGCCGGTGGCCGCGCTATTGGCGCAAGGCGCGATCACGCTGGCGCTTGTGGCCCTGGGCGCCTTCAGCCAGAACAGCGTGCAGACCATGGTGGCGTATACCGCGCCCGTGTTCTGGATCTTCATGCTGCTGGTCGCGGCGTCCGTCTGGCGCTTGCGCCAGATCGACCCCGATCGCGCCCGGCCGTTTCGCGTGCCGCTGTATCCGCTGCCCCCGCTGCTGCTGGCCCTGACATGCGCCGGGCTGGTCTATTCCAGCGCCGTGTATGCGGGCGCTGGCGCCTTGATCGGGCTGGCCGTGCTGGCGGCCGGCGTCCCCATGTTGCGATTGCTCAAGCCTGCCCGGCTGCCGGGCTAACCCAAGGAACCTTCCATCATGAAACCTTCGACTCTGCCTTCCCCTTTCGCCCGCCCGCCCGTTGCCGGTGTCCAGCGCGCTACGCAGACGCGCAAACGCATGATGATGGTGGCGACCGCCATGGCGCTGTCGTTGGCGTTTGCGGCCATGGCCAACGCCCAGCCCGCAGCCAAGCCTGCGGCCAGCGACGCCAAGGAATACGTGCCCGACGTGGGCCAGGATGGCAAAGACGTCATCTGGGTGCCCACGCCGCAAACGCTCGTGGACAAGATGCTGGACATGGCCAAAGTCACGCCGCAAGACCGCCTGATGGACCTGGGCTCGGGTGACGGCCGCACCGTCATCACCGCCGCGCAGCGCGGGCTGACCGCGCAAGGCATCGAATACAACCCGGATCTGGTTGAGCTGTCGCGCCGCAACGCGCAACGCGCGGGCGTGGCCGACCGGGCCACCTTCGTGGCGGCCGATTTGTTTCAAACGGATTTGTCCAAGGCCGACGTGATCACCATGTTCCTGCTGTCGACCATCAACGAGAAGCTGCGCCCCACCCTGCTTCAACTGCCGCCCGGCACCCGCGTGGTATCGAACACGTTCCGCATGGGCGATTGGGAGCCGGACGCGGCCGAGACCGTCACGAAGGATTGCTCCACCTACTGCACGGCGCTGCTGTGGATCGTGCCGGCCAAGGTCGAGGGAAAGTGGGAGGTCGATGGCCAGACGCTGCACCTGAAGCAGCAATACCAGATGCTGTCGGGCAAGCTGGGTTCGGCCGATATCTCGGACGCGCGCCTGGACGGCAAAGCAATTTCGTTCGTGGCCAACGGCGTGCGCTACACGGGCGAGGTCAATGGCAAGACCATGAGCGGCAGCGCCGCCGGCAAGGGAAGCTGGACGGCCAAGCGCATATAGGAACTGGCGCGCGGCACGGCAGCGGAGTAAGCGGTAGAAATTCGTGGTGACAACTGGCGGCGGCTTAGATGGCCGCCTGGCGCACACGCTTGGACAACGCTTCGGCAGACTCTTTGCGTTCGCTGTATCGATCCACCAGATACGGCGAGACGTCGCGCGTCAGCAGCGTGAATTTCACCAGTTCTTCCATGACGTCGACGATCCGGTCGTAATACGCCGACGGCTTCATGCGGCCGGCGTCGTCGAATTCCTGCCAGGCTTTGGCTACCGAGGACTGATTCGGAATGGTCAGCATGCGCATCCAGCGGCCCAGAATGCGCATCTGATTCACCGCGTTGAACGATTGCGATCCGCCACTGACCTGCATCACCGCCAGCGTCTTGCCCTGCGTAGGCCGCACCGCGCCCAGGGTGAGCGGAATCCAGTCAATCTGCGACTTCATCAGCCCGGTCATGGCGCCGTGGCGCTCAGGCGAACACCAGACCATGCCTTCGGCCCACTGCACGGCCTCGCGCAGCGCCACCACTTTCGGGTGATCTTCAGGCGCTTCGTCGACGAGCGGCAGGCCGGAGGGATCAAAAATGCGCGCTTCCGCCCCAAAGCGCTGGAGCAAACGGGCGGCCTCTTCGGTGGCGTAGCGGCTGAATGAGCGCTCGCGCAGCGAGCCATACAGCAGAAGGATGCGCGGCGCGTGGGTGGAGCGTGGATGGTCGAAGGCGGCGCCGATATGGTGATCCACATGCTCGGCAAGCAGATTCGGCAAATCGAGGTTTGGCAGATCGGAGGGGGAAACAGCAGTAGATTCAGTCATGCGTGAATAATACAACGATAGTTGAATTATTGAAAAGCGCTGAAGCTGCTTGAGGATAAGAGCTTGATTGGCGACTCACAGCGCTGCGCTGCGCCGCGGGTGTGTGATCGCCTCTTGCGATCGCCCGTTGCGATTGCCCCTTCCGATTGCCCCTTCCGATTGCCCTTGCGTTTGACCCTGCCCCTTCTCATGCAATAGCATCCGTTGCATGAGACGAGACAGCAAACTTTCCGGTGTCCTCCACGTGTTGCTACACATGGCCGAAGCGCCCGGCCCCATGACCTCTGAAGACCTGGGCCGGGTCATGCAGACCAACCCCGTCGTCATCCGCCGCATCATGGCGGGCTTGCGCGAACAAGGCATGGTCCGATCGGAAAAAGGCCACGGCGGCGGCTGGACCATCTCGTGCGACTTCAACGACGTCACGCTGCGCGACATTTACGAAGCGCTGGGAAAGCCAGAGATTTTTGCCATGGGCAACCGCAGCGAATCGCCCGGTTGCCTGGTGGAAGCCGCCGTGAACAAGGCGCTGGACGGCGCCTTCGAAGACGCGCAGGCCTTGCTGATGGAGCGGTTTGGCGGCGTGACGCTGGCCGCACTGAGCCGGGATTTTCACGAGGGCATGGTCACGCAAGGACGCCGCATCGACTTCAACGCCATCCATGCCGGCCACGACGAGGACGCCGCACCGGCGATCTCGTCCTAGGCCGCGTTCCTGATCACCGAGCGGATCAGGTTCCAGGCGGCGTTTGTTCCCCTTGCACCCGCCACGCGGCCAGCGTCGTTTCCACCAGCTTGATCTCGCGCGGCGACATGCCGGCCGCTTCGTAGTACCGCCGGCGTTGCGTGACGACCTCGCGCACCGGGTCCAGGATCGAACGCGCAGCCGCCTCCGACCGCAGGCCGAAGCGCCGGTACTCCGTCAGGCAATTCGCAAACGTGCTGTCCCGGCCCGCCGCGCCAATATGCAGGTAGTGCTTGGCGGACCCTTCCTGCGTCACCACATCGAATAGCGGCGACAGGCGGTACGTGTGCGCGCCGTCGTCCTTCAGAAATCCCACATTCTTCAAGTGATCGTCGGTGTTGTGCACGGCCACGTTCAGGATCATGCGGGCGTACAGCTCTTTCAGATCCTGCACGGGGTTCGACGACACGCGGCGCACGACGTCCGCCAGGCGCGCATAGGAATACGTGGCCTTGCCGCGCGCGCCATCCAGCTCGCGCTTGCCGATCAGTCCCGACGGGCTGATCAGCGACGCGCCACTTAAGAAATGCCGCCGCGCGACGACGGGGCCCGCGCCGCTGGCGGCAGGCAGGCGCTGGCGGTCAAAACGATGCGTTAGCAGCACCGCGCCCAGATGCGTTTCGGTCAAACGCACCTCTGGCACGGTCAACCCGATCTCGCGCGCCATTTGCAAATTGGCGAACTCCACGCGCTGCCGGTCGTAAGAGTCGCCCTTGCGCGGAAACTTGGCGATCCACATCTCGCCGTGCTCGTCGCGAACAATCGTCTTCGGCCGCGCCCCGCCGATATCCCAGGAACTGCCCAGAATGTCGCGGTACAGCCCTTTGGGTTTCACGCCTTGGTCGATATCCGTCAGCAGATCGGCCAGCGATTCCACCTGGCTGACTTCAGGCAGCCGGTAGGTTTTGCGCATGTTCGGCGTGAGCAAGCGCGCGCTGAAGAACAGCGCGCCCACGCCCATGCCGCGCCCGCGCAGCAGGACTTCGTCTTCGGTGACGCGCGCGCCCGCTTTATCCACGCGCATGACGTTGCGCCCCCACGCGTCCGGCGCGGCGTCGAAGATGGCGCCCAGCGTTTCGTAGCGGCTTTCGGTGCGGAAGGTGGTCTTGGCGTCGATCAGCGGCAAATTCAACGGGTCCAACGCAAAGGCGCGCGGGTCGTTGACGTAGGACTGCACGTAGGTGAATTCGGCGAAAAAGTGGTTTTCGTCGGTGTCGTCCAGCGTCAGCACGCCGGCCAAGACCGCTTCGCCGCGGATGTCCACATAGACGAAGAGTTCGCTTTCAACCGATTTGTGCTTGCGGGAACGTGCCATGGCCGCGCCTTGGCCTTACAGCTTGGCGGGGTCGGTGCGATGCGCTGGCAACGCCCCGCCACTGCCCCGGCTGGGCCGGCGCATCGCATCCAGGCGCTTGCCCACCCCGTCTTCTTCGGGGTCGGCCAGCGCAAACACCTGATCGCGAAAGCCGTATTGCAGCAACGCTTCGACGGCAAGCGCCAGCGAAACGCCGCCGTCGCCCCGTTCCAGCCGCGCGATGGTGGCGCGCGACACGCCCATACGGCTGGCCAGCGTGCTTTCGGATTCGGCCCGGCGCAGGCGCGCCGTACGCAGGTTCGCGCCCAAGCGCACCAGGGCTTCGGCGGCATCGAAGCTGGGTTCTATCTTCTTTTTCATGCGTCAATAATAGAACTGTGCAGGGTGAATTGCACGATTAATGACGCATTTCTTATCAATATCTGCATTATTAATAGCGCATTAAGGCAAAATATGCGCCATTAATGATGCATAACGTGCAGGTTAAACCGCCACGGCCTGATCCAGACGCAATGCGCCGCGCGCCGTGTCCAGCGTGACGCGGGCACCCAGCGGCAAAGTCAGATTCGGGTCGCCGTGGCCACTGGGCCAGCCGGCCAGAATAGGAATTCCGCGTGCGCGGAACTGGTCCAGAATCAGCGGGTACAGCAGGCCCTGCGCCTGCGCGTCATCCATTTGCACGCCCAGCCGCGTGAAGTTGCCCACCAGCAGGCCTTTGACGCCATCGAATTTGCCCGCGGCGGCCAATTGACTCAGCAGCCTGTCCACGCGCGGAATGGCTTCGTTGACGTCTTCGATGAACAGGATGGCGTCACGCGTATCGATGTCGTGGCGGCCGCCGATCAGCGCCGCGATCAACGCCAAGTTGCCCCCGATCAAGCGGCCGCTGGCCACGCCCGGCACCAGTTCGGTTGGCAGCGCATCCATCGGGGGCGTGATCCATGCGCCCTTCCCCATCTGCCCGGTGACCATCGCGATCAAGGCGGATTCCGTGGGTTCGCGTTTGCCGGCCAGAAGGTCTTGCGCCAGCATCGGCCCGTGAAAGGTCACAAAGCCCGCATGGCGTTGCAGCGCCAAGTGCAGCGCGGTGATGTCGCTATAGCCGATGAAGGGCTTGGGATGCCGCCGCAAGAGACCGAAGTCCAGCTGATCCAGCAAGCGCCACGAACCAAAGCCGCCTTGCAGGCACCACACCGCGCCGACCTCCGGATCTTCGAAAGCCGCATGCAAGTCAGCCAAGCGGTCGGCGTCGCTGCCGGCCAGATACTCATACGGCACATCCAGCCGCGTGCGGCTGGCGGGCATGACTTGCGCCACGAACCCGCGCGACTCCAGCCATTGCGCCGCGTCGTCGCTGGCATTGAGCGCCGCAGAAGCCGGCGCCACAATCGCCACTTTGGCGCCCGGGCGCAGGGCCGGCACCGCGGCCGCTCCCTTGCCATGCGAGGGCGCGGGCGGCGTCGGCGCAAGCGGAGCTTGCCCCTTACCAGGGCCGCGGCTGGGGCCTGCGCAACCCGCCAACGCCAGCGCCGACAGGCACAAGACGCCCGTCTGCTTCAAAAAGCCGCGACGGCTGTGATCGGAACGTTGCGTAGGCTCGCCAGGCAAGGTCATAGGCACTTAGAACCGTTCGTAGTCCAAGCGATAGCGCCATTGGCCCACCGCCAGCCCCGCCATGGGCAAGCGCCCGATGCGCAGGCGGCGCAGCGCCTGCAACTGCAAGCCCGCCGTGTCGCACACAAATTCGATGAAGCCCGGCAACGGCGTTTTCAGCGCAAAGCGCAGGTGGGTTTCGTTCTGCCAGCTGACTTTCATCGGCGTGGCGGCGCGCCCATCAAACGCCAGCCCGCGCTGCAACCGCGCAAGATCGCCTTCGCTCAATTGCCCGCTGACTTGCGCGATGTATTCCTGCTCAACCAGCTTGCCCTCTTCCACCAGCTTGCGCGACACGGCGTATTCCTGCGTGTACACGACGAGCCCGCTGGCTGCGCGTTCAAGCGGTGTCACGAGCTTCAGGCCATTGAACATGCGCTTCAGATAACGCTGGCTGGAGCGGTCGCCCGGCATCTGGTTCTTGGGGATGATCAGGTCGCGGGCGGAACCCGGTTCGTTGTCCGCATAAGTGCCGGCGGGCTTGTGCACCAGAAACGTCACCGGCTTCATGTCTTCCAGCTTCGCACCGGGCAGCAGGCTGATGGTTTGGCCCGGCGCCACGCGAAAGCCTGGCTCTTCGATGGTTTTGCCGTCCACGGCGACCCAGCCGCCTTCGATATAGCGTTCGGCGTCGCCGCGCGAGCAGTTCTGTTCCGCGGCCAGTCGCTTGGCCAGGCGTACGCTTTCGCTCATCGGACCCCCGCCTGGAATGCGGGCGCTGCCGGGGTGAAAAGGAGTTGGGGCGCGCTGTCAGCCAGCGCAGTCGGGTGCATCGTCATGTATTGCCGGGGTGTTGCAAAAAAAGCGGGCGTTGCGCCCGCGGTGTCAGACGAATGTTACGCCTTTTCGACGGGCGTTCCCGGCAACGCCGGGTCCGCCACGGCGGGAATGGTGGCGGGCACTGCGGCGGTATCGTCAGGCGGCGGCACCTCGTTGATCCAGGCCGTCAACAGCGTGGACGTCACGGCCAGAATGACCGGCCCGATAAACAGCCCGACGATGCCAAACGCGAACATGCCGCCCAGCACGCCCGACAAAATCAGCAGCATCGATAGATTAACGCCGCGTTTGATCAGCAGCGGGCGCAGCAGGTTGTCCAGCATGGCGACCAGCACCGCCCAGATCAGCAGCAGCGTCGCGGCCAGTTTCATGTCGTTCTGAAACAGCCAGATGACCCCGCCCAGCATCGGCAGGAACGGACCCAGCTGCGCCAGGCACAGCATCACCATCAAGGCGGTCAGGATGCCGGCCGCCGGAACGCCGGCAATCCACAAGCCCACGCCGCCCAGTGCGGACTGCACCACGGCGGTCACGACGATGCCCAGCGCCACGGCCCGGACGGCGGCGCCCGCCAGACGGATGGCCGCCACGCCGCGCGCACCCGCCAACCGGTTGGCGAAGCGCCTGACGAAGTCGGCCGCCATATCGCCTTGGGCGTACAAAATGCCAGAGATGACGATGGTGACCAGCATGTGGACCACAAACACGCCAACGATCGCGGCGTGCCCCAGCAGCCACCGCACTGCGGTGGTCAGATAAGGTTCCAGCCGCGCCAGCAACCCGCCCGCGCCGGCATCGGACAAGGTCTGCCATTCCTGCGCAATGCGCGGACCGGCAATGGGAATGCTGCGTATCCAGCTCGGCGGCGCAAGCAGTGCGTAGTCCGGCAGGCTTTTGACGGCGGCCATGATCGCGCCGCTATGCTCCGCCAGGGTCGCAATCACCTGATAAAGCGGCAGCACGATCACGAACAGCAGGATCAGCAGCATGAACACGGTGGCCGCCCAGCGCCGCCCGCCGCAACGTTCCTGTATGGCCAGCATCACCGGCCACGTCGCCACAACAATCGTGGTCGCCCAGATAAGCCCGGGCAGGAAGGGCTGCAACACGTACAGGCTGCCCACCATCAAGGCGGAAAGGATGACGATAAGAAGCAGAATGCGGGCTAGATCAACGTTCGGACGTGGGTTCACCCGGTGCTCCTGGCAAGGCGTGACGCCCTGCGTAAAGGCGCATCGCGACGGTTGGGCGGCTGCCCAATGGGCCGAAGGAATGCGATCTTTGGAATTTATCCGAAAATGCGTCGGACTTGTACTTCATTACAAGGGCGAATGGGAACGCGGCTTGCTGCGCGCAGATGCCGCCGGATTCGATGCAATGCGGATGGCGATGGCGCCGGGCTCTCCGGTGGCTGCCTTCGCGGCGGCACATCTCTTTGGAGGTATGCCATGAGGCTCCTGACCACTGCCGGCCTATCGTCGGCCATCGTGCTGGCCTTTGCGCTGGCCGGCTGCACCGCTCCCAGCTCCTATAGCTCACCGCAGCCACGATCAAGTTCCAGCTCGGACACGCGGAATCAAGCCAACTACCACGCCGACAACTTCGGCGAACCCGACAACACCCCGTTCCAGGGTGTTTACCCCGGCCGCTGATCGGCGTCGGCTTGAGCGGCGCGCGCGGCGGCGTTGTCTTCCAGAGCGCCACGCGCGGCCGCATTCTGCTGCGCCAAGGCCATCAGATGGCGCGTCAGCTCGCCCACTTGCTCATCCTTTTGCTTCAGTTGCAGCAGCAGCGCGGCGGATTGCGCATCGGACGCGGCCGCCCGGGCTTCCAGCGCCTGCTCACGCTGGCGGGCGGAGGCGAGTGCGTCTTGCGCCACATCCTGACTGACGTCATACCGTGCCTGCGCCGCCTGAATTTCTGTTTTCAGCTCTGCCCTGACGCGCTGCGTATCCTGCTCCGCGGCCCGTTTGGCGTCTTGCGCCTGGGTTAGCGACGTTTGCAGCTGGCTGATCTGCCGCTGGCTGGCGATTTGGGCTTCGTCGAAGCGCAATTGCAGCTTCTTGGCCGCCCCGCGCTCGGCATCCAGCTCGTTCATCCAGCGCCGCTCGTGTGCGGTGTGCCGCGCTTCGAGCGCATCCAGCGCCTGGGCATGCAGGCCGCGCATCTTTTCGGCTTCGGTCAGCAGCGTCTGAACCGCGCCGCGCGCGTCTTCCCGTTGCAGCCGGCTTTGCTTGAGCTGTTCATCGCGTTGGCGTAACAGCTGTTCCGCCGCCTGAAGACGATCTTCCGTGGCGGCCAGCTGTGCGGTGGCCAGCCGCAAGCTCTCCTGCAAATCCTGTTCACGATTCGCCAGCTGGATCTCACGTTGCTGGAGTTGCTCGGCCTGCCCCGCCAAACGCTCGCCCTCTTCTGCCAGTTCTTCCCAGCGCTGCCGGTACGAATCGGCTTGTTCGGCGCGCGCTTCAGCCAGGGCGGCTTCCCAGAAGTGGGTGGCGGCTTGCGTTACCGGGTCGGGGATGGCGGGTGCGGCGGCAAACGCGCCGGGGTCTTTGATGCGGGCGCCCAGCGCACGGAACCAGGTTTCCAGGTGCGGGCTGACGGTGTTGGGCGACCCCCGGCCAATTTTTTGCCGGACCCGCTCGATGGTGGGGCGCGCGCCTTCCAGCAACAAGGCGTCGGCGGCCGTCCAGACGTCGTTTTCCGTAATTCCCGTGGCCATTGCCGTCACTCCCTCGTTTGTCGTCGTTTGGGTGTTGAATTAGTCACGATAATGGAACCTTATCGTGATCTATTTCTCGTATCCGTTAGATATCATACAGCATACATAATAATATGTATGAAATAAGCATACAGACCCACTTCAGCGCAGATTCGCCCGAAAAAGGCGTCGCGCACCCAGCCGCCCGGCAATTCCGTATAGTTCTGGCTTCGCCCGACGCACCCTGAAGCCCCGCCCTGCCCATGCAGCTGAAATTGTTGGCCTCGCTGCCCTTGTTGGACCCGCACTCGCTCGACGTGCAGGCGGACGCCGCCGTGCGCAGCCTGATGCGCGAAGGCAGTTCGGCCAACACCGCCGCCAGCTACCGGGCAGCCATCCGCTACTGGACGGCTTGGTTTGAGTTGCGCTACGGCCAGCGTTTCGCCCTGCCCTTGCCCGAGGCCGCCGTCATCCAGTTCGTGGTGGATCATGCGCAGCGCACAACGGATCACGGCCTGAAATGGGAGCTTCCGCTGGCGTTGGACCAGGAGCTGGTTCGCCTGAAAGCCAAAGGGCGGCTGGGCGCACCCAGTTTGAATACCCTGCTGCAACGGGTGTCGGTGCTGTCCAAGGCGCATGAATTGTTGGGGCACCCCAACCCGTGCCGAGCCGCCACCGTGCGCGAATTGCTGGCCAAGACGCGCCGCGCTTACGCCCGCCGCGGTGTGGCGCCGGCCAAAAAGGAAGCGCTGACCCGCGAACCCTTGCAGGCGATGCTGGCCACCTGCGACGACACTTTGCGCGGCATCCGAGACCGCGCGCTCTTGTTGTTTGCCTGGGCCAGCGGCGGCCGGCGCCGGTCAGAGGTGGTGCGCGCCACGGTTGAAAACACCGTCCGCACGGCCGAAGGCTTTCTCTATACGCTGGCGCAATCCAAGACCAACCAGACGGGCGCCCGCCGCGCGGACGACCAAAAACCGATCGTCGGCAGCGCCGCGCAGGCGCTGGACGCCTGGCTGGCCGCTAGCGATATTCAACAGGGTCCGATCTTTCGTCGCGTGCGCCGGGGCAATGTGATTGGGGAGCCGCTGGCGGCAGCAGCGGTGCGCGACATCGTGCAGGAACGCTGCAAGCTTGCCGGGCTGGACGGCGAATTTTCCGCGCACAGCCTGCGCTCGGGTTTCGTCACCGAGGCGGGCCGGCGCAACATTCCGCTGGGCGACACCATGGCCATGACGGGCCATGCCAGCGTCGCCACCGTCATGGGTTATTTCCGGGCGGGGGCTGCGGCCCAGTCCCCCGCTGCCCGCCTGATGGACGAACCCGAGCCAGACGACCTATAGATGTGCGCCGCGCCTGCCGTAATACGATGACGCTTTTTTGTTCGCGCTTTTTCGTTCGCACTTTTTACTTGCCGCTCACCCGCCGCTTACCGTCACGGTGCGCCTCGCGCCTGAACAAGCCCAAGCCCCAGCCCCAGCCCAAGTCCACGTCCTAGTTCTCCAGTCCGCCATCCCATGCGAATCAACCTACGCGGGCTTGTGCTTGCGCTTACCGTATTCAGCGCCATCGCGGCGACCGCGAATGCCTTATACGCCAGCTACCTGGTGCAGCGCGACCAGCTCATCACCAACACGCTGGAGGCCAACCGTGTCTATGCAGCGAAATTGGCGGAAAGCACCACTAATTTCCTGAAAGCAGCACAGCAGCAGCTTGCCTATAGCGCGCGCCACTTGGCCAGCCAGGTCGACGAGCCTGAGGTGCTGGCATCGGAAGTGATGCGCTTGCAGGAACAGGCCGACAACTTCAATTCCGTGGGCGTCGTCAGCGCAGACGGCATCATTCTGGCCACGACCCAGAGCTTCCGCAATTTTCTAGGTACGCGGATAGACAGCGCCGGCAGCCGGGCAGCATTGAAGGCACGCCAGCCGCTGATCAGCAAGCCCTATGTGTCGATCGCCGGCAACATGATCATCAACCTGTCGCACCCGATCTTCTCGAACGACGGCCGGTATCTGGGGTATATCGCCGGCACCATATACCTGCGCAACGACAGCGCGTTGCAGGAATTGCTGGGCAAGCACCACTATCAAGACGGCTCCTACCTGTTCGTGGTGGATAGCGACGGCCAGTTGATCTATCACATGGAGTCCGCCCGCATTGGTGAAAACGTGATGCGCAACCCGGTCGTGGCGTCCGTCACGCAAGGGCACGCCGGCGCGCAACGGGTGGTCAACACGAAGGGAGTGGACATGCTGGCGGGCTACGCGGCGGAGCCGTTGAGCGGCTGGGGCATCATCGCGCAACGTCCGGCGGAAAAAACGCTGGAGCCGATTCATGAGCTGATCTGGGCGCTGATCGGCTACGCAGCACCCCTGGCGCTGGCGTTTCTGTTGGCCATCTGGTGGTGTGCGCGGATGATCTCGCTGCCCTTGTCGCAACTGGCCACCAATGTGGAACACCAGGATGTGGCCGTGGCGATGCAGCGCGTGCAGTCGGTAAAGGCCTGGTACTTCGAGGCGGAACGGTTAAAGCGCGCCGTAATCTGGAGCTTCACGAGCTTGCAGGAAAAGATCGGCAAGCTGAACCTGGCCAGCATCACTGACCCGCTGACGGGCTTGCGCAACCGCCGCGGAACGCAAGACGCCGTCGAGCAACTGCAAGCGTCCGACACGCCCTTTGCGGTGGTAGCGCTGGACATTGATCACTTCAAGCGCGTGAACGACACCTATGGGCACACCACGGGCGACGAGGTAATACGCGGCATGGCGCAACTGATGCGCGACTGCTCCCGGCCGTCCGACATCCTTAGCCGCAACGGCGGCGAAGAGTTCCTGATTCTGCTGCCGGGCGTGGGAACCAAAGAGGCCGCCAACGTTGCCGAGCGGCTGCGCAAACATATGGCCGGGCGACAACTGCATGGCGTCGACGGTATTACGGTGTCTGCGGGCGTAGCGCAATGGCCGTCTGCCGGACCAGACGTAAGCCAGGTGTTCCAGGCGGCCGATGCAGCCCTGTATGCGGCCAAGGAGCAAGGGCGTAACCGGGTGGTCGTGCACGCGGTGTAGTCGCTCTGAGGTTGTGGCCGCACCCAAGTCCTATTAACCCGGCGTGGCGCCGCAAGTAGCGCCCCTAGCACCAACTATCGTAGTCGTCTGATTCTCTTTGCGACGCCGCTTGCCCATAATGCGCCATGTTTGTTGCGATGTTAACTAGTGCTAGACGGGCGCTACGCATCAGCGGCTAATCTCCCGCCTCCTAGCCCCCTCCCCACCTCTATCCACCGTCCTCCGCGACCCGCCTGTTGGCCGGCCGCAGGGGGTTCTTTTGTCCCACGCTTCACAACAACACCACATGGGGTTCTTATGACAGCAGCAAGGAAAAAAGCGGGAGCTCTGCTCACCGCGCTGGCCGCCATCTCTGTATCGGGCATGGCGCAAGCGTCCACCACCAGTGTCACGCTGTACGGCGTCGTTGATCTGGGCCTGGCGTTTGAGCGCAAACACGACAACGCCAACCCGTCGTCGGAATCCCGCGTTGATATGCGGGACGGCACGCAGTCCGGCTCGCGCTGGGGCCTGCGTGGGGTCGAAGACCTGGGCAGCGGATACAGCGTGGTGTTCCGGCTGGAAAGCGGATTCCACGCGTCGAACGGCACGCAGGGCCAAGGCCGGCTCTTCGGGCGTTGGGCGTACATGGGTTTGGCCGGCCCCTTTGGCGAACTGCGCGCGGGCCGCCAGCAAGTGCTAAGCGATAGCTGGGGCGGCATTGCGTCGCCCTTTGGCACGTCGTGGGGCGGCGCGTCGGCGTCCGTCACGTCGGGCTACAACG
This sequence comes from Achromobacter sp. NPDC008082, assembly GCF_042957345.1. NCBI lineage: Bacteria > Pseudomonadati > Pseudomonadota > Betaproteobacteria > Burkholderiales > Alcaligenaceae > Achromobacter > Achromobacter sp. NPDC008082. The sequence continues at coordinate 500,767 of NZ_JBIBIB010000007.1, forward strand.
ACGGCGACTTCGGATCAGCCGGCCGCGTCAACAACGCTCTGATCTACCGCACGCCGGTATGGAATGGCTGGCAGGCCGGGCTGGGGTACAGCTTTGAATCCCACGACAACACCCAGTTTAAAACCGCCGACCACGACCGCGTCTGGACCGCAGGCCTGCGCTACCGCAATGGGCCGTTCTCCACCGCGCTCACGTACGAACGCCTGAACCCGAACGCCAGCATCCCCGACAAGAAGCGCGCGTCCAACTTGCAGTTGGCCGGCTCGTATGACTTTGAATGGATGCAGCTGCATGCGGGGTACGGCAACCTGCGTAACCCGAACGTCGGGCCATCTGCCGGATACCAGCGCGTGAATTCGTTCGTGGGTGGCGCCAGCTTCCCGCTAAGCGCCAACAGCAAGGTGCTGGGCACGTACCAGCGCGCCACCAGCTCCCATATCAAGGGTTGGGGGCTGGGGTATCAATACGATTTGTCCAAGCGAACCAACCTCTATGCGCTGCTCGACCGCGTAGACCACCGCAATTCGCACCTGCTGCAATCCGTGGTGGGCATGCGCCACCACTTCTAAATTGCAAACCTACCGGCCGTAACGCCAGACGCCCCAAGGGCAGCTTGCCTTTGGGGCGTCCGGCGCGGTGCGTTACACCAGCATCGGCCAATACGTTGGCGCCAGGCGCAGCCACATCTCGGTGCTCATGGCGTCCGGCTTGCGTTTGGGCAACGCCCTGCGTCGCTTCAGCGTTTCGCCACGGCAAGCGAACACGATGCTGTGCGCGCACGACGTATCGCTGACTTCAATGACCGAACCCGAAAAGCTCTTTTTGATCCGGCCAAGATACGTTCCAAAGTGGGCATTCGACGCATGGAAATTGCACACCATCATGCCTTCCGGCGCCAAAGCATCGCGGCAGGCGTCATAGAACGTGTCGGTGGTCAGTTGCCGTGGCAGGCCGTTGATGTCGTAGCCGTCAACCAGAATGGCGTCGTACTCGCTTTGATACTGGTGAACCAGCTCGGCGCCATCGCCTTGCAACACGGCAAAGCGGTGATCATCCCTGGGCACCATGAACGAATCGCGCAATGCGATGACGTGCGGGTTGATTTCGAACACATCGATACGCGCGCTTGGCAGGTGGTGATAGCAGAACTTGGCAAGCGACCCGCCGCCCAAGCCCACCATCGCAATGCGCCGGGGTTCGGGGTTGAACAGCAGAAACGCCATCATGATCCGCGTGTACTCCAGATTGAGCGCCGACGGATCTTTCGTCCACATACGGCTCTGAATTTCGGAATGAGAAAACATCAATGACCGCGACGTGGTCGTGGCATAGATGAAAGGCCTAACCTGCTGTTGACTTGACGTGTTTTCAGGCATTCCAAAGACTCACTGACAGGAACTGGGATGCGTGCGGACGTTGCCCGCGCCTGGGCCTGCTCCATCACGCGCGCAGGCGAAGTCACGCCAGCGCAATGTGGGCGCCGGCGCAAGACTCGGTACGGGAAGGGAAAGTGCGGCTGACAAGCTGAAACGACGCGCACAAGGCGCGCCGTTTGGGGCAATTTAATCAGCGTGGATCAGGCCGCGAACGCGGACAGCGTTGAGAACTACTTGGAGGACCGTGACGTGTCAGTGTCGTCGGAGGAGTCGGAATCTGAAGCGACGGCGTCGATTTCGGAATCCGTGTTCGCGTCGGGGGCCTTCCAGTTAAGGGGCGGAATCTCGAAGCGCCACTTCTTACCAATAAGTTGATGCGACATGAGCGTTCTCCTATGCGAGGCGCATGGCCTCCCCCGCTAAAGCGCAGCACCGCCGGGTTCGGACGCGCCTGGAATGCCCTGTGAAGCTGCGGGGGGAGCATTCCGAAATGGCAGCGCCGTAATGAAAACGCCACGTACGTTTATGTTGTTGTTGGTACGCGGCGATTGATCTGGTCTTGTGGGTTTCCTGCCGGGTTTGGCGCGGGTTTTGGTGCGGGTTTTGGTGCGGGTTTGATGCCACCCAACCCTTGGAAAGTTGTTTTTTAATTTTCACCAGCAATTAAAAGATCTTAGCATATTTTTGACTGAAAAAGCAAGCAGAAAGCGGGTTTCGGCATGAATGGCGCGTCACGTCTCCCCTACTTCAACAATACCCATTGACCGCGGAGAACGATCGTTCTACTATTTGCCTTCACCAGAAGAACGATCATTCTCCCGTCATGAACACCGCCACGCCAGACACCTCTACCGACATTCAAACGCGGCTCTTGCGCGCAACCGAAACGCTGATCTACCAAGGCGGCATTCATGCCACGGGCATGGATGCCATCGTGAAAGCCTCGGGCGTGGCGCGCAAGAGCGTGTACAAGCACTACCCAACCAAAGACGCGCTGGTGGCGGCGGCCTTGCAAGCGCGCGATGAGCGCTGGATGCAGTGGTTCATCGCCGCCACGACCCAAGCGGCAACGCCGCGCGCCCGCTTGCTGTCCGTCTTTGACGCCCTGCAAGAATGGTTTGCGTCTGACGGCTTTCATGGCTGCGCCTTCATCAACGCCGCAGGCGAAATTGGCGACGCCGAGCACCCCATCCGCAAGGTTTCCCGCCTGCACAAAGAACGCTTGCTGAGCCACGTGCTGTCCTTGGTGCAGGCCGCTGGCTTACCCGAACCCGAAGAAACCGCGCGCCAATGGCTGGTGCTGATCGACGGCGCCATCGCCGTGGCGCTGGTCACGGGCGACTTGTCCATTACCCATAACGCGCAGCGTGCAGCCGAAGCATTGCTGCCGCGCGCCCATTGATGTTTTCCCCTTGGAGCCTTAGCCATGACATCCCAAACCGAAGTCCGTCCGCCGTTGCCGCCCTTCACACACCAAAGCGCCGTGCAGAAAGTTCGCCTGGCCGAAGACGGCTGGAACAGCCGTGACCCAGACAAAGTCGCGCTGGCCTACAGCCTGGACACGCAATGGCGTAACCGCGCCGAGTTCGCCAAGAACCGCGACGAAGCCCGCGACTTCCTGGCGCGCAAATGGGCCAAGGAGCTGGACTACCGGCTGATCAAGGAACTCTGGGCGTACACGGGCAACCGCATTGCCGTGCGCTATGCCTATGAATGGCATGACGATTCCGGCAACTGGTTCCGGTCCTACGGCAACGAAAACTGGGAATTCGGCGAAGACGGCCTGATGGTCCATCGCTACGCCTGCATCAATGACATGCCCATCAAGGAAGCCGACCGCAAGTTCCACTGGCCGTTGGGCCGCCGCCCGGATGACCACCCGGGCTTGTCGGAGCTGGGGCTGTAACGACGCTGCGTCCTATTCGTACGCGCTGAGCAATTTCCCAAGCAAACGGCTTAATTGCTCTTGCTCCGCGGCGCTCAAGGGCGACAGCACCTCTGCCTGGTTGCGCAGGTGCGCAACCACGGCTTCGTCGATCAGCTTCAAGCCGGGTTTGGTCAGCATGACCAGCGTGGCGCGCCCGTCATCAGGGTTCGGCGTGCGCACGACCAGCCCGGCTTTCTCCAGGCGATCAATCCGATTGGTCATGCTGCCCGATGAAATCATCGCGTCTTCGTACAACGCGGTGGGCGTCAGCGCATAGGGTTTGCCGCTACGGCGCAAGGTCGCCAGCACATCGAATTCGCCCGGCTGCAACCCAAATTCCGCGAATAGCGGGTTGATGCGGTCACGCGTGATCACCAGCGCGCATTCGCCCAGGCGCCCCAGCACGCGCATGGTCGACACATCCAATTCCGGTCGTTCGCGGTTCCATTGTTCGACGGCTCGGCTTGCTCTATCCACGGTGATTCTCCATTTATCTTGACGTCAAGATAGAATCCAAATATCTTGACGCCGAGATAGTTTACCGGAGCGCGCCGCATCAAGCGGCGCGTCCGGCTGTGGAGCAACCGTGTCTTTTCCTCGTCTGAACGCCTGGCGCATCGCCGCCATCATCCTTGTGGGGCTGAACCTGCGCCCCGTCCTGGCTTCCATTCCCCCCTTGCTGGACCAGCTGCAAGCCGCCACCCGCATGTCCGACACCGCGGCGGGTTTACTGACCGCGTTGCCGGTGTTCGTCATGGGTTTAGGCGCGCTAAGCGTCGCGCCGCTGCGCCGGCTGCTGGGTGAACAACACGGCGTGATCGCGGGCTTGGCGCTGATCACCGCCGCAACGGCGGGCCGTCTTTGGGCCGGCCAGACCCTGCTGATGCTAGCTAGCGGCGTTGTCGCCGGGCTAGGCATAGCCGTTACGCAAGCGCTGCTGCCGATCTACATCAAGACCCGGTTTCACGCGAGCAGCAGCGCCATCATGGGGATTTATTCCACCGCCATCATGGGCGGCGCGGCAGTCGCCAGCGTGGCGTCGCCCGTCATGGCAGCGCGCGCGGGCGGGCTGCAAGCGCTGGCCGTGTGGGCGATACCGGCGGCTGTGGCGCTGGCGGCCTGGCTGCTGGTCAACCGCCGCGCGCTGCCTCCCGCCGCCGCCATGCACGCAAACGCCAGCCAATTTCAAACGTCGCGCGCTCGATGCTGGCTGCTTGCGGTGTTCTTTGGACTCGGCACCGGCGCCTATACGCTGGTGCTGGCCTGGCTGCCGCCCTACTACACCGGGCTGGGCTGGACGCCTGTCGCGTCGGGGCAATTGTTGGGCGCGGTGACGGCGGCGGAAATCGTAGCGGGACTGCTGGTGTCGCTGGGGATCGGCCGCCTGCCGGATCGCCGGCCGGCGCTGTTTCTGGCGATAGCGGCACTGCTTGTTGGGCTGCTTGGCTGGATCGTATCGCCCGCCACGCTGGCCTGGCCCGCCGCCGTGCTCGCCGGCCTGGGCATCGGCGCGCTGTTTCCGTTGTCGCTGATCGTAGCGATGGACCACGCCGCCACCCCGCTTGAAGCGGGCCGGCTGGCGTCGTTTGTGCAAGGCGTGGGGTACTTGATCGCCGCCCTATTTCCGTTTGCCGCCGGCCTCATCCGGCAGCATCTGGCGGACCTTACGCTGGCGTGGATATTGATGACGCTGATCTGCCTGGTGCTGTTCGCAATAGCCATTCGCTTTCGTCCACAAGCGCGCTTGAAGGCCGCGAAAACCTAGGGATTTCCCGCGATTTGCCCAAAAAAAATTCGCCTCGCCGCAATTCTCCGCTTGCCTGAAAGGTGAACGGAAGTTTGGATTTTTAGACTCCCGCATTCATTGCAATGTCAGCTTTTTTTCAGACGTCAGTCAGACAAAAGCACAACAAGGGAGGACTAGACCAATGCAATCGAAACGCAGCGCCGTCCGGCGCGAGGCGTGGGCAGCGGGCACGATGATCGTGCTGGGCCTGGGCGCCATCGCGCAGGCATCCACATACACACTAGGCAGTTTGGCGCGCATGGGGCCGGGCATGTTCCCGGCCATCCTGGGCGTGCTGCTGGTCTTTTTGGGCTTGATCATCGCCAAGATGGCGGCCTCGCCCGTTGCGGCCGAAGAAGACGCCGAAGAGATCCCGCCGCCCGAATGGCGCGGCTGGGGCTGCATCATCGGCGGCCTGCTCGCCTTCATTCTGGTCGGCAAGTTCGGCGGCCTGGTGCCCGCCACATTCGTGCTGGTGTTCATCTCGGCCATGGGCGACCGCCAGCACACCTGGCGCAGCGCAGCCGCGTTGGCCGTGGGCGTGACGATCCTGGGCGTGGCCGTGTTTTCGTGGGCGCTGCAATTGCAGTTTCCGCTCTTCCGCTGGGGCTGATCCATGGAAATCTTCAACAACCTGATGCATGGGTTCTCTGTCGCGTTCGCGCTGGACAACCTGATGTGGGCCATATTCGGCGTGTTCATGGGCAACCTGATCGGCGTGCTGCCGGGCATGGGCGTGCTGGCCGCCATTTCCATTCTGCTGCCGCTCACCTACACGATGACGCCGACGGCGGCGCTGGTGATGCTGTCCGGCATCTACTACGGCTCGCAGTATGGCGGCGGCATTACGTCGATCATGCTCAACCTGCCCGGCACCGCCTCGCACGCCGTGGCCTGCCTGGACGGCAACCCGCTGGCGCGTAACGGCAAGGCCGGTTCCGCGCTGTTCATGCTGATGTTCTCGTCGTTCTGCGGCGCATCGGTGGGCATCCTGGCGATGATTCTGTTCTCGCCCATGCTGGTGGACGTGGCCTTCAAGTTCGGCCCGGCCGAGTATTTCTCCATGATGATGCTGGGCCTGCTGGCTGGCGCCACCTTGGCGAAGGGTTCGGCGATCAAGGGCGTGGCGATGGTGGTCGTCGGCCTGCTGCTGGGGGTGGTCGGCACTGACGTCAACACCGGCACGATGCGCTTTCACTTCGGCATCCTGGAACTGTCCGACGGCCTGCAGATCGTGGCGCTGGCCATGGGGCTCTTTGGCGTGGCCGACTTCCTGAAGAACATCAACCGCATTGGCGGCGACACGAAGGTCACCACCGCCAAGATCAGCATGAAGTCGATGCGGCCCGAAGCCGGCGACATCAAGCAATCGCGCGGTGCGCTAGTGCGCGGCACGGCCATTGGTTCGGCGTTCGGCATTCTGCCCGGCACCGGCCCGACGATTGCGTCGTTCATTTCGTACGCGGTGGAAAAGAAGGTGGCGCGTGAGCCGCGCCGCTTCGGCCGCGGCGCCATCGAAGGCATCGCCGGCCCGGAAGCGGCCACCAGCGCGTCGACGCAGACGAGCTTCATCCCCACGATGAGCCTGGGCATTCCTGGCGATCCGGTGATGGCGCTGATGCTGGGCGCACTGATCATCCACGGTATCCAGCCGGGTCCGCAGATGATGATCGAACACGCCGACATGTTCTGGGGGCTGATTGCCAGCTTCTGGGTGGGCAACGTGCTGCTCTTGCTGCTGAACCTGCCGCTGATCGGCATGTGGGTGCGCCTGCTGACAGTGCCGTTCCGCTATCTGTTCCCCGCCGCGCTGTTCTTTGTCTGCGTGGGGGTGTACAGCACGAACAACAACCTGTTCGATGTGGCGATGGTGACGGTGTTTGGCGCGGCCGGCTATGCGTTGATCCGCATGCGGTTTGAACCGGCGCCATTGCTGTTGGGCTTTGTGCTCGGGCCCATGGTGGAAGAAAACTTCCGCCGGGCGCTGCTGTTGTCGCGCGGCGAACTGTCGATCTTCGTGACGCGTCCGATCAGCCTGGGCTTCATCCTGGCTTGCGTGGCGTTGATTGCGTTGCTGGTGATGTCTGCGGTGCGTCAGCGCAACAAGACGCGCCAAGCATTGCGCGAAGCGGAATCGGCGGCGTAAGGCCTTGCACTACGCGTCGGGTGCCGCCAAGGGCCCGGCGCTGTGGCCATCGATATGGCCTAGCGGCCGGCCCGGATCGAGCCGGTCGCGCACCCGCTGCTTGAGCACCTTGGCTTCAGGGAAGCCGCCGTCGCTCTTGCGGTCCCAGATCAGATCGCCGTTATACGTAATCTGAAACACGCCGCCCGTACCGGGTTGCAACACCACTTCGCCCAAGTCGTTCGCAAACGTGGACAGCAGCTCTTGCGCCATCCAGCCGGCGCGCAGCAGCCACTGGCACTGCGTGCAGTAAAGAATGACGATGCGGGGACGAAAGGCGGGCGTGTTCATGGGGAAATATTCTACTGCGCGCATTGCCGCAGACACTACTGTCCAAACTGCGCCCCGCACTGCAAGGCAAGCGAACGCATATCGCGGCATAGCCCTGCATGCCCGCTGCACGGCGCCGGTCGCGCGCGGCGGTGGACGGCCCGCGCATTCATGGATAATGTCGGGTTTTCCCGGGCCTTGCGCCCCGAGCCTGCAATGAAGTCTGCTGCAACCTCCCGAAGCCAGCGCTGGCTGATCGGTCTCTTGATGGGGCTGGTCACGCTGACGCCGATGGGCATCGACATCTACCTCCCCTCGCTACCCGCCATGGCCGACGGCTTTGGCCAGCCGGTCAGTGCGCTGCAAGCAAGCATCACGCTGTTCATCTTCGCGGTGGGCCTGGGCCAGATGCTGATTGGCCCGTTGGCGGACCGCTACGGCCGGCGTCCCGTTGCGCTGGGCGGCGCGCTGGCGTACCTGGCGGGGTCTGCGCTGGGCGCCGCGGCATCTTCGCTTGAGGTCTTCTACGTGGCGCGCATCATCCAGGGCCTGGGCGCATGCTCCGCATCCTTGGTGGCGTTTGCCGCGGTGCGAGATCGCTTCAGCCCAGCGGTGGGCGCGCGCGTCTATAGCTATTTGAATGGCGCGCTGTGCTCCGTGCCGGCGCTGGCGCCCATGCTGGGCGGCGCGCTGGCGGTTCACGCCGGCTGGCGCAGCACGTTTGTGTTCATGGTGCTGTTCGCACTGGCCTTGGCCGTGCTGCTTGCCCGCCGCTTCGAGGAAACCCGCGCCGCGCACACGCAACCGCGCGGCGCCCTCTACAGCCTGCGCCGCTATACGCCTATCGTGGCCAGCGGCCGCTTCCTGTATTTCGCGATGTTCGGCATGGCAGGCATGGCGATGATTCTGGTGTTCGTCTCCGCCGCACCGGTGGTGCTGGTGCAGCAACTGGGCTATTCCGAGCTGGGCTTTTCCGCCTGGTTCGGCGGCAACGCCGCCATCAATATCGCGGCCTTCTTTTTGGCGCCCACCTTCATTGTGCGATTTGGCCGCCACACGATGGTGCGGGTCGGCATGGCGGCGCTGCTGCTGGCTTCGGCCATGCACGCCGCCGCGTGGATGTGGGCGCCGCTATCGGCCTGGATCTTCATGCTGCCCGTGGCCGTGCTGACCGTGGGCTTTTCATTGGCATTGGGTTCGGGCTTGAGCCTGGCGCTGGAGCCGTTCGCCGAACGCGCCGGCACGGCCGCGGCGGTGTACGGGCTATTCCAGATGAGCGGTTCCGCCGTGATTGCGACGGTGCTGCTGGATAGCTCCATGCCGCCCCAAGCGGCCATGGCGCTGATTGGCTTGGTGATAGTGGCGCCGCTGCTGTGCGTGTCGGCGCGGATGGCGCGCAAGTTGGCGGGTTGAACCATCAAGGCCAAGCCGCCTGCGCTAGTATCCAGAAAAAACCTTTCTGGAGACAACCATGGCCCTGGATTCCTCGACTCACGAACCCCTGCTGCAACGCACGTCTGAAGGCGGTGTCGTCACGCTGCGGCTGAACCGCCCATCGCAATTCAATGCCTTATCCGAAGGCTTGTTGGCGGCGTTGCAAGAAGAGATCGACGCCCTCTCGCGCGACGCCGACGTGCGCTGCGTGGTGCTGGAATCCGCGGGCAAGGCGTTCTGCGCGGGCCATGATTTGCGCGAAATGCGCAGCCAGCCTTCGCTGGATTACTACCGCGCGCTGTTTCGCCAGTGCGGCCGGGTGATGCAGGGCTTGCAAGCGCTGCCCGTGCCCGTCATCGCAAAGGTGCAAGGCATCGCCACCGCGGCGGGCTGCCAACTGGTGGCCAGCTGCGATCTGGCGGTGGCGGCCGACACGGCGAAATTTGCCGTATCCGGCATCAACGTGGGGCTGTTCTGCTCAACGCCGGCCGTGGCGCTCAGCCGCAATGTGTCGGCCAAGCGCGCGTTTGAAATGCTGGTGACCGCGCGCTTCATCGACGCGGCGCAGGCATTGGATTGGGGCTTGATCAACGATGCCGTGCCTGAATCCGAATTGGATGCCCGCGTGCGCGCTTTGACGGGCGACATCCTGGCCAAGAGCCCCACCGCCATCCGTTACGGCAAGCGCATGTTCTATCAACAGCGGCAGATGGCGCTGGCGGACGCGTATGACTATGCCGGGGATGTGATGGCGCGCAACATGATGGAGGCGGACGCCTGCGAAGGCATTGACGCCTTCCTGCAAAAGCGCGCGCCGCGCTGGCAGGCGTAAATCAGCACGCCCTTGGCGATGGCGGCCTTACAGCAGCCATTGCAGCGCCCAGCCGCCCGCCGCCGCCAGCAATACCACCCACACGGCAGACCAGCGGGCATAGACCAGCAAGGCGAAAAGCAACAGCGCCAGGCCGAAGTCGGCGGGATTCACGATGGCGCTGGTCCAGAGCGGGCTATACAGCGCCGCCAGCAAAATGCCCACGACGCTGGCGTTCACCCCGGCAACCATGTTGCGCACGCCGGGACGCCGGCGCAGGCTTTCCCAAAACGGCAAGGCGCCCGCCAGCAGCAATGCGCCGGGCAGAAAAATGACGGCCAGCAGCAACAGCCCCCCGCCCCATCCTGATAAGGGTCCAGAAGACATGGCCCCCAGAAAAGCGGCGAAGGCGAAGAGCGGCCCGGGCATGGCTTGCGCCGCGCCATAGCCCGCCAGGAAGTCGGCATTCGAGACCATGCCGCCGGACACCGACGCGGTCTCCAGCAGCGGCAACACCACATGGCCGCCCCCGAACACCAGCGCGCCCGCGCGGTAGAACCCGGCAATCTGTGCGGCAAGCGGCGCGTCCGATACCGCCGCCCAGACCGGCAGCCCGGCCAGCAACACGACGAATAGCCCCAGTGCGGTATAGCCTGCGCGGCGCGACACCCCTTGCGCGCGATTGGCCAGGATGGGCCGAGGCGGCACTTGCAGCAATGCGCCGCCCACGACGACGCCCAACACGATGGCGCCCAACTGTCCCCATGTGGTGGGCAGCGTGATCGCAATCAGCGCCGCGGCCACCGCCAGCCCGGCGCGTGGCCGGTCCGGGCACAGGCTGCGGCCCATGCCCCAGACGGCTTGGGCGACGATGGCCACCGCAGCCACCTTCAGCCCATGAATCACGGGCGACGCAGACAACCAGCCAAAGTGCGCCAGGCCCAGCGCAAAGCCGATCAGCGCCAACGCCGAAGGCAAGGTAAATGCCAGCCACGCCGCCGCCATGCCTGCCCAACCGGCACGCCGCAGACCGATCGCCATCCCGACCTGACTGCTGGCCGGACCCGGCAGAAACTGGCACAGCGCCACCAGATCCGAGAAGGCGTAGTCGTCCATCCAGTGGCGGCGGTCAACGAATTCGGTGCGGAAATAAGCCAGGTGCGCCACCGGCCCGCCAAACGACGTCAGGCCCAGGCGCAGAAAGATCAGAAAGACTTCCAGGCAAGACCCCCGGCCAGGCTCCGCACGTTCGTGGGTGGCCGGTTTGCTGGCGACGTGTTCGTCATGAGAGGGGGGGTGCGGCATGGGACAAGAGCTTCGTGGACAGTCGGGGCGCCGGATTGCAGATCCAGGTTCAAGCTTATAGCCGGGCCGAGCCCGGGTTTCAATCGGGCGCCATGGGGATGCACTGCACGAATTTTCACAATTGCCCCACAAACCTCGGCAGATTGCCCCGCAGGCCGCCGCTAGCATGCGCGATTGATTCCCGGCCACCCCGCGCATGCTCAAGTTCGCGATCCGCGTTTTTATAGTCGCCACCGTCGCCTTCGTCGCGGCGTCCCAGTTGGTGAACATCAGCTTCGGCTATTTCCTGGAATCCCTTAGCGCAGATTTGTCCTACAGCACCGTGCGGGGACAGATGTATGCCTTGCACAAAGACCTTGACCCTGTCGCGCCCGCCGCTCGCGCCGCCTTTATCCAGGACGCCCTCCAGCCGCACTACGGGCTGAAGCTGAGCTTGTTGAACCCGGACGCCGTCACCATGACGCCAGCGGAACAGCAACAGCTTGACCACACCGGCCTGATCATGCGCGACGACTACACCACCTATCTGACGCGCCTGCCTGGCGAACCCGAGCAGTGGCTGGATGTGCGCCTGCCCGGCGAGCCGGCCATGGAACGCTGGATCACCTGGTCTGCGTGGGCGGCGGTCAGCATGCTGCTGGCCGTGATTTTGCTGCTGGCGTGGGCAATGCCCATCTGGCGCGACCTGGACGCGCTACGCAACGCCACCTTGCGCATGGGCCAAGGCGACTTGGACGTGCGCGTGCGGCTGTCGCGCATTTCCGGCATCCGGCATGTAGGCGAAAGCTTCAACCTGATGGCCAAACGCATCTCGGCGCTGATCGACAGCCAGCGCAGCCTGACCAACGCGGTATCGCACGAATTGCGCACGCCGCTTGCGCGCCTGTCGTTCGAAGTCGACATGTTGGGCCACGACACCTGCCCGCCCCGCCGCGGCCAGATTCTGCAAGACATGCGCGCCGACATTGCAGAACTGGAAGCCATGGTGGCCGAGCTGCTCGTCTACGCGCGGCTGGAACGGCCCACGGACGAAACCGTCACGCTGCAAACCGTAGACGTCTGCGACTGGCTGGGCGAAGCGCTGGCGCTGGTGGCCCATCAGGCGGACGCCCGCGGCATCCGTTGCGACGTGCGCGCGGGCCATCCTGCCCACGTGACGCTGCACCCGCGCTATATGAGCCGCGCCTTGCTGAACCTGGTGCAAAACGCCGTGCGCTACGCCAGCGCGCGCGTGGAAATCGAACTGGCTGAAACGCCAGACGGCGGATACGAGCTGTGGGTAGACGACGATGGCTGCGGCATTCCCGAAGCCGACCGCGAACGCGTGTTCGAGCCCTTTGTGCGCTTGGACGAAAGCCGTGACCGCGGCACCGGCGGCGCGGGCCTGGGCCTGGCCATCGTCAAGCGGGTGGCGGCTAACCATGGCGGCACCATCGGCATTCTGGACAGCCCCTTGGGCGGCGCGCGCTTTGTGTTGCGCTGGCCTGCAACTGGCGCCGTCATGGCCCAGCATGGCCTATAACAAAACACCATTTATGGCACTTTTGCCCTGGTCCAATCTGCCGCATCCTACGGGCTCGTGATCCCCATTCGATAACAGCTCTTCACAAAGGTAGGCGTATGAGCCAGCGGTTGAATTACTTCCAGGTGTCGGCGGAACTGTCCAAGAAGTACATGGACTACAGCGCGGCAGTGAAAAAATCCCCCGTGGTGCAGGAGTTCGGCGATTTGGTCGATATCCGCGCGTCGCAGATCAACGGCTGCGGCTTTTGCCTGGACATGCATGTCAAGCAGGCAAAGATCCACGGCGAACGCGAACTGCGGCTGCACCACATTGCCATCTGGCGCGAATCGACGCTGTTCTCGCCCCGCGAACGCGCCGCGCTGGCCTGGACCGAAGCGCTGACCACCTTGTCGCCGCACGGCGTGTCAAACGAAGTCTATGAGCAGGTGCGCGAGCATCTATCCGAAGCCGAAATCTCGGACCTGAGCTTTCTGGTCATCGGCATCAACGGCTGGAACCGCTTGAACGTGGCGTTCCGTACCGTGCCAGGCTCAGCCGATGCCGCCTTCGGGCTGGACAAGGCCGGGCTGAATTAAGCCCTGCATCAGTAAGCCCTAAATCAGTAAGCCCTGCATCAGTAAGCCCTACATCAACGCCCGGATTTGCAGGCCCAGCTCATGGGCCTGCGCTTGCGAGGCAATGTTGGTGAAGCTCAGCAGCAGCCCCGACGGCGGGTTGGGCAACGACGACCACCGCGACAAGGGGTGCGCGTACATGCCCTGCTCCAGCATCCTGGCGGCCAACGAGCGGTCGCTAAGCTTGCCATCCATGCGCGCCACCAGATGCATGCCGCCGGGCTGCGGCTCAATATGCATGCTGTCGCCTAACGCCGCGCTCAACCCGGCCGCCGTGGCGTCGCGCCTTTCGCTGTACAAGCGGCGCATGCGCTGAATGTGCCGGCCGAAATGCCCTTCGGTGATGAAGGCCGACAGAATGGCCTGCGTGAAACCGGGCGCGCCACCCGACAGCAGGCGGCTGATCCGGTCGAATCGTGGGACTTGCGCATCCGGCACCACCAGATACGCCAGCCGCATGCCGGGAAACAGCACCTTGCTGAACGACCCGGCATACAGCACCCGCCCCTGTGTATCCAGACTCTTTAACGCCGGCAATGGCCGGCTGACATACCGGTATTCGCCGTCGTAATCGTCTTCCACGATCCACGCCTGCTGCCGTTCGGCCCACTCCAGCAACGCCTGCCGCCGGGGCAGCGACAAGGACATGGACAGCGGGCTTTGATGCGCTGGCGTAACGACCGCCGCCCGCGCCTGCCCGGCGCGCGCGATGCCTTCGCTGACGATCAGCCCGTCTGCGTCCACCGGCACCGGCACCGCCTGCAAGCGCGCCTGCACCAGCAATGCGCGCGTGGGCGGATAGCCGGGGTCTTCCACCCACACGCGGTCGCCCGGTTCCAAAAGCGCCTGCGTGATCAGCTGCATGGAATAGTTGTAGCCCGACGTGATGAACACCTGCGCGGGCTGGCAGTGTATGCCGCGCGCCACCTGCAAGTACGCCGCCAGCGCCGTGCGCAAGCTGGCCAGGCCGCTGGCGGGCGGGTAGGACAAGTCCGGCGCTTGCAGGCCGCGCAGCTGGCGCGCGCCCAAACGAGCCCACAGCTTGCGCGGAAACGCATCAAGCGCGGGCAAGCCCATTTGAAAAGGCAGGATGCGGGCGGGCCGCTGCCAGCCGTGGTCATCGTCGGCCGCGTCAACCAGCGGCGCCGTCGCCGGCGCGGGCGGCTGGGGCTGCAAGTCGGGCGTGACAATCGTGCCGGCTTGCCCGCGCGTCTGGATATACCCTTCGGCCCCCAACAACGAATACGCGACTTCGATGGTGCCGCGCGCCACGCCCATTTCTTTGGCCAAGGCGCGCGCCGACGGAATGCGGTCACCCGGCTTTAATGTGCCTCCCGCGATGGCGCTGCGAAAGCGCTCATAGACCTGCCGGTACAAGGGCTCGGCGCTGTTGGGCGCCAACGGCGGCAGGCTGTCGGGCGTGTGGGCGATCATGGCATAGTCCAAAGTTCAATTTATGGCCCTTCAAATTATGGCATGGCGTTTCTACGATAAGGCCTGATGCATCCACGCCCATTCGTACCGCCTTTCCCTCACGCCATCCATGACCGACACCGATCTCAAACACCTCGACACCGACGACGACATCCAAGCCTGCCTGCCCCTGATGCGCGAGTTGCGCCCGCATTTGGCGGATGCCAGCGACTTTGCTGCGCGCATCGGCCGCATGCGTGCCGACCACTACCGGCTGCTGGCCGGCATCGACGCCGGCCAAGCCGTCGCGCTTGCCGGCTATCGCTTCCAGGAAAATCTGATCTACGGACGCTTTCTGTACGTGGATGACCTGGTGGTGGACAGCACGCGCCGTGGCGGCCGCTGGGGCGCCCGCCTGCTGCACGCGCTGGACGGCATTGCGCGCGAGGCCGGCTGCGCCAAGCTGGTATTGGACACAGGCTTGTCCAACGCGCTGGCCCAACGCTTTTATTTCCGGCAAGGTCTGTTGACCAGCGCCATTCGTTTCAGCAAGAACCTGGATCTTCCCACCGCATGAGCATTCTTCACATCACTTGCAGCCCGCGTGGCCGCGACGCCGAAAGCCACCGCCTGTCGCAACGCATTATTCAACGCTTGATCGCGACAGCGGGCGATACGCCGCCTGCCGTGGTCGAAATTGACGCCACCACCCTGCCCCATGTCGATCAGGACTACGCCGCCGCCCTGAGCGCGCCGATGGACCCGGCCGAAGACGTCCTGGCGCGCGGCGCGCTACGCCAATCCGCACAGTTGATCCAGGCGCTGCTGGACGCAACGCATATCGTCATCGCCACGCCGATGCACAACTTCACGGTGCCGGCATCGCTGAAGGTGTGGATCGACCACGTGGTGCGCGTGCGCAGTACGTTTCGCATTACGGCCGAAGGGAAAATCGGCAACCTGCCCGACCGGCCCGTCTATGTGGCGATATCGTCAGGCGGGGAATTCTCCGGGGATGCCGCGCGTCAGCCCGATTTCCTGACGCCCTATCTGAAGCACGTGCTGGGTACGATCGGCTTGAAGACCGTGACGTTCTTTTCGGTGCAAGGCACGGCGCGCGGCGAGGCGGCGCTGCATACTGCGCGCGCCGCAGCGGATGCTGACATCGCCGCACACCCCGCGCTAGGCGCTTGGTAATTCCACATCCGTACGGGCTGACCGGGCCATTCGGACACGTCCAACTTCATGGCCGGCATTCATCATTCACCGTCCAGATTATTTAATCGGGTCGCATTGACACTGCGGAAATCAGCGCACTACGCTAGGCCGCGAAAGCGTGCGCCATCCGGCATGCGGCGGTTTTTCTGACCCATTAAATAGGCTGGAGACGCGTGATGATTTTGCACCGGTCATTATTTCTGGCGATCGTTTCGATTGCGATGTGGGGGTGTTTTTCTACACCGGCTCACGCGGCATGCAGCGACAAGAAAATCTTGTCGATGTCCGACGAAGGGAAATCCGTTAAAGCCATCGCCAAGTCCTGCAATATGCCCGTGGCCAAGGTGCGTGCGGTTGTTGAAAGCGATGACAACAACGATGACGTCGCCGCGGCCGCACCGGCCGCGACGCCCTTGCCGCGCAAGTTGCCCTCGGGCGCGGGCGTGGCCAGCTGCGACTGCAAGGGCACCATTCCGTATGGAGAAAAAGCCCCCGAACTGCGCTGCCAGAGCGGCGTGTCGATTGCCATGCCCTGCGCGGGTTATTGCCCGCCGCGGGGCATCGCGCCGTGGCGGCAGGTGTGCAGTTGACGGCTAAGCGCTATTTGCCGCCTTCGCCCATGAACCACCGGTAGTAGGCGTTGTCGCCATCGTTGCGGGCCAGACGGTTGATTTCCCGGCCCCAGGTTTCGCGGTCACCGGCATAGGCGGCCAACGCCGCCCGGTAGAAGGTGTCCAGGCGCGCGCGTTCCAGCTCGATGTCGGACAGCAGCGCGGGCGTGGCGCCCCGCAGCGGAGGCTCGTTGCGCTCGGCCAGCAGCGCCGGCAATACGCGGGCAATCTCGCGGGGCCGCACCCAGGTGGCGTATTCAATACCGGGGCGGTCATCCGTGACGGCGGGCGTGTCCCCCGCAAAGTGCGCCAGCCCGTCACGATCCGTGACCCACGTCGCCAGCAACGCCGACGCAGACGGGACGCCCACCGCCTTCAAGGCCGCCGCCGTGTTCGGCTGCGCATAGCGCGCCTGAATGCGCGCGGCGTCCAGCTCCAGCGGCTGCATCGAGCCTACCAGCAGCATTTCATGCAGCTCACTGGTCCATAGCGACGCGTGCGGAAACACCTGAATGAAGCTGGCGATCAGCGCCCGCGTGTCTTCCTCGTTCTGCGTGGGCAGCGGCAGCCATTGCGCCACGATGCCCTGCGGCGCCAGGCGGTTGGCGGCCAATTGGTAGAAGTCGCGCGAATACAGGTTGACCACGCCTGTCGCCGACGGCGGCGGCGGTTCCAGCGTAATCACGTCCCATTGTTCGGTGCTGGCTTGCAGCGCGCGGCGGCCGTCGCGCAAGCGCTTTTCCAGCCCGGGGTCGGACGCGGCCTGGAAGGTGCCTTGGAAATGCGGCGCGGCGCGCAGGACGGCGGGCAGCAGTTCGGCAACCGCCCGTTTGGCGAGCCCCGGGTATTGCGACAGCGCGCCCGCCGTGATGCCCGTGCCATAGCCCACGACCAACGCGGATTTCGGGTCGCCGTTGTGCACGATCAGCGGCAACAGCGCCTGCAAGCGCATGTAGCGCAGCGACGGCATCGCGTCACCCGAATTCGATACGCCCTGAATGTACAAGCGATGAAAGCGCGTGCCTTGGCCGGGCTGCTCCACTACCGCCACCGTGCCGCCATGGCTTTCTTCGTAGAACAACAGGCCCGCGCCGCTTGCGCCCGGCAACAGCCGCGCGAATTGGTCCACGGGCAACAGCACCGCCACGGCCAGCGCCGCCATCCCGACAAGACCCGTCGCGATACCGGAAGTGGCCGTGCCGGTCACCCGCCCGCGCCACGCCGCGATCACCCCAATCAACGCCGCCATGGCCGCCAGCACCCCCAACGTGCGCACAAGACCCAGGGCGGGCAGCAGTAAGAATCCCGTTAGCAGCGTCCCGGCAATTCCGCCCAGCGTATTGCAGGCCAGCACTGCGCCCACCTCGCGTCCTACATGGCGGTCGCCCACGGCAATGCGCAGCACGGCGGGAAAGGCCGCACCCAGCAACAACGTGGGCGCCAGCACAAAGCTTGCCGCCGCCACCGCAAAGCGCGCGCACATGCCGGCGATGGCGCTGCCCGTCAGCTGCACGACGGCCGCTTCCGCATGCGTCTGCGCTACGACCAGCCACTTGCCCACCACCGCCACTTCCAGCACAGCCAGCAGGCCCGCACCGGCAATCAGGCAGCCGAACACGCCCCAGGGGTTGCGCACCCGGTGCGCGACGCGCGCATACAGCGCGGCGCCTATCGCCAGGCCAGCCAGATACGTCGCCAGCACAATCGCAAACGCAAAGGCGCGCGTGCTCATGAACGGCACGATCATCTGCGACCAGATGACTTCATAGCCCAGCGCCACGCCACCCGCCGCGGCGTACAGCGCCACCGCCAAGCGCGCCTCGCCCGATAACGGGGCGGTGGCGTTAGGCGCGGGCGCGGCGGCGGCCAACGCGCCCGCCTTGCGGTCCAACGTCCAGGCGCCCAGCGCGGCCAACACATTCAACGACGCCGCCGCCAACGCAGCGCCTTGCACGCCAAAGCGCGGAATCAGCACAAACGCCGGCAGCAACGCGCCCACGATTGCGCCACAGGTGTTGGCGGCGTACAGGATGCCGCCGCGCCGGCTGGCCGCCGCATCCTGGCGATTCACGGCGCGCATCAGCACGGGCAAGGTGCCGCCCATCAGAAAAGAAGGAATGGCCAGCATCAGCCCGATCATCAGCCACGCGGCCAGGGGGCTGACGGCCTCCACCGCCACGAACAGCGCCGCGCTATGCGCCAGCGCCACGGTGACGGCCACGCAGGACACCGCCACACCCGCCTCCAGCCACGCGTAGAACCGCACGGGCCGATCCAGGCGGTCAGCCAGCCGGCCCAGGAACCAGCCGCCTAGCGCCAGCCCTAGAAAAAATGCGCTGACCGCCCCGGCGATGGCGCTGACCTCCACGCCCACCACTAGCGATAACTGCTTGATCCACAACACCTGGAACACGAGCGCCGCCGCGCCCGACATCAACAGCAGCGCCGCCGGGCGAGCCGTTGTCAATGTGCGTGCGCCGCTATCCGGCCGTTGCGTGTCCAACCCTTCCATTGCCGCCGTCCCCATCCGCATGCCGCTGTTCCTCTAGCGTGTTGCCCCGGCTCCGTGCTGGCGCCGGCCTGGCCTTCTGGTTTTCCAACTTATCTTGGCATCTCAAACGCGTAGACGCGTTTCCATTCGCGCGCCATGTCCACCACGACCCAGCCCTTGCTGTTGGCCTCATCCAGGGCCTTGTCCAGCTTGCCGATCTTTGATTCGCGGTCATAGGCCCATTCACGCTTGGCGTCGGTGTGATGCACCAGACCCGCAAAGCGCTTGCCGGGCCCGGCCATCGTCCATTGCAGCATTTGCAGGTCGCCATCCGAATTGCCGAACGCAAAGATGGGCTGGCGGCCGATGAACTTGTTGATCGACACGGGTTTGCCCGGGCCGTCGTCGTTGTAGTCCAACTTGGGCGTGCGCATCAGCACCGGCTTGCCGTCCTGCATCTGGAACTCGGTGACGAATGTAGTGCCGATCACTTGCTCGGGCGGAATGCCGTAGACATCCTGCGCCCAGGCGCGCATGAACTCCACTTCGCCGCCCGACACGATATAGGTTTTGAAGCCGTTGCCGCGCAGATAGTCGAGCAGTTCGCGCATGGGCGCGTAGGTCAGGCTGGTGTACGGCTGCTTGAAACGCGGGTGCTGCGCCGTTTTGACCCATTGCTTGACCTCATCCGAGAAGGCCTGCGTCGTCATGTTGGTATGCGTCACGCCCACGATCTTCAGCAGGCCTTCGGTGCCGGACGCGGCCAGCGCCTGGCGGTCGCCTTCGATGGCGGCTTTGTACGGCTGCTCTTGCGACCATTCCGGGTGCTTGGGCGCCATCACCTTGATCTGGTCCAGCGCGAAGATCAGCTGGAAGTACAGCGGCTGCTCGCTCCACAGCGTGCCGTCGTTGTCGAAGACGGCAATGCGGTCGGCGGGCGCGACGTAATCCGCCCCGCCCTCTTGGGTAACCGCCGCCACAAACTCCACGATGGCCTGGCGTGACGGCCCATCGTTCCAGGACGGCAGTGCCGTCTGGGCGTGCACCAGATTGGCCAGAAACAGCAGCGCCAGCATGGCGAAGAGGCGTTGCGCGGTGCGCCGGGTCAGGGTCATCGGGGGTCTCCGGAGTGGCGGTCGATCTTGCGGGGATTCAGCGGCAACAAGTCTTCTTGGCGCGCGCGGGCAACGTCGGCGCGGAATGCCTGTCGCCAGCGCGGTGTGGCTAGGCGAAAGGCGTGGAGCCCCCGGGCGGGATTCGGGGTGGCGCCATAGCAATCACGCATCGCCGCGGCCCCGCCATTGCGCAGATCCGGCGCAAGGCCCGCCGTGGCGTCAGCCATCGAGACCGAACGGCGGCTCAAGCGCAGCCAGTGATACAGCGCGTTCAAGCGGCCAGTCGGCTGGGCCAATTCTTTGCGCATGGCGCGGGCGGCATACGGTTCCGACGCCTGCCAACGGACACGCAATGCCCGCGCACGTTCGCGGGTCCAACGTGTGATCCGGCGCCAGCTTGGCCCGCCCAGCCATACCGCCAGCGCCACGACGATCAACACGGCGGCCACCAGCAGCCAGCCGCCGGGGATGCGCACCTGCGCCTGCCTCCCCAGATCTCGCAAATCTTGCTGGATTGAAAATGGCGTCTGGTACGCGGCCCCAGCCTTGGCCTCGAAACGCTCTCCGGGCAACACGGCGCGATCAGCCTGCTTCGTGGTCAGGTTCCACCACGGCAGTTCGACGTCGGGCAACGCATAGGACCCGGCGCGTTCCACCACGTAGTCGATCCGGTCGACCCGTTGTCCGCCTAGAAACCTGCCCCGGCTATCCGACAACTGCGTCAGCACGGGTTCTGAGCGGTACGCCTTCAGGCCCGGCACGTCGGGGC
Source organism: Achromobacter sp. NPDC008082 (assembly GCF_042957345.1). Taxonomy (NCBI): domain Bacteria; kingdom Pseudomonadati; phylum Pseudomonadota; class Betaproteobacteria; order Burkholderiales; family Alcaligenaceae; genus Achromobacter; species Achromobacter sp. NPDC008082. The sequence continues at coordinate 521,617 of NZ_JBIBIB010000007.1, forward strand.
TTGCAGGCGGCGGAATCAGCATGGCCTGCGCGCCTTGCGCCTGCACCGTGATGACGCGGCTGATGTGGTCGCCCACCGACGGCGGTTGCGCGGAATACTGAATCTGCTGGGTCAAATGCACCGCCGTTGCCGCCAGCAGATGACCCGAGCCGGCCGCGGCGCCACCCGGGGGGCCGGAAGCCTGCACGTCCAGCGGCTGCGTCTGCACCGTTAGCGGCCCTTTGGCCTGGCCGGCCTGAACACGGATCGCGATAGCGGGCACTTGCAGCGCGCCCGCCGTCGTCGGGCTGATCAGGTAGGCAAAGCGCAATCCGCTATATGGCACGCCGTCGATGGTGTCGCGGATCAACGTCGCGTCACCGGTGGGGCCCGTCACCATGGCGCCGGGGATGTTCAGCGGCGGCAGTTCTGGCGGCTGCGTAAACCAGGTGGACGTCAGCACATCGACTTGCAAGGTGGCGGTGCCGCCCACCGTCAACGGCGTGTCGGTGGACATGCGTGCCGTTGCGCGCAATTGGGGACCCGAGTCGGTCGGCTGCGGCGGGGTTTGGGCCGGGGCCTGGGTTTGGGTTTGGGCTTGCGCGTACGCATGCGCGCCCAAGGCGATCAGCGCCAACAGCCCCATCAGCCTTCCCAGCCGGCGCATCAACGTCATGGACGGCCTCCCGCCGGTGCGGACGCGCCCCTGCGCGCATCTTCAATCGCGAACTTCTGCTTCAGAAAGCCCGCGGGCGACAAGCTCAGGTTGCGCAACCACACATCATCGGACGACGCTTTGGCTACCTCGACCTGCGTCATTTTGCCCGCGCCTTTCTTATTGTCTTGGGCGACATCGTCGGGCTTTTGATCGTTGTTGTCGTCTTCTTGCTCGGCCTCGATGGCGGCTTGCAGCTTGGCGACCAGCTCGCGGTTCTTCTTGGCTTCCGGAAAGTCTGCGTGCTGACGCAAGGCGCGGTCATACGCGGCAAGCGCGTCGTCATAATGGCGCAGCCGAGCCTGGGTATTGCCTACATAGAAGTTCGCCTCAGCCGTGTCCAGCCGGGCGAACGCCGCCAGGGCCAAGGGGTAGTCGCCCGCGTCGTAGGCGGCGCGGCCCTTCCAGTACGGGTCCTGGAATACGGCGGCGGCGCGGGCGTAATCGTGGTGCTCGTAGGCCCAGCGGCCTTGCTGGTCGGGCGTGAAGAAGGCGTTGGCGATGGCGCCGGCAACGGGGTTGGCGTTGCGGCCAGGGGTGGCGTTGGCGTCGGGGTTTGCGTTGGGGTTTGCGTTGGGGTTTGCATGACCGTCAGGCGCATACCACCCCGCCAGACACGCCAGCATCAGGCCAGCCAGCCAGTTAACGTTCCAGCCGCGCCGCAGGCACAGCAGCGCCAGGATGGCCAGTGGCCAGCACAGCCAGTAGCCCATGTCCTTCCAGTGCACCGCCTGCCCCGCGTTCTGCACTTCCTGGAAATGCCGCTGTGCGTGCAGCGTCACCCAGTCCAGGTCGTCGTCATTCAAGGTCAGGCTGCCCAGCGGTGCGCGCGCGGCTTGCGCCAGTTGCTTGATGGCGCTGGCGTCGAACGTGCCCAGCACGGGCTTGCCGTCCTTGTCCATGCGCGGCTGCCCCCGGGCATCGCGCAACACGCCGCCATCCGACGCACCCGCGGCCAGAACCAGTATCTGGAAGTCGGCCGCCTTGGCCAGCTGTTCCACCTGCGGCAACTGGCTGGTGTCCGCGCCGTCTGTCACCAGCAGCACCGTGCCGCCCGCTTGCGTGGATTTCAATACCGAGGCGGCCACGTTGATCGCGCCGGCCGCATCCTTGCCGGGCGCGGCGATCAGCTCGGTGGCTAAGGACTGGATGAACAGGTCGACAAGACTGGGGTCGTCCGTGGGCGGCAGCACCAGATGCGCGGAGCCCGCGTAGGCAATCAGCCCTGTCTTGGCGCCCGCGCGGCGCGCCAGCAGGTCATGCAGCTTGTGCTTGGCTGCCTGCAAGCGGCTGGGCGGCACGTCTGCGGCGTCCATGGACGGCGACAAGTCCACGGCCACGATCAGCGGCGCCTGGTTGTCGAGAAACGGCGGCAGGTCTTGCTGCCACGTCGGGCCGGCAGCCGCAATGCCGCCCAGCATCAATAGCGCCGCCACCGCATGGATCGGGCGCGGCCCCCGGCTGCCCGGTGCGTTCACGATCAGGTACGGCAACAAGGCGGGCGCAATCGTGCTGCCCCAACCCAAACGACCGCTTGGCGACCGGCCCAGCCACAGCAACAACGCCGCCAGCGGTATCGCCATCAGCCACCAAGGGCGCAGAAAATGGAAGGCGCTCAGGTCGACGTCCACGCGTCTTCCTTGGCAGCGGCACCGCCTGCCTCGCTTGCTGCGTCTGCTCCGCCGCCTGCCGTGCTTGCCGATCTGCCTGCCCAGCGCGCGCGCAGGCTGGCGCCCACATGCCACACCGCCAGCAGCAGCACCGCCAGACCCAGCGGAATCCAGAAGAAGTCCTGCTTGGGCTGATGGCGCAGTTCGCGCACCTCGTGCGGCGTAATTTGGTCCAGCGTGGCGTACACCTGTTGCAGGGACGCCTGATCCTGCGCCGAAAAGAAGCGCCCGCCCGTGGCCTTGGCAATCCGTTGCAGCGCGGCGAAATCCACCTTGTCTTCCCCCTGCGCCTGGGGGTTGCCAATGCCGATGGTGTGCACGGTGATGTGCCGGTCGGCCGCCATCGACGCCGCGCGGTCGGGCGGCACGGCGCTGCCGGTATCGTTGCCGTCCGTCAGCAAAATCAGCACCTTGTCGCGTTCTTTGGCTTGTTCAAGCTGCTTGATCGCCACGCCAATCGCATCGCCAATGGCGGTATTCGGCCCCGCCATGCCGGTTGTCACCTGATCCAGCAGCAGGCTCAGGGTGGCGTGGTCTTGCGTCAGCGGCGCTTGTGGATACGCGGCCGTGCCGAACACGATCAGGCCCAGCCGGTCGTCCTTGCGGCGCGCGATGAAATCCGCCACCACGGCCTTGACGCCGCTCAGGCGGTCCTTGCGCTGCCCCGACGGGTCAACGAAGTCCTGCGTTTCCATCGACTGGGAAATGTCCAGCGCCAGCATCAAGTCGCGCACCGGCAGGCGATGTTCCAGCGGCGGCTCGACACGCTCCGGGCGCGCCAAGGCCAGCACCAGCAAGGCCCAGACCAGAACGTTCAGCGCCAGTTGCCAGCCGTCGCGCCGCACCCCGGGGCGCTGGGGTGACTGCCCTATTGTCCGCGCGACGGATTCAAAAAAAGGAATGCGCAAGGCCCCGCGCCGTTGCACATAGGCGGGCAGATAGCGGTACGCCAGCCACCCCAGCGGCAGCAGGATCAGCAGCCAGGGGTATTCAAGCCGCCACATGGTGCCGTTCCATCCACTGCCGGCTGGCGGCAAACAAGGATTGCAAGCGAGCAGGCGGAATTGCGCGCACCGCGTCGGGCGGCGCGTAGGCCAGCACACGCAGCAGCGCCTCAGTATCTGGCGTGAATGCGCCGCCGTTGCGCGTCATGAATGTCAGCCAGGCCTCGCCCGTCAATGCCCCAACCTGCGCGCGTTCGCCCTCCGGCACCGACGACAGGCCGACACGCTTGAGCAGATCAGGCAATTCACGCGCCGCCAACGTATCTGCCTGCGCGGCGATTCGCAGGGCTTCCAGACGCTGCAAACCGGCGCGGCGGTAGGCGTTGCGCTGGTGCTTTCGCACCGCGCGCCACGCGAGCCAGCCACCCAGCACCACCGCCACCGCCAGCACCACAAGCCAGCCCCACGTTTGCGGCCAATAGCTGACCGGCGCGGGCAACGGCAGTTGCACCAACTGGTCCACCGAGGGCAATGCGCTGTCGGCGCTGGCGTTCATGCGCGCCTCCCTGCCCCGGCTTCACGGCCCAGTTCACGGCGCAATTGCGTCAAGGTGTCGTTGGCCGTGTCGATGGACAGCAGCGGCACATGGCTGCGGCGCAGCAGTTGCGCCACGTCGCGCAGCCGGCCCGTGAAGAAGTCCGACAAGGGCTGATGCACCTGCCGCTTGTCGGCCGCCACCTCAACCTGCAATTCGCCCTGCGTCACCACCAAGCGGCCGCGCAACGGCATGTGCACCGCCAAGGGGTCGTAGACCAGCGTGGCAATCACGTCGTTGTGCGCGGCAAGGGTGCGAAGCAGCCGCAAGGTTTTGTCATCGGCGCCGGCAAAGTCGCTGATCAGGCAGATCAGGTTGTCGTGCGGCGCCTGGGCCAGCGCCCCTTGCAGCGCCTGGTTCAGGCGGCTGGCCGCGTCCACGTCCGGGGCATCCGCGCGCAACGCCTGATTGCGCCGGACGATGGCGGCGAACAAGGCCTGGATGCGTTCGCGGCTACGCAAGGGGCGAATGGCGTCGATGCCGTCGTCGCTGAACACCAGGCCGCCGACGCGGTCGCCCGCCTGATACCCCATCCACGCCGACATGGCGGCCAGCCTTGCCGCCACCACCGATTTGAAGCTGCGCACCGACCCAAAGTGCATGCCCATGCGCTGGTCCACCAGCACCAGCACCGGGCGGTCGCGTTCTTCGCTGTAGGTGCGGATGTAAGGCTTGCCCAAACGCTGCGAGGCCTTCCAGTCCAGTTGGCGCAGATCGTCGCCCGGCAGATAGCGGCGCAATTCTTCGAAGTCCAGCCCGCGTCCGCGCAGCCGCGACCCATGCTGGCCCGCCAGGATGCTGTTGATGGGCTGCCGGCTGGAAAAGCGCAACCCGCGCGCCGCCGGTTCCAACGCCATCAGGTCCGGAATGCGGACATGGACGTCGGGCATGGGCGCGGGGGTGGCCATGGCTGGGCTCACACGGGAATCGCCACAACATCAAGCAATTTGCCGATCACCTGATCGGCCGTCACACCATCCGCCACCGCGTCGTAAGACAAATGCAGCCGATGCCGCAGCACGGGCTTGGCCGCGCTGCGCACATCATCGGGCGACGTGAATTCCTGCCCCGCCAGCCAGGCGTGAGCGCGCGCCACCTTGTCCAGCGCAATGGCGCCGCGCGGGCTAGCGCCCACCTGAATCCAGCGCGCCAGGTCTGCGTCGTAGTCGGCGGGGTGGCGCGTGGCATTGACCAGGTCAACCAGATAGCGGTCCAAGGTGTCGGACACATGCACCTGGTTGATCTCGGCGCGGCACGCAAAGAGCGTTTCCTGCGGCAAGCGCGCATCAACGGGCGCCCCGTTCTGCTGCGATTCCCCGCGCAGCAGCGATAGCATGCGGATTTCGCTGGCGGCGTCGGGGTAGTCCAGCACGATCTTCATGACGAAGCGGTCCATCTGCGCTTCGGGCAATGGATACGTGCCTTCTTGCTCGATCGGGTTCTGCGTGGCCAGCACCATGAACAGCTGGGGCATGCGGTGCGTCGTGCCCGCCACGGTGATCTGCCGCTCTTCCATCGCTTCCAGCAAGGCCGCCTGCACTTTGGCGGGCGCACGATTGATCTCGTCAGCCAGAATCAAATTGCCGAACAACGGACCCTGTTGGAATTGGATGCGGCTATTGCCTTGCGCATCCTGTTGCAACACTTCCGCGCCGGTGATGTCGGACGGCAGCAAGTCCGGCGTGAACTGAATGCGGCTCATGTCCGCCGCCAGATGCGCGGCCAGCGCCTTGACCGTGCGGGTCTTGGCCAGGCCTGGCAGGCTTTCCAGCAGCACATGGCCATCGGCCAGCAGGCCCAGCAACACCTCGCGAATCACACTGTCCTGCCCCAACACGGACTGGGCGATGGCGCGCTCCAGTTCCAGGATGCTGTCGCGGTTGGCTATCGGCATGCCCTATTCCTTAGCGTGGTTGCCGCGTCGTGGCGACGCGATGGCGTCATCGGCTGGCGACGCCGTGCTTGTTGGCCTGGGCCAGCTTCCACTGCTGCGTCGTCATGACCGTGCGGAATCCCAAGTGAGACATCCCGTTCATCGGGTCCGTGCCGCGCCGCGCGCTGGTGCGGTAGCTGATGCAATAGGTATCGCTGCACAGGAATGAGCCGCCGCGTGTCACTCGCTTAGGTGCGCCGGCGGGCACGATGCCGTCATCGGGGTCGAAGCTGTCTGACGGCCCGGCCGGGTCTACCGGCGGTTTGCGGAACTGCGCCTGAATCTTGAAGGCGTCGGCGCGATACCAGTCTGACGTCCACTGCCAGACGTTGCCGGCCATGTCATACAGGCCATAGCCATTGGGCGAAAAGCTGCCCACGGGCATGGTGCCCACCTGCACCTTTTCATCCTTCACAACCGGGAATGGCTGCTGTTGCTGCGTGTCCCAGATGTTGGCCATGGCCTTGCCTTGCGGCAGCAGCTCTTCGCCCCAGGCGTAAGTGGCTTGCTCCAGTCCGCCGCGCGCCGCCATTTCCCATTCCGTCTCGGTAGGCAAACGCTTGCCGGCCCACTTCGCGTACGCCTGAGCGTCTTCATACGACACCTGTACGACGGGGTGATCATCCTTGCCCGCGATCGAGCTGGCGGGGCCTTGCGGATGACGCCAGTTGGCGCCCGCCACATAGCGCCACCAGCGCGAGTAATCACGCAGCGACACCTCGGATTCGGTCCCGACGAACACCATCGCGCCAGGCACCAGCAGGCTGTCATCCGGGCGCGGCGTGCCGGGCGGCAGCTGCACCTTCAAGTCTTCCCACTTCGGTTTTTGCTCGGCCGTGGTGACGTAGCCCGTGGCTTCGACGAAGCGGCGGAACTGCGCGTTGGTGACGTCGTTCACGTCCATCCAGAAGCCGCTGACGGACACCTTGTGCGCGGGCATCTCGTTAGGCTGCGCCAGCTTGTGGCTGCTGCCCATCAGGAACTCACGCGCCGGCACCCAGGCCATGCCGGGCGGGCCGTTCTTGCCATCCCCCAGCACCACCTTGACGGCTTCGGGGCGGCCATCGTCGCCCAACACCAGATAGGCGGTGCTGGCCGCAACGCCCAGCGCCACGCCGCCCAGCAGCAATGCGCCAACCAGGCGGGCCTTGTGTTTTGTTTGCGTTGCCGTCATCTGAATCACCATCCGATATCAAAGTCTTTAAAACACCAGCGTGGCCGTTCCCATGAACGTGCTGGTGCTGTCCAGGCGGTTCGTGCTGCTGATGGTGGGCACCCAGCGCAGGCTTAACGACAGCGAGCGTTTGTCCGCCAGTTTGGTGTCATACGTGACGATCGGGCCCAGCGCCCAATCTCTGCCCTTGAATCCGTTAAGCCGGTCGGCCGTGGGGCCGGTGTCGCTGCCCAGCTGCTGCATCGTGCCCAGGATCAGCCCCGCACTGACGCCGTTGCTAAACATCTTGCGGCCCATCACGTCCATGCTGAAGATGGGCGCATTCTGGTAGTCGGTGGCGTTGTTGCGCGTGTAGAACTGCACGCCCGCCACCGTGTCCAGCTGAAAGCCGGACTCCGGAAAGATCTTCGTGTAGGCCACTTGGGGAATGAACGTCCAGTTGTTCAGGCTGGGGTTGGCCATGTCATTGGCGTTGTACTTGCCGGTGGGCGCCCAGATGTTCAGGCTGAGCGCCATGTGGGACGTTTCGGAAAAGTGATAGCCCGCGATGATCGGGGAAAAATACAGGTCGAACAGGTTCGACGCCTTGTCCGAATCCCCCACCGAGCGGCCGCCCGGCCCTGTCAACGTGGAGTTCACCTTGGTGTAGACATACGGCAAGGTGAAGCTGGACGCGAAGTTCCAGCGTCCGGGGCCGGTGTCCCATGTTTTGAGGACGGTGGCCAGCGTGAACGCCACCTGCCCGTCCAGCCCCAGCGATGTCCTGCCGCCCACCGGCACTTCGCGGCTGCCGCCGATCTTCCCGTCCATATAGATCTGGGCGAAGTTCACCGCCCAGATCGGCTCGGGAGACACGATGCCCGCATTGGGCTGCACATTGGTGCCGGTGATCTGCCGGCCCAGTGCGCCTTCGGTGGCATGGGCAGTGCCGGATGCGGCGAGCGCAGCGATGGCCAACCCGCTACGCCATGACTTCACAACGTTCTGCATGTTCTCAACGCTCTCTACGTTTCGATAGGAATGCAATCAATCAATGGCCGAACGTAATGTTCAACCCAGCGAAAACCGTGAACTGCGGTAAGCCTTCGCCCTTGTGCGCCACCGTCCATTGCGGTTCGACGAAGACGTTGAAGATGTTTTTGTCCACGCGCCAGGCCTTGCCCGCGCCCAGTCCAACGGGGATGTAGTAATCGCTTTTCTGCAAGTCGAACGTCCAGGTCGCCGTCGAACGCAAGTACCAGCCTTGCGGCAAATTACGAATCAGGAATGGCTGGAACGTGGCGGTATTGACGGTGTCGCGCCGGCTTTGGCCTGCGAAAGAATGCTGCCATTCCACCAGCGCCCCCATCAGGCCTTCCTTGCTGGCGCTGACCACGGTGCCGGCCAGCCCTGCTGACCACTTGCCCGCGCCGGTTTCGGAGCTGGTGGCGGTCGGCATCGTCAGCATCGGCCCGATGCCGATGTCCAACGCTCCTTGGCGCAACAGAAAGATGTCGAAGATATTGACGTCGCCCAAGCCGGTTTTGTAGCTGCCGTCTGCTTGAGGCCGGGTACTGACCGGGGCCGTAACGCGAAATATCTGCGGCACGCCAACGAGGTCGCCCGGCGCGATGGGTATCGTTGGCCGGATCAGAAAATCATTGGTATGCGCATTGGTGCCGAATAATTTCGGCGTGTAGTAGTTCTGAAAATTTAGAGACGCCGCCAGATTCAGCGGGTTATTGCTTTTGTTCGCATCGTCGGCGGATTGCGCAGTGGCGCCGGTGGAGAATGCCGCTGTGGCCAAGAACGCCAACCATGAACCCGTGCTTGCCCTGCGTAACTCTCTTGCCTTAGACCTCGTACTGCCCATGCGCTGTTCTCCAATACAGAGATGACAAAATGCAAAGACACGCCGTCGAACTAGGAATCTTCTGTTAATTGTTAATAAAGAAAATAAGAAGAGTTAAATATGCCGCCATATTCGCACAGAGTGTTGCGATCCCCAAGTCAGGCGTCAAGGCGAATATTCCCGCCCGGCGCGCTATGGGAAACGGCCCTTTTATTGCATGGGGTGTTGCAAAAAAACAGCGGAGGCACCCGTCAAGGTGGCTCCGCTGTGCGCGTTATGGCAGTGCGGATTGCGCACTGCCCCAGCCCTGCATCAGCGCGCTTCGGCGCTACCCTGCGCGGCCGGCCGCGCGTGCACCTGATCAATCCGCAAACCATCGCGGCGCGTCACTTCAAAGCCCCAGTCGCGCAAGGCGATCGTGTCGCCCGCCTCGGGAATTCGGCCGACGGCGCGCAGCAGGCAACCGGCCAGCGTGGCGTCCTCGGTATAGTCTTCGGCCAGCGCCGGCGTGTTCAATAACCGCGCGGCCTCGCCCACCGACAAGCGCCCTTCCAGTAGCCAGGAACCATCGGACAACTGCAAGGCTTCGGGCTGGTCTTCGCTGTGTTCGGGCAGTTCGCCCGCCACCGCCGTCAGCACGTCCATCGGCGTGACCAGGCCTTCGCAGACGCCATGCTCGTCCACCACAATCAGCATGTGGTCGCGCGAGGCGCGCAGTTCTTCCAACACCCGCAACACCGGCGTCGTCTCCAGCACATAGCGCGGTTCGCGAGCCAATTCCACCAGGTCAATCGGGCCGGGGTTCTGCAAAAGCGGCAGCAAGTCCTTGAAATGCAAGACGCCCAGCACGTTTGACACGTCTTGCGCGCAGAGCGGCAAGCGCGAATGGCCGCTGGCGAATTTGCGCACGATGACATCCGGCGTATCGGCCACATCCAACCAGACCATGTCGCCGCGCGGCACCATGATGGAGCGCACGTCGTGTGTGCCCACCGACAGCACGCGTTCGATCATGGAGCTTTCCTCGGGCGCAAACGCCGGCTCGTCGCCCGCGCTATCGACCAGCGCGACCACTTCGTCGGCTTGCTGGCCCGCTTGGCCGGCACGCCCCGCGTGCAACAGGCGCAACACGGCGCGCGCCGTGCGCTGGCGGCGTCCCAGCGCGTGCGTGCCTTTGGCGCGATTACGGCGGGCCAGCTGGTTGCACAGCTCAATCAAGATCGAAAAGCCGATGGCCGCATACAGATAGCCCTTGGGCACGTGGAAGCCCAGACCTTCAGCCACCAGGCTGAAACCGATCATCAGCAACAAGCCCAGGCACAAGATCACCACGGTCGGGTGGCGGCCCACAAACGCCATCAGCGGACGGCTGGCCACCATCATCACGGCCATCGCCAGCACAACCGCAATCATCATGATGCTCAGGTCTTGCACCATGCCGACCGCCGTGATGACGGAGTCCAGCGAAAACACGGCGTCCAGCACCACGATCTGCAAGATCACCTGCCAGAACACGGCGTGTTGCGGCTTCTGGCCAGCGTCGTGGCTGGCGCTGCCTTCCACGCGTTCGTGCAGTTCCATCGTGCCCTTGAACAGCAGGAACAAGCCGCCCAGGATCAGGATCAGATCGCGCCCGGAAATTTCCGCGCCCCACACGGTGAACAGCGGCGCGGTCAGCGTCACCACCCACGCAATACTGGCCAGCAGGCCCAGACGCATCACCAGCGCCAGCGTCAGGCCAATCAAGCGTGCTCGATTGCGCTGCTCGGGCGGCAGCTTGTCGGCCAGGATGGCGATGAACACCAGGTTGTCGATGCCCAGAACAATTTCAAGAATGACCAGCGTCGCCAGGCCAAGCCAGGCGGTGGGGTCGTTCATCCAATCGAAAATCATCGTTAGTCCGCAGTAGTCGCAGGTTTGGAGCGCGCACACGCGGCGGCTCCGCCTTGCTGAAAGGTGAGTATGAGGTCAAGCGGGGAGCGTTGGGCGATAAAGCCCGGCGGCGCTTGCGGCGGTGCGCGGCACGCCAATTGAGGCGTGGCTGCGACGACGCGGACCGGATCGGCGCGCCGGGCGGAGCCGGCGGCGGTTGCAAAGCGGAAAGTTTTCGGGCGCCTGGGCGCCCTGCTAGGCGGGGGGTCTTCGGTCATAGTGGGCGGCAATCGCAGGCCTGCCAGGGGCAGCCGTCACGCGCAAGTACCGCCGTGCTCTCGTTCTTACAGGAAGCTGAATCTTACCTGAATCTACATTCCCTGCATGGACGGGACAACCCTGACCTAACGCGGGTCAGCAGACCCGCCTGAGCCTGACGACGCACCCGAACCAGGCATGCCGGCGTTATCCGGCGCACCGGTTTTGCCACCCGGCGTGGTCGATTTTCCATCCGGCATGGGCGCCTTGCCGGCATCCGGCGTTGTGCGCGTGTCACCCGGTTTGCCCTGCCCTTGGCTGCGGGTGTCCGCGCCCGGGTCATCCTGCCTGGGGCTGGAACCGGCCTTGTTCTGCGCATCCGTTTCTTCGGTTGATGGCATTTTCTTCCCGTCGTCCATCCGCGCACCGGGGACGGGCTTGCCGATGGCGTTCGCCGGCGCGGTCTTTTCATCCGCGGTAGGCATGGGCATGGTGGGCGGCGCGGCCTGCGCCACCAGCGTGGTCTCGCGCGACTGCGCGCTGGCCGCATGCCAGGGCAATATTGCAAGGAGTGGGAATAGCAGTAGCAGTTTGTGGCTTTTCATTGTTGTCTCCCAATCTAAAACAGTGACAAACTAAGCGCCGACGGATTAGCGAAGTGTTGCGGTATCTCTTTCGACAAGGGGCAAGTTTCGTGCCTGCCCCGATGCTGGAGTGATGCATGGACGAGCAAGCCCCGGACAATGAACCCCTGAGCCCCCCTGCTCCCGCCGATCAGCCCTTGGCTGGACGGCGCGGACTTCTCAAAGCGTTGGCGGTAGGCGTACCCGGCGCCGCATGGGCCGTCACGGCGCGCGGCGCACCCGGCGAGTCCCCGCCCGCCACCGGGCATGGCGCCAGCCCGCCCGCCGCCTCTCCCGCCAACCGCACCTACAAATTCTTCAATGCCCAGGAAGCGCTGGCGATGGACGCCATTGCCGCGCGGCTGATCCCCGCCGACGAGCTTGGACCCGGCGCGAAAGAAGCCGGCGTCACCCGCTTCCTGGACGAGCAGCTGGCTGGCGCCTGGGGCGCGGGCAGTCAGTTTTACCGGCAGGGTCCGTTTGAAAAAGGCACGCCGGAACAGGGTTATCAGTTGTCATTCACGCCCGCCGAGATGATCCGGCGCGGCTTGGCCGCCCTGGACGCCGCCACCCGCAAGCAAGACGGCAAGCCCTACGCAGAACTCGATGAAGCCAGGCAGGACGCCTGGCTTCATGACTTGCAGGCCGGCAAACCGGATTTTTCACCGCTGCCGTCCGATGTGTTTTTCCAAGCCTTGCTGGACGCCACCATCGAAGGCTTCTTTTCTGACCCGCTGTATGGCGGCAACGCCGACATGGTGGGATGGAAGCTGGTGGGGTTTCCCGGCGCGTTCGCCTCGTTCTCAAACGACATCGAACGCCATGGCGTGATCTGGGCCGGCAAACCGGTATCCATCGCCAATGCCGTCAGCCACAACATGAAGCCGGGAGACGGACATGGCTAAGACCTTACCCGCGGTGGATGTGGCGATTATCGGCGGCGGGTGGACCGGGTCCATCATTGGCAAGGAGCTGGCGGCGGCCAAGCAGCGCGTGGTGGTGCTGGAACGCGGGCAGGCGCGTTGGCCGTCCCCCGACTTCCAAGGCCCGAACGTGCACGATGAATTGAAGTACACGCGCCGGCACGAGCTGCATCAGGACGCCGCCACCGAGACCTTCACGTTTCGCAATTCCACCGACCAAAAGGCGCTGCCCATGCGCCGTTGGCAATTCGCGTATCCCGGCACGCATCTGGGCGGCGCGGGCAATCACTGGTCGGGCGCGTACTACCGTTTCGACCCCACGGATTTCCGCATACGCAGCCACTACACCGAACGCTATGGCGCGAAGATCTTCGACAAGGAACTGACCTGTCAGGACTGGCCGCTCACCTACGACGAACTGGAACCGTACTTCGACCGCTACGACTACCTGATCGGCGCGTCTGGCCAGGCCGGCAACATCAAGGGCCAGAAGCAGGAAGGCGGCAACCCGTTCGAACCCTGGCGTTCGCGCCCCTACCCCAACCCGCCGATGAAAGTGCCGTACGCGCCCGCGCTGTTCGGCGAGGCCGCCCGAAAGCTGGGCTATCACCCCTATGTGCAGCCGTCGGCGCTCTGTACCCGGCCCTACGTGAACACCGAAGGGCTGCACATGAGCGCCTGTGTGTATTGCGGCTTCTGTTCGAACTTCGGCTGCGAACACTTCGCCAAGGCCTCGCCCCAGGTCTGTATCCTGCCCGTGGCGATGAAGATGGAGAACTTCGAAATTCGCACCGGCGCGCACGTGCTGCGCGTGGAGCTTACGCCGGACAAGAAGCGGGCGCGGGGCGTGACCTATGTGGATGCCGCCGGCGAAGAGGTCTTTCAGCCCGCCGAGATCGTGGTGCTGTGCGCCTTTGGCATCAACAACGTGCGCTTGCTGCTGCTGTCGGGCATTGGCAAGCCTTATGACCCCGTGACGGACACGGGCGTCGTCGGCCGCAACTACACGCACCAGACGACGTCCGGCGTGAATCTGTTTTTTGATGAGTCCGTCAACATCAACCCGTTCATGGGCGCGGGCGCCGTGGCCGTCACCATGGACGACTTCAGCGCCGACAACTTCGACCACGGGCCGCACGGGTTCGTGGGCGGCGGCTATCTGCAAATCCAGGTCGTCAGCGGCGCGCCGATTGGCTACCACCCCACCCCCAAAGGCACGCCCACCTGGGGCGCCGACTGGAAAAAGGCGGTCAAGCGCTACTACAACCACTCGGCCTCCATCACCATCACCGGGTCCGCCCAACCGTGGCGCGGCGGTTACTTGAGCCTGGACCCCACCTATAAAGATGCATGGGGCTTGCCGCTGCTGCGCGTGACCTATGACTTTCCGGATAACGACATCCGCATGTCGGCGTTCCTGACCGACAAGGGCGATGAAATCGGGCGCGCCATGAAGGGCATCGTGCGAACCGAACCCGGGCCGCGCAAGAAACCGTTCTCGGCTACCGCGTATCAGTCCACCCACCTGACGGGCGGCGCGGCCATGGGCGACAACCCCGAGACCAGCGTCGTCAACCGCTACGGGCAAAGCTGGGACGTGCCCAATGTATTCGTGACGGGCGCGGCGCTGTTTCCGCAGAACTCGGGCTACAACCCGACAGGCACCGTAGGCGCCACCGCCTACTGGATCGTCGAAAAAATCAAGGCGGACTACCTGCGTTCGCCGGGGCGGCTGGTGTGATCATGATTGAACATCGCAAAGGCATTACCATCGCCGTCCTGCTGATCATGGCGCCGCCCGCGGTGACACTGATCGCCACCGCCCACCAGATGATCGGCACGGGCGGCGACGGTTTGATCCGCGCGGCTGCGGTGACGGCCGCGGCGCCGCCGGCTCAGGCCCCGGCGGCGCCAGCGGCGGGATCGTCGCCAGCAGCAGCACCTGCCTCGGCTTCGGCGCCCGCGCCTGCTTCGGCGCCTGCATCGGCTTCGGCATCCGCACAAGCACCAGCGGCCGCACTTAAACCGCCTGCCCCCGTGCCGGGCCGCAGCGCGCTGGACTTCAGTGCGTCTCGCCCGGCCTGGGAGGGATTTCTGCGCGGCGCTGATCCCGAAGCCGGCAAGCAACTGGCCGCCAACGGCAAACCCGGCGCGGGCGTGCAAGCCTGTATCGCCTGCCATGGCTCGGCCGGCATCACGCCTACCGGCGGCATCTTCCCGAACCTGGCGGGCTTAAGCAGCGAGTACCTGGCCAAGCAGTTAGCCGATTTTCGCAGCGGCACGCGTGTCCAACCCTTGATGAACACCATTGCACGCGGGCTCACCGAACAGGAAATTGGCCAGGTCGCGGCCTATTACGGCACGTTGGCCGGCCCGCCGATGCACGTGGGCGAATTCGGCGGCGAAGCGGCCCGCAAGCTGGATGTGCAAGGCGATGGCAGCCGCGCGCTACCGGCCTGCGCCAACTGTCACGGGCTGCGTGGCCTGGGCGAAGGACCCTTGTTGCCGCGCCTGGCAGGCCAATCAAAGGAATACTTCACGGACCAGATGAACGCCTTTCGCAATGGCTCGCGCCAGAACGACGACGTGGGCGTCATGCGTGCGTTTTCGCAGCGCCTGACCGACAGCGAAATCGAAGCGCTGGCGCTGTACTACGCCGGCCCGCCTCCGCAGCCGAAGTGATGGGAAGGGTCAGGCGCGCGGGCTGCAAAGCGCCGCATGACCCTTCCCCCTCCCCCCAGAAATTTTTCCTGGTATTTACCCTAGGTGCGCGGTAAACTCCGGGCACTTTCAACCACTTAGAGATCACTGTGGACAACGACGGATGTAGTCGAACACCGACTGCTAGCGCCGCTTGACGCAGGATTCGCGGAAACCCTCTTTCCGCTAAGTCCTGCGAACAGCCAGGACTTGGGTCTTTACCCCTCTCCCCCAAAAGCTTGCCGACGCGATACGCGTGCCTTGTTGCGCGCGCATTCTGCCGGTCAGGCGGCGCATGCCTGTGGACCTTCCACCGTACTCCCCCTTCAAGGAGACGAACATGCGCATCGAGCAATGCTTCCAAGCGCCGGCGGCAACGCCGGTCTATCAATTCACCATCGTCAGCCTCAGCGCCGTGCTGCCCGCACTGCGCAAGCAGTTGTACTTCGAGCTGCAAGCGCTGGACCTTCCGGTGCTGACCGTGCGCGTCTCGCGCGGCGAAGCCGACCAACTGGCCTCAACGGTTGTCACCCTGCGCTGCCCGCCGCACCTGCGCAAGCTGCTCAATGCCGTTGCGCTGCGCCTGGGCCAAAGCCCCGACGTGCGCCGCGTGCAGTGGGAAAGCGACGCGGGCGCCTCAATCGCCGTACTGCCGGCTTGATCACCACACGCTGCAAGGAGACTGTCATGAAAGACCCGTACAAGGTCTTGCTGCTGGCGCGCGTGCTTGCGCTGGTGCTGATCTGGCTGATTGGGCTGGGGCTGGTCGTGGAATCCATCTGGCGGCTGCCGTAGGAAGGGTTGAACCACGAAGGGCCGTACCAAGAACGGCTGAACTAAGAACGGCTGAATCAAGGAAGCCTGAACAAAGCAGGACACAACAATGAAAAACTTCGACAACATCCAATACCTGACGCTGGCCAATACCCTGGTCAGCCTGACGACCGCCTTCGTGCTGGGGGCCATCGTCGGCTTCGAGCGTCAGTTCCGTCAACGTACCGCGGGGCTGCGCACCAATGTGCTGGTGTCCGTGGGCGCGGCCATTTTCGTTGACCTGGCGTTCCGCGTCGCCGGCGATGACGGCGGCGCTCGCGTCATTTCCTACGTGGTGTCTGGCGTCGGCTTCCTGGGCGCGGGCGCCATCATGCGCGAAGGCGGCAGCATACGCGGCTTGAACACCGCGGCGACGTTGTGGGGCTCGGCCGCCATCGGCGCGTGCGCCGGGGCGTCCTTGATGCTGGAAGCCGTGGCGGCCACCGCCTTCGTGCTGGCCGCCAACACCTTGCTGCGCCCCGTGGTCAGCTATGTAAACCGCCAGCCGCTGGATTCGCAAACCTCGGAAGTCACCAATGTGATTCATGTGATTGCGAACGTGGAACACCGCCAAGCTGCCATGACCGTGCTGGAAGACGTGCTGGAAGCCGAGCAGCTGCCGCTGTCGGAATTGAAGATCGATCAGTTCGGCGAGAACGAAGTCGAGATTGAAGCCGCGCTCAGCGAGGCCTCGGTGGATGAGCTGGACCTGGACCGCGTCACCGCCAGCATTGCCGCATCGCCTGCGGTGCGCACGGCGTTCTGGGCCGCGCGCACGGTCTGACGCAAGGGGCGACGCGCCTGCCGAAACGCTCTAGAATGAGCGCCGATCATGCGCAGCCCTGTTCCTTTCCTGCATCGCGGCAACGCCGGCCTGTGGCTGGTGTTGATGCTGTTCGCGTTGAAGGCGATTGTGCCGCAGGGCTTCATGCCCGCCACCCATCAGGGCGGCACGCTGATCCAGCTGTGTTCGGCAGCCGGCCCGATCTGGGTGCAAGGCCCGTCCAAACCAGACACGGCGCCCGACGAACGCCATGCGGCGCAAGCGGCCACCTGCCCCGTGGGCATGGCGCTGGCCGCCGTGGCGCTGCCGTCTACACCCGTTTTGCGCGTGGCGGCGGCCGCCGTCATGGCGCATCCCTGGGCGGCACGCGCGCCGCCCGCACCGGTTCACGTCTCTCTTATTGGGGCGCCGCTGGGCGCGCGCGCCCCGCCCCTGCCCTCGGTATTGCGCTAATTCCGTTGCCGCCTGCGCGCGGCCTGTCATCGCTTACCGAGAGCACTCATGTCTTTTTATCCCGCCGGGACGCGTCGCGTCCTGAAGCGGCGCGTGGCCGTCTGGACCGCGCTCGCCTCTGTTTTTTCCACGCCATCCGCGCTGCTCGCGCAATCGGCGCCCGTCGCCACCCTGCCCGCCATTTCGGTGTCGGGCGATACGCCATCGCCCACCTTGCTTGCGCCCTCGGCCACCGGCACGCTGTTGGGCCTGACGCCGTTCGAAACGCCCGCCAGCATCGAGATCATCAGCAACGAACAGTTGCGTGCGCGCGGCGCCACCACCGTCACCGACGCCATCACACAGGCCGCCGGCATCACCGCCATGCGCCACCCCGGCAACGGCGGGTCATCATTGTCATCGCGCGGGTTTACGGATTCCAACTCGGTCGCTCAGTTGTATGACGGCGTGCGCCAATATGGCGGCGTCGGCCAAACGTTCATGTATGACCCCTGGGCCGTGGACAGCATCGAAGTGCTGCGCGGCCCCGCCTCCGTGCTGTATGGCGAAGGCGCCATCGGCGGCGTCGTGAACGTCATTCCAAAGAAGCCCACGCGCGGCCCCATCGAAAACGAATTCATGACGGCCATTGGCACGCACGACACCCAGCGCTTTGGCTTTGGAAGCGGCGGCGCGCTGGACGACAAGTGGTCATACCGGCTGGACGTCAGCGGCAACCACACCGATTCCGGCATCAGCCTGGGGGATTCGCGCGACGCCGCCCTCACCGCCGCCGTGCGCCTGGACGTGTCGCCCGAGCTGAACTTCACGCTGACGCAGGCCTACGCGTGGCAAGAACCCACCCGCTACTTCGGCACCCCGCTAGTCGACGGCGCCCTGGATTACGGGCTGGCCAAACACAATTACAACGTCGCCGACAGCAAGATCATCTATCGCGACAGCCGCACCGAGCTGAAGGCGGAATGGTCGCCCAACCCCGCGACCCTGGTCAGAAGCCGCGTCTACGCCATCGGCAGCAAGCGCGACTACCGCGACGCTGAAAACTACACATGGCTGCCCAGCGGGCTGATCGAGCGCAGCGGCTACACGGATATCCGACACGACCAGGAACAGGTGGGCACCGTCACCGACGCCGCCTTTGACGGCCATCTGTTCGGCCTGGCGAACAAGGTGGCGGTGGGTTTCGAACTGAACCGCGCCTCGCTCAAGCACACCAACAACTCGCCCTATTCCGGCACGTCGCTGGTGGACCCGTATGACGTCGACCATGGCCGCTTTATCAACGTCGCCGGCACTACGCCGCGGTATCGCAACACCGCCGGCCAGGCCGCCTTCTTTGCCGAAGACCGCTTGATGCTGAACGCGCGCTGGTCGGTGCTGGCCGGGCTGCGGTATGACCACATCGACCTGAAGCGCCGCGACCTTGTTGCCGATGAAACCGCCTTTCGCACCACCTACAACAACGTGGGCTGGCGCGTGGGGACGGTGTACGACGTGCTGCCCACGGTGTCGGTCTATACCCAGTACGCCCAGGCCGCCGACCCCATCGGCAGCTTGCTGCTGCTGTCGCCCGCCAACAAGAACTACGAGCTCTCGCAGGGCAAGCAACTGGAAATTGGCGTGAAGCAAACCTTCTGGGACAACAAGGGCCAATGGACCTTGGCCGCCTATCACATCAAGAAGAGCAACCTGGTCACGCGCGACCCCAACGACCCGTCGCTGCGCATTCAGGTCGGAGAGCAATCGTCGCGCGGGGTGGAGGCCACGCTGGGGGTGGAGCTGACACCGGCCTGGCGCCTGGACTTGAACGCCGTGGCGCTGCGCGCGCGCTATGACGACTTCAACGAATCGGTGGGCGGCGTGTCGGTCTCGCGCAATGGCAATGTGCCGACCGATGTGCCGGAGCGCGTGGCCAATGCCTGGCTCAGCTGGAAGTTCGCGCCGCAATGGACGGCCAGCGCGGGCGTGCGGTACGTGGGCAAGCGCTATGCGGACGCGGCCAACCGGTTGGAAATGGCGGGTTACACCACCACCAACCTGGCGTTGCAATGGGAGCCCCGCCGTGACCTCACCCTGGCGCTGCGCGCCTTCAATGTGTTTGACCGCCAGTACGCGGAAACCGCTTACTACAACCAGACGCAATGGCTGGTGGGTGAAGGCCGGCGCGTGGAGCTCAGCGCGAATTACCGCTTCTAAGTACCGCCAGCACCCCGCCTGACAACAGAAGCAGGTCGGGCCCGGGGCGCTCGTACGTCGGCGCGGGGTGCGGCCTCCCTGGCCGCTCCCGCCGGTACAGCGGGGTGTACAATTCCGCCCGCCGCCTCTGCAACGGAGGTGGCGGACCGGCATCGCGGTCCTCGTGGACCCGGCATGCCGGGTGGCTCGGCCGGGCGCCTATCCCTCGGACAACTCCAAGCGATCTCGGACGCATTCCGAACCCACACATGTCTTTTCTGTCGCAGCTACGCCGCAGCTGGATGTCCAATCCGCGCGGCGACATTCTATCTGGCGTGCTTGTCGCGCTTGCCCTTATCCCTGAAGCCATCGGCTTTTCCATCATCGCCCGCGTCGACCCCAGCGTTGGGCTGTACGCCTCATTTTCCATTGCGTTGATCATCGCCTTCACGGGCGGCCGCCCGGCGATGATCTCGGCGGCGACGGCCGCGGTTGCGGTGCTGGTGGCCCCGCTCGTGCGCGAGCACGGCATCGGCTACCTGTTCGCCGCCACCGTGCTGATGGGCGTGGTGCAGATCGCGGCCGGCTTCCTGCGGCTGGACTTGCTGATGCAATACGTGTCGCGCTCCGTCGTGACGGGCTTTGTCAACGCGCTGGCCATTTTGATCTTCATGGCGCAATTGCCGCAACTGACCGGCGTCACCTGGGTGGCCTACGCCATGATCGCGGCCGCGCTGGCCATCATCTACCTGCTGCCGCGCGTGACGACCGCGGTGCCGTCGCCGCTGGTGGCCATCATCGCCATGACCGCGGTGTCGATCTACGGCGGGCTGGACGTCAACACGGTGGGCGACATGGGCGCGCTGCCGTCGGCCCTGCCCTCGTTCATGATCCCCGACGTGCCGTTCACACTGGACACGCTGCGCATCATCCTGCCCTACTCGGTGACGATGGCGGCCGTGGGCTTGCTGGAATCCATGATGACGGCGCAAATCGTCGATGACATGACCGATACCCCCAGCAATAAACGCCGTGAATGCAAGGGCCAGGGCATCGCCAATATCGTCACGGGTTTTCTGGGCGGCATGGGCGGTTGCGCCATGATCGGGCAGTCGGTGATCAACGTGCGTTCGGGCGGACGCACGCGCTTGTCCACCTTCGTGGCAGGCACGTTCCTGCTGTTCCTGATTGTGGTGCTGGGGCCGCTTGTGGCCCGCATTCCGATGCCGGCGCTGGTGGCGGTGATGATCATGGTGTCGATCGGCACGTTCAACTGGCGCTCGTTTCGCAACCTGCGCTCGCATCCGTGGCAGTCGTCAGTGGTGATGCTGGCGACCGTGCTGGTGGTGCTCTGGACGCACGACCTGGCCCGGGGCGTGTTGACCGGCGTCGTGCTGAGCGGCTTGTTCTTTGCCGGCAAGGTAAAGCGCATGCTGAACGTCACGTCGCACCTGTCGGCAGACGGCGCCACGCGCACGTACCGCTACGCCGGACAGGTGTTCTTCGCATCGGCCAGCCGGTTCGCCGCCAACATCGACTTTCATGAGCCGGTCAACACGGTGGTGATGGATCTGTCGGCGGCGCACTTCTGGGACATCTCCGCCGTGGACGCCCTGGAGAAAACCGTGGCGAAGCTGCGCCGTGCGGGCCGGAACGTGGACGTCATCGGGCTGAACGAGGCCAGCGCGACGCTCATCGGCAAGCATGGCGCGCCGGCTGCGCCGGGCGCGCATTAATACGATGTGGATGCAGGCGGTTCGGCTTCAGGCGGTTGGGCTTCAAGCAGTTCAGCTTCAGGCGATTCGGCTTCAGGCAGTTCTGCTTCAGGCGGCCAGGCGCAGGGCGACTTCTGCCGGGTTCCACTTCTTGCCTGGCACCGCCGCCAGCAAGGCCTGTGTGTAAGGGTGGGCGGGCTGGCGGAATACGTCGGCGCACACGCCAGATTCCACCACGCGGCCGCTTTTCATCACCGCGATGTGGTCGCACACCTGGGCGGCCACGCGCAAATCGTGCGTGATGAAGACGATGGACAAGCCCAACTGGTCGCGCAGCCGCGCCAGCAAGGCCAGCACCTGCGCTTGCACCGATACGTCCAGCGCCGAAACGGGTTCATCCGCAATCAGCACGCGCGGCTGCATCGCCAGCGCGCGCGCCAAGCCCACGCGCTGGCGCTGCCCGCCAGAGAATTCGTGCGGGTAACGGCGAATGGCGTCTGCCGACAATCCCACCAGTTCAAATAATTCGGCCGCGCGCGCCATGGCTTCGCGCCGCGGCGTGCCGTGCACCATCGGGCCTTGCGCCACGATTTCCCCCACGCGCTGACGCGGGTTCAGTGAGCCATACGGGTCCTGGAACACCATCTGTACGCGCCTGGCATGTTCCAGCTTCGCGCTACCGCCCTTGAACACCAACGGTTTGCCCGCCAGCGTGATGGCGCCTGCATCGGGCGGCACCAGGCCCAGCAAGGTGCGCGCCAGCGTGGATTTTCCCGACCCGCTTTCCCCCACAATGCCTAAGGTGCCGCCTTCGTGCAGCGTGATGGACACGCCGTCGACCGCATGCGTGACGCGGCCCGCACGGCCCAGCCAGCCGCGCTTGCGGTAAGTCTTCGACAGCGCGTCGGTGCTGAGAATAACCGGCGCATCGTCAAGGCCGCCCGCTCTTGCCGCGGCCGGTTCCAATGGGGGCACGGCAGCGATCAGCGCGCGGGTGTACGGGTGTCGCGGGTGTTCCAGCACTTGTTCGGCCGCGCCGCTTTCCACCAGCACGCCGCGCTGCATCACGGCGACGCGGTCGGCAATCTCGGCCACCACACCAAAGTCGTGCGTGATGAACAGCACGGCCGTGCCTTTGCGGCGTTGCAGGTCATGGATCAAGTGCAGAATCTGCGCCTGCGTCGTCACGTCCAGCGCGGTCGTGGGTTCATCAGCGATCAGCAGCGCAGGTTCCAGCGCCAGCGCCATTGCGATCATGGCGCGTTGGCGCTGTCCGCCCGACAGTTCGTGCGGGTACGCCTCCAGCGCCTGCGCCGGCTCGGGCAGCCGCACTGACTCCAGCAAGGCCAGCGTACGCGTGCGGATCTCGGCGCGGCCCAGGCGGGTGTGCGTGCGAAAGACCTCGGCAATCTGGTCGCCGATGGTGCGCAGCGGGTTCAGCGCCGTCATCGGTTCTTGGAAGATCATGCCGATGCCCTGGCCGCGCAAACGCCGCAAGGCCTCGGCAGGCAAGCGCAACAGATCTTGTTCGCCCTGCCATAGAATCTGGCCGGCGCTTGCGCGCACGTCTTGGGGCAACAGGCCAAGAATGGCGCCTGCCGTCAGCGATTTTCCTGACCCGCTTTCGCCCACCACGCAGAGAATTTCGCCGGCGTTGATCGTCAGGGATACGTCTTTCAACGCATGCTGGCGGTCGGCGCCCGGCGGCAGGTCCACCGTCAGGTTTTCGATGCGCAGCAAGGCGTGCGACGACGACGGGGACGGCTGGGAGGGGCTACGCATGAGACGGCTCGGCAGTTCGGATAAGACCAGCTGCCGATGATAGGCTTGCGCCTGCCGCCCGAGAAATGCCGATTCCTCATTTGCTCATGCGGCGCGCGCCGCCTGCCGTCCAGATACGGCCCGCGCTGCCCGTCAGGGGCTGAGCATGTCGGAGATAGCGTCGCCCAATTCCTTGACCGCGCCTCCCACACCCTGCGCCGCGCCTTCGGCGCCGACGCCAATCGCGCGGCCGAACCCACGCGCCACTTGCGCGGCGAAGCCCCGCGTGACCGAGAATTTGGGGTTGTCCAGGCTGCCTCGCAGCGCGAACTCGAAGCGCAGCGCGCCGGACTTGTCTTTCATGGCGGCCAGCACGGCTTTGCGCGGCAGGGAAAACAGCGAGCCATCCCCACTGAATTGCAGACCGCGCAAGGCGACGGTGCCTGAGGCGCGCAACTCGCGTTTGGCGATCCTGGTTGTCATGTCCAGATCCATGGCGCCGCCCGTCAGCGTGCCGGCGCCGTTTGCCGACAAGTAAGGCGCGGCATGGCGAATATCCATGTTGCGCACGGCCACCTTCATGTCGGCATCCGTGCTGCCCACGACCAGCCAGCCCTGCGCATGGACCGTGGCTTCGCCGTTGCGGTTGTCTTCCACGACGCCGTTGAATTCCATGTTGCTCTGCGTGCCATCGCCAGGAATGGCGAGCGGGCTCAATCGCGCCTGCACATTTTTGAAGGGAATGCGATGGGGGGGCTTGGCGACCACCGCATCCAGATAGTCCAGACGGCCGTCGCGCAAGATGAGTTCACCCACATGAACCGGCATGGGCCGCCGCGATTTGCCATCGCCGCCATCGCCCGAATGCAGCGCGGTCTGCAACGCCGGCGCGATCTGCATGTCGCCGTCCGCGCCCCGGATCACCGAAAAATTGAAGCCTTCGACGACAACGGTTTTGAACACGGCTTCATGCCGCAAGAAGGCCGACCATTCCGGTTCCAGCACCACGCGTTTTGCGCTTACCGCCGATTGATTCGCCGAACCGGGCACGTTGACCTCTGTCAGCACCACCTGGTGAAACCCCACCTGAATGTCGGCGACCTGGCCGCGCGGGCCCAGCATGCCCGCGATGCGCTGCTCAACGATTCGGGTTGCCGCAAACGCCAACACGGCAGCCAACGCAATCAACACAAGCACCACTACCAGCGTGGTGGTCAAGGCGGATCGCTGGCGTGGCGCAACGGCGTTCGTGCTCATAGAGTTCCTGGATGGACGGGGTTGGACAAGTGCAATGTCAACAGCGCATCGTCAGAGATCGCGCGGTAAGTTTCAATGGCCGAAAAGGATGATGGCAGCTAACCCGTCCGGAATGCAAACCCAAACCCAACGCAAACCCAATGCAAACGGCCCCGTCCGTGCGCGAAGGCGCGGACGGGGCCGTCGGGATGCGCGCTGCCGGTATGCGGACTCAAGGCGCGATCAGGGTGCTAGCGCTGGGTCTTGTTTTGCTGACCCGGATTTTGGCCCGCTTGACCTTGGCCCTTGTCGGCGGTCTGGCCGGCTTGACCGGGCTGCTGGCCCTGCTGGTTACGATCCTTGGGGTTTTCCTGAGCCTGCTGCTTTTGGGGCTGCTTCTGCTGGTCGGGCTGATTCTGGTTGGACATTACAAGTCTCCTAGTAGGCGGAAAGGACTCCGCTGAACCAGGTGTAGCAACTGACGTGCCTAAGCGAGCTCTGAAGGCGGCGGGAGGATAGGGTTTTCAGAGTCCCCGTTTCTTCGGGGTGAGGATTGGGCGAGGATCGGGCGATGAACCAGTGATGAACCGGTGATGGGCCGCTGATGAACCGGTGAGGAGCCGGTGAGGAGCCGGTGATGGGCCGGTGATGGGCCGGTGATGGGCCGCTGCTGGGCCAATGAAGCTTGCGTAGGTGGAGAAAACGTGCAGATGATCCGCAGATGACACCACGCCCCGGCCGGTAAAAATTACCGCCCTGCCGGCCAGCGCCTCAGGACTGCCGCGGGCACTGCCTCGGGACTAATGCAGGACTAATGCAGGACTTACTACACGGCGGACTTCACGGCTTACTGCGTGACCACGCCCTTGGGAATGGCCGGTTCGGATTCGCTGCCGTCAAAGGCTTCGATCCAGGATGAGGCGTAGTTGGCCGAGGCCAACAACGGCTCCACGCCGTCGCGTTGGCTGCGCAGGCGCAGCATCAAAGCGTCCAGCGGCATGGGACGCCCTAACGCATAACCTTGCCCGTAACGGCAGCCCGCCGCCCGCAAGGCCGGCACGTCGGCCACGTTTTCCACGCCTTCGGCAACCACGCGCCAGCCCATGCGGGTGGCTAATTCGGCGGCCGAGCGCAAGACTTCGAACGCCACGGCGCTGCGCCGCATGCGGGTGACGAAATATTGGTCGATCTTTACTTCAGACAGGGGAATAGCCGACAGCAGCTTGAGCGACGCGTGGCCGGTGCCGAAGTCGTCCAGGCTGACCTCGCAGCCCGCGTCTTCCAGCTTCAATAGCGAGGCGCGCAGCAGATCCAATTCTTTGATGGGTTCGTCTTCGGTCAGCTCAACGCGCACCAAGGACGCCGGCAGTTCGGCCGCGCGGATGCGGTCCAGCAGAAAATTCACGGCGCGTTCATCGGACAAGGTGGTGGCGGGCGCGTTGACGGCAATTGGCACGGCCACGCCCGCCCGGCGCATCGTCAGCAATGTGTCGATGACGCGCAGGCAGACGCGCTCGAACAATTGCCTGTCCAGGCCCATACGATTGATGGCGGGAATGAACTCGGCGGGCATGACGAGCCCCAAGCGGGGATGATGCCATCGCGCCAGCGCTTCGGCCGACACGATCTTGCCGGTCAGCAAATCCATCTGCGGCTGCAAGAGCACCCGCAATCCATCCTTACCTGCCACCATGGCCGCGATTTCGTCATCGCTGACCACCGAGCTCGTGGAAGCCTCGTGATTCGGTGTCATGTCTACGCTCCTCGCGCGCCTCTTGAAAATGGCCTGCGCTGTCCGGGCGCAGATAGAGGCACTTCAGGACATGAGTATTCACTTCCGGCTTACCGCAAGCGCGCCGACGAATTTTTCGGCGCGCGGTACCGCTAGTGCTTTTTTATGCCATGTTGCGCAATTGTTCCAGGCAATTTTGCACATATGATGTCGTAAGAACACATAGATGTAACTATTCGTGATTAAAAGGGCTGCACGAGAGCGCGCGATACGCATCCCCCGAACTTTCCGCCCGCTTTCCTCGCGCCCGCTTGTCGACATGGTAGGGTTTGCGTCTTTCGGCCATTGGGCCTAATTGCTGCTTCACATTCCGCGTGACAAATCTGCTTTCCCGTTGGCGCGCATCACTGCGCAACGTCCTCTGGCTTGACGCCCTGCAAGCCGCCGCCATCAGCGCGGCCCCTGTCATTCTTGCCGTGCTGGCGCATGAACCTCGCCTGGGCTGGACCGCCATTGCGGCCTTCTGGGCCTGCTTCGGCGACCCCGGCGGCCCGCTGCGGCAACGTGCAGGCTCCATGCTGGCGTTGGGGGTGATCGGCGCCCTCTTCTGCTTTCTGGCCAGCGCAAGCGCCGGGCATCTGTGGCTGCTGTTGCCGCTGACGTTCATCTGCTGCACGTTTGGCGGACTGCTGCGCGTGCTGGGGCCGGCGGCCGCCATTGTCGGCACGCTGCTGTCGGCCGGCTTCGTCGTCGCCGCCGAATTGCCCGCGCCGACGCTCACAGAAAGCCTGTCGTACACGCTGTTCTTTCTGGCCGGCGCGGTCTGGGCCATTCTGATGACGGCGCTGGTCTGGCGCCGCCGCCCCTGGAAAGACGCCACTCACGCCGTGGCGCATTGCTATCGCGGCCTGGCGGATTTTGCCGACGCTTTGGCGCGCATGTATTCCGGCTTGACGCCCGCCGCCGGGCAGCAAGCCTGGACGGCCGTCACCAAGCCCCAACGCAGCGCCCAGCGCGCGGCGCTGGAAGCCGCCCGCGTCCGTATCCGCGAAGTGCAGGACGCGCGCCCGTCGCGGCGCGCCCGCGCGCATCAGCTGATGTATCTGCTGGACAGCGCGGAAGACAGTTTCATCGCCCTGGTTGCGGCGGCGGACCTGCTGGAATCCAACGCGCCGCGCTGGCTGGGCCGCAGCGCCGGCGCGCACCTGTCCCATGCGTTGCACCGCTACGCCAGCGTGTGCAACGCCATCGCCAGCACGTCGGATGTCAGCGACGCCAAGCAGGCCGAGTGCCTGCGTGAACGGCTGGCCCATTACAGCGCCGGCCTGCACGACCTGCGCGGCGGCGCCATGGCCTATGCGCCCGATCTGGCCACCGTGGTGCCGGTGCTGGACCGCATGCTGCATACCGCGCAATCCGTGATGCAGGCGCTGTTCGACCAGGGCGACGCCCCGGCCGCGCCCGCGCAAGGCCCCGGCATCGGCAGCCGCGCGCGTCAGGCCTGGCGCACGTTGCGGCAAAACCTGGGCGTTGAATCCGATGCGTTCCGCCACGCATTGCGGGTGGGCATCGGCGCGACCATCGCCGTGGCCTTGTCCAAAACGTTCGCCGTCAACCATGGCTATTGGATGTCGTTGACGCTGGTGTTCATCCTGCAACCCTACTTCGCCACCACCTGGCAGCGCACCGTCGAACGCGTGATCGGCAGTGTGGCGGGCGCCATTGGCGCGTCGTTATTGGGCCTGTTGCTAAGCACACCGTTGTCGGTTGCGCTGGCTGTGCTGCCCATCGCGCTAGGCACATTCGCCGCGCGCACCATCCACTACGCCCTGTTCACGTTCTTTCTGACGTCGCAGTTTGTGCTGGTCAGCCATATTCAGCAGCCGGATATCTATGAACCCATGCTGGCTGCGCTGCGTGCGTTCAACAGCGTGCTGGGCGGCATCCTGGCGTTACTGGTGGGCTTTTTGGTTTGGCCGGAAAAAGAACCCCGCCAGCTGGCAGGCGCCCTGACCCGCGCCCTGGAGCGCCACGCCGCCTACGCCTTGGCGCTGATCCGGCAGAAAAGCGGCGAGCCCGACACGCCGGATATCGTCGGCCTGCGACGCCTGGCCTGCCTGTCAGCCGACAACGCCGAGGCGTCGATGCAGCGCTTGCAGCAGAACCCCGTGCACCGCGACCGCAACGTGGACACCGCCGTGAATTTATTGAATGCCATGCGGCGCATCACCGCAGCAGGCACCGTGCTGGAAATCCAGCCGGCGCTGTCGCCCCAAGCACCGGCGGCACAGGCCCTACGCGAATACGGCCTGGTCCTGGCGCATGCGCTGCATCCGCAGGACGGCGCCCAGGACGTGCCGCCGCGGCAACTGGCGGTGCCGCCGGCCATTGCCAGGGCCGACCCGGCGCTGGCCGGACCGCTGGACCGCATTGCGCAGCAGGCGCGCCAGGTGCGGCAACTGCGGGACCGCATCGAAAAAGACCCCGCACGCTAGCCAACCCTGTCCCCCCAAGCCCGGCGATACCTTAGGCGGCTCCCGCCCTATCCTGCGCCAAGGCCGGCACTGCCTTGCGCCAGCCCCGGCTATATCAAGACGGCTTGATGCGCATCAATAGCGGCCTGCCTGATAAGCGCAACCATGCAGAGATGGAACGCTTACTAAGGAGGCCGCCATGTATCGCCGCATTTCCGTCCATCTGGACCACGGATTCGATTGCACCCGCCGCACGGCATTGGCGCTGTCGCTCGCCAAGCGCCACAAGGCCGAGCTCGTCGGCATTTACGCCAGCGCCGCGCCGCCGCAGTATTACTACGGCGAATCGGTACTGATGTCGCGCACGCTAAGCGTGATGAAGGAAATTCAGGCGCAAAACCGGGGCGCGGTTCAGAATGCGTTCCTGGACGCGGCGGCCGCCGCCGATGTGCCGGCGGTGGTGCGCGCCGGAGAGGCCTCGCCCAGCGCCAGCGTGGCGCTCTACGCCCGCACAAGCGACCTTGTCATCGTCAGCCAGTTCAACCCGGACGACGTGGAAGCCGCGCACGAAACCGAATTTGTCGAACAGATGCTGCTGACCGCGGGCCGCCCCGTGATGGTGCTGCCGTCCAGCGGCGAATTTTCCGCCGTGGGCGACCGCGTGCTGGTGTGCTGGGACGGCAGCCGTGAGGCCGCCCGCGCGCTGGCCGACGCCGCGCCCGCGCTGCGTCTGGCGTCGCACCTGGTGATGCTGACCATGGACGAAGGCGGTGCCTCATCAAAAGGCGAAGCCGTGCCGTTTGAAGACCTGGCCACCTATTGCGTCGCCCAGGGCATGCCGGCGCCAAACCACGTGCGCCGCGACATCAAGGGTGTGGGGGTGGGCAGCACCATCCTGAACGCCGCGGCCGACCATAGCGCCGACCTGATCGTGATGGGCGCGTATGGCCACAGCAAGTTCCGCGAATGGGCGATGGGCGGGGCCACCGCCTCGATCCTGAAGAGCATGACCGTGCCGGTCATGTTCTCGCACTAAGCCCCGGATCAGGCGGCTTCGGCCTGCGCGTCCAACACGGGCGTCAGCACGGCCTGGCCGCTGAAATGCGCCGTGGCGTTTTGCAGGAACAACGTCACGGTGGCCTCGACCGCTTCAGGCGAACGGCCGGCGCTATGCGGCGTCAGCACCACGTTCGTCAACGCCTTCAGCGCCTCGGGAACAACGGGTTCGCCATCGACCACATCCAGGCCCGCGCCCGCGATGCGGCCTTCCGCCAACGCGGCGATCAAGGCGTCGGTATCCACGACGCTGCCGCGCGCAATGTTCACCAGGTAGCCGTGGGGGCCCAACGCGTCCAGCACTTCGGCGTTCACCAGATGACGCGTACCCGCGCCGCCGGGCGTGGCCACCACCAGGAAGTCTGACGCCGCCGCAAGATCACGCGGGTTATCGAAATAGGTGTAGCCGGATTCCGGGCGCGCGCGCCGGTTGTAATAGCCGACGCTCATGCCAAAGCCATTGGCGCCGCGCTTGGCAATTTCCAGGCCGATGGTGCCCAGCCCCAGGATGCCCAGCCGTTTTCCGGTGACTTGCGGCCCCATGAACCCGCTCCAGTGGCCCTGACGCACCCAGGCGTCGGCTTGCGGCAAATGGCGTACGGCGCCCAGCAGCAGCGCCATCGCGTGGTCGGCCACCGACA
Source organism: Achromobacter sp. NPDC008082 (assembly GCF_042957345.1). Classification (NCBI taxonomy): domain Bacteria; kingdom Pseudomonadati; phylum Pseudomonadota; class Betaproteobacteria; order Burkholderiales; family Alcaligenaceae; genus Achromobacter; species Achromobacter sp. NPDC008082. Next base: position 551,674 of record NZ_JBIBIB010000007.1, read on the forward strand.
CGGCATTGGCCCCGGGGCCATTGGTGACGATGATGCCGCGTGCGGCGGCGGCCGCCAGATCAATGTTCTCGTAGCCCACGCCCAGCGAACAGATCAGCTCAAGCTTGGGCAGCGCCGCGATCTCGTCGGCGCGAAAACCCGTCGCGCCGCGGGTCAGCACAACGCGGATATCGTCCGCGTGTTGCGCAATGGCGTCCGCGCGCGCCTGGGCGGTGGGTGCGTACACGGCTTGGAAGCCACGCGCTTCAATAGCGGGCAGGTAGTCATGCACGCTATCGATCAAAACTAATAGGGGAATGGTCATATTGGCGTAACGGGATGGGCGAAGGTCGGTATCAAGGCGGGAAATCTTACGCCTCGTCCGGCCCCTGCGCTACCCAGAGACGCCACCCGCCGTCCAGCGGGCGACCATTCCCCTATCAACCCAGTTGGCTCGGCGTACTTGCCGCGTGGCAAGCCGCCGTCAGGCAACCGTCAGGCGCTTATATTCGCCCCATCAGCAGCATCACGATCAGCACGATCACGACGATGCCGAGCAAGCCGCTGGGGTAATAGCCCCAGCTTCTGCTGTGCGGCCAAGCGGGCACGGCGCCGATGAGTAGCAGGATCAGAATGATCAGCAGGATGGTCGACATGATGACTCCTCGTCTTGTTTGATTCGATCTTAGTGATTCGATCTTAGTGATTCGATCTTAGTGATTCGATCTTAGTGATACGAACTTACGTACTTCGATCTTGTTGTTTCGTTTTATTCAGCGGCGAGATCCAGCATCACTGGCATCAACGCTTGGGCGGATCGATTTCCTTGATCGGTGGAGACAGCGGCGGCAAATCCACCTCCGGCTCATCGGTATCCGGTTCCACCGGCAAATCACCCGGCGGCGATCCCGGCGGAATCGGATCGGGCTTGGGCGGCACGTGTAGTTGCATCGAGTCTTGCATGGCACTCTCCTTAAAGGGACGTCAGCTGGGACGTCAGCGACCAGACTTCGGGTCTTAGTCTTGCTGCCCGCCCTTTCAGCAAGCGCCGTGCCCAAACTGCGCCGCCATACGGGAAAGCACTTGATGGCACGCCGCTTGCTAAGGGAAAACTTGCCTCACCCGCCGTCCGTGCAGCCGGAGAATGAATGGATACCCGCCTATCGCCCGCCGAGCCGGCCCTGTGCGCCGCCGTCGAATCACCGCTGGTTTATGTGGACGACACGCACCCCGGATACCGGCGCGTGCGCGTCAACGGCAGCACGTTCCACTACGTCGATCAAGACGGCAAACGCTTGAAGGATGAGGCGGAAATCGCCCGCATCCACGCGCTGGTCATTCCGCCTGCCTATGAGGATGTGTGGATCTGCGCCCTGCCCCATGGCCACCTGCAAGCCACGGGCCGCGATGCCCGGGGACGCAAGCAATACCGCTATCACCCCGCCTGGGCCGCGATGCGCGACGCGGGCAAATATCAGAATCTGCTGGCCTTCGGCATGGCGCTGCCGCGCATTCGGCGCCAGGTTGCGCGCGACATGCAGGCGCCCGGCTTGGCGCAAGAGAAAGTCATCGCCACCTTGGTGCGCTTGCTGGAAACCACGCTGATCCGTATTGGCGCACGCGAGTACGCGCGCGAAAACAAATCGTATGGGCTGACGACGCTGACTCGCCGGCACACCACCGTGGCCGGCAGCCAGTTCCGGTTTCGCTTTCAAGGCAAGAGCGGCGTGCCGCATGACGTGACGGTCAGAGACCGCCGCGTCGCGCGCATCATCAAGCGCTGCCTGGAAATTCCCGGGCAGCAGCTATTTCAATATCTGGACGAAGACGGCGGCAAGCACCCCGTGGATTCGGGGGCCGTGAATGCCTATCTGCGCGCGGCGGGCAACGGCGATTTCACCGCCAAGCACTATCGCACCTGGGCCGGTTCGGTCATGGCGTACGCCGCGCTGCAAGCCCGGCCCTATGAGAACGACGCCCAGGCCAAGCAGGCAGTGGTCGACGTGATCAAGGACGTGTCCAAACGTCTGGCCAACACGCCCGCGGTATGCCGGGCCTGCTATGTGCACCCCGCCGTGCTGGACACCTATCTGGCGGGCGACCTGCCGGCCAAAGCCCGCGCCCCGGCCGGGCCGCGCGGACTGGATGCAAGCGAGCGGCGGCTGTTGGCGTTTCTTGAAAAACTGCCAGCCGCCGCCCCGGCCCAATCAGAACAAGGATGAGCGCGCGTTCTTCGCGCGTGGCTGCGGCGCGGCGCCGTCGGCCCAGTTCGATTCGGTCTCGTCGTCCACCACCACCCGCTTGTCGCGCGCGGCTTCGTCGGGTGTCGAGGCGTCTGGTTTAACCGGTTGATTTGGCACGTCGACGGGACCTTGCGGCGGCAGTATCTTAGCGTTGTCCGGTAACGCTTCCGCCTTGCTTGGGGAAGCGGCGGGTTTCGAATCGGATCGGGATGTCATCGGGGTCTCTCCTGCCTGGTTTCGACGGTTCATCCTACGGCTAACGCCCGCGTCTAAGCACGCGCAACAACTTCAAATTGCAAGCGGATGTGGCCGGGCGAGCTCGCACACGCCGTGGCCGGCCACTCTGGGCACTCACAAGGAGATGCAATGCGAGACCCAAACTTCGAGCAATGTGTGCAAGCCTGCTACGAATGCGCGGTGGCATGTGACCAGTGCGCGGCGGCCAGCCTGGAAGTAAATGCAGCTCGTATGAAGCGCTGCATCAGCCTGGCGATTGATTGCGCCAGCGTGTGCCGGCTGTGCGCCGCCATGTTGGCGCGCGACGGGGAATTTTCTACCGCGCTATGTACTTTGTGCGCCTTGGTCTGCGATGCCTGCGCCCGCGCATGCACCCCGCACCAGGACATGGAGCATTGCCAGATTTGCGCCGGGGCCTGCCTGGCGTGCACACTGGCTTGCCAAGACATGCTCGAGGCTTGAGGCCTCGGCACGCCACGCGGCCGCACGGGCCGGATCGCGCTGGCGGACACTGCGCCCGACTGCCAGGAGCTTTCAGATGGCCTCTACGAACACCCCTCTGCCTTCCGATTTTCCCGAGAATGGCCCGGATAATCGTGGGTTGCGCAGGCGCGCACGCCATCCGGAAAGTTGGATCGATGAAATTGAAGCGACCTTGCGTGACGCCGATCCCGGTGATCTTGACGCGCTGAAGGCGCGCCTGGCGGATCAGTTAGCCGCTACGCGAAGCAGCTTGCGCGAGGCCTCTGAAAATGCGGGCGATCTGATGCGAGAAACCATCGACTGCACCGAGGAATACATCCACGCGCGCCCCTGGCAAGCCGTCGGGCTGGTGGCGGGTGCGGCATTCCTGTTCGGCGTGATTGTCGGACGGCAGTAACGCCGCCATCGCGCGCACAAAAAAAGCCGGGGCAATCCCCGGCTTTTTCATGTTGGCCAAGTGCGTCTTACGACTTTTCGACCTTGTCCTTGGCGTCACCGTAAGCGGCCTGCGTCTTGCCAGCCACCTTTTGCGCCGTCCCCTTCAACTCGGTGGACGTGCTGCCGGTGGCCTTGCCGGCGACTTCTTTCGCCTTGCCGACGGCTTCGTTGACTCTGCCCTTCACCTGGTCCTTGTTCATGGCTCTCTCACTTTTCATCGCGTTGATGGTTGGTGGCGCTGTCGCCAGCACCTGCCCTCTTACAGCAAGCCGCGTGCCTAAACGCGCCGCAGCCGGAATGGGGAGGATGGCGGCGTCCCGTCGACGCGCGCCGCACGACCCCGTTTTCACGACATCGTGGAGGTCTCTTCGACCGGGTGCGGCGGCTTGAGCGGGTCAAAGTCTTCCCACTTACCGGCTTGCCAGCGGCCTTGTGCGCGTTCGATGTCGCGCCCGCCCGATTCCCGCAGCACCCGCCGCGCCAGCGCATCCTGGCCCGGGGCCACGTGCAGCGCCAGCATCACGCCTGCCGGACGCACGGCCGGATGCGGTTCTTGCGCGCGCGGGGTGTTGGCGGCCCGGCGCTTGTTGCGGCCGATGATCCATAGCGCACCCGCCAGCGCACCCAGATACGCGCCCACGCCTGCCGCCGCGATGGCGATAAAGATGGATGACGCCAGACGCGACGCGATCAACCCGCCCAAGAGGGCGAACACCAGCCCCATCACCGCCGCGCCCGCCACCGCGCCCACATGCCCGCCCTTGGAGTCCGGGTCTGCAAGGCGGTCACCGCCCAACGGATAGCGGCCATGCTCACCCGCTGAGTTGATATAAAAAGTGTGCACATCGTCTTCGGTAAAGCCTTCCGCAAAGAGCTTCTGCGCGGCCACCGTGGCCTGATCAAAGGTCTGAAACCTTGCAGCAACGATTAATGACATAGCAATCTCCCGGTTTGCCTTCCCGTTTGCCTTCCCATCGGGCCTGTGCGGGACGGGGCAGCAAATGCCATACCTGAAGTGTCATTCCTGAAGTGCCGGACCCGAAGTGCCATCCCTGGAGTGCCAGACCCCAGCGCAGCACGATGAATCCCGCCCAGCGGCACGGCGGTTGCTGGACAAGCGCCAGCAAGGGCCTTCCGCCCTGCCATGCCGCCACACGTACCGGAGACCGCCATGTCGCGCACCCCTTCCCCCGATTTGCCCGAGCTGGATACGAGCGGACGCCCCGATCTCGGCCCTAGCGATTCTTCTGATTCCGCCAGCGATCTACCGCCCGGACTGGCCCACACCGATAGCGATTCCCAAGCCACGGGCGACCGCGAAAGCGTTGACCTTGAACTGCCGGATGACGACGGCCAGGACATTGCCCCAGACCGCGTCACCGGCGAAGACGAAGCCGGCGTCTCGCATTCGCCGCCCAACCCCGTGCGCAATGGCGGCACCGCTGATTAAAAAAATGCCGGGCAAAGCGCCCGGCATTTTTTACTTCCGCATTTTTTACTTCCCCTCGGGGCGCTTGCCCGGGTACTGGCCGCCTTCCTCGTACTCCGCCCCTTGCTGGTTGGGATGTTTGTCGGACGGGCGCTTGGTCGCCGGCGGCTCCTTTCCAAAGCCGGGCTTATCCGCGCCGAACTGGCCGCTGCGATGCGCGGTGTCCGTGTCGTCCGTGGGCGTGTTGGCTTGCGGCTTGGCCGGATCTTGATCCTTGCCGTGCTCATTACGGGTGTGCGGTTCCATCTTTCGTTCTCCTTGTGACGCGATGCCCGGACACTGGCGCAAGCGCCGTGCCTGAGCGGGGCCGGGAACGGCACTTGCTAAGAGCGGTATGAGGTCCGGTTCAACCCGGACCCTTACCCCAAGGAGTTAGTCATGAATCTGTCCAAAACCGTTTGCCCCGCCATCGCCCTCTGTCTGTCCGCCTTGGCGTTCCAAGCCTCCGCGCAAACCACGCAAGGCAGTTCGCCGCCCGTGCGCACGAACGACCAGATCGACAGCCAATACAAGATGGATAAAAAGGCGTGCGACGGCATGAAGGGCAATCAGAAGGACGTTTGCCAACAACAGGCCGAAGCCAATCGCGACAAGGCGAAGGCCGACGCCAAGGCCGGCAAGCAAAAGGCCGAGGCGAACCATGACGCCGCCAAGGTCAAGAACGATGCCGACTACAAGGTTGGCAAGGAAAAATGCGATGCGATGTCCGGCAATGCCAAGGACGCCTGCATGGCTGACCTGAAGACCCGCCACGGCAAGTAATGCGTGAAGAGGCGGCGGACATTGTCCGCCGCCTTCTTTCTTATTGACCGCTTGCTTTATTGGCCGCTTGCTTTATTGGCCGCCTGTTTTGTTGGCAGCCTCGTTTATTGGCAGCCTCATTTATTGGCAGCCTCATTTATTGGCAGCCTGGTTCGTCGCCCGCCTCGTTAAGCCGTAGACAAAGCCAAAGCGGTCACAGCCAACGCGCTATGCCGCATTGCGCGAATTGCGCGCGCCGCCGCCAGCGTCTTCGCCGGGCAGCACATAACCGGCCGCCGCATACTCTTCCAGACGGTTGTAAAGCGTCTTCGGACTGATGCCCAGCATCAACGCCGCTTGCTTCTTCACGCCATTGCAGCGTTCCAGCGTAGCCAGGATCAAGCGCCGATCCGCTTCGGCCAGCGTTTCGCCCACAGGCACGCTCACCTGCGCACTTTCGGCATCGCCGCCAGGCGACACGTGTGGCGCCAACATGTCCGCATCCAGCACGTCGCCGTCAGCCAGGATGAAGGCCCGGCGCACAAAATTCTTCAGTTCGCGCACGTTGCCCGGCCACTCGTATTGCTTGAGCAACTCGGCGGCTTGCGGCGAAAAGTCCTTGTTCTTGCCGGACTCCTGGTTTTGCGACTGCAAGAAGCGCCGCGCCAGGAACAGGATGTCGTCTCCGCGCTCGCGCAGAGGCGGCAACTCAATCGGAAACACGCTCAGCCGGTAATACAAGTCTTCGCGCAGCTTGCCCTCCTGCACGGCTTGTTCAGGATTGCGGTTGGTCGCGGCGATGATCCGGATGTCGCAACTGATTTCGCGGTTGGTGCCCACCCGCATGAACTTCCCTGTCTCAAGCACGCGCAGCAACTTCACCTGCAAGTCCAGCGGCATTTCAGTCACTTCGTCCAGGAACAAGGTGCCGCCGTCCGCCCGTTCGAAATAGCCTTTGTGCTGTCGATCGGCGCCGGTAAAGCTGCCGCGTTCATGGCCGAACATTTCGCTTTCGATCAGGTTCGGCGAGATCGCGCCGCAGTTGACGGCGATGAACGGCCGTTGGCGCCGCGTGCTCAATTCGTGGACCGCGTGGGCGGCCAGCTCTTTGCCGGTGCCGCTTTCGCCGATCAGCAAGGTCGTGACATTGGTGGGCGCGACCCGGCCCAATTGCCGGTACAGCTCCAGCATGCGCTCGGATTTGCCGAACAACTTGCCAAAGCGTCCCGGCTCTTCAAACGGCATGCCGGGCAAATCACCGCCCGCATTGGCGGCAACGCGGGTCAGGATGTCGTTCAGCCGTTCCATGCAAATGGGTTTGACCAGGAAATCGCTGGCGCCCAGGCGCAAGGCCTGCACCGCGTAATCCACCGAGCCGTGACCCGTCATCACCACGACTTCAGCGCTGGCGATGGCTACGTTCTTGAAAATATCCATGCCGTTGCCGCCCGGCAGGCGCACATCGGTCAGGACCAGATCCGGCGCTTGCCGCTCGAGCTGAATCAGCGCGTCTTTGACGCTGCCCGCGAGGGCAACCGAAAAGCCGCTGTCGCGGCCCATCTCGGCCAGTGTTTCCCGTATCGCATCATCGTCATCGACGATTAGCAGGTGTGGCATAGGTTCTCCGTATTGCCGTGCGCGGCTCGACGCGAGCGCGCGCGCGTTTGCATGGTCTTCAGAATAGTCACTCTGAGAGCGAGAGGCGTAAATTTTCGATACTGTCCACTAAAGTTTTCGAATACTTGCAACTGGTCGCAATCGGCGCAGCAGCACGCTACTACCATGGAAACATCGCGAGCAGGCCCAGGGGGCCGAGGTATAAGCATGGCTAATCGCACTACCAACGCGGGGCGAGCGGATGCGGTTGCATCCCGACCGACCGGTATGGACGTGACAGGATTATCCCCTGTCATGCAAAAATTGGGGGCCCAGTTGCAGCTGGCCGCCTCCACCGACGCCAGCGTCTTCATTGTTGGAGAAAGCGGCGCGGGCAAAGAAATCGTCGCGCGCGCGATCCACGACGCCAGTGATCGGCGCGATCAGCCTTTTGTTGCCGTCAACTGCGGCGCCATCAGCGGCACGCTCGCCCACGCCGAACTCTTCGGCCATGAGAAAGGCAGTTTCACCGGCGCCGTGTCGCAAAACGCAGGCTACTTCGAATACGCCAGCGGCGGCACCCTCTTCCTGGATGAAGTCACCGAAATGCCGCCCGACATGCAGGTGCATTTCTTGCGCGTGCTTGAAGCCGGGACCTATCAACGCGTGGGCGGATCGGATCTGCTGCGCGCCAACGTGCGCATCATCAGCGCCAGCAACCGTGACCCCGCCGCGTCGGTGGCGGAAGGCCGCTTGCGCCAGGATTTCCTGCATCGGCTGCTGGTGGTGCCGCTGCGCGTGCCGCCGCTGCGTGAACGCGGCGGCGATGCGGTGATACTGGCGAACCGGTTCCTGGATACCTTGAACGCCCAGCACGGCACGCAAAAAACGTTTTCCAAGGCCATGCTGGACGCTATCTCGCAACACGACTGGCCGGGCAATGTGCGCGAGCTGCGCAACGTAGTGCAGCGCGCCTTCATCTTGTCAGACGCGCAACTCGAGGCCCCGCTGCTGGCCCGCGCGCCCGCCCACTCGCGCGCGGAAGTTCGCGACGGCGCGTTGAGTTTCCCGGTGGGCATGCCGCTGGGCCGGGCGCAGCGCGCCTTCATCCTGGCGACGCTCGCGCATCACGACGGCGACAAGCGCTTGGCGGCCGACACCTTGGGCGTCAGCCTGAAGACCTTGTACAACCGCCTGGACGTGTACGAAAAAGAAGGCGCAGCGGGACACTGAGCAGTTCTTACCGCCCGCTTGTAATACGTCGCCTTTTCCGCGCGCCTGGCGCGCGAATTCCGCCCGGCGGCGCAGTTGGCACAGTTCTTGCATGAGTATCAGGATGCGCCGCCTTCCGGCGGTATCCATCCAGGAGACTCGATTGGGCCACCCTACGCAAGAATTGCGCCTGCGCCAGCAGATGACGTTGGCACCCCGCTTGCAACAGTCCGTCAAGCTGCTGCAAATGTCAGCGCTTGAATTTACGACTGCGGTGGAACATGCGCTTGCCACCAACCCATTTCTTGAGGACAGCGACGAGGCCGACGGTGATCAGCCGTCCATCGGCGCGATTGCCTTGAATGGCAGCCACGGCGGCGGCGAAACGGAACCTGCCGCCGAACCGGTGAGCCCGTCGGTGGCAGACGCCGATGACAGCCCGCCCGACGCGCCCGCCTATTCGGGCGACTACCCCACGCAATCTTCCAGCGGCGGCGACACCAAGGACATGGGCCAATGGGTCAGCGCATCGGTGTCGATGCGCGAACGCTTGTCCGCAGACTTGGGCAACTATCATCTGCAACCGCGCGACCGCCTGCTTGCCGAGTTCATCATCGATGCGTTGGACGACGACGGCTATCTGCGCGTGCCGCTCACCAGCCTGTGCAGCACCGAGCGCGCCGAGTTCAGCCCCCCGCCCGACGAAGGCGAATGGCTGGCGGCGCTGCGTCTGGTGCAGCAGCTGGATGCGCCCGGCCTGGCCGCGCGTGACCTGGCCGAATGCCTGTCGCTGCAACTTGCGACCGTTCGCGCCGTCGACGCGTCGATTCGAGACTTGGCCTTGCGCATCGTGAATGAGCATCTGGACCGGCTGGGCAAAAATGACTGCGTAGGCTTGCGCCGCCTGCTGGGCTGTTCCGACGACGACTTGCGCGACGCGTGCGCATTGATTCGCAGCCTGGACCCGAAGCCGGGTTCGCGCTATAGCGTGGACGAGCCCGTCTACGTGGTGCCGGATGTGTTCGTGGACAAATGGCAAGGACGATGGCGCGTCATGCCCAACCGCAACGCCATGCCGCATGCGCGGCTGCACCGCACGTACGCCGACTTGTTCCGCCGTGCCCGGCTGGACGACCGCAGCCCCATGGCGCAGGAATTGCAGGAAGCGCGCTGGCTGGTGCGCAATGTCGAACAGCGCTACACCACGATCCAACGCGTGGCCGAGGCTATCGTCAAACGGCAGCAAACCTTTTTTGAATACGGCGAAGTTGCGCTGCGCCCGCTGATGCTGCGCGAAGTGGCTGATGACTTGAACATGCACGAATCCACGGTGTCGCGCGCCACGGTAGGCAAGTACATGGTGACGCCGCGTGGCGTCTTCGAATTCCGCCACTTCTTCTCGCGCGAGCTGGCGACGGAATCGGGCGGCTCTTGCTCCGCAGCCGCGGTGCGTGCGCTGATCAAGGAAATGGTGGATGCGGAAGATCCGTCGATGCCGTTGTCGGACGTGGCGCTGACGCAGCAGTTGGCGGCAAGCGGCATCCTGCTGGCGCGGCGCACGGTATCGAAATACCGCGGCCAGCTGCGCGTGCCGCCGGCGGAGTTGCGCAGGCAGCACTAAGAACCCGCAGTCGCAACGTCGGTTGCCGCAGTCTGTGTACGTAGGACCTGAAGACCTGGCAACCCTGGCCCGGTCAAAAAAAAGGCTTCCCGAAGGAAGCCTTTTTTCATGCACGGCCCCTTACTTCGAGCCGCCCGAGTTCGGGTATCCCGGAGGGGGAGCCGCACCGGCAGCGGGCGTGCGCGGCACATTGTCGTTCGCTTCGCGCGGACGCTTCGGCGTTTCGTCCGCATGCTTCTTACCGGACGACATCGTGCCGCTGTGCTGCGTGGTGGTCGGCGTGGTGCCGGTAGACGGCGTCGCATTGGGTGCGGGAGCCATCTGCCCCGGCGGCAGCGGACGGTTCGGCTGTGCGGCCGATGCATCGTTCGGCGTGGAAGACGGCGTGGTCGGCGCAGCGGATTGTGCCAATACGGTGCCGGCGGACGTCAGGCCGGCCATCAAAACAAAAGCGCAAGTCAGGGCACGAGATTTCATGGTCAGACTCCTTGGTTGGATTGCACCTTCCATGAAGCAAGCCCCGTTCCCGGCCCTGCCGCCACGACGCCCTCCCTGAGAAACGCGCGGCGCTAAATAGACAGGTATTTTTTACCTGCCTTTGCAACGCCGTCACCCCGAGGCGCTATCGCCCTCTTGCGTCTCCAGCATCCGCTGCACCCGTTCGCCCAGCACGTCCAGCGAGAATGGCTTCACGATCAGTTCAAGTCCGCGTTCCAGAAAGCCGCCGTCGCGGGCCGCGCTTTCGGCATAGCCCGTCATCAGCAGTACCTTCAGGCCCGGGTGCGCCGCGCGCGCCGCGTCGGCTAATTGCCGGCCATTCAACGCCGGCAAGCCCACATCGGTGACAAGCAAATCGATGTCGGCCGTACCCAACACCAGTTCAAGCCCCGCTTCGCCGTCCGCGGCCGTCAGCACTTGCATGCCTAGCTCGGCCAGGCACTCATGCACCATCTCGCGCACATTGTCGTCATCTTCCACGACCACCACCCGCGACTGCCGTCCCATGCCTGCGGCCTGTGGCGCCGATGGCTCGGACAACTGCGCCGCATCCGGCGCGCCGTCGAACCTGGGCAGCAGCAGCCTGACCGTGGTGCCTTCGCCCACCTCGCTTTCCAGCGTGGCCATCCCCCCGGCCTGCTTCGCAAAGCCGTAGATCATCGACAAGCCCAGGCCCGTGCCTTCGCCCAGCGGCTTGGTGGTGAAGAAGGGATCGAAGGCGTGGGCCAAGACGTCGGGCGGCATCCCGCAGCCGCCGTCCGATACCGACACCTCGACGAAGTCTCCCGGCTTCACGCCAGGATAGGAGCGTAACGCCGCGCCATCCAACGGCTTGTTCAATGCCGCCACCGTCAGCGCGCCGCCATTGGGCATGGCGTCGCAGGCGTTGATGACCAGATTCAGCACCGCGTTTTCAAACTGGTTCCGGTCGCAACGCACCGTCCACAGCGCGGGTTCCAGGTTGAATAGCAGGCGCACTCGTTCGCCGGTGTAGCGATGGAAAAGATCCACCATGGATTGCAGCGTCGACGCCACGCTGAACGGCTTGGGGTCGATGGGTTGGCGCCGCGAAAACGTCAGCAGCCGCTGCGTCAGATGCGCGGCGCGATTTGCCGAATCCATGGCTACGTTGATGAAGCGCTGCGCCTGCTCGGGCGTGCCTGCGGCCAGCTTGCGCTGGATCAGATACAGCGCGCCCGTGATCCCCTGAAGCATGTTGTTGAAGTCATGCGCAATACCGCCCGTCAACCGGCCCACCGCTTCCATCTTCTGCGATTGGCGCAGCGCCTGTTCGGTTTCACGCAGGGTCTCGGCCTGCACTTTCAAGTCGGTATCGTCCCGGCCGGTCATGTAGAGGCTGTCTTGCGACCACGACATGCTCCACGTGATCCAGCGGTAGCTGCCATCCCGTTTGAGCAGCCGGTTCTCCATGTGCCTGACGGCCTGGGCCGGGTCCCCCTGCGAAGCTTGCGCAATGGCGGCGCGCGTGGCGGCCTGGTCGTCAGGGTGGATCACTTCGGCCAAGCCCATGGACAGAAATTGTTCAGGCGACCAGCCAAGAATTGGGCGCACCGCCGGGTTGACGCTGACAAAGCGTTCAGCGCCGTCCACCACGGCAAGCAGCTCGGGCGACAAACGCCAGATCCGGTCGCGTTCGGCGATGGCGTGTTCCACGCGCTGCTCAAGCATGCGCGCGTACTGCGAACGCTCGACAGCGTCGCACAGCCGCTCGGACACCTCTTCGATAAACGCAATGTCGCCTGCCTTGAGCCGGCTGTTGACCAGCGGGCGAACCAGCAGCGCGCCACCCTGCCGTCCCCAACGGCGCATCGGCACCACGATGGCCGACGGCCGGACTTCCCCGCCCGGCTCCGCCACCAGCGGTTGCAGATACGCGGTGCGCCCCTTGCGCAGCGCGTCCGTAAAGTCGGTGCCTAATTTTTCTGGCGCCAGCGCCTGTTGCGCAGCCAGGTCAGCTTCCGAACGCCAGGAGGTGGACACGGTGGCCGGCGCCGCGTCACCCGACCAATCCAGCACGGCGACCATGCCCAGCGCCAGATGCTGGCCCAGGCCCTCACAGGCTGCCTGTTCAATCTCTTCCTGAAAATGCAATTCGCGCATGCGGTCGCCCAGCGCCAGCAGGAAATTCTTGCGATGCTGCCCTTCCCACAGCTCGGTCTCGGCCGCCTTGCGCGCGGTGACGTCCAAGAACAGCGCCATCATGCGGTCGGGGCCGTCCTTGCGCGCCCGCGCTTCGTACCACGCCTCTTTCGGCGCAGGCACCGCAAATTCGAATTGCGTCGGTTCGCCCGTTTCCACGACCTGCGCGAAGGCATCCATGATCTGTCCGGGCACACCGGGAATCATCTCGCGCAAGGTGTGGCCCAGCGTGTCGCCCTCTTTCATGCCGGTCTGTCGTTCGAACGCCGGGTTCACCTCCAGAAAACGGAAGTCCACAATGCGGCCGTCTTCATCGCGCAAGGCTTCGCTCAGAAAGAACGCTTCCTGCATGCCATCGAACATGGCGCGCCATCGTTCGCCGCTGCTGCGCAATGCTTCTTCGGTCAGATGCCGCTCGATGGCCAGCGCCGCGCTGCGCGTCACCAGCGCAATCGCATCGATGTCGTAGGCGGAGGGCGAGCGCACCACGCTGTAATAGTTCGAGAACACGCCCAACAAGCGGCCGTCCGGCGCTTTGATCGGGGTGGACCAACACGCCCGCAATCCATGCGCCAAGGCCAGGTCACGCCATTGCACCCAATCGGGGTGCGAAGCAATGTCCTCTACGTAGACGGGGCTGCCGGTGTAAGCCGCCGTGCCCCATGACGCGATGTTCGGCCCGATGGGCGCGCGCTGCACCGCTTCGCTGAACTCCAACGGCAAGCTGGGCGCAGCGCCATGCAGCAGAAACGTTCCTGTTTCATCGATCAACGCGATGGCGGCGCGCAGTTCCACACTGGACTGGGCCTCAATGGCATTCAATACATGTTCAAGCACATGCGCCAGCGGCATGCCCGCCGCAATGCGCTGCAACATGATGCGCTCGTCCTCCAGACGCGCAAGCGTGTCCGTCCAGGGAAGCGCCACGCGGTCCCGCTTTTTCAACATGTCAGCCCCTTAGCCAACGCTTACTGTATTGCGGGCGGCCTCCATGATGCGGAAACGCAAGGTAACGCGACGCTACCGTTCCTGCTCGGCTTCCAGGCGCAGGGCGTGCAGGGCTTCGGGTTTGTCCACCAGCACGCATTGCTTGCCCGTGCGGGTGCAATGGTCTTTCACGCGCCAGTACGCGCCATGGCTGACGCACCCCGTCTGGCAGATGACCAGGTCAGCCGCCACCAGGCTGGCTTCCAAGGTGGCGCCGTCGTTGTCATCGCCACCGCTATGTCCCAGGTACCTGCCCCCTGCCATTTCCACGACCTTGCGCGTCAGCATCAACGCCATCGCGTCTTCGCCCACGCACAGCACGGATTTTTCGCGGAGCGCCACCGCCGCCACCGCGGTCCCCGGCGCTTGGACCGCTGAGGGGTCCGCAAGGGGAGCCTCAAGGGGGGCCGGGGGGGCCGCAAAGGGGGCGGCAGACTTCGCGCGCGCCCGGCTGATCCCATCCTGCCACGCGAGCCGTTCGCGCATCAGCGTCTGGACGCGTTCCACCAGTTGCGCCACGCGGCGCGCCAACGCAACGCGTTTAGGCAAACCAGGAATCGATGCTTCCAGTGCGGCGCGGTCTTCACGCGACCACGCCAACGCGGTGTCCCTGACGATAAGCGCCGCACGCAAGCGCATCGCTTCTGCTTCCAGATGCAGAATGCGCGCGGCCTGTGTTCGTAGCAACTGGCTGCAATGCGTCTGCGCGTGTCCGTACGCGGCAAGCAGCGCGGCATGCTCGCGCTGCAACGTGTGGCTGTCTGGAAAAGAGGATGTCATCGCGCGCCTGGGGTTGAAACGAGAAACCGCGCACCGCCATTCTTCGGCACGCGCCATTGGCATGCGGCGAATTATAAATGAGAATGCTTCGTTTTTAGAATATGACCTTATGCCCGGAATTCGTACAGGGAAATCCATTACTGACGCGTTCAGGTCGCTTAAATATGATCGACAAACCATATCGGCACGCAAGCCCCTTCCGGGCTTGGAATAGACGTCCCCCTGAGGACGCCGCGCGCCATTCCGCCTTGGCCGCGGCCGGGTTGCGGAACCAACGAAGTCTGGGGTGCCCGATGCCGAGATCCACCGAACTTCTGCGCGATATCCACGAAATCAACCTGATGTACCTGCTGCTCTTGCAGCGCCTGGCGCGCGATGCTGACGCCAGCGCGTTGGCGGGCGTGCCGCTATCGCGCGAGGCCTGTCTGTGGCTGGCGGCATTGCAGCCAGAGGCCCTGGTCAAGCTGGCGCAAAACAGCGTGCTGCTGGCGCAGTTGAACCTGGCGCCTCATCTGATTCTGGCTGCCCTCAGCCAAGGCATAGACACCACCTTGTCGGCGCGCGCGGCCACTGAATTGCCCGACGCAAAACCGGCCCAGGCACCCTTGGGCCAGATTTGACTCGGGCGGGCCACTTTTGACCCGATACAAGCCATTGATTCATAAGCTCTTATTTTTATTCGAGTCAAATCTGGCCTGACTTTCGGCCGAAAACCCGCGATTCGCGGGTTTTTTTGCGCTTTCGTTTTTTCGTAGTCGTCTTATTTTTTCTTCAAGCAATTGATTTAATTGATATTTTTTTGACTCCGCAGTGCCTGGCACGGATGTTGCATAGGTCCTCGTAGCGCCTCCTTCGGGAAGCATCCCGGCCTTGAACGGCCACTCATTACTACGACGACAACGGAGTCTGTCATGCCTACCCCCGCCTACATCAGCATTTCCGGCAAAACCCAGGGCAATCTTACCGAGGGCGCCTTCACCGCTGATTCGGTCGGCAACGTCTACGTAGAAGGCCACGAGGACCAAATTCTGGTCCAGGAAATCGAGCACCGCGTCAACACCCCGACCGACCCGCAAAGCGGTCAACCGTCGGGCCAGCGCGTGCACAAGCCCTTCACGTTCACCAGCGCGCTGAACAAAGCCACGCCGCTGCTGTATCAGGCGCTGGCTTCGGGCGAAATGCTGCCCGAAGTGGAAGTGAAGTGGTACCGCACGTCTATCGACGGCAAGCAGGAACACTTCTTCACCACCGCCCTGGAAGACGCCACCATCGTGGATATCACCAGCGTGCTGCCGCACGCGCAAGACCCCAGCAAGGCGGAATTCACGCAGCTGATCAAGGTAGCCATGGCCTACCGCAAGATCACGTGGACGCATGAGATCGCCGGTACGGAAGCCTCGGACGACTGGCGCAAACCGCTGGAAAGCTAAGGCAAGCCGCCGCGGCTGCGAATGGGCGCAGCCGCGGCTTTGCTGTCTGTCCGCGTTATCCGTCATCTGCCCCGTTCCTAGAGGCCGCCATGCCCCGCCAATCCGATTTGCGCTTCACCTTCACGCCTTCCGGCCGAGGGCTGGACTTCGACGTCATCGAATTCACGCTGGACGAGGCGCTGTCCGAGACCTATCGGCTGGAATTGGACCTATCCAGCTTCCACCCCGCCAT
>NZ_JBIBIB010000008.1:0-23384 GCF_042957345.1 Achromobacter sp. NPDC008082
TAGCTGCCGTCAACGTCGTTTTGCCGTGGTCAACGTGACCAATCGTACCCACGTTCACGTGCGGCTTGGTACGTTCAAACTTGCCTTTTGCCATGATCTCTATCCTTTAACTTTCAAGGAAACTTGAATCTGCCAGGCCGCTCGGATGAGCGGACCTGGCTAGGGTTATTTACTTGGCCCGAGCGGCGATGACTTCGTCAGCGACGTTCTTGGGAGCCTCGGAGTAATGCTTGAATTCCATCGTGTACGTGGCACGACCTTGCGTCAGCGAACGCAGGTTCGTGGCGTAACCGAACATCTCGGCCAGGGGCACTTCAGCCTTGATGGTCTTGCCGCCACCAACCATGTCATCCATACCTTGGACCATGCCGCGACGCGAGGACAGATCGCCCATCACGGTACCGGCGTAGTCTTCCGGCGTTTCGACTTCAACGGCCATCATCGGTTCCAGCAGCACGGGGCTGGCCTTGCGCAGACCTTCCTTGAATGCCATGGAGCCGGCCATCTTGAACGCGTTTTCGTTCGAGTCCACATCGTGGTACGAACCGAAGAACAGCGTGACCTTGACGTCGACGATCGGGTAGCCAGCCAACACGCCCGAAGGCAGCGTTTCCTGGATGCCCTTGTCCACCGCGGGGATGTATTCGCGAGGAACCACACCGCCCTTGATGGCGTCCACGAATTCGTAGCCACCGCCAGGAGCCAACGGCTCGACCTTCAGCACCACGTGACCGTACTGGCCACGGCCGCCCGACTGCTTGACGAACTTGCCTTCAACTTCGTCGCAGGTCTTGCGGATGGTTTCACGGTAGGCCACTTGCGGCTTGCCGACGTTGGCTTCAACGCCGAACTCACGCTTCATGCGGTCGACCAGAATTTCCAGGTGAAGCTCGCCCATACCGGAAATGATGGTTTGGCCGGATTCTTCGTCGCTGCGCACGCGGAACGACGGATCTTCCTGAGCCAGACGCGACAGCGCCAGACCCATCTTTTCCTGGTCAGCCTTCGACTTCGGTTCCACGGCCTGCGAAATCACGGGCTCCGGGAACACCATGCGTTCGAGCAAGATGTGGGAGTCGATGTCGCACAGCGTTTCGCCGGTGGTCACGTCTTTCAGACCCACCACGGCGGCGATGTCGCCTGCCAACACTTCCTTGATTTCTTCGCGGTTGTTCGCGTGCATCTGCAGAATGCGGCCGATACGTTCCTTCTTGCCCTTGATGGGGTTGTAGACCGTATCGCCCGACTTCAAAACGCCCGAGTAAACGCGCACGAAGGTCAATTGACCCACGAACGGATCGCTCATCAGCTTGAATGCCAGCGCCGAGAACTTCTCGTCGTCGTTGGCTTCACGCGTGACGGGATTGCCATCGTCGTCCTGGCCGTCAACCGCGGGAATGTCCACGGGCGAAGGCAGGTAGTCGATGACCGCGTCCAGCATGCGCTGCACGCCCTTGTTCTTGAAGGCGGTGCCGCACAGCATTGGCTGGATTTCGCCAGCGATGGTGCGTTGACGGATGGCCAGATTGATTTCGGCTTCTTCCAAGGAACCCGTTTCCAGGTACTTGTTCATCAGCTCTTCCGACGACTCAGCGGCGGCTTCAACCAGCTTCTCACGCCATTCGTTGGCTTGGGCTTCGAGCTCAGCGGGGATCTCGTGGTAGTCGAACTTGATGCCTTGGCTGGCTTCGTCCCAAATGATCGCCTTCATCTTGACCAGGTCGACCACGCCTTGGAACGTGTCTTCGGCGCCGATCGGGATCACGATCGGCACGGGATTGGCGCGCAGGCGGTTCTTCAGCTGGTCATAGACCTTGAAGAAGTTGGCGCCGGTGCGGTCCATCTTGTTGACGAAGGCCAGACGCGGCACGCCGTACTTGTTGGCTTGGCGCCACACGGTTTCGGACTGGGGCTGAACACCACCCACCGCGCAGTAGACCATGCAAGCACCGTCCAGGACGCGCATGGAACGTTCCACCTCAATGGTGAAGTCCACGTGACCCGGGGTGTCGATGATGTTGATGCGGTGTTCGGGATAGTTCTTCGCCATGCCACGCCAAAACGCCGTCGTAGCTGCCGACGTAATGGTGATGCCACGCTCTTGCTCTTGTTCCATCCAGTCCATGGTGGCTGCGCCATCATGCACTTCGCCAATCTTGTGATTGACGCCGGTGTAGAACAGGATACGTTCGGTCGTGGTGGTTTTCCCTGCATCGATGTGCGCAGAGATACCAATGTTGCGATAGCGCTCGATCGGGGTTTTGCGGGCCATGGTGGATTAGTCCTTAAATTACCAGCGGAAATGGCTGAAGGCCTTGTTGGCCTCTGCCATCTTGTGCGTGTCTTCGCGCTTCTTCATCGCGGCGCCACGACCTTCAGCGGCGTCGATCAGTTCGCCAGCAAGACGCAGATCCATCGACTTTTCGCCACGCTTCTTAGCGGCTTCACGGAGCCAACGCATAGCCAGGGCCAGGCGGCGCACGGGGCGCACTTCAACCGGCACTTGGTAGTTGGCACCGCCAACGCGGCGGCTCTTGACTTCGACGATCGGCTTGATGTTGTTGATCGCCAGGCTGAAAACTTCGATCGGCTCTTTGCCGGTCTTGGTTTGCACTTGCTCGAGGGCGCCGTAAACGATGCGCTCGGCGACGGCCTTCTTGCCGTCCAGCATGACGACGTTCATGAACTTGGCGAGTTCGACGCTGCCGAACTTGGGATCGGGCAGAATCTCGCGCTTGGGTACTTCGCGACGACGGGGCATTGTTGCTTCCTTGTGTCTGTTCAGTTGAACCGTGTTTCATTACACGGCCATGGCCGCCCATTGGGACGACCCCTTACGTGCCGCGCTCCATCCCAGAAACCGGAGGGCGCGGTCGCACTTCCCTAGTGACGGACTTCCGCCACGCGGGGGTACTGCTGACTCGTTATTAAGCCTTCTTCGGGCGCTTGGCGCCGTACTTCGAGCGGGCTTGCTTACGATCCTTGACGCCTTGCAGGTCGAGGGAACCGCGCACGATGTGATAACGCACACCGGGCAAGTCCTTCACACGACCGCCACGCACCAGAACCACCGAGTGCTCTTGCAGGTTGTGGCCTTCACCGCCGATGTACGAAATGACTTCGTAACCGTTGGTCAGACGCACTTTGGCAACCTTACGCAGAGCGGAGTTCGGCTTCTTGGGGGTGGTGGTGTACACGCGAGTGCACACGCCGCGGCGTTGCGGGCAGTTTTCGAGCGCGGGGCTCTTGCTTTTGATGATGCTGACTTCGCGCGGCTTGCGCACGAGTTGGCTAATGGTAGGCATGACCTTTGAAATCCCTTTTACGTACCACTGGTAAGTACTTACGTACTCGTCTCCTCAAGCAGTGATCTTTCGGAGAAGGCAGTTCGCGCAAAACCGCCTCAAACGTTCATATACGTAAAAGAGCGGGCTTGCCAACAAACTATGACAAACGCACAAAACTGGATGCGGCCGGGACAGTCAGGACATATCGGGAAAGATGGACCCAAAAACAAAGGCTCGTGACGCACCTTGGTTCCAGGTTCTGGACAGGTCTTGAACTGTTTACCTTTTAGCGTACAGATTTTGCGCGCGAAATAAAGCAGTAAGCCCTTTAGCATAACTGAGATCTGGGCGCACTGTCAAAGAAATTTGTAAGCCCCACGACGCCGCGCGTTGCCGGCAGAAAGCGGGCAATTAGGCGCCGGTCGTGAAAAATGGGGCCATGTATCGGTGCAGACCCGGTAATCCAACACGGCGGCATTTTGGCCCCGGACGGGGTAATCCCTGGAGGGTTGCCAAGCCGGGTTGCGGGCGGACACACCGAATGCGCCCGCAAACTGCGCTCGCGGAATTTTACGCGCCTGGCCTGGCTATTGGTCAGCGAACAAGTAACCGCTGCCGTACACCGTGCGGATCGGCAACATCACGCCCGCCAGTTCGGCCTTGCGGCGCAGTCGGCTGACGATCACATCGATGCTGCGCGAACCGCTGGAGCGCACGCCGCCGCCCTCCACCCGCAGTTCGTCGCCCAATTCCGAACGCCCGACTGCGCGGCCCGCCACTTCCAGCAGGGAACGCACGATCAACCGTTCATTGGCCGACAGCGAGATGGTCGCCCCTGACGGCGCGACGAGCGTCCAGCCCTGATCCCGCAATTCCCATTGGCCGCTGATGGCGTCTTCGGGAATCGGCGCGTCCTGGCCGGCGGGCAGGCGCCGCGCCAAGGCCAGCAGAATGCACGCCAGTTCACGCGGGTCCTGCGGTTCAGTCAGGCATGCGTCCGCGCCGCTTTGCAGGCAACGCAGACGGCTGTCCACGGTCATGGAGCGGCCCATCACCACAATTCCCATGGAAGACGAGCCGTGCAGCCGCGCGACCAGCGCATAACCAATTTCGCCCAGCGTCCCCACATCCAGGACCACGGCATCGTAGGTGCCGCTATTGAGCAATCCGAACAGTTCCAGCGATGTCGAACAGCCCCGAGCGGAGATCCCTGCTTGCAACAGGGCGGACACAGCGGCGTTTCGAACCACTTCGTCCGGCGACATCATAAGTATGCGCAATTGATTCATAGCTATTTCCACCTCTAACCCGAAACTGCACCGCGTCGCCAATTTGTGACATCAGCGGGCAGGACAGTTGAGACAGTGTGGCGCGTTGTTACGCAACAACTCCAGTCAAGATTCGTTAACTTTGCAATGTTTGACAGTTCTTGCCATAACGTTGCCAGCGTTGCCTTTCTGCGAGTTATCATTCGTTTACACAATTTCGCTCACCCCTCTTGCAGTAGGGCGCCACAGGGCGCGCTTGCGTAGCAAGCCTTCGCGAGAACACGTCTGATGAAAATCGCGTCGCTGGAAGACGACCTCGATCAAGCCCGGCGCATCCAGCAAGTGCTGACCGCCGCGGGATACACCTGCACCAGTTATCACCAGAGCCGTGACCTGCTGGCCGCGTTGCGCACCGAGAGCTTCGATCTCGTGCTGCTGGACTGGCATCTGCCCGATATTGATGGCGACGATGTGGTGCGCTGGTTGCGCGCCAATATCGGCCCCCGCATTCCCGTGATCTTTCTGACCAATCGTGCAAGCGAGGACGATCTGGTGGAAGGCCTGCGCGCGGGCGCCGACGACTACATCGTCAAACCGCTGCGCCCCCTGGAGTTGCTGGCCCGCGTTGCGGCGCTGCTGCGCCGCAGCCAGATCGCCGAACCCGCCAACGATGCTTTCGACATTGCGCGCTACCGCATCGAACCCGCGGCCCGCAGCATCTCGCTGGATGGAAACGCCGTCACGCTCGCGCCAAAAGAATTCGAACTGGCGCTGCTGTTCTTCCGCAATCTGGGCCGCTTGATGTCGCGCGATGTGTTGGCCGAATGCGTGTGGAACCGGGAAATTCCCGCCACCTCGCGCACGCTGGACACGCACTTGTCGAACATTCGCCAAAAGTTGCAATTGCGTCCCGAAAACGGCGTGCGGCTGAGTTCGTCCTATGCCCTTGGATATCGGCTTGAGCTGATCAGCGCCACCGAAGACAGCCCGTCCTGAAACCGACGCGCGCCCCCTCTGGAGAACCGATCGTTATGAGCCGCCGTCGCGCGCTTTCTTTGCCTGTCCTGCTGTCTTGCGCACTGGTTTGCGCCCCCGCGCTCAGCCAGCCGACGGGCGCACTGGGTGAAGACTTCATCTATCGCGTCCGCCAAGGCGACACGCTGATCAACCTGGCCACGCAGTACACGCGCAACCAGGCCAACTGGGCGTCATTGCAGACGCTGAACAAGGTAGTGACGCCGGAGCGCTTGCCGATCGGGCTGGAACTGCGCATCCCGCTGTCGATGATTCCCGAACGCGCCGCCCAGGCGCGCGTGGTTCACGTCAGCGGCCAGGCCAACACCGATGGCAAGGCCTTGCAAACGGGCGCGAACCTGGCCGAAGGCAGCACCGTGGTGACATCGCCCAATGGCTTTGTCACGCTGGAATTGGCTGACGGATCGAAACTCACCCTGCCCGCCGGCGGCTCCGTCGAATTGACGCGGCTGCGCCAGTTTGAAGGCACCGAGCTCACCGATTCCGTCATTCACGTGCAACGCGGCAGCGTTGAATCCACCGTTGCCCCCACGGGGCAAGGCGTGGGCCGCTTTGAAGTGCGCACACCGGTGGCCGTCACCGGCGTGCGCGGCACTCGCTTCCGGGTGCAAAGCGGTGCGGGCGGCGTGCAGAGCGAAGTGCTGGAAGGCAGCGTGCGCCTGCAACCCCACGCGCCAGGCACCCCCCCGGCCAAGCCGGTTGCCGTCGCGCGCGGTTACGGCGCAGCGGTCCACAATGACGGCAGCGTGGCGGGAGTACGCGAACTGCTGGCCGCGCCGCAATTGGGCACGCCCGAACGCTCGGGCGGCGGCGCCTGGACCAGCGTCTTTGCGCCCGTTGCCGGTGCGCAAAGCTACGTGGTGCGCGTATCGCGCGACGCCGAGGGCGCACTGCCCGTGTCGTCTGTCAGCTTTCCCACGAACGACATCCGCTTCACCGCCCCCGGCCCCGGCACGTACTACGTGTCGGTGCGCGCCATCGACGACCTGGGTTTGAGCGGCCAGGATGCCGTCGCCACGTTTGAGGGCGCGAACCAGCTGATGACGTCGTTCGGCCTGGGAGTCTCGAGCGGCACGGGCGGACTCATCACATTGACCGAGTACTAGAGACCGCCTTATGGCCGACGCCACCGACGCCCTTGACCGGACCTCGCGCTCAGGGCTGTGGCTGACGGTGGTGCTGGCCGTGCTGGCGGCCGTGCTGGGCTCGTTCAATGGACTGGGCCGGGTCGACCAGATTCTTTACGATCGCGCGGTCTCCATGACCGGGCGCCCCGCCGACCCCGACATTCTGATCGTCGCCATCGACGACACCAGCATCGACACGCTGGGCCGGTGGCCATGGCGCCGCGCCATCCACGCAGCGATACTGGACCGGCTGCAAGGCGCCCGCGCCGTCGGGCTGGACCTGATCTTCGCGGAAAGCGATACCGTCAATCCGAACGACGACCTGATCCTTGCCAACAGCATCCGGCGCAACGAAAAAACCGTTTTGCCGATCGTGCTGGACCGGCTCAATCATCCTTCGGCAATCGGCGCGCCCATCCCGGGCCTGGCCAACGCCGCGGCCGGCAGCGGCTTCATCAATGCGCGCATCGACCCGGATGGCGTCGTCCGCGAAGCCACATTGATGACGCACTACGCCAGCGACCGCCAATATCATCTGGCCATCTCCATGCTGGAAGTCGGCGGCCAGAGCGAAGCGGCGCAACGGTTGCTGAAGCGGGCTGGCCCCGACGGCACCATCCTCATTCCGTACTCCGGGTCCACCGCGCACATGCGCACGGTGTCGTATCTGTCGGTGCTGCGCGGCGAGGTCCCGGCCGACGAGCTGCGCGGCAAATACGTGCTGGTCGGCGCCTGGGCAACGGGACTGGGCGATGCCTACCCCACGCCGGTATCGCATGATCTCAGCGGCATGTCTGGCGTGGAGATCATCGCCAACCTGTTGCAAGCGGCGCGCGACGACATTTCCTACCAGCGCCCCGCCGCGGCATGGAACGCGCTGTTCTCCGCCCTGCCCGTGCTGCTGGCCTGCCTGGCGCTGTGGCGCTTGTCGCCCAAGCGCGCGCTGCTTGTCAGCATTGCGCTGTTCGCGTGCATCCTGCTCGTGTCGTGGCTGCTGCTGGCTTACGCCTATTTGTGGTTCGCGCCCACTGCTGCTTTGGTGGGGGTCGCCCTTTGCTACCCCTTGTGGAGCTGGCGCAGCCAAGAGGCCGCGCTGCGCTACATGGATCACGAACTGCGGCGGCTTCAGCGGGAATATCCGCCAGTGCTGAACGAAGCGCGCGCCCAGCAAACCGGGCCCAATGCATCACTGGAAAGCCGTGTCGGCGAATTGCAGCGCGCGCTGGAACGCGTACGTAACCTGCGCCGCTTCCTGGCTGATGGCTTGGATGGCATGCCCGACGCTACGCTCGTCTTTGATCAAGACGGCCGCATGCAATTCCGCAACCAGGCCGCGGTGATGTACTTCCAGCGCCTGGGCATGCGGCCGCCGCGCGTCGGCCACCCGGCCACGCATCTGCTGGAAAAAACCATCTCTGACGACCTGACGCGGCAGCGCGTGGCCGAAGCCTTGAGCGGCCAGCGTTCAACCGAGGACACGTCGCCGTGGACGGCCGACCTGGAAGTGCGCGACTACGCGGGCCGCGACCTGATCCTGAAGTGCGCCCCCATCCATACCGCCGAAGGCCGGTTCGCAGGCACCGTCGCTACGCTGACCGATATCTCCCGTATCCGGCAAGCGGAGCGCCAACGCGAAGAGACGCTGCGCTTCATCTCGCACGACATGCGCGCGCCGCAAAGCTCCATTCTTGCGCTGGTGGAAATGAAGCAGGAAAGCGGTACGCCAGATGGCCAGAGCGAGACGCTGTCGCGCATTGCCATGCTGGCCAACCGCACGCTGCATCTGGTCGATGATTTTGTGCACCTGACGCGCGCGGAATCCATGACGATCAGCGCGGTCGAGCTGGATCTGAGCAGCCTGCTGCAAGACGGCGTGGACGAATTCTGGGCGTCGGCGCACAAGCGCGACATCACGCTCGGCTTGCGGATGCCGCTGCCCGCGGCTTATTCGCGCGGCGATCAGACCTTGCTAATGCGCGCGTTGTGCAATCTGATCGACAACGCCATCAAATACAGCCCCGCGCACACGCGTATCGAATGCGGCATCGAGGACGCAGCCGGCTTCTGGCGCGTCAGCATCCGGGACCAGGGTCAGGGTATTGCCGAAGCCGATCTGGCGCAGTTGTTCGAGCCCTTCGCCCGAGTCGGGGTCGAAACCAAGGGCGACGTGGGCGGGGCGGGACTCGGCCTGGCGTTCGTGCGCACGGTGGCCGAACGCCATGGCGGATCAGTGGAAGTGCAAAGTGAACTGGGCGTGGGCTCGGTCTTCACCTTGTGCCTGCCCATCGCGCCGGAGTCGCAAGACGACCAAGCGAACGTACAAGCGGACGTACAGGCGGACGTACAAGCGGGCTGACGCCGCGCTTGCCTTATCCTTCTTCGTCGTGGACGCCTACTGGAAGACGTGAGAGATCACCGCGGGCTTGCCCGCCTTGATCTCCAGCGTGCCTCGGTATGGCGGCAAATCCGCGTTGCGCAGCACCACCTGATATTTGCCCGGGATCAGCCGCAATTCTTTGACAGGCGGGCTGATGCCGCGCGCAATGCCGTTGACCCACACCTCGCCCCAGGGGCGGATATCCAACCGCACCGTGACAGGCACCGCCAAGGGTTTGGGTTTGGCGACTTCCTCCGCAGGTGCGACAGGAACCGCAGGCTCTTGCACGGCAGGCGCTGCCGGCTCGCTGCGCAACGCCGATGGGTCGGCAGACGCGCCAAGACCATTTTGCGCCGCCAGCTGCGTGGACGACGCGGACGACGAAGGCTCGCCCTGCGCGGCAGGTGACGCCGGCGGTTGCCATTGCGCGGTCGGCAACGACGAGGTCGCGGCAACGACAGGCGGCGCAGCCGGCGGCGGCGTGGTGACCGCGGGCGGCGCAAGGGGATGGTCCGCCGGCGGATTGGGCGTCACAACCTCAGAACGGGTGATCAGCGCGTTGGGAGTATGCACACCCCATTGCAGCCACCCATACGTACCGATGCCGATCAACGCCACCAAGCCCAGCAACGCCAACAGGGGACGACTACGGCGAACGGGTCTGCGTACCGGTGCAGAGGCGGCCGGAGCGGCATAGGCGCCGCCAGCGGCCGTATCCGTTTCGGCGGGTGCGGGCTCGATATAGGCGGCAACTCCCAGCAAGGCGGCCAGTTCGGCCAGCGTCTGCGGCCGGTCGGCCGGCGTCATGACCAGGCCTGCATCGATGACCCGCAAGAACTCTGGGCTGTACTTGGACAAGCCCAGCGATGCCAAGGGCTCGTAGGTATCGGTGGCGCGGCGTTCAGGCGCAGGCGGCGGGCGGTGCCCGGTCACCAGGGCGTGCATCACGGCGCACAGCGCGTAGATGTCGCTCCAGGGGCCGCGCGGCCAATCGATGGAATCGGTATAGAGTTCGAACGGCGCGAAACCGGGCGTCGGGCTGCGGCTGGAACGCCGCGACCGCGCAACCACCAGTTCGGGCAGCAAGTGGGCGCGCGCGCCCTCATCCATGCCCACCGTATCCAGCGAAATATCCCCACAGATCTCACCCTGCGCATGCAGGGCGATCAGCGACGGCAGCAAGTCGGACAGCAGCCGCTTGATGCGCGTTTCCGGCACGCCGCCCGCCGTGCTGGCGGCGATCGCGCTCAACGGGCGCAGCGCTAACGGCGCAGCTCCTGAGAAGGGGCCACGCGGCGTCAGCAGGCCGGTGGGGGAAGACATGATCGGAATTGCGCTCATGCGCGAAAATCGTGCAAAGGTTGAATAGGTTGAATATTATCCAATCCGCAACACCAGGACATTGCCGAAAATGTCCGAGCGCATCAGGCTGTGGCACGATAGCGCATCGCCCACCCCCTATTTCCCTAATAAGCTATGAAAATTCGCCTTCTGAGCAGTCTGCTCGGCGCGTCAATGGTCCTGGCGGGCTGCGCCGGCGTCCAACAGCAACCGGAAAGCCCCGCCACGCCCGAAGCGCTGGCGCAATTGCAACAAGTTCGCGACACCTATGGCGCCGGGCGTTACGGCGAGGTCATTCGCACCGTCGCCACCTCGGACACCTTGGCGACGTCCACCAAGGCGGTGCGTATCGAAGCCTACAAACTGCAAGCGTTCAGCTATTGCGTCACCCGCTACGCGCAATTGTGCGAAGACAGCTTCGTACGCATCCTGACGCTGGACCCGGCATTCGAACTTGCGCCAAATGAAGCCGGCCATCCGTCCTGGGGCCCCGCCTTTCAGCGCGCCCGCGCGCAAACCGCGAAGTAATCCCCCCGCACGGCACACGCCCCACAATCGGGCAAAAGCAGGACAAAAAAAGGCCGCTGATTCGCATCAGCGGCCTTTTTGTTTACCGTCCCCACGCCGGTACAGCGCGCGGGGACCGGTAAGGGTCGGGAAATCCGCTTATTCGGCGGAGTCCTCGGCGCCAAGGTCGGCAGCCGGGGCCTGCTCGTCCGCGCCCACCGTAACCGGCGAGTCCTCGAACGGGTTGGCCTGCTGGCGAGCGGCTTCGCGTTCCGCTGCCTCCAGCTCTTCCTTGTCGCGGCGTGCATGGTGGTAAGCCAGGCCGGTACCCGCCGGGATGAGGCGGCCGACGATGACGTTTTCCTTCAAACCACGCAGGTCGTCGCGCTTGCCCATGATGGCGGCTTCGGTCAGGACACGCGTGGTTTCCTGGAACGATGCAGCCGAGATGAACGAGTCGGTCGACAGCGAGGCCTTCGTGATACCCAGCAGCACGTTGTCGTAGGTCGCCGGGATACGCTCTTCGGCAGCCATACGGTCGTTGGCGTTCAGCAGTTCAGAGCGCTCGACTTGCTCGCCCGGGATGAACTCGGTATCGCCAGCGTCAACGATGTTCACACGGCGCAGCATCTGACGAACAATCACTTCAATGTGCTTGTCGTTGATCTTCACGCCCTGCAGACGGTACACGTCCTGCACTTCGTCGACGATGTACGTCGCCAGCTTCTCGATGCCTTGCAGGCGCAGAATGTCGTGGGGATCGGCCGGGCCGTCCACGATCATTTCGCCCTTGTTCACCACTTGGCCGTCGTGCACCAGAACCTGCTTTTCCTTCGGAATCAGGAACTCGTGGCTCACGCCTTCCAGGTCGGTGATGACCAGACGCTGCTTGCCCTTCGTGTCCTTACCGAACGACACCGTACCGGTGACGTCGGCGAGCATGCCGGCGTCCTTCGGCGAACGGGCTTCGAACAGTTCGGCCACACGCGGCAGACCGCCGGTAATGTCGCGGGTCTTTTGCGATTCTTGCGGAATACGCGCCAGAACTTCACCCACGGCAACCTGCTGGCCGTCGCGCACGGTAATCAGCGCGCCCACCGGGAACGAGATGTTCACCGAGTGATCGGTGCCGGCGATCTTGACGTCTTCGCCGTTCTCGTTGACCAGCTTGATCTGCGGACGCATGACGATCTTGCCGCCACGGGTCTTCGGCGTGATGACGACGAGCGTCGACAGGCCGGTGACTTCGTCCACCTGCTTGGCAACGGTCACGCCTTCTTCGATGTTCTCGAAGCGGACGGCGCCACCGTATTCCGACACGATCGGACGGGTCAGCGGGTCCCACGTCGCCAGACGTGCGCCAGCCTTCACGGCTTCGCCATCGCCCACCAGCACGGTCGCGCCGTACGGGATCTTGTGGCGTTCGCGTTCGCGGCCGTTGTCGTCGAAGATCGCCAGTTCGCCAGAGCGCGAAATCGCCACACGTTCGCCCTTGGCGTTCGTGACATAGCGCATCGTGCTGGCAAAACCGACCTGACCGCTGGACTTGGTTTCCACCGCGCTGGCCAGAGCCGAACGCGACGCCGCGCCACCGATGTGGAACGTACGCATCGTGAGCTGCGTGCCGGGTTCACCGATGGACTGAGCAGCGATAACGCCAACTGCTTCGCCCTGGTTGACCGGCGAACCGCGGCCCAGATCGCGGCCGTAGCAGTGTGCGCACAGACCGTGACGCGTTTCGCACGTCAGCGGGGTGCGGACCTTGACTTCGTCCACGCCGATGCGGTCGATGGTGTCGACCAGATCTTCGTCCAGCAGGGTGCCGGCGACAATCGCCGTTTCCTGCGTGTCCGGGTTGATGATGTCC
Organism: Achromobacter sp. NPDC008082; assembly: GCF_042957345.1. Taxonomy (NCBI): domain Bacteria; kingdom Pseudomonadati; phylum Pseudomonadota; class Betaproteobacteria; order Burkholderiales; family Alcaligenaceae; genus Achromobacter; species Achromobacter sp. NPDC008082. The sequence goes on from NZ_JBIBIB010000008.1 coordinate 12,810, forward strand.
ACGGCGGCAACACGACCCAGGATGCGGTCGCGCAGCGGTTCGATGACTTCACCACCTTCCACCAGGGCCTTCATGTTGTAGCCCAGCGACGTACCGCAATCGTCCTCGGTAATCACCAAGTCTTGCGTCACGTCGACCAGACGACGAGTCAGGTAACCCGAGTTTGCGGTCTTCAGTGCCGTATCAGCCAGACCCTTACGCGCACCGTGAGTCGAGATGAAGTACTGAAGCACGTTCAGACCTTCACGGAAGTTCGCGGTAATGGGCGTTTCGATAATCGAGCCGTCCGGCTTGGCCATCAGGCCGCGCATACCGGCCAGCTGGCGGATCTGGGCGGCCGAACCGCGAGCGCCCGAGTCAGCCATCATGTAGATCGAGTTGAACGATTCCTGGCGCACTTCTTCGCCGTGACGGTTCACAACCGGCTCGGTAGCCAGTTGTTCCATCATCGCCTTGCCGACCTTGTCGCCAGCCTTGCCCCAGATGTCCACAACGTTGTTGTAGCGCTCTTGGGACGTGACCAGACCCGACGAGTACTGCTTGTCGATTTCCTTCACTTCGCGGCTGGCTTCAGCCAGGATGCCTTCCTTGGCGGTCGGGATCAGCATGTCGCCCATGGCGATCGAGATACCGCCGCGCGTGGCCAGCTTGAAGCCGGACTGCATCAGCTTGTCGGCGAAGATCACCGTGTCGCGCAGGCCGCAACGGCGGAACGACTGGTTGATCAGGCGCGAGATTTCCTTCTTCTTCAGTGCCTTGTTCAGCACCGTGAAGGGCAGGCCCTTCGGCAGAATTTCGGACAGCAGCGCGCGGCCAACCGTCGTCTCGTGACGGCGGATAACCGGTTGCCATTCGCCAGCCTCGTCGCGCTCGTGCTCTTTCAGACGCACGGTCACGCGGGATTGCAGCTCGACTTCGCCGTTGTCGTAGGCGCGTTGCACTTCAGCGACGTCGGTGAAGAAGATGCCTTCGCCGCGGCCGTTGATGCGCTCACGCGTCGTGTAGTACAGACCCAACACGATGTCTTGGGACGGCACGATCGACGGTTCGCCGTTGGCCGGGAACAGCACGTTGTTCGACGCCAGCATCAGCGTGCGCGCTTCCAGCTGGGCTTCCAGCGACAGCGGCACGTGAACAGCCATCTGGTCACCGTCGAAGTCGGCGTTGAACGCCGCGCAAACCAGCGGGTGCAGCTGGATGGCCTTGCCTTCGATCAGGACCGGCTCGAAAGCCTGGATGCCCAAACGGTGCAGCGTAGGCGCACGGTTCAGCATGACCGGGTGTTCGCGGATGACTTCTTCCAGGATGTCCCAAACCACCGGTTCCTGGCTTTCCACCAGCTTCTTGGCAGCCTTGATGGTCGTGGCCAGGCCCATCATCTCCAGACGATTGAAGATGAACGGCTTGAACAGTTCCAGGGCCATCAGCTTGGGCAGACCGCACTGGTGCAGCTTCAGCTGCGGGCCCACCACGATGACCGAACGGCCCGAGTAGTCGACGCGCTTGCCCAGCAAGTTCTGACGGAAACGGCCGCTCTTGCCCTTGATCATGTCGGCCAAGGACTTCAGCTGGCGCTTGTTGGCGCCCGTCATGGCCTTGCCACGGCGGCCGTTGTCCAGCAGCGAGTCAACGGCTTCTTGCAGCATCCGCTTTTCGTTGCGCAGGATGATTTCCGGCGCCTTGAGCTCCAGCAGGCGCTTCAAGCGGTTGTTGCGGTTGATGACGCGGCGGTACAGGTCGTTCAGGTCGGAGGTCGCGAAGCGGCCGCCGTCCAGCGGCACCAGCGGACGCAGGTCCGGCGGCAGCACGGGCAGCACTTCCATGACCATCCACTCGGCCTTGATGCCCGACTTCTGGAAGCCTTCCAGCACCTTCAGGCGCTTGGAAATCTTCTTGATCTTGGCTTCCGAGCTGGTGGCCTTCAGTTCGCCGCGCAGCGTTTCCACTTCGCGGTCGATGTCGATGGTGCGCAGCAGTTCGCGCACGGCTTCCGCGCCCATCAGGGCACGGAAGTCGTCGCCGTACTCTTCGGTCTTGGCGAGGAAATCGTCATCCGACATGATCTGGCCGCGCTTGAGCGGCGTCATGCCAGGTTCGATCACGCACCAGGCTTCGAAGTACAGAACGCGTTCGATGTCGCGCAGGGTCATGTCGAGCACCATGCCCAGACGCGACGGCAGGCTCTTCAGGAACCAGATGTGCGCGACGGGGCTGGCCAGCTCGATGTGGCCCATGCGTTCACGGCGAACCTTGGCGACGGTGACTTCAACGCCGCACTTTTCGCAGATCACGCCACGATGCTTCAGGCGCTTGTACTTGCCGCACAAGCACTCGTAGTCTTTGATCGGGCCAAAGATCTTGGAGCAGAACAAACCGTCACGCTCAGGCTTGAACGTGCGGTAGTTGATGGTCTCGGGCTTGCGAACTTCGCCGTAAGACCACGAACGGATCTTCTCGGGCGAGGCGATGCCGATCTTGATGGCATCGAATTGCTCGTCTTGCGAGACTTGCTTAAATAGGTCGAGTAGCGCTTTCATTAGTTACGCTCCAAATCCATGTCCAGGGCCAACGAGCGGATTTCCTTCACCAGCACGTTGAACGATTCCGGCATGCCGGCGTCGATGACGTGGTCGCCCTTGACGATGTTTTCGTATACCTTCGTACGGCCAGTGATGTCGTCCGACTTCACCGTCAGCATTTCTTGCAGGGTGTACGCGGCGCCGTATGCTTCCAGCGCCCACACTTCCATTTCCCCGAAACGCTGACCACCGAACTGCGCCTTACCACCCAGCGGCTGCTGCGTGACCAGCGAGTACGGACCCGTCGAACGCGCGTGCATCTTGTCGTCGACCAAGTGGTGCAGCTTCAGGTAGTGCATGTAGCCGACGGTCACGGGGCGCTCGAATTTCTCGCCCGTGCGGCCGTCAAACAGCCAAGCCTGCGTACGCGAAGGCGTCAGCGCCATGCGCTCGGCGACGTCGTCCGGATAGGCCAGCTCCAGCATCGTGGTGATTTCCTCTTCGGTCGCGCCGTCAAAGACGGGCGTCGCGAACGGCACGCCGTTCTTGAGGTTCTGGGCCATTTCCATGACTTCTTCGTCGGTCAGCTCGTCGATGCGGGCGCCGGAACCGGTCGTGTTGTAGACCTTGTCCAGGTAAGCACGGACGTTCTTGACCTGCGCCGTGCGCTCGTCGCGCAGCAGATCGGCAATGCGGTGGCCCACGCCCTTGGCAGCCCAGCCCAAGTGCACTTCCAGCACCTGGCCCACGTTCATCCGCGAGGGCACGCCCAGCGGGTTCAGAACGATGTCGGCCGGCGTGCCGTCAGCCATGTGCGGCATGTCTTCCACCGGGGTGATGCGCGAGACCACACCCTTGTTACCGTGACGGCCTGCCATCTTGTCACCCGGCTGCAGACGACGCTTCACAGCCAGGTAGACCTTGATCATCTTCAGCACGCCCGGGGGCAGCTCGTCGCCCTGCGTCAGCTTCTTGCGCTTCTCTTCGAAGGCCAGATCAAACTGGTGACGCTTCTGCTCCAGCGATTCCTTGGCTTGCTCCAGGACGACAGCGTGCGGCTCATCGGCCAGACGGATGTCGAACCACTGCCAGCGGTCCAGATCAGCCAGGTAAGCCTTGGTGATCGTGGCGCCCTTGGCCAGCTTGCGCGGGCCGCCGTTGACGGTCTTGTTGACCAGCATCTTTTCGATACGGTCGAACTGGTCGTTTTCAACGATGCGCAGCTGGTCGTTCAGGTCTTGGCGATAGCGGCGCAGTTCATCGTCGATGATGGACTGGGCGCGCTTGTCGCGCACGATGCCTTCACGCGTGAACACTTGCACGTCGATGACGGTGCCGGTCATGCCCGAAGGCACGCGCAGCGAGGTGTCCTTAACGTCGGACGCCTTTTCACCGAAGATGGCGCGCAGCAGCTTTTCTTCCGGCGTCAGCTGGGTTTCGCCCTTCGGCGTGACCTTGCCGACCAGCACGTCGTCGGCGCTGACTTCGGCGCCAATGTACGTGATGCCCGAATCGTCCAGACGGTTCAGTTGCGTCTCAGCCAGGTTGCTGATGTCGCGCGTGATTTCTTCCGGACCCAGCTTCGTGTCGCGGGCGACAACCGTCAGTTCCTCGATGTGCACCGAGGTGTAGCGGTCATCAGCCACAACCTTTTCGGAGATCAAGATCGAGTCTTCGAAGTTGTAGCCGTTCCACGGCATGAACGCGATCAGCATGTTCTGACCCAGGGCGAGTTCGCCCAGGTCGGTCGATGCGCCGTCGGCCAGCACGTCACCCTTGGCAACCTTGTCGCCACGCTTGACGATAGGACGCTGGTTGATGTTCGTGTTCTGGTTCGAACGCGTGTACTTGATCAGGTTGTAGATATCGACACCGACTTCGCCGGCGACGTTTTCTTCGTCGTTCACGCGAATCACGACGCGCTCGGCGTCAACGTGATCGACCAGACCGCCACGCAGTGCCTGCACGGTCGTGCCCGAGTCAACGGCCACGGTGCGCTCGATACCCGTACCCACGACCGGCTTTTCCGGACGCAGGCAAGGCACGGCCTGACGTTGCATGTTGGCGCCCATCAGTGCGCGGTTCGCGTCGTCGTGTTCCAGGAACGGAATCAGCGACGCAGCAACCGACACGATCTGCGACGGGGCAACGTCCATGTAGTGCACGTTGGCCGGCGAGGTCAACATCGTTTCGCCTGCTTCACGGCAAGCGACCAGGTCGTCAACGAACGCGCCTTCCTCGTCCAGCGCGGCGTTAGCCTGCGCGATGACGTAGTGGCTTTCTTCGATGGCCGACAGGTAATCGATCTGCTCGCTGACGCGGCCGTCGATAATCTTGCGGTAAGGCGTTTCCAGGAAGCCGTACTCGTTCAAACGAGCGTACAGCGCCATGGAGTTGATCAGACCGATGTTCGGGCCTTCCGGCGTTTCGATCGGGCAGACGCGGCCGTAGTGGGTCGGGTGCACGTCACGGACTTCAAAGCCGGCGCGCTCGCGGGTCAGACCGCCCGGGCCCAGTGCGGAAACACGACGCTTGTGCGTGATTTCCGACAGCGGGTTGGTTTGGTCCATGAACTGCGACAGCTGGCTCGAACCGAAGAACTCCTTGATGGCTGCCGAGATCGGCTTGGAGTTGATCAGGTCGTGCGGCATCAGGTTTTCGGTCTCGGCTTGGCCCAGACGTTCCTTGACCGCGCGCTCGACACGCACGAGACCGGCGCGGAACTGGTTTTCGGCCAGTTCGCCCACGCAACGCACGCGACGATTACCCAAGTGATCGATGTCGTCGATCTGGCCACGGCCGTTACGCAGCTCAACCAGCACCTTGATGGTTTCAAGGATGTCTTCGTTGGTCAGCGTCATCGGGCCGGTGATGTCTTCACCACGGCCCAGACGGCTGTTGACCTTCATGCGGCCAACGCGCGACAGGTCGTACGTCTCTTCGCTATAGAACAGACGCTGGAACAGCGCTTCCACCGCTTCTTCGGTGGGCGGCTCGCCAGGACGCATCATGCGGTAGATGGCAACGCGCGCGGCCATCTGGTCGGCGGTTTCATCGGTGCGCAGCGTTTGGGAAATGTACGGACCACGGTCCAGATCGTTCGTGTAGAGCGCCTGGATGTCGTAGACGTTGGCTGCGCGCAGAGCGCCCAGCACGCTTTCCGTGATTTCGTCGTTGGCGTTGGCGATAACTTCGCCGGTATCTTCGTCAACGATGTTCTTGGCCAGCACGCGGCCGTACAGGAAGTCTTCCGGCACGGAGATGCGCTGGATGCCGCCGGCAGCCAGGTCGCGCAAATGCTTGGCATTGATGCGCTTGTCTTTTTCGACGATGACCTTGCCATCGCGGTCCGAGATGTCGAAGCGGGCCATTTCGCCCTTCCAACGCTCGGGCACGAATTCCATCATCGCGCCTTCGCTCTTCAGTTCGAAGTTATCGAAGTCGAAGAAGTTGGCCAGGATGGATTCCGGCGTCATGCCGATGGCCTTGCACAGGATCGTGACAGGCATCTTGCGACGGCGGTCGACGCGGAAGAACAGGACGTCCTTCGGGTCGAATTCGAAGTCCAGCCACGAACCGCGGTAAGGAATCACGCGGGCCGAGAACAGGAGCTTGCCGGAGCTGTGCGTTTTGCCGCGGTCGTGTTCGAAGAACACGCCAGGCGAACGGTGCAGCTGCGACACGATGACACGCTCGGTGCCATTGATGACAAAGGAACCCGTGCCCGTCATGAGCGGAATTTCGCCCATGTAGACTTCCTGTTCCTTCACTTCCTTCACGGTCGGCTTGCTGACTTCGCGGTCAAGCAGCACCAGGCGGACCTTGGCTCGCAGGGGCGAGGCATAGGTCAGACCACGTTGCTGACATTCCTTGACATCGAACACCGGTTCGCCGAGCACGTAGCTCACGAACTCCAAGCGCGCCATACCGTTGTGACTAACGATCGGGAAAATCGACGAGAACGCCGCCTGCAAACCGTCGGCTACGCGATCGGACGGGGCGGTATCCGCCTGCAGGAAAGTTAGGTAGGATTGAAGCTGTGTCGCCAAAAGGAAAGGAACGTTTTGAACGTCTTCACGCTTGGCGAAGCTTTTGCGGATGCGCTTTTTTTCGGTGTACGAGTAAGGCATGAGCACTCCGACTCGAGGTTGCATGGGCCGTCAACCACGGCCCTAGGTGATACGACTCCAGGAAACCCCCCTGAAAGGGCATGACCCCAGTAGGGGTTTCCTGGAAACGCAAAAGCCCGGGGACTGCAAACTGTGCTGTCCCCGGGCAGTTGACGCAGGTCTTACTTGACTTCGACCTTGGCGCCAGCTTCTTCCAGCTTCTTCTTGGCGGCTTCGGCGTCAGCCTTGGCCACAGCTTCCTTGACGGGCTTCGGAGCGCCGTCAACCAGGTCCTTGGCTTCCTTCAGACCCAGACCGGTCAGCTCGCGCACGGCCTTGATGACGCTAACCTTGTTCGCGCCGGCTTCCAGCAGGACGACGTTGAACTCGGTTTGCTCTTCAGCAGCGGCGGCAGCGCCACCAGCGGCGGGAGCAGCAACAGCGACAGCAGCGGCAGCAGCCGACACGCCGAACTTCTCTTCCATTTCCTTGATCAGCTCGGACAGCTCGAGCACGGTCATGCCAGCGATGGCGTCAAGGATTTCAGCTTTGTTAAGTGCCATTTTTCAGAACTCCAAATATTTTGGTAATGCCAGGGTTTGGGTGTCGCTTCGTCGTTCAGCGAATTCCGGACAGCAGGGCGATTAGGCCGCTGCCTTTTGGTCGCGCACAGCCGCGAGGCCACGGGCGAACTTGGTCGGAACTTCGTTGAGCGTACGCACGAATTGCGCGATGGGGGCTTGCATGGTGCCAAGCAGTTTCGACAGCAACTCTTCGCGGGACGGCATGGTGGCCAAGGCCTTCACACCATCTTGGGTCAGCAGGCTGTTGGGCAATGCGCCCGCCTTGATGACCAGCTTGTCGTTGCTTTTCGCGAAACCAGCGATGACCTTAGCCGCCGAAACCGGATCAGCGCTGATGCCATAGATCAGCGGACCAGTCAGTTGCTCAGCCAACGGCTCGAAAGCCGTGCCGGCAACAGCACGACGGGCCAGCGAGTTCTTCAGAACACGCAGATACACGCCCGATTCACGCGCAGTTTTGCGCAGTACGGTGACAGAGGCGACGTCCAGACCACGGTACTCAGCGATAACAATCGATTGGGCCTTGGCAACTTCAGCCGAGACTTCCTCGATTACCACCGCTTTCTCTTGACGATTGAGACTCACGGTTTGAACACTCCATCAAAAGACGCCTGGGGCCTAAGCCTTGCGCGTCAACCGAATGCGGCGCCTGGTCGAGTTCTTCTTGTAAAGAAATCTTCCTGGGGACGCCGTCTACGCTGGATCCGAACTAGATGAGCTTCGGGATTAAGCGGGACAGCGGGGGTGTCAGACACCGTTCTACTGTCCTGCTCCAGCGGTCTTTGACAGCAACATCCGGAGGAATCCGGATGCAGCCCAAAGTACGTTTACTGCTGTTGGCTTAGTTGGAAGCCGACAGCGAGGCAATTTCAACGCGAGCACCGCCGCCCATCGTGGACGAGACGGCCAGCTTGCGCAGGTAAATGCCCTTGGCAGCTGCGGGACGGGCCTTTTGCAGGGCGTCGACCAGAGCAGCCAGGTTGGTTTGCAGCTGAGCCACGTCGAACGACGCGCGGCCGATCGTTGCGTGGATGATGCCAGCCTTGTCGGTACGGTACTGAACCTGACCGGCCTTGGCGTTCTTCACAGCGGTAGCGACGTCCGGGGTCACGGTGCCAACCTTCGGGTTCGGCATCAGGCCACGGGGACCCAGGATCTGACCCAGGGCACCCACGACACGCATCGTGTCGGGCGAAGCGATGACCACGTCAAAGTCCATTTGACCGGCCTTGATCTGGTCAGCCAGGTCGTCCAGGCCAACGATGTCGGCGCCAGCAGCCTTGGCGGCTTCAGCTTTTTCGCCTTGGGCGAACACGGCCACGCGGACCGACTTGCCGGTGCCGGCGGGCAGAACGACCGAACCGCGAACCAGTTGGTCCGACTTCTTCGGGTCGATGCCGAGCTGCACAGCAACGTCGATCGATTCGTTGAACTTGGCGACAGCCGTTTCCTTGACCAGGGTCAGGGCGTCAGCGACCGGGTACAGCTTGGTACGGTCGATCTTTTGTGCAATAGCGGCGGCGCGCTTGGACAGTTTTGCCATGATTAGATCCCCTCAACCGTGATGCCCATGCTGCGGGCGCTGCCAGCGATCGTACGCACAGCGGCGTCCAGATCAGCGGCGGTCAGATCGGGGCCCTTGGCCTTCGCGATTTCTTCAGCTTGAGCGCGCGTCAGCGTGCCGACCTTGTCGGTATGCGGCTTGGGCGAACCCTTTTGCACGCCAGCAGCCTTCTTGATGAGGACCGTCGCGGGCGGGGTCTTCATGATGAAGGTGAAGCTCTTGTCCGCGAAAGCGGTGATCACCACCGGAATCGGCAGACCAGGCTCCATGCCTTGGGTCTTGGCGTTGAACGCCTTGCAGAATTCCATGATGTTCAGGCCACGTTGACCCAGTGCCGGGCCAATCGGGGGGGAGGGGTTAGCCTTACCAGCCGGTACTTGCAGCTTGATAAAGCCGACGATCTTCTTCGCCATGCTTTGCTCCTTGCGGGTTATATCGCCCGGGCCTTAGTGGCCTGGGCTCCCCGGGGGTTGAAATCAGGTCTTTTCGACCTGGCTGAAATCGAGTTCGACGGGTGTGGCGCGACCAAAAATGGTGACCGACACGCGCACCTTGCTCTTTTCGTAATTGACTTCTTCGACGTTGCCGTTGAAGTCTGCAAACGGACCTTCCTTGACCCGAACCATCTCGCCCACTTCGAACAGAATCTTGGGGCGGGGTTTCTCGACACCCTCTTCCATCTGGGAGAGGATTTTCTCGACTTCCTTCTCGGAAATCGGGGTCGGACGGTTACCCGAGCCACCCAAAAAGCCGGTGACGCGGTTCGTATTCTTGACCAAGTGCCACGTTTCGTCGGTCAGGTCCATTTCAACCAGGACATAACCGGGGAAAATGCGGCGTTCGGTGATCGACTTCTGTCCACCCTTGACCTCGACGACTTCTTCGGAGGGCACAAGGATTCGGCCAAAAGAGGTTTGCAAGGCGGCGCGCTCGATGCGCTCGACGAGGGCCTTGTGAACGCTCTTTTCCATGCCGGAGTACACATGGACGACATACCAACGCTTACTCATTCGCCGTCCTTATTTCCAGCCCAACAACAGGCCGTAAAGAATCCATTCGATGCCCTTGTCGAGCACCCACATGAAAATGCCCATGACCGCCACGAACGCGAAAACGATACCCGTCATCTGGGTCGTTTCCTTGCGGGTGGGCCATGCGACACGCTTGACTTCGTTGTAGGACTCGCTGGCAAAGCTCAGGGTGCGGCGGCCGGGTTCGCTGAACCAGGCAATGACGGCTGCGATGACGAGGCCGCCGACAAACACGCCGATACGAGCAGGCATCGGCTGTGCGCTAAGCACGGAAAACCCGACGATGCCAGCAATAACGACGAGAACCGCCAGCCCGAGCTTGACCCGGTCGGCGGTACTGGTTACGGTTTCTACGCTGGTATTAGACATATTGCGACGCGAGCCGCCGTGAATGCGTAACTCGCGATGATCTCCCGCGGGTTTATCCTGGCGGTGGCAGGGGCAGTAGGAATCGAACCTACAACCTTCGGTTTTGGAGACCGACGCTCTGCCAATTGAGCTATGCCCCTAAAACACTACTGGCTTGCACTACATTCACTGGCTTGCCCGGCCTACACATGATCAGCTTCTAGCGCTGCCCACTGCGTAAGGTTACGGAGCCAAACATCATACCACTTTTACGGCAAAAATGGGTAGAGGGACTTTTCGTCCTCTCTACCCACTTGGGTATTGCTTACTTCAGGATCTTGGCGACGACGCCGGCGCCGACGGTACGACCGCCTTCACGGATGGCGAAACGCAGACCTTCTTCCATGGCGATCGGAGCCA
>NZ_JBIBIB010000009.1:0-1523 GCF_042957345.1 Achromobacter sp. NPDC008082
CTTATGAACGGCACAAACGCTAATACTCAGGTCCTATAGCCTACAGCGTTATAGGATCAAGCGACTAAGTGCATATGGTGGATGCCTTGGCGATCACAGGCGATGAAGGACGTAGTAGCCTGCGAAAAGCTACGGGGAGCTGGCAAACAAGCTTTGATCCGTAGATGTCCGAATGGGGAAACCCACCGCAGCAATGCGGTATCCCTAGCTGAATACATAGGCTAGTGGAAGCGAACCGGGTGAACTGAAACATCTCAGTAGCTCGAGGAAAAGAAATCAACCGAGATTCCGAAAGTAGTGGCGAGCGAAATCGGAAGAGCCTTTACGTTTTAGCACGCAAGATAGTCGAACGGAATGGAAAGTCCGGCCGTAGCAGGTGATAGCCCTGTAGGCGAAATCTTGTGTGTGGAACTAAGCGTAAGACAAGTAGGGCGGGACACGTGAAATCCTGTTTGAAGATGGGGGGACCATCCTCCAAGGCTAAATACTCGTGATCGACCGATAGTGAACCAGTACCGTGAGGGAAAGGCGAAAAGAACCCCGGAAGGGGAGTGAAATAGATCCTGAAACCGTATGCATACAAACAGTAGGAGCCTCCTTGTGGGGTGACTGCGTACCTTTTGTATAATGGGTCAGCGACTTACATTCAGTGGCAAGGTTAACCGAATAGGGAAGCCGTAGCGAAAGCGAGTCCGAATAGGGCGATTCAGTCGCTGGGTGTAGACCCGAAACCAGATGATCTATCCATGGCCAGGTTGAAGGCACGGTAACACGTGCTGGAGGACCGAACCCACTAATGTTGAAAAATTAGGGGATGAGCTGTGGATAGGGGTGAAAGGCTAAACAAATCTGGAAATAGCTGGTTCTCTCCGAAAACTATTTAGGTAGTGCCTCAAGTATTACTGCGGGGGGTAGAGCACTGTTATAGCTAGGGGGTCATGGCGACTTACCAAACTATGGCAAACTCCGAATACCCGCAAGTACAGCTTGGGAGACAGAGCACCGGGTGCTAACGTCCGGACTCAAGAGGGAAACAACCCAGACCGCCAGCTAAGGTCCCGAATTATCGCTAAGTGGGAAACGAAGTGGGAAGGCATAGACAGTCAGGAGGTTGGCTTAGAAGCAGCCATCCTTTAAAGAAAGCGTAATAGCTCACTGATCGAGTCGTCCTGCGCGGAAGATGTAACGGGGCTAAGCGATAAACCGAAGCTGCGGGTGTGCACTTTTAGTGCACGCGGTAGGAGAGCGTTCTGTAAGCCTGCGAAGGTGGCTTGTAAAGGCTGCTGGAGGTATCAGAAGTGCGAATGCTGACATGAGTAGCGATAAAGGGGGTGAAAAGCCCCCTCGCCGTAAGTCCAAGGTTTCCTGCGCAACGTTCATCGGCGCAGGGTGAGTCGGCCCCTAAGGCGAGGCAGAGATGCGTAGCTGATGGGAAACTGGTTAATATTCCAGTACCGTCGTACAGTGCGATGGGGGGACGGATCGCGGAAGATCATCAGGGTGTTGGATGTCCCTGTTGCTGC
>NZ_JBIBIB010000009.1:1618-3094 GCF_042957345.1 Achromobacter sp. NPDC008082
GTAGTGGCACGAGCGAGCATTGCTTGCGAAGTGATTGGAAGTGGTTCCAAGAAAAGCCTCTAAGCTTCAGCTGTACGAGACCGTACCGCAAACCGACACAGGTGGACGGGATGAATATTCCAAGGCGCTTGAGAGAACTCAGGAGAAGGAACTCGGCAAATTGATACCGTAACTTCGGGAGAAGGTATACCCCGGTAGTGTGAAGCGCCTGCGCGCTTAGCATGATGGGGTCGCAGAGAATCGGTGGCTGCGACTGTTTATTAAAAACACAGCACTCTGCAAAGACGAAAGTCGACGTATAGGGTGTGACGCCTGCCCGGTGCCGGAAGGTTAAGTGATGGGGTGCAAGCTCTTGATCGAAGCCCCGGTAAACGGCGGCCGTAACTATAACGGTCCTAAGGTAGCGAAATTCCTTGTCGGGTAAGTTCCGACCTGCACGAATGGCGTAACGATGGCCACACTGTCTCCTCCTGAGACTCAGCGAAGTTGAAGTGTTTGTGATGATGCAATCTACCCGCGGCTAGACGGAAAGACCCCATGAACCTTTACTGTAGCTTTGCATTGATCTGTGAACCGGCCTGTGTAGGATAGGTGGGAGGCTTTGAAGCGTAGTCGCTAGATTACGTGGAGCCATCCTTGAAATACCACCCTGGTTTGTTTGCGGTTCTAACCTTGGTCCGTTATCCGGATCGGGGACAGTGCATGGTGGGCAGTTTGACTGGGGCGGTCTCCTCCCAAAGTGTAACGGAGGAGTTCGAAGGTACGCTAGGTACGGTCGGAAATCGTGCTGATAGTGCAATGGCATAAGCGTGCTTGACTGTGAGACTGACAAGTCGAACAGGTGCGAAAGCAGGACATAGTGATCCGGTGGTTCTGAATGGAAGGGCCATCGCTCAACGGATAAAAGGTACTCTGGGGATAACAGGCTGATACCGCCCAAGAGTTCATATCGACGGCGGTGTTTGGCACCTCGATGTCGGCTCATCTCATCCTGGGGCTGTAGCCGGTCCCAAGGGTATGGCTGTTCGCCATTTAAAGAGGTACGTGAGCTGGGTTTAAAACGTCGTGAGACAGTTTGGTCCCTATCTGCCGTGGGCGTTGGATACTTGACGGAGCCTGCTCCTAGTACGAGAGGACCGGAGTGGACGTACCTCTGGTGTACCGGTTGTCATGCCAATGGCATTGCCGGGTAGCTAAGTACGGAAGAGATAACCGCTGAAGGCATCTAAGCGGGAAACTCGTCTGAAGATTAGGTATCCCGGGGACTTGATCCCCCTAAAGAGTCGTTCGAGACCAGGACGTTGATAGGTCGGGTGTGGAAGCGCAGTAATGCGTTAAGCTAACCGATACTAATTGCTCGTGAGGCTTGATCCTATAACACTGATGGTTATTGACCTGGTGATATAGCGTTCCAAGTGTCGTTCAATACAAAATCTGGCTGCACCGTCAGCAGCCAGCCAACACCAATTACATACC
>NZ_JBIBIB010000010.1:0-1196 GCF_042957345.1 Achromobacter sp. NPDC008082
GGGCTGGACTTCGACGTCATCGAATTCACGCTGGACGAGGCGCTGTCCGAGACCTATCGGCTGGAATTGGACCTATCCAGCTTCCACCCCGCCATAGACTTCGGCGCCATGCTGGATGAGCCCGCGCTGTTCACGATCTGGCGCGGCGATCAGGCGGTGCGCCATGTGCACGGCATCGTCACCGCGTTTCAGCAAGGCGATACGGGCTTTCGGCGCACGCGTTATCGCGCGGTCGTCGAACCATCCCTTGCACGCGCCGCGCTGTGTTCGGACTGGCGGGTCTTTCAGCAACTGTCCGTGCCTGAGATTCTGGCGGATGTATTGAAACGCCACGGCATCACCGACTACGAACAGATCACGACGAATGAGCACTTGCCGCGCGAATACTGCGTGCAGGCCGGTGAAACCGATCTGGCGTTCTTGAATCGGCTGGCCGCCGAGGAAGGCTATTTCCATCGCTACGAACATAGCGAGAAAAGCCATCGGCTGATTCACGGCGACCGCATCTACATCCACGGCGAAATCGCGGGCGGCCCCGTGGTGTACGTGCCGCTTGCAGGCGGTGACCCGGCCCAGCCCGCGCTGCATCGCTTTACCTATACCGAGCAACTGCGCACGGCTCGCCAGACCCAGCGCGACTACACCTACACCCACCCGCAGTACGAGCAAGAGCACACGCACATCGCGTCCGACTTGCAACACCAAAGCCGCCGCTACGAACGCTACGACTACCCCGGCCGCTACAAACGCGACGAAGCCGGCAAGCCTTTCACGCAAAGCCGTTTGCTGGGCCTGCGCCGCGATGCGCGCATGGCGCAAGTGGAAGGCGACGACGCGCGCTTGATACCCGGCGTGGCGTTTGATTTGACGGGGCACCCGCGCGACGACTGGAACCACGGCTGGCGGCCCGTGCGCATGCGCCACCACGGCGTGCAGCACACCAGCCAGGAAGAAGACGGCGCGGGCGCGGAACACGGCACGCGCTACCACTACACGGCCGATATCGTGCCGGACAAGGTCGACTGGAAGCCCGAGCCCAGCGATAAGCCGCTGATCGACGGCCCCCAAATCGCCAGCGTGGTCGGGCCGCCCAACGAAGAAATCTATTGCGATGCCTATGGCCGCGTCAAAGTGCAATTCCCGTGGGACCGCCTGGGCCAGCACAACGAGCACAGCTCCTGCTGGATACGCGTGTC